>NZ_FZOR01000008.1 GCF_900188445.1 Actinomadura meyerae
GGACTCCACGGTCCAGGCGATGGAAGTGCTCACTCACCGGCGGCTACCAGGCACCGAGTCTGTCAGCAGTGGCCGACCCGGCAGCTCCCATTAGGCGTCCGGTCCGGCCGGGCGTCCGGTCCCGCGGGTCCGCGGCGGGGCCGGTTCGAGGCCCGGGGGCCCGTCCACCAAGATGGGACCCATGGGAGAGAACGCGACGCCCCGGGCTGCCGGGGACGGGGATATCGGGCGGCGTGCGGTGCTGTACGGCGGCGCCGGGGTCTTGGGCGCGGCCGCGCTCGCCGGCTGCGGGTCGGGCGGCGGGGAGAAGTCCGCGGAGGACCTCAAGGGCAAGGAGATCGCGAAGGCCGCGGACGTCCCGGTCGGCGGAGGCAAGATCAACGGGACCGAGAAGGTCGTGGTGACGCAGCCCACCGAGGGCACCTTCAAGGCGTTCACGGCGGTCTGCACCCACCAGGGCTGCACGGTGGGCAGCGTGGCGAAGGGACTGATCAACTGCGCCTGCCACGGCAGCGAGTTCAAGATCACGGACGGTTCGGTGGCGAAGGGGCCGGCGGATCGGCCGCTGCGCGAGTACCCCGTCCAGGTGAAGAACGGGGGCATCGTCGTCACCTGATTTGGTTCCGGTTTGAACCATCTGGCGCGCGCGTCCGTGCTTCCCGGTGATGGACCGAACGAGAGAGCACACCGGAGGGGCGAGCATGGCGGATGCGTCCGGGACGCAGGCGGAGGAGACGGAGCGGGCGCCGGGGGAACCGCGCAGCCGCAGGACCCTGCTCATCGGCGCGGGACTCGCGGGCGTGGCCGGGCTGGCGGCCGCGTGCGGCGGGTCCGGTGACGGCGGCGGGTCCGGCGGCGCGGACGGCGGCGCGGAGCCGGGGACCGGCGGCGGCGCGGGCGGTGGCGCGCTCGCGGCCGCCGGCGAGATCCCGGTGGGGGGCGGCAAGGTGTTCGAGGACGCCGAGGTCGTCGTGTGCCAGCCGCAGCAGGGCCAGTTCACGGCGTTCTCCGCCGCCTGCACGCACCGCGGCTGCAGCGTCGGGTCGGTGTCCGGCGGGACGATCAACTGCCCGTGCCACGGCAGCAAGTTCGACATCAAGGACGGCTCGGTGGTGAACCCGCCCGCGGACGAGCCGCTGAAGGCCAGGAAGGTCACCGTCGAGGGCGGCAAGATCATGCTCGCCTGAGCCGCTTCGGCGGCGGGCCGTCCCCGGGCGGGGCGGCCCGCCCGTCGCCGGCCCGCCCGTCGCCGGCCCGCCCGGCGTCGGGGTCGTCGGGCGCGTTCACCCCGGCCGAGGCACCGCCCTCGGTCGGCCCGGCGCCGTCCACCTCAGCACCGTCCACCCCCGCGCCGTCCACCCCCGCGCCGCCGGCCGGAGGGGCCATGCCGTCGGCGACGGGGACGGACCCGACGCGGAACCGGGGGATCGCCTCGGGGTGGTGGTCGCGGATGTAGGCGACGAGATGCTCGCGGATGTCGCAGCGCAGGTCCCAGGTGCTCGCCGAGTCGGCGGCGCTCATCAGCGCGCGCAGCGTGATCAGCCCGTTCGGCTGCGTCTCCACGACCTGCAGCACCCATTCGCGCCGGTCCCACAGCGGGTTGTCCTGGAGCGCCGAGTACAGCTCGGCCCGCAGCTTTTCGACCGGCACCGTCCAGTCCACGTGCAGCTCGACCGAGCCAAGCAGGCGGCTGGAGTGCCGGGTCCAGTTCTCGAACGGCTGCTCGGTGAAGTGCGACACCGGGAAGATCATCCGCCGGTCGTCCCAGAGCCGGAGCACGACGTAGGACAGGGTCAGCTCCTCGACGCGCCCCCAGGTGCCCTGGGTGACGACGATGTCGTCCAGCCGCAGCGCGTCGCTGAACGCCAGCTGGAGCCCGGCGAGCAGGTTGCCGAGGGTGGGCCGCGCCGCGATGCCGACGACCAGCCCGGCGACGCCCGCCGAGGCCAGCACCCCGGCGCCGACCGCGCGCACCGCCGGGAAGGTGAACAGCGCCGCGCCGACGGCCAGGACCACGATCACCACGGCCGCGACCCGGCGCAGCAGCAGCATCTGGGTGCGGGCCCGCCGGGCGCGCCGGTTGCGCTCGCCCTCGATCCGCATCAGCCGCTCCAGCGGCGGGTCGCTCAGCGCGTACCCGATCCGCAGGATCAGCCAGGTCGTGGCGCCGATGGCGGCGATCCGCAGCGCGTGCCGGACGGCGCCGTCGGCCTGCCCGTGCAGCAGGTGGTAAGGCATCGCGGCGTTGGCGCTGACGACGGCCGCGAACGCGAAGGCGGGGGCCGCGACGCGGCGGGCGACCCGGCCCACGCCCGGCCAGCGGTGCGACAGCCGCCCGGCGAGCAGGCGGCGCCCGGCCTCCACGACGATCGCGGACGTGGCGACGACGCCCGCAAGGACGGCCCACGCCCAGAACGCGGACATGCTTGCGGCGACCTCCTCCGGCAGCTCGGTGACCTCCGTTCGACCTTCCCTTTCCTTCCACTTTGTGGTCATCCGACCCGAAAGGGAGATCTATGTCACCCCGGTCGTGCCGCCGGCCGGGCCGGACGCGCACGGGAGCACGGCGTGTCGGTACCGCCCACTAGGCTCTTGAGCGTGGCAGATCCGGCGACCTACCGACCCGCCCCCGGCTCCGTCCCGGAGTCCCCGGGGGTGTACCGCTTCCGCGACGAGCACGGCCGGGTCATCTACGTGGGCAAGGCGAAGAGCCTGCGCTCGCGGCTGAACTCCTACTTCGCCGACTTCTCGTCGCTGCACCCGCGCACGCAGACGATGGTGCGGACCGCCGCCCGGGTCGACTGGACGGTCGTCGGCACCGAGGTCGAGGCCCTCCAGCTGGAGTACTCCTGGATCAAGGAGTTCGACCCCCGGTTCAACGTCCGCTACCGGGACGACAAGTCCTACCCGTACCTCGCCGTCACCCTGAACGAGGACTTCCCGCGGGTGATGGTGATGCGCGGCGCGAAGCGCAAGGGCGTGCGCTACTTCGGGCCGTACTCGCACGCGTGGGCGATCCGGGAGACGGTCGACCAGCTCCTGCGCGTCTTCCCCGTCCGGACGTGCAGCGCCGGCGTGTTCAAGCGGCAGCACCAGCTCGACCGGCCCTGCCTGCTCGGCTACATCGGCAAGTGCTCCGCGCCGTGCGTCGGCCGCGTCTCCCCGGAGGAGCACCGCCTCCTCGCCGACGACTTCTGCGACTTCATGGCGGGCAACACCGCCCGGTTCATCCGGCGCCTCGAACGCGACATGCGCGAGGCCGCCGCGTCCCAGGAGTACGAGCGCGCCGCTCGGCTCCGCGACGACATCCGCGCGCTGGAGCGGGCGCTGGAGAAGCAGGCCGTCGTGCTGCCCGACAGCACCGACTGCGACATGATCGCCTTCGCGGAGGACGAGCTGGAGGCGGCCGTCCAGGTGTTCTACGTGCGCGGCGGCCGCATCCGCGGGCAGCGCGGCTGGGTGGTCGACAAGGTCGAGGAGGTCACCACCGCCGACCTGGTGGAGAACTTCCTCATCCAGATCTACGGCGAGCTCGAGTCGGTGCCGAGGGAGGTGCTCGTCCCGGCGCTGCCGCCCGACGCCGACGCCATGGCCGAGCTGCTGTCGGAGCAGCGCGGCGGGCCGGTGCGGCTGCGGGTGCCGCGGCGCGGCGACAAGAAGGCCCTGCTGGAGACGGTCGCGCGCAACGCCCACGAGGCGCTCAAGCAGCACAAGACGCGCCGCGCGTCCGACCTCACCACCCGCAGCCGCGCGCTCCAGGAGATCCAGGAGGCCCTGGAGCTGGACGAGGCGCCGCTGCGCATCGAGTGCTACGACGTGTCGAACCTGCAGGGCACGAACGTGGTCGCGTCCATGGTCGTGTTCGAGGACGGCCTGGCCCGCAAGAGCGAGTACCGCCGCTTCACGATCAAGGCCGTCGAGGGGCAGGACGACGTCCGCTCCATCCACGAGGTGATCACCCGCCGGTTCCGCCGCTACCTCGCCGAGAGCGAGAAGCTGGGCGAGCTCGACCACCTCGGCGACCGGGAGGACGAGGAGGGCGCGCACCAGCCGATCGACCCGGAGACCGGCAGGCCGCGCAAGTTCGCCTACCCGCCCAACCTGGTGATCGTCGACGGCGGCCCGCCGCAGGTCGCCGCCGCCCAGCGCGCCCTCGACGAGCTGGGCGTGGACGACATCGCGGTGTGCGGCATCGCCAAGCGGCTGGAGGAGCTGTGGCTGCCCGGCGAACCCGACCCGGTGATCCTGCCGCGCAACAGCGAGGGCATGTTCCTCGTCCAGCGGGTACGCGACGAGGCGCACCGGTTCGCCATCACCTTCCACCGGCAGCGGCGGTCCAAGTCCATGACGGCCAGCGAACTCGATAACGTTCCTGGTCTGGGCCCGGCGCGGCGCGCGGCGCTGCTGAAGCACTTCGGCTCGCTGAAGCGGCTGAAGGACGCGACGCCCGAGCAGGTCGCCGAGGTCCCGGGCATCGGCATGCGCAGCGCCGAGGGCATCGTCGCGGCGCTGCACGGCGGTACCGTCCCGGCGCGCGAGGCGGCGGGCGGCACGGGCGACGGGGAGCACAGGGGGAGACGGGGATGACCAGCGAGACGAAGATCCCGGACATCGTGATCGTGACCGGCATGTCGGGGGCGGGCCGCAGCACCGCGGCCAAGTCCCTGGAGGACCTCGACTGGTACGTGGTCGACAACCTGCCGCCGGGGCTGCTCGCCACGATGGCCGACCTCGGCGGCCGGGTGAAGGACGCCGTGCCCCGCATCGCGGTCGTGGTGGACGTGCGCAGCCGCGCCTTCACCGCCGACCTGCACTCCTCGATCGCCGAGCTGGAGGCGCGCGGCGTCCACCCGCGGGTGGTGTTCCTGGAGGCGAGCGACGCCGACCTGGTGCGCCGGTTCGAGAGCGTCCGCCGCCCGCACCCGCTGCAGGGCGACGGCCGGCTGGTCGACGGCATCGCCCGCGAGCGCGAGCTGGTCCGCGAGGTGCGCGCCGAGGCCGACCTGGTGATCGACACCAGCGGGCTCAACGTGCACGAGCTGCGCAACAAGATCATCGGGTTCTTCGGCAACGACACCGGCGAGTCCAGCCTGCGCGCCACCGTGGTGTCGTTCGGCTACAAGTACGGCCTGCCGGTCGACGCCGACCTCGTCGTCGACTGCCGGTTCCTGCCGAACCCGCACTGGGTGCCCGAGCTGCGCCCGAAGACCGGCCGCGACGCCGCCGTCCGCGACTACGTGCTCGGGCAGCGCGGCGCCAAGGAGTTCCTGGACGCCTACTCGGAGGTCCTGCGGCTGCTGTCCGAGGGCTACGAGCGCGAGGGCAAGCACTACGTGACGCTCGCCGTGGGATGCACCGGTGGAAAACACCGTAGTGTGGCCATGGCGGAGCAGATCGCCGCCCGGCTGCGGGACGAGGGCATCGAGGTGCAGGTCGCCCACCGTGACCTCGGCCGCGAATGAGCACCCGCGGATCCCGGACGAGGAGAGAAACGGCACGGTGAAGCCCTCTGGCTCGACGCAGGGCCCGAAGGTCGTCGCGCTCGGCGGCGGCCACGGCCTGTACGCGTCCCTGTCGGCGCTGCGCCGCGTCACCGACCGGCTGACGGCCGTCGTCACCGTCGCCGACGACGGCGGCTCCAGCGGCCGGCTCCGCCGCGAGCTCGGCGTGCTGCCCCCCGGCGACCTGCGGATGGCGCTCGCCGCCCTCTGCGGCGACGACGAATGGGGCCAGACCTGGCGGGACGTCGTCCAGCACCGGTTCGGCAGCGAGGGCGACCTGAAGGACCACGCCGTCGGCAACCTGCTGATCGTCGCGCTGTGGGAACTGCTCGGCGGCGCCGAGACCGGCGGCTCCACCGTCGCCGGCCTCGACTGGGTCGGCCGGCTCCTCGGCGCCCACGGCCGCGTCCTGCCGATGGCGGCCGTCCCGATGGACATCGTCGCCGAGGTGCGCGGCGCCGACCCCGCCCGCCCCGACGAGGTCACCCGGGTCAAAGGGCAGGTCGCGTGCGCCAAGACGCCCGGCAGCGTGCTCGGCATCTCGCTCGTGCCCGCCGACCCGCCCGCCTGCCCCGAGGCCCTCGCCGCCGTCGAGGACGCCGACTGGATCGTGTTCGGCCCCGGCTCCTGGTTCACCAGCGTCCTGCCGCACCTCAAGGTGCCCGCGCTGGCCCGCGCCCTCACCACCGCCCGCGCCCGCCGCGTCGTCGCGCTGAACCTCGCGCCGCAGCCCGGCGAGACCGACGACTTCTCCCCGCAGACCCACCTCGAGGTCCTGCAGGCGCACGCCCCGGACCTGCGGATCGACGTCGTCCTGGCCGACCGCGGCGTGGTGGACGACCCGGCGGCGCTCGACAAGGCCGTCCAGGCGCTCGGCGGGCGGCTGGTCCTCGCCGACGTCGCCGCCGACGACGGCTCGCCGCGTCATGAACCCGCCCGGCTGGCCCAAGCCTTGGTACAGATTTTCAGCGAGTGACATCCCGCGTGGTCGGCATCGGCCACACTGCTGGGAGTCCGATAGGGGGAGGGTTCATCAGATGGCGATGACCGGTGTGGTCAAGGACGAGCTGAGCAGGCTCACGGTCATGAAGCCGTGCTGCCGCAAGGCGGAGGTCTCGACGCTGCTGCGGTTCGCGGGCGGCCTGCACCTGGTCAGCGGGCGGATCGTGATCGAGGCCGAGATCGACACCGGCGTGGCGGCACGGCGCCTGATCAAGGACATCGCGGAGGTGTTCGGGCACACCTCCGAGGTCGTCGTGCTCGCGCCGAGCGGGCTGCGCAAGGGCAACCGCTACGTCGTCCGCGTGTTCCGCGACGGCGAGTCGCTCGCCCGGCAGACCGGCCTCATCGACAACAACGGCCGGCCCGTCCGCGGGCTGCCCCGGCACGTCGTCGCCGGAGCCGCCTGCGACGCCGAATCCGCCTGGCGCGGCGCGTTCCTCGCCCACGGCTCCCTCACCGAACCCGGCCGCTCCATGTCGCTGGAGGTGACCTGCCCCGGCCCCGAGGCGGCCCTCGCCCTCGTCGGCGCCGCCCGCCGCCTCAAGATCCACGCCAAGGCCCGCGAGGTCCGCGGCGTCGACCGCGTCGTCGTCCGCGACGGCGACGCCATCAGCGCCCTGCTCACCCGGCTCGGCGCCCACGACAGCGTCCTCGCCTGGGAAGAGCGCCGCATGCGCCGCGAAGTCCGCGCCACCGCCAACCGGCTCGCGAACTTCGACGACGCGAACCTGCGCCGCTCCGCCCGCGCCGCCGTCGCCGCCGGCGCCCGCGTCGCCCGCGCCCTGGAGATCCTCGGCGACGACGCCCCCGACCACCTCGTCAAGGCCGGCCGCCTCCGCCTGGAGCACAAGCAGGCCTCCCTCGAGGAACTCGGCCAGCTCGCCGACCCGCCCCTCACCAAGGACGCCATCGCCGGCCGCATCCGCCGCCTCCTCGCCATGGCCGACAAGCGCGCCACCGACCAGGGCATCCCCGGCACCGAGGCCAACCTGACGGCCGACATGCTGGCGCCGTAGTCATTGGGGGGCGACCCCCCAATCCCCCCGTTGCGAGCCGGTCGATCCTCACGACACGGTTTCTGTTGTCGTGACCGTGCGGGTTGTGGCGTGTCGCTGCGGTCGCCCGGCTCGGCGGGTCGTGCGGCCTCCGGGCGCTGGGCGCCCTCCGGCCGCCCGACCCGTGTTGTGTTGGCCCAGGGGGGCGACCCCCTGGAACCCCCGTTGCGAGCCGGTCGATCCTCACGCCACGGTTTCGGTTGTTGTGCCCGTGCGGGTTTGTGGCGTGTCGCTGCGGTCGCCCGGCTCGGCGGGTCGTGCGGCCTCCGGGCGCTGGGCGCCCTCCGGCCGCCCGACCCGTGTTGTGTTGGCCCAGGGGGGCGACCCCCTGGAACCCCCGTTGCGAGCCGGTCGATCCTCACGCCACGGTTTCGGTTGTTGTGCCCGTGCGGGTTTGTGGCGTGTCGCTGCGGTCGCCCGGCTCGGCGGGTCGTGCGGCCTCCGGGCGCTGGGCGCCCTCCGGCCGCCCGACCCGTGGCGCAACCTGGGCGCCCAGGGCCCGTTTAAAAACCCGACCGACAACCCCAGCCCGCATCACGGGCAGGCACGCGGAGCGAGCGCTAGCGAGCGCAGCGGGCATGCCCGCCGACGCAGGCGACCGCAGCGACGCCGCGCTCGTCGGAACGGGCACGACAGACCGCAACGGCGGCGTGAGGATCGCCTGCGTCGTGACGGGGGTTCCAGGGGGTCGCCCCCCTGGACCAACACAGCCCCCCCTGGGTACACAGCTTTAACCTTCTCCTCTTTGGATTCTTTCGATGAGGTCTTCTCTCAGGTGGCCGTAGCCGGTTTCGGCCCAGAGGCTTTGGGTCGGGTCGACCTCGAAGTAGGGGACGTCCCGGCCGTCGCGGCGGTCCATGAGGATGTCGGGGGTGTTCTTGGCGCGGGCGGCGCGGGCGCAGTCGCGGCAGGCGTGGACGCGGAGGCGGCGGCGGGAGCCGATGGGGCGCCAGTCGATGCGGGGGCCCGCGTCGCCGTGCAGCGGGTTGAAGAAGCAGAGCGGGCTCGGCGGGATCTCCGGCTCGCCGGAGGCGAGGGCCCTTGCGGACGCCAGGGCGTCGCGGCCCTGGTCGACCAGGACGAGCACGCCCGCCAGGTCGGGGATGCCGCGCGACCGGTCCAGGACCTTGCCGGCGGCCTGGTAGGCGTCCAGGGCCCGGGTCATCAGCTCGCCGGTCCGCTCTCCGGACACCGGGACGTCGGTGGTGTCGAGGAGTTCGCCGAACGCGATGACCTCGTGGGACGCCTGCTCGCGGAGCTGGTCCTCGCTGGCGCGCTTCGCGGTGGAGAACACCGTCCGGGGCAGGAGGAGGGCGCTGCCCTCGCGGTGGACGGACGCCATGCGGCGGCGGCGCCACAGGAGCAGGCCGCCGACACCGGCGGCCGCGACGCCCGCCGCGCCCAGCGTGATCGGGAGGACGGCGCCGTCGTCCCCGGCCGTGCCGCCCTCCTCGGAGCGGCGCTTCTTGGCGCGCTTCTCGATCTCCGCGGACTGGCGGTCGTACTCCTTCTTCGCGTTCCCCGACAGCATGAGGTCGGCGATCCGGTCGAGGCGCGTGGAGATGGGCGCGTCGTCGTAGGCGCGGTCGAACGCGACGGCCCAGGCCGCGTAGCGGGCCTGGTGGTCGCCGCCGAACTCCTTGGCCCGCAGGTCGTCGCCGATGTCGCTGAAGGTGATGTAGACGCCGTCCCGGCCGAGTTTCGCGTGCACGACCGTCGCGAGTTGGTCGTCGTCGTTCCACGTGCCGCCCTTGACCAGCGGGACGAGGACGACGAACACCGGTACGGGCAGCTTGCGGAACTTGGCGACGAGCCGGGCGCGGTCGGCCTGCGGGAGCGCGGACGCCAGCGACGGGTCGACGTAGATCGGGGAGCGCCGCAGCGCCGCGGCGAGCCGCTCGCCCGGGGACGGTTCACTCGACACCGAGATACTCCTGGATGCGGGGGATCAGGTTGCCGTCCGCCCCGAAACCGGTGTCCTTCCAGACGCCGGGGACGGTGTGGTGCGGGCGCGGCCCGTTCGGGCCCGGGACCTTCAGGGTCCGGTCGCGGAGCGCCGACGGGTTCTTTGCGCCGCAGGCGGTGCAGACGGGGCGGCGCCGTGTGGCGCCGCCTCCCAGCTGCACCTTGCGGCGCTGGGCGGACGGGCCGTGCAGCGGGTTGACGAAGCAGGGCGGCGGTGCGGCCGCCATCCTTCTGGTCAGTGCGGCGCGGCCCTGGCGGGCCAGCACGATCGCCCCGGCGAGGTCGAGCGCGCGGTCGGGGTCCTCGGCGGCGTCGTCGTGGAGGATCTGGGCGACGTCGTAGGCGGACACCGCGTACTCGCGGCCGGGATCGTCGTCCTCGGCGGTGGCGAGCGCGTCCCGCAACCGGTCCAGTTCCTTGAGGCCCGTGCGGCGCAGCCACTTCACGGAGGGCTCGGCGGGCGCGTTGGCGTAGCTCTCGACGGCGGGGGCGCGGGGTGTGCGGCGGTGGCGCCGGTAGGCGGCGGCGCCCGCGCCGGCGCCGTACAGGACGAGCGCCGCGACCGGGCCGACGAGCAGCAGGCCGGTGAGGAAGGGCGGCTTGGTCTCCGGCTCGACGGTCCGCACGGTGTGCTCTTGGCCGAACGGGTCCGGTGAGGTGTAGAGGCGGGGCGTCCGCGGGGTGCTGGACGGGGCGGCCTGGATGATCCGCAGCCGGACGGCGAGCCGGTCGGCCAGGTCGGCGAACTTGTTGTCGGGGTTGGCGGGGCTCTGCGCGCGGTCGTCGTCGATGGCGTACAGCCGGCGCGGCACGCCGAACGCCTCCTCCTCGAACCAGGCGGACGTGCCGACCAGGATGTAGAGGCCGTCGCGGCGGAGCCGGTCGTGGATCGCGTGCAGGAAGGCGTCGTCCCTGCCCTGGGTCTCCGATTCCGCCTTGTTCGGGATCACCACCACGTAGACGGGTGCGCCGAGCGCGTCCGCCGCCGACCTCATGGCGCCGCGGACGCGGGCCCGCCCGGCCTCGTCGAGCGCCGCGGCCATGTCGGGGTCGACGAAGAGCGGGTCCCTGCCGAGGGCCGCCGCCACCCGGTCGAGCCGGTGCTGCGCGTACGCGGGGATCGGCTCGCTCGCGGCCGCGGGCGCCGCGAGCAGCGGGACGGCGGCCAGCAGCGCCGCGAGGGTCAGGATCCGGACGATCGTGTTCACCGGCGCTTCCTCTGCTTCGGTGCCGCCCCCGCCTTCGCGGGACGGGCGCGGCGGCGCCGCCATCGCAGCCACAGGAGCAGGAGCAGGAGCGGGATTCCGCTGAGTGCCGTTCCCGTGGCGAAGGCGTCGCGCTCGGCGCGGTTCGCCTCGCGCTCGGACCGGTCGCGGGCGTCCAGCGCGATGCGGATCTTGGACTTCGGCCGGGGCCCGGCCTTCTCGGCCCGCTCCCGGGCGTGCCCGGACAGCGCGATCTCGACGAACCGCTCGATCAGCGCGACCGCGCCCGCGTCGTTCGGCAGCTCCGACGTCGCGGCCCGCTGCGCGTCCTTCACCGGGAGGGTCGTCGCACCGCCGTACTGGACGGCGGACAGCGACGCCGACCCGGGGTCGGCGACGATGTAGACGCCCGGCCGGTTGAGGCTGTCGTGAAGCAGCGGGACCAGGTCCTCGGTCGAGTGGCCGTCGGCGAGGTAGGCCGGGGTCACCGCCGTGTAGACGGGGACGCGGAGCCGGGCGACCGCCTTCCTGATCCGCTGTGCGGCGTCGGGCGGCAGCGCCCGCGGGGCGTGGTCGGTCACGTACACCGGGTCGCGGCGCAGCTCGGCGGCGAGGTGGTCGACGCGGCTCACCGGCTTGGCACGCTCCAGCGGGGCCGCCGCCGCGGGCGCCGCCGGGCACGCCAGAAGGAGGCCGATCACCAGAGCCGAGGACGCGCGCCACATGGTGGGCGAGTGTAGTGATGATCGACGAATGTCGTGAGCTGGGGTGGAAGCGAAGAAATCCCCCGGCCGGGGGACGGTGGCCTCACCCGTGAAAACCCACACCACCGGTGTCGGGCTACTCACGAGTCATTGGATAGGGTCGAGGGTGGGGGACAACCCCGGAATCACCGTAGTTGACAGTCCGGGTTCGTGCCGGGCGATACGACGTGAGGGAGAGCCGTTCCGTGACCATCCGAGTAGGCATCAACGGGTTCGGCCGGATCGGCCGCAACTTCTACCGCGCGGTCAAGGCGAGCGGGGCCGACATCGAGATCGTGGCGGTCAACGACCTGACCGACAACGCCACGCTCGCCCAGCTGCTCAAGTACGACAGCATTCTCGGCCGTTTCCCCGAGGACGTGCGCGCCACCGCCGACGAGATCGTCGTGGGCGGCAAGTCGATCAAGGCGTTCGCCGAGCGGGACCCCGCCAACCTGAAGTGGAGCGACGTCGGCGCCGACATCGTCGTGGAGTCGACCGGTTTC
Source organism: Actinomadura meyerae (assembly GCF_900188445.1). Taxonomy (GTDB): domain Bacteria; phylum Actinomycetota; class Actinomycetes; order Streptosporangiales; family Streptosporangiaceae; genus Spirillospora; species Spirillospora meyerae. The sequence continues at coordinate 11,978 of NZ_FZOR01000008.1, forward strand.
TTCACCGACGCCACCAAGGCCAAGGTGCACGCCGACAACGGCGCCAAGAAGGTGATCATCTCGGCGCCGGCCAAGAACGAGGACGTCACCGTCGTGCTGGGCGTGAACGACGACGAGTACGACCCGGCGCAGCACACCGTGATCTCCAACGCGTCCTGCACCACCAACTGCCTGGCCCCGCTGGCGAAGGTGCTGCACGACAACTTCGTCATCGAGAAGGGCCTGATGACGACGGTGCACGCCTACACGCAGGACCAGAACCTGCAGGACGCGCCGCACAAGGACCTGCGCCGCGCCCGCGCCGCCGCGCTGAACGTCGTGCCGACCTCCACCGGCGCCGCCAAGGCGATCGGCCTCGTGCTGCCCGAGCTGAAGGGCAAGCTGGACGGCTACGCCCTGCGCGTCCCGGTGCCGACCGGTTCCGCCACCGACCTCACCGTCACCGTGTCCCGCGACGTGACGGTCGAGGAGGTCAACGAGGCGTTCAAGAAGGCCGCCACCGAGGGCGCGCTGAAGGGCTACCTCACCTACACCGAGGACCCGATCGTCTCCAGCGACATCGTCACCGACCCGGCGTCCTGCATCTTCGACTCCGGGCTGACCAAGGTCATCGGCGACCAGGTCAAGGTCGTCGGCTGGTACGACAACGAGTGGGGCTACTCCAACCGCCTCGTCGACCTCGTCAAGCTCGTCGGCTCGCAGCTGTAACCGAAGCCGTCGCCGCCGTGGCCGCGGCGCGCCCGGGACGGGGGCGCGCGGCCACGGCGCGGCCGTGTACGGAAGGACATCGCATCCCGATGCGCACCATTGACGATCTCGACGTCGCCGGGAAGAGGGTGCTCGTCCGCGCGGACCTCAACGTCCCGCTGCAGGACGGCGCCATCACCGACGACGGGCGGATCCGGGCCAGCCTCCCGACGATCGAGGCGCTGCGGGCCCGGGGCGCCAAGGTCATCGTCTGCGCCCACCTCGGCCGCCCCAAGGGCGAGGTCAAGCCCGAGTTCTCGCTCGCCCCCGTCGCGCGGCGGCTGGGCGAGCTGCTCGGCACGGACGTGGCGTTCGCGTCCGACGTCGTCGGCGACTCCGCCCGCGCCGCCGCCGGCGGCCTCGCGGACGGCGCCGTCGCGCTGCTGGAGAACCTGCGCTTCGAGCCCGGCGAGACCAGCAAGGACGACGCCGAGCGCGGCGCCTTCGCCGACCGGCTGGCCGCCCTCGCCGAGGTCTACGTCGGCGACGGGTTCGGCGCCGTGCACCGCCGGCACGCGTCGGTCTACGACGTGCCGCGGCGGCTCCCGCACGCCGCCGGCGGGCTGATCGCCGCCGAGGTCGAGGTGCTCCGCAAGCTCACCGAGGACGTCGCCCGCCCCTACGCGGTCGCGCTCGGCGGCTCCAAGGTGTCCGACAAGCTCGGCGTGATCGACAACCTGCTCGGCAAGGCCGACCGCATCCTGATCGGCGGCGGCATGGTGTTCACCTTTCTCAAGGCGCAGGGCCACGAGGTCGGCAAGAGCCTCCTCGAAGAGGACCAGCTCGACACCGTCCGCGCGTACCTGCGGCGGGCCGAGGAGGCGGGCGTCGAGTTCGTGCTGCCCGTCGACATCGTCGCCGCCACCGCGTTCGCGGCCGACGCCGACCACGCCGCGGTCCCCGCCGACGCGATCCCGGCCGACCGGCTCGGCCTCGACATCGGCCCCGAGTCCGGCAAGCTGTTCGCCGCGCGCCTCGCCGACGCACGGACGGTGTTCTGGAACGGCCCCATGGGCGTGTTCGAGATGGAGCCGTACTCGCACGGCACCCGCGCCGTCGCGCAGGGCCTCATCGACTCCGGCGCGTTCACCGTGGTCGGCGGCGGCGACTCGGCCGCGGCCGTCCGGCAACTCGGCTTCGACGAGGCCGCCTTCTCCCACATCTCGACCGGCGGCGGCGCCAGCCTCGAATACCTCGAGGGCAAGACGCTGCCCGGCCTGCAGGCCCTGGAGGACTGACGATGGCCCCCGCGACCCCCTCTTCCGGCAAGCAGAGCGGCCGCAAGCCGCTCATGGCGGGCAACTGGAAGATGAACAACAACCACCTCGAGGCGATCGCGCTCGTCCAGAAGATGGCGTTCGCGCTCAAGGACGCCGACTACGACGCCGTCGACATCGCCGTGCTCCCGCCGTTCACGGCGATCCGGTCGGTGCAGACGCTCGTGGACGCCGACCGCCTCGCCATCCAGTACGGCGCGCAGGACGTCTCCCAGCACGCCTCCGGCGCCTACACCGGCGAGATCGCCGCGTCGATGCTCGCCAAGCTCGGCTGCGACTACGCGGTCGTCGGGCACTCCGAGCGCCGCCAGTACCACGCCGAGGACGACGCGGTCGTCAACGCCAAGGCCAAGGCGGCGCTCGCCGCCGACATCACCCCGATCCTGTGCATCGGGGAGGGCCTGGAGGTCCGCAAGGCCGGCGAGCACGTCCGGCACTGCCTCGCCCAGCTCGACGGCGGGCTGGAGAAGATCCCCGCCGACCAGGTGCGGCGCACCGTGATCGCCTACGAGCCGGTCTGGGCGATCGGCACCGGCGAGGTCGCCACCCCGCAGGACGCGCAGGAGGTCTGCGCCGCGATCAGGACGCGGCTCGCCGAGCTGTACGACGGCGGAGTGGCCGACGAGGTGCGTATCCTGTACGGCGGTTCGGTCAAGAGCGGCAACGTCGCCAAGCTCATGGCGCAGGACGACGTGGACGGCGCCCTGGTCGGTGGTGCCAGCCTGGACCCGGGAGAATTCGTCAAGATCTGCCGGTACCGGGATCTCCCCGTCTGATCAAAACTGATCAATTCTGCGTGAACTGGGGGTTCTTGCCGAACCAGCGGGTAGTTCGTCGTACCCTTCGTAGCTGACGGGTAAACCGCCCGGCCCGACCCTCCGTCCCCGACCTACAGACAAAGGCGCTGAAGAATCGTGATCATCGCAACGTCCATCGTGCTCATCGTCACGAGCCTGCTGATGGTGGTCCTCGTCCTGATGCACAAGGGCAAGGGCGGCGGGCTGTCGGACATGTTCGGCGGCGGCGTGTCGTCGTCCCTCGGGGGGTCGTCCGTGGTCGAGCGCAACCTCGACCGGCTGACGGTCGGCGTCGGGGTGCTGTGGTTCGCCTCGATCGTCGTGCTGGGGCTGCTGTTCAAGCACAAGGGCGTCGGCTGACGCCGCCCGTCTGACATCTGCGATCGCCGCCGCCGTCCCAGGAGGTCACGGGCGGGGGCGGAACACCGAGCAAGGAGTATTCCGTGGGTAGTGGCAACGCGATTCGGGGCAGCCGTGTCGGGGCCGGTCCGATGGGAGAGGCGGAGCGCGGCGACGCCGCCCCCCGTGTCTGGGTGACCTTCTACTGCGCCAACCGGCACGAGACCCGCCCGAGCTTCGCGACGGACGTCGCGGTCCCCGAGACGTGGGACTGCCCGCGCTGCGGGTTCCCCGCCGGCCAGGACGCGGACAACCCCCCGGCGCCGCCGAAGACCGAGCCCTACAAGACGCACCTGGCGTACGTGAAGGAGCGCCGCAGCGACGAGGACGGCGAGGCCATCCTGGAGGAGGCGCTCGCCAAGCTCCGCGAGAAGCGCGCCGCCGTCAAGCAGGCCATGGAGGCCGCGGCCCGCTGATCCCGGCCGCCGCATCGGCATCCGTGCGGCCCGGTCCCTCGCCTCGGGGGCCGGGCCGTACGCCTGTCCGGGGCGCGCCGTTCCGGGGAGTCAGCAGTCGGGGGCGCACAGCCGCCGGGCCGTGGCCTGCCCGAAGATCCGCAGGATGTCCTGCGGGACGTGCGCGGTGTAGACGGTGCCGCCGGTGGCGTCGGCGAGTTCGCGCAGCTCCGCGGTGTCCACGTCCGGCCCGAAGCCGATCACGATGATCTGCACCGGGCGGGCGGGGTCGCGGTCCGCGCGGAGCGCGGCCAGCGTCGCCCGCAGCGACGGGCCGCCCGGGTCCTCGTTGCGGCCGTCGGTGAACACCAGGACGGTGTTGACCATCTCCGGGCGGTACGTCCGCCGCATGTGGCGGACGGCGGCCAGCACCGTGTCGTACAGGCCGGTGCCGCCGCCCGGCTGGGGGCGCAGCCCGGCGAGCGTGCTCAGCACGCGCTGCCGCCGCGTCGCCGACCCGATCCGGCCGCCGAGCGGCCCCATCGGCACGGTGACGCGCCAGTCGCGGTCGCCGGCCATCCGCGTGGAGAACACCCACTGGCCGAGCTCGGTGTCGTCCGGCTGGAGGGCCAGGCCCTGCTGGGACGCCTGCGCGATCGCCTGCAGCCGCGTCAGCCGGGTTCCGGGCACCCGCCGGGCCATCGAGCCGGACACGTCGATCAGCGACAGCATCCGCGACCCCAGCGCCAGCCGCGCCCACGCCTGCGCGACCTCCCGCACCTCGGACGCCGCCGGGGCCGGCAGTTCGGTCTGCCGCGACGCGCCGACGCCGGCGGTGCCCGCGAAGGCCGCGGGCGCGGCGCCGTCCGGGTCCCGGAACCCGTGCGCCCGGAACGCCTCCCGCGCCCGGCCGGTACGGAGCGCGTGCTCGACGAGGCGGGCGGCCGGTCCGCCGCCGACGAGCGCGACCGGGTAGTCGAGGGACAGCGTCCCGCCGCGGGGGTACACCGCCTCCGCCGGCGCGCCGCCGGCGGGCCGCGCGCGGTTGTACGCCCACACCGCCTGCTCGGACGTCAGCAGGACGGGCACGCGCCCGGCGCCGCGGCCGGCGAGTGCGGCGAACTGCCCGGCGGCGTCCCGCGCGACGCTCTGCCGGACGTCCCGCGCGAACGCCGCGAACGCCCCCGCCGCCGTCCGGTACCGCGCGTGCACGATCAGCAGCGACGCCATCCCGGCGCCGGTGCGGGCCGGGTCGGCGATCGAGAGGCGGAACGCCCGCGACTCCCGCGATCCGGGCACGGCGGTGCCGAGGAGGTCGTCCCAGGACCCGGTGACGCGTCCGGCGTCCGCCCGCGGCACTGCCGCCACCAGCGGGGACCGCGCGACCGAGGGCCGCGCCGCGGGGGGCCGGTCGAGCGTGCGCAGCCACAGCGACGAGTCCGGCACCCACACGTCGGGGCGGCGGACGCCCGCGCCGTCCGGGATCTGCCCGGCGAGCAGGGCCGCCACCCCGGCGGGCCCCGCCGCCCGCACCGCCGCCCGGACGCACCGCCCGCCGCTCCGGTGCCCCGTCCGGTTGAACGCCGCGCCGGCCGCCGACACCGCTCCCGCGATCTCCGGCGCCACGGCGACGTCCACCGTGACCGCGGGCCCCGAGCAGCCCTGGACCTCCGACACCGCGTAGACGGACGTCCCGAGGACCGCCGCCAGCGCGGCCCCCGTGACCGCCGCGGCCCAGCGCAGCCGCCGCCCGCGCCGCGCGCGCCGTCCGCCGCGGGGGCGCCCGCGATGAGCTCCGCTCACGATCGACCTCGTCTCCCCGTCGGGGCGTGGACCCCGCCACCGCCATCCGTGAGCCGCCCATTGTCGGGGGCCGCCCGGCCCGCCGGCATCGGTGAAATCGCCTGCGCGTCCGCCCGCGGGGGCCGCCGCCGCGGCGCGTCGAATATTGTTCGGGGAACAGGTACTCCGGGCGTCGTTCGCGCGCGGGAGTTCGGCGTCTGGGAGTGTTTCGGGAGGGGGACCGGTGGACGCGGTCGATCAGGCGATCCTGCGGCGGTTGCAGCGGGACGGGCGGCAGACCAACCGGGAGCTGGCGGAGGCGGTGGGGGTCGCGCCGTCCACGGCGCTGGAGCGGACGCGGGCGCTGCGGGCGCGGGGCGTCATCACCGGGTTCCACGCCGCCGTGGACTTCGAGCGGCTCGGCCGCGGGGTGCAGGCGCTGATCTCGATCCGGATCCGGCCGCAGTCGCGGGAGGCGATCGAGTCGGCGCGCGACGGGATGGCGGCGATGCCCGAGGCCGTCGGGGTCTTCGTCGTCACCGGCAACGAGGACCTGCTGGTCCATGTGGCGGTGCCGAGCACCGCCTACCTGCGCGACTTCGTGCTGGACCGGCTGGCGCGCCGCAAGGAGTTCGTGGACGTCCGGACCACGGTCGTCTACGACTACGTCCAGCCGGTGGAGCAGTCCGAACTTCCGGCGGAGGGAACGCGCGGGAACCGAACGTCCTACCGCTGAACGGTGGGTATCCGCACGGCGGGGCGAATCTCCGACGGGTATCGGTGGTCACGCCGAACACATGAATGACAAGCGAGCGCTGACTCCGCATGTCCTTCTAGCTTCGGCCATATGGACCGACGAAGCGATGCCTCGGGTGCCCTGCTGGTGCTGGCGGCCGGGGTGCTCTGGGGGACGGTCGGGCCCGCGCAGGTGCTGGCCGCGCCGGACGCGGGCCCCGTCGCGGTCGGCGGGGCGCGGATCATGTCGGGCGGGCTGGTCCTGGCCGTGCTGGTGCTCGCGGCGGACCGGCGCGCCTTCCGCGGGCTCACGCGGCGCACCTGGGCGCCGCTCGCGGCGGCCTCCGCCGCCACCGGGACGTTCCAGGCGGCGTTCTTCAGCGCGGTCGACCGCACCGGCGCCGCGGTCGCGACCGCCGTCGTCTTCGGGCTCGCGCCGGTCTCCACCGGGCTGTGCGAGCGGCTCGTCCTGCGCACCCGGCTGAGCGGCCGGTGGTGGGCGGGGACGGCCTGCGCGGTCGGCGGCGTCGCGCTGCTGATGCTCCCCGGGACGGACGTCCGCGTCGACCCGGCCGGGGTCCTGCTGAGTCTCGCCGGCGGGATGTGCTTCGGCGTCTACACGGTGTCGGCCAAGGTCCTCACCGGGCGGGACGCGGGGATGGCCGCCGCCGTGGCGGTGACGCTGCTCGCCGGGGGAGCGGCGCTGCTGCCCTGGACCCTGGCGGAGCTGCCCGCCCTCGCCGCGCCCCGGTCGGCGGCGCTGGTGGGCTGGCTCGGGATCGCCGCGACGGCCGTGGCGTACATGTGCTTCGTCACCGGGCTCGGCCGGGTGGCCGCCGCGACGGCCGGGACGCTGAGCCTGGCCGAACCGCTCGTGGCCGCCGTGCTCGCCGTCGCCGTGCTGGGGGAGCGGCTGTCGGCGCCGGTCGCGGCCGGGTCGCTGCTCCTGCTCGGCGGGCTCGTCGTGGTCTCGGTCCCGGCCCGGACGCGGCCGGCCCGATATGATGGCGGGCACGTGACTGGCGCAGTGAAGGTGGAGACGACCACCGGGGAGCGAAACTAGTCCGCACACCGCGCGCCTGGGTGTACGGGTCCCGTTCGCCGGGCGCCCGAGGTCCCGGCGCGAGCAGCGCGGAGGCTCACGATGCACGTACCGTCCGTATCCCACCTGTCGGCCGAGGATCCCGAGATCGCCGGGCTGGTGGAGGCCGAGGCCCGCCGCCAGTTCGAGAAGCTCCGGCTGATCGCCTCCGAGAACTACGTGTCGCCGGCGGTGCTGGAGGCCACCGGGTCCGTCCTGACGAACAAGTACTCCGAGGGCTACGCCGGCAAGCGGTACTACGAGGGCCAGCAGAACATCGACCCGATCGAGCTGCTGGCGATCCGCCGGGCCAAGGAGGTGTTCGGCGCCGAGCACGCCAACGTCCAGCCGTACTCGGGCTCGCCCGCCAACCTCGCCGTCTACATGGCGTTCCTGGAGCCCGGCGACCCGGTGATGGGCCTGTCGCTGCCCATGGGCGGGCACCTCACGCACGGCTGGTCGGTGTCGGCCACCGGCAAGTGGTTCCGCCCCGTCCGCTACGAGGTGCGCGCCGACACCGGGCGGGTCGACATGGACCAGGTCCGCGACCTCGCGCTGAAGGAGCGGCCGAAGCTGATCTGGTGCGGCGGCACCGCGATCCCGCGGACGATCGACTTCCCGGCGTTCGCGGAGATCGCCCGGGAGGCGGGCGCGGTGCTCGCCGCCGACGTGGCGCACATCGCCGGGCTGATCGCGGGCGGCGCCCACCCGTCCCCGATCGGGCACGCCGACGTGGTCACCACGACGACGCACAAGACGCTGCGCGGCCCGCGCGGCGCCATGATCCTGTCGACCGCCGAGCACGCGAAGGCGATCGACAAGGCGGTGTTCCCCGGCCTGCAGGGCGGCCCGCACGACCACACGACCGCGGCGATCGCCGTCGCGCTGAAGGAGGCGGCGCAGCCCGGCTTCCCCGCGTACGCCCGGCAGATCGTCGCGAACGCGCAGGTGCTGGCCGCGGCGCTGGTGGACCGCGGCTACGACCTGGTCTCCGGCGGCACCGACAACCACCTGATCCTGATCGACCTCACGAACAAGGGCGTGGCGGGCAAGCCCGCCGCGCAGGCCCTCGACCGCGCCGGGATCGAGCTGAACTACAACGCCGTTCCGTTCGACCCGCGCAAGCCGTTCGACCCGTCCGGGCTGCGCATCGGCACGGCCGCGATCACCACGCGCGGGCTCGGCACCGAGCGGATGCCGCAGATCGCCGCGTGGATCGACGAGGTCGTGCACGGCGTCGCCAAGCAGGACGAGTCCGTCGCCGAGCGGGTCGCCGCGCAGGTCCGGGAGCTGCTCGCGTCCTACCCGATGCCCGGCTGGGCGCCCGCGCCCTAGCCGTTCGGCCCGGAGCGGCGCAGGATCGTGATCATGCGCCACGCCTCGGGGTCGGTGAGGGCCACCGCGTCCTCGCCGACCCCGAAGTCGCCGTACCGCGCGACGGTGCCGAGGCCGCCCGCGAGGCGGATCGCGGCGTCCAGCTCGGTCGCCGTCCAGAAGCGGTACGGGACGACGTCGCGGATCACCCGGGTGCCGTCCCCGTCCGTGATCGTCATCGTGACGTGGTCGTCGGCGATCTGGGTGACCGGGTCGAGCCGGTCACCGGGCTCGCCCCACCGGACGGTCGCGTGCACGCCGCCGCGCCGCACCGTCCAGCCGGTGCTGACGCTCGGCTCGTCGCCGAGCCGGTCGCGGGGATGCGACATCTCCACGATGTACAGCCCGCCGGGGGCGAGGTGCGCGGCGGCGCGGCGCAGGTGGGCGACGAACGCGTCCAGCGTCATCAGGTGGGACGTGGAGTCCAGCATGGTGACCACGAGGTCGAAGCGGCGGCCGAGGTCGAAGGTGGTCATGTCGTCCTGGACGACCTCCAGCTCCAGCCCGGCCCGCCCGGCCTCGCGGGCGGCGTAGGCGCACATCGCCGGGTTCAGGTCGAGCGCCGTCGCGGCCAGCCCGCGGCGCGCGAACTCGCGCGCGTGCTCGGCGGGCCCGGCGGCGAGCTCCAGCACGCTCGCGGGCCGCGCGCCGAGCCCGGCGCACCAGCCGAGCAGGACGTCGGCCTCGGCGGCCACGTCGCGGAACGAGCACGCCAGCTCGTAGGCCCAGGGGTCGTCGTAGATGCCGCTCACCCGATCATCCTGCCAGCGGCCGGGGGCGGGCCGGCGCGTGTCACGCGACCGCCACGTCACCGTGCGGCCGGGGTTCCACATTGCGGACCGGGGGTTGAGGCACCCGCCCCGACCGCCTAGCGTGCGGTAAGTGATCGACCCCGTGAGCGGTGAGGACGTCAATGACCGACGGCGGCGCGGCCCGTCCGCGACCAGGCTGCCGCTGCTGCTCCCCGGTTCCCTCAGCGACGAGCAGCGCGCCGTGTACGAGGCGGTGACGGGCGGCCCCCGCGCCGCCGGCCGCACCCCGCCGTTCGCCCTGGCCGACGACATCGGCCGGCTGCACGGCCCCTTCAACGCGATGCTCTACAGCCCGCCGGTGGGGCTGCCCCTGCAGGACCTCGGGGCGGCGCTGCGCTTCCGGACGGCGTTCACCAAGCGCGAGCGGGAGATCGCCACGCTGGTCGTCGCCGCGCACGTCCGGTCCGACTACGAGTGGTACGCGCACGAGCGGATCGGCCGGCGGCACGGGCTCACCGACGCGGAGCTGGACGCGCTGCGCGAGGGCCGCGCGCCGATGCTCGGCGACGTCCGCGAGCGCGTCGTGCACGAGGCGGCCCGGCAGCTCGCCGCCGAGGGCGACCTCGCCGACGCCGTCTACACCGAGGCGGTCGCGACGCTCGGCCGCGGCGCCGTCGTCGAGCTGGTCACGCTCGTCGGCTACTACAAGGCGCTCGCGCTGCAGCTCCGCGTGTTCCGGGTGGGCGTCCCGGACGGCGAGGAGCCGCCCGCGTGGCCGGCCGGCGATGCCGCGGAGCCGGGCCGGGGCGGTGCCGGGGCATGAGCGAGGTGCTGCGCACGGTGCGGCTGGCGCTGCATCCGGTGTCGATGCGCGACCACCGCGCCCTGCTGACCCACTGGACGGGCCCGCGCGTCCGGCGCCACCTCTTCGACGACCGGACGGTCACCCCCGTCCAGGTCAGCGAGATCATCGAGGCGAGCGAGCGGGACTTCGCGACCGAGGGCTACGGGCTGTGGGCGCTGCGCCCCGCCGCCGCGCCGGGGCCCGACGCTCTCCCTGAAGCGGTGCCGTCGCCCGGCGGTCCGCTGATCGGCGTGGCCGGGCTCAGCCACCACGAGGGGCCGCTCGGCCACGGCGTGGACGTCGAGATCCTCTACAGCCTGGAGCCGGACCACTGGGGCCGCGGCCTGGCGGCGGAGGCGTCCCGCGCGGTGCTCGACTACGCGTTCGGGGTGGTCGGGGTGCACCGGGTCACCGCCGAGATCGACCTGGCCAATCCGGCGTCCGCGGAGGTGGCGTTCCAGCTCGGGATGCGGCCGTGGCGGGACGGCCCGTCCGGCCCCGACGGCGCCGCCTACTACGCCGCGGACCGCTCCCGCTGGATCGGTTCCCGCCGCGTCGCGGACGCGATCACCTAGCCCGCGCGCCCCGCCGCCGGAGTCACCGTCCGGCGATGAGGCGCTGCACGTCCGCGTAGGAGGGCGTGGAGCCGTCCGCGTCCGCTCCGGTGACGCCGAGTGCCGCGGTCACCGCGGCGCGGAGCGCCTCGCGGAACGGCAGCGACCCGGTGCTGATGCGGTGCACGCCCAGCCGCGCGAGCCGCTCGTACCCGGTCCTGCCCGGCAGGTACAGGACGTTGAGCGGCAGCTCCGCCGTCTCCAGCACGGCCCGGATGTCGGCGTCGTCCGCGATGCCCGGGACGAAGATCCCGTCCGCGCCCGCCGCCGCGTACGCGGCCGCCCGCCGCAGGGTCTCCTCGCGGTCGGGGTCGCCGAGCCAGAAGGTGTCGGTGCGGGCGTTGAGGAACACCTGCGGCGCGGCCCGCTTCACGGCGGCGATCAGTGCGGCCTGGTGGTCGAGCGGCGCCAGCGTCCCGTCGGGGCGCCCGTCCTCCAGGTTGATCCCGGCGATGCCGAACGAGGCCAGTTCGGTGACCAGGTCGGCCACGTCGGCGATCCGGCCGGAGAACCCGCCCTCGATGTCGACGGTGACGGGCACGGGCAGCCGGGACAGGGCGCGGGCGAGCGCGAGGGTCTCGGCGCGGGTGCCGCCCTCGGCGTCCGGTTTCCCGGCCGCGGCCGCGACGCCGAGGCTGGTCGTCCCGACCGCCGGGAAGCCCGCCTCGGCCAGCGCGGCGCCGCTCGCGAAGTCCCAGGCGTTCGGCAGCACCAGCGGGCGGTCGCCGTAGTGCAGGTCCTTGAAGTCCATGTGGCCCCCTCCACGCTCACCCTAGGTCCGCCTTGTTTCAGCGGCCGTCGAAGCTTCCGCCGCGCCAGGTGGGCAGGGGCCTGCGGCCGGTGGCGGTCTCGAAGGCGGCACGGGCGAGCAGGCGGGTGGAGTCGAGAGTGGGCAGCGGCGAGACGTCCGGGGTGACCAGCAGCGGGATCTCGGTGCACACCAGCGCGACCGCGTCGCAGCCGCGCTCGGCCAGCCGGCCGATGATCTCGACGTACGCGCGCCGCGACTTCTCGGTGATCACCCCGTTGACCAGCTCGTCGAAGATGATCCGGTGGACGGTCTCCCGGTCGGCGGGCCCGGGGACCTCGGCGGCGATGCCCCGCGCGGCCAGCTCGCGCGGGTAGACCGGGCCGTCCATCGTGTAGCTGGTGCCGAGCACGCCGACGCGGGTGCGGCCGTCGGCGGCGGCCCGGTCGGCGACGACGCCCGCGATGTGCAGGCCGGGCAGGGCGAGGTCGTCGCCGGGGCGCTCCAGCGCCATGTGCGCGGTGTTGTCGGGGCAGACGAAGAAGTCGGCGCCCGCCGCCGCCAGGCGGCGGGCGCTCTCGGCCAGCACCTCCCTGACCGCGTCGTGGTCGCCGGAGTCCCAGGCGGGCATGCTGCGGGCCAGCGCGATCAGGTCGAGCGTCACGTCCGGGTGGTCGTCGGGGCCGAGCTCGCGGAAACCCTCATGGCAGAAGGTGCGGAAGCACAGCGCGGCGCCTTCCGCGCTGTGGGCCAGGATGCCGAGATGCTTCATGATCCGCGAGCCTAACGGGCGGCTACTCCAGCAGGGACGTGAGCCGCCCCACGTCCGCGGCCCCGGCGAGCCCGTAGGTGAGGGAGGTGATCTCCTCGGCCCGCTCCGGAGTGACCCGCCGGGAGGCGTTCAGCCGGAACTTCGTCGCCAGCTCCTCCGCCGACAGCGGGTTGCCGGGGCCGCCCCGGTTGACGTCCACCCGCTCCTCCAGCAGGTCCCCGGCGCGGGTGCGGACCCGCAGGACGGCCGGGAACTGGTGCGGGAAGATCTCGTCGCAGCGGGCGTCGGGGACGCAGCGGACCTTCGCGGCCAGCGCGAGCCGGTCGGGGTCCGCGGCGGCCTCGTCGGTGAAGTCCTCGTGGAAGACGCCGAGCCCGCCGCCGCCGAGCAGCGCCGCCGCGACGGTGTAGGGGCCGGAGAACGCGGCGTGGTACCCCGACTTCGGGCGGATCTTGTCCTCGTGCGGCTCGCCGATCGTGCGCAGCACCGGGGTCGGCGCGCCCAGCTCGGCCGACTCGACGGCGGCCGGGTCCAGGCCCCGCTCGCGCAGCCGCAGCGCGGCGTCGATGCCCGCGTGGGTGAAGTGGTTGCACGGGTAGGGCTTGAAGAAGATCCCGGGGAGCTCCCAGTGCTCGCCGAGGCCGGAGGTCAGGGCGTCCAGGTCGACCTGGTCGCCGCAGAACGCCTGGAGGAACCCGAACCGGCCCTCCAGGACGGTCGGCGGGCCGGTGATGCCGGTGCGGGCCAGGCCGGCGGCGGTGACGGCGGCGTGCGCGGCCCAGCCGCAGTGGATCCGCTTGACGGTGCCGCCGGTGCGGTTGGCCTCCAGGATCCCCGAGCCCATGCTCGCGGCGATGCCCATCGCGTGCGCGATGCCGTCGGCGTCCAGCCCGGACAGCATCGCGGCGGACGCGGCGGCGCCGACCGCGCCGCAGATCGCGGTGGCGTGCTGCCCGCGCTCGAAGAACACCGAGTTGCCGAGCTCGCGGTCGTACCCGGCCATGCCGAGCCGCACGGTGATCTCGACGCCGACGCCGACCGCGTCGAGCAGCGCGGCGCCGGACGCGCCCCGGGCCTCGGCCGCGGCGAGCGCGGCGGGCACCACCGACGCCGACGGGTGCAGGACCGACGGCAGGTGCGTGTCGTCGAAGTCCAGGGAGTGGGCGAGCGTGCCGTTCAGCAGCGCGGCGCTCGGCTCGGGCAGCCGCGTCCCGGTGCCGATCGCGGTCGCGCGGCCCGCGCCGCCCCATTCGCCGACGAGCTCCCCGACGGCCCGCGCGGGCGGTTCCGCGGTCGCGGCGAGGCTGTTGCCGAGGACGTCCAGCACGCGGCGCGCGGCGTCGTCGCGCAGCTCCGGCGGGAGCCCGCCGGCCGCGGTGGCGGCGGCGAGCCCGGCGAGCCGCTGGACGGGGGTCCCGGCGGTCATGCCGACACCGCCGCGAGCGGCCGGACCGGGGAGCCGGTGCCGCCCTTGATCCGCAGCGGGGCCAGCACGAACACGAACTCGTGCAGCCCGGCCTCGGCGAGCGCCTCCAGGTTCAGGTGCTCCAGGATGAAGATCCCCGACTCGACCAGCAGGATCCGGTGGACCGGCAGGACGGCGTGGCCCGCGCCCTCGGGGATCTGCTCGTAGGCGGTGGTGTCGGCGCCGGTCGCGGCGATCCGCCGCTCCGCCAGCCACCGCGCCGCGGCCGGGGTCGCGCCGGGGACGCCGGTCTCCTTGCCGAGGTAGGCGGTCGTGTCGCCGAAGTTGCGGGCCCAGCCGGTGCGGACGAGCGCGACGTCGCCCTCGCCGGGCTCGGCGCCGGCGCGCTCGGCGGCCAGTTCCAGGTCCTCGACGGTCACGCCGTAGCCGGGCGGCAGCGTCGCCACCCCGTGGACGGCGGCCACGTCCAGCAGGACGCCGCGGCGCAGCAGGCCGGGCAGGTTCTCCGCCCCGTGGCTGGTGAAGGCGCCGCCGCGCTGGGCGTCGGCGGCGGAGATCCCGCCGTGCAGCTCGCCGTTGTGGCTCACGTGCGACAGCGCGTCGATGTGCGTGCCGACATGGCCGCCGGTCACGATGATCTCGTTGGCGGCGGAGCCGCCGTCCGGGCGCTCCATGTCGCCGTGCCGCCGGATCAGCGTCATCCGGAACCCGGGGTGGTTGGGGGAGCAGGGCATGCCGGTGAAGAACGGCTGGCCAAGCTCGATCAGCCGGACGCCCCCGGCGACGGCCGCGAGCAGCGGGTCCTGCGTGGTCATTTCTGGCCTTCCTTGACGGGCCGGGCGGCGGACTCGGCGGACGCGGCGGCGTCGAGCAGCCAGGCGGCGCGCTCGACGACGGCCTTGTCCACGAACCGGCCGGCGGAGTCGATCCATGCGGCGCCGCCGCCTGCCGCGGCGCGTTCGGTGAGCTGGCTCATGAGGTCGCGCGCCCACGCGACGTCGTCCGGGTCGGGGACGCACGCCTCGTGGACGACGGGGATCTGCGCGGGGTGGATCACCGACCGGCCGAAGAACCCGGCCCGGCGGCCCGCGAGCGTGTCGGCGCGCAGCCCGTCCAGGTCGCGGACGGCGGTCCACACGCTCTGCGCCGGGGACGGCAGCCCCGCCGCGCGGGCCGCGACCACGACCCGCGAGCGCGGCCAGGCCAGCGCCTCGCCGCCGGCGCGCAGGTCGGCGGCGAGGTCGGCCTCGCCGAGCGAGATCCCGGCGACCAGCGGGTGCGCGGTCGCGAGGCGCAGGGCGTTCTCCACGCCGAGCGCCGACTCCAGGATCGGGAACACCGGCACGCCGAGCGCGTCGGCGACGCGGCGCAGCTCGCCGGGGTCCTCGCACTTGGGCACGCGGACGCCGGCGAGCGCCTCGGGCGCGGCCGCGAGGAGCGCGATGTCGTCGGCGCCGTCGGGGGTGCCGGGCGCGTTGATCCGCACGTACGCGGAGTTCCCCGCCGCGAGGGCGTCGACCACGGTGCGGCGCGCCTGCTGCTTGGCGGAGGGCGCGACCGCGTCCTCCAGGTCGAGGATCACCGCGTCGGCGCCGGACGCGAGCGCCTTGCCGATGCGGTCCGGCCGGTCGCCCGGCACGTACAGCCAGGACCGCGGGGTCACTTGACCACGCCCTTGCCGCGCAGTTCGGCGAGCGCGGCCTCGTCCACCCCGTAGCGGGCGAGGATCTCGGCGGTGTGCGCGCCGAGCGGCGGCCCTGCCGACTCGATCCGCCCCGGCGTCCGCGACAGCCGGAACAGCACGTTCTGCATCTTGACCGGCCCGAGCTCGTCGTCGGGGACGGTCGCGATGGAGCCGAGCGCCTCGAACTGCGGGTCGGCCATGACGTCGGCGGCGTTGTAGATGGGGGCGACGGCGGCCTGGGCGTCCTCGAACGCCTTCACGACCTCGTCGCGGTCGCGCTGGGCGATCCACGACCCGACGGCCTCGTCCAGCACGTCGGCGTGCCGGGCGCGCTCCGCGCCGGTCGCGAACCACGGCTCGTCGATCAGCTCGGGCCGGCCGACCAGCCGCATCACCCGCTCGGCGATCGACTGGGCGCTGGTGGAGATCGCGACCCAGCTGCCGTCGCGGGTCCGGTAGGTGTTGCGCGGCGCGTTGTTGTGCGACCGGTTGCCGGTGCGGGCCTGGAGCTCGCCGAGCTGGTCGTAGGTGATGATCTGGGGGCCGAGCAGGGTGAGGATCGGCTCGATGATGGCCAGGTCGACGACCTGGCCCTCGCCGGTCGCCTCCCGCGCCCGCAGCGCCGTCATGACCGCGAACGCGGTGGTGAGCGCGGCGATCCCGTCGGCGAGGCCGAACGGCGGCAGGGTCGGCGGGCCGTCCGGCTCGCCGGTGATCGCGGCGAACCCGCTCATCGCCTCGGCGAGCGTGCCGAAGCCGGGGCGCTTGGCGTAGGGGCCGATCTGCCCGAACCCGGTGACCCGGGCGAGCACCAGCCCCGGGTTGATCCGCTTCAGCTCGTCGTAGCCGAGGCCCCAGCGCTCCAGCGTCCCCGGCCGGAAGTTCTCGATCACCACGTCGGCGTCGGCCACCAGCCGGCGGAACAGCTCCTGGCCCTCGGGCGCGCCGAGGTAGAGCGTCATCGCCTTCTTGTTGCGGCCGAGCATCTTCCACCAGAGCCCGACGCCGTCGCGCTGCGCGCCGTGGCTGCGCACCGGGTCGCCCTTGGGGTGCTCGATCTTGATGACCTCGGCCCCGAAGTCGCCGAGCAGCGTCGCGGCGAGCGGACCGGCGAACAGCGTGGCCGTGTCGAGGACCCGGACTCCGGACAGCGCGTCGGTCATGGACGGTACCGCCTTCACGGACGATCGTTCCGCTTAGAGAAACGAGGATGGACAGCTCCACCGGTTCGCGCAGGCGCCCCGGACGTCTCAAGGTGGCACCGCACGGTGAGTTACGTCAAGTTTCGCCCACATATTGACCGATTGGCGTGACGGGTGCCACGATGACGCATCAGTGACCTGGTGTTCCTCCTAGCGGAACGATCACCGGGCAGATAGGGCGGGAGAGGTGAATGTGGGCTCGTAAGCTCGCCGCCGGGCTCGGCGCCTGCGCGGTCCTGGCCGCCGCGGCCGGCTGCGGCGGCTCGGCGCCGTCCGGCGCGGCCGGGGTGGCCGCCGGGCGCGACCGGGGCCCGGTCAAGATCGGCGCGCTGCATCCGGTCAGCGGCGCCAACGCGGTCGACGGCCAGCAGATGCGCCGCGGCGCGCAGCTCGCCGTCGAGGCGGTCAACGCCGCGGGCGGCATCAGGTCGCTCGGCGGCCGCAAGGTCGAACTCACCACCGGCGACACCCAGGGCAAGGCGGAGGTCGGGCAGAGCGAGGCCCAGCGGCTGATCTCGGAGGGCGCGGTCGGCCTCGTCGGCACCTACCAGAGCGCCGTCAGCACGAACGCCGCGGTCGTCGCCGAGCGCAACCGGGTGCCGTTCGTCATGGACGTCACCGCCTCCGACGCGATCTTCGCCAACGGCTACCGGTACTCCTTCCGGGTGCAGCCCGGCAGCGCCGCCATCGCCGGCGCCGCCGCCCGCTACCTCAAGGAGGTCTCCGAGCGGGCGGGCAAGCCCGTCCGGAAGGTCGCGTTCCTGCACGAGCAGACCGACTTCGGCAGCGGCGCAGCCGAGGCGTTCACGGCGGCGGCGAAGAAGCTCGGCATCCAGGTCGGACCGAACATCAGCTACGACGCGCTCACGGTGTCCGACCTCACGGCGCAGGTCACGCAGGTCAAGGCGTCCGGCGCGGACGTCCTCGCCGTCGCCGGCTACTACCGCGACAGCCTGCTGGCCGCCAAGGCCGTCGCCGCGGTGAAGCCGGACCTGAACGCGGTCTGGGGCGTGTCCAACGGCGCCTACGACCAGCCGAAGTTCGTCTCCGACGCCGGCCCCGTCGCGGAGCGGATCTTCAGCACCAACTACCACTTCGACGCCAAGAACCCGCAGACCGCGAAGCTGCGGGAGGAGTACCAGCGGCGCTTCGGCGCCCCCATGCGCACCGGCGCCGTCCTCGCCTACGACGCGGTCCAGGTGATCGCGCAGGCGGTGGAGCGCGCCGGCTCCACCGACGCGGAGAAGGTGCGCGACGCGATCGCGTCCTCCAGCGTCGCTCCCCTCACGGTCGGCACCGGCCCGATCTCCTTCGCCCCCAACGGCGACAACGAGGCCGCCCTGCCCGTGCTCATGCAGGTGCAGGACGGCGAGGTCAAGCAGGTCTACCCGGCGGAGAAGGCCGAATCCCAGCCCAACTACTCGGTGACGTGGCGGTCATGAGCAACATCGGAACCAAGGCGCAGTCCCCACCCCCCGCCGCCCGGCGCCGCCCGCTGCCGGGCGGCGCCGGGACGGGGGCCGTCCTCAAGCGCGCCGCCGTCACCGGCGGCCTGGTGGCGGTCGCGATCGCGGTCGCCCTGATCAAGTCCGGCAGCGGCCTGGTCGTCTGGCAGTCGGTGGTGACCGGCCTGCTGATGGGCGGGCTCTACGGCCTCATCGCGATGGGCCTCACGCTGATCTTCGGCGTGCTGGACATCGTCAACTTCGCGCACGGCGCGCTGCTGGCGATCGCGATGTTCATCGCGTTCGGCGTCGTGCAGGGCACCGGCGCCCACCCCTACCTGACGCTGCTCGTCGCGGTGCCCGCGCTGTTCCTGCTGGGCGCGGCCGTGCACCGCGGCCTGCTCAGCGGGGCGGGAGGCGCGTCGCTGGAGAACCAGCTGCTCATCACGCTCGGCTTGTCGCTGCTGCTGGAGAACGGCCTGCTGATGTTCTTCGGCGCCGAGCCGAAGAACGTGGCGCTGCCCGGCGACTTCCAGTTCTCGCTGTTCGGCGCGGTCGTGTCGGGCGCCCGGCTGTACGCCTTCCTCGGCGCGATCGCGATCGGCGCGGTGCTGTTCTGGCTGCTGCGCCGCACCCGGTTCGGCACGGCGATCCGCGCGGTCGCCGCCAACGGGCAGGGCGCCGAGCTGGTCGGCGTGAACGTCCGGCGCGTGCACACCCTGACCTTCGCGATCGGGACGGCCTGCGCCGGCGCCGCGGCGGTGCTCGCCGCGCCGCTGGTCACGGTCACCCCGACGCTCGGCGAGCAGTTCAACATCACCGCGTTCGTCGTCGTGGTGCTCGGCGGCATGGGCAACGTCGCCGGCGCGCTCGTCGGCGGCCTGCTGATCGGGCTGGTCGAGCAGCTCACCACGATCTACATGGACGGGCAGAGTTCGCTGCTCGGCGTGTTCGCGGTCTTCGTGGTCGTGCTGTTCCTCCGCCCGCAGGGCCTCTTCGGGAGGCGGGCATGACCGATACCGGAACGACCGGCACCGGCCCGGCCGGCGGCGCGGCGGGCACGGGCATCACCCTCACCCGGCGCGCGGACGCGGACGGCGCCCGGCCGGCGAAGGCGCCGCCGCTGCGCCCGCACCACCGGCAGCTCGCCGTGCTCGGGGTGCTGCTGCTCGTCGCGATCCCGCTGCCGCTGGTGCTGCCGCCCGCGCAGGGCGCCGTCGCGGTCCGCATCCTGATCTTCGCGCTGATGGCCATCGGCTGGAACGTGATGAGCGGGTTCGGCGGGATGTTCAGCTTCGGCCACGCGGCGTTCTTCGGCCTCGGCGCCTACACCAGCGCCTACCTGCTCGTGGAGCACGGCGTGTCGCCGTGGATCGGGATGCTCGCCGGGATGGCGGTGGCGGCCCTGGTCGCCGTCGTCATCGGGTACTTCGCGTTCCGCTACCGGCTGCAGGGCGCCTACTTCGCGCTGGCGACGTTCGCGTTCGCCGAGATGCTCCGGCTGATCGTCACGACCAGCGAGTTCACCAACAAGGCGGTCGGGTTCACCGTGCCGCTGATCCAGGGCTCGTCGTTCTGGAAGATCCAGTTCGCGGCGGACTCGCCCGCCTACTTCTGGATCGCGCTCGGCCTCGCCGGGACCGCCGCGGCGGTCAGCATCGTGTTCCTGCACTCGCGGACGGGCCGCTACGTCACCGCGATCCGCGACGACGAGCTGGCGGCGGCGTCCCTCGGCACGCCGGTGCTGCGGTACAAGCTGCTCACGGTCGCGCTGTCGGCCGCGATCACCTCGGTGGCCGGCGCCTTCTACACGCAGTACTACCTGTTCGTGAACCCCGACCTGGCGTTCGGGTCGTCGGTGTCGATCCAGGCGATCGCGACCGTGGTCATCGGCGGCATCGGCACCGTGTGGGGCCCGATCGTCGGCGCGGTCATCCTCGGGGCGCTGTCGGACGTCACCGCGACGCTGCTGCGCACCCCGCCCGGCTTCCTGGACTTCCTGCAGGGCCGCAGCGGCCTGGACGTCGCGGTCTACGCGGTCCTGCTGATCCTGATCGTCCGGCTGCTGCCCAAGGGCATCGTCGGCACGATCTCCGCGAGGTGGCGCCGATGAGCATCCTGAACGTGTCCGGAGTGGGCAAGGACTTCCGGGGCCTGCGCGCCCTGTCGGACGTCGGGTTCCAGGTCGAGCCGGGGGAGATCCTCGGCATCATCGGCCCGAACGGCGCCGGGAAGACGACCCTGTTCAACGTCATCTGCGGCGCGCTCGCCCCCGACACCGGGCAGGTCGTGTTCGGCGACCGGGACGTCACCGGCTCCTCGCCGGACCGCATCGCCCGCGCCGGGATGGTCCGCACCTTCCAGCTCATGCGCCCCTTCGGCAGCATGACCGTGCTGGAGAACGTGAGCCTGGCCGCCCAGCACCGCCGGGCGTCGCCGCACCGGCTGCGCAAGCGGTCGATGGACGTCGTGGAGCGCGTCGGCCTCGGCCAGTGGGCGCACCGCAACGCCACCGAGCTGCCCACGGCCGGGCTGAAGCGGCTGGAGCTGGCCCGCGCGCTGGCGATGGGGCCGAAGGTGCTGCTGCTGGACGAGGTCCTGGCCGGGCTCGTCCCGTCCGAGCGCGAGCCGGTCCTGGACCTGCTGTCGGCGCTGCGCGACGAGGACGGCACGACGCTGCTGTTCATCGAGCACATCATGGCGGCCGTGATGCGGCTGTCGGACCGGGTCCTGGTCCTCGACCAGGGCCGGGTGCTGGCGACCGGCTCGGCCGAGGAGGTCACCTCCGACCCCCGCGTGATCGAGGCCTACCTCGGAGAGGAGCCCGGCGATGCTGAGGCTTGACGGGCTCTGCGCCGGCTACGGGCGCATGCAGATCCTGCACGACGTCGACCTGCGCCTCGGCGAGGGCGAGATCGTCGCGCTCGTCGGCGCGAACGGCGCGGGGAAGACCACGACGCTGCGCGCGGTGTGCGGGCAGCTGCGGCCCATGGCCGGGACGATCACGTTCGCGGGCGCGTCCACCGCCGGGCGCCGCCCCGACGAGCTCGTCCGCGACGGGCTCGTCCACGTCCCCGAGGACCGCGCCCTGTTCGGCACCCTCACCGTTGAGGAGAACCTGCGGATGGGCGCCTGGACCCGCCCGCACGGCGAGGTCGAGGGGGCGATGCGGGAGGTGTTCGAGCTGTTCCCCGTCCTCGCCGAGCGGCGCCACCAGGTCGCGCAGACCTTCAGCGGCGGGCAGCAGCAGATGCTCGCGATCGGCCGCGCGCTGATGGCCCGGCCGAAGCTGCTCATGCTGGACGAGCCGTCCACCGGCCTGTCCCCGAAGCTGACGTGGGCGATGCTCGACGCGGTCAAGCGGATCCGCGACACCGGGGTCGCGGTGCTGCTGGTGGAGCAGAACGCCAAGCAGGCCCTCGGCATCGCCGACCGCGCGTACGTGCTGGAGAGCGGCTCGACCGTCCTGCACGGGACCGGCGCCGAGCTGGCCGGTTCCGCCGAGGTCAGGAAGGCGTACCTGGGGCTTTGACGGATGCGGGGGCTGCGAGAGAAGCGGGGGCCGTGATGGACACGGACGCGGGGGCCGCGACGGCCCGGCTGGGGGAGTGGGTCGCGGGCCTCGACGTCGCGGACGTGCCGGGCCCGGTGCTCGACCGGCTCTCCCTGGTGCTGCTCGACGCGATCGGCGTGACCGCGCTCGGCGCCGGGCTGGCGGAGACGCGGGCGCTGCGGGCGGCGTGGGACGCCCCCGCCGGGCCCGCGCCGCTGATCGGGGCCGGGCGGTGCGCCTCGGTCGACGCCGCGGCCTGGCTGAACGCCGTGGCGCTCGTCTGCCTGGAGCTGGACGAGGGCAACAAGTACGCCAAGGGGCATCCGGCGGCGCACGGCTTCCCGGCCGTGCTGGCGCTGGCCGCCGAGCGGGACGCCTCCGGCGCGGAGACGGCGGCGGCGCTGCTCGCCGCCTACGAGGTGGCGTCCCGGTTCGGGCGGGCGTCCCGGCTGCGGCCGGGCGCGCACCCGCACGGCAGCTGGGGCGTCGCCGGCGCCGCCGCGGGCTGCGCGCGGCTGCTGCGCCTCGGCCCGGACGCCGCCGCGGCCGCGATCGACACCGGGGCGGGCCTGCCGGTCGCCGGGCACTTCTCCTCCGCGACGGACGGCAACCCGGTGCGGGACGCGTGGATGGGCGCGTCCAACATGTCGGGCCTGGCCGCGGCGCGGATGGCGGCGGCCGGGCTCGCCCGCAACACCGGCACCGCCGCGCTGTCGCTCGGCACCCTGCTCGGCGAGTTCGACGCGGCGGAGCTGACCGGCGGGCTCGGGGAGCGCTGGGACATCACGCGCGGCTACTTCAAGAGGCACGCGTCCTGCTCGTTCACCCATCCCGCCGCCGACGCGGTCCTCGGCCTGCGCGGCGGGCTCGACCCGTCCCGGATCACGGGCGTGCTGGTCGAGACGCACGCGCTCGGCGCCGGGCTGGCGTCGCCGGAGTGGGAGAACCGGCTGTCGGCGATGTTCTCCACCCCGTTCGCCGTGGCCGCCGCGCTGCTGCACGGTGAGGTCGCGCCCGGCGCCGACCTCGGCGATCCGGCCCTGCGCGCCCTGGCGCGGCGGGTCCGGCTGGCCGAGGCGGCCGACCTGACCGCGCGGCTGCCGGACGAGCGCGCCGCCCGCGTCACCGTCGAGCTGGACGACGGCGCCGTCCGGACCCGCGAGGTCCCGAACCCGGTCGGCGACGCCGACCACCGCCCCCTGGACGAGGGGGACGTCCTGGCCATGCTGCGCCGGTGGCTGCCGGGACGCGACGAACTGATCGACCGGGCGGCGGCGCTCTCCCGCGAGCTGCCGCGCCTGGACCATGCCGGCGAGCGCCTGCGCGGCCTCGCCGGAGACGAGACGAAGGAGCCGAAGTGACGCGCGCCCTGGCCGTGACGCCGATCCATCTGCCGCCCGGGGAGGTCCGGCGGCGGCAGGCCCGCTACGACCGGCTCGCCCCGCCGGGCCTGACCGTGGAGCTGCGCGACGTCGGCCCGGCCGCGCCCGGCTCGCTGGACGACGAGGCGGCGATCCGCGCGTCGGAGCGGGAGGTCGCCGCCGCGCTGGCCGCGTCCGGGGACGGGTGGGACCTCGCCTTCCCCGACTGCGTGCTCGACCCGGCCGTCCCGGACGGCCCCTCCGGCCCGGCCGGTCCGGGCGTGCGGCCGATCGGGCTGCTGAAGCTGAGTAGTATGCACCTTTCTGCGAAGAATGTTCGGTTTGGTGCGGTGGTGCGGAACGAGGCGATCGGTGCGGAGCTGGGCCGCCGCCTCAAGGGCTACGGCCTGGACGAGTACGTCGCCGGGATCGCCGTGCTGGAGCTGCCCTTCGACGCCGTCGCCGACGCCGCCGCCTGGAACGCCGCCCTCGGCGAGGCCGTGGACGCGCTCGCCAATGCGGGCGCCGAGGCCGTGATCAACGGCTGCTCGGCCGTCGACGTCGGGGAGGACCGGTTCGCGGCCCGGGTCGTCGACCCGACCGCCCTGGCCCTCCGGCTCATGACCGCGGAGGGAGCCGCGTGACGGACGGACCCGACCTCGTCGTCGCCGGAGCCGGCGGCGGGCTCGCCGGCGCGCTGCGCGCCGCCGAGCTCGGCCTCAGCGTCGTCGTCGTGGAGGCCAGCGAGCACTTCCGGCGCGGCAACAACACCTCGATGTCGACCGCGATGTTCCCCGGCGCGGGCTCGCGCTGGCAGGCGGCCGAGGGCGTCCACGACTCCCCGGCCCGGTTCGTCGCCGACATCATGGCCAAGACCAAGGGCCGCGCCGACGCCCGGCTCGCCCGCACCCTCGCCGAGGTCAGCGCCCCGCTCGTGGAGTGGCTCGCCGACTCGGTGGAGCTGCCGCTGTCCCTGGTGACCGACTTCAACTACCCCGGGCACTCGGTGACGCGCTGCCACTCCGTCCCGGGGCGGCACGGGTCGAGCGTGATCGACCACCTCGCCCGGCGCGTCCGCGAGCACCCGGGCATCGACCTGCTCGTCCCGGCGCGGCTCGCCGACGTGGCGACCGGCCCGGACGGTGCGGTGCGCGCCGCCGTCGTCCAGTACCCGGACGGGACGACCGAGGAGATCCCCACCCGGGCGGTGCTGCTGGCCACCAACGGCTTCGGCGCCGACCGCGCCCTGGTCGAGCGGCACCTGCCGGAGATCGCCGGGGCCCTGTACCAGGGCAGCGACCAGTCGCTCGGGGACGCGCTGCGCATCGGCGGCGGCCTCGGCGCGGCCACCGGCTACCTGGACGCCTACCAGGGGCACGGCGCCGTCGCCGCCGGCGCGGGGACCCTCGTCGGCTGGGCCACGATCATCCACGGCGCGATCATGGTGGACCTCGGCGGGCGCCGGTTCGGCGACGAGACCCGCGGCTACTCCGAGTACGCCGCCGAGCTCGCCGCCCGGCCCGGCTCCACCGGCTGGATCGTCCTGGACGAGACCGTCTTCGAGCAGTGCCAGCGGTTCAAGGACTTCCGCGACACCGTCGAGTCGGGCGTCCTCGTCCGGGCCGGCGACGCCGAAGCCCTCGCCAAGGCCACCGGCCTGCCGCCGGACGCCCTCGCCGAGGAGCTGGCGGCCAGCGCCGCCGCGGCGCGCGGCGAGCGCCCCGACGAGCACGGCCGCACCCACTGGGAGCGGCCCCTCGCCGCCCCGTACGCCGCCGTCCGCGTCGTCCCCGCGCTGTTCCACACCCAGGGCGGCCTGATCGTCGACGAGGACGCCGCCGTCGTCGACTCCGCGGACCGGCCGATCCCCGGCCTGTACGCGGCGGGCGGCGCCGCCGCCGGGATCTCCGGCCACGGCGCCGACGGCTACCTGCCCGGCAACGGCCTCCTGCCCGCCTTCGGGCTCGCTTACCTGGCGGCAGGCGCCGTCGCCCGCACGACCCCCCGCGAGAATTGAGGAGTACACCATGGCCACGACCGAACTGCTGCTGAAGAACGTGCGGGTGGTCCGCCCCGACGCCCCCGACGGCACCGAGCCGGAGCGCGCGGACATCGCCGTCAACGACGGCACGATCGTCCGGGTCGCCCCGGACCTGCCCTCCGACGACGCCGCCACCGTGGTCGACGGGGGCGGGCGCCTGGCGTTCCCCGGCGTCGTGGACGCCCACCAGCACTGGGGCATCTACAACGAGCTGTCCGCCGACACCCGCACCGAGAGCCGCGCCAGCGCCCAGGGCGGCGTCACCACGTCGCTGACCTACATGCGCACCGGCCAGTACTACCTGAACAAGGGCGGGCCGTACCGCGAGTTCTTCCCCGAGGTGCTGAGCGCCGCGCAGGGCAACGCCTACGTCGACTACGCCTTCCACCTGGCGCCGATGATGGCCGAGCACATCGACGAGATCCCCTACCTCGTCGAGGAGCACGGCGTCACCTCGTTCAAGATCTTCATGTTCTACGGCAGCCACGGGCTGCACGGCCGCTCGTCCAGCCAGAGCGACTTCCTCATGACCCCGCCGGACGAGCGCTACGACATCGCGCACTTCGAGTTCGTCATGCGCGGCATCCAGCGGGCCCGCGAGCAGCTCGCCGAGTACGCGCCGCACATCTCGCTGTCGCTGCACTGCGAGACCGCCGAGATCATGACCGCCTACACCAGGATGGTCGAGCAGGAGGGCGAGCTGACCGGGCTGCGCGCCTACAGCGCGTCCCGCCCGCCGCACTCGGAGGGCCTCGCCGTCACCATCGCGTCCTACCTCGCGCACGAGACGGGCCTGCCGAACATCAACCTGCTGCACCTGTCGTCCGAGAAGGCCCTGTCGGCCGCCCTCACCATGGCGGGCGCCTTCCCGCACATCGACTTCCGCCGCGAGGTCACCATCGGGCACCTGCTCGCCGACGTCGACACCGCGCACGGCCTCGGCGGCAAGGTCAACCCGCCGCTGCGCGACCGCGCCGACGTCGAGGCGCTGTGGCGGCACGTCCTCGCCGGGGAGGTCGACTGGGTCGTCAGCGACCACGCGTGCTGCCGGGACGAGATGAAGTTCGGCGCCGACCGCGACGACATCTTCCTCGCCAAGTCCGGGTTCGGCGGCGCCGAGTACCTGCTGCCCGGCCTGGTCGGCGAGGGCCTCAAGCGCGGCCTGCCGCTCCAGCGGGCGGCCCGGCTCACGTCCTGGAACCCGGCCCGCCGCTACGGGCTGGTCAACAAGGGCACCATCGCCGAGGGCTACGACGCCGACATCGCCCTGGTCGACCCCGACGCCAGCTGGACGGTCCGCGCCGCCGACTCCGAGTCGACGCAGGAGTACACGCCGTTCGAGGGGTTCGCGATGACCGCTCGGGTCACCGACACCTTCGTGCGCGGCAACCACGTCTACAAGGACGGCGCGATCGCCGGCGACCCCGTCGGGCGCTACCTGCGCCGCGGCCGGTGAACCCTAGGATCGTGGCGTGACCAACCAGACCGCCACCGCGCCGCCGCCGGGGGGCACCGAGGTCGCCGGGCGGGTCGCCGACGTGCTGCTGATGTTCGCCGGCGGCCCGGAGTACCTCGGCGTCACCGCCATCAGCCGCGAGCTGGGCATCTCGAAGGCCGTCGTGTACCGCATCCTGCAGTCGCTGGTGTCCCGCGAGATGCTGGAGGCGGGCACGGCGGGCTACCGGCTCGGCCCCGCCGCCGTCGCGCTCGGGGTGAGCGCGCTGCGCCGGTTCAACGTCCGCAGCGCCGCCGCGCCCGTGCTGCGGCGGCTGCGGGACGCCACCGGGGAGACCACCACGCTGTCCGGCCTCGTCGGCGACGAGCGGGTCTACCTCGACCAGTTCGAGAGCCCGCACGAGGTCAAGATGACGGTCGAGGTCGGGCGCCGGTTCCCGCTGCACGCCGGCTCCTCGGGCCGGGTGATCCTCGCGTTCCTGCCCGCGGAGCGGCGGGAGATGCTCCTCGGCCGGCCGCTGGCGGCGATGACCCACCGGACCGTCACCGACGAGGACCGGCTGCGCGCCGAGCTCGCCGAGACGGCCCGGGAGGGCGTCGCGGTGTCGCTCGGCGAACGGCAGGCCGACGCCGGCTCGGTCGCCGCGCCGCTGTTCGGACCGGACGGGGAGGTGCACGGCTCCATCAGCGTGTGCGGGCCCCGGCACCGGTTCACCCCCGAGGCCATCGACCGCTACCGGACCCTCGTCGTCGACGCCGCCGAGGAGATCACCCGCACCTGGACGACGCACCGCTAGGGCGGCGCACCACTGGGACGGCGCACCGCTAGACGGTGCGGTAGTGCGTGGTCAGGCGCCCCTCGTCGTCCAGGAGGTGGATCGCCATGCCCGGGGGAGCGCCGCGGTCGACGGCCTCGGCGCCGCGCGGCGGGAAGGTGAGGGTGGACGCGGCCCCGGGCGCGACGAGCAGGGGCCGCCCCGCGAAGGTCGTGGCCGCCGCCGTGTGGGCGTGCCCGCACAGTACGGCCACGACCTGCGGATGCCTCTCGATCACCCGGGCCAGGCGCTCCTCCCCGAACTGGCGGATCTCGTCCGCGTAGGGGGCGCCC
The DNA here is from genome assembly GCF_900188445.1 of Actinomadura meyerae. GTDB lineage: Bacteria > Actinomycetota > Actinomycetes > Streptosporangiales > Streptosporangiaceae > Spirillospora > Spirillospora meyerae. The sequence continues at coordinate 39,570 of NZ_FZOR01000008.1, forward strand.
AGCGCGACGGGCGGGTGGTGGAAGCAGACGAACGCCGGCCCGTCGCGGTTCTCGGCGAGGTTCCGGTCGAGCCAGGCGAGCGTCTCGTCGTCCAGGTACCCGTGGGCTTCCCCGGGGACGGTGGAGTCGCACATGAGGAACACGGCGCCCGCCACCCTGTGCATCCGGTTGACGGGGCCGTCGCCCGGTGGCTCGCCCAGCAGGACCTCGCGGAAGGGGCCCCGCGCGTCGTGGTTGCCGGGGCAGACCAGCAGCGGGTGCCTTGACGCGAGCACCTTGCGGGCCTGCTCGTACTCGGCGGGCTCCCCGTGGTCGGCGATGTCGCCGGTGACGAGGACGGCGTCCAGCGGGAGGCCGTCCAGATGCGCCGCGATCCGCGACGCGCGCCCGGCCGCGCGGTCGCCGAGATCGAGATGGACGTCGCTGAGCTGCGCGAAAAGCATCATGCCGCGAATCTAGGCGCCGGCCGGACCGGGATTAAGATCCGGTCGCATGCCGAAAGACTGGTCCGGTTCGGTCGACCTCCACCTCGCCGTCGACGCGGCGGGCGGCCGCCGCGCGGGCCTGGAGCGGGCCCTGCGCGCCGCGATCGCGGCGGGCCGCCTCGCGCCGGGCGCCGCGCTGCCCTCGACCCGCGCCCTCGCCGCCGAGCTCGGCTACTCCCGCGGCACGGTGACCGCCGCCTACGACCAGCTGACCGCCGAGGGGTACCTCGTCACCGTCCCCGGCTCGGGGACCCGGGTCGCCTCCGGCGCCGCCGCGCCCTCGCCCGCGCCGGACCTCCCGGGCGCGCCCGCCGGACCGGCGCACGACCTGCGGCCCGGACGGCCCGACCTGAGCGCGTTCCCGGCCGCCGCGTGGCTGCGCTCGACCCGCCGCGTCCTGGCGTCCGCGCCGCCCGAGGCGCACGCCCTCGGCGACCCGCGCGGCCGCCCCGAGCTGCGCGCGGCGCTCGCCGGCTACCTCGGCCGGGCGCGGGGCGTCCGGGCCGACCCCGCCCGGATCGTGATCACGTCCGGGTACGCGCAGGCGCTGGGCCTCCTCGCCGCCGCCCTGCGGGACGCGGGCACCACGGCGATGGCGATGGAGGAACCGGGCCACTTCTTCCACCGCGCCGTCGTCGGCCGCGCCGGGCTCGGCGTCGTCCCGCTGCCCGTGGACGGCGACGGCGCCCGCCCCGAGGGCCTCGGCGGCACCGGCGCCGCCGTCCTCACCCCGGCGCACCAGTACCCGTCCGGCGCGACCCTCCACCCCGCCCGCCGCCGCGCCTTCACCGTCTGGGCCCGCGACACCGGAGGGCTGATCATCGAGGACGACTACGACGGCGAGTTCCGCTACGACCGGCAGCCCGTCGGCGCACTCCAGGGCATGGCCCCCGGCAACGTCGTCTACGCCGGTACCGCGTCCAAGACCCTCGCCCCGGCGCTGCGCCTCGCCTGGCTGGTGCTGCCCGCGCACCTCGTCGAGCCCTTCGCCGAGGCGAAGCGCCTCGCCGACGCGCACACGCAGTCGCTCGCTCAGCTCGTCCTGGCCGACCTGATCGGCGGCCACGCCTACGACCGGCACGTCCGCGCGTCGCGGCTCCGCTACCGGCGCCGCCGCGACCTGCTGGTGGAGACGCTCCGCGCCCGCGCCCCGCACGTGCGGGTCCAGGGCATCGCCGCCGGCCTGCACGCCCTCGTCCTGCTCCCGCCCGGCGGCCCGGACGAGGACGAGATCATGGAGCGCGCCGCGTCCCGCGACCTCGCCCTCATGCCCCTCCGCGCCCACTGGCACGACCCGTCCGGGCGGCCGCAGGGCTTCGTCATCGGCTACAGCACGCCCCTCGCCTCCGCCTACGGGCCCGCACTGGACGCCCTGAGCGCCGTCCTCGCCTAGAAAGCGGGAATCCGCCGCCCCGCCGTGTCGCCGGGGCGGCGGATTCCGCGGTGCGCCTTACCGGCCGGGGTGCCCGTGGTGGTGCCCGGGGTGCCCGTGGTGATGGCCGGGCTTCCCGTGGTGGTGGCCGTAGGGACCGTGATGGCCGGGGTGCCCGTGGTGGTGGCCGTGGTGGTGGCGGACGCACCGGTGAAGGAAGGCGTTCCAGTAGGTGCCGCGCGGGCACCAGTGGGAAGCCGTCGCCTCGGCCGCGGCGGGCTGCGCCGCGCTCGCCGAGGCGGCGGGCGCGAACGCGGCCAGGCCCGAGGCCATGACCAGGCCGGCGGCGGTCAGCGCCGCGGAGCGCAGCGGAGTCCGGATCTTCATACATCCTCCTGTGGGGAAGGGGCGGCAGGCCCGTTTCCGTAGCCACCCGTACCCGTACTGTAATCACTCGACTACATGCCGTAGGTACAGAGCGGCCAAGGATGTGTCCTCGCGGGACTCCGCGGGCTCATGGATCGTCAGGCGTTCAGGGCAGTATCGCGTCGACGTAGCCGCCGTCCACCCGGAGCGCGCCGCCCGTCGTGGCGGACGCCTGGTCGGAGCCGAGGTAGACGACCATGTTCGCGATCTCCTCCGGCTCGATGAGCCGTTGCAGCAGCGAGTTCGGGCGGTGCTCGGCCATGAAGCGGCGCTGCCGCTCGTCCCAGGGCAGGTCGTCGCCGACCATGTCGGCCACGAAGTCCTCGACGCCGCCGGTACGGGTCGGGCCCGCCAGCACCGTGTTCACCGTGACGCCCGTCCCGGCGACGGCCTTGGCGAAGCCGCGGGAGACGGCGAGCAACGCGGTCTTCGACATGCCGTAGTGCACCATCTCCGCCGGGATCGCCACGGCCGAGTCGCTGGCGATGAACTGCACCCGGCCCCACCCGCGATCGACCATGCCGGGCAGGTAGGCGCGCGCGAGCCGCACCCCGGACAGCACGTTGACCTCGAAGTACCGCCGCCACTCGGCATCGTCGATCTCCAGCGCGGGGCGCGCCTCGAAGATGCCGAGGTTGTTGACCAGGATGTCGACGCCGGGGTGCGCCTCGGTGACCGCCCGCGCGCCCTCGGCGGTGGCGACGTCCGCGGCGACGCCGTGCAGGCGGGCGGCCGGAAGCTCGGTGCGGAGCGCCCGCAGCGCCTCGTCGACGCTCCCTTCGGATCGGCCGTTGATCACTGTGGAGGCCCCGGCCCGTGCCAGCCCGGCGGCGATGGCACGGCCGATGCCCTGCGTGGAGCCGCTCACGAAGGCGGTCCGTCCGGTGAGATCGATGCGCATGGGGGGGCCGTTCCCGCCCTCGCGCCGATCAGCCGGGCCGCGCACGCCGGATCGGCGTGCGCGGGGGAGCGGACCGGGGCCTCACCCGGCCGCCGGAGGCTTCCGGACGGCGGGGAAGTCGGCCCACACGGTGGTGCGGGCCCCGTCCGCGCGGTACCCCCAGCGGGACGCGAGCGCCTCGACGATGAGCAGCCCGCGCCCGCTCTCGCCGTCCGCCGCGTCCCGCAGCACCGGCCGCGCCCCGCCGGCCCCCTCGTCGGTCACCTCGGCCCGCAGCACACCGTCCCCCGCCCGCAGGCTGATATGGATCTTCCCGCCGCGCCCCGACGCCGTGTGCCTGATGCCGTTGCAGGCGAACTCGTCCAGGACGAGCGCCATGTCGCCCAGCAGCGCGTCCCCGGGAGCGATGTGGTCCGGGACGAGCGTGTCCCGGAGGAACAGCCGGGCATGCCGGACGGAACGCTCCACGCCGGGCAGCGTGAGCACGGCCAGCAGCCGCAGTTCTCCGGCCTCGCGGTCGATCATCCTGTCTCCTTCTCGAATGGTCACCGCCAGGCTGATCGCCCTCCGTCACCGCATCAACACGTTCCCGTGAGCTGAGAGGCATCCGGCGCGGGCCCATCGAGAAGCCGAAGTATCGAAGAACGGATGTATGGAAGTTCTCCGAGTCCGAGCCCGCCGTGTCACGTAGCGTGACAGCATGGATTCATGACGTTAAATGATCAGTTCTCGTACCGGCGCCGGAAGATCGGCCAGGCGCTCCGCCGGTACCGCGAGGAACGCAACCTGACCCAGGACGCGGCGGCCCGCCTCGTCGAGCGCTCGCCGGCCACCCTCAGCGCCTACGAGAACGGCCACCGCGCCGTCCGCCCCCGCGACCTCCGCCAGATCCTCGACCACTACGGCATCACGGACGACCGCGAACGCGCCCGCCTCCTCGACCTGGCCGCCCAGGGCCGCAAAGACGGCTGGTGGCGCGATTTCACGAACCACGAAGATCCATTCGCCGTGGATTTCGCCTCACTGGAAGCCGAGGCATCGCGCGTGCGATCTTTCGAGCCGACCCTCGTGCCGGGCCTGCTGCAGACGGCCGGATACACCGAGGCCGTGTTCGCCGCCTACGATCCTGTCCGAAAGCGGCCTAGGGCCAAGAATTCCATCGCCTTCCGGATGGCGAGGCAGCGAGTCCTGGAGGACCCGTCCCTGCGAGCCACCTGGATTCTGGGTGAGTCCGTGCTTCGCATGATGGTCGGAGGCAGGGATGTGATGCGCGCCCAGTGCCGCAAGATCGTGGAGGTCGCGAGCACGGAGAACCTCGATGTGCGGATCCTGCGCAGGGACGTCGGAGCGCACCCCGGCCTGGCCGGAGCCTTCACCATCCTCGACGTCGGTTCGGACGATCCGGTGAAGGTGGTCGCCGTGGACGGCCTGACCCGCGGCTGGCTCATCGATGAGCCCGCGAACGTCGAGTATTACGAACGGGCCTACGCGGAACTTGAATCCCTTGCCCTGCCGAAGGCGGAGACCCTCGCGCTCATAGAAGCGATAGCGTCGGAACTATGAGCAGTTCGACCCCCCGATGGCGCAAGAGCAGTCATAGCGGCGATCACCCGAGCAATTGCCTGGAGGTCGCGATGGTGGATCAGGGCATTGCGGCGCGCGACTCGAAGGATCCGGCGGGGCCGGTGCTGGGGTTCGCGCCGGTGGAATGGAGAAGGTTCGTGGACGAGGTCAAGCGCGGGACGTTCGACCTGCCCTGACCGGAGGCCGGGCCCCTGGGCGGCGGCTCCTCAGCGGGGGCGCAGACCGTCGAGGATGAGCCGGGCGATGTGCTCCGACCGTTCGGGGCTGGTCTCGGCACCGGCGTGGCGGATCGCGGTGAAGGCGCCCGCGACGAGCGCCATCACCTCCTCCACGCCGGTGTCGGGGCGGACGGCTCCGGCCGCCTGGGCGCGGGCCAGCAGGTCCGCGACGTGGCCGGTGAGGCCCGCCGCGACATCCGGGGCGGCGGTGCGCAGGTCGAACTCGGCGGCCGCGAGCGCGCTCTTCACCGCGACGTTCTCGGCGCCCGTCGCGATCATCCGGGACAGCAGCGTGAACAGGGCCGCGGGGTCGCCGGTGGCGGCGATCTCCTCCGCCTCCGCGACCAGGCCGCGCAGCATCTCGATCGCGACGGCCAGGTAGAGCGCCTCCTTGGTGGGGAAGTGCCGGTGGACGGTGCCGGGGCCGACGCCCGCGCGGCGGGCGATCTCGTCGAGCGGCACGCCGAGCCCCTCCGCGGCGAAGAGCCGCTGCGCGGTCTCCAGCACCCGGTCGCGGTTCCGGCGCGCGTCGGCGCGCAACGACGGCTCGGACATCACGGCAACCCTACAACCGGGGCGCCGCACCGGTTAGTCTTGGCGGAACCGGGGCGGCGCACCGCTTAGGGCCGCCGCCCGCCATGTCCGGCATGAGGAGACGCGCCGATGACCACACGCGAGGAAGCGACCGCCCTGGTGCGGCGGATGCAGGAGTGCTTCAACACCCGCCGGTTCGACCGGGCCGCCGAGCTCCACGCCCCGGACTTCTTCAGCCATCCGCTCGGCAGCACGGGCTTCGCGGCGGGCGAGGCGGCATGGCGGGCGCTCACCGGCCGCTACCCCGGCATCCGCGTCGTCGCCGAGGACATCCTGGTGGACGGCGACCGGGCCGCCGTCCGGTCGGCCGTCGAGGGGATCCCGGGCGCCGGGAGCCCCGCGCTGTTCGAGATCTTCCGCTTCGAGGACGGCCGGTTCGCGGAGATGTGGGGCGCGAGCGCGGGGTTCCCGGCCGAGACGAGCCCCGAGGACGTCGCCGGCCGCCCCTGAGCGGAAGGGCGACCCCCCGGTTGGACGGTCCGCGTCACGGCACGCGCGGGGGCCGGGGCATGGGCGGGGGCAGCGCCCAGGCCGGTGGCCTGACCCCCTCGACGACCAGCGCCGGATTGCAGAGGCGCAGGCGGTACACCAGGTCGCCGAAGTCCTTGCCGCCGTGCCCGGTGACGTGCAGCGGGGACCACCGGGAGCGCCGCGGTTCAGGGGTGTACCGCATGCTCCGCCAGATCGGGAAGCGTCCGCCCGTCCAGTGGACGACCGCGGGCGCGAACCCGAGCCGCGCCCATCGGGAGACGGTGACCGCGGTGATGCCGCGCGCGTCGACGTCGACGCGCTGCCCGAAACCGGTGACGACCAGGCGGCCGCGGTCCGTCAGGGCGGCGCGGCGCGCCGGTCCCGAACTGACCAGGGCTCCGGCGAGGGCGCTGGCGGTCGTCAGCCAGAAGGTCGGCACACCCGCGTCCATGGCCGGGCTGACCAGCGCGCAAAGGACCCCGATCACGAGTGCCAGTGCGAGGAAGGTGAGCCCTCTGGGCGGGGCGCACTCGTAGTTCAGCGCGTACCCCGGCGCCTGGTCGGACCGCCGCGAGACACCTCGGGCCATGGGGCGCCTCGCCTTCAACGTGACAGCACGCTCCTACCTGGAGAGTGACTCATGGCGGGAGCGAGGGCAACGGGCGTCAGGGCTGGAGTGCGAGCTTGCCCGTGGTGGCCCGCGCCTCCAGTTCGGCGAGCACCTTCGGCCCCTCGGCCAGCTCGTGGACGGCGGGCCGGCCGGGGCCGAGGACGCCGGCCGCGATGAGCGCGGACATCTCGCCCATGACCTCGCCGAAGACCTGCGGGGCGGTCCGGATGAGGACGCCGATGTTCAGGCCGATGACGTGGACCTGGTGCGCGTAGACCAGGTCCCAGTTGGTGATCGCGGCCTCTCCGCCGGGCAGGCCGTAGACGACGACCCGTCCGGTGACCCGCTTGGCCGCGGCCAGGCTCGCGCCGAAGGCGGCGCCGCCGGCCGATTCCAGGACCAGGTCGGCGCCGGCCCCGCCGGTCAGCTCCAGCACCTCGGCCGCGATGTCGCCGCGGGAGTCGATGACGTGGTCGGCGCCCAGTGCCCGCACCGCCTCGTGCTTGCCGGGTGAGGCCGCGGCGATCACCGTGGCGCCGTAGTGCCGGGCCATCCGCACCGCGGCCTCGCCGGTCCCGCCGGCGGCGGCGTGGATCAGCACGGTCTGCCCGGCGGTGAGGCCGCCCAGCGGTCTGAGCGCCGCCAGCGCGGTCGGCCAGTTCACGACCAGGCCCAGGGCCTGCTCGTCCGCCCAGCCCTCCGGCACCGGCACCGCGCCGGCGGCGGGGAGCGCGAGGTACTCGGCGAAGGCGCCGCCGCCGATGGCGACGCCGACGACGTGGGCGCCGGGTTCCGGGCCCACCACGCCTTCGCCGAGGGCGACGACCTCGCCCGCGGCCTCGATGCCCGCCAGGTAGGGCGGCCGCGGGCCGCCCGCGAACGTGCCGCGCGCCTGCGAGACGTCGACGTAGTTGACCCCGGCCGCGGTGACCCGGATCAGGACCTCGCCGGGGCCCGGGTCCGGCACCGGCGCGCCGGTGATCAGGCGCAGGTCCCCCGGCCCGTCCAGGGACGTCTGCTCCAGGGCGCGCATGGTCGCGGGAATGCTCACGGCGTCCGCCTCCTTTGTTTATCGAACGACAAACAAACCGTCCCACGGCCCGGCGGCGCCGGTCAAGCTATAGTTGATCGAACGACAAACAAAGCACGGAGGCCCCACCGATGGCCACTCGCGGCAGGCCGCGCACCTTCGATCCCGACACCGCCCTGCGCCAGGCGCTGGACGTGTTCTGGGAGCGCGGCTACGAGGGCACCTCGCTCAGCGACCTCTCCCGCGCCATGGGCATCGCGTCGGCCAGCATCTACGCCTGCTTCGGCAGCAAGGAGCAGCTGTTCCGCAAGGTCATGGCGCTCTACGGCGCGACCTCGGGCGAGCCGCCCAGGGCGGCGCTGCGCGAGCAGCCGACCGCGCGCGCCGCGATCGAGGCCATGCTGCGCGCCACCGCCGACGAGATCACCCGTTCCGACGCGCCGCACTACTGCATGCTCGTCCTCGCCGCGCCCACCGGGGCCGTGGAGAACCAGCCGGTGCGGGAGTTCCTGGCGGGCATCCGGCGCGACATGCGCACCGCCATCGAGGACCGGCTCGCCCAGGGCGTCGCCGACGGCGACCTCACCGCGCCGCCCGAAGCGCTCGACGCCATCGCCCGCTACTACACCACCGTGGTGCAGGGCCTCTCCATCCAGGCCCGCGACGGCGCCACCCGCGCCGAGCTGGAAGCGGTCATCACCTGCGCGATGGCCGCCTGGGACGCCCTGACGTCCGCCCGCCCGGCCGGCTGAGGGGCCGGCCGCGCGGGAGCGGCCGGTGTGCGGTGATGATCGTTCTCCTGTTTCATGGGACGCGTCCGTGAGGAGAGGAGCGGGGATGGCCTGCCGGATCAGTGAGCTCATACTCGACTGCCGGGATCCCGAGGCGCTCGCCGCGTTCTGGTGCGAGGTGCTCGGGTACACGGTGCTCGACCGGGAGGACGGCGATGTCGAGATCGGCCCGGAGGAGGGGTTCGGCGGCCTCCAGCCGACGATCATCCTCAGCCGGAGCGACGCGCCGACGCCCGGGAAGATGCGGCTGCACTTCGACGTGAACGCGACGGACCGGGACCAGGACGCCGAGCTGGAGCGGCTGCTGGCCGCGGGGGCGCGGCACGCGGACGTCGGCCAGACGGGGGAGGAGAGCTGGGTCGTCCTGCAGGACCCGGAGGGCAACGAGTTCTGCCTTCTCCGCTCCCGGCTGGGATGATCTCCGGATGTCGTTCGATGAACTGGCGGACCGCCTGGTCGTGGCGGGACGGGCCGCGTTCCGTGAGGCGCGGGAGCGCAACCGCGGGGAGACCTTCTACAGCTTCGCGCTGTTCTCCGACGTGTTCGCGGCCTACATCCTGCCGACCTGCGGCACGGAGGAGGGGCTGCTGCGGGTCGCGGAGAGCTACCTCGCGGAGTTCGGCGGGACGGTGGAGGAGCAGGCGGCCACGCTGCGGTGGAGCCCGGCCGACTCGCCGTACCACATGCTGGGCGAGGAGCACTTCGAGGGCGTCCTGGAGCTGCTGAACCGGCGCGGCGACCCCTGGCAGCGACTCGACGACCCGGACCGGGACGCGTTCGACGCCGAGGTCGGCGGGCGGTTCGAGGCGTGCTTCCGCGCCCTCGCCCGGCTGGACGAGGAGGGGCTGTTCGGGCGGGGCGCCGAGCGCGAGCGCGTCGTCGTGAACATCCTCCAGGGCGACCAGAGCGAGGAGAGCATTCTGGACAACGCGCGGCGCCTCAATCCCCCGGAGGCCCTCGTCCGGTTGGAGCGGGACATGGGGGAGTGGGCACCCGGATAACCCCGGCGGGGCGCCCCGGCGGGGCGGTGACCGGTCAGAGGCGGGGTTCGACCTCCGCGAGGATGGCGAGCACCCGCGTCCGCGCGTCTTCGGCGACCTCGTCCAGCGCGGCCCGCGCGCGGTCGAGGTGCTCGCCCGCGAGCTCCATCGCCCGGTCCAGGCCGCCGGACGCCCGGACGAGCGAGCGCACGGCCGGCAGGTCGCCGGCGGTGAAGTCCGGTGACAGCAGCAGTCCGGCCAGCGCCTCCGCGCCGTCCCCGCCGAGGGCGGCCAGCGTGGGCGCGCCGAACAGGCCCAGCATGTGGTCGGTGCCGACGGACTTGTCGAGGTCGCCGGGGGCGAGGTCGAGGCAGTCGTCGAGCACCTGGAACGCGATGCCGAACTCGCGGCCGAACAGCGACAGCGCCGCGACCTCCCGCTCCGGACGCGCCGCCTCCGCGGCGCCCAGCAGGCACGTCATCTCGAACAGGGCGCCGGTCTTGCGCTCGATGAGCTCCAGGTAGTCCTGGAGCGTGTAGGCGGTGTCGAAGGTCCGCTCGATGTCCAGCAACTGGCCGTGGGCGAGCTCGCGCAGCGTGCGGCTGACCAGCATGTCGATCCCGGCGCCGAGTTCGGCCGACTCGGTCCCGGCCAGCGCGAAGGCGGCCAGTCCCGCCAGGGACGCCCGTTCCGGCCCGACCAGCGTGTGCGCGGTCGGCCGGCCGCGGCGCAGCGCCGCCCGGTCGACCACGTCGTCGTGGAGGAGCGACGCCAGGTGCACGAGCTCCACCAGCGCGCCGAGCCTGACCAGCCGGGCCGGGTCCACGGGGGCGTCGCCCACGCAGGCCGCGAGCAGGCCCGAGCGCAGGTTCTTGCCCGGATTGGCCGCCAGGGCCGCCACCGGGCCGCGCAGGGACGGGCCGAGCCCCGCGGCCAGCCGGTCGATCCGGGCCATGACCTTCGCGGTGTAGTCCGTCTCCGCGCCGGGTGCCGGGGGCTGGGCCGCGGTCATGAGGTCGGTTCCGGAGGCCTCTGCTTGAAGGGCGCGTTCAGCTCGATGCCGGCGGTCGCGGCGACGGCCTCGTAGACCTGGCCGTACAAGGCGGGATTTCGCATGTACTCCAGGACCTCCCGCCTGTTCATCCCGAGCGTCGGCACGAGCGACTCCTGGTAGAGCTTGAGGGCGAGCCGTGCCTCGGGCGCCAGGAGGACACCGGTCTGGATGAGGCCGACGATGACGGTCTGGGCGTCGTCCAGGTGCTCCTGGGTGACGACCTCCGCCGAATCCGGGTCGTCGAGCACGCTCTCCAGGAAGTCGTGGTACTTGGTGTAGTACTGGTTCGCGTAGGCCATCTCGGCGCCCTGCGCCTGCCGGTTCTTCAGCCGGTCGACGAGCGTTTCGGAGTTCACATAGGCGAGCTCGACCAGCATCTTCCCGGTCGTGCTCTGCAGGAAGTACTCGTCGCGCACCTTGTCGGCGAGCGCGTTGTCATCGGTCAGCGGCAGCCGGTAGTAGGTGCTCAGAGCCGAGAGGACCGAGCAGTGCACCTCGATGGGGCCGGGCATCACGGGCGTGTTGCCCTCGCCGCCCGCGAAGGCGACCGAACCGGAGTCGCCGGACGAGGCGAAGTACTCGGTGTAGATCTGGTCCTTGTAGACGACGTCCCCGATCGGCGTGACCACGGGCGACTGCACACCGATCGCGATGATCTGGCTGGCGGAGTAGCCGGTCGTCCGCCCGACCTTCTCGATGTTCATCCCCGGCTGGGGGTCGGCGACCCCGAGCACCGGTCCCGCACAGGGCAGGTCGGCCGCCGCGGCGGAGGCCGTCTGCCCGAGGGGGAGGCGAACGTTGAGGGCGTCGAGCGTCAGGTCCATCCGCGACAGCAGGCAGCCCCCGAAGGCGTCGCCGGCGACGACCATCCCGACGACCGGGTGGCCGGCCGAGACGGGGGCCATGAGGTCCTTCGCCACCTCCATGGTGTAGGCGCTCTGGTCGGTCAGCTGCGCGATGGCGCCGTCGATCGTCGTGCCCGTCGTGGGGATGGGCGCCCAGCGCTTCAGCGTCGCGATCGCGTCGGACGCCTTGCCGCCGTCGTAGACGCCGGGTTGCACGATCGGCTCCCCGGCCCTGCCGCGCCCCAAGCGCCCGATCACGTGGTTGCAGGTCAGCAGGCACACGGTGTCGTCGGTGTTGTCGATCACGAACATGCCGAGCGTTCCGGCCGTCGTGCCGTCGATCGGGTTGGAGATGCTGGCGCCCTGCCGGGGCGGCCGCATCCGTTCCGTGATCGGGTCCGAGACACCCGCCCGGGCGAGGGGAGCCCGCTCCGGGGCCAGGGCCGTCCGCGCCTTGGACGTGAACGGGCCGGCCTGCTCCACGTCGACGTCGTAGACGGTGCCGTCGACCTCGACGGTGCGCGGCAGCAGCCGGCGGCGCGACACCAGGGCCTCGCGGCGCTTCTTGGCGACCAGCACGACGACCGCGGGGCGGCCGGTCGACGTGCCGCCCTGGCGGCGGAAGCCGATCCCGACCCCGCTGACGTTGGGGTCGTCGCCGTGGGCGGCGAGGATCTGGTCCCGGGCGCGCTCCAGCTTGCCGTGGTCGTCCTTGCAGAGCTCCATGGTCCTCCGTCGTCGGGCCGGGCGGCGGTCGGTCAGTTCCGGGACGAGATGGGCTGCGGCTGCTGGCCGAGCCGGTGCTGCCGGGCGAGCCCGCCGAGCCAGACCTCCGCCATGGCGTCCTCGGCCGGGTCGAAGTGGGGGGCGACGGTCGCGACGCCGAGCGCCACGAACGCGCGGAGGTTCCTCTGGTCCGCCTCGCCGGCCTGCGCGGCGTGCCGTCCGATGCCCGCCAGCAGCCGGCCCTGCGGCACGCCCAGCAGGCCCTGCGCGATCAGCGCGTCCGCGCCCGCCCGGGCGCGCGCGAGGCGCTCGGGGGCGAGCCTGCGCTCGGCGGCCAGCAGGCGCGCCGCGGTGACGCGGTCCGCGCCGCGGGCGGACTCCCCGAAGCCGCTGATCTCGATCGGGTAGACCGCGCCGGCCCGCGCTACCTGCAGCAGCATCTCCCGCCGCTGGTCGAGCGGTGCGGCCTGCGCGGCCGGCGCGCCGGCGTCCGGGTCGCCCGCGGCGGCGACCGCCTGCCCGGAAGGACCGGCACCGGACCCGCCGAGCATCGCCCCGGCGGCGACCGTGGCCGAACCGGCGACGGCCGTCCTGCCGAGGAACCCGCGCCGGGAGACCGGGGCCGGCGGCTCTCCGCGGCCGGAGGGCTCGCGGTCGGGCGGCTCGTGGCGGTCGGACGGCTCGGTGCGCGCAGTGGAATCCATCGGACCACCGTTTCTTCTCTGGAGTGCCCGAGTTGATCAGCAGGCGCACGCTAACCCGAAGATCGCTAAACATGGCAATTGTGGCCGGATCCGGCCAGACGCCCGCGAAAATCCACCCCGATTGGCGAGATATGCCGAGCCGATCCCTCTTTGACGGTAATAGCTGCCAAGCCACCGTCCGGCCGTTGACACCAAGATCGTCAAGTGTTGCGATCATGGCGATCATCGTCCGGGGCGTTCGCACACGCGGTGCGAGCGCTCTTCTCCTGGGTGGGGGAAGTGCATGCGACAGCGCGGCCTTGTCATAGCGGGATCCTGCGTCGTCGCGTTCGCGGCCTCGTCGGCGGTGGCGCCCGCGGCGCCCGCGGCGGCCCCCGGCCGCTGGGTCGCGATGGGCGACTCCTACCAGGCCGGCGTCGGAGCGGGCGACTACTACCCCGCCAGCGGTGACTGCAGCCGGTCTCCGTGGTCGCACGTACCGCTGCTCCAGGAGGACGGGGTGCTCGGCGGGCCCGTCACCTTCGTCGCGTGCAGCGGCGCCACCACCGAGGACGTCCGCAACGGCAAGTCGGGCGAGCCGCCGCAGCTCGACGCGCTCGACACCGATGTCTCCCACGTGACCCTCGGCATATCGGGCAACGACATGGGCTTCGCCGACGTCGTCACGTCCTGCATCAAGGTCTCGGCGCTCAAGACCTGCGCGGGCGCCCAGGACGCCGCTCTCAAGGCGGCCATCGACAGGCTCGACGAGGGCACGGCGCAGAACGCCAACCTGGTACAGGAGATCATCAAGGACGTCCGGCGGCGGGCCCCGCAGGCGAAGGTCTTCGTGCCGACCTACCCGAAGTTCTTCCCCGACGAGGGCGGGCGCGACGGCACCTCGACCGTCCCGCTCCCCACCCAGCGCTGCCAGATGATCCGGCTCACCGACCAGCTCTGGATGAACCAGTGGGTCCAGCGCCTCGACAGCTACCTCGTCACCTCGGCGACCATCGCCGGGGCCGTGCCGGTCGACCTCTACAACTCGTCGGACGGCCACGAGATCTGCCCGCCCGAGGGCCAGCAGCGGTTCCTCAACGGGATCGTCCCCAGGAACCGCAACGACTCGTTCCATCCGACCAGGGCCGGTTACGCCAACACCGCGTGCATCATCAAGGAGGCGTTCCTGCGGCCGTCCGCCGTGCCGCGGGTCGCGGGCGACGCGGGGGTGACCCGGCAGACGGCGGACGTCACCGTCCAGCCGGGGCAGAAGGTCCAGGTCCCGGTGGCGCTGAGGGGCGGCGGGCTCGGCGCCGGGTTCGGCGCCACCTGGGCGGAGGGGGACGTCACGATGCGGGTGCTGCGGCCGGACGGCGCGCAGCCCGGCGCCCGGCACCGCCGGAACGTCACCAAGCGCGGGGCCTACGACAGCGTGTACGTGCCCGGCGCGGGGGCGGGGGGCTGGAAGGTCGAGCTGACCGCCGGCGACCGGCCGGTCAAGGTCCGCATCACCGCGACCGAGCTCGCCCGGCCCAAGAGCCCGCCGGTGGCGAAGGTGACCCTGAAGCGGATCAGCCCGAACACGGTCGTCCTCGACGCGTCCGGCTCGAAGGGGTCGGCGGGCGGCGAGGTCGAGAGCTACCTGTGGGAGTTCCCCGACGGGACGCTGGCCAAGGGCGCGAAGGTCACCCACACCTACACGAAGTCCGGCACCCACGTCGCCAGCCTCGCGGTCACCGGCGACGACGGCCAGATGGGGTTCGGTGCGGCCCCGCCCGTCACGGTCTCCGAATGACCTCCCGCTGAAGGGCCGGGGACGTGGAGGTGCAGGGCAGGGCGGCGCTGGCCGTGCCCGGCTGCGCGCTCGTGGTCATCGGCGGACTGCTGGTGGTCAAGGGCATGTACGACCGGCTGGGCCGGCCCGCGCACGTCGCGGAGCAGCCGCTCCAGCACGACCGGGTGATCGTCTACCTGGGCGCCGCGGCGGTGGCCCTCGGCGCGCTGCTGTTCCTCCTCGCCGGGGAACGCGGCCCCGCCCTGGCGGTACTGGTCACCGCGCTGGTCCCCGTACTCCTGCTCGCGCCGGGCCTCGCCGCGGACGCCGCGGCCTTCCCGCCCTGCCTGATCACGGTGCCGGTGGGCGCCGCCCTGGCGCTGCGCACGGTGCTGGCGCCGCGGACCCCGGTCACGCTCCTCGCGGTGCTGGCGTTCGCCGTGGTCGCCGTGGCCGGGAGCGTCCTCCTGGCCGGCCTGTCGGACGCCGTGCCGTTCATGAGCGCGTTCGGCGAGGAGGAGGCCCAGCGGCAGGCGAGCGGGCGTCTCACGGCGGGCCTGGCGGGCGTGGTCCTGGCCGCGGCGCCGGTGCTGCTGCTCCTCGCCGGCCACCGGACCGCCGCGGCGGTCGCCGCGCCGTTCGTGCTCGCCGCGCTCGTCACCGCCGTCGACACCCGGACCCTCGCCCCCTGGGCGGTCTACGCCCTCACCGGCCCGCCGGCCATGGGCGCCGCCGTCCACGTCCTGTTCACCGACCGATGACGGTCGCCGCACACCGGAGATGCCCGTGACCGAGCCGGTCGACGTGCTGGTCGTCGGCGGCGGCGCCGCCGGTACCGCGGCCGCCGCCGCCCTCGCCCGCCGGGGCCTGCGCGTCCTGCTGGCGGGCGAGCGGCCGCCCGGGGCGTCCCGCGACGTGCTGGTCAGCGGCCCCGCCCGGTACGCGCTGCGGACCATCGGCGCCTGGGACGACGCGGTCGCGCGCCCGGTCGGAACGCTCGACCTGCGGTTCGGTGCCCGCACCCGGCGCGTGATCGACGACGCCGGGATGGCCGTGTGCGATCGCGACCGGCTGGCGGGCCTCCTGCACCGCGCGGCGACCGAGGCGGGCGCCGTCGCGCTGACCGGGCGGGTGGCGGACCTGCGCCGCGACGAGGACGGGCACCGCGCGACCCTCGCCGACGGGACGGCCGTCACCGCCCGCCACGCCGTCATCGCCACCGGCGCCGATCCCGGCCGCGCGCGGGCACGCGGTGAGGCCGGAGGTGAGGGCGCCGCCTCGGGCGCGCGGTTGCAGTGCGCGCAGCGCTTCACCGGTGTGGCGCCCGGCGACCGGATCACGCTCCAGATGGTCACCCCCGCCGGCAGCGACCCGAAGGCCCAGCCGTCCTGCGTCTGGGTGCTGCCCGGCTCCGGCGGCGCCTGCACGGTCGCCGTCACCGGCGCCGGGCCGGACGCCGGAGCCCTGATGGCCGGGGCGGTCGCCGGGCTCGCCGAGGCCGATCCCCGCTTCGCCGGGGCGCGGCCGGACGGCCCGCTCGCGTGGGGGCCGGTCGACAGCGGGTTCGCCCCGGAGCGCGCGGCGGCCGGCGGGCGCCTCGCGGTCGGCGACGCCGCCGGCCTGGTCAACCCGTTCACGGGCGAAGGGCTGAGCTACGCGGTGCAGAGCGGCCTGCTGGCCGCCGAGTCCATCGCCCGCCACCCCGGCGACCCCGAGCGGGCGGCGCGGTCCTACCGCCGGGCGCTCAGCCGGGCGTTCGTGGGCTACTTCGAGACCGCCCGGCACGCGGCGCGCCGCTACCACCTCGCCTGGCGGGTGCTCGCGGCGACCGCCGAGAGCGACCATCCGTTCTTCGCCAAGGGCCGCCGCGCCGTGCTGCTGCCCGAGGGCATCGCGGGCGTGACCGCCGCCGAGCCCTTCGACCCCGGCCCCCGCGAGTCCCTACTGCTCCGGCCGTTCCTCGCGGGCTGCGACGAGGTGTCGGTCGCCTCCGTGCGGAGCGAATGGCCGTTCATCGCGCGGATGCTCATCACCGGGGCCGGGCCCACGCGGCGCGGGCTGCGGCCGGCGGTGCTGCTGTGCGCCGGGCTCATGAGCACCGGCGCCCACCCCGACATCGGGCACGCCATGACCGGCTCGGCCATCGAGCTCGCGTCGCTGGGCGGGCTGGCCTTCCTCGGCCCCGCGGCGCCCGCGCCGCCCGGCGGGCGGGGCGTCGACTGGGCGTCGGCCACCACCGTCCTCGCCGGGGACTTCCTGCTCGCCCAGGCGTGCGCGCTGGTCGCCGAGCACGCGCCGGAGCTGTCGTGGTCGTTCTCGGACTGGCTCGCCGAGCTGACGGTGCTGCGGGCCCGCTACCTGGACGCGGCACCGGGCACCTCGTCCACCGACGTGTTCGCCGCGATGTTCGAGTACCCGCTGCGGGCCGGCGCGCTGCTGGCGGACGCCCCGCCGGCCACCGTCGCCGCGCTCCGCGAGTTCGGCCGGCACTGCGGTCGCTCCTTCGTCCACGCCGAGGACGTCCTCGCGCTGCGCGGCCTGCGCACCCGGCTCGACACGTCGCTGGACACGCTGATCGAGGGGCGGGTCTCGGCGCTGCCCGAACTGCTCGGCGCGCCCGGCCTCACCGCGGGCCGGCTCGGCGCCGACCCGCGGCTGCGCGCCGAGGCGCTCGCCGCCGCGACCGCCGCCTGCCGGGAGGAGCTGGAACTCGCGCGGAAGGCGGCGGCGGAGGTGGCGGAGGAGATGCCCGCGCGCATCCTGCGCGGCTTCGCCGAGGCGATGGCCGGGCACGTCCTGGACGGGACGCCCCCATGACGGCCGCGTTCGACGCGCCGCACGCGCTCCGCGCGTCCACGTCCGCGGCATGAGCGGCTTCACGACACGGAAGAGACGCCCTCCCGGTGGCCGGGGTCCTGCTCGGGGCGCTCCAGGGCGACCCGGGGCAGGCGCCTGGCCAGCGCCGCCGGGAGCCACCAGGCGTGCCGGCCGAGGAGCCGCATGACGGCCGGGACGATCAGGCAGCGGATGACCACGGCGTCCAGCAGGACGGCGACCGCGAGGCCGAGGCCGAACTGCTGGAGCATGCGGTCCGGGCTCAGGATGAACGCCGCGAACACGACGATCATGATGGCGGCCGCGGCCGTGATGACCCCGCCGGTGGCGGCCAGGCCCTCCCGGACGGCGCGGGACGGGTCCCGGGTGCGCTCCCACTCCTCGTGGATCCGGGAGACGAGGAACACCTCGTAGTCCATGGACAGGCCGAACACGATCGCGAAGATCATCACCGGGATGAACGCCTCGATGGGGCCGCTCTGCGCGCCGAACCGGCCGTCCTGGAACACCAGCGTGATCGCGCCGAGCGCCGCCGAGATGGACAGCAGGTTCAGCAGCGCCGCCTTGACCGGGATGAGCACCGAGCGGAACACCACCATCAGCAGCAGCGCCGACATGCCGACGACGATCGCGACGAACAGCGGCATCCGCGCGGAGACGGCGTCGGAGAAGTCCTGGGTGGCGGCGGTCGGGCCGCCGACCAGGTACTCGGTGCCGGTCCGGGCCGACAGCCCCGGCAGCACGTCGTCGCGCAGGTCGTGCACGAGCGCGGTGGTCGCCGCGTCCTGCGGCGCCGTCTCCGGGTAGGCGATGACGGCGGACACCGCGCCGTCGCGGGACGGGATCGGCGGGCTCGCGTCGGCGATGCCCTCGGTCCCCGTCAGCGTCGCGCGCAGCGGCCCGGCGTCGCCCTTGGCGACCACGATGAGCGGACCGTTGAAGCCGGGCCCGAAGCCCTCGGCCAGCAGGTCGTACGCCTGGCGGCTGGTGGTGGAGGGGGCGTCGTTGCCGGCGTCGGCGAAGCCGAGGCGCATGCCGAGGGCCGGGGCCGACAGGGCGAGCAGGGCCAGCACGGCGACGACCAGCGCGGGGACGGGGCGGCGCTGGACGGCCGCGGCCAGCCGGTGCCAGCGGTCCGGTCCGGTCCGGGCCCTGGCCGCCCGCTTGCGGACCTGCCGCTCGATGCGGCCGCCGAACACGCCGAGCAGCGCGGGCAGCAGCGTCAGCGACGCGGCCATGGTGACCAGCACGGTCAGCGCCACGGCGAGCGCCACGCCCTGCAGGGAGCCGAGGCCGAGCGCGATGAGGCCGAGCAGCGCGATGATCACGGTGCAGCCGGCGAAGAAGACGGTCCGCCCGGCGGCGTCCAGGGCCCGCCGGGTCGCGGTGGCCGGATCGGCGCCCGCGCGCAGCTCCTGCCGGTACCGGTAGAAGATCAGCAGCGCGTAGTCGACGCCGACGCCGAGGCCGATCAGCATCATGATCGGCGGGGTGAAGTCGGCGACGGTGAACGCGTGCGAGGCCAGCGCGATCAGCCCGACCGCGCCGCCCACCGCGAACAGGGCGGTGACCAGGGGCAGCGCCGCGGCGACGAGGGACCCGAACAGCAGCACCAGGATGACCAGGGCGGCCAGCATCCCGGCGCCCTCGGCGCCGCCGCCCCCGCCCTCCTCGGCGCCGCGCACCGGGTCGCCGCCGAGCTCGACCCGCAGCCCGTCCCCGGACGCGGCCCGCGCCGTTTCGATGATCTTCGTGACGTGCTCCGCGGGCACGTCCTCCGCCGACGCGTCGAGGGTGACGGTGGCGTAGCCGATGGTGCCCGCCTTCGACACCGCCAGGTCGCCGACGCCGGCCACCGAGGGCAGGTCCCGGACCCGGTCCAGCATCCGCCCGATGTCCGGGCGGTCGGCGGCGAGGCCGCCGCCGTCCTGCACGACGATCTGGACGGTCGCGCCGGCCTGCTGGGAGCCGTGCTCGGCCATCAGGTCGGCGGCGGCCTGCGAACCGGTGCCGGGCAGCGAGAAGTCGTTGTGGTAGGCGCTGCCGGCGGCCTGCGAGCCCACGGTGATCGCCGCGACCACGGCGGCCCACAGCAGGAGGGCGGCCCAGCGGTGGCGCTGCGACCACGCGGCGAGGCGGCCGAAGCGGCCGGAGGGAGAGGGGCCGGAGGGAGAGGGGCCGGAGGGAGAGAGGCCGGAGGGAGAGGGGACGGTCACGTCAACCTCGGTTCATCCGGCGGGCGCCCACGATGGCGCCCGCGAGGGCGGACAGGACGGGCACGACGACGAAGGCGGCCAGCAGGACGGGCGTGCCGTCCACGTCGAGCGTGCGGTCGAGGACGAAGGTGAAGAACGCGCCCACGGTCTCGGTCAGCAGGAAGCCCGCGGCCCCGCCGCAGACCAGCCCGATGAAGGCGCCTGGAATGCTCATGCCTCCAGCGTCGGCGGAGGGCGCCCCGCCCGGCATCGGCCGGGAGATCGCACCCGGCCCACCCCGGAGGTTGCGGGCCAGGCGGCGCGGCTACGTCCCGGGTCGCATCCAGCGGGGGCTGACCATGCCCGACTCGTAGGCCATGACGACCAGCTGCGCGCGGTCGCGCGCCCCCACCTTCGCCATGATGCGGCTGACGTGCGACTTGACGGTGGCGGTGCTGAGCACGAGCCGCTCGGCGATCTCGTCGTTGCTCCGCCCCGCGGCGACGAGCAGCATGACCTCGCGCTCGCGGCCGGTGAGCGAGCGCAGCCGGGGGCCGGGCTCGGGGGTGTCGACCCGCCCGGCGAACTCGCCGATCAGCCGCCGGGTGACCGACGGGGTGATCAGCGCGTCGCCGCGCGCCGCGACCCGCACGGCGCGGATCATCTCGGCCGGCTCGGTGTCCTTCAGCAGGAAGCCGGTGGCGCCCGCGCGCAGCGCGCCGTACACGTACTCGTCCAGGTCGAACGTGGTGAGGATGACGACGTGCACGCCGTCGAGCCGCGGGTCGGCGGTGATCTCCCGGGCGGCCTCCAGGCCGTCCATCCCCGGCATCCGCACGTCCAGCAGCGCCACGTCGGGGCGCAGCGCGCGGCAGGCGGCGACGGCCTGCTCGCCGTCGGCGGCCTCCCCGGTCACCGTGATGTCGTCCTCGTCGTCGAGGATGGAGCGGAACCCGGCCCGCACGAGGCCCTGGTCGTCCGCGAGCAGCACCTCGATCATCGGCCGGACGCTCCGTTCCCGTAGGGCAGCCGGGCCCGGACGACGAAGCCGCCGTCCGGGCCGGGACCGGCGGTCAGCTCGCCGCCGAGGGCGCGGGCCCGCTCCCGCATGCCGTCCAGCCCGCTGCCCGGCGCGCCGCCCGGCGCCGCCGCGCGGCCGGGGCCGTCGTCGGCGACCTCGACGCGGAGCTCGCCCGCGCCGCGCTCGACGCTGACGGCGACCTCCGCGCCGGCCGCGTGCCGCGTCGCGTTGGTGAGGGACTCCTGGACGATCCGGTAGGCGGCCAGCCCGACCTCGGTGGGCGGGTCGGCGGCGCCGGAGACGCTGCTGCGCACGGTGAGCCCCGCCGCCCGCGCCGACGCGACCAGCTCGCCGATGCGGTCCAGGCCGGGCGCGGGCGCGGTCGGCGCCTCCTCGTCGGCCTGCCGCAGCACGCCGAGCGTCGCGCGCAGGTCGCGCAGCGCCTCCCCGCTGGACTGCTTGATGGCGGCGAGGGCCGCCTCGCCCTGCGCCGGGTCGCGGTGGAAGCGGTGCAGGGACGTCCCGGCCTGGACGTTGATGAGCGAGAGGTGGTGGCCGACGACGTCGTGGACCTCGCGGGCGATGCGCAGCCGCTCCTCGGTCGCGGCCTGCCGCCCGGCCTCCCGCAGGAACTCCGCGCGGCTGTGCCGGACCCAGCCGAGCGCGACCATCGCCACCACCCATCCCGTCAGCATGAACACGGCGATGCCGTTGACGTCGTCGTTGCCGAGCAGCGTCCCGGTGCCGGTGGCGATCACGGTGATCGCGGCCAGCGCCACGGCCGCCTCGATCCGCCCCTCCGCCGCGACCACGTACAGCGCCACGATCACCGCGATCATCAGGCCGCCGTCGTGGACGCTGGTGACGTAGTACACGCCGGTCGCGACGAGGACGAAGGCGGCGACGGCCACCGGGAACCGCCGGGCGAGGTACAGCGACCCGCACGTGAGCAGGATCAGCGCCCAGCCGGCCGCCGTGCGCGCCCACGGCTCCCGCCAGGCGTCGCCGATGACCGAGTTCAGGCTGCTGACCGAGACCACCGCCAGCACGCCGCCGGCGAGGGCGGCGTCGCGGAGCCGGCCGCTCGGCCCGCGGGGACTGCGCAGACCACCCATGCGAGCACCCTAACCGGGCCGCCGCCCCGGCCCCGTCCGCCGCGCGGCCGAAGCCGACCGGACGGGCCCGCAACCGCGGGTGTAGGCCCGGGGCGCCGGGATGCGACCGGGGGATGACCCCGGTCCCGCCGCGGGACTCGGTCGCCGCCGCGGGACTCAGCCGTCGTAGCCGTGCACGAAGCGGGCGAGGAGGCGGGCGAACTCGGCGCGCTCGGCGTCCGTCCAGTCGCCCATGGCCTTGGCGAAGTGCTCCTGGCGGGTCTGCCGGGTGGCCTCGACGACGCGCCGCCCGGCGTCGGTGAGCTCGAGGTGGATGCGGCGGCCGTCCTCCTGGGACGCGACGCGCCGCACGTAGCCGGACTTGACCGCCTCGGCGACGATGCGGCTGCCGCGCGAGGCGTCCACGCCCAGGCGGGCGGCGACCAGGCCGACGCTCATCTCCTGGCCGGGGTCGTCGGGGCCCTCGTCGATCACGTCCACGACGTGCAGGACCTGCACGTCCACGGGCAGGTTGTGCTCCCGGACGGCGGCCTTCCCGAGCCGCTGCCGCGACATGCCCCGGCGCAGCCTCACCATGCTCCGCTCGACCGAGTCGAGTGCGTCCTCGCCCATGCCGCCCCAGTCTAGTTGGCTTGCACAGCGCAACCATGTGCTCTTAGCATTCATTTGCTCAAAGCAGATGAATGTGAGGTGCACATGGTTGCGACGATCGCGCCGATGGCCCGCCGGCACCGGCTGGCGGTGTTCGGCGGGCTGCTGCTCGCCGGGCTGATGTCCTCGCTGGACGCGACGGTGCTCGGCACCGCGCTGCCGGCCATCGTCGGGGACCTCGGCGGGCTCGACCGGATCGCCTGGGTGTCCACGGCCTACGTGCTGGCCACCAGCGTCACCGTCCCGCTGTCGGGCCGCCTCGGCGACCTGTTCGGCCGCCGCGCGGTCCTGCTGACCGGGCTCCTCGGCTTCCTGGCCGGGTCGGCGGCCTGCGGGGCCGCCCCCACCATGACCTGGCTGATCGCGTTCCGGGCGGTGCAGGGCGCCGCCGCCGGCTGCCTGATGAGCTCGATGTTCGCGCTCACCGGCGACCTGTTCGAGCCGCGCGAGCGCGCGAAGTACCAGGGCTACTCGGCGGTGGTCTTCGCGGTGTCGAGCATCGCGGGGCCGCTGCTCGGCGGGTTCCTCACCGACCACGCCTCGTGGCGGTGGGTGTTCTACGTCAACCTGCCCCTCGGCCTCGCCGCAACGGCCACCACCGTGCTGTTCCTGCGGCTGCCCCGGCCCGGGGGCAGGCCGCGCGTCGACTACCCCGGCATCGTGCTGCTCGGCGCGGCCGTCACCTGCTTCACCCTGTTCACCAGCTGGGCCGGGACGCGGTACACCTGGGACTCGCCGGCCGTGCTCGCGCCGGCGGCCGGCTCGGCCGCGCTGTTCGCCGCGTGGGTGCTCGCCGAGCGGCGCGCCGCCGAGCCGATCGTCCCGCCGCGCCTGTTCCGCGACCGGTCGTTCGCCGTCGCGAGCGCCGTGGCGGCCGTCGGCGGCGCCACCGGTTTCGGGCTCGCCACGTACCTGCCGATGTTCTTCCAGGTCGTCGGGGGAGTGGACGCCACCCGCTCGGGACTGCTGCTCCTGCCGATGATGGGCGCGCTGCTGGCCGCCTCGGTCGCCGCGGGCCGCTACATCCACCGCACCGGCCGCTACCACCGGCTGCCGGCGGCGAGCATGGCGGTCAGCGGGGCGGGCATCGCGCTGCTCGCCACCATGGACACCGGGACGGGAGTGGCGACAGCCGGCTGCTACATGGCCGTCCTCGGCTTCGGTGCCGGGCTGTCGCAGCAGGTCGTGATGCTGATCGCGCAGAACGCGGCGCCGCGCCGCGACCTCGGCGCGGCGAGCTCCGGGGTGTTCGCCGCCCGGATGCTCGGCACCGCCGCCGGGATGGCCGTCTTCGGTGCGATCGTGGCGAACCGGTTCGCCGAGGAGGTCGTCCGGCGCGCCCCGGACGGGCGGGTCCCCGCGTTCGCCGACGCCGTCCGCCCCGAGGTCCTGGCCGCCCTCCCCGCGCCCGTGCGGGGCGCCGTCGCCGCCGCCTTCGCGGACGCGTTCTCCACCGTGTTCCTCGCCGCGCTCCCCGTCGTCGCGGTGGGGCTGGCGGCGGCGCTGGCGCTGCGGCACGTCCCGCTGGCGCCGCGCGGCCCCCGGCCCGCCGGCGATGAGGAGCCCGGTGCCGGTGAGCGGGGCGGCGAACGCTAGTCGTCGAGGGCGGCGTCGTGGACGAGGAGCGCGATCTGCACCCGGTTGTTCAGGTCGAGCTTGGTCAGCAGCCGCGACACGTACGCCTTCACCGTGGCGACGCTGAGCGACAGCTCCCGGCCGATCTCGCTGTTGGTCCGGCCCTGCCCGACGAGCGCCGCCACGGCCCGCTCGCCGTCGGTGAGCCGGGCCAGCAGCTCGCGGGCGCGGTCGCGGCGCGGGTCGCCGCCGCGCTCGGCCAGGTACGCCATCATCTTGCGCAGCACCGCCGGCGACATCATCGGCTCGCCCGCCGCGACCTGCCGGATCGCCCGGACGATCTCCGGCGGCGGGGTGTGCTTCAGCAGGAAGCCGCTCGCGCCCGCCCGCATCGCCCGCAGGATGTGGTCGTCGGTGTCGAACGTCGTCAGGATGATGATCTCCGGCGGCTCGCGCCGGGAGCGCAGCAGCTCCGTGGCCGCGAGCCCGTCCACCCGCGGCATCCGGATGTCCATCAGGACGACGTCGGGCCGGTGCTCGTTGACGGCGGAGACGACCTCGGCGCCGTCGGCGACGTCGGCGACCACCTCGACGCCGGCGGCGCTCGCCAGCATCATCGACAGGCCGGCCCGGACGAGCGCGTCGTCGTCGACGATCAGCACCCGGATGGGAGGGGAGTCCATCCGATCACCCTATTGGCCGGTCAGGGCCGGCGCAGGCGGCGCCCGCTGACCTCGTGGGCCGACAGCCGGAACCACTCGTCGCGGTCGCCGCCCGGCCACGGCCGCACCTGGGCGGTCTCCGCCCGCTCCTGCTCGGTCAGGTGGTGGGTGCCGCCGCGCAGCAGCACGCTCCACCCGAGGTGGTCGGTCTCGTCGAAGCGGTCGACCTGGAACGCCGCCCGGACCTCCCCGCCCACCACCGAGGTCAGCAGGCTGCGGTTCATCCGGCCGGACGACGACGTCCGGAAGACCACCGCGTCGCCGTCGACGGCGTAGTTCACCGGGATCACCGTGGGACCCTCGCCGTCGTCGAACGCGACCCGGCCGATGACGCCGCCCTCGAGGAGCCGCATGCACTCGTCGCGGTCGAGTTCTTCCAGGACGGGCTGGTCAGAGGAGTTGGCTGCCATGCACCTCACCCTTCCCGCCGGCCTCGGCGGCATGCGCGGCCCGGAGCGGCAGCCGGGCGCGCAGCCGGAACCGGCCGTCGCCGGTGCGGCCGTGCTCCAGCGTCCCGCCGAGCAGCGCCACCCGCTCGGCGAGGCCGACGAGGCCCGCCCCCGCGCCCGGCAGCGCCCGCGGCAGCGCCGCCGGAGGCGGCCCCGGCGGGAGTCCGTTGACGATCTCGATGTCCAGGTCGTCGCCGGCGGCGAGGACGACCCGGACGTCCGCGCCCGGCGCGTGCTTGCGCGCGTTGGTCAGCCCCTCCTGGACGATCCGGTAGGCGTGCCGCCCGACCCGGTCGGGGACCGCCCCGGGGTCGGGGACGCCGTCCTCCAGCACCACGCGGGCACCGGCGCGCCGCGACTCGCGGACGAGCTCCGCCACGTCGGCGAGCGTCGGCTGCGGCCGGTCGGGCTCGGCGCCGGCCGCGTCGTCGCGCAGCACGCCGATCACCTGCCGCAGGTCCTCCATCGCCTCGTAGGCGCCGCGGCGGATGATCCCGGCGGCCTCGCGCTGGTCGGCGGGCGCGTCCGGGCGGTACTCCAGCGCCCCCGCGTGCACGGCCAGCAGCGAGATGCGGTGCGCGAGGACGTCGTGCATCTCCCGGGCGATCCGCTCCCGCTCCAGCAGCCGGGCCTCCTCCACCCGCAGCCGCTGCTCGGTCTCCGCGGCGCGGGCCCGCTCCTCCATCGACGCGATGAGCTGCCGCCGGGACCGCACCAGCATCCCCGCCGTGATCAGCACCGCGTACATCAGCGCGAACGTGACGATGCCCTCGCGGAACTGGTGCCAGGTGGAGGTGACCCAGAACAGCGCGGCGATGACCGCCATGTTCGCGGCGGCGATCGGCAGGGCCTTCTGCCACGGGCGCAGCATCGCCAGCGAGTACACCGCGATCGCGGCCGCGCCGAGCGCCGACGTCGCCGTCCACTGGGCGAAGATCATCGTGACCGCGACGCCGACCGGGTGGCGGCGCCGGAACAGCAGCAGGAACAGCAGGGAGAGCGAGCCGACCGCGAGGTCCCGGGGCACCGAGATCTCCGCCTCGGGGGGCGGGTCGTCCACCGTGCCGAGGAGCAGCAGGACGCCCAGCACGGCCGCGGCGGCGGTCAGGCCCGCGTCGCCCAGCCATTCGCCCCTTGAGCGCCGGAACAGATTCACCCGGCCCACGGTAGCCGCGCCGCCCGCCCGCGGCGTTCGCCTAGTATTTACATGTAACATTGTCAGAAATAGATGCCGGGGGCGAGTGGAGACGAGGAGCGCGCCGTGACCTATGTGATCGCCGAACCGTGCGTCGACGTCAAGGACCGGGCGTGCGTCGACGAGTGCCCGGTCGACTGCATCTACGAGGGGCGGCGGTCCCTGTACATCCATCCGGACGAATGCGTCGACTGCGGCGCGTGCGAACCGGTGTGCCCGGTCGAGGCGATCTACTACGAGGACGACGTCCCGGACCGCTGGAAGGACTTCACCCGGGCCAACGCCGAGTTCTTCGACGACCTCGGCTCGCCCGGCGGCGCGGCCAAGCTCGGCGCGCTGGACCGCGACCATCCGCTGGTCGCCGCGCTGCCGCCGGCGGGAGAGGGCTGAGATGAGCGCTGAACGCTCCCGCCGCGAGGAGGTCCTGGACATCCTGCGCGACGCCGGTACCGCGCTGGGCGTCGCGGAGGTCGCCGAGCGGCTCGGCGTCCACGCCAACACCGCGCGCTTCCACCTGGACGCCCTGACCGCCGAGGGCGCCGTCGAGCGCACCGCCGAGCAGCCGTCCGGTCCCGGCCGCCCCCGCACCGTCTACGCCCCGCGCCCCGGCATGGACCGCGGCGGAGCCCGCGGCTACCGCCTGCTCGCCCAGATCCTGCTCAGTCGGCTCGCCTCGGAGGGGCCCGCCGCCCGCGAGAGCGCCACGCGCGCGGGCCGCGAGTGGGGCCGCTACCTGGTCGACCGGCCGCCGCCGTTCCAGCGGCTGAGCGCCGAGGAGGCGACCGACCGGCTCACCGCCCTGCTGGACGACCTGGACTTCGCCCCCCGGCAGGGCGGCGACCTCATCCGGCTGCGGCACTGCCCGTTCCTGGAGCTCGCCGAGGAGTACGGGCCCCTGGTCTGCGACGTCCACCTCGGCCTCATGCAGGGCGCGCTGAAGGAGCTGGACGCGCCGGTCGAGGCCGACCGGCTGGAGCCCTTCGCCGAGCCCGGCGCCTGCCTCGCGCACCTGCGCCGCGACTGACCCGGGGCCCGGGGCGCGGGCGTCAGCCCACCTTGGCGACGGTGAGCAGGACCGCCGCGTCCTCCACCGCCTCCAGGCTGTGCCGCTCGTCCGGGACGATCAGCAGGTCGCCGGACATCCCGTCCCACGAGTTCTCCCCGGCGATCAGCCGGACCCGCCCGTGCAGGACGTGGATGGTCGCCTCGCCGGGGTTCTCGTGCTCCGACAGGGTGGTGCCCGCCGTCAGGGCCACCAGCGTCTGGCGCAGGACGCGCTCATGGCCGCCGTAGACGGTGTCCGCGCTGCGCCCGGTCGAGCCGGCCGCGGCCCGCTTCAGATGGTCACGTACCTGTGCGTCCAACGAGAGCTTCTGCATGGCCTCAAGTCTGCCCCTGATCGCGCCGGGCACACGGGACGCGGGGCATCTGAGACGCCGCGCACACGGGCCTTCGCGCCCACGGGACCACACGGGCGCGCGGTCAGCCGAGCGGGAGGCCCGTCACCGGCTTGCCGGTCGCGCTGCCCGCCAGCCAGCCGTCCCAGTCCTTCGCCCACGGCGTCGGGCCGTTGCCGAACTGGAGCTGCCGGGACGTGCCGGTCACCTTCACGATGTCGCCCCGGTTCGTGAAGTTGTAGAACCACTTGGCGTCGGACGGGGAGGCGTTCACGCACCCGTGGCTGACGTTGTCGTTGCCCTGCGCGTCGGTCGACCACGGCGCCGAGTGGACGAACGTCCCGCTGTAGGTGAGGCGGACGTTCCACTTCGTCGGGATCCGGTACTCGCCGGGGTCGCCGGTCGTCGCCGAGTCCATGACGATGTCGGCGTTCTTCTCCTGCGCGATCATCGTCCCGCTGTAGCTGTCGTGGCC
Source organism: Actinomadura meyerae (assembly GCF_900188445.1). Lineage (GTDB taxonomy): Bacteria > Actinomycetota > Actinomycetes > Streptosporangiales > Streptosporangiaceae > Spirillospora > Spirillospora meyerae. Next base: position 67,744 of record NZ_FZOR01000008.1, read on the forward strand.
CGGCTTGCCGAGGCTGACCCTCATCGTCCGGACGGTCCGGCCGCCGTCGGTCACCGTCGCCCTGTGCTTCTTGGCGTCGATCGTGGTGACGTGCCGCGCGCCCACGGTGAAGCTCGCGCTGCGGTCCTTCGCCCCGTAGACGCCCTCGCCGACCTTCAGCCCCGCCAGGTGCGCGATGACCTTCACCTTCTGCCCGGACGGCCAGTACTCGCGGGGCCGGAAGTCGACCTCCTTGTCGCTGATCCAGTACCAGGCGCCCTCGACCGGCTTGGACATCCGCACTTCGAGTGCCTTCTCGACCGCGACCCTGCCCGCCTTGGTGCTCACCGGCCGGGACAGCAGCAGCTGCACCGGCATGCCGACGCCGACGGTCTCGCCGTCCAGCGGCGACATGCCCGCCGTCAGCTTCTTCCGCGGCGTCAGCGTCGTGAACGTCGACGTCGCCGTGACGGTCTTGCCGTCCTTGCCGGTGCCCGTCGCGGTGACCGTGTACGTCGTGGACGGCCGCAGCGTCCACGACGACTTCCACGACGTGCCGTCCGCGGCGAGCTTCCCCTCGGCCTTGGCGTTCTTCTTGCCGTAGGTGAGCGTGACGCCGGTGAGCCTGCCGTTGCCGGCGGTGACGGTTACGGGCTGGTCGGGCGGCGCCTGACGCGTCCCGGTGGCGGGCGTGATCGCCAGCTTCACCGCGTCCGCGTCCTTGCCGCCGCCGTCTCCGCCCTTGCCGCCGTCGCCGCCGGAGGAGCAGCCGGCGACGGCGACGAGCACCGCCCCGGCGACCGCCGCGATCGCCGTCCGGGTCCGACCCTTGCGCACCAGAGAACTCCTCACGCTCGCCTGCCGAGCCCGTTGCGCGGGTCATCCCGCGTTCAAGGCCCGCACAAGGTATTCACGTGCTCAGGTTATGCGCGGTTCAGTGCGACCCATGAGGCGACGCGGACAGTCTTCGGTGTTCTCTCAGCCGGGCAGTTCCGCCGCGGCGGCCGTGTCCAGCAGGAACAGGGTCCGGTCCCGGCCGCGCGCGCCGGCCGCCGGGGCGCGGGCGACGTCGGTCCCCTCCGCGAGCGCGAACCGGACGGCCTCCGCCTTCGACGCGCCCGCCGCCAGCACCCACACCTCGCGGGCGGCGCGCAGCGACGGGAACGTCAGCGAGATCCGGGTCGGCGGCGGTTTGGGGGAGTCCCGCACCGCGACCGCGGGGCGCTCGTCGCGCAGCCCCGGCATGCCGGGGAACAGCGACGCGACGTGCGCGTCCGGGCCGATGCCGAGCATCAGCACGTCGAACTCCGGGACCGCGCCGCCCGTCCCGGCGGCGGCGCGCAGCTCCGCGGCGTACCGCTCGGCCGCCGCGTCGGGGTCGTCGCCGTCCGGGCCGTCCGGGCCGGGCATCACGTGCACCCGCGCCGGGTCGACCGGGACGTGGTCGAGCAGCGCCGCCCGCGCCCCGGTCTCGTTGCGCTCGGGGTCGCCGGCGGGGCGGAACCGCTCGTCGCCCCACCACACCTCCACGCGGGCCCAGTCGACCGCGTCGCGGGCGGGGGAGGCGGCGACGGCCGCCAGCACCGCGGTGCCGGCCCCGCCGCCGGTCAGCACGACCGACGCCGTGCCGCGCGCCGCCTGGGCGTCGGCGATCCGGGTCAGCAGCCGCGCCGCCGCGGCGGCGGCGAGCAGGTCCTGGTCGCGGTGGACCAGGACCACGGGGCCGCTCACGCCTGCCCCTCGGCGTCGTGTCCCTCGGCCTCGCGCCCTTCGGCCGCGCGCCGCTCGGCCTCGTGCCGCTCCGCCGCGTGCCGCTTGGCGGGGCCGGTCGTCGCCGCCGCGTCCGTCGCCGACACCGGCTCGTCCGCCACGCCCGGCCGCGCCGTCCCGTGGGCGAGGTCCTTGGCGAACCGGGACGCGGCCTCGCGGTACACCTCGTCGGGATCGAGCCGGCGCAGCTCCTCGGCCAGCAGGTCGGCCATCGGGCGGCGCAGCAGCGACACCTGCCGGTCGGGCTGCCCCGGCCGGCACAGCGTCGCGACCCGCCCGTCCGGGCGGTCGATGACGATGTCGCCGCCGGTCGTCGTCAGCCGGACGCCGGTGATCCCGGGCCCCTCGGACACGGTCCGGTGCAGCGGCACGCCGAGCCGGACCGACAGCCACGCCGCCAGCAGCTCCGCGCTCGGGCTGTCGGGCTCGGCGGACACCTCGCCGGACACGATGTCGTCGTGCTCCTGGTCGAGCGCGGCGGCCAGCAGCGACCGCCACGACGTCAGCCGCGTCCAGGTGAAGTCGGTGTCGCCCGGCCGGTAGCCGTGCGCGAGCTGGGCGAGGGTGCCGAGCCGGTCGCGGGCCGCGTAGGCGTCGGTCACCCGGCGCTGCGCCAGCGCGCCGAGCGGGTCCTTCGCCGGCACCTTCGGCACCTTGCCGCCCGGCCACCACGTCACCACGGGGGTGTCGGGCATCAGCAGCGGGACGACCACGGAGTCGGCGTGCTCGGCGAGCGGCCCGTACATGCGCAGCAGCACGGTCTCGCCCGGCCCGGTCTCGCCCATCCGGATCTCGGCGTCCAGCCGCGACGAGCCGCCGCGCGGGTCGCGGGAGATGACGGTGAGCACCCGGCAGGGGTGCTCGCGCGCCGCCTCCGTCGCGGCGCGGACCGCGTCGTACTGCGCCGACTCGTCGGTCACGATGATCAGCGTCAGCACCATGCCGACCGCCGGACCGCCCATCAGGTGCCGGGACTGCGTCAGCGCGTCCTGGATCTTGCGGGTGGTGGTCCCGGTGAGATCGATGTTCATCAGAGCCGCCTCCAGGTGCGCCCGTCCCGCGCCATCAGCTCGTCGGCGCTGTCGGGCCCGTAGCCGCCGGACTTGTACTGGTCGAGGCCGCCGCGGCTCGCCCAGAACTCGGTGATCGGGTCGAGGATCCGCCAGGACAGCTCGACCTCCTCCTGCCGGGGGAACAGCGGGGGGTCGCCGATCAGCACGTCCAGCAGCAGCCGCTCGTAGGCCTCGGGGGAGGTCTCGGTGAACGACTCGCCGTAGGCGAAGTCCATGTTGACGTCGCGGATCTCCATCGAGGTGCCGGGCACCTTCGAGCCGAACCGGACCGTGATGCCCTCGTCCGGCTGCACCCGCATCACCAGGGCGTTCTGCCCGAGCTCCTCGGTGTCGGTCTGCGAGAACGGCAGGTGCGGCGCCTTCTGGAACACCATCGCGACCTCGGTCACGCGGCGGCTGAGCCGCTTGCCGGTGCGCAGGTAGAACGGGACGCCCGCCCAGCGCCGGTTCTCGATCTCCAGCTTGACCGCCGCGTAGGTCTCGGTACGGGAGTCGGCGGGGATGCCGTCCTCCTCCAGGTACCCGCGGACGCTCACGCCGCCCTGCCAGCCCGCCGCGTACTGGCCGCGCGCGGTCGACTCGGCGAGGTCGCCCGGCACCCGCACCGAGGACAGGATCTTGGCCTTCTCGGCGCGGACCGCCTCGGCGCGGAACGAGGTCGGCTCCTCCATCGCCGTCAGCGCGAGCAGCTGCAGCAGGTGGTTCTGGATGACGTCGCGGGCGGCGCCGATGCCGTCGTAGTAGCCGGCCCGGCCGCCGATCCCGATGTCCTCGGCCATCGTGATCTGCACGTGGTCGACGAACGAGCGGTTCCAGATCGGCTCGAACATCGTGTTGGCGAACCGCAGCGCCAGGATGTTCTGCACCGTCTCCTTGCCGAGGTAGTGGTCGATCCGGAAGATCGACTCCTCGGGGAAGACGCGGTGCACGGTGTCGTTCAGCTCCAGCGCCGTCTTCAGGTCCCGGCCGAACGGCTTCTCGATCACCACCCGGCGCCAGGCGCCCTCCTTGCGGTCGGCCAGCCCGCTGCGCTGCAGCTGCTCGACGACCTGCGGGAAGAACTTCGGCGGGATCGACAGGTAGAAGGCGTAGTTGCCGCCGGTGCCGCGGGACGCGTCCAGCTCCTTGACCGCCATCGACAGCGCGTCGAACGCGCCCGGGTCGGAGAACTCGCCGGGGACGAAGTGCATGCCCTCCGACAGGTGCGTCCAGACGTCCTCGCGGAACGGGGTCCGCGCGTGCGCCTTCACCGACTCGTAGGCGATCTGCCGGAAGTCCTCGTTCTCCCAGTCCCGGCGCGCGAAGCCGACCAGCGCGAAGCCCGGCGGCAGCAGCCCCCGGTTCGCCAGGTCGTAGATCGCAGGGAGCAGCTTCTTGCGGGACAGGTCGCCGGTGACCCCGAACAGCACGAGCACGCACGGCCCGGCCACCCGCGGCAGGCGCTTGTCCCGCGGGTCGCGGAGCGGATTGGCTGGGTTGGTCACGTGGCCCCCTCTGCTTGGACTGCGCCTTCTCGTCTTACCGCTGCAACTCGTCTTACCGCTGCAAGCATCCTGCCCCCACTCGTGTCACGGGCCCCCACTTCCTGGAACGGGCGCCGTCCGCGCGGGGCCTCATCGCCCCGCGCCGGCGGCGTCGAGCAGCCGGGCGAGCCCCGCCCAGCGGTTCTGCAGGTGCAGCCGCACCACCGCGCGCCCCGCCGCGCGCGCGTCGCGGGCGTCCCCGAGCGCCCGCGCGAGCTGCAGCATGGCCAGCCGGTGGTGCCGGCCCGGGACCGGGACGTCGCGGACGACGTTCCCGGTCACCAACAGGTATACGCCTCCGCCGGATTGATCATTCCCGGCCGCGCGGGGCCGTCCCGCCCAGCCGGTCCGCACCGGCCGGCCGCAGCGCGCGGCGAGCAGCGCGGCGAGGCGGCGCACCTGCGCGCCCTGCCCGCGCGCCTCGTCGGGGTCGAGGTGGGCGGCGAGGTCGAGGTGCCCGGCCGGGCCGACCTCGGCGGCCATCGCGTCCAGCAGCGCGGGCAGGCCGGACGCGCCGAGCAGCGCGGGCACCGTCGTGTGCGCCTCCACCGCGCGGCCGGGGTCGCCGTCGGCGAACAGCGGGTCGCCGGTCCCGTCGTCCACCGTCATCGCGGCGGGCCGCGCGGGCGGGGCGAGCGGGTCGGCCTCCAGCAGGTAGGCGGCGACGGCCGCGGCGTACTCCCACACCACGAGCTGCGCGGCGAGCGGCCCCGCGACCGTGGCGTCGTCCTGGTGCGGGCGGCCCCCGAAGGTGACCAGGAACAGGTCGGGGGCGGGCGCCAGCGGCAGGCCGCCGTCCTGGACGACCGGGACCAGCCGCCCGCCGGTCGCGTCGTCCAGCAGGTCCGCCGCCCAGCGGGCGAGGCCCGGCAGGCCGGCCGCGTAGCCGCCGAGGACCGCCGTGCGGCGGCCCGCGCGGGCCGCCCCGCCGAGGACGGCGCCGAGGACGAGCCCCGGGTTGTCCTCCGGCCGGGTCAGCGCGGGCAGCACCGCGGTGGCCTCCTCCAGCAGGGCCCGGACGTCGGCGCCGGCGAGCGCGGCGGGCACCAGCGCGTACGGCGACAGCGCCCCGAACGCGGTCGCGGCCGGCGCCTCCACCAGCGGGTGCCCCGCCTCGCCGGCGTGCTTGGCCGCGGCGGTGCCCGGCTCGGCGACGGCGACGAACCGCCGCGCGGTCTCGGCGGGGGACAGGCCGGAGTCCGCCAGCGTCCCGGCGAGCACCGACCGCAGCGTCTCGGTGTCCGGGTCGTCGCCGGTGACGGCGACCAGCGTCCGGCCGAGCCGCTCGGCGTCGTCGCGCAGGCGCAGCAGCGGGCCGGGCTCCAGGCCGTCCAGGACGGTCAGCGGCGCCCCGCCGGCCGCGGCGATCAGCCCGGCGGCGCGGGCGGGCGGGCCGCCGCCCAGCAGCACGACCTCGGTCAGCCCGTCGGCGCGGGCCGCGGCGCGCAGTTCCTCGGCACGGTCCAGGACGGCGCGGCCCGGCCCGGGCTGGCCGGGCCAGCACAGGGGCCGGCCCGCCAACCCCGCGGTGGCCGCGGACGGCCACAGCGACGCGTCCTCGGACGCCAGCCGGACCGGCACCTGGTCGATCCACAGCCGGCCGAGGACCCGCTCGGCGGCCTCCTTCAGCGGGCCGCGGGCGGTGATGGCCGTCTCCCCCGAGACGACGGCGGTGAAGCTCACGGCCTGCGCGCCCCCGCCACCGCGCGGACCGCCTCGGTCAGCCGGCCGGCGCCGTCGACCGGGTCGCGCAGGTGCAGCCGGATCACCGGCAGGCGGCGCTGCCGCAGCGCCCGCAACTCGCCGAGCGCGCGCGCCAGCCGCAGTTGCGCCAGGCTGTAGGGGCGGCCGGGCACCGGGTGCGCGGCCAGCTCGTCGCCCGGCGCCGGGTCGCCGGTGATGATGAGGAACGCGCCGTTGCCGGGGCCGTCCTTGTGCACCGGGCCGGTCGCGTGCGGGTAGCCGGGGCCCGGCCCGTAGGCGACGGGGCGCCCGGACGCCCGCGCCAGCGACGGCGCAAGGTACCGCCCGGAGAAGTCGCCCGACAGGTACGTCATCACCGACAGGTAGCCGTCGGAGGGCACCGAGGCGACCAGCCCGCCGAGGACGGTCCGCAACTCCGCGCCGGGCGGCCACGGGAAGTCGGCGTGCACCTCGATGCCGTCCTCGACGTACACCGGCTGCTCGGCCGTCAGCGACCCCGACGCCGCGCCGCGCAGCAGCATCGCCGCGTCGTCCTCCGCCTCCTGCACGACCGTGCTGCCGGCCTCGAACGGGTTCACGCCGAGCAGCCACCCGGCGACGGCCGTCGCGTACTCCCACAGCAGGAACTGCGCGCCGAGCGGCGCCCACACCGAGGTGTCGGCGTCGTCCTGCGCCGCCGACCGCGGGTTGATCGACACGCCGTGCACGTCGGGGAACTCGCCGCGCCCGCCGGACGGCTCGAACGCCAGCACCCCGCGGCCCCGCTTGCCGGTGCCGACGGCCAGCAGCTGGGAGATCCACGCGCTCAGCGCGCCCGGGCCGCCGGGCTCGCGCAGCAGCACCTTGTCGCGGGCGAGGCCGCCCTCCGGCTGCTGCGCGCAGCCGCCGATGACCGCGCCGAGCAGCAGGCCCGGGTTGTCCTCGTCCTTGGACAGCGACGGCACCAGCGACGCCGCCTCGTCCAGCAGCCGGTCGGCGTCCGCGCCCGCCAGCACCGCCGGGACCAGCCCGTACGCCGACAGCGCGCCGTAGTGCCCCGGCAGGTAGGGGTCGGTCAGCCCGATCCGGTAGCCGCACTGCCGGGCGAAGTCGTGCAGCGGGCTCCCGTGGTCGGTGATGACCAGGAACCGGCCCGCGATCTCCCGCTCCGACATGCCCCGCTCGCGGAACGCCGCGGCGAAGATGCGCCGGTAGGCGTCGCCCTCCAGCGACACGCCCGCCTTGCTCGCCAGGACGACCAGCGTCCGGTCGAGCCGCTCCATCGCGAACGCCAGCGCGGCGGTGTCGCCGCCGTCCAGCACGGTCAGCTCGCCGGTCGTGCGCTCGCCGCCGGCCGGGGGCGCGGCGGCGGGACCGCCGGCGCCGGCCAGCGCCGGCGCGTGCGCCTCCACGATCGCCTGCGCGGCGAGGCTCTCCGCGCCGACCCCGATCAGCACGATGTGGTCGAGGCCCGAGTAGCGCGCCTCCGACACGAGCCCGCCGACCTGGTTCAGCAGCCCGCGGGAGGCGAACGGCAGGTCGAGCCAGCCGAGCCTGCTGTGGTCCACCGCGCGCCGCCCCCACAGCCGCGGGTCCTTGGCGGCCAGCGCGCCGGGGACGCCGCAGCTCACGAGGTAGTCCCGTGCCTGCAGCGCCGAGTCCAGCACGTCGCCGCGCGTCAGTACGTCGAATCCGGACACCGTTCCCTCCTGCCCCCCATCGTTTCAGGAGAGAACGGGCATTCGCGACCATCTCCATCGATCTTCTTTGTCGCGTCCCGGATTCGCGCCGTCGCCCTGCGTCCCGGCGGGGTGGGACCGGCGGGACGCAGGGACCCGGCGGCGGGCCGTCAGCCGAGCGCGGCGGCGAGCTGCGCGATGCCCTCGGCCCGGTCCCGCAGGTGCAGCCGGACCGCCGGGCGGCCGAGCGAGCGCAGCACCCGCAGGTCGCCGAACGCCTGCGCGAGCTGCAGCTCGCCCAGCGTGTACGGCTTGCCCGGCACCGGCACGTCCGTCTCGACCGCCCCGGTCATCTGCAGGAACACCCCGTTCAGCGGCCCGCCCTTGTGGTACTGGCCGGCCGTGTGCAGGTAGCGCGGGCCCCAGCCGAACGTGACCGGCGCCGGGGTCCGGCGGACGGCGTCGCCGCGCGCGGCCAGCAGCGGCCGCAGCCCCGCCGCCGCCGCGTCGCCGGAGCGGTCAAGGTAGGCGAGCACCGCGAGGTAGCCGCCGCCGGGGACGTCCGCGAGGACGTTCTCCAGCGCCTCGGCGAGGGTCCTGGCGCCGCGCAGGGCGTCCTCGGGGGCGTGGACCTCGACCGCGCCCTCGACCAGCTCCGGCGGGCGCCGCACCACCGTCGGAGCGGTGCCCTCCTCCGAGCGCAGCAGCGCGGCCGTGCTCTCCTCGGACTGGCCCGTGTCCGGCTCCCCGAACGGGTTCACCCCGATCACCCGGGCCGCGACCGCGACCGCGTACTCCCACAGCAGGAACTGCGCCCCGAGCGGGCCCGCGACGCTCACCCCCGCCTCGCGGCCGGGGCCCGGCTCGTCCGGGCGGCGGCCCAGGATGACCCGCCGCAGGTCGCCGGCCAGCGCGAAGCCGGGCGCGTCGACGCCCTCCACCACGACCGGCAGCAGCCCCTTGCCGTCCTTGCCGAGCGCGCCGCCGACCAGCTGCTCCGCCCATCCGGCGAAGCCGTCCAGGCCGGAGCCGTGGTCGGCGATCACCAGCTTGTCGCGGACGCCGAGCGCCGACGAGCCGAGCGCCGCGCCGAGCGCCAGCGCGGGATTGTCGTAGGGCTGCCGCAGCGCGGCGGCGAGCGCGGACGCCTCGTCCAGCAGCGCCCCCGCGTCCGCGCCCGCGAGCACCGCCGGGACCAGCGCGCGGGCCCCGAGCGCCCCGAACCGGTCGTCGGTGTCGGGCTCGGCCGGGACGAGGTGGTGGCCGACCTCCGCGGCGGCGCGGGCGGGCGCGGAGCCTTCCTCGGCCACCACGACGAACCGGCGCGCCAGCTCCGCGCCCTTCAGACCGGCCTCGGCGAACGCCCGCCCGAACACCCGGCGCAGCGACTCGGCCTCCATGCTCTCGCCGGCCACGACCACGAGCGTCCGCTCCAGGCCGCCGGCCAGCACGCGCCCCACCTCGTGCGGGTCGGTGGTGTCGAGGACGGTCAGGCCGGCGCCGGCGACCCGGCACATCGCCTCGGCGGCGAGCGCCGTGCCCCCGGTGGCGACCAGCACGACCCGGTCGAGCCCGGCGTCGCGGGCGGCGCCCGCCGGGCCGGCCAGCCGGCCCGGCAGGGACCGCGAGGTCTCCGGCAGGTCCAGCCAGCCGAGCCGGCGGGCGGCCAGCGGGGCCGCGTCGGGCCCCCACAGCTTGGCGCTCCCGGACGCGAGCGAGCCCGGCACGCCGTCGGAGACGAGACGGTCCAGGACCGTCTCGCCCTCGTCGACGACGGCGCCGCGGATGGTGACCGAGATCCCCCCGGCGGTCACCACCGAGGTCACGCGCCGGCCCTCTTGGACTCCAGCTCGCCGGTGATGGTGTCGAGCAGGCCCTTCCACGAGGCCGCGAACTTCTCCACGCCCTCGTCCTCCAGGACGCGCACGACGTCGTCGTAGTCCACGCCGACCTCCTTCAGCGCCGCCATGTGCGCGCGGGCGTCGTCGTAGGAGCCCCGGACGGTGTCGCCGCGGACCTGGCCGTGGTCGGCCTCGGCCACGAGCGTCGCCTCCGGCATCGTGTTGACCGTGCCGGGCGCGACCAGCTCGTCCACGTACAGCGTGTCGTTGAGGTTCGGGTCCTTCACGCCGGTGGACGCCCACAGCGGCCGCTGGGGACGGGCCCCGGCGTCCTTGAGCGCCTTCCACCGGTCGGTGGCGAACTTCTCCTCGTACAGCGCGTACGCGAGCCGGGCGTTGGCGAGCCCCGCCTTGGAGCGCAGCGCCTTCGCCTCGTCCGAGCCGATCTTGTCGAGCCGCTTGTCGATCTCGGTGTCCACCCGGCTGACGAAGAACGAGGCCACCGACGCCAGCGTCGACAGGTCGTGGCCGTTCTCGCGCGCCCGCTCCAGGCCGGCGAAGAACGCGTCGATCACCTCGCCGTAGCGCTCCAGCGAGAAGATCAGCGTCACGTTCACGCTGATGCCCTGCGCCAGCGTCTCGGTGATCGCGGCCAGCCCCTCCCGCGTCGCGGGGATCTTGATGAACAGGTTGGGCCGGTCCACCAGCCACCACAGCATCCGCGCCTCGGCGACCGTCTTGGCCGTCTCGCGGGCCAGCCGCGGGTCGACCTCGATCGACACGCGCCCGTCGACGCCGTCGGTCCGGTCGTAGACCGGGCGCAGCACGTCGCAGCCCCACCGGATGTCGCGGGTGGTGATCGCGCGGGACGCCTCCTCGACGTCCACGCCCAGCAGGGCCAGGTCGCGGACCTGGTCGTCGTAGGCGTCGCCCTTGCTCAGCGCCTTGGCGAAGATCGTCGGGTTGGAGGTGACGCCCACCACGTGGCGCTCCTTGACCAGCTCGGCCAGGTTGCCCGTGCGCAGCCGCTCCCGGCTGATGTCGTCCAGCCAGATCGACACGCCCTCGTCCGAGAGCTCCTTCAGGATGTCGCTCATCGCTCTCCTCCTAGTTGCCGGTGGTCTCGCCGCGCCCGGCGCCGTGCACGCCGGCCTTGATCAGGCTCGCCTTGGCGGCCGCGACGACCCGCTCCGCGGTGATGCCGAACTGCAGGAACAGCGTCTTGTAGTCGGCGGACGCGCCGAAGTGCTCCAGGCTCACCGACTCGCCGTCGTCGCCGACGTAGTTCCGCCAGCCGAGCGCGACGCCCGCCTCGACCGACACGCGGGCCTTCACGCCGCGCGGGAGGACCTCCTGCCGGTAGGCGTCGGTCTGCTGCTCGAACCACTCCACGCACGGCATCGACACCACCCGGGTCGGCGTGCCCTCGGCCTGCAGCGCGGTCCGCGCCTCCAGGGCGAGCTGGACCTCGCTGCCGGTCGCGATGATGATGACCTCGGGCCGCCCGCCGTCGGCGTCGGCCAGCACGTAGCCGCCCTTGGCGGTGCCCTCCGCGGACGCCAGCTCGCCGCCGCGCTCCAGCGTCGGCAGCTTCTGCCGGGTCAGCGCCAGGCCCGCCGGCCGGTCGGTGTGCTGCAGGATCGTCCGCCACGCCACGGCCGTCTCGTTGGCGTCGGCCGGCCGGACGACGTCCAGGCCCGGGATGGCGCGCAGCGCCCACAGGTGCTCGACCGGCTGGTGCGTCGGGCCGTCCTCGCCGAGGCCGATCGAGTCGTGCGTCCACACGTAGGTGACCGGCAGCTTCATCAGCGCCGCCAGCCGGACCGCCGGGCGCATGTAGTCGCTGAAGATCAGGAACGTGCCGCCGTAGGGCCGGGTGCCGCCGTGCAGCGCGATGCCGTTGCAGATCGCGCCCATCGCGTGCTCGCGGACGCCGAAGTGCAGCGTCCGGCCGTAGCGGTGCCCGGGGAACTCCTTGGTCTGGAACTCCTCGGGGATGAAGGACGGCTCGCCCTTCATCGTGGTGTTGTTGCTCTCGGCGAGGTCGGCGGAACCGCCCCACAGCTCCGGCAGCACCGGCGCCAGCGACGCCAGGATCTCGCCGGACGCGGCGCGGGTGGCGATGTCCTTGCCGGCCTCGAACGACGGCAGCGCCTCCTCCCAGCCGGGCGGGGGCGTGCGCGTGGAGATCCGGTCGTACTCGGCGGCGCGGGCGGGGTTCGCCGACCGCCACGCCTCGAACGCCTCGTCCCAGGCGGCGTGCTCGGCGCGGCCCCGCTCCGACACGTGCCGCGCGTGCGCCAGCACGTCCTCGGGGACGTGGAAGGTCTCCGCCGGGTCCAGGCCGAGGATCCGCTTGGTCGCGGCGACCTCGTCGGCGCCGAGCGCCGAGCCGTGGATCTTTCCGGTGTTCTTCTTGTTCGGCGCCGGCCAGCCGATGATCGTGCGCAGCGCGATGAACGACGGGCGGGACGTCTCGGCCTTCGCCGCGGCGAACGCCGCCGCGAGCGCTTCGACGTTCTCCTCGTAGTCGCCGTTCTCGGTCCAGTCGACGTGGTGGACGTCCCAGCCGTAGGCCGCGTACCGGGCCCGCACGTCCTCCGACAGCGCGATCGCGGTGTCGTCCTCGATCGAGATCTTGTTGTCGTCGTAGAGCAGCACGAGGTTGCCGAGGCGCTGGTGGCCCGCCAGGGCGGACGCCTCGTGGCTGATGCCCTCCTCGATGTCGCCGTCCGACGCGAACGCCCAGATGGTGTGGTCGAACGGGGAGGCGCCCTCGGGCGCGTCCGGGTCGAACAGGCCGCGCTCGCGGCGCGCCGCCATCGCCATGCCGACCGCGTTGGCGATGCCCTGCCCGAGCGGCCCCGTGGTGGTCTCCACCCCGGCGGTGTGCCCGTGCTCCGGGTGCCCGGGGGTGAGGCTGCCCCACTTGCGCAGCGCCTTCAGGTCGTCCAGCGTCATCGGGTAGCCCGACAGGTACAGCTGGATGTAGAGGGTCAGGCTGGAGTGGCCGCAGGAGAGCACGAACCTGTCGCGCCCGGCCCAGTTCGGGTCCGTCGGGTCGTGCCGGAGGAAGCGCTGGAAGAGAAGGTAGGCGGCGGGCGCGAGGCTCATCGCCGTGCCGGGGTGGCCCGAGCCCGCCTCCTCGACCGCGTCCATGGCGAGGGCGCGGATCACGTCCACCGCGCGCCGGTCCTGGTCGGACCACTCAAACGTGCTGTTGTCCCTGCTCACGGAACGCCAGGCTCCTCTCGAACCGATGTCAAGATGACTGTGCAGATGTCGTGCGCCGCAGCCCCGCGCCGCCCGGCCACGGGCCCCGATGGCCGTAACGCCGGGCGGCCCGGCGCGCTTCCCCGTGCCCCGTTCCGCCGCCGGCCGGCGGCGGGCGAAGATCATGTCGCGCCCCAGGCGAGCCTATCGCGCGGGAGGGCCGCCGCAGGCGGGGACGGGAGCGCGCCGGGGGACGCGCGTCCGGGGCCCGCACCGCGTGCGGCGCCTTCATGCACCCTTGCCCGGACGCCTCCCGGACTAACCCCCCACGCGGGGGAACCGGGGGGTGATCCCGGACGCGTCCGGGCGGGGGTGCGCCGGGGGTGCGCGGCCGGGAGGCGAGGCGTCCGCCGCGGCCGGGCGGTCCCGTCCGCCGGGCCCGGCGATCACGGCCCCGGCGCGTCCGGCGACCCGGTGCACGGCCTCGGGAGGGGTCGGACTACAGTGATGGCGCGGCCGACGGAAAGCGGCCGCCGCAACAAGACCAGCCGAAGTCGCATCAACCGGAGGCCGGCCCGGAACGCGGGGGCACCGCCGAGGTGGACCGATTTCTCATCCCTAGTTGGACGTGGACCCGATTGTGACGGTGCTCAGCAACAAGCGCGGGATCGAGCTCGACGAGGTGCCGGGGGCGCTCGCGCCCGCCCTCCTGCCGGACCCCGCCGAAAGCGCCGCCCGCCGCTCGGTGGGGGCGAGCGTGCGCGCCTACGTGGCGCTCACGAAGCCACGCGTCATCGAACTGCTGTTGATCACCACGATCCCGGTGATGTTCCTGGCGGCCGGCGGCGTCCCGCCGCTGTCCACCGTGCTGCTCACGCTGGCGTTCGGGACGATGTCCGCCGGATCCGCCAACGCGATCAACTGCTACATCGACCGCGACATCGACGCCAAGATGCGCCGCACCCGGCGCCGCCCGCTGGCCCGCCACCAGGTCACCCCGGCCCGCGCCCTGGTCTTCGGGGTGACGCTGGCCGTGCTGTCCACGGCCGGGTTCCTGCTCGCGGTCAACCCCGTCGCGGCCGCCGGGTCGCTGTTCGCGATCCTGTTCTACGTCTTCGTGTACTCGCTGCTGCTCAAGCGGCGCACCTCGCAGAACGTCGTGTGGGGCGGCATCGCCGGGTGCATGCCCGTCCTCATCGGCTGGGCCGCGATCACCGGCTCCGTCGCCTGGACGCCGTTCGTGCTGTTCATGGTGGTGTTCCTGTGGACGCCTCCGCACACGTGGACGCTCGCGATGCGCTACCGCGAGGACTACGCCGTCGCCAAGGTCCCGATGCTGCCGGTCGTCGCGTCCGAGCGCCGCGTCGTCACCGAGAGCCTCGCCTACACCTACGCCACCGTCGCGGCCTCGCTGGCGCTGTGGCCGGTCGCCGGGATGAGCCCGGTGTACGGCGCCGTCGCCGTCGTGCTCGGCCTGGTGTTCCTCGCCGAGGGCCACCGGCTGCTGAAGGCCGTCCGGGCCGGCGTCACCGGCGTCCACCTGCGGCCGATGCGCTTCTTCCACCTGTCCAACGTGTACCTGGCGCTGCTGTTCACCGCCGTGGCGATCGACCCGCTGCTGCACTGACGCGCCCCGTGCGGTCACGCTCCGCGACACTCCCGGCTTAGCGGTTCGCCCGACCTGCCGTTACCCTCACGACATGGCGCGCATGGACCCGAAGGCGGTGCTCGAAGGCAGGGTGCCCGGACGCCCCCCGGTCGGCCTCATCGTCGGGCTGACCGTGTCCGGGCTCTGCATCCTGGTCGCGTTCGGCGCCGACGCCGCGTTCGGCGGCGCGGGCTTCTGGGTCGGCGTGGTGCTCGCCATCCTGCCGATCCCGGTGCTGGTGGCCCTCGCGCTCACCCTCGACCGGCTGGAGCCCGAGCCGCCGCGCGCGCTCGTGTTCTCGTTCATGTGGGGCGCCGGGATCGCGGTGCTCGGCGCGCTCGTCCTCAACACCGCCGGGCTGCTCTACGTCACCGTGCCCATCTTCGGGGAGACCGAGGGCCACTTCGTCAGCGCCACCTTCGGCGCGCCGGTCATCGAGGAGACGCTGAAGGGCGCCGTCCTGTTCGGGATGCTGTGGTTCCGCCGCAACGAGATCGACGGGTTCGCCGACGGCATCATCTACGCCGCCATGGTCGGCCTCGGCTTCGCCATGATGGAGAACATCACCTACTACATGCGGGCGTTCGAGGACGGCGGTGCCCAGCAGTTGCAGGCGGTGTTCATCCTGCGCGGCCTCATCGCCCCGCTCAGCCACCCGCTGTTCACCTCCATGACCGGCCTCGGCGTCGCCTACGCCGCCACCCACCGGCGCGGCCAGGTCGCCGCGCCGCTGCTCGGGCTGCTCGGCGCGATGGTCCTGCACGGGCTGTGGAACGGCGCCGCCGGCGCGTTCGGCCTCCCCGGGCTCGGCATCGTCTACCTGCTGGACTTCGGCGTCCTGGTGGCGCTGATCGTCATCGTCTTCGTCGAGCGGCGCGGCACCGTCCGCCGCATCGAGACGTACCTGCCGCGGTACGCCGGGACGGGCCTGGTGACGCCGCAGGACGTGCGGATGCTGCGCTCCATCCCGTCCCGCCGGGCCGCCCGCCGGTGGGCCCGGTCCGTCGGCGGCCCGGCCGCCGCGCGCGCCATGACCGACTACCAGCTCGCCGCGACCGAGCTGGCGCTGCTGCACAAGCGCGCCGACCGGGGGGTGGCCGACGAGCGCTGGTTCGTCGCCCGCCGCGACGCGCTGCTGGGGCTGATGGCGCTGGCCCGGCAGGCGTTCCTGCGCACCCCGCCGCGCCCCGGGTCGAACTGGCCCGCGGGCCCGCCCTGGGCGGCGCAGGGGCCGTCGGGGTTCCTGCCGCCGCGCCCGCCCGGCCCCTACGGCCCCTACGGCCCCTACGGCGGGTAACCGGGGGGCGGGTCCGGGCGTCCGGGACCCGGCCATACGATGGGGCCGTGGCAGAGCGACCCTCGTCCAACCTCCCGGCCCGGGCCTGGAACGCCGTATGGCGTCCCACCCCCGGTTCGCTGCGGCTGCTCGCGCTGCTCGGCGTCCTCGGCAACGTGCTGATCGTCGTCAGCGGCGGGGCCGTGCGGGTCACCGAGTCCGGGCTCGGCTGCCCCGACTGGCCGCGCTGCAGCGGCGACAGCCTCGTCCCCACGCACAACCCCGAGCACCACTGGCTGAACATGTCGATCGAGTTCGGCAACCGGCTGATCACCTTCGTGGTGCTCGGCGTCGGCGTCCTGGTGTTCGTCGCGGCACTGCGGCTCGTCCCGCGCCGCAAGGACCTCGTGTGGTGGGCGCTCGCGCAGCCGATGAGCGTGGTCGCGCAGGCCGTCATCGGCGGCATCGTCGTCCTCACCGAGCTGCACCCGGCCGCGGTGTCGCTGCACTTCCTCGTCTCGCCCGCGCTGCTGGTCTTCTGCGTGGCCCTGTGGGTCCGCGCGGGCGAGGGCGACGCGCCGCCGCGCCGGCTCACCGGGCCGTGGACGCGCGGCCTCGCCGCCGCGCTGCTGGCCGCGTCCGCCGCCGTGCTCGTCGCGGGCACCGTCGTCACCGGCACCGGCCCCCACGCGGGCGACGCCGAGTCCCGCCGCTACGGCTTCGACATCACCGACGTCGCCCGCATCCACGGCGAGCTGGCCTGGCTCACCATCGCGCTGACGGTGGCCGTCATCATCGCCCTCTACCGCGCCGGCGGCCCCGGCCTGCGGCGCGCGCGCCTGCGTGCGCTGGAGCTGGTGGGGCTCCTCGTCGTCCAGGGCGCGATCGGCTACACCCAGTACTTCCTCGGCGTCCCCGCCTGGCTGGTGCTCCTGCACATGCTCGGCGCGGTGCTGATGTGGATCGCGGCGTTCCGGCTCTTCTTCGCCCTCCGCGACCGCGGCCCCGTCCCCGCCGCGGCGGCGCCCGCCCCGGCCGCCGTGGCCCAGAGCGAGGCGCCGCAACCCGCCTGACCGGCCCGCGCCGCTACGGCTTCTTCTTGAGGAACTCGCGCAGGCGGGGCAGCGGCCAGGTGTTGATGACGTCGTCGGGCGTCAGCCAGCCGCGCTGGGCGGTGCCGATCCCGTAGCGGATGTTGCGGTGGTGCGCGAGGGAGTGCGCGTCGGTGTCGACGGAGAACTTCACGCCGAACCGCTTCGCGCGGCGGATCAGGTCGGCGGGCAGGTCGAGCCGGTCGGGGAAGGAGTCGATCTCCATCGCGGTGCCGGTGCGGGCGGCGGCGCGGAACACCTCGTCCCAGTCGGCGTCCACCGGCGGGCGGCGGCCGATGCTGCGCGCCGTCGGGTGGCCGATCACGTGCACGTGCGGGTTCTCGCAGGCCCGGACGAGCCGCCGGGTCATGGCCGCCTGGTCCTGGGTGAAGTGGGAGTGGATCGAGGCGACGCACACGTCGAAGCCGGACAGGAAGTCGGCGTCCCAGTCGACGCCGCCGTCGGGGTCGATGTTCAGCTCGGTGCCGTGCAGGAGGACGAGGTCGTCGTAGCGCTTCTGGAGCTCGGCGACCTCGGCGCGCTGGGCGAGCATCTTCTCGTCCGTCATGCGCTGCATCACCAGGTTCGGCGCGTGGTCGGTGATCGCGTAGTACTCCAGGCCGCGGGCGTGCGCGGCGGCGGCCATGTCGGCCAGGGACGCGATGCCGTCGGTGAGGTCGGTGTGGCTGTGCAGGTCGCCGCGCAGGTCGCCGACGGTGACGAGGCGGGGCAGCTCGTCCTTCAGGGCGGCCTCGATCTCGCCGGTGTCCTCGCGGAGCGCGGGATGTATCCACGGCAGGCCGAGGCGCTCGTAGACCTCCTCCTCGGTCTCCGACACGATCAGCTCGTCGGTCCCGGCGTCGAAGAGGCCGTACTCCGACAGCTTGAGGCCCGCCTTCACGGCGATCTCGCGGGTGCGGATGTTGTGCGCCTGGGAACCGGTGAAGTACTGCAGCGCGGCGCCCCACGACTCGGGCGGGACCACCCGCAGGTCGACCTGCAGGCCCTTGGCGGTGCGGATCGAGGTCTTCTTCTCGCCGCTCGCGATGACCTCCGCCACGAACGGCAGCGCGGTGAACGCGGCCATGATCGGGCGCGGGTCGCGGGACGCCGCGAGGACGTCGACGTCGCCGATCGTCTCGCGCATCCGGCGCAGCGACCCGGCGTGGGCGCAGCGCTCCACCTGCGGCAGCTCCGACAGCGCGGCGACGACCTCGTCGGCGACCCCGGCGGCGGCGTCGACCAGCACCCGCTCCCCGGAGCTGCGCAGCAGCTCGATGCCGCGCAGGATGTTCTCCTCGGTCTTGGCGCCGAAGCCCTTGAGGCCGCGCAGCCGCCCCTCCCCGATGGCGGCGGCCAGCTCGTCGACCGAGGAGACGCCGAGCTCCTCGTAGACGGCGAGGGCCTTCTTCGGGCCGAGCGTGGGGATCTCGGTGAGCGCGCGGACCCCGGCCGGGATCTTCGCGCGCAGCTCCTCCACCTGCCGGATCGTGCCCGTCGTCGTGTAGTCGAGGACCTTCTTGGCGATCGCCTCGCCCACGGCCGGGATGGCGCGCAGCCCGGCCAGGTCGAGGTCCGCGATGTCGTCGGGGTACCCGGCGATCGCCCGCGCCGCCTTCTCGTACGCCCTGATCTTGAAGGCGTCACCACCGGTGATGGACAGCAGGTCGGCCAGCTCCTGGATGAGCGCGGCGGCCTCGTCGTTAGCGCGTGCCATACGGCCGAGTCTAGGCGGGGGGTACGACGTTTCCCGTGCTCAGCCCGGCGCCCGCACGGGACCCGGCGCGGTGCCGTCCGGTGTTCAGCGCAGGGGCGCGGTCGGCCCGCCGGGGCTGTCCATCCGGCCGCGGACGACCTCGTCGGCGATCGCGGAGACCTGGTCCTCGGGCAGGCGCCGGTAGCCGTCGCCGGTGACGACCGCGACCGTCGGGTAGATCCGCCGGGACGGGTCGGGCCCGCCGGTGGCGGTGTCGTCGTCGGCCGCGTCGTACAGGGCCTGGACGCACACGGTGGCGGCGTCCTCCAGGGACAGGTCGCGCCGGTACAGCTTCTTCAGCGCCCCCAGCGCGTAGGGGGAGCCGGACCCGTCCGCGTGGAAGTCGCGGGCCTCCTGCGGGGCGCCGGTGATGTCGTAGGTGTAGATGCGGCTCTCGGCCGTGTCGGGGTCGTAGCCGGCGAACAGCGGCACGACGGCGAGGCCCTGCAGCGCCTGCGCGAGGTTGGCCTGGATGACGGCGCCCAGCCGGCGGGCCTTGCCCGGCAGCGACAGCGGGACGGTCTCCATCTTCTCGTAGTGCTCGAGCTCGACCTGGAACAGCCGCACCATCTCCAGCGCCAGCCCGACCGTCCCGGCGAACGCGACCGCGGAGTACTCGTCGGCGCGCTGCACCTTGTCGAGCTCCCGGTAGGCGATGCGGTTGCCCTGCGTCGCTCGCCGGTCGCCGGCCATCATGACGCCGCCCGGGAACTCCAGTGCGAGGACGGTCGTGCCGTGCGGCAGCTCCGGGGCGTCGCCCTCCGGCACCCGGTTGACCGGGAGCAGCTCGGGGGAGTGGACGCTCAGGAAGTCGACGAACGAGGCCGAGCCCGCCTCGAAGAACTCCGGCGGGATGCCCTGGTCCTCGGTCCGGCCGATCACGGCGGCTCCTCTCGGTTCGGTCTGTCCACCTGATCTTTCCACCCTGCCACACGCGCCCGCCACCGCTCAGGCCTCCGGCGCCTCCGGCGGATCCTTCCGCCCGCGGGTCGCCCCGGCGCACGCGACGATGACGCAGCCGACCGCGACCCACTGCCGCGCGGACAGGACCTCGCCGAGCACCACCAGCCCGACGAGCGCCGCGACGGCGGGCTCCAGGCTCATCAGGATCCCGAAGACGCGGGCGGGCACCCGGCGCAGCGCCTCCAGCTCCAGCGAGTACGGGATGACCGACGACAGCAGCCCGACGCCGAGCCCGATCAGCAGCAGCGTCGGGTCGAGCAGCGCGCCGCCGCCCGCGGCGACGCCCGCCGCGAGACCGCCCGGCAGCATCACCAGCGTGCCGACGATGCTCGCCAGCGCGAGCCCGGTGGTGCCGGGGATGCGCCGCCCGGTGGCGGCGGTGAGCAGGATGTAGGCGGCCCAGCCGATGGCGGCGAGCAGCGCGAACCCGATGCCGATGAGGTCCAGGTCGCCGCCGCCGCGGGCGAGCATGAGCACCCCGGCCGCCGCGAGCGCCACCCAGACCAGGTCGCGGGGGCGCCGGGAGCCGGCGATGGCGACCGACAGCGGGCCGAGGAACTCGATCGTCACCGCCACGCCCAGCGGGATCCGCGACAGCGACTGGTAGAACGCGAAGTTCATCCCGGCCAGGGAGACGCCGTAGCCGGCGACGACCGCCAGGCTCGTCCACGAGTGCCCGCGCAGCACCGGCAGCAGCGCCCGGCGGGCCAGGAAGCCCAGCACGAGCGCCGAGGCCAGCAGCCGGATCGACACCACCGACGTCGGCGGCAGCCGCTCGAACAGGTGCTTGGCCAGCCCGGCCCCGACCTGCACCGACACGATGCCGAGCAGGATCAGCGCGGGCGGCGGGACCGAGGCCGGGGACAGCGCGCGGACGAGGCCGTGCGCGCGGCCCGCGCCGCCGATCGAGCCGGGCGCCTCAGCGAGTGCCAACGATCACTCCCAGCGGAAGAAGCGGGCGGCGAGGGCGAGTCCGGCGACGGCCCACACCGCGAGGACGAGCAGGGGCTGCCCGGGGAGCGCGGCGCCGTCCCGCAGGACGTCGCGCAGCCCGCCCGCGAGCGCCGAGATCGGCAGCAGTTCCAGGGCGTCGCGGACCGGGCCGGGGAACTTGTCCAGCGGGAACACCACGCCGCCGACGGCGAGCAGCAGGACGTAGACCAGGTTCGCGGCGGCGAGGGTGGCCTCGGCGCGCAGCGTCCCGGCCATGAGCAGCCCGAACCCGGAGAACGCGGCGGTGCCGAGCAGCAGCAGGACGACCACCGAGCCGGGGTCGCCGTGCGGGCTCCAGCCGAGCGCCAGCGCCACCGCGCAGATCACCGCGGCCTGCGCCGCCTCGACGGCGAGGACGGCGGCGGTCTTGGCGGCGATCAGCCCGCCGCGCGGCAGCGGGGTGGCGCCGAGCCGCTTGAGCACGCCGTAGCGCCGCTCGAACCCGGTGCCGATCGCCTGCCCGGTGAACGCCGTGGACATCACCGCGAGCGCGAGGATGCCGGGGGTGAGGAAGTCGACCCGGCGGCCCGCGCCGAGGTCGAGCAGGGACGTGGCGCCGAACAGGACGAGCAGCACCACCGGGATGATCAGCGTCAGCAGCAGCTGCTCGCCGTTGCGCAGCACGGTGCGGACCTCGTAGCGCGCCTGCGACAGGACCATCCGCGGCAGCGGCACGGTCCCCGGCGCGGGGGACAGGTCCAGCGGTGCGGTCATGCGCGCAGCTCCCGTCCGGTCAGTTCGAGGAAGACGTCCTCCAGGGTGCGGCGCTCGATCCGCAGGTCCTCGGTCATGACGCCGTGCGAGGCGCACCAGGCGGTGACGGTGGCGAGCAGCTCGGGCCGCACGTCGGCCTCGATCAGGTAGTGCCCGGCGGGCGACTCCTTGGCGGCGCTCCCGGCGGGCAGCGCCGCGAGCAGCTCGTCGAGGCCGAGGCCGGGCCGGGCGCGGAACCGCAGCTGCCGCTCGGCGCCGGTCAGCACCTCGGGGGCGCCCTCGGCGACGACCTTGCCGTGGTCGACGATGACGACGTGGTCGGAGAGGCGCTCGGCCTCCTCCATGTTGTGGGTGGTGAGGACCACCGACACCCCGGCGGCGCGCAGGTCGCCGATGAGGTCCCAGGTGGCGTGCCGCGCCTGCGGGTCGAGGCCGGTGGTGGGCTCGTCGAGGAACACCAGCTCGGGCCGCCCGACGATGGCGACGGCGAGGGAGAGCCGCTGCTGCTGCCCGCCGGACATGCGGCGGAACGGGGTGCGGGCGTGCTCGGTGAGGCCGAGCCGCTCCAGCAGCGCGCCGGTGCCGAGCGGCGTCGCGTGGAAGGAGGCGACGAGGTCCAGGAACTCCCCGGCGCGGGCCGTGCCCGGCACGCCGCCCGACTGCGGCATCACGCCGACGCGGGGCTTCAGCGCCCGCGCGTCGGCGGCCGGGTCGAGCCCGAGGACGCGGACGGTGCCCGAGTCGGCCCGCCGGAACCCCTCGCAGATCTCGATCGTGGTGGTCTTGCCCGCGCCGTTCGGGCCGAGCAGCGCGGTCACGGCGCCCCGGGCGGCGTTGAAGGACAGCCCGTCCACGGCCCGCCGCTCCCGGCCGGCCGTCCCGTAGCGCTTCACCAGCGAGCGCAGCTCGACGGCGTCGTCCCTGCCGCCTCCCGGGGGTGTCATGCGGACGAGTCTAGGTCCGGGGCCCGGCAGCTTCGCGCGGGCCCCCGGCGGCCGGGCGGGTGAAGGTCGGGTAAAGCCCGCGGGTCGGAGCGGGCCGAGTTTCGCGAGGCCGAGCGCGGGAATCGCGGACCTGTCGCCGGCCGGGTCCGGCGGCCGGGGGGCGCGCGGCACGGGGGCCGCGCTCGGCGGAGGTGCGGATGTTCCACGTTGACTCGGAGGCCGGCCGGCTCCGGGAGGTGCTGCTGCACCGGCCCGAGCTGTCGCTGAAGCGGCTCACCCCGTCCAATGCCGCGGGGCTGCTGTTCGACGACGTGCTGTGGGTGCGGCGCGCGGTCGAGGAGCACGAGGAGTTCGAGGACGTCCTGCGGGCCGAGGGCGTACGCACCCACCTGCTGAACGACCTGCTGAGCGAGACGGTCGGCATCCCGGAGGCGCGCAAGCACATCCTGGACGCCGTCATCGACCCGCGCTGGTTCGGCCCGCTCGCCACCGACGCCATCCGCAACCTCCTCGACGCGATGGAGGTCGACGAGCTGGCGTCCTACCTCATCGGCGGCATCACCAAGCGCGAGATGCTGGAGCGGATGCCCGCGCCGGCGTCCATCGCGTTCCACTCCATCCCGATGGACGGGTTCATCCTGTCGCCGCTGCCGAACCACCTGTTCACCCGCGACACCTCCTGCTGGATCTACGACGGCGTCTCGATCAACACCATGCGCAAGAAGGCGCGCATGCGCGAGACGGTGCACATGGAGGCGGTCTACCGCTGGCACCCGCTGTTCGCCGCCGGCTACGACCGGCCCGCCGAGGGCGGCTTCCACGTGTGGAGCGGCGGGAGGGCCATGGCCCCGGCGACGCTGGAGGGCGGCGACGTCCTGGTCATCGGGAACGGCGCCGTGCTGGTCGGGATGAGCGAGCGGACGCAGCCGCAGGCCGTCGAGATGCTCGCGCAGTCGCTGTTCGCCGCCGGGTCGTGCACCCGGATCGTGGCGCTGCGGATGCCGCACCGGCGGGCGTTCATGCACCTGGACACGGTCATGACGATGGTCGACCACGGCGTGTTCACCGCCTACGCCGGGATGGGCATGCTGCCGTCGCACACCGTCGAGCCCGGCGACACCGAGAAGGAGCTGAAGATCACCGATCACCCGGCGGAGGACATGCACCGGGCGATCGCCGCCGCGCTCGGGCTGGACGACATCAAGGTCATCGTCCCGAAGCAGGACGTGTTCTCCGCCGAGCGCGAGCAGTGGGACGACGGCGCGAACGTGCTCGCCGTCGCGCCCGGCGTCGTCGTCGCCTACGAGCGCAACGCGACGAGCAACAACGAGCTGAGCCGGCACGGCGTCCAGGTCATCACGATCCGCGGGAGCGAGCTCGGCCGGGGCCGCGGCGGCCCGCGCTGCATGACCTGCCCGCTCGTCCGGGACGCCTGACGACCACCGCCTGACGACCACCGTACGCACGCCGCCCGCGGCACGACCCTCGGAGACCGGAATTGGCGCTCGACCTGCGCGGCCGCAGCCTCATCAGGGAGCTCGACCTCACGCCGGAGGAGTTCGGGTCCCTGCTCGGCCTGGCCGCCGAGCTGAAGGCCGCCAAGCGCGCCGGCACCGAGACCCCGGCGCTGACCGGGCGGAACATCGCGCTGATCTTCGAGAAGACCTCCACCCGGACGCGCTGCGCGTTCGAGGTCGCCGCGCACGACCAGGGCGCCCTCGTCACCTACCTCGACCCCAGCGGCGCCCAGATCGGCCACAAGGAGTCGATGAAGGACACCGCCCGCGTCCTGGGGCGGATGTACGACGGCATCGAGTACCGGGGGTCGAGCCAGAGGCTCGTCGAAGAACTCGCCGAGTACGCGGGCGTCCCCGTGTGGAACGGGCTGACCGACGAGTGGCACCCCACGCAGATGCTCGCGGACATGCTCACCATGCGCGAGCACAGCGACAAGCCCCTGCGGGACGTCACCTACGCCTACCTGGGCGACGCGCGCAACAACATGGGCCACAGCTACGTGGCCGCGGGCGCGCTGCTCGGCATGAACGTGCGGATCGTGGCGCCGTACGCCCTGTGGCCGGACGAGGAGACGGTCGTCCGGCCGTCGATGGCCGTGGCGGCCGGTACGGGGGCGGACATCGTCCTCACCGAGGACGTCGCCGAGGGCGTCCGGGGCGCCGACTTCGTCCTCACCGACGTGTGGGTGTCGATGGGCGAGCCCAAGGAGGTGTGGGACGAGCGCATCGCGCTGCTCACGCCCTACCAGGTGAACGCCGAGGTCATGCGGGCCACCGGCAACCCCCGCGCCAAGTTCATGCACTGCCTCCCCGCCTTCCACAACAGGGAGACCGCGGTGGGGGAGGAGATCTACCGGAAGACCGGCCTGGCGGAGCTGGAGGTCACCGAGGAGGTGTTCGAGTCCGCCGCCTCGATCGTCTTCGACGAGGCCGAGAACCGGATGCACACCATCAAGGCGGTCATGGTCGCGACGCTCGGGGGGCCGGGCGGGTGAGGGGGAGCGGATGCGCGTGGTCGTCGCGCTCGGGGGGAACGCGCTGGTGCGGCGGGGGGAGACGCCCGACGCCGCGCCGCAGCGCGCCAACGTGGACCGCGCGGTGCGGTCGCTGGCGCCGCTGGCCCGCACGCACGAGCTGATCGTCACGCACGGGAACGGCCCGCAGGTCGGGGTGCTGTCGCTGGAGAGCGTCAACGACCCGGGCCTGACCCGGCCGTACCCGCTGGACACCATCGGCGCCGAGACCCAGGGCATGATCGGCTACTGGATGCTCCAGTCGCTGCAGAACGCGCTGCCGGGCCGCCAGGTCGTCGCGATGATCAACCAGACGCTGGTGTCGGCGGTGGACCCGGCCTTCGCGGACCCGGCCAAGTTCGTCGGGCAGGTCTACGACCGGGACGAGGCGGAGAAGCTCGCCGCCGAGTACGGCTGGACCGTCCGCCAGGACGGGGACGGCTGGCGCCGCGTCGTGCCGTCCCCGCGCCCGCAGCGGGTGATCGAGACCCGGCTGATCAGGGAGCTGGTGCGGCTCGGCACCGTGGTGGTCTGCGCGGGCGGCGGCGGTGTGCCGGTGGTCCGCAACGACGTCGGGCGGCTGGAGGGCGTCGAGGCGGTGATCGACAAGGACCTCACCGCGTCGCTCCTCGCCGAGAGCATGGACGCCGACGCGCTGCTGATCCTCACCGACGTGCCCCGGGTGATGCGCGGCTACGGCACCCCGGAGCAGGAGGAGATCGCCCACACCACCCCGCACGAGCTGCGCGCCGAGGACTTCCCGGCCGGGTCCATGGGCCCCAAGGTGGCGGCGGCCGCGAGCTTCGTGGAGCGGACCGGCGACATGGCCGCGATCGGGCTGCTGGACCAGTGCGTGGAGATCCTGGAGGGCACCGCGGGCACCATCGTCACCCCCAACGCCACCTGGCCCTTGGAGAGCACGCTGTGACCGGGGAGGAGCCGTGACGGCCGGAACGGCGCCGGAGGCGCCGTCGTTCGCCCGCAGCCTGCTGCGGACCAAGCCCGTCGACCGGATCGTCGCCGAGGGCGGGCAGGGCGAGGGCGGCGAGCTGAAGCGCACGATGAGCCTGCTCCAGCTCACCTTCTTCAGCGTCGGCGCGACCCTCGGCACCGGCATCTTCGTCGTCCTCGGCGAGGCGGTGCCGCTGGCCGGCCCGGCGGTCGTGCTGTCCTTCGTCCTCGCCGCCGTCACCGCGCTGTTCTCCGCCCTGTCGTACGCGGAGCTGGCCGGGACGATCCCGGTGTCCGGCTCGTCCTACTCCTACTCCTACGCCACGCTCGGCGAGCTGGTCGCGTGGGTGTGCGGCTGGTGCCTGCTGCTGGAGTACGCGGTGTCGGTGTCGGCGGTCGCGGTCGGCTGGGGCTCCTACCTCAACGCGTTCTTCGACGCCGCGTTCGGGTTCACGATCCCCGACGCCGTCAGCGGCCCGCCGGGGGAGGGCGGCCTCGTCAACATCCCCGCCGTCGTCGTGGTCGTGCTCGCCACGCTGCTGCTCCTGCGCGGCACCTCGGAGAGCGCCACCGCCAACACGGTCATGGTCTTCCTGAAGATCGGCGTGCTGCTGTTCTTCTGCGCGGTCGCCTTCACCGCGTTCGAGTCGGGCAACCTCAGCGCGTTCACGCCCATGGGCTGGGCCGGGATCAGCGCCGCGGGCGGCAAGGTGTTCTTCTCCTACATCGGCTTCGACGCCGCCTCCACCGCCGGCGAGGAGGCCAGGAACCCGCGCCGCGACCTGCCCCTCGCGATCGTCCTGTCGCTGCTGATCGTCACGGTGCTCTACGTGCTGGTGGGGCTCGCGGCCGTCGCCGCCATGCACTGGGAGAGGTTCGAGGTCAGCGGCGCGGAGGCGTCCCTCGCCGAGGTGCTGGACGTGGCGACTGGGAAGTCCTGGCCGTCGATGGTCCTCGCGCTGGGCGCCGTGATCGCGATCGCCAGCGTCGTGCTGACCGTCATGTACGGGCAGACCCGCATCCTGTTCGCGATGTCGCGGGACGGGCTCGTCCCGGACGTCTTCCAGAAGGTCAGCCCCGCCCGCCGGGTGCCCGTCGCCAACACCCTGATCGTGGCGGTGTTCATCGGGGTCCTGGCCGCCGTGGTCCCCCTCGGCCGGCTCGTCGATGCCACCAGCATCGGCACGCTGTTCGCGTTCGCGCTGGTCAGCGTCGGCGTCATCGTGCTGCGCCGCACCCAACCCGACCTGCCGCGCAGCTTCCGGACCCCGCTGTTCCCGGTGACGCCGCTGCTCGGCGTCGGGTTCTGCGTGTACCTGATGGTCGGCCTCGGCGGGGTGACGTGGACGGTGTTCGCCCTGTGGACCGCCGTGGGCCTGGCCGCCTACTTCCTGTACGGGCGCCGCCATTCCCGCCTGGCGGCCGGACCGCCCCGCGACCCCGCCCGAAAGGGGCTCTGATGAACGCTCGTGAGAACGCCGCCGACGGCATGCGGGTGCTGGTGGGCTACGCGCCGGACGAGCGCGGTGACGACGCGCTCGCGCTGGCGGCCCTGCTCGCCCGGACCATGAGGGCGCCGCTGACGGCCGTGCACGTGCACCCGCCGCCGTGGCCCACCCCCGGGCCGGGCGCGGTGGACGCCGAATGGGTCGCCTACCTCAAGGGTCAGGCGGACGAGGCCCTCGACGCGGCCCTGGCGCGGCTGGCGGAGTTCGGCGTCCCGCGGCGGGACGTCACCCCGCGGGTCCACGCCCACCGGGGCAGCGGCCGCGGCCTGATCGAGGTCGCCAAGGACACCGGCGCCGACCTCATCGTGGCGGGCTCGGCGCCGCGCGGCCGGCGCGGCAGGGTCGCCGTCGGCAGCACCGCCGACCAGCTGCTGCACGGCTCGCCCGTCCCGGTCATGCTGGCGCCGCGCGGCTACGCGGCGCACCCGCCGCGCCGGTTCTCCCGGATGACGGTCGCCTACCTGCGGCGCCGGGGCGCCGACGGGCCGCCGGACGCCGAGGGGCCGCTGTCGGCCGCCGCCGCGATCGCCGAGCGGCTGGGCGTGGAGCTGCGGCTGCTCACCCTCGTGCTGAGGCCGCCCGGCCTCGCGGCCCGGTTCCGGGTGCCCGGCGGCGTCCTGGACCGCCAGCTCGCCCAGGCCGAGGAGGACCTGCGCTACGCCGCCGGGCTGTTCGGCGGCGGGACGCCGGTGGAGCGGGTCACGGCGATCGGGACCGACATCGCCAAGACGCTCGGCACCGTCGATATGCTGCACGGCGAGATACTGACCTGCCTGTCCGGCCACGACGCGCCGCTGCGCAAGGTCTTCCTGGGGGAGAGCTCCGGCAAGATCCTGCGGGCCGCGCCGTGCCCGGTGCTGCTGCTGCCGCGCGGGGCGGCGGTTCCGGTCAGCGGCGAGAAACCGCAGGTTAGGTAAGGCTTACCTGCGTGAGCTACGACATCGGCGATCCGGTGTTTCGGGGGAAGTAATTACGGCACACTGATGTTGTGAAATACGTGAGCGAGGATCAGACGAGCGCCCGGACCGCCCCCGCGCGGCCTTCCGGCGTGCCGTCGTCCGCCGGTCACACCGAGCGCGACACGCGCGCCCGGGTGGCCCGGCTGATCCTCGAGCACGGCCCGGTCACGGCGTCCACGCTGGGCGAACGCGTCGGCCTCACGCCGGCCGCGATCCGCCGGCATCTGGACGCGCTGCTGGCCGAGGGGATGATCGAGGTCCGCAAGGCGCGGGTGCCGCAGACCCGGCGCGGCCGGGGCCGGCCCGCCAAGTGGTTCGCCATCACCGACGCCGGGCGCAGCGCGTTCGTGCACGCCTACGACGACCTGGCGACCAGCGCGCTGCGGTTCATCGCCGACACGGCGGGCGAGCACGCGGTCGCCGAGTTCGCCCGGCGGCAGATCGCCGACCTGGAGCGGCGCTACCGCCCCGTCGTGCAGGACGCGCCGCCGCAGCAGCGGGTCCGCACGCTCGCCGAGGCGCTGTCGGGCGACGGCTACGCGGCCGCCGCCGCGAAGGCGCCCCAGCCGGGCGGCGGCGAGCAGCTGTGCCAGCACCACTGCCCGGTCGCGCACGTCGCCGCGGAGTTCCCGCAGCTGTGCGAGGCCGAGACGGAGGCGTTCAGCCGCCTGCTCGGCACCCCCGTGCAGCGGCTGGCCACGATCGCCCACGGCGACGGGATCTGCACCACCCACGTCAGCTCCCGCTCCCTGTGCGGGGCGGACGGGGACGGCGGTCCCGCCGCGGGCACCGCCCCCGGCGGCGGCGCGGGGGACGCGGGGAACGCGGGGGACGCCCCCGAGCACACACAGATCAGTGACGAGGAGTCCGGAGGGACCTCCCTATGACTACGGCAGCCCACCCCGAACTCGAGGGGCTGGACAGGTACAAGTTCGGCTGGGCCGACCCCGACGAGGCCGGCGCCTCGGCGCGACGCGGCCTGAACGAGGACGTCGTCCGCGACATCTCGGGCAAGAAGGACGAGCCCGAGTGGATGCTCGACCTCCGCCTCAAGGGGCTGCGGCTGTTCAGCAAGAAGCCGATGCCCACCTGGGGCTCGGACCTGTCGGACATCGACTTCGACAACATCAAGTACTTCGTGCGCTCCACCGAGCAGCAGGCCGCGTCCTGGGAGGAACTGCCCGAGGACATCAAGAACACCTACGACAAGCTCGGCATCCCCGAGGCGGAGAAGCAGCGCCTCATCGCCGGCGTCGCCGCGCAGTACGAGTCGGAGGTCGTCTACCACAAGATCCGCGAGGACCTTGAGGAGAAGGGCGTCATCTTCGTCGACACCGACACCGGCCTGCGCGAGCACCCGGAGATCTTCCAGGAGTACTTCGGCTCGGTGATCCCGGTCGGCGACAACAAGTTCGCCGCGCTCAACACCGCGGTCTGGTCGGGCGGCTCGTTCATCTACGTCCCGCCGGGCGTGCACGTCGAGATCCCGCTGCAGGCCTACTTCCGGATCAACACCGAGAACATGGGCCAGTTCGAGCGGACGCTGATCATCGCCGACGAGGGCTCCTACGTCCACTACGTCGAGGGCTGCACCGCCCCGATCTACAAGTCGGACTCGCTGCACTCCGCCGTCGTGGAGATCGTCGTGAAGAAGGACGCCCGCGTCCGCTACACGACCATCCAGAACTGGTCCAACAACGTCTACAACCTGGTGACCAAGCGCGCCGTCGCCTACGAGGGCGCCACCATGGAGTGGGTCGACGGCAACATCGGCTCCAAGGTCACCATGAAGTACCCGGCCGTCTACCTGCTCGGCGAGCACGCCAAGGGCGAGACCCTGTCGATCGCGTTCGCCGGCGAGGATCAGCACCAGGACGCCGGCGCCAAGATGGTGCACGCCGCGCCGAACACCTCCAGCAGCATCATCTCCAAGTCGGTGGCGCGCGGCGGCGGCCGCACGTCCTACCGCGGGCTGGTGCAGATCCAGGAGGGCGCCGAGCACAGCAAGTCCACCGTCAAGTGCGACGCGCTGCTGGTCGACCAGATCAGCCGGTCCGACACCTACCCCTACGTCGACGTCCGCGAGGACGACGTGGAGATGGGCCACGAGGCCACCGTCTCCAAGGTGTCGGAGCAGCAGCTGTTCTACCTGATGAGCCGCGGGCTCACCGAGGACGAGGCGATGGCGATGATCGTGCGCGGGTTCGTCGAGCCCATCGCGCGGGAGCTGCCGATGGAGTACGCCCTCGAGCTGAACCGGCTGATCGAGCTGCAGATGGAAGGAGCCGTCGGCTGATGGGGCTCGACACCAGGCCTCTCTCGACGCTGCACGAGAAGGCGTCCTACGACGTCGCCGACTTCGACGTGCCGACCGGCCGCGAGGAGGAGTGGCGGTTCACCCCGCTGCGCCGCCTGCGCGGCCTGCACAAGGGCACCGCCGAGGAGGGCGGCAAGGTCGTCACGGAGGCCGAGGCGGCCCCCGAGGTCACCGTGGAGACCGTCGGCCGCGACGACCCGCGGATCGGCAAGTCCTACGTGCCCGCCGACCGGGTCAGCGCCCAGGCGTGGAACTCCTTCACCGAGGCCGTCGTCGTGACCGTCCCGAAGGAGGCCGTCGCCTCGGCGCCGACCGTCCTGCGGCGCCGCGGCGAGGACGGCTCCGCCGCCGCCTACGGGCACACCACCGTCATCGTGGAGCCGTTCGCCGAGGCGACCGTCGTGCTCACCCACCGCGGCCCGGCGACCTACGCCGACAACGTCGAGTTCGTCGTCGGCGACGGCGCCCGGCTCTCGGTGATCAGCCTGCAGGACTGGGCCGACGGCGCCGTGCACGTGTCGCACCAGCACGCCCGGCTCGGCCGCGACGCCCGGTTCGTCTCGCACAACATCTCGCTCGGCGGCGACGTCGTGCGGATCTCGCCGTCGGTGTCCTACGACGGGCCCGGCGGCGACGCCGAGCTGTACGGCGTGTACTTCGTCGACGGCGGCCAGCACCTGGAGCACCGCCTCCTCGTCGACCACACCGTGCCGCACTGCCGCAGCCGCGTCGACTACCGCGGCGCCCTGCAGGACCAGGACGCGCACGCCGTCTGGATCGGCGACGTGATCATTCGCGCGGAGGCGGAGGGCACCGACACCTACGAGCTGAACCGCAACCTCGTCCTCACCGACGGCACGCGGGTCGACTCGGTGCCGAACCTGGAGATCCTTACCGGCGAGGTCGCCGGCGCCGGGCACGCCTCGGCGTCCGGCCGGCTGGACGACGAGCACCTGTTCTACCTCCAGGCGCGCGGCATCACCTTCGACGACGCGCGCCGCATGGTCGTGCGGGGCTTCCTCGGCCAGCTCGTCGACCGGATCGAGGTCGCCGAGGTCCGCGACAAGGTCCGCGAGGCCATCGAGGAGGAGCTGGACGTCAGGGCGGGCGAGCGATGACCGCGCCCGCGACGCCCGGAGGGCAGGGGTTCGTCAAGGTGTGCGCGCTGGAGGAGGTCCCGGCCGACGGGGCCCTCGGCGTCGAGATCGACGACACGCCGGTCGCCATCGTGCGCAGCGGCGAGGACGTCTACGCGCTGAACGACATCTGCTCGCACGCCGAGGTCTCGCTCTCCGAGGGCGAGGTCTACAACGGCACCATCGAGTGCTGGCTGCACGGGTCCTGCTTCGACCTGCGCAGCGGCAAGCCCACCAACCCGCCGGCCACGCAGCCGGTCGCCACCTACAAGGTCAAGGTCGAGGGCGGGGACGTCTACGTCTCGCTCGGCGACGCCTGACCCCATTACGAAGGACTACACGCACTATGGCCACGCTAGAGATCCGCGACCTCCACGTCTCCGTCGGCGACGGCTCCGACGGGGCGAAGGAGATCCTGCGCGGGGTCGACCTGACCGTGAAGGCCGGCGAGACCCACGCCATCATGGGGCCGAACGGCTCGGGCAAGTCCACCCTGGCCTACGCGGTCGCCGGGCACCCCAAGTACGAGGTGACGTCGGGCACCGTCACGCTGGACGGCGAGGACGTCCTCGCCATGTCCGTGGACGAGCGCGCCCGCGCCGGGCTGTTCCTGGCGATGCAGTACCCGGTCGAGGTGCCGGGCGTGTCGGTGTCGAACTTCCTGCGCTCGGCCGTGACCGCCGTCCGCGGCGAGGCGCCGAAGCTCCGCGAGTTCTCCAAGGAGATGAAGCAGGCGATGGACGCGCTGTCCATCGACCCGGCGTTCGCGCAGCGCAGCCTGAACGAGGGCTTCTCCGGCGGTGAGAAGAAGCGGCACGAGATCCTGCAGCTGGAGATGCTCAAGCCGAAGGTCGCCGTCCTGGACGAGACCGACTCCGGCCTGGACGTCGACGCCCTCAAGGTCGTCTCCGAGGGCGTGAACCGGTTCGCCTCCGGCGACACCGGCGTCCTGCTGATCACCCACTACACCCGCATCCTGCGGTACGTGAAGCCCGACTTCGTGCACGTGTTCGCCGCCGGCCGCGTCGTCGCCGAGGGCGGCCCCGAGCTCGCCGACGAGCTCGAGGAGCAGGGCTACGAGAAGTACGTGAAGGCGGGCGCTTCGCTATGACCGCGAGCGAAGCGGGCCGGGGGACCGCCGCGCCGCGGGGAGCGGCCCTGCTGCCCGAGGAGCTGAAGAAGGACTTCCCGCTGCTGCGGCGCACGGTCCGCGGCGGGCGCCCCCTGGTGTACCTCGACTCCGGCGCGACGTCGCAGAAGCCCGTCCGGGTGCTGGACGCCGAGCGGGAGTTCTACGAGCGGCACAACGCGGCCCCGCACCGCGGGGCGCACCTGCTCGCCGAGGAGGCGACGGAGGCGTACGAGAGCGCCCGCGCGTCGATCGCCCGGTTCATCGGCGCGACGCCGGCCGAGATCGTGTTCACCAAGAACGCCACCGAGGGCATCAACCTCGTCGCGTACGCGATGAGCAACGCGGCGACCGCCGGCCCGGAGGCCGAGCGGTTCGCGGTGGGCCCCGGCGACGAGGTCGTGGTGTCGGAGATGGAGCACCACGCCAACCTCGTCCCGTGGCAGGAGCTGTGCCGCCGGACCGGGGCCACGCTGCGCTGGTTCGGCATCACCGACGAGGGCCGCCTCGACCTGGCCGGCCTCGACGACCTGGTGAACGAGCGCACCAAGATCGTCGCGCTGACGCACCAGTCGAACGTGCTCGGCACCGTCCCGCCGGTGAAGCGGATCATCGAGCGGGCGCACGCCGTGGGCGCGCTCGTCCTGCTGGACGCCGCGCAGTCGGTGCCGCACCAGCCGGTCGACGTCGCCGACCTCGGCGCCGACTTCCTGGCGTTCTCCGGCCACAAGATGCTCGGCCCGACCGGCATCGGCGTACTGTGGGGGCGCGGCGAGCTGCTGGAGGCCATGCCGCCGTTCATCACCGGCGGGTCCATGATCGAGGTCGTCCGCATGGAGGGCACCACGTTCATGCCGCCGCCGCAGCGGTTCGAGGCGGGCGTGCCGATGACGGCGCAGGCCGTCGGGCTCGGCGCCGCCTGCGAGTACCTCGCCGAGATCGGCATGGACCGGGTGCACGCCCACGAGGAGGCCCTGGTGGCCTACTCGCTGGAGCGGCTCGGCGAGATCCCGGGGGTGCGCGTCATCGGCCCCGGCACCACCGAGGCGCGCGGCGGCGCGGTGTCGTTCACCGTCGAGGACATCCACCCGCACGACGTCGGCCAGGTCCTGGACGACCTGGGCGTGGAGGTCCGCGTCGGCCACCACTGCGCGTGGCCGATCTGCCGGCGCTTCGGCATCCCGGCGACCACCCGCGCGACGTTCTACCTCTACAACACCCTCGCCGACGTGGACGCGCTCGCCGACGGGGTACGGCACGCCCAGAAGTTCTTCGGAACACACTGAGCGGCGGGCCGGTTGTAGGCAGAAAAGGCTTGGAAGGGACGACATGCAGCTGGAGGCGATGTACCAGGAGGTCATCCTGGACCACTACCGCAACCCCCACCACAAGGGGCTGCGGGAGCCGTTCGAGGGCGAGGCCCACCACGTCAACCCGACCTGCGGTGACGAGGTGACGCTGCGCGTCCACCTGGACGGCGACGGCCAGGACGCCACGGTCGCCGACGTGTCCTACGACGCCATGGGCTGCTCGATCAGCCAGGCCAGCGCATCGGTGATGTCGGACCTGATCATCGGGAAGTCCGTGAAGGAGGCGATGGCGGTCGGCGAGGAGTTCCTGGCGCTGATGCAGTCCCGCGGCCGGGACGTCGAGCCGGACGAGGACGTCCTGGAGGACGCCATCGCCTTCGCCGGGGTGTCCAAGTACCCCGCCAGGATCAAATGCGCCCTGCTCGCCTGGATGGCGTGGAAGGACGCGACCGCACGCGCACTGGGAGAGGCATCATGACCGACACCCCCGCGACCGCCGGGACCACCCCGCAGGAGGAGGAGGTCCTGGAGGCGCTCAAGGACGTCGTCGACCCCGAGCTCGGCATCAACGTCGTCGACCTCGGCCTGGTCTACGGCGTGAACCTCGACGACGAGACCGCCACCCTGGACATGACGCTCACCAGCGCCGCCTGCCCGCTCACCGACGTGATCGAGGACCAGGCCCACAGCGCGCTGGAGGGCCTGGTCAAGGACGTCAAGATCAACTGGGTCTGGCTGCCGCCGTGGGGCCCGGACAAGATCACCGACGACGGGCGCGACCAGCTGCGCGCCCTCGGCTTCAACGTCTGACGGTCCCGGGCCGCACGCGACGGCCGCGCCCCGCCCGGGGCGCGGCCGTCGCGCGTTCCCCGGCGACTGGACGCTCCTGCGGCGGCCGCGCCTCACCCTCACGGCGCGCGGTCTTCGCGCACCTTCGGCTTCGCGGGCCAGAGGGTGTAGCTCACCGGCCAGATCGACCAGATCGCCAGGACGACGCCCAGGCGCCCCAGCCAGGCGTTGAGTGCCTCGGTGCGGCCGGGGTCGCCCACAATGACGATCATCGCGAGGAGGAGGCCGCAGGCGATGGCGGTCGCGAGGGCGGCCTTGCCGAACTCGCGCCACTCGTAGCGGGTGCGCGCGCCGCCGTACCGCGGCTTGCCGCGCGGCGGCGGGCCTCCGGCGAAGCGGTGCGCGAACCGCTCGTCCGCCCAGCGGACCATGCTGTGGCCGAACGCGACGGAGTAGCCGAGGTAGGCGGCGGCGAGGCCGTGGGCGGTGCCGGCCGTCGCCCCGCCGCGCAGGTCGACCGCCGTCGCGGCCAGCAGGACCAGATCGACCAGCGGGACGCACAGCAGCAGGGCCGCGCCGGTGCGGCGCAGGCGGAGCGGGTAGCGGGCGAGCAGCCCGGCGGCGAGGACGATCCAGAATCCGATCTCGCAGCCGGCGATGACGGCGATGAGCACGGTGTCCATCCTGCTCGCGGCGGTGCCGCCGAACGTCGTCTGCGGTGAGGGTTTCGCGCGTCGTCCGAAGGATGTACGCGGCATCCTCACCCGGATGGACGAGGCGGTGCCGCGGGGATGCTGAGATGGGTCCGTGCACCGGATCCGACGGCTGACCACGCGCCAGGACGCCCTGATCGCCGTGCTGTCGCTGGCCGGCGGGCTGCTGATGCTCGCGGCGCACGGCTACTCGACGTGGGAGGGCGGCTGGGACCCGTCGCGCTGGGTCCGCCTCGTCCCGCTGGTGGGGCTGTGCGCGGCGATGCCGCTGCGCCGCACCGCACCGCTCACCGGGCTCGCGCTGGCCACCCCGTTCAACTTCGCCGACGTGGCGTTCGGCCCGAGCCTCGCCACCGCGATGATCTTCGGGGACGCGCTGTACGCCGCGAGCCTGTACGGCCGGCGCCGGACGGCCGAGTGGCTGCTCGGCGCGACCGCGGCCGCGTCGCTGCTGGTCGCGCTCGGGGCCGGGATCGCGCTGGACGGCGTCGCGACCGGCGTGGTGGCGGGCGCGGTCGCCGGGCTGGTCTGGGTCGCGCCGGTGCTGACCGCGATGGCGGTCCGCGAGCACCGGTACCGGGCGGAGGCCGAGCGCCGGCGGGCGGAGGCCGAGCGGCGGCGCGCGGAGGCCGAGCACCGGCGGGCCGAGCAGGTGGCGCGGCTGGCCGAGCTGGACCGGCGCGCCGCGGTGAACGCCGAGCGGGCCCGGATGGCCCGCGAGCTGCACGACGTGATCGCCAACCATCTCAGCGCGGTGGCGCTGCACTCCTCGGCGGTGCTGCGGGTGCGGGACCTGGACCGGTCGGAGATCGAGCGGTCCATGGAGGTCATCCGGGAGAACAGCGTGCGCGGCCTCGCCGAGATGCGGCGGATGATCGGGCTGCTGCGCGACGGCGGCGAGGACCCGGCCGCCCGCCCGCGGCTCACCGAGCTGGACCGGCTCGTCCGGCACACCGGCCGCGCGGACCTGGCGGCGTCGCTCGAGGTCGCGGGGGAGCCGGCGGAGCTGCCCGCGGCGGTGGAGCTGGCCGCCTACCGGATCGTCCAGGAGTCGCTGACCAACGCGCTCAAGCACGGCGGGCCGGGCCGCGCCGAGGTCCGGGTGCGGTACGGCCCGCGGCTGGTGATCGACGTGCTCAGCCCGCTCGGCCGGGACGGGTCCCGGCTGCCGGGCAGCGGCAGCGGCCTGGTCGGGATGCGCGAGCGCGCGGTGATGCTGGCCGGGGAGTTCGAGGCCGGGCCGGACGGCGCCCGCTGGCGGGTGCACGCCGAGCTGCCGGTGGAACCGGAGAGGACGTCATGATCGAGGTGCTGGTCGCCGACGACCAGGCGGCGGTGCGCGCGGGCCTGGTGCTCATCCTGCGCGGCGCCCCGGAGGTGCGGGTCGTCGGCGAGGCCGCGGACGGGGCGCGGGCGGTGGAACTGGCCCGCGAGCTGCGCCCCGACGTGGTGCTGATGGACGTGCGCATGCCCGTCCTGGACGGCATCAGCGCCACCCGGGAGATTGCCGGGTTCACCGACGTCCTGGTGCTGACCACGTTCGACATGGACGAGTACGTGTTCGGCGCGCTGCGGGCGGGCGCCGCCGGGTTCCTGCTCAAGGACGTGGACGCCGACCGGCTGGTGGAGGCGGTCCGGACGGTCGCGGCGGGGGAGGGCATCATCGCCCCGCGCGTGACCCGGCGGCTGATCGGCGCGTTCGCGTCCCGCCCGGCGGCCCCGGCGGAGGCGCCCGGCCTGGCGGAGCTGACGCCCAGGGAGCGCGAGGTGTTCGCGTGCCTGGGGGAGGGCCTGTCGAACGGGCAGATCGCGGCGCGCCTCGACATGGCGGAGACGACGACCAAGACGCACGTGAGCCGTATCCTCGGCAAGCTCGGGCTGGCCAGCCGGGTGCAGGCGGCCATCCTCGCCCAGGAAACGGTCCTCGGCGGACTTTCCGGGCGTGATCCGCATGATGGCGGCCCAGGCCCGCACTGACCCCTCAGCGCGGCTCTCAGCGCGACCCTCGGTGAGGCGCCCGCGGCCGCCCGGTCCGCGCGGCCGGATCCGGCCGGGCCCGGCGGGTCAGAGGCTGCGGGTCCCGGCGAGGGCGGACAGCAGGTACGTCACGCCGGCGACGCCCGCGAGCCAGGCGTAGGCGGTGATGTCGGAGCCGCGCAGCGCCTGGACGACCAGGCCGCCGACCACCGCGACGGTCAGCACGTCGCCGGTCATCGCGGCGGCGCGCAGGTGCGCGCGGGCCCGGGTGCCGGACCCGAACCCGTCGCTGACCGGCAGCGCGGGCTCGTTGCGCCGGTAGCCCAGGTAACCGGCGTATCCCGTGAGCGCGGCCAGCGCGACGAGGGCCGTCCCGGACCGCCCGTCGGCGGCGAGCACGGCCCCGACCACCACGCCGGCGGCCAGGACGAGACCCGGCACGGCCCACCGGCTGAGACTGCGGCGTTCCGGAGCGATCCACATGGTGCCCATCCTTCCGGATGCGCGCACGAGCGGGACCGGCAACGCGCCGGGCGGTATCTTCTCGCTTCGTGGCGCAATTTCGATTGAACGGCTCGAAGGTGCTCGCCGTCGACCTCGCCGGCGAGACCATCCGGGCGCTGAACGGCTCCATGGTCGCCTACGAGGGCCAGATGGCGTTCAAGAGGCAGGGCATGACGGGCGGCGAGGGGCTGCGCGGGGCCCTCAAGCGGCGGATCGCCGGCGAGGGCATGACCCTCATGGAGATCACCGGCCAGGGGACGGTCTACCTGGCCAGCGAGGCGACCGAGGTCACGCTCGTCCAGCTCACCGGCGACACCCTGTACGTGGAGTCCGAGAGCCTGCTGGCGCTCGACGGCGCCCTGCAGACCGGCGTCCAGTTCGTGGGGCTGCGCGGCATGGGCACCGGCCAGGGCCTCGCCACCACGAAGGTGGACGGGCACGGCACGGTCGCGGTCCTGTCCGAAGGCCCGGCGATCGCGCTGGAGGTGACCCCGCAGACGCCGCTGTGCGTCGACCCGCACGCCTACGTGTGCCATCACGGGCAGCTCCAGCAGGACGTGGTCACCGACGTCAACTGGCGGACGGTGATCGGCCAGGGATCGGGGGAGAGCGTGCAGTTCCGGTACCAGGGGCACGGGCTGGTGTACGTCCAGCCCGCCGAGCGCGGCGGGGTTCTGGAGATCTGATGCCTGGTTACCAGCAGATCAATTCCAAGATGCTCCAGGTGCCGATCGGGCCGGGGCGGGAGGTCTACAGCAAGCGCGGCGCCATGCTCGCCTACACCGGGCCGGTGTCGTTCGCGCCGTCCACCACGGCGGGGCAGGGCATCGGCGGCACCATCGGCCGCGCCGTCGCGGGCGAGCGCAGCGCGATGATGCACGTCACCGGGCAGGGCAGCGTCATGTTCGGGCACGGCGGCCTTGAGGTCACCGTCATCGACCTGAACGGCGCCGACACCCTGTACGCCGAGGCCGACCGCCTCCTCGTGCACGACGCGACCCTCCAGGTCGGGACGATGTTCATGGGGGAGCAGGGCGGCGTGCGCGGCATCGTGCGGGGCGCGGTCACCGGGCAGGGCCTGTTCACCACCACGCTGACCGGGCACGGCGCGTGCGCGCTGCTGTCGCACGGCGGCGTGATCGAGCTGCCGATCACGCCGCAGCGGCCCGTCCACGTCGACCCGCAGGCGTACGTGGCGCACCGCGGCCAGGTGCAGAACAAGCTCACCACGGCGGTGGGCCTGCGCGACCTCGTCGGGCGCGGCTCCGGCGAGGGCTTCCAGCTGGAGCTGAGCGGGTCCGGCGTCGTCTACGTCCAGGCCAGCGAGAGGAAGATCTGACCAGTGAGCACGTTCGGCACGCGGACCTGGAACCCGCACAGCCTCCCGTCCAACGACAACGTCAACCCCTACGCCTTCAGCGTCGACCTCAACGGGCAGTGGTTCGCGCAGAAGGGCAAGATGATCGCCTACTACGGGCAGATCAGGTTCGAGGCGCTGTCGGCGGGCCCGCTGGACTCCCTGGTCGCGCACACGTTCAACTCCCCGCTGTACGCCCAGGACTGGATCGTCGCGCAGGGGCAGGGCAAGCTGCTGCTCGCCGACCGGGGCTTCGACGTCAACTCCTTCGACCTGGAGGAGGGGAACCTCACCGTCCGCGCCGGGAACCTGCTGGCGTTCGAGCCGGGCCTGGAGCTGAAGCAGTCGATCATCCCCGGGTTCCTGACGCTGATCGGCACGGGCCGGTTCGTGGCGGCCTCCAACGGGCCCGTCCACTTCGTCGAGCCGCCGATCCGCGTCGACCCGCAGGCGCTGCTCGGCTGGGCCGACTGCCCCTCGCCCTGCCACCACTACGACCACTCCTACCTGCGCGGCGCGTTCGGCGCGGCCCGGATGGTGTTCGGGATCGGCGGCCAGTCCGGCGAGGAGCACCAGTTCGACTTCACCGGCCAGGGCACCGTGCTGATGCAGTCGTCCGAGGCCGTGATGAACGAGGACGTCCTGCTGCGCGACCTCGAAGGCCAGATCGGCCTGGTCGGCACGTCCGGGCTGCAGCGGCTGCACCACACGATCGGGCAGCGGCTGGCCGCCGAGCGCCAGAGCTGAGCCGGCCGGTCTCCGGGGGCCCGCGCGGGCGGGCCCCCGGAGGGCGGTCACGACGCGGGCTCGGGCGCCGGCCTCATCACGTTGAAGGGCACCCCGAACGGGTCGCGGACGGAGGCCGTCCGGCCGTACGGGGTGTCGGCCGGCTCGGAGTCGACCGTGCCGCCGCCCGCCCGGACCTTGCGGACCGCCTCGTCGGCGTCCGCGACCGCGAAGTACGTCGTCCAGGACGGGACCTCCGCGCTGCCGCCGCCGACCACGACGCCGGACCCGCCGGCGATGCCGCCGATGTAGCGGCCGTCGGGGCGCTTCAGGACGGTGTAGTCCATATCGCCGGGCATGGGCTCCAGGTCGTAGCCGAACAGCGTCCGGTAGAACGCGCCCGCGGCGCCGGAGTCGGGCGTCGCGAGGTCGTTCCACACGAACGACCCGGGCTCGTTGACGATCTGGGAGCCGGGGTGGGCGCGGCCCTGCCACAGGCCGAACTGGGCGCCCTGCGGGTCCTTGAGGATGGCCATGCGGCCGAGGTCCATCACGTCCATGGCGGGGACGACGACCTCGCCGCCCGCGTCGGCTGCCCGCTTGACGAGGCCGTCGCAGTCGTCCGCGGCGAAGTAGACGCACCACCAGTACTCGTCGGGCTGGTCGTCGGGATTGCGCATCATCCCGGCGACGTTCTGCCCGCGCACCTGGCACAGGTTGTAGTGGCCCGCGTCCGGGCCGGCGTCCAGGAACTGCCAGCCGAAGAGCGTCCCGTAGAACGTCTTCGCGCGCTCGAGGTCGGGGACGCCGATGTCGAGCCAGTTAGGCGTCCCCTCCGGCGCGGTTCCGGTGACCTGGGTCATCCGACTCACACTCCTTCGTGCCGGGACCGCCGGGCCCCGGTGCCGTTCCGCCGCACGCCGCCACCCTCATCCTGGCCCCGCACGGAGCGTTCACACATGGTGACGCCGAGAAGGCCCGTGGCCGGGACCGGCCCCGGCCCTCCGGGCGCCCGTCCGCCGCCGTCCGCGCGACGGGCTCCGCTCCGGAGGTCCCGTACACTGAGGGGATGGTTCCGCTCCCGAACTGACAGTGCGCCCGGCGCGCCCACGGTCGATGGACCGCGCGGCGCGCCGTTTCGTGCGCCTGTCCACCGAGCCGTCCGTCAGGGGAGCCCTGTCACTGTGATCATCGCGAAAGACATCGAGCTGCGCGCCGGGTCCCGGCTGCTGATCGAGGCCGCCTCGTTCCGGGTCAACCCCGGCGACCGGGTGGGCTTCGTCGGCCGCAACGGCGCCGGCAAGACCACCCTCACCAAGGTCCTGGCGGGGGAGGCGCTGCCCGCGCAGGGCGCCGTGACGTCCTCCGGCACGATCGGCTACCTCCCGCAGGACCCGCGCGGCGTCGACCTCGGCGAGCTGGCGCGCGACCGCATCCTGTCCGCCCGCGGGCTGGACGAGGTGATCCGCGACCTGCGCGCCGCCGAGGACGCCATGGCGGCCGCGTCGGGCGCCGAGCGGGACAAGGCCGTCCGCCGGTACGGGCGGCTGGAGGAGCGGCTGCACGTGCTCGGCGGCTACAGCGCGGAGGCGGAGGCGGCCTCGATCGCGTCCAGCCTCGGCCTGCCCGACCGGGTGCTGACCCAGCCGCTCGGCACGCTGTCGGGCGGCCAGCGGCGCCGCGTCGAGCTGGCCCGCATCCTGTTCTCCGGCGCCGACACCCTGCTGCTGGACGAGCCGACCAACCACCTGGACGCCGACTCGATCGTGTGGCTGCGCGACTTCCTCAAGGGCCACCAGGGCGGCCTGGTGGTGATCAGCCACGACGTGGAGCTGCTGGACGCCGTCGTCAACCGGGTGTTCCACCTGGACGCCAACCGCAGCGTGATCGACATCTACAACGTCGGCTGGAAGAAGTACCTCGACCAGCGGGAGACCGACGAGCGGCGCCGCAAGCGCGAGTCGGCCAACGCGCAGCGGCAGGCGTCGGCGCTGCTGTCGCAGGCCGACAAGATGCGCGCCAAGGCGACCAAGGCGAAGGCGGCCCAGCAGATGGACCGGCGCGCCCGGCAGCTGCTGGCGGGCGTGGAGGGCGAGCGGCAGGCCGACAAGGTCGCCAAGATCCGCTTCCCGGACCCGGCGCCGTGCGGCAGGACCCCCCTGACCGCGGAGGGTTTGTCGAAATCGTACGGATCTTTGGAGATTTTCACCGACGTGGACCTGGCCGTCGACCGGGGCAGCCGCGTCGTCGTCCTCGGGCTGAACGGCGCGGGCAAGACCACGCTCCTGCGCCTGCTGGCGGGCGTGGACGAGCCTGACACCGGCCGGGTGGTGCCGGGCCACGGCCTGCGGATCGGCTACTACGCGCAGGAGCACGAGACCCTCGACGTCGACCGGTCCGTCCTGGAGAACATGCAGTCGGCCGCGCCCGGCATGGCGCCGGTGGAGGTCCGCAAGATCCTCGGTTCGTTCCTGTTCTCCGGCGACGACGTCGACAAGCCCGCCGGGGTCCTGTCCGGCGGTGAGAAGACCCGGCTGGCGCTGGCGATGCTGGTGGTGTCGAGCGCGAACGTGCTGCTGCTGGACGAGCCCACCAACAACCTCGACCCGGCGAGCCGCGAGGAGATCCTCGGCGCCCTGCGGACGTTCGCCGGAGCCATCGTCCTGGTCACCCACGACGAGGGCGCCGTGGAGGCGCTCGCGCCGGAAAGAGTGATTTTGCTGCCGGATGGTGTGGAAGACATCTGGAGTGACGAGTTTGCCGATCTGGTGGCGCTCGCGTGACCTGCACGGTGACTTCCGCAGATCTTTTCTGGCCGAGTGGGTAGCCGAACAGCCGGGAATGACTGATCATGGCGGGGGATAACGCAGCGGTCACCACATCACTACGGGAGGTACTCGTGGCCGAGACCCTTAAGAAGGGCACCCGCGTGACCGGTGCCGAGCGCGACAAGCTGGCGGCGGACCTGAAGAAGAGGTACGACTCCGGTGAGAGCATCCGCGCCCTGGCAGCCGCCACCGGCCGCTCGTACGGTTTCATCCACCGGATTCTGACCGAGTCCGGCGTCAACCTGCGCGGTCGCGGCGGCGCGACCCGGGGCAAGAAGTCCTGACCGGACACCGGCCCCCGGATGAGCGCACCGCCTGATCCGGCGCCGCGGCCGACCGAGTAGGGTTCGGTCGCGGCGGTGGACGGGCGAGCGGGTCCCGCCCCGTGGACGGCGGGGCGGGCCCG
Organism: Actinomadura meyerae; assembly: GCF_900188445.1. Classification (GTDB taxonomy): domain Bacteria; phylum Actinomycetota; class Actinomycetes; order Streptosporangiales; family Streptosporangiaceae; genus Spirillospora; species Spirillospora meyerae. The sequence goes on from NZ_FZOR01000008.1 coordinate 111,030, forward strand.
CCATGCCCCCGCCGATCCGGCGGGGGCACGCTCATCGAAAGGAAAGACCTGTGGGGGACGCGACAGCGGCCGGACGGCCGGAAACGGTCACGGCGGGCGACGCGGCGGCGACGCCGGGCCCGTCCGGGACGGACCCGGCCGGAGCGGATCTGGCCGGAGCGGATCTGGCCGGAGCGGATCTGGCCGGAGCGGATCTGGCCGGAGCGGATCTGGCCAAGGCCGGGCTCCGCCTGGAGGTGGACGGCGCCGTCGCGACCGTCACCCTGAACCGGCCCGAGCGGCGCAACGCCATGACGTTCGACACATGGCGAGGCCTGGCCGCGATCGGGCGATCCCTGCCCGCGGGCGTGCGCGTCGTCGTGCTGCGGGGCGAGGGCGCGTGCTTCTCCGCCGGGATCGACCTCGGCATGTTCTCCGGTGACGGCGAGGGCTTCACCGACGGCTCGGACGCGGAGGCGACCGACCGGTTCATCGCCGAGCTCCAGGAGGGCTACACCTGGCTGCGCCGCCCGGAGATCGTCTCGGTCGCGGCGGTGCACGGCCACGCCATCGGCGGCGGGTTCCAGCTCGCGCTGGCCTGCGACATCCGCGTCGCCGCCGACGACGTCAAGTTCTGCATGAAGGAGCCCGCGCTCGGGCTCGTCCCCGACCTGACCGGCACCAAGCCGCTGGTGGAGATCGTCGGCATCGGGCGGGCGCTGGAGCTGTGCCTGACGGCGCGGACGGTGCTCGCCGACGAGGCGGCCCGGCTCGGCCTCGCCGAGATCGTCGTTCCGCGCGACGGCCTGGACGGCGCGGTCCGCGAGCTGACCGAGGCGCTGCTCGCGGTGAACCCCGGCGCGGCCGTGGCGACCAAGCGGCTGCTGTGGGAGGCCGCGGAGAACACCCTCGAGCAGCAGTGCGCCGCCGAGCGCCGCGAGCAGATCGGGCGCCTGCGGGAGATGTTCGGTGGATGACCGGAGCCTGACAGCCGCGCGAGGGGCGGGCCGGGGGACGCCCGGCCCGCCCCGCCGCGGCTACTTCAGCGCCTCGCGGCCGCCGCGCGCCAGCGGCAGCAGCACCCGGCTGACGCCCGGCCGCACCGCGACCTCGGTGCCGGCCGGGTAGCGCAGCGTGAAGTCGTAGTCGGTGGACAGCAGGATCACGCCGAGCCGGTGGCCGGCCTTCACGGTGTAGTCGGTGGGTTCGAGGTCCCACTTGAACGTGTAGGGCTTCCCGGCCCGGACGGGCTCGCTGCGGGCGGCTCCGTGCCGGTTCCGGGCGTCCAGCCACCCCCGGGTGATGATCTTGTAGGGGGCGGTCCGGGTCGCCATCTCCTGCCGGTAGGTGCAGCCGGGGTCGCCCGGCACGCTCTCGCCGAAGCACACCTCCTCGGCCGTGGTGACGCGGGAGCCGGTCGGGCGGGCGTCGGTCCCGTAGTCGACCAGCAGCGCGGTCAGGTACGGCGACCGGCCGTCCAGGGAGGCCCGCAGCGACACCGACGGGATGCCGTCGACCCGGACGGCGCTCGGCAGGGGCCCGCTCAGGTAGGCGAGCCGGTTCGGATCGGCCCGGTCCTGGCCCTCCAGGAGCTGCTCTGCGGTGCGGGTCTTGCCCGCGTCCGTGAACGACTGCGGCGCCCCGGGACGGGCCAGCGGGCCGAGGGTGCCCGGTTGCCCGGACGGTCCGGCGTTCAAACTGATCGGGACGGTGCGGGTACCGGGGACGGGCCAGTCCTCGGCCGTCTCCCACGTCCCGTCCGCGTGCTCGACGTCGACGCGCGGCTCGTGCTCGATCCCGTTGCGGATCCCGTACAGGTAGCGGTCGAACCAGTGGTGGGTCTGCCGCAGCCACTCCTCGACCCGCCAGCGGAACGGCGTCGAGTGGTTGCCCTGGTGCAGCCACAGCTTGCGCGGGACGCCCGCCTCCTTGAGCGCGTTCCACCACTGCACGGAGTTCTTGACCTTGACGTTCCAGTCGTTGAGCCCGTGCACGACCATGACGGCGGCGCGCACCTTCCGCGCCTGCCCCACGTAGTCGCGCGCGGCCCACACCTTGGAGTAGTCGCCGGTCTCGCGGTCTTGCGTCGCCTCGATGTCCTCGATGACCTTCGCGCACGCCTCGGGGTTCTGGCGGGTCAGCACGGCCTTGGCCAGGACGTCGAGGTCCTCGCCCTGGTAGCCGCCGGGCGCGACGACGCCGCCGTTCGCGCGGTAGTAGTCGTACCAGCTGGAGATCCCGGCGATCGGGACGATGGCCTTCAGCCCGTCGACGCCGGTGGCGGCGGCCATGTTCGGCAGCGTCCCGTTGTACGACTGGCCGATCATCCCCACGTCGCCGGTGGACCAGGTCGCCTTCACCGGGGTGCCGTCCGGGGCCCAGCCGCGGGCGCGGCCGTTCAGCCAGTCCACCGCGGCCTTGGCGCCCGCCTGCTCGCTGCGGTCGCCGGACGTCGGGCAGCCGGTCGAGCCGCCCGTCCCGATGCTGTCGAGGTTCGCGACGGCGTACCCGCGCGGGAGGAAGTAGTTGTCGTAGTAGCCGGGGAAGACCTCGGCGAGGTCGCGCCGCGCGGTCGTCAGCGAGCGGGCCGACGCGTCGCCGATGTCGACGGGGTGGTTCGGGACGTTGTGGATCCCGGCCCAGTAGGGGCTGGCCTCCAGGATCGTCGGGACCTTCAGGCCGGCGGTGGCGGTCTCCTTCGGGCGCATGATCCGCATCTGGACGCGGTCGCGCACGCCGTCGCGGTCGCTGTCGGCCGTGGTCTCGATGGTCACGGTCTGGGTGACGGCGTCGGCGCGGGAGAACACCGGCTGCGTCTCGCCGTCGGCGACCGTGAGGCGGGGCGTCGTGCCCCGCGCCGCGGCGGGGTCCCCGGCGGGGGCGTCCGCCGCCGCCGGGAGGGCGGTCGCGGCGGCCAGCGCGGCCGCGAGGGCGAGCGCGCCGGCGGCGCCGTGGAGGCGTCGTTTCATCTGCGGGCTCCTGGGGGGTGTGAGCCTGGGGATCATGATCACGGTCGCACCGGCGGGGCGGGTTGTCCAGGGCCCGTTACGCCGAGAGCGGAGCCGGGAAGCCCGCCGGCCGGGGCGGCGTTGTGCCCGCCGGATACTGAGATGCTTACTTGATTACGCTGATCTTGATCGCGTCGGTGCCGGGGGCACCGAGGGCAGGGACGCCGGAGGCAGATGTGGGAATGCCGGGAATGCCGGGCAACGGCTGGCAGGTGATGGCCTCGTTCCGCAAGGACAGCTCCGTCACCCGGCAGAAGCTCAAGCCCGGCACCGTCGGGCGGATCGCGGGGTACGCCCGGCCCTACACGCGCGAGCTGGTGCTCTTCCTCGCGCTGAACTCGCTGGCCGCGCTGATCGTCGTGGCGAACCCGCTGCTGCTGAAGTCGATCATCGACAGCGGCATCCAGCCGGGCCGCCAGGACATCGTGATCTGGCTCGCCGTCGGCGTCGCGGCCCTGGCGCTGGTGGAGGCGGTGCTCGGGCTCGCCCAGCGCTGGTACTCGGCGCGCATCGGCGAGGGGCTCATCTACGACCTGCGCAGCCAGGTGTTCGCGCACGTCCAGCGGCAGCCCGTCGCGTTCTTCATGCGGGCGCAGACGGGATCGCTCGTCAGCCGCCTCAACAACGACGTCATCGGCGCGCAGCGCGCCCTCACCACCACCCTGTCGTCGGTGGTGTCCAACGTGATCAGCCTGGTCCTGGTGCTGGCGACCATGCTGTTCCTGTCCTGGCAGGTCACGCTGATCGCGCTGCTGCTGCTCCCGATCTTCATCCTGCCGGCCAAGTGGGTCGGCAAGCGGCTGCAGCGCGTCAGCCGCGAGCAGATGGTGCTGGACGCCGAGATGGGCTCGCTGATGACCGAGCGCTTCAACGTCGCCGGCGCCATGCTCGCCAAGCTGTACGGGCGCCCCGCCGAGGAGGAGGAGAACTTCTCCCGCCGCGCCGCCCGCGTCCGCGACATCGGGGTCGTCGCCGCGATGTACGGGCGGGTCTTCTTCACCGCGCTCACGCTCGTCGCGGCGCTCGCCACCGCCATGGTCTACGGCGTCGGCGGCTACCTCGTCGTGGGCGACACCCTGCAGCTGGGCACGCTGGTCGCGCTCGCGACGCTGCTCACCCGCATGTACGGGCCGCTGACCGCGCTGTCCAACGTCCACGTGGACGTCATGACCGCGCTCGTCAGCTTCGACCGGGTCTTCGAGGTGCTGGACCTCAAGCCGCTGATCCGCGACCGCGAGGACGCGCGCCCGCTCGCCGAGGCCGGGTCCGCCGCCGCGCGTCCCGAGAAGGCGCCGTCGATCGAGTTCGACCACGTCCGGTTCGCCTACCCGGCGGCGGACGAGGTGTCGCTGGCCTCGCTGGAGTCGATCGCCCGCACCGACACCTCGCCGAGCCGGGAGGTCCTGCACGACGTCCACTTCCGGGCCGAGCCGGGGCAGCTCGTCGCGCTCGTCGGGCCGTCCGGCGCGGGCAAGTCGACGATCACCCACCTGGTGTCGCGCCTGTACGACGTGTCCGGCGGCGCGGTGCGGATCGGCGGCGCCGACGTCCGCGACGTGACCCTGGAGTCGCTGCGCGCCGAGATCGGCGTGGTCAGCCAGGACGCGCACCTGTTCCACGACACCATCCGGGAGAACATGCGCTACGCCCGCCCGGACGCGACCGACGAGGAGATCCTCGCCGCGCTGGAGGCCGCGCACGTCGGCGGGCTCGTCGCCGAGATGCCCGACGGCCTGGACACCGTCGTCGGCGACCGCGGCTACCGGCTGTCGGGCGGCGAGAAGCAGCGCCTCGCGATCGCCCGGCTGCTGCTGAAGGCGCCGTCGGTGGTGGTGCTGGACGAGGCGACCGCGCACCTGGACTCCGAGTCCGAGGCGGCCGTGCAGCGGGCGCTGCGCACCGCGCTCGCCGGCCGCACCTCGCTGGTGATCGCGCACCGGCTGTCCACGATCCGGGAGGCCGACCAGATCCTGGTGATCGACGGCGGCCGGGTCGCCGAGCGCGGCCGGCACGAGGAGCTGCTGCTGGAGGGCGGCCTGTACGCCGAGCTGTACCGCACGCAGTTCGCCCACCAGCGGGACGCGGAGCGGCAGACCGAGCCGCTGGGCGCCGACTGACCGCGCCCGGCCCGGCCGGTGCCGGCCCCGGCCGGGGTCAGCCCTGCGGGCCGGTGCGGTAGCCGAGCCTGCGCAGCTCGGTCCCCGCGACCTTCTCGACCTGCGCGGCCTGCCGGGGGGTGAGCCGGTCGCGCCACGACCCGACCCCGCCGTCGGCGGGCTCCCCCGCCCGCACCAGGCCCGACAGCGCCGACCTGGGCACGCGCGCGTCGAGGTAGTCCGACAGGCCCGCCGCGATGGCGCGCGGTTTGGCCAGCAGGTCCTCGTAGCGGACGGTCAGCAGCTGCTCCTCGGGCACCTGCCGGCGGAGCTTCGCGCTCAGCCGCACCGAGCCGCGCCAGCGCAGCGCGCACTTGACCGCGGTGGCGGCGCGCGGCCAGCGGTTGCGGTCGGTGTGGTCCTCGACGCCGAAGAACGGGTTGGGGAACACCGTGTCGAGGTTGGCCAGGCCCGGCTTGAACCATGCGAGGCAGCGCTCATCGTCGAGCATGTCGGCGACCGCGTCCCGGCCGTCCCGGATCACCTGGACGAGCTGGGCGTCGGGGAAGGCGTCCAGCAGCACGTCGGCGCTGTAGATCAGGTCGGGAGAGGCGTCGGCGAACCGCTCCAGGCCCTGCGCGTCCGCGCACGGCTCCGCGGGCCCGGGCTCCGGCGGAGGCATGCCGGGCGGGGCCGGCGGCCGCGGCGGCAGCCCGCCCAGCTCGCGGCACTCGTCCGGGCACTGCGCACAGGCCCGCGCCGAGACCAGCCACGCCTCGGCGTAGGCGTCCCGCAGCACCCGCGCCGCGCCCTTTCCCCGGTCCGAGGCGATCGAGGGCTGCCGCGCGAACGCGTAGGTGACGCGCAGCACGCCGGGCCGGCCCGTGGTCAGGTGGAAGCCGGGGGTCCGCTTGACCGCGCGCGCCAGCAGCTCCGCACCCGAGTGCGGAGCCCCCAGGATGAACACCGGGCGGCGGACCTTGGTGCCGTTGACCACCAGGATGTGCGGCGTCGACCTCATACCAGGGCAAGTTTGTCACCTTTTGCGGACTGGCCGGTCCGTGACCCAGCGTAAGGGCCGGCCCGATACCCATCCGTTAACCGGCGTTAACCGGAGCGGACGCGGACCCGGCGCGGGACCTACCATGTCAGGGTGGACGGTCCCCCGACGCTCGCCGAGCTTCTGCCCAACGTCGGCGCGATCGCCGTGCCGGCCGGCGCCGGGATCTCCACCACGGCGGCGCGCCCGGCGCCCGCGGCCGGCGCCCGGCTGGTGATCATCGATACCGGGCCGACCCCGTACGATGGGCTGGCCGGCGCGGTCCCGCGGCGGCCGCTCGGCGAGGCGCCGCCGCGCCCCGCCGGCCTCGCGCTCGGCACGGGGCGATGATCTATCTGGTGGCGATGATCTGTTGGCGGGTCGTGACCGGGCGCCTCTTCCACTGGCGTCCGGATCCTGACAAGCTCTATCCGTCGCGGTGCGAGGAGGGATCGGGTTGAAAAGCGGGGGCGCCCGCGCGGGGGCGGCCGACGGGCCGCCGGCCGCGCCGGGCACCGGCATGCCCGGCGACCGCGGCCGGGCGCGGGAGGCCCGCAGGTACGGGCGGCTGCGCCCCGGCGACCGGGTCGCGGTGATCGCGCCCAGCGGCCCCGCCGAGCCCGCCCGGCTGGAGGCCGGCTGCGCGCTGCTGCGCGACCTCGGCCTTGACGCCGTCGTCGGCAAGCACGCCCTGGACCGAGTCAACCTCGGCGCGCCCGGCCCGGTCCGCGAGGACTGGCACCGGCTGGCGGGCGGCGACGCCGACCGGGCCGCCGACCTGCAGTCCGCCTGGTGCGACCCCCGCGTGCGCGGGGTGATCTGCGCGCGCGGCGGCTACGGCGCCACCCGCGTCCTCGACCACCTCGACTGGGACGCCCTGGCCTCGGCCGCGTCCGGAGCGCCCAAGGTACTGCACGGCTCCAGCGACATCACCGCACTGCACGCCGCCTTTGGAACGCGCCTGGGGGTCACGACGTCCTTCGGCCCCATGCCCGCGGGGCTCCTCGCCGACGACGAGCCCGACGCCGCCACCCTCGCCGCCCTCCGCGCCGCCCTGTTCGGCGGCCCCGTCACGCTGCCGGGCACGCACGCCCTGCGTCCGGGGCGCGCCGAGGGGCCGCTCACCGGCGGCACCCTGTCGCTCCTGGCGGCCCTCGCCGGCACGCCGTACGCGCCGCCGCCCGCGGCGGGCCGCATCGTCTTCCTGGAGGACGTCACCGAGGCGCCCTACCGGATCGACCGGATGCTCGTCCAGCTCCTGCAGTCCGGCTGGTTCGACGGCGCGGCGGGGGTGGCGCTCGGCACCTGGCGCGACTGCGGCGACCCCGCCGAGCTCGACGCGCTGTTCGCCGCCCGGCTCGGCCCGCTCGGCGTCCCGGTGCTGGCCGGGCTGCCCGCCGGGCACGGCCCCCGCCAGCTGACCCTCGAGCTCGGCGCCCCCGCCGTGCTCACCGCCTCCACCGCCTCCACCGCCGCCGCCGAGTCCCCGCAGTCCCCGCAAGATCCGCACCCCGCCGTGCCGGAACCCGGCGCGCTCACCCTCGAAGCGCCCCCGGGAGGTGCGCGATGAGCGGCCGCCATGCCCGTCCCGACCCCTGGGACGACGGGACCCTCGACTCGCTGCTGGTCCTGGTCGCCGAGAGCCTCGGCTACCGCTGCACGCCCGCGCCCGGCGAGGTGATGCTGCTGGAGGGCGCGAACCGGCTGCACGTCAGCCTGCGCGACCTGCGGCAGCTCGCCCGCCTCGTGCCGCGCGACGACTGGCCGGCGCTGGTCTCCGACCACGTCACCACGATCGTCACCGCGGTCGAGGAGCCCCTCGACCTCAGCGACTTCGACCTCGCCCAGCACCTGCTGCGCACCCGCATCTACCCGGCGGAGGCCGACAACGGCGCCCTCGCCGCCCGGCCCTTCGCGCCCGGCCTGATCGAAGCGGTCGTCGTCGACACGCCCACCACGGTGCGCACCGTCACGACCGACGAGATGAACGGCTGGCCGGTCTCCGGCGACGCGCTGTTCATGCTCGGCCGCGCCAACGTGCGCGCCGACGGGCCCCTCCAGCTCGACGAGCAGGACCTCGGCGGCGTCCGCGTCTCCGTCCTGCACGGCTGGACGTTCTACGCCGTCACGCACCTGGCGTGGCTGGAGGAGTACCTGCCGATCGGGCCCTACGGGGCGCTGGTGATCGCGCCGAACCGCAGCCTCATCGTCGCGCACCCGCTGCGCATCGCCGAGGGGCACCCGCGGGCGCGCTACCGCGCGGCCGTGGCGGCGGCGACCGAGCTCCAGGCGCAGGCCCACCGCGCCTACGAGGAGGGCCCCGGCTCGCTCAGCCCGCACCTGTACTGGTGGCGCGCGGGCGAGCTGACCTACCTGGAGACCCGCTACGAGGGCGACACGATGGTGCTGCCCGAGGAGTTCGCGTCCGTCCTGGCCACCCTGGCGGCCGAGCACTGATGCGGATCGTCGTCGCGCCCGACTCGTTCAAGGGCAGCCTGACCGCGGCGGAGGTGTGCGCCGCCGTCGCGGCGGGCGCGCGCCGGGCCGTCCCGTCCGCCGAGGTCGCCGCGGTGCCGATGGCCGACGGCGGCGAGGGCACCGTCGACTGCTTCCTGGCCGCCCGCGGCGGCGACGCGGTCGAGGTCGCCGCCACCGACCCGCTGGGCCGCCCGGTCAAGGCCCGCTACGCCCTGTCCGGCGACGGGCGCTCCGCGGTGGTGGAGCTGGCCGCCGCGTCGGGCCTGCCGCTGGTGGAGGACGTCCCGCCCGACCCGCTGAACGCCGGCACCGCCGGCACCGGCGAGCTGATCGCGGACGCGGTGCGGCGCGGCGCCCGGGAGGTGCTGGTGTGCGTCGGCGGCAGCGCCAGCACCGACGGCGGCACCGGCCTGCTGCGCGCCCTCGGGGTCCGCTTCCTGGACGCTGCCGGGGCGGAGCTGCCGCCGGGCGGCGCGGCCCTCGCCCGGCTCGCCGCGATCGACGACTCCGGGGTGCCGGACGCGGTCCGCGCCACCCGGTTCCGGGTCGCCTGCGACGTGACCAACCCGCTCACCGGCCCGGCCGGCGCCGCCGCCGTGTTCGGCCCGCAGAAGGGCGCCTCGCCCGCGCAGGTCGCCGAGCTCGACGCCGCCCTGGCCGTCTTCGCCGACGTGCTCGCCGCGCGCGGCGGGCCCCGCGTCCACGACCTGCCCGGAGCGGGCGCGGCCGGCGGCACCTGCGGCGGCCTCGTCGGGCTGCTCGGCGCCGAACCGGCCGCCGGGGCGTCGCTCGTCGCCGCGGCCGTCGGGCTCCCGGACGCCCTCGCGGGCGCCGACCTGGTCGTCACCGGCGAGGGCCGGGTGGACGGGCAGAGCGCGGACGGCAAGGTCGTCTCCGCCGTGGCCGCCCTCGCGCGCGAGCGCGGCGTCCCCTGCCTGGCCCTGGCCGGCGGCGTCGCCGGGCCGCTGGACGACCTGCACGCGCTCGGCCTCACCGCGGCCTTCAGCCTCGCCGACGGGCCCCGCACCCTGGCCGAGCTGAAGGCGGAGGCCGCGCCGCTGCTGGCCGCCGCGGCGGAGCAGGCCGTCCGCCTGTTCGCCCGCTAGGGCCGCCCGCTCAGGCGGGGGCGGGCTCCGGCTCGGGTTCCGGCGCCGGCTCGGCCGCCGGGGCCTTCACCGTCAGCATCGGCAGGAACACGTGGGTCAGCGGGCCGATCGCCAGCGCGTACAGCACCGTCCCGAGGCCGACGGTGCCGCCCAGGAGCCAGCCGGTGGCGAGCACGGCCAGCTCGATCCCGGTCCGGACCACGCGGATGGAGTGGCCGCGCGCGGCGATCCCGGTCATCAGCCCGTCGCGCGGGCCGGGGCCGAGGCCCGCGCCGATGTAGCAGCCGGTCGCGACGCCGCCCGCCAGGACTCCGACGACGAGGAAGGCCCAGCGCGCCGCGAGCGCGTCCGGGGCGGGCAGCAGCCACAGGAACAGGTCGGCGAACGCGCCGACGAGGACCACGTTGCTGATCGTCCCGATCCCGGGCCGCTGCCGCAGCGGGATCCAGGCGAGCATCACCACCGCGCCCGCGATGATGATCCACACGCCGATCGACAGGCCGAAGCGGCGGGAGAGCCCCTGATGGAAGACGTCCCATGGATCGTTCCCGAGGCCGGACGACACCTGGAGGGCGATCCCGAGCCCGTACAAGGCCAATCCAACGTAGAGCTGCACGAGTCGCCGCGCGAGCAGGGCCATTATCCGCCTCCAAGCCGAGAAGTGGCCGTGTACTGGACCCACTCTGGCGTTCAGTGGACTGGTCTTGTAGGGCCAATTATGCGAAAGTGGCTTGTATGAGCACCCGCTATGTGAGCGGCCCGCACCTGGCCCGGCTGCTGGGGGACGTCTCGCGGGACCGCCCCGTCTACGCCGCGCTGGCCCGGTCGGTGCGCGCGCTCGTCCTGGACGGGCGGCTGGCCCTGCGCACCCGGCTGCCCGCCGAACGCGACCTCGCCGCCGCCCTGGGCGTCAGCCGCACGACCGTGACGACCGCCTACGACCGGCTCCGCGAGGAGGGCTACGTGGAGAGCCGGCAGGGCGCGGGGAGCTGGACGGCGCTGCCGCCGGTGCGGATGTCGGCGGCGGGGCGGAGCGCCGACGCGCCCCCCGGCGGGCTGTACGGCAAGGCGTACCCGGTCCCGGACGACGGGTCCTTCATCGACCTCGGCTGCGCCACCCCCGCCGCCCCGGCGATCTTCGAGGAGGCCGTCGCCGCCGCCGTCGCCGACCTGCCCCGCTACAGCTCGGGGCCCGGCTACGAGCCCGCCGGGCTGGCGGAGCTGCGCGAGGTCATCGCCGCCGGGTACGCCGCGCGCGGCGTCCCGACCCGCGCCGACCAGATCGTGGTCACCACCGGCGCCCAGCACGCGTTCACGCTGCTGACCCAGCTGCTGGTGGAGCCGGGCGACGCCGTCATGGTCGAGCGCCCCACCTACCCGCACGCGCTCGGCGCGCTGCGCCGCCGCGGCGCCCGGCTCGTCCCGGTCGGCGTGAACGAGGGCTGGGACATCGAGCTCGCGGCGGGCGCGATGCGGCAGGCCGCCGTGCGGATGGCCTACACCGTCCCCGACTTCCACAACCCGACCGGGCACCTGATGGCGGCCGCGGACCGGGCCGCGCTCGTCGACGCCGCGCGCCGCGCCGACGCGTTCCTCGTCGCCGACGAGACGTTCGCCGACCTCGCCCACGACCTGGACGCCCCGCGCGAGGCGCCGCTGGCCGCCTACGACGGCGGCGGCCGCGTCATCACCGTCGGATCGGCGTCCAAGCTGCTGTGGGGCGGGCTGCGCATCGGCTGGATCCGCACGACCGCGCCGCTGGCGCGCCGCCTCGTGCTGGCCCGCGAGCCGTTCGACATGGCCAGCCCGGTGCTGGACCAGCTGATCGTCCGGGAGCTGCTGCTGCGGGTGGAGGAGGTCCGCGCCGAGCGCGCGGAGACCCTGCTGCGCGGCCGGGACGCGCTCGCCGGCGCGCTGCGGGAGTTGCTGCCGGGCTGGGAGTTCCGGCTGCCCGAGGGCGGCATGTCGCTGTGGGCGCGCATCGGCGCGCCCGTCGCGACCGCGGTGGCGGAGGCGGCCGAGCGGCTCGGCGTCCGTGTCGTCGCCGGGCCGGTGTTCGGCGCGGACGGCGTCCTGGAGGACTACGTCCGGCTGCCCTACGTGCTGCCGCCGGAGACGCTGCGCACCGCCGTCGAGCGGCTCGCCCTGGCGCACCGGGAGGCGCGGTCCGCCCCGGCGGCCCGCACGCTGCCCGCCTACGTGTGACCTCGGCCCGGGGGCGGCCGGGGCCCGCCCGCGGGGGACCCCGGCCGGGTCAGGGGACGTTCTGGATGTAGCCGACCAGGTGCTCGCGCTCGTTCTCCAGCTCGTCGATGGCGCTCTTGACGACGTCGCCGATGCTGACGATCCCGGCGAGCCGGCCGTCCTCGACGACGGGCGCGTGCCGGAAGCGGTGCTCGGTCATGGTGCGGCGCAGGTCCTCGACCTTGTCGCCGGGCCCGCAGCTGCGGACCTCCGCGGTCATGATCTCGGAGACGGGCCGGTCCAGCAGCGCCGCGCCGCGGTCGTGCAGCCTGCGCACGACGTCGCGCTCGGACACGATGCCGGAGATGGACGCGCCGTCGGGGGAGACGACGACCGCCCCGATGTTGTGCTCCGCCAGGACGGCGAGCAGCTGCCGCACGGTGGCGTCGGGCCGCACCGTGGCCACCGTGTCCCCTTTCCGCCGAAGGATGTCGCGAATCCGCATGCCTCACGCTCCGCTGCCGGTCGCCGGGTGGCCGCCACCCCGCGTCGTGCTGACAAGGTCGCATGTTCCGGCGCCGAGGAAAACCCCGCTCCGGTAAACACCTACGGCGCGAGGAGGCGGCCCAGGCCCCGGAGCGCCGGGGTCAGGACGCGGCCCGCGGGCCCGGCGTGGGCGAGCGCCGCACGGGCCGCGTTGGCTCCGCAGGCGCCGTGCACGCCGCCGCCGGGATGGGCCGACGCGGACGCCAGGTACAGGCCCGCGACGGGGGTCTCGGCCCGGCCGAGACCGGGCACGGGCCGGAACACGAGCTGCTGGTGGACCAGCGCGGTGCCGCCGTTGAGGGCGCCGTTCACGAGGTTGGCGTCGTGGCGGGCGAAGGCGGGCGGCGCGGTGACGCGGCGGGCGGTGATCCGGGCGCGGAAGCCTGGCGCGAAACGCTCCACGACGCCCTCCAGCCGGGCGGCCATGGCGTCCCGCTCGCGCTCGTCCCAGGCGCCGGTGATGCCGTCGGGGCCCGCGTCGGCCCGCACGCGGTGGGGGACGTGCGTGTACGCCCAGACCGACTCGGTCCCGGCGGGGGAGCGGGCCGGGTCCGCGGTCGTCATCTGGCCGAGCAGCGCGAACGGCTCGCCCGGCACCCGCCCGGTGGCGAGGTCGGCGCTGTAGTCGGTCAGCGCCTCCATGCCGGGGGACAGGTGGACGGTGCCGGCCCGCCCGGCGTCCGGGGAGGCCCACGGGATGGGGCCCGACAGCGCCCAGTCGACCTTGAAGGTGGCGTGGTCCCAGTCGAACCGGCGCATGTCGTCGCGCAGCGCGCCGGGCAGGTCGGACCAGCCGACCAGGCCGCCGTAGAGCGCGGGCGCCGACACGTCCGCGAGCACGGCCCTGGCGGCGCGCACCGGCTCGCCGGACGCGGTCCGCACGCCGAGCGCGCGCCCGCGGCGGACGACGACCGACGCGACCGGGACGCCGCAGCGGACGCGCCCGCCGCGCGACTCCAGCCGCCGCACGAGCGCGGCGGTCAGCTCGCCCGCGCCGCCCTCGGGGACCGGCCAGCCGTCCCGCTGGCCGATCATCGCGAGCAGCCAGCCGAACACCGAGCCCGCCGTCGACTCGGGGAACATGTCGGTGTGCAGCGCCGACCCGGCGAGCAGCAGCGGCCCGCCCGGCCCGGTGAACTCCTGCTCACCGAGGGTGCGGACGGGCGCGAGGAGCCGCCGCACGGCCCGCAGGCCGCCCGCGCGGCGCAGCGCCGCCGCCAGCGGCAGCGCCGCCCGGACGGGCGGGAACGGGGTGAACAGGGCGCGCAGGACGTCGTCCCCCGTCTCGTCCCACATGGCGCACAGCCGCAGCCACGCCTCGCCGTCGCCCGCGCCCAGCGCCTCCAGGTTCGCGGCGGTCGCGTCGCGGTCGCGCTCCAGGACGGCGGAGCGCCCGTCCGGCAGCGGGTGCGCCAGGACGGCCGGCGCGTGCCGCCAGCGCAGCCCGTGCCGTTCGAGCTCCAGCGCCCGCATGACCGGGGACGCCGCGCCGAGCGGGTAGAACGCGCTGCACAGGTCGCTGACGTAGTCGGGGTGGACGCCCCGGTCGCTGCGCACGGCGCCGCCCGGCTCGGGCTGCGCCTCCAGGACCTCGACGTCCCAGCCCGCGTCGGCGAGCATGTTGGCCGCGACGAGGCCGTTGTGCCCCGCCCCGACGACCACGGCGTCCGCCATGCGGCATCCCTCCCGGTGATCACCCTACGGGGTGCCGGTGCGGGCGGCGGTCAGCCCCGCGCGCCGCCCGGTTCGCGGCGGGCGAGCAGGCGCACCGCCCCCGGCGCCGCGCGGGCGGCCAGCCGGGCGGGCCGCGCCGCCGGTGTCACGGCGACGGCACGGTCGGCGCGGACGGCCGCGACGATCCGCTCGGCGACCCGCTCCGGCCGCGACCGCGGCCCGGCGCAGGCGGCGGTGACCCCGATGCCCTTGCCCTTCAGCTCGGCGCGCAGGCATTCCGACAGCATCAGCACGGCCGCCTTGCTCGTCGCGTACCCGGGCCGGGCGCGGGACGGTGTGAACGCGGCCGCCGAGGCGGTGTTGACGATGTGGCCGCCGAGCCCCTGCTCGGCCATCTGCCGGGCGAAGAGCCGCGAACCGTGGGCGGCGCCCCCCAGGTTGACGTCGAGGAGCCTGCGCCAGTCATCGGTGGAGTGGTCGAAGAACGAGCCGGCCAGGGCCGCGTCCGAGCCGTTGACGACGACGTCCGGCACCCCGTGCTCGTGCAGGACGGCCTTGGCGAAGTCCTCCATCGCGGCGGGGTCGGACGCGTCGACCCGGTAGGCGTGCGCGCGGCGCCCGCTCAGCCCGGCGAGCTCGGCGGTGCGCCGGGCGGCCGCGAGGTCGGGGTCGGCGGCGACGATCTCGGCGCCGCGCTCGGCGAACGCCAGCGCCGTGGCGCGGGCGACGTCGCCGCCCGCGCCCGTGACGACGACCAGGGAGCCGCCGAACGCCGACCGGCCCGCCCGGACCCGCGCCCGCTCCAGGGCACGGGTCTCGGCGGCGGTGAGCGAGCCGCCCTCGACGGACGTGACGTGCTCGGCGACGCAGCGCGCGACCAGGCCGGGATGGCTGCGCGGTACCCAGTGCCCGGCCGCGACGGGCCGCAGCGACAGGTTCGGAACGCGTTCGCCGAGGCCGCCCACCAGGTGCGGCGAGACGAACAGGTCTCTGGTCGGCACGACGACCTGCGTGGGGACGTCCGTGCGCCGCTCGCGCGGGCCGCGCAGCCGCCGCAGCATGTTCGCCCGGTACAGCGAGACGCCGGCCGCGGCGTCGCGCGCCATCGTCCGCGCGGGATGCCCGGGGCGCGGCGGGACGCCCTCCCCGAGGGCCAGGGCCCGGTTGAACGGCCGGGTCATCCCGGCCAGCCACAGCAGCTCCGGCAGCACCGGAGTCTGGAAGGCGTAGATGTACCAGGACCGCAGGCCCTGGCCCATGGCGCGGCGCAGGTTGGCCGGGGTGGGGCGGGCGAGGTTGCGCCGCATCCAGTGCCCGGCGTGGTCCAGGGAGGGGCCGGAGATCGAGGTGAAGGAGGCGAAGCGGTCCGGCATGGTGCACACCGCCTCCCACCCCTGGATCGACCCCCAGTCGTGCCCGACGAGGTGCACCTTGCGCTCGGGCGCGGTGGCGTCCAGCACGGCGCTCATGTCGGACATCAGGTAGTCGAAGGTGTAGCGCTTGCGGCCGAACGGCCGCGAGGAGGCGCCCGCGCCGCGCACGTCGTAGCGGACGACGTGGAACCGCCCGGCGAGCAGCCCGGCCACCTCGTCCCACACCGCGTGGGTGTCGGGGTAGCCGTGGACGAGCAGGACCGTCGGGAGCGAGGGATCGCCCTGCTCGTAGACGGCGAGGTCGACGCCGTCGCCGCGGACCCGGCGCCTGCGGGCCGCGGGACCGCCGGCCGCTTTATTAGACATCCTGGTAATAAATCGCCGAACCGTGCCCCGGGTCAAGGGGACGCGGAGTGAGGCCCGCCACGCGCGGAACGAGGGCCCGTACGGCGCGGAGTACGGGCCCTCGTTCCAGGGGGCGTGGCTCTGGTAGGGATCAGTACGGGTCGTAGCCCGCGGCCTTCGCCGCCGGCGACTGCATCAGGTACTCGAGCGCCCTGGGGGTCGAGCAGACCTTGGACGGGTGGTGGTTCGGCCGGAGGTAGACGGGCGCCTCGCCGAGCAGCAGCTTGAAGATGCCCGGCACGTGCCCCAGCCGGACCGACCGCCGGTACGACCGGTAGACCCGCAGCGGCGTCACCCGCTTGGTGACGGTCGGGTCCTGCTTGAGCAGGTACAGCGACCCGCCGATCAGCGCCCAGTACAGGAAGAACAGCGACACCACCCAGGCCGCGACGCGCGTCGGGTAGCGGCCGCCCACGGCCTTGTAGACGTCGAACACCACCGACCTGTGCTCGACCTCCTCGGCCCCGTGCCAGCGCAGCAGGTCCAGCATGGTCGGGTCCACGCCGGCCTTCTCGAACCGCTCGTTGTCCATGATCCACTGGCCGAGGACGGCGGTGTAGTGCTCGATCGAGGCGACCGCGGCCAGCTCGAACCGGAGCCGGCGCCGCCAGGCCCGCGGGTTCTTCTCCTTCAGCGCGGCCATCTGCGCGGGGCGCTCGGCGTTGCCCTTCGCCGCCGCGTCCGTGATCTTGGAGACGTCGATGCCGTTCGCCTCCAGGATCTGGTCCAGCACCCCTTGGTGGGAGCGGGCGTGCACCATCTCCTGGCCGATGAACCCCTTGATCTCCTCCAGGAGCCGCTCGTCCTTGATGTAGGGGCGGGCGTCCTTGACGCACTGGATGAACCACTTCTCGCCCTCGGGCAGGACGATGTGGAAGGAGTTGATGATGTGCGTGGCGACGGGATCGCCCGGCACCCAGTGCAGGGGCGTCTTCGACCAGTCGAAGGACACGCGCCGAGGCTTGATCGGCGGGTGGCGCTCATCGATGCCGGTCGCCGGTGCGCCGCCTGTCAGGGGCCTCGTCATGCCGTCCTCGCTCTCCGCGCGCGCGTGTGTGTGCGTTGGGGCGACAGTCAACTCTTGCGGGACGGGTGGTTTCTTGGGCCCGGACCAACAAGTTACTGCTTGGTTTTAGGTCCGTGATGACAAGTGGCGCCCATCACAGGCCGATCCGCTCACAAGACGATCCGCTCGGCCCCCGCGTAGACGTTCATGGTCTCGCCGCGCAGGAAGCCGACGAGCGTCATGCCGGCGTCCTCGGCCAGCTCGACCGCCAGCGACGACGGCGCCGAGACCGCCGCGAGCACCGGCACGCCCGCGGCCATCGCCTTCTGCGTCAGCTCGAACGACGCGCGCCCGCTCACCATCAGGACCGTGCCGGCCAGCGGCAGCCGCCCCTGCCGCAGCGCCCACCCGACGACCTTGTCGACCGCGTTGTGCCGCCCGACGTCCTCGCGCACGGCGAGCAGCTCGCCGCCGGGGCCGAACAGCCCGGCCGCGTGCAGCCCGCCCGTCCGGTCGAACGCCCGCTGCGCCGCGCGCAGCCGCTCGGGCAGCACCGCCAGCACCTCCGGCGCGATGCGCAGCGGATCGGCCGCCACGTCGTACGGCCGGTCGGCGCGCAGCGCCTCGATGCTGGACTTCCCGCACACGCCGCACGCGCTCGTCGTGGTGAACGCCCGGGTCATCGAGTCGTCCGGCGGCGGCACGCCGGGCGCCAGCGCGACATCGAGGGTGTTCTGCTCGGCGGTGTCGGCGCAGTAGCGCATGGCGGCGAGGTCGCGGGCGTCCCCGATGACGCCCTCGGCGGCCAGGAACCCGGCGGCCAGGTCGAAGTCGTGGCCCGGGGTGCGCATCGTGATCGTGAGCGGCTTGCCGGCGACGCGGATCTCCAGCGGCTCCTCCACCGCGAGCGTGTCCGGCCGGCGGCCGCGCGCGCCGGTGGTGCTCACCCGCAGCACGGGCTTGCGCACGGTGATCCGCCCCATGCCGTGACGGTACCCCGGATACCCGCGGGTAACGAAACGTCAGTCGCGGCGGTCGATGTTCCAGTTCGCGACGATCGCCGCGAACGGCGGGATGACCAGCGCCGCGACCGACATCGCGATCGCCGCGGCGTGCGACCAGTGCCGGACGACGGCCCACGCCAGCACGAACAGGATGAGGCAGGTCCCCATCATGATCATGTAAGCGATCCTGCGGCGCCGCATGCCTCCACGCTACGTCGCGGCCCCCGGAAACCGGGGCCGCGACGGAGCGGGACGTCGTGTGGCGGAGGCGTACGGGAATCGAACCCGCCGTCCCGAGATCCTCGGGACCGTCGGCTTTGAAGGCCGGGGAGGCCACCAGGCGCTCACACGCCTCCGCCGATGATCTTAGCCCGCGTAGAGGGCGTCGATGTCGGGCGAGTACTTGGTGTGCACGACGCGGCGCTTGAGCTTGAGGGTCGGGGTGAGCTCCTCGCTCTCGGCGGTCCACTCGGCGGGCAGCAGGCGCCACTTCTTCACCTGCTGGACGCGGGCGAGGCGGGCGTTGGCGTCCTGGACGGCCCGCGCGACCTCCTCCAGCACGAGGGGGTGCTCGGCGAGGGCGGCGAGGTCGGTGGTGTCGATGCCGTGGGCGGCGGCCCAGACGGGGGCGACCTCGCCGTCCAGGGTGATGAGGGCGACGACGTAGGGGCGCCGGTCGCCGAAGGCGAGGGCCTGCCCGATGAGCGGGTGCTCCTTCAGGTGGTTCTCGATCAGCGAGGGGGCGATGTTCTCGCCGCCCGCGGTGATGATGAGCTCCTTCTTGCGGTCCACGACGGTGAGGAAGCCGTCGTCGTCCAGGCGGCCGATGTCGCCGGTGCGCACCCAGCCGTCGGCGTCGATGAGGTCGGCGGTGGCGTCCGGGCGGTTCAGGTAGCCGGGGGTGCAGGTGGCGCCGCGGACGAGGATCTCGCCGTCCTCGGCGAGCTTCAGCTCCACGCCGTCGAAGGGGCGGCCGACGGTGCCGAGCTTGAAGTCGTCGGCGAGGTTGGCGGTGACGGCGCCGGTCGTCTCCGTCATCCCGTAGGCGTCGAAGATCTTCAGGCCGAGGCCGGAGAAGAACCGGGCGACCTCCACCGGCAGCGGCGCGGCGGCGCTGGAGGCCTGCCCGACCCGGTCCAGGCCGAGCAGCCCGCGCATCGGGGTGAGGACGGCCTTGTCCGCCCGCTCGAACGCCGCGGTGATCTCGGGGGTGAGGGTGTTGCCGAACTCCTGGGCGGTGACGTAGGCGCGGCCGGCCTCCAGGGCGGCGGCGACCGCCTGCTTCTTGGCCTCGTCCTGCTCGGCGGACAGGACCGCCTGGATGCCCGCCATGATCTTCTCCCAGACGCGGGGCACGCCGAAGAAGGAGTGCGGCCGCACCTCGGCCAGGACCGTGGTGAGCTGCGCGGGGTCGGGGCAGAAGTGGATGTGGGACGCCAGCCGGATCGGCAGGTAGTAGCTGAGGACGCGGTCGGCGATGTGCGCGAACGGCAGGTAGGACACCCCGGCCGGGTGCTCGGGCAGCACCGAGCTGCGCTGCACCATCTCGGCCTCGTGCAGCACCATCGAGTGGGTGATCAGCACGCCCTTGGGGTCGCCGGTGGTGCCGGAGGTGTACAGGAGGGTGACGGTGTCCTCCGGCTTGACCGCCCGCCAGCGCCGGTCGACGTCGGCGGGGTCGGCGGCCCGCCGCTCCCGGCCGAGCGCGGTGAAGGCGTCCCAGCTGAGGTAGCGGTCGCCGGCCGGGCAGGCGGCGGCGTCCACCACGATGACCTTGCGCAGGTGGGGGAGCTTGTCGAGGACGGGCTGCCACCGGTCGAGCTGGTCCCTGCCGTCCAGGACGGCGTACCTGGCGGCGCAGTCCCCGGCCACGAACGCGATCTGGTCGGGCGCGAGCGTCGCGTACACGGTGGTGGGGACGCCGCCGGCGTGCACGGCGCCGAGGTCGGCGAGGACGTGCTCGGAGCGGTTCGGCATCATCAGCGCGACCACGTCGCCGGACTCCAGCCCGAGCGCGGCGAACCCGGCCGCCGCCTCCAGCGCCCGGCTCCGGGTGTCGGCCCAGGTCAGGGTCCGCCACTCGCCGTCGATCCGGTCGGCGTAGGCGGGCCTGCCGCCGTGCCGCTCGGCGGTCGCCGCGAGGTTCGTGCAGACCGTCTGTCCCGCGACGGCCTGGTCGAGTTCGGCCTGCTGTTCCCGGATCCCCATGTCGCCCCTTGCAGAAGTAAGTGATGACTTGCAGAGGGGAAATCGCATCATGCCGAACAGCGTTCGGACAAGGGGTTCGCGGATTTCCGCGCTGGTCGGGCGGGATGTTCGCCGCTCGGTGACCGCCCCCGTACTGTCCGTTTCTTGATCATTTGAGGTAGTTGTGCGTTAAATCGTGCGGGTGACCAGCCTCGCCCCCGCCGCACGCCTGACGCAGTACGCGCACGGCGGCGGCTGCGCCTGCAAGATCCCGCCCGGGGTGCTGGAGCGGGTCGTGACCGGCCTCACCGGCGGGGACGACGCCCTGCTGGTCGGCGGCCCGGACGGCGACGACGCGGCCGTGCTGCGCATCGGCGGCGGCCGGGCCGTGGTATCCACCGCCGACTTCTTCACCCCCGTCGTCGACGACGCCTACGACTGGGGCCGCATCGCCGCCGCCGACGCCCTCTCCGACGTCTACGCGGTCGGCGGCGAGCCGCTGATGGCGGTCAACCTGCTCGGCTGGCCCGTCGACGCGCTGCCCGCCGAACTGGCCCGCGAGGTCCTGCGGGGCGGCCGGGACGCCGCGGCGCTCGCCGGCTGCGCGATCGCGGGCGGGCACAGCATCGACGACCCCGAACCCAAGTACGGGCTCGCCGTCACCGGGCTCGCCGACCCCGACCGGCTGCTGCGGCTGGACGCCGGGCGCTCCGGCGTCCCGCTGTCGCTGACCAAGCCGCTCGGCCTCGGCGTCCTCAACGCCCGGCACAAGGCGACCGGCGAGGTGTTCCCGGAGGCGGTGGAGACGATGGCGGCGCTCAACGCGGGCGCGGCGGTCGCCGCGCTGGAGCGCGGCGCCGCGTGCGCCACCGACGTCTCCGGGTTCGGGCTGCTCGGCCACCTGTACAAGGTGGCGCGGGCGAGCGGCGTGACCGCCGTCGTCGACGCCGCCGCCGTCCCCTACCTGGACGGGGCGCGCGCCGCCGTCCGGGACGGGTTCGTGCCCGGCGCGACGCGGCGCAACCTGGCGTGGGTGTCCCCGCACACCGACTTCCGCCGCATCGGCGAGGAGGAGCGGCTGCTGCTGGCCGACGCGCAGACCTCCGGCGGGCTGCTGGTCGCCGGGGAGGTCCCGGGCGCCCCGGTGATCGGCGAACTGGTGCCGCGCGAGCGGCGCACGCTCGTCGTCCGCTGACGTCCCCGCGGCCCGTGTCGCCGCCCGCGACGCGGGTAGGGGAGGGGCTACCGCTCCGGCGGGGGCGGGGCGGGGGAGCGAAGGAGCGCACGCCACATGACCATCACCGGGCTCGCGGCGGCCGTCGTCCTCGGCGCGGTGATCGGGATCCTCGGGCGGCTGGTCGCGCCCGGCAGGCCGGGCCTGCCGGTCTGGCTGCTGATGGCGACCGGGGTCGTCGCGGCGTTCGCCGGTACGGGCCTGGCCCACGTGTTCGGCCTCGCCTCCGGGGGAGGCTGGAGCGTCTGGGAGACCGTTCTGCAGATCCTGCTGGCCGCGGCCGGCGTCTGCCTGGTCGCGGCCCTGTGGCCCAAGAGGACCGGCCACCGGCCCTAGCGCCCTCCCGGTCCGCGCGCGCCGCACGAACCCGCCGGGCCGCCGGTCACGGCCGGCGCAGGACGGAGCGCAGGTCCTCCAGCACGCCGGGGTCCTCGATCGTGGACGGGACGGTCACCTCCCGGCCGTCGGCGATGCCCCGCATCACGCCCCGCAGGATCTTGCCCGAGCGGGTCTTCGGCAGCGCCGGGACGACCGCGACCTCCTTGAGCGCGGCGACGGGCCCGACCTGCTCGCGCACCATCGCGACCAGCTCGGCGGCCAGCTCGCCCGGCTCGGCGAGGACGCCGCTCTTGAGCACGACCAGCCCGCGCGGGACCTGCCCCTTCAGCGCGTCCTCGACGCCGATGACCGCGCACTCGGCGACGGCCGGATGGGAGGAGATGACCTCCTCCATCGTCCCGGTGGACAGCCGGTGCCCGGCGACGTTGATGACGTCGTCGGTGCGGCCCATCACCCACACGTAGCCGTCCTCGTCGATGTGGCCGCCGTCGCCGGTCAGGTAGTGCCCGGGGAACTTCGTCAGGTACGACTCGACGAACCGCTCGTCGTCCTGCCACAGCGTCGGCAGCGTGCCGGGCGGCAGCGGCAGCCGGATCGCGATGTCGCCGTCGGCGCCGGGCGGCACCGGATCGCCGTCCGGGCCGAGGATCCGCACGTCGTAGCCGGGCACCGGCACCGACGGCGAGCCCGCCTTGACCGGCATCGGCTCCAGCCCGCGCAGGTTCGCCACGATCGGCCAGCCCGTCTCGGTCTGCCACCAGTGGTCGATGACCGGCCGGTCCAGCACGCGCGACGCCCACCGGTAGGTGTCGGGGTCGAGCCGCTCCCCGGCGAGGAACAGGGTGTCCAGCGCCGACAGGTCGTGCCCGGCGAGCAGCGCGCCCTCCGGGTCCTCCTTCTTGATCGCCCGGATCGCGGTCGGCGCGGTGAACAGCGCCTTCACCCGGTGCTGCGCCGCGACCCGCCAGAAGGCGCCCGCGTCCGGCGTCCCCACCGGCTTGCCCTCGTACAGGACGGTCGCGCAGCCGGTGAGCAGCGGCGCGTACACGATGTAGGAGTGCCCGACGACCCAGCCGACGTCGGACGCGGCCCAGAACACGTCGCCGGGCCCGACGCCGAACACGTTCTCCATCGACCAGCGCAGCGCCACCGCGTGCCCGCCGTTGTCGCGGACGACGCCCTTCGGCCGCCCGGTCGTCCCCGAGGTGTAGAGGATGTACAGCGGGTCGGTGGCGGCGACGGGCACGCACTCGACGGGCTCGGCGCCGGCGACCGCCTCGTCCCACTCCACGTCCCGGGGCCGGACGAGGTCGGCGTGCAGCTGCTCGCGCTGCCGGATCACGCACCGCTCGACCTTGTGCCGCGCCATCTCCAGCGCCTGGTCCAGCAGCGGCTTGTAGGCGACGACCCGGCCCGCCTCGATGCCGCAGGACGCCGACACGACCGCCTTGGGCCGGGCGTCGTCGATGCGGACCGCGAGCTCCCGCGCCGCGAACCCGCCGAACACGACCGAGTGCACCGCGCCGAGCCGGGCGCACGCCAGCATCGCGATGACCGCCTCGGGCACCATCGGCAGGTAGATGACGACCCGGTCGCCGCGGTCGACGCCCTGCGCGCGCAGCGCCCCGGCGAACCGCGCGACCAGGTCGGTCAGCTCCCGGTAGCTGTAGGTCCGGACCGTCCCGGTGACCGGGCTGTCGTAGATCAGCGCGGCCTGGTCGCCGCGGCCCTCCTCCACATGCCGGTCCAGCGC
This sequence comes from Actinomadura meyerae, assembly GCF_900188445.1. Lineage (GTDB taxonomy): Bacteria > Actinomycetota > Actinomycetes > Streptosporangiales > Streptosporangiaceae > Spirillospora > Spirillospora meyerae. The sequence goes on from NZ_FZOR01000008.1 coordinate 134,441, forward strand.
GTTGTCGCAGGTGTTCAGCTCGCCGCCGGTGAACCAGCGGTAGAACGGCGGCGCCCCGTCGTCCAGCACCCGGTCCGGCGGGACGAGCCAGCGGACGTCGCGCGCCGCCAGCCCCCAGAAGCGGGTCGGGTCGGCGATGCTGCGTTCGTACGCGGCCGCGTAGGCGCCCATGTCGTCCTCCCGGTGGCGGGCCACCGGCCGGTTGCTCCGTGGCCCTGTGCTCCGTCGCCCAGGTCTGCGCTGAGGCCCGGTCGCGAAACCGGGCCGCACCCCTATAGGGCATGCCCCGGGGCCGGTTCGTCAAGAGCCCGCGCCGCCCGGCCCGCGTCCCGGGCCCGCCACGGGCCCGCCACCGGTCCGTCAGTCGGGGTGGCGCAGGCCGTGCGCGAGGGCGACGAGCGCGGCCGCGAACGCGCCCGCCGCGACGATCCAGAAGCACAGCTCGTAGGCGCCGAGCGTCGGCACGTCCGTCCCGCCGATCACCCGCCCGGCCAGGATCGACGCGGTGACCGCGCCGGCCACCCCGCCGCCGGTGGTGCGGACGAGCGAGTTGATGCCGCTGGCGATGCCGCTCTGGTCCATCGGCACGTGCTGGACGGCGAGCGTCCCGAGCGCCGCGTAGGCGATCCCGAAGCCGACGCCCTGGATGGCGCTGAACGCGAGCATGTCGTACACGTGCGAGTTGGACACCGCCAGCCACGCGTAGCACAGCCCGGCGAACGCCGACCCCGTCGCGAGCGTGTAGGCGGGGCCGATCCGCGCCGCGATCCGCCCGGCCAGCGCCGAGAACACCAGCATCGTGACCGTGCTCGGCAGCATGTAGAGGCCGACGTCCAGGACCGAGCCGTCCAGCCCGTACCCGACCGCGTCAGGCCGCGCCTGCACGAACCCGGCGATCAGCGTGAACGCGGCGAACATTGAGAACCCGAGCAGCGCCGAGGCGACGTTGGCCGACAGCGACCGCGCCCCGACCAGCAGGTTCAGCCGCACCAGCGGTGCCCGGACCCGCAGCTGCACAACGACCCACACCGCGCACAGCGCGGCGGCCGCGCCGAACAGGGCCAGGACGCCGCCGGACGTCCAGCCCCACGCGTTGCCCTCGCTGATGCCGAGCAGCAGGCACACCAGCCATGCGGCGAGCAGGACCGCGCCGGCGAAGTCGGGCCGGCCGCCGGCCCGGACGCCGGCGTCGCGGGCGAGCACCGCGACGAGCGCCAGCGCCCCGGCGGCCAGCGCCGCGGCGATCCAGAAGACCGGGTGGTGGCTGTCGGTGCGGGCCGCGATCAGCCCCGTCACGATCATGCCGGCGCTGCCGCCGACGCCCATGGTGGCGCTGACGATGCCGATCGCGGTGGTGATCCGCTCGCGCGGGAACGCGTCCCGGATCATGCCGATGGCGAGCGGGATCATCGAGGACGACACGCCCTGCATCGCGCGGCCGGCGATGAGGACCGGCAGCGACGCCGACACCGCGCAGACCACCGAGCCGGTCACCAGCAGCACGAGCGCGAGCAGGATCATCCGCTTCTTGCCGTACATGTCGCCGAACCGCGCCAGCAGCGGGGTGGCGACCGCGCCGGTCAGCAGCGAGGCGGTGAACACCCACGTCACGTCGGTGATCGGGGCGTCGAAGCGGGCCATGAGCTGCGGCAGCAGCGGCAGGACGAGGGTCTGCTGCACCGAGACGACCATCCCGGCCGCCGCGAGGGCGAGCAGGATGCGGCCGGTGCGCGCGGAGTCCGCGTGCGGCGGTCCGGCCGCGGTGCGCGCCGTGGCCGGGGCGCCGGTCATGCGAACCTCCCGAGGGGCGATCGTGCGTCCGGTCGGCGGCGGCCCGGCCGCCCGGCGTGGCCCCGTCCGCTCTGTACTTACTTAGGGAAAGTAAGTGTAGATCGGCCGGTCTGTGAGCGTTCCATTGCGGGTGCCCGTTCCGGCCGGACCGGGTTCGACGCCGGGCCCCGGCGTCCCTAGGGTTGCCTTCCGTGGACCTCCGTCTGCGCGACCCCCGCGATGCATTCACGGCCTTCCGCGTCCCGGCCCGGAGGGGACGCTGATGCAGGTCGTCACCACCGCCGGCCACGGTGGGCACGGCAAGTCGGCGCTCGTGCGCGCCCTCACCGGCCGGGAGCCGGGCGAGACGGGCGCCTGGACCGAGCTGCCCTCAGGGCGGCGCGTCGCGTTCGTCGACGTCCCCGGCGCCGCGGAGTCGCTCCCGGCCATGCTCGCGGGCGCCGCGCCGGCGCCCGCGGCGCTGCTCGCCGTCGCCGCCGACGAGGGGTGGATGCCGCAGACCGGCGAGCACCTCGATGCCCTCGGCGCGCTCGGGGTCCGGTTCGGCGTCCTCGCGGTCACCAAGGCCGACTCCGCCGACGCCCGGCTCGCGCTGCGCCAGGTCCGCGAGCGGCTCGCGGGCACCCCGCTGAAGGGCGTGGAGGCCGTCGCCGTCAGCGCCGCCACCGGCGCCGGCGTGGCGGACCTGGCCGCCGCCCTCGACCGGCTCGCCGGCCGGCTGCCCGTCCCCGACCCGGCCGCCCCGGTGCGTTTGTGGGTGGACCACGCCATCACCGCCGGGCGGCAGACCGCCGTCACCGGCACCCTCGCCGCCGGGACCGTCGCCGTCGGCGACGAGCTGCTGCTCATGCCGGCCGGGGAGCGCGTCCGCGTCCGCACGATCGGCTGCGCGGGCGAGCCGCGCGAGTCCGTGGCCGGGGTCTCCCGGGTCGTGCTGACGCTCCGCGACGCCGGCCGCGTCGACCCCGGCATGGCCCTCGTCACGCCCGGCGCCTGGACCCACACCACCTGCGTCGACGTCCGCACCCGGTTCGGCGCGGCGTCGGGGCGGCTCGCCCGCCGGATGACGCTGCACCTCGGCACCGCGGCCGTCCCCGTCCAGCTGCGCCCGCTCGGCCCCGACACCGCCCGGCTGACCCTGAACACCCGGCTCGCCCTGCACCTCGGCGACACCGGCGTCCTGCGCGACCCGGCGAGCCGCTCGATGGCCGGGGTGAGCGTGCTGGACGTCCGGCCGCCGACCCTGGTGCGGCGCGGCGCCGGCGCGGCCCGCGCCCGCGAGCTGGCGTCTTGGCCGGACCGGCCGGACGGCGCGGTCGTCCTGCGCCGGCACGGCGTGCTGCGGCGCTCGGAGCTGTCGCTGATGGGCTGCGCGCCGCCGCCGGACGCCGTCGCGCTGAACGGCGAGTGGGTCGCCGACCCGGCGCACTGGTCGGCGCTGTCCGACCGGCTCGCGGAGGAGGCGTCCCGGCACGCCGCGAGCAGCCCGCACGCGCCCGGGATCCCGCTGGAGACCGTCCGGCTGCGGCTCGGCCTGCCGGCCCGGCAGCTCGTCGCCGCGCTGGTCCGGCCGCCGCTGCGGGTGGACGCGGGGCGCGTCTACGGCCCGGCGCCCGAGCCGCCCGCGCAGGCCGCCGCGGGGCCGTCCGCCGGCCCGGCGGCGATCGCCGCGGAGCCCCCGCCGCCGTGGGCGGGCGCCGTCGACCGGCTCCGCGCCGACCTCGCCGGCGCCCCCTTCGCGCCGCCGCCGGCCGAGCGCCTGCGCGAGCTCGGCCTCACCGGGGAGCTGCTCGACGCCGCCGAGCGGGCGGGCGCGGTCCTGCGCATCCCTCTCGGCGCGGGCGGGGACGCGGCGGGGGAGGAACCCGCCGAGGAGATCGTCCTCGCACCCGGGGCCGACCTGGCGGCGCTGCGGGTCCTGGACGGCCTCCCGCAGCCGTTCACGCCCGGCCAGGCCGCCGAGGCGCTCGGCACGGACCGCCGCGTCGCGGTGGCGCTGCTGCGCCACCTCGACCGGCGCGGGCTCACCGAACGCCGCGGCGCCGAACGGTCGTAAGCCCCTCCAGAGCGGGAAAAACCGGTTGTACCGGGGCCGGTGGTTCTGGCGTCATGGATCGCGGTCCGGTTCCCGACGATCAAGGAGATGGCGTGCCGTACCAGACGCTCAAGGGCGGCCGTGTGCCCATCCGGATGTGGACCGCCCCCGAAACGGTCGAGGACGTCGCCCTCGACCAGCTCCGCAACGTCTCCGCCCTGCCGTGGGTCGAGGGCCTCGCGGTCATGCCCGACGTCCACTACGGCAAGGGCGCGACCGTCGGCTCGGTCATCGCGATGAAGGACGCGGTGTCCCCGGCGGCGGTCGGCGTCGACATCGGCTGCGGGATGACCGCGGTCAAGTCGTCCCTGATGGTGGAGGACATGCCGGACGACCTGGCCGGCATCCGCCACCGGCTGGAGAAGGCGATCCCGGTCGGGCGCGGCTCCCACAAGGAGGCCGTCGACCCGTCCGCGCTGCCGAACCTGAAGGAGCGCGGCTGGTACGCGTTCTGGAAGCAGTTCGACGACCTGCACCCGGCGGTCCGGGCCCGCCTCGGCCGCGCGCGCCAGCAGATGGGCACGCTCGGCGGCGGCAACCACTTCCTGGAGCTGTGCGCCGACGACAAGGGCGCGATCTGGCTCGTCCTGCACTCGGGGTCGCGCAACATCGGCAACGAGCTGGCCGAGCACCACATCGAGGCGGCCCGCAAGCTGCCCCACAACCAGGACCTGCCGGACCCCGACCTCGCGGTGTTCCTGTCCGGCACCGCGAAGATGGACGCCTACCGCCACGACCTGTTCTGGGCGCAGGAGTACGCGCGCCGCAACCGCGCCGTCATGATGGCGCTCGCGCAGAACGTCGTGACCCGCCGCTTCGGCGAGAAGCGCTGCCGGTGGGGCGAGGTCATCTCCTGCCACCACAACTACGTGGCGGAGGAGGAGTACGGCGGCGAGGAACTGCTCGTCACCCGCAAGGGCGCGATCCGGGCCGGCCGCGGCGACCTCGGCATCATCCCGGGCTCGATGGCGACCGGCACCTACATCGTGCGCGGCCTCGGCAACGAGACCGCCTACAACTCCGCCTCGCACGGCGCGGGCCGCCGGATGAGCCGCAACAAGGCCCGCAAGCGCTTCACCGTGGACGACCTGGTCGAGCAGACCCGGGGCGTCGAGTGCCGCAAGGACGGCGGCGTCGTCGACGAGATCCCCGGCGCCTACAAGGACCTCGAAGAGGTCATCGAGGCGCAGTCCGACCTGGTCGAGGTCGTCGCGCGCCTGCGCCAGCTCATCTGCGTGAAGGGCTGACGCCCTGTAGGTGACCTCGAGCGAGACCGAGAAAAGCCAGTGCGACCTGGTGAAACGGTTCCCTGAGAGTTCCCGGCCGTTCCCGGGCACTTCCGGGGGGCACGTCCCCTCGATGTGCCCAGCCGGGAACTCTTGGGGAGTCACTCGACGGGGATGACGTACGCCAGTTCGTAGCGGTCGACCGGCACCACGATGTCCGCAGTCTCCACCGGCCGGTCGCCGGCGTAGGTCCTCTGGATCACCATCACGATCGCGCCGACCGACTCGTTGAGCAGTTCGGCCTCCGCGGCGAGGATGGCCCGCGCCGTGACGACCTCGGTCACAAGAGTGACCTCGTGCCCGGCCGCGCGCATCCGGGCGACCACACCGGCACCCGCGTACGGGCCCTCCTCCGGCAGGGTCACCGGCGTGTCCTGGGTCAACGCCAGCGGCTCCCACGAGGTGGACAGCATGACGGGCTGATCGTCGGAGAGGAAGGTATAGCCCGTCCGCATCACCGGGTCGCCCTCGGCGATGTCCAGCCGCTGCGCGATGGCCGGCGGCGCCGTGGTGGTCTCCGAGGACCACCGCCACGAGCCCGCCCGCCCCTGGGCCTCCATGTCCGCTCGGAAGGGGCTCGATGCCCGGCCGCGGGCCTCCCGGTACCAGGACCGGGTGAGGCGCTTGACCGCGGGTCGCTCGCGCACGTACGTACCCGATCCGGCCCGGGCGGTCAGGTAGCCCTCGGTGACCAGCAGCCGGACGGCCTGGAGGGCGACCGCGTCCGAGACGCGGTACTTCTCGCGTAGCTGGGGACGGGATGGGATCTTCTGGCCCGGCGCGAGCACGCCGTCAACGATCTGTTTGCGCAGATCATCCGCTATGCGCTGATAGGCGGGCTGCGTCACGGCGTCTCCGATGAACGGGGGCAAAACATTTCCTTGGACCACCTTGACAAGCTGTGCGCACTGGTTACAAGCTGTGCGCACAGCTTCACGTGATTCAGCTTACAAGATCTCGGCGCGGAGGTGCTCCAGTGGAATGGTCCCAGACCTACCCCGGCCTACCCGCCATGGTGCCAGCGGTCCGTGCCTTCGTGCGCGGCCTCCTCGACGGCACTCCGCGTGTCCACGACGCCGAACTCGTCATCGCCGAGCTTGCAGCCAACGCGCTCCAGCACACCCCGTCCGGCGACCCTGGCGGCGCCTTCAGGGTGCCCGGCCACATCCGGATGCGCGTCCGTTACAAGGCATGGACGTCGGACTGGTTCGACCGGCTCATGTTGTCGCCGGATGAGTTGCGCGACCTGCTCCCCGGCAGCGGCTGGCGGCTCGACGGCGCCACTTACTCCGGACCGGTCGGGTTCTGGCTCGCCGAGATGTCCCGCGTCGAAAGCCCGGTCTCTGGGCCGGGGTCGTGCTAGGAGGGGACCATGACCGATCCTGAAGTGCACGCCAAGCTCGACGCCCTCACCGATCAGGTCACCGCGCCCGCCGGCGTCCTCGGCGGCTCCGCCGAACCGGTTGAGGCCCGCCGAGCGGCCATGCCGGACCGGCTCACTGCGGCCGACGTCACACGCGCCGGGTTCGCCATGACGAGGCTTGCCTCGGGTTACAGCGTCGAGCAGGTGGACGCCTTCCTCGACCGCGTCGCCGAGGAGATCGCGACGCTTACGGCCGAGCGCGACGAGGCCCGCCGCGAGCGGGACGCGCTCAGCTAGCAGGAACGCACAGGCACTCGCCTGGCCGCGCCCTCAGGCCCCGGCGGGGCCGAGGGCGCGGTCGATGAAGGCGGTGACGTCGGCGAGGACCTCGTCGCGGTTGGTCTCGTTGAACACCTCGTGGCGGGCGCCCGGGTAGATCCGCTCCGTCAGGTCGTCCCCGCGGATCGCCTCGATGCCGGTGCGGGTGTCGGCGGGCCGGACGAGCTCGTCGGCGCCGCCGTGCACGTACAGGACCGGCAGCCTCCCGAGCGATCCGTGCTCGTCGACGCGGCGCAGGGCCGCGTCGAGGGCCTCGACGGTCGCCTTCTTGAAGGGGCCGTGCCACACCAGCGGGTCGGCGCCGTACGCCTCGCCCACGGCGGGGTCGCGCGACAGCGTGGCGGTGTCGATGGGCGCGTCCGGCATCTCCGCGAGGGGGAGCAGCTCGTCGACGGCGTGCCAGCGGCCGAGCACCGGCCCCGACAGCACCAGCGCGGCGAGTCCGGCGCCGTGCAGCTGCGCGTACCGGGCCGCGATCAGCCCGCCCATCGAGTGCCCGATCATGACGGCGGGCAGGCCGGGGTGGTCGCCGCGCGCCGACTCCACGACCGTGCGCAGGTCGGCGACGACGTCCTCGTAGTCCTCGATCAGCACGCGCTCGCCGGCGGACCGGCCGTGGCCCATGTGGTCGGGCCCGCACACGACCGCGCCGTGCCGGACGAGGACGTCCGCGACGTGGTCGTAGCGGCCGAGGTGCTCGCCGTACCCGTGCACGAGCACCGCGATGTAGCGCGGCTCGCCGCCCGCCCAGATCCGGGCGGTGACCGCGCCCCGCGTCCCCGCGAACTCCCACTCGCGTACCGCCGTCACTCCGGCCTCCCTGATGCTCGACGCAACGTCACAGTCCAACGCGATGCGCCGGATCGTCAACCACCGCAATAGTCTGGTGGAACCGACCGCAAACTCCGGCGGGCCGCGAACCCCGGCCGCCGGCCAGCAGGAAGGGGCGCCCGTGCTGGTCGACACCTTCGGCCGTACCGCGACGGACCTGCGGGTCTCGCTCACCGACCGCTGCAACCTGAGGTGCTCCTACTGCATGCCCCCGGAGGGGCTGGACTGGCTGCCCAAGCCGGAACTGCTCACCGACGACGAGGTGGTCCGGCTGGTCGGCCTCGCCGTCCGGGACCTCGGCGTCACCGAGGTCCGCTACACCGGCGGCGAGCCGCTGCTGCGCCGCGGCCTGCCCGGCATCGTCGCGCGGACGGCGGAGCTGTCCCCGCGCCCGCAGATCTCCCTCACCACCAACGGCATCGGCCTCGACCGGCTGGCGGGGCCGCTGGCCGAGGCGGGCCTGGACCGGGTGAACGTCTCCCTCGACACCCTCGACCGCGCCACGTTCCGGCGGCTCGCGCACCGCGACCGGCTCGGCGACGTCCTGGCGGGCCTCGCCGCCGCGCGCGGCGCCGGGCTGGAACCGGTGAAGATCAACGCGGTGCTGATGCGCGGGGTCAACGACCACGAGGCCGTGCCGCTGCTGCGGTTCTGCCTGGAGCACGGCTACCGGCTGCGGTTCATCGAGCAGATGCCGCTGGACGCCCAGCACGGCTGGACCCGGGAGAACATGGTCACCGCGGACGAGATCCTGGACCGGCTGTCGGCCGAGTTCGACCTCGCCCCCGACGAGGCCCACGACCGGGGCAGCGCCCCCGCCGAGACGTTCCTGGTCGGCGGCGGCCCGGAGACGGTCGGGGTGATCGGCTCGGTGACCCGGCCGTTCTGCGGCGCCTGCGACCGGGTGCGGCTCACCGCCGACGGGCAGGTCCGCAACTGCCTGTTCGCGACCGAGGAGTCCAACCTGCGGGACGCGCTGCGCGGCGGCGCCACCGACACCGAGCTGGCCGACCGGTGGCGCAAGGCCGTCTGGGCCAAGCGCGCCGGGCACGGCATCGACGACCCGTCGTTCCTGCAGCCCGCCCGGCCCATGTCGGCGATCGGCGGCTGAGTGGAGTTCGACGCGGTCCTCCTCGCCGGGGGCCGGGCCCGCCGGTTCGGCGCCGACAAGCCCGCCGCCCGGGTCGGCGGACGCGCGCTCATCGAGTGGACGGCCGCCGCGGCGTCCGGCGCGTCCCGGCTGATCGTGGTCGGGCCCCCGCGCGACGTCCTGCCGGGCGCCGTCGTCGTCCGGGAGGACCCGCCCGGCGCCGGCCCGGTGCCCGCGCTGCGCGCCGGCCTCGCCGAGGTCCGCGCGCCGCGGCTGGCGCTGCTGGCCGCCGACCTGCCGTTCCTGCGCCCCGGGCACCTCGACCGGCTGCTGGCGGCGACGGCGGACCGGCCCGGCGCCCTGCTGCTGGACGGCGACGGCCGCGAGCAGTGGCTCGCGGGCTGCTGGCGCGCCGCCGACCTGCGCACCGCCCTGGACGGCTACGAGGGCGCGTCCCTGCGCGGCCTCCTCGGCCCGCTCGGCCCGGCCGGGATCGCGCTGCCGGCGGGCGAGCGCCCCGCCTGGTACGACTGCGACACCCCCGAGGAGCTGGCCGCCGCCGAGCGGCTGCTTTGATCGTGCGAGAGTGGGCAGGTGACGTCCCGACCACGCGTGAAGGGGGAGCCATGTCGGTGCTGGAGGACTGGATCAACGCGGCGTGCCTCGAACTGGGCCTGGAGCGCGGCGACATCGACCAGAGCCTGATCCTGGACCTCGCCCGCGACGTCGCGCACGGCGTCGCGCGGCCCGGCGCGCCGCTGACGGCGTACCTGCTGGGCCTCGCGGTCGGGCGCGGCACGCCCGCCCGGGACGCCGCGGCCCGGCTCACCGAGATGGCCGAGGCGTGGCGCGAGCGCGCGCCGGAGCCGGAGGTGCCCGGCCCGGCGGGGGAGCCCGTCCTCGACGACGCCTAGCCTCCGGCCCGGCCGTCCCCGTCCCCGGCCGGCGGCGCGTCGCGGTCGGCGACCGGCACGACGTCCTTGAGGAAGTCGCGGCGGGACAGGAACGCCGACAGGCTCTCGCGGTGCTCGTCGCAGGCCAGCCAGATCTTCCGCCGGTCCGGCGTGTGGATCTTCGGGTTGTTCCAGCGGAGCGCCCACACGGCGCCCGCTCGGCAGCCCTTGGCTGAGCACAGCAGTTCGTCGGGGCCGGTCCCCGGGGCCGAGTCGGTCATCCCGCCACTGTGGCACAGCCGGGCGGGAGGGCCGCCCCCGCCCCGTGTTTCACCCGGTGATCTCCGGATAGGACGCCGCAGTGCCGACACAGCCCGCGCAGGCCCCGCGACAGGGCGGTGACGGCGCCCGCCGGTGGCGGGCGCTGTCGGTGTGCCTGGTCGCGGCGTTCATGACCCTGCTGGACGTCAGCATCGTCAACGTGGCGCTGCCGTCGATCCGGTCGGGCCTGGACGCCTCCGACGCGCAGCTCCAGTGGATCCTGTCGGGGTACGCGCTGACGTTCGGGCTCGTCCTGGTCCCGGCGGGGCGGATCGGCGACGCCCGCAGCCGCCGCGCGGTGTTCATGGCGGGCCTCGCGCTGTTCACGCTGGCGAGCGCGGGCGCGGGGATGGCGCCGACGATCCTGCTGCTCGTCCTCGCCCGGCTCGTGCAGGGCGTCGCGGGCGGCATCCTCAACCCGCAGGTCGCGGGCCTCATCCAGCAGCTGTTCCAGGGCGCCGAGCGGGGCCGCGCGTTCGGCGCCCTCGGCGCCGTCATCGGGATCGCGACGGCCGTCGGGCCGCTGCTCGGCGGCGCGCTGATCGCCCTCGGCGGCGACGCCGAGGGCTGGCGGTGGGTGTTCTACGTCAACGTCCCCGTCGGCGTCGCGGCCCTGTTCCTGGCGTGGCGGCTGCTGCCCGCCCCCGTCTACGGCGAGCGGCAGGGGCTCGACCCGCTCGGCGTCCTGCTGCTCGGCGCGGGCGTCGTGTCCGTGCTGCTGCCGTTCGTGCAGGAGCGGCAGTGGCACGGCGGGCCGACATGGCTGCTCGTCCTCGCCGGCGCCGCGCTGATCGCCGTGTTCGCCTGGTGGGAGCGGCGGGCGCGGACGCCGATGGTGGACCTGCACCTGTTCCGGCTGCGCTCCTACGCGCTCGGCTCGGCGATCGCGCTGCTGTACTTCGCCGGGTTCACCGCCGTCTTCTTCATCTTCACCCTCTACCTGCAGAACGGCCTCGGGTACAGCGCGCTCGGCGCGGGCCTCGCGATCACGCCGTTCGCGGTCGGGTCGGGGCTCGCCTCGGCGGCGGGCGGCCGGGTCGTGACCCGCTACGGCCGGCCGCTCGTGGCGGCCGGGCTGGTCGTCGTGCTGGTCGGCCTCGGCGCCGCGTGGCTGGCCGTCGAGCTGCGCCCCGGCTCGGGCGTGGCGTGGGCCACGGCGGCGCCGCTGCTGGTCGCCGGGCTCGGCAGCGGCCTGGTCATCGCCCCCAACCAGACGCTGACGCTGTCGGAGGTCGACTACACCGAGGGCGGCAGCGCGGCGGGCGTCCTGCAGACCGGCCAGCGGGTCGGCACCGCGATGGGCGTCGCGGCCGTCGGCGCGGTGTTCTTCGCCACCCTGGCGACCACGGACGGGGAGTGGGCGACCGCCTTCCGGCACGGTCTCCTCGTCGTCCTGGGGTTCGTGGCGGCGGCGCTGGCGGCGGCCGTCGCCGACCTGGCCGCCGGCCGCCGCCGGCGCCGCCCCGCAAGCTGACGGACTCGGCCCGGCCGGCCGGCCGGGGTCAGCCGCGCCGCCGCCGGACGGACCGTGCGGCGCGCAGCGCCAGCCCGAGCCCAGCGGCGCCGGCCGCGACGGCGGCGCCGAGGGCCAGGTTCTGGCGCCTGATGCGGGCCGGGATGTCGGCGTACGGCATCGTCGAGAACGACACCAGCTCGTAGCGGGACACGTAGCGCCCGGCGAGGCGCCGCTCGAGCGCGTGCGTCGCGGCCTGCTTCGCCCGGTACACCGGGGACGACACCCGGTCGCGCATCTCGATGAAGTTGTCCAGGGCCATCTCGGCGATCGCGTCGGTGTTGGCCTTGCGCCGCTCCTGGTAGAGCGACAGCGCGCGCCGCCAGTCGCCGCCCGCCTCGGTGAGGCACCGGTCGATCTCGATGCAGTCCTCGAACGCGCAGTTGGCGCCCTGCCCGAAGAACGGGACGATCGCGTGGGCGGCGTCGCCGAGCAGACCGACGACCGCGCCGTCGCCGTACCGGGTCCACGGCCAGCACCGCACGGTCACCAGCGACCCGACCGGGTTCTGCGCGTAGTCGTCGGCCAGGCCCGGCATCAGCCCGGCGACGTCCGGGTAGTGCTCGGCGAAGTGGGCGGTGATCTCGGCCGGGGACGTGAGCGCGTCGAAGTCGCCCTTCGGCCAGAACAGCGTGCAGGTGAACGACCGGTCCAGGTTCGGCAGCGCGATCATCATCGAGGTGCCGCGGGGCCAGATGTGCAGGGCGTCGGGGTCGAGCGCGAACTCCCCGTCGCGCGGCGGGACCGTCAGCTCCTTGTAGCCGTGCTCCAGGAAGTCGGCGTCGTGGTCGAACCCCAGCGACCGGCGGACGGCGCTGTACGCCCCGTCCCCGGCCAGCACGACATCGGCGGGCTCAGGGTCGGCGCCCTCGAACAGCAGCGCCCCCGCGTCGACGTCCACGCCGGTGACGCGCTGGGAGAACCGCAGGGTCACCCCCGGCGTGGCCTCGGCGGCGTCCAGCAGCGACCGGTTCAGCTCGGCGCGGCTGATGGAGTTGATGGCGCGCTCGCGGTCGGCGCTGTAGGGCTGGAAGTTCTGCGCGCCCGGCAGCGGGTGCACCATCCGCCCGTGCATGGGCAGCGCCTGCTTGAGGGACCGGTCGCGCAGCCCGACCTGCTCCAGCGCGGCGAGGCCGCGGGCGGAGACCGCCAGGTTGATCGAGCGGCCCCGCTCGGCGCCCGCGACGCGCGGGTCGGGGCGCCGCTCGTACACCGTGACGGGGAGGCCGCGCCGGCCCAGCAGCACCGCCAGCAGCGCCCCCGCCAGGCCCGCCCCGACGATCGCGACCCGCTCCGCGTCACCCGCCATGGACGGGGGCCTCCTCGATCTGCGAGCGGACCTCCCACAGGTCGGGGAAGGCGGGCGCGAACAGCGTGCGGCGCAGGTAGTCGGCGCCGGCCGAGCCGCCGGTGCCGAGCTTGGCGCCGATCGTCCGCTCGACCATCTTCAGGTGCCGGTACCGCCACTCCTGGACGCCCTCGTCGACGTCGACCAGCGCCTCGCAGACCTCGGCGGCCGCGCCGGACTCGTCGGCGTAGGCGGCGAGGAGGGCCTTCTGGACGCCGGGGTGCGGCTCCCAGGCGGCCGAGGTGTCCCGGTCGAGGGCCTCGCGCGGGACGGGGAACCCCTGGCCGTCGAGGTAGCGCAGCAGCGAGTCGAACAGCGACGGGCGGGCCACCGCGGCGCGCAGCCGCTCGTCGTCGCGCAGCACCGACGCGGGGAACGCGCGGCGCCCGAGGACGGCCTCGATCTCGCGGAACTGCTCGCTCTGGAAGCCGCTGGAGCTGCCGAGCACGTCGCGGAAGGCGGCGAACTGCCGGGGCGTCATCGTCTCCAGGACGTCCAGCTGCCCGACGACCGTCTTGAGGATCTTGGCGATGCGGCGCGCGGTGTGCAGCGATCCGCCGCTGTTGCCCTCCTCCAGCCGGCGTTGCAGCAGTGCGGCCTCGTGCAGTATCTGCTTGAACCACAGCTCGTAGACCTGGTGGATGATCACGAACAGCAGCTCGTCGTGCGCCCGGGTCTTCGGCTCCTGGCAGGAGAGAAGATCGTCGAGCCGCAGGTAGCCGCCGTACGTCATTGTCGGCGAATCCGCCATCATGCCTCCTCGCGACATAACGGGTGTGAGCCGCAGCATAGGGGATCGTTCCCGGCGACCCCGGAAACGGGTGCCGCCGCCGGACGCCGCCCCCTACGATCAGAACCCGGTTCGGTATCGCGGAGAGGGTCCCGGATGGGCGAGATCGTCAGGGAGTTCGTGGGGCTGCCGTCGCCCCTGGCCGGCCGGGCGGGCGCGGGCGGCCACCCGTGCCAGGGCGTCTACCACCGGCCCGCGGGCGAGCCGCCGCGGACGGCGTTCATCGCCGCGCACTACAACGTCGACTTCTCCGAGCACTACCTCGCCGAGCACCTCGCCGCCCGCGGCTACGGCTTCCTCGGCTGGAACACCCGCTTCCGCGGCAACGAGGCGTACTTCTTGCTCGACCACGCCCTGGCCGAGATCGGCGAGGGCGTGCGGTGGCTGCGCGAGCGGGCCGGCGCCGAGCGGGTCGTCCTGCTCGGCAACTCCGGCGGCGGCTCCCTGATGGCCGCCTACCAGTCTCAGGCCGTGGAGCCGAACGTCGTGCCGGTCGCGGGGATGCGCCCGGTCGCCGCCATCGAAGACCTGCCCGCCGGGGACCTGTTCGTCGCTCTCGCCGCGCACTCCGGCCGCCCCGAGGTCCTCACCGCCTGGATGGACCCGTCGGTCACCGACGAGACCGACCCGCTGTCGGCCGACCCGTCCCTCGACCCGTTCGACCCCGCGAACGGCCCGCCCTACAGCCCCGAGTTCCAGGCCCGCTACCGCGCCGCCCAGCGCGCCCGCAACGAGCGCATCACCGACTGGGTCCTCGACAGGCTGGACGCCCTGAAGGGGACCCGGGCCCGCGACGCCCTGTTCAACGTGCACCGCACCTGGGCGGACCTGCGCATGATCGACCCCTCGATCGAGCCGTCCGACCGGGAGCCCAACCGCTGCTACCTCGGCGAGCCCGCCAAGGCCAACTACGGGGTGTTCGGCATCGGCTCCACGTGCACGCTGCGCACCTGGCTGTCGATGTGGAGCCTGCGCACCTCCCAGTGCACGGCCGCGCCGCACCTGGCGCGCGTGAGCGTCCCGTCCCTGGTGATCCACGCCACCGCCGACGAGTGCGTCTACGAGAGCGACGCCCGCGCGATCTTCGATGCCCTCGCGGCGCCCGACAAGACCCTCGACCACATCAAGGACACCCACTACCTGCCCGACTCGCGCCCGCGCGCCGCCTACCTGATCGACGCCTGGGTCCGCGACCACTGACCCCGCCGGGCGTCACCGGCCGCCGGCCGTCACCGCGGCGGGCCCTCGCCCTCGGGCAGGTCGCCGGCGCAGACGCGGACCGGCCGCAGCACCGCGGTGATCTCGGCGGCCTGGGCCGCGGGAAGGTCGGCGATGCCGAAGTCGGACTCGTTGAGCGCCGCGGTGGCCTCCTCGGCGAGCTCGCGGCCGGCCGGGGTGATGGTGGCCAGGACGACCCGGCGGTCGCCGGGGGAGGGGGCCCGGCCGACGAGGCCGCGCCGCTCCAGGCGCCCGATCACGTTGGTGACCGACGCCGGGTGCACCATGAGGCGTGTGCCCATCTTCCCCATGGGAAGGGTCCCGGTGCGGGCGAAGGCGAGCAGGCGCAGGGCCTCGTAGGCGGCGAACGTCAGCCCGTAGGGCTTGAGGACGGCCTCGATGCGGCTCAGCAGGAGCTGCTGGGCGCGCATCACGGAGGTCACGGCCGCCATGTGGTCGGCGTGCTCGGGCCAGCGCGCGCTCCACTGGCGGTGGGCCTCGGCGATGGGGTCGGGGGTGTCGGGCACCGCAACACCGTATGCCGTCTTGACGTGATCGCGCACGGAAACTATTTTAACTTCCAAATATTGGAAGTCCAAGGTTTGGTGGTGGGGTCGGTGACGGGGGAGCTGCACGCGCCGGTGCACCCGGTGCGGTTCGTGACCGCGGCGGCGCTGTTCGACGGCCATGACGCGGCCATCAACATCATGCGGCGCATCCTGCAGTCCCAGGGCGCCGAGGTGGTGCACCTCGGCCACGACCGCTCGGTCCGCGAGGTCGTCGACGCCGTGCTGGAGGAGGACGCGCAGGGCGTGGCGGTCAGCTCCTACCAGGGCGGCCACGTCGAGTACTTCGAGTACCTGTCGCGGAGCCTGAAGGAGGCCGGCGCCGAGCACGTGAAGGTGTTCGGCGGGGGCGGCGGGGTGATCGTCCACGAGGAGATCGCGCGGCTGTCCGGGGCGGGCGTGCGGATCTTCTCGCCGGAGGACGGGCAGCGCCTCGGCCTGCCCGGCATGATCAACGAGCTGGTGCGCGACTGCGACACCGACCTCGCGGCCGAGCCGCTCCCGGTGGCGGACGTCCTGGCGGGGGAGCGGCGCGCCCTCGCGCGGACCATCACCTGCCTGCAGGGCGGGCGGCTGCCGGACGCCGACCGGGCGCGGCTGGCCGAGGCGGCGGCCGCCCGGCGGGTGCCGGTGCTCGGCATCACCGGCACCGGCGGCTCGGGCAAGTCGTCGCTGACCGACGAGCTGGTGCGCCGGTTCCGCGCCGACCAGGGCGACCGGCTGCGCGTCGCGGTGCTGGCCGTCGACCCGACCCGGCGCCGCGGCGGCGGCGCGCTGCTCGGCGACCGGATCAGGATGAACTCCCTGGACGGCGACCGCGTGTACTTCCGCTCCCTGGCGACCCGCGGCGCGCGGGAGCTGCCCGGCGGCATCGAGGACATCGTCACCGCCTGCAAGGCCGCCGGCTACGACCTGGTGGTCCTGGAGACCCCCGGCATCGGGCAGGGCGACGCCGCGATCGTGCCGCTGGTGGACGTCTCGCTGTACGTGATGACGCCGGAGTTCGGCGCCGCGTCCCAGCTGGAGAAGATCGACATGCTCGACTTCGCGGACGTGGTGGCGATCAACAAGTTCGAGCGGCGCGGCGCGGCCGACGCGCTGCGGGACGTGTCGCGGCAGCTCGTCCGCAACCGGGAGGCGTTCGGGCAGCGGCCCGAGGACATGCCGGTCTTCGGCACCAGCGCCGCCACCTTCAACGACGACGGCGTCACCGCGCTGTACCGGCACCTCGGCGGGCTCCTCGCCGAGCACGGCCTGGAGCTGGCGGACGGCGCCCTGCCGGAGGTCGCCACGAAGGTGTCCACCGGCGCCGCGACCGTGATCCCGCCCGGCCGGGTGCGGTACCTGTCCGACATCGCCGAGACCGTCCGCGGCTACCACGCCGCCACCGAGCGGCAGGTCGAGGCGGTGCGGCGCGTCCAGCGGCTGGACGAGGTGCGCGCCGAGCTGACCGACGCGGCCGAGGTCGAGGCGCTGCTGGAGAAGGCCCGCCGGGACGTCGAGCCGGGCAGCGCCGAGCTGGTGGAGTCCTGGCCGGCCGTCGTGGAGTCCTACTCCGGCGACGAGCAGGTGGTGCGGATCCGCGACAGGGAGCTGCGCACGGCGCTGACCCGCGAGTCGCTGTCGGGCAGCCGCATCCCGCGCGTCGCGCTGCCCCGCTACACCGACCACGGCGAGCTGCTGCGGTTCCTGCGCCGGGAGAACCTGCCCGGCAGGTTCCCGTTCACCGCCGGGGTGTTCCCGTTCAAGCGCGACAACGAGGACCCGGCCCGCATGTTCGCGGGCGAGGGCGACCCGTTCCGCACCAACCGCCGCTTCAAGCTGCTGTCGGAGGGCCAGCCCGCGACCCGGCTGTCCACCGCGTTCGACTCGGTCACCCTGTACGGCCGCGACCCCGACGAGCGCCCCGACGTGTACGGCAAGGTCGGCACGTCCGGGGTGTCGATCGCGACGCTGGACGACATGAAGGCGCTCTACGACGGCTTCGACCTGTCGGCGCCCACCACGTCGGTGTCGATGACGATCAACGGCCCCGCGCCGACGATCCTGGCGTTCTTCCTCAACACCGCCATCGACCAGGGCCTGGACGCCTTCCGCGGGGAGCACGGGCGCGAGCCGTCCAGGGAGGAGGCCGAGGCGGTCCGCGCGCGCGTGCTGTCGACCGTGCGCGGCACCGTGCAGGCCGACATCCTCAAGGAGGACCAGGGGCAGAACACCTGCATCTTCTCCACCGAGTTCTCGCTGCGGATGATGGGCGACATCCAGGAGTGGTTCATCGCCAACGGCGTCCGCAACTTCTACTCGGTGTCGATCTCCGGCTACCACATCGCCGAGGCCGGGGCGAACCCCATCAGCCAGCTCGCGTTCACCCTCGCCAACGGGTTCACCTACGTCGAGTCCTACCTGGCGCGGGGCATGGACATCGACGACTTCGCGCCCAACCTGTCGTTCTTCTTCTCCAACGGCATGGACCCCGAGTACAACGTCCTCGGGCGCGTGGCCCGCCGCATCTGGGCCGTCGCCATGCGCGAGCGGTACGGCGCCAACGAGCGCAGCCAGAAGCTGAAGTACCACGTGCAGACGTCGGGGCGCTCCCTGCACGCGCAGGAGATGCACTTCAACGACATCCGCACCACCCTGCAGGCCCTCATGGCCGTCTACGACAACTGCAACAGCCTGCACACCAACGCCTACGACGAGGCGGTGACCACCCCGACGGAGGAGTCGGTCCGGCGGGCCCTGGCCATCCAGATGATCATCAACCGGGAGTGGGGCCTGGCGATGAACGAGAACCCGCTGCAGGGCTCGTTCATCATCGACGAGCTGACCGACCTCGTCGAGGAGGCGGTGCTCGCCGAGTTCGACCGGATCAGCGAGCGCGGCGGCGTCCTCGGCGCGATGGAGACCGGCTACCAGCGCGGCCGCATCCAGGACGAGTCGATGCTGTACGAGCAGCGCAAGCACGACGGCTCGCTGCCGATCATCGGGGTGAACACCTTCCGCCCCGCCGAGGGCGGCGACGGCACCCCGCAGAAGATCGAGCTGGCCCGCGCGACCGAGGAGGAGAAGCGCTCCCAGCTGGAGCGCGTCCACTCCTTCCAGGAAGCGCACCGCGGCGAGGCCGAGGCCGCCCTCGCCGCGCTCAAGGACGCGGCGCGCGCGGGCGAGAACGTCTTCGCCGTCCTGATGGACGCGGCGCGCGTGTGCAGCCTCCAGCAGATCACCGACGCGTTCTTCGAGGTCGGCGGCCAGTACCGCCGCAACATATGACGGGTCGACGGGCGGTCCCGCGCGACGACACCGGCCACCCGGTCCCGGTACCGGACCGGGTGCGCCGCGTGGTGTCGATCGTCCCGTCCCTGACGGAGACGGTCGCGGTGAGCGCCCCCGGCCTGCTCGCGGGCGCCACCGACTGGTGCACCCGCCCCGAGGGCCTGGACGTCCCGCGCGTGCGGGGCACGAAGAACCCCGACCTGGGCCGGATCGCGGAGCTGCGTCCCGACGTCGTGCTCGGCAACACCGAGGAGAACCGGCCCGCCGACGTCGCCGCGCTGCGCGCGGCGGGCGTCCCGGTCTGGATGACGGAGATCCGCACGGTGGACGAGGCGCTGGCGTCGCTGCGCCGGATGCTCGCCGAGGCGTGCCGGGTGCCGGTGCCGGGCTGGCTGGACGAGGCGTCGCGGGTCTGGTCGGCGGTGGTCCCGCGGCGGCGGCGCGCGGCCGTCGTCCCGATCTGGCGGCGGCCGTGGATGGTCGTCGGCCGCGACACCTTCACCGGCGACGTCCTGTCGCGGCTCGGCGTGTCCAACGTCTACGCCGCGCACCCCGACCGCTACCCCAAGATCCCCTTGGACGAGCTGAACGCCGCGGGCGCCGACCTCGTCGTGCTGCCCGACGAGCCCTACCGGTTCACCGCCGAGGACGGGCCCGAGGCGTTCCCCGGCCTGGACGTCGCGCTCGTCGACGGGCGGCACCTCACCTGGTACGGCCCGTCGCTCGTCGACGCTCCGGGGGCTCTCGCACGGCAGCTCGACGGGGCCAGGACGTACTAGCCGTCCCGCCGCGCGAACATCGCCTCCACGCAGTCGGCCATGCGCTTGTCCAGCTCCTCGGCGGGCAGGCCGATCTCGCGGGCGAGGTGCTCGCGCAGCAGCGTGTACCCGTAGATCGTGGACGCGATCGCCGCCTGCACGGCCTCCACGTCGGCCACGGGCAGCTCGCCCCGCCCGGCCTCGGCGGCGAGGTCGGCGCGGCCCGCCCCCCGGTTCAGCAGGACGCGGGGCCGGTCGTCGCCGTCCAGCACCAGCAGCGTCGCCAGCCGCACCGGCTCGGGGTTGCGCAGGCTCGTCCAGAACAGCCGGGCGAGGCGCTCGCGCAGCGGCAGCCCGGCGGCGTCCACCGCGTCCTCGGCGTTCGGCCGCGACCGGTGGAACAGCGCCGAGCGCAGCAGCGCCCGCCGCGACCCGAAGTACTGGTAGACCAGCCCGCGGTTGACCCGGGCCTCGTCGGCGACCTGCCGCAGGTTCAGCCCGGCGAGGACGCCGCCGCGGCGCAGCAGTGCGACCGCCGCCGCCCGCAGCGACTCCTCGGTGGCCTCCCGGTCCCGGCCGCGGGCCGCCCCCTCACCCGCGGGGACCACCCGCCACGTAGATCACCTGGCCGGACACGAACGAGGCGTCGTCGCTCACCAGGAACGCGACCGTCCCGGCGATGTCCTCGGGGACGCCGACGCGCCGCACCGGGATCTCCTTGGCGGCGGCGGCCTTGAAGTCCTCGAAGTCGACGCCGACGCGCGCGGCGGTCGCCGCGGTCATCTCCGTGGCGATGAACCCGGGCGCGATCGCGTTGGCGGTCACGCCGAACTTGCCCAGCTCGATCGCCAGCGTCTTGGTGAACCCCTGGAGGCCCGCCTTGGCGGCCGAGTAGTTGACCTGGCCGCGGTTGCCGAGCGCCGACACCGACGACAGGTTCACGATCCGGCCCCATCCGGCCTTCGTCATGTGCTCCTGCGCGGCGCGGCTCATCAGGAACGAGCCGCGCAGGTGCACCGACATGACCGAGTCCCAGTCGTCGTCGGACATCTTGAACAGCAGGTTGTCGCGGGTGATGCCGGCGTTGTTCACCAGCACCACGGGCGGGCCCAGTTCGGCGGCGACGCGGGCGACGGCGGCGGACACCGCCGCGGAGTCCGCGACGTCCACGCCGACGGCGAGGGCCGTCCCGCCCTCCTTCGCGATCGTCTCGACGGTCCCGGCGCACGCGGCCTCGTCCAGGTCGCAGACCGCGACGGCGAAACCCTCCCGCGCCAGCCGCACGGCGGTGGCGGCGCCGATGCCGCGCGCCGCGCCCGTGACGATGGCGACCCTGGTGGCTGTCATCTGCATGCCTCCGTCAGACCTGGATGTCCTTGGCGATGATGGTCTTCAGCACCTCGCTGGTGCCGCCGTAGATGCGGGCGACGCGGGCGTCGGTGTACAGGCGGGCGATCGGGTACTCGAGGATGTAGCCGTAGCCGCCGTGCAGCTGCAGGCACTTGTCGACGACGCGGCCCTGCACCTCGGTGCAGAACAGCTTGCAGACGGCGGCGTCGGCGGGGGTGAGCTCGCCGGCGTCCAGCGCCTCGATGCAGCGGTCGACCAGCGAGCGGGCCGCCTCGACCTCGGTGGCGCACTCGGCGAGGACGAACTTGGTGTTCTGGAACGACGACACCGTCTTGCCGAAGACCGTGCGCTCCTGCACGTACCTGCGGGCGAACTCGACCGCCGCGGCCGCCGAGGCGTAGGAGCTGGTGGCGATGCCGAGCCGCTCCTCGGCCAGGTTGTGGGTGAGGTATTCGAAGCCGCGCCCCTCCTCGCCGAGGAGGTCCTCGACGGGCACCCGGACGTCGGTGAACGACAGCTCGGCGGTGTCGGAGCTGCGCAGCCCGATCTTCTCCAGCTTGCGGCCGACCGAGTAGCCCTCGCTCTTGGTGTCCACCGCCAGGATCGACAGGCCCGCGCGCCGGTTCTCCGGCGTCGCCGGGGAGGTCCGCGCGACCACGAGCACCCGGTCGGCGAGGACGCCGCCGGTGATGAACGTCTTGGCGCCGTTCAGCACGTAGTGGTCGCCGTCCCGCTTCGCCGTGGTCTGCATGCCGGCGAGGTCGGAGCCGGTGCCGGGCTCGGTCATGGCGATGGCCGTCATCATCTCGCCGGACACGAACGGCGGCAGCCAGCGCTTCTTCTGCTCCTCGCTGGCGTACTTCAGCAGGTACGGCAGGACGAGGTTGACGTGCACGCCGTAGCCGCCGAAGCTCACCCCGGCGCGGGCGCACTCCTCCGACACCACGGCCTGGTACTTGAAGCTGGTCTCGCCGGCGCCGCCGTACTCCTCGGGCACCTGGATGCCGAAGACGCCGAGCTCGCCGAGCTTGTTGTAGAACTCGCGCGGCGGGTGGCCGGCGTTCTCCCACTCCTCGTAGACGGGGGCGACCTCCGCCTCGATGAAGGCCCGGATCGTGTCCCGGAACGCCTCGTGGTCCTCGTTGAATACGGTGCGGCGCACGCCGTGGCCCCTCTCCTGTGCCGGGGTGCAACTAACGGAACGCTAACTTAACTCGAATACAGTTCTAGAATCAAATACGGGAGAGGGTCAGCAGTCCGGTTCGCAGACGCGCCGCGAGACGGCCTTGAGGAAGATGGCCTGGATCTGCCCCGGCGTGTCGGCCACGTAGGCGTCGCCATGCGTGACCTGCGCGATCTGCCGCAGCTCGTTGACGTCCACGTCGCGCCCGTACCCGAGCATGTTGACCTGGACGGGCCGCTCCGGGTCGTACTCGCGGCGCATGTGCTCGAGGGTCTCCTTCAGGGACGGGCCGTCCGGGTCCTCGTTGCGGCCGTCGGTCCACAGCAGCACCGAGTTCACGTACTCGGGCTTGTAGGTGCGCTTCATGTAGTCGAAGGCGGCCATGACCGTGTCGTACAGGCCGGTGTCGCCGTGGGGCTTGACGCGGATCCGCGCGAACGCGCTCAGCACGAGCTGGCGGCGGGTCGCCGAGCCGAGCCGCTCGTTCAGCGGCCCCACGCTCACCAGCTCGCGCCAGTCCCGGGTGCCCTCCAGCTCGGTGGAGAAGATCCACTGGCCGAGCTCGCTGTCGTCCGGCAGCAGCGACAGCCCGCCCTGCGCGGTCCGCACGGTGGACTGGAGCCGCGTCACGCCCGGCGCGACCCGCTCGTCCATCGACCCGGACACGTCGATGATGCTGAGCATCCGGATGCTGAGCGACAGCTGCGCCCACGACTGCATGATCCGCCGCACCTCGGCGGCCGGCACCGCCGGCAGCGCGTCCGGCGGCCGCGCGTCGAGCCCGACGGCGGGGGTGAACGCGCCGGGCGCCGCACCGCCCGGCGCCCGGAACCCGAGCCGCTGGACGTCGTCGCGGACCGCGGTGCCCGACAGCTCCCGCCACAGGAGCCGCGCCGCGGCCGCCTTGCCCGGCGACAGCACGGCGACGGGATGGTCGAGGTACACCGTCCCCTCCGCCGGATGCACCGCGACGACCGGGGCGGCGGGACGGCGGGAGTTGTAGGCGTACACCGCCTGCTCGGGGGCGAGCGCGACGGGGTAGCGGTCGGCGGCGCCGGTGCGGAACGCGTCGAACTCGGCCTTGACCGAGACCGCGACGCCCTCCCGGATCGTCCGCACCACGCCGGTGAACCCGGCGTCGCCGCTCGGGGACCGCTCCAGCAGGGCGTTCGCGAGCACGAGCGTGCCCATCCCGGTGGCGCTGCGGTCGGGGTCGGGGACCTGGAGCCGCAGCAGCCGCGGCGGGATGACCGAGTCGCCGGGAGCGTTCTCGGCGGTCCCGGCCGAGGCGAGCAGCTCGGTCCAGGAGGGCCGCGCCGGCGCGCCCAGGTTCCGCAGCTGCGCGGCGAGGCCGCGCGGCATCGCCACGACGATCGGCGTGGTGGCGACGCTCCCGAGCACGGTGCGCCCCCCGCCGGCGAGCCCGAGCCACAGCGAGGAGTCGGGGATCCATACGTCGGGCCGCTCGGTGACCCCGGCGACGCCCTTGCCGGACAGCAGCGTCGCGACGGCGGCCGGGTCGGTGGCGCGCACCCGCGCGCTGACGCAGCGCCCGCCCACCTCGTGCCGGGCGTCGTTGAACCGCCCAGCCGCCCGCACGACCGCGGGCGCGACGTCCGGCGCGGCGGCCACGCTGATCGCGACGTCGTCCCCCGAGCACCCGCCGCTCCGCGCCCCGAACGCGTAGACGGCCGCACCGGTGAGCAGCACCAGCCCGACGGCCCCGGCCAGCGGCCCGAGCAGCACCCCGCCGATCCGCCGCGGCCCCGGAGGGCGCCGCCGCCGCGGCCTGGCGGCGGCGTGCGCGGGCCCGGCCGGGCGCGGCCGTTCGGCGCGGACGGGGGGAGGCCCGCCCGGCTCCGAGAGGCCGAGGAACACGTGGGGGGCGCCGCCCGGCTCCGTCGAACTCCGGGGCGCCCACTCGGGTACGTCGTCGTGTCCGCTCATCGCCGACCTCCGTCTCCCGGCCACCGCGCCGCACCGGATGAGACACATCACCCGTCTGTCTCACGACCAGCTGTGATGTTCGTCTCATCGAGGTCGTCCGTCAAGGGGGCCGTCCAGGAGTACGCATCCGGTGGCGGAACGGATCGGCCCGAACACACCCACTACGGGCGAAAAGTTCGGACGATGCGGGTTTCGGCCGCTGGCCGGACCAGGTCAGCGCGGGCTCTTGCCCTTCTCAGCCGGATGTGCGGGGCCCGCCGTTCGCGGGCAAAGGCGAACTCATGTCAGCGTCTGCCACGAACCGGGGAAGTCCCAGGAGAAACCCCGGACATTGAAAAGCGGCGCCGGGTGGATACGGGGGCAATCCACCCGGCGCCGCATCATCGGTGTTCCGACGGGGGCCCGGAACACCGGCACGGGCGCTCCGACGGGGGACCAGAGCGCCGGTACAAATCGTACACCGAAACCCCCCGCGGTTAGTCAAGAGAATGTCACGACCCGATTTCCGGTCGCTGTCCGGAATCCGGCTTCTGTCCCCGCCTCGTGTCCGCCGGACCGAGCTCCGGCCGCGTCCGGTCCTGGAAGGACGCCGACGCGGTGGGCTCGCGCCCGCCGTTGGCGAAGACGACCGCGACGTAGGGGAGCAGCAGGGCGCCGACGACCATCAGCACCGCCAGCCACCACGGCGCGCCCGCGACCGCGGCGACGACGGCGCCGACGAAGCAGGCGGTGCGCACGCCCATGGAGATCAGATACCGGCGCTGCCGGTACCCGATGTCCTCCGACATGGGACGGGGAGCGTCGGTGACCGTGTAGACCGCCGGCTCCCGGTGGTGGCGGGGATTGACCTTCACATTTCCACGGTAAGCCCATGGAGTCCGACCTGCGACGGCAGTATGGGTCAAATCATGGGAGGAACGAGATGACCGATCGCACGTACCGGGTGACGGAGATCGTGGGGACCTCCCCGGATTCCGTGGAGACCGCCATCCGCAACGGCGTCCGCCGCGCCGCGCAGACCCTGCGCCACCTGGACTGGTTCGAGGTGAGCGAGGTCCGCGGCCAGATCGAGGACGGCGAAGTGGCGCATTTCCAGGTGACGATGAAGGTCGGCTTCCGCCTGGAGGACACCTGAGAACCCGGACCAGGCTCGCACGCCCGCACCGACATGGGGCCAAAGGCCCCGGGGGTGTAGGGGGAACCCCACCGGGGGGCGTGGGGGGCTGGCCCCCCACCGGGGTGGCCGGAGCCTGGAGCGAGCGCCAGCGAGCGCAAGGCACCGGCCACCCCGCACCGGGGGGCGTGGGGGGTCGCCCCCCCACACTCAGGACGCCTGGGAGACGGTCGACATGTTGAAGTCGCCGACCCGCACCGCCGGCATCGCGGCCCTGGTGAAGTAGTCCGACCATTCCCGCGGCAGCGTGGCCGTGGTCTCGCCGATCTCGGTGAGCCGGGACAGCAGGTCGACGGGGCTCTCGTTGAACCGGAAGTTGTTGACGGCTCCGACGACTTCGCCGTTCTCGACGAGGTAGACGCCGTCGCGGGTGAGGCCGGTGAGCAGGAGGCTCTGCGGGTCGACTTCGCGGATGTACCAGAGGCAGGTGAGCAGCAGTCCGCGTTCGGTGCGGGCGATCATCTCCTCGAGGGTGGCGCCGCCGGCGGGGCCGGTGAGGGCGAGGTTGTCGATGGCCGGGGTGACGGGGAGCCCGGTGCGGGCGGCGGAGTGCCGGGTCTGGGTGAGGGCGGTGAGTTCGCCGTCGCGGATCCAGTCGGTGGCGGTGAGCGGGAGCCCGTTGTCGAAGACCGACGATTCGCGGCCGGAGGCGTGCGCGACGACGAACGGGGCGCTTTCCATGCCGGGCGCGGCGGGGTCGCTGGACAGGGTGAGGGGGAGGCTGGCGAGGCGTTCGCCGACGCGGGTGCCGCCGCCGGGGGCGCTGAAGACGGTGCGGCCGTCGTGGGCGTCCTGCGCGCCCGCGGACCAGTACAGGTAGACCATCAGGTCGGCGACGGCGGACGGCGGGAGGATGGTCTCGTACCGTCCGGCGGGCAGGTCGACGCGCCGTTCGCCCCAGTCGAGCCGCCGGCCGAGGTCGGCGGTGAGGGCGGGGAGGTCGATGCCGGTGAAGTCGCGGGTGCCGGTGCCGGCCCAGGCGGAGCCGCCGGAGCCCTTGGCGTTGAGTTCGAGCAGCCCGGTGGGCTGGTCGTGGCGGAGCCGCAGGCCGGTGGAGCTGCCGAGGAACGTCGAGGTGAGGACGTGGTTGGCGAATCCGTAGAGGCGGCGTCCGGCGGTCTGGGCCTCGGTGAACGCCTCGCCGAGCGCGGGCGCGAGGCCTTCGAACACGCCGATGCCGGTTTCGGCGGGGTCGTCGTCCCAGCCGGCGGCGCCGGCGGGCGCGGCGGTGACGAGGGGCGCGGCGTCTTCGGCGGGTTCGTTGCCGGCGGCGTCGGCTTCGGCGGCGCGGACGAGGTCCTCGATGCCGCCGGCGCCGACGGCGGAGCGGGACACGACTCCGGCGGCGACTCCGCCGGCGGTCTCGCGCAGGGCGATGACGGTGAGCCGGCTGGAGCGGGTGACGCCGTTGGTGGTGAGGGTGTTGCCGGCCCACCGCAGGTTCGCGGTGCTGGTCTCGTCGGCGATGACGATGCAGTCGTCGGAGCGGGACAGCGCGAGGGCCCGCTCGACGGCTTCCTGCGGCCGCAGGGTGGTCACTGTCCGGCCTCCTTCAGCGTGTTGAGGATGTTGACGCCGCGGAACAGCGCCGACGGGCAGCCGTGGCTGACGGGCGCGATCTGCCCGGGCTGGCCCTTGCCGCAGTTGAACGCGCCGCCGAGGACGTAGGTCTGGGGGCCGCCGACGGCTTCCATGGAGTTCCAGAAGTCGGTGGTGGTGGCCTGGTAG
This sequence comes from Actinomadura meyerae, assembly GCF_900188445.1. Classification (GTDB taxonomy): domain Bacteria; phylum Actinomycetota; class Actinomycetes; order Streptosporangiales; family Streptosporangiaceae; genus Spirillospora; species Spirillospora meyerae. The sequence goes on from NZ_FZOR01000008.1 coordinate 161,298, forward strand.
GCGACGTCGCGGAGCTGCCCGGCGAGCCGCCCGTTCTCGATCTTGTAGAAGCGCTGCCCGGTGAACTGGAAGTTGTACCGCTGCATGTCGATCGACCAGCTCTTGTCGCCGACGATGTAGATGCCGCGGTCGACGCCGGAGATCAGCTCGTCGGTGGAGGGGCCGCCGTCGGCGGGCTTGAGGGAGACGTTCGCCATCCGCTGGATCGGCATGCTGGACGCCGCGTCGGCGAAGGCGCAGCCGTTGGAGCGTTCGGCGCCGGTGAGGCGGGCGATGCGCCGGTCGGTCTGGTAGCCGGTGAACAGGCCCTCGGAGACGATGTCGAACGACTGGGTCCGCACGCCTTCGTCGTCGTAGCCGATGGTGGCGAGGCCGTGCTCGGTGGTGCGGTCCCCGGTGATGTTCATGACCTTGGACCCGTACTGGAGGGCGCCGAGCTTGTCGGGGGTGGCGAAGGAGGTGCCGGCGTAGGCGGCCTCGTAGCCGAGGGCCCGGTCGAGCTCGGTGGCGTGCCCGATGGACTCGTGGATGGTCAGCCACAGGTTGGACGGGTCGACGACGACGTCGTAGGCGCCGGGGTCGACGGTCGGCGCGGCGAGCTTCTCGGCGAGCAGCTCGGGGATGCGGGCGAGTTCGCCGTCCCAGTCCCAGTGCTCCCCGGACAGCCACTCCCACCCGTATCCGGCGGGCGGCGCGAGCGTGCGCATGGTGTCGAACAGCCCGCCGGCGATGCCGACGGCCTCGACGACGGGGTGCAGGCGGACGCGCTGCTGGGTGGTGACGGTCCCGGCGAGGTCGGCGAAGAACTTGTTCTCCTTGACCTGCAGGAGGGTCGCGTCGACGTGGTCGACGCGGTCGTCGCCGAGCAGCCGGCGGCTCCAGCCGGCCAGCAGCGCGACCTTGTCGCCGGCCGGCACGTCGAACGGGTCGGTCTCGTAGGACGACACCCAGGTCCGCTCGCCGTGGACGGGTTCGGGGGCGAGTTCGATGGGCTCGCGGTTGACGGGCCGTGCCACGGCGGCGACCTCGACGGCCTGCGCGGCGACGCGCGCGGCGCCGTCGGGGGTGAGGTCGATGCCGGCGGCGAAGCCCCAGGTGCCGTCCTTGACGACCCGGACGGACAGGCCGACGTCGTCGGCGTCCAGCGCGGTCTCCAGGGCGGCGTCGTGGAGCCGGAGGGTCTGGCTGCGGATGCGTTCGAGGCGGAAGTCGGCGTGCTCGGCGCCCAGCTCCCGGGCCCGGGTGAGGGCGGCGTCGGCCAGCGCGCGGAGCGGCAGCGCCGTGAAGGCGGGATCGATGTCATGCACCTTCCGCAACCTACCCGCCGCGCCCGCGCGGGGCCCGGAACAAATGCGGGTCGCGGGTTCTTGTCGGTTCGGCACATCCGCAGGGCGCGGTGCGGGCCGCTAGGGTCGTGCCCAGTCTTCCGAGCACGGCGTCCGCGGAGTGCGGGCGCCGTCCGAGCACGCAAGTCGACGAGAGGGTCATGATGAGTCGCTCTGTCCTCGTGACCGGCGGTAACCGGGGCATCGGCCTGGCGATCGCCCGCGAGCTGGCCGCGGCGGGCGACGCGGTCGCCGTCACCTACCGGTCGGGGGAGCCCCCCGAGGGGCTGTTCGGCGTCCGCTGCGACGTGACGGACGCCGAGGACGTCGACGCGGCGTTCGGCAAGGTCGAGGCGGAGCAGGGCCCGGTGGAGGTGGTGGTCGCCAACGCGGGCATCACCAAGGACACGCTGCTGGCCATCATGAGCGAGGACACGTTCACCTCGGTGCTCGACACGAACCTGACGGGGTCGTTCCGGGTCGCGAAGCGGGCCGTGAAGGGCATGATGCGCAAGCGGTCCGGCCGGATCGTGCTGGTGTCGTCGGTCGTCGGGCTGATGGGGTCGCCGGGGCAGTCGAACTACGCGGCGTCCAAGGCGGGCATGGTCGGGTTCGCCCGGTCCCTGGCCCGCGAGCTCGGCTCCCGCAACATCACGGTGAACGTGGTGGCGCCCGGGTTCGTCGACACCGACATGACGGCCGTGCTCAGCGAGGACCAGCAGAAGGCCATCACCGCGGCGGTGCCGCTCGGGCGGATCGCGCGGCCGGAGGAGATCGCGAAGGCGGTGCGGTTCGTCGCGAGCGAGGACGCCGCCTACATCACCGGGGCCGTGATCCCGGTCGACGGCGGACTGGGAATGGGGCACTGACGGCATGGGCATTCTCGAAGGCAAGCGGATCCTGGTCACCGGCGTCCTCACCGACGCCTCGATCGGCTTCCACATCGCGCGGGTGGCGCAGGAGCAGGGCGCCGAGGTCGTCCTGACCGCCTACCCGCGCCCGACGCTGACGGCGCGGACCGCGAAGCGGCTGCCGACGGGGCCGGACAACCCGCCGCCGGTGATCGAGCTGGACGCGACGAGCGCCGAGCAGCTGGACGCCTTGGCCGGGAACCTGCGCGAGCAGGGCTTCGACCACCTCGACGGCGTCGTCCACGCGATCGCGTTCGCGCCGCAGACCGCGCTCGGCGGCGCGTTCCTGGAGACGCCGTGGGAGGACGTGGCGACCGCCGTGCACGCCTCGGCGTACTCGCTGAAGTCGCTGACGATGGCGTGCCTGCCGCTGATGAAGGACGGCGGTTCGGTCGTCGGCCTGGACTTCGACGCCACCAAGGCGTGGCCGGTGTACGACTGGATGGGCGTGGCGAAGGCCGGGCTGGAGTCGTGCGCCCGCTACCTGGCCAAGTACCTGGGCCCGCAGGGCATCCGGGTGAACCTGGTCGCCGCGGGGCCGCTGGCGACGATGGCCGCCAAGAGCATCCCCGGCTTCGAGGGCATGACGGACATGTGGCCGAAGGCGGCCCCGCTCGGCTGGGACATCAAGGACAGCGAGCCGACGGCCCGCGCCTGCGCGGCGCTGCTGTCGGACTGGTTCCCCGCCACCACGGGCGAGATCGTCCACGTCGACGGCGGCATCCACGCCATCGGCGGCGCGTACTAGCCGCGCACGCACGCGAAAGCCGGCGCCGGTGCTCACGCACCGGCGCCGGCTCTTCTTCGTCCGCTCCGCGGGCCGGGCCCGCGCCCGGCGTGACGGGATGTCAGCGCTCGGCGCGGCGGCGGCGCAGGGCGCGTCCGGCGACGCTGAGGTTCAGGGCCCCGGCGGCTCCGGCGGCGCCGGCCGCGGCGGCGACCAGCAGCAGCCGGCCGTCGTCCTGCCCGGTGCCGGAGCCGGCGGCGACGGGGGAGATCAGCCGGGTCTGCGGCAGGGCGGCGGTGCCGCCGGCGCCGGTGCGGTAGGCGCTCGGGTCGGCGGCGATCTCCGGGGTCGGCAGGACGCCGGGCAGCCCCGCCCGCGGGAGCTCGCCGTTGTAGGGGCGCAGGCCCGCGCCGCCGGTCATGGGGGCCGGCCCGGACGGGTCCGCGGCGCGCCCGCCGCTCGGCGGCGCGGCGGGCCGGCGCGGCTTGGCCTTCGCCTTCCCGCCCGTGGTCTTCTTGCCGCTCTGCGCGGCGGTCTTCTTCGGCGCCGGCTTCGCGGTGGTCTTCGTCGGCGTGGGAGTCGGGGTGGGCGTCGGCGTCTTCGGGGTGAGGGCCTCGCGCAGGTTGCCGAGGTTGCACTTCCAGTTCTCGATGGTGCTCTCGGGGTCGGTGCCCTTCTTGCACTCCTGCGCCGCCGCGGCTCCGGCGGGCGGGGCGGCGAGCACGAGGACGAGCGCCCCTGCCGAGAACGCCGCCGAAGCCGTACCGAGCCGCCTGAGCCCCTGGGGCATGTCGCTCCTCCACCCGTCCACCCGATGCCGTGCCTGAAACCGGTACGGTGCCCGGCATTCACGCACCTGACCCTGTTGACATCGTGTCCCATACGGACCCGCCCGTAAACCGCGACACGGGGGTTTCTTTACCTCGCGCCGACCCCGGTGGGCCTCACTGGACGACGAGCGACGCGAGCCGGGTGCGCCGCGGCCGCGGGACCCCGTCGCGCACGGCCGCGGCCAGCGCCGGCCCGGCCGCCTGCACGACGGACAGGTGCCGCGTCGCGAGCCCGAACGCGGTGGCCACCAGCGGCCGCGAGAGGCCCTCGGCGGGCAGCACCGCCACGACGGCGGGGCGGCGCGTCCCGCGCGCCAGCGCGACCGGCACGGCCCAGCCGTGCCGCAGCCGGGCGGCGTCCGCCGGGGCGACGGTGGCCGGGCCGGCGGGGAAGTCGACGTCGAGGCCGTGCGGGCCGCCGCCGGCCACCGTGCCGGTCTCGCCGACCGCGGCCTGGGCGAGCGGCGCGGCGACGACGACCCGGTCGCCGGGGTCCATCCCGCCGAACGCGCCGGGCCCGGGGTTCAGCCGGGCCTTCAGCGCCGCGTTGAGCGCGCCCGCGCCCGCCGGGCCGCCCGCCGCGGGCGCGACGGCCTGCACGTCCCCGGCCGGGATGCCGAGCGCGCGGGGGATCGAGTCGGTGACGAGCTGCACGGCACGGTGCACGGCCTCGCCCGGGTCGGCGGCGGGCACGATGACGACCTCCCGGTCCGGCGCGTCCACGGCGGGCAGGTCGCCGCCGCGGACCGCCGCCGTGAGCACGCCGAGCGGGCCGTCCGGCGGCGCCGCGTCCAGCGTGACGACGGGGACGGTCTCCGACGCCTCCAGGTCGTCCAGGGGCCGTCCCGGCCCGGCGGGCGGCGCGGCGCCCGGCTCGGCGCACAGCACCAGGTGGGCGCCGTCGGGGCACGCCTCCGCCAGCGCGGCGCATAGCTCCACGTCGAGCGCGGACGCGTCCGACACGACGAGCAGGTCGAGGTCGAGCGGGTGCTGCTCGCCGCGCCCGTAGACGACGCCGCCGGGCGCCTCCCGCGGTTCGAGGAGCCGGTGCAGGCCGGTGACCGCCACGCCCTCGGGCGCGGGCAGGGCCGCGGCGGCGAGGTCGGTCGGCGCCGCGACGGCGGCCCGCAGGCCGGCGCCCGCGGCGGCGCCGGCGATCCCGGCGGCGGCCGCGGCGATCCCGTCCGGGTCGCCGCGCAGGACGCTGACGCCGGTGCGCAGCGCGGCGGTGAGCGCGAGCGAGCGGTCCTCGGGCAGCCCGCCGCGCAGCTCCTTGAGGGCGGCGTCCTCCACCAGCGGCGCGGCGGTGAGCGTGAGCCGCTGGAACCCCTCGGCGGCGGCCTCCTCCGCGAGCGCCCACCGCGCGGCGCCGAGCATCTCCTCGGGCTCCTCCGGCTCGGCGTCCTCCTCGAAGGACTCCTCGCCGAACTCGGGCTCCTCGGTGAGGGAGAGGACCTCGGCCTCGTCCAGCGCGGCCTCCACGGCGGCGCGCGGGTCGGGGACGCGGGCGCGCTCCAATGCCTCCACCACGTCGGCGGCGGGCGTGACGGTGTGCCCGGCGCGGGCGGCCTCGGTGAGCAGGTGCAGCACCAGCGCCCGGCCGCGGCGCGGGTCGCCCGGGCCGGCCGCGTCGCCGAGGACGGCGCGGGCGAAGTGGTCGGCCTGCGCGGGCCGGACGCCGGGGACGCCCAGCAGCCGCCACGGGTCGGCGCGCAGCCGGTCCGCGGCGTCCGGGCCGAGCCGGGCGAGGGCGCCGCGCGCGAGCCGCTCCGGCGCACCCGTCGCGGCGAAGAGCTCGGCGAGGGCGGCCGCCCCCTCGCGCGCGTCCCGGCCGGACGCGGCGGGCGGTGCGGGCGGCGAGGACGAGGGTGGTGCTCCCGGCTCCCGGCGGCCGGGCTCCTCGCGGCCCGGGTCGCGCCCGCCGGCCGGTCCGGGCGGTGCGCTCGCGGGCGCGCGGTCGTCCAGGGCCGCGGCGGCGGCCTCGGCCGCGCGCAGCACCGCGGCGGCGCGGGCGGCCCGCTCGGCGGGAGCGGGCCGGTCGGATGCGGGTTCGGGGTTGTCGGTCACGGGCTTCCCGTCGCGGTGTCGGAGACGTCGTCGAGCGCCCCCCGGATCTCGGCCGGCAGCGTCAGGTCCTCGCTCTCCAGGATCGCGCCGAGCTGCGCGGCGGTCCGCGCGCCGACGATCGGCGCGGCGACGCCCTCCCGGTCGCGGACCCACGCCAGCGCCACCGCGAGCGGGGACCGGCCGAGGCCCTCGGCGGCGGTCACCACCGACTCCACGATCCGGGCGCACTCCTCGTCCAGGTAGGGCGAGACGAACTCGGCGAAGTGCGGGGCGGCGGCGCGGGACCCGGCGGGGATGCCGGTGCGGTACTTGCCGGTGAGGACGCCGCGGCCGAGCGGCGACCACGGCAGCAGCCCCGCCCCGGCGTCCAGCACGGCCGGCACGACCTCCCGCTCGGCGTCGCGGGCCAGCAGCGAGTACTCCACCTGCGCCGACACCACCGGGGCGCGGCCCGGCCAGGCGCGCTGCCACGCGGCGGCCTTGGCGACCTGCCAGCCGGCGTAGTTGGCCACCCCGACGTAGCGGGCGCGGCCGGACGCGACCGCCTCGTCCAGCGCCGAGAGCGTCTCCTCCAGCGGCGTCGCCGGGTCGTAGACGTGCAGCTGCCACAGGTCGACGTGGTCGAGGTCGAGCCGGTCCAGGGAGGCGTCCAGAGCGCCGAGGAGGTGCCGGCGGGACCCGTCGTAGCGGCCGTTCGGCCGGATCGCCGCCTTCGTGGAGACCACCAGGGCGTCCCGGTCGACGGTCTCGCGCAGCAGGTGGCCGAGGATCCGCTCGGCGACGCCGCCGGTGTAGACGTCGGCGGTGTCGACCAGCGTGCCCCCGGCGTCCACGAACGCGGCGAGCTGCGCCGCGGCCTCGTCCGGGTCGGTGTCCTGCCCCCAGGTCATGGTGCCGAGGCCCAGCCGGGACACCAGCAGCCCGCTCCTCCCGAGGTGACGCTCCTTCATAGGCGGTCAATCTAGCGGTCCGCGCCCGGCGCGCGGAAAGCGAGCGGCGGGCCGCGTGGATCTTCGTCCGGGGCGAAGATCCTGGTGAGCTCTATTGCCGGGGGCCGCCGCCGGGCTAAAGTGCGCAGCCATGGCGCCACCCCCGTTCTCCATGTACTCGCCGAAGTCGCCGGACGGCGACGGCGGCCCGGACGTGGCGCCGGTGTTCGGCGCGGGGCCGGGCGACGACCCCGGCTACCTCGCCTCGCTGCGCGCCGGGACCGAGCTCGGCCGGCTGCGGGCGATGATGCTGGTGCTGCTCGCCGCGCCCGTCCTCATCCTGGCGATCATGCCGCTGATCGTGCAGGACGGGCACGGGGACGCCCCGCCGTGGCTGTACGCGCCGCTCGCCGCCGCCGCGCTGGTGGCCCTCGCCGCGGGTCCGCTCGCGCCGCGCCCGATCCCGCCGGGCGCCGCGCCCCCCGACCCGGCCGCGGCGGCCCGCGCGGCGCTGATGATGTTCCGGCAGGCGATCCTGCTGCGGTTCGCGCTGGCCGAGGGCGTCATCCTGATCGGCCTGCCGCTGGCGATGGTGGGGCACAGCGAGGCGGTCTTCCTCGCCGGGTTCGCCGTCGGATACCCGCTGCTGGTGTGGCTTGCGCTGCCCACGCGCGGCGGTGTGGAGCGGATGCGCCGCCGGCTGGAGGCGGGCGGCGCCGAGTCGCACCTGTGGGCGGTGCTGCTGGCCGCCCCGCCGCGGCCCGGCGACGCGTCCTAGCCGCACCGCTCAGCCGGTCGTGACGGTCAGGTCCGGGTCGGTGACGATCGCGCTCGCGGGCACCGACGCCGCCCGGACGATCCGCGGCGTCCGCGAGGACTGGTGGTCGCGGATGCGGATCCGCTTCCCGCCCGCCACGTACACCTCGGGCGTCCCGGCCGGGGTCGAGCCGGTCTGCGAGCCGTCGCCGTCGGAGAACACGCAGCCGTCGAACAGCACGTCGCCGCCCCCGGTGATCGTGACGATCCCGCGGTGCTTGGACGGGTCCCGCAGGGCGCCGGGCTTGGCCATGCCGTTGAAGAAGAACAGGTCGCGCAGCCGGATGAACTTGCCGCCGGTGATGACGAGCTGCGAGCCGTAGGTGGGGTTCCCGGCCTGGGCCTCCAGGCGCGCGCCGGACACGACCAGGCCGCGGCCGCCGTCGATCCGCATGGGCGTCACGTGGTGCTTGCCGGTCACGTACACCGGCCCGACGCCGGACTTGCTGAGGTGCGGCAGCCACAGGTGGTAGCGCTCACCGGCCGGGTGGTTGGGGGAGTCGAGCAGCATCCCGTCGGGCCAGTAGTTGTTGTCGCTGCCCCACAGCTTGAACTCGGTGTCGTAGCAGTTGTTGACGTCCCAGTAGCCGGAGAACGTCACGGCGGTGTGCGCGCCCCAGATGACGTGCTTGAACAGGCTGAAGCCGAGGTTGTGCAGGTGGCTCGCCCACAGCACCGTCTGGGTGTTGGTCTTGTCCACGAAGAAGCTGGACTCGGCGTTGCCCTCGAAGGACAGGTCGCGGATCGAGATGCCCTTCAGCTGGGAGCCGGACATGTCCAGCCATCCCGACCCCGGCGTGCTGATCTTGACCTTGCCGTTGTAGCGGAACTCGCTGCCGCTGGCGGGCGGCCCGGCGAGGGCGAACCCGTTGTACATCTTCCGGGTCCGCGCGAACGAGTACTGGCGGTGCTGGGCGAGCAGGATCACGGGCTTGTGGGTTTGCGCGCCCGCGTACGACAGCGCGCGGGTGAGGCGCTCGTCGTCGGTGGCGCCCGCGAAGTCCTCCAGCGGGACGGGACCGGCCACGGTGGGTGGCTCCTCTCCTCGGCGAAGTCGTGCCAGGTCAGGAGCATGATGCCCACGGGGCGCCCGCCCGGGTGGCGAAGCCACGGCAAACCAGCGGTTCGGCCAGGGAGTTGTCCACCGAACATGCACCAGGAGGTGCGTGTTCGGGGGTGACCGGAGGTCGCGCCCGAGATCAAGTCGGCGACGGGAACGTTGGCGCCTCTGCCGATTGGGCTACCCCGTCCTTACGGCCGGGAGCGGGACTCGAACCCGCACTGGACCCCATCCTCAGTGGAAGTAACCGTTGCCTGCGCACCGGGCGCGGACACCAGCAGACCATCTCCGCGTGCCCGCGCTCAACCGGATTTCGCCGATCACCCGCCGCCGGGCCGGCCGGGCGGCCTACAGCCAGCCGCTCTTGCGCAGGCGCCGGAACAGCAGCACGCACGCGCCGGGCTGACCTCACGAAACGGTTCCCCAGGACTTCCCGGCCGATCCCGGATAGTTCCCGTGCCCCTGTGCCCTCGATGTGCCCGGCCGGGAAACGTTCGGGAACACTGGGGGATCGTGGACATCGAGCACCTCGACAACGACGCCGCCCGGGACCGGCTCGGGGAGATCGAAGCGTTGTACGCCGAGGTATTTCCGGACTATGACCTCGGCGACTACCGGACCCGCATGGACCGGCTGCTCTCCTCATCCGGCTTCGAGGCCGTGACGGCGCACCGGGACGGCGCACTGGCCGGATTCGCCTACGGGGCGCCGCTGACCGGCTCGTCGTGGTGGGACGGCCTCGAACCCGCTCCCCCCGCCGGGTTCACCGCAGAGACCGGGCGGCGCACGTTCGCCGTCATCGACCTCGCCGTACGGTCCTCATATCGCCGCCAAGGACTCGCGCGCCGCCTGATGGACGCACTGCTCACCGGACGCCCCGAGGAACGCGCCACGCTCGCCACAGCGCCGCACGAGCACGACGTCCAGGCGATGTACCGGAGATGGGGGTGGCGGCACGCCGGACGGACCCCCGGCGGCGAGGGCGAGACCGAACCCTGGTTCGACCTCTACGTGATCGCTCTCGGCCCGGAGGACCCCGCGGCGAGCAACTCCCGGTAGGCGGCGACGACGGGCTCGGCACGCTGGCGGGGCGGGACCGCGTCGGCGACCGTGCGGGCCAGGCTCGTCACCATCACCGTCCGATGCTCGGCGGGCTGGGCCTCGTAGACGGCGTGTGCGTGCCGCACACCCTCGGTCGTGTCGCCGGCGCGCACATGCCCGGCGGCGCGCAGCAGGCCGAGCTGGGCGCGGACCCGGGGATCGTCGGCGGGTAGGACCTCCACCCCTCGGGCGACGGCGGCGTCGAGCCGACCGCGGTCGCCGGTGTGCGCGTGCACCCACGCCTCGGTGTAGCGCAGCCGGTCCTCCGCCCAGCCGTCAACCGACCGCACCTCCCCGGTCACCGAGGCCGGGAGCCGCCGGAAGATCTCACCGCACGCCTGCAACTCGACCGTGGCCGCGTCGTGCGCCCCCTCCAGCGCGAGCAGCTGCGCGCGGACGGTGCGGACGTGCAACAACCCGCGGGACGCCGCACCGGACGGGCTTCCGGAACCGGCGCCGGCCGCCTGGTCGGCCTTGCGCAGCAGGACCGCTGGGGGCCGGCCCTCGTACAGGCCGTGCACGAGCTGCTCGCCGCGGATCCACAAGGCCAGGTCGAGGTCGCGGGAGGCGTCGGCGGCGTGCTGCGCGGTGATCCACCATTCGCGCGCCAGGCGGGGCTGCTGAAGGTTGCACAGCGTCTTGGCCATGAGCGCGGCCAGCCCGCCGGTCACCCGGCACCATGACGGGCGCAGCTCCCCGGAGTGGCGGCCGGTGATCCGCTGGACTGTCACCAGGTCCGCGGCCAGATCGCGCAACAGCATGTGCGGGGGGACAAGCAGGTAGGTGTAGCCGTACTCGGCGACCGTCTCCTCCCAATCGTCGAGGTGGGACGACTCGTCCCGGCCGATCGCACGGTCGACTCCGTCGCGGATGTGCTCGATGGCCTCGACGGCTGGGGACGATGCGGCTCCGAGTGCGGCCAGGGCCTGCAGGAGGCGGCGTCGCTGCATATCGTCGTCCTCGTCCAGATCCCCGGCATGTGCCCTTCTGGAATCAACGCTACCGGCGTGACCAGGGACTTCTGCTGTTGTCCGGACCAGGGCCACCAGGCGGCCATCGCCGCCGAGGATCTCGTCCAGGCACGCCGCCGTCTCCTGTGAGGGGCGCTTGCGGCCGTGGCAGAGCTTGGAGATGTGCCCGGGATCGCAGGGCACCTGTCTGGCCAGGGCTCGGACGCCCATTCCGCGCTCGGTCATGAGCTGGCGGAGTAACTCGCCGAACGTCGTCGTGCTGGGGGGCATCGCTTCCCACCGTTTCGCCCCGGTGTGGACCGCTAGAGGGTGTTGGCCAGGCCGGGTGGCCAACGGACAACGCCTTCCACGCTAGCGCCCGCTGCGGTCAGGTGGGGGCGTAAGCGTGTCGCAGGACACAAGAACGGCCCTGGCCGGCGGGCGAACGCCGGTGGTCCCGGGGCCTGACCGGAAGCGAGTCCGGCTATGAGAACGCTACAAGACACGGTGGTCGACATGGCACCGATCAGCGGCCCGCTGCCCATCCCAAGGGGATCGTGCACTGGCCCGGTGAGCGCGGCCGTGAAGGTCGGCGAATACGACCTCACCGACTACGGCGGCCTCTGGTTTCTGACCAGGGACGGCCGCCTCATCTCCACGCTCATCGACATGAGCGGCGGGACGTGGCGGGCCCGGACGCCCGAGGGGCGCGCCCGGACCATCGAGGTCCCCGCAGGCGTCGAGCACCCGCCCCGGTACGTCGCCGAGCAGAGCACCTAGACCGGGGCGGCGCCGCCGGTAGAGGACCGCCCCAAGACTCCCGCCCGCGCCGCCCCCTCCAGACACCGCCGCCCGGGCCGAAGGCGCGCACCCGGGCAACGGGTTCCATCACGCGGCGCGCTGTGGAGGACAACATGACCATCACCTTGGAGCGGGCGGCCACGGCTGCCACGGACCCGCGCGAGCTGATCCCCGCCTGGGCATTCGACTTGCTCGCGGACGACTTCCGCAAGAAGCACCACACCTCGCACGCCTACACCGACCGCGTGGTCGGGCAGATGCTGGTCTTCCTGAAGGCCGCCGGGCAGATCCGGCGGGAGGCTCGCCGTGACCCCAGCGCGTACGTCAGGATCGTCCCCACCAGGCCGGTCGATGAGGCGTGGCACGAGGCGCTCCAGCGTACCGAGGTGTACCTTCCGATGAGTCTGGCGTTCGCGGACTCGATGATCCACCACCGGCCCGTGATGGACGACGACATCCGCTCCGGCGCCGCCCTGGCCCGCACCATCCCGTACCTGAAGGCCACCGGCCTGTACGTCGACTCCGAGTTCTGGGACGACGAGTCCGGGTCCTCCTGCTGCCCGCCGGAGTGCAACGACATGGGCGGCAAGGCCGCGATGGGCAGCTGGGACGGGCTGGTGCCGGACGGGCCGCTCACCCTCCAGTTCTGACAAGGGGACTCATGCGTAGCGAATGGACCGACCTGCCGCCCGAGGTGCTCGGTGCGATCAAGGCGCACACCGGCCCGATCCGCGAGGTGGAGCCCGCGCCGGCGGGTAATCACGCCGATATCGCCTCCAGCGTGCACGCCGCGGGCGGGCGGCTGTTCGTCAAGGCCGCCCGCAAGGTCTTTCCGGACAAGGACGGCGCGGAGGTCCGGTCGCTGCGCAATGAGGCCCGGATCAACCCGCACGTGACCGAGTTCGCTCCCCGGCTCCACTGGATGGTGGACGCCGAGGGGTGGGTCGTCCTCGGGTTCGAGCACGTGGACGGCCGGCACGCCGACTTCGCGCCAGGGTCGCCCGACCTGGAGGTCCTCGCCAAGACGGTGACCGCGCTGCAGGCCACTCCGTGCCCCGACGTCGTGCGGATGAGGGTCGAGCGTCGCTGGGAGACGGTCACCGAGGACGTCTCGCCGATGGCCGGGACGGCACTGCTGCACACCGACGTCAACGCTGAGAACCTGCTCATCACCCGCGATGGCCGGGCGGTCCTCGTCGACTGGGCGTTCGCCTCACGTGGTGCCTCGTGGGTCGAGTTGGGTCTGCTACTGCCGTGGCTGCTCAAGGCAGGGCATACCCCGGCGGAGGCGGCGGACTGGGTGGCGGGCTTCCCGTCCTGGAGTGAAGCCGACCCGGCCGATATCGACCTGTTCTCGGCCGTGTTCGCCGAGCGGTGGCGTCGCCACGCCGAGCGCAACCCGGCCGAGTGGGTCCTGCTGCACGCGGACCTCACCCGCCGGTGGGCGGAGTTCCGCGCAGGAGGGTGATGAGTCCACCTTTTGAGTCTGGTCTTCGCCCCGACGTTGCCGACCGCGGACGTCGCGCGGTGGACGACTTCATGGAGGCGGCCGCCCGCCCGAGTGCCCCGAAGGTGCCCTCGGAGGCGGAGGCGTGATCGCCCGCGGCCGTTCCCGGGCGGGCCGGCTACAGCCAGCCGCTCTTGCGCAGGCGCCGGAACAGCAGCACGCACGCGACCGCCATGATCGCGATGACCAGCGGGTATCCGAAGGTCCAGTGCAGTTCGGGCATGTGGTCGAAGTTCATCCCGTAGATCCCGGCGATCGCGGTCGGCACCGCGATGATCGCCGCCCACGCGGAGATCTTGCGCATGTCCTCGTTCTGCTGCTTGCCGAGCAGCGCCAGATGGGCGTTCAGCACGCTGTTGAGCAGCTCGTTGTGCGCGTCGACCTGCCCGTCCACCCGCAGCAGGTGGTCCAGGACGTCGCGGAAGTACTCGCGGGTCGAGGCGCACTCGGAGACGCGGCCCTTGACGATCTCCTGCATCACCGGGACGAGCGGGTCCTCGGCGCCGCGGAACTCCAGCACCTCCCGCTTGAGGGAGTAGATGTCGGCGGTGACGTCGCGGGCGCCGGGGTCGAACACGGCCCGCTCCAGCCCGATGATGTCGACCTCCACCTCGTGGGCCACGAGCCCGTACCGGTCGACGACCTCGTCGCACACCGCGTACAGGACGGCCGCCGCGCCGTGGGCGATCAGCTCCGGGTCCTCCTCCAGCCGCTTGCGGACGGGCCCGAGCGGGTTCCCGGCGCCGTGCCGGACGGTGACGACGAAGTCGCGGCCGAGGAAGACCATGATCTCGCCGACCTCGATGTCGGAGGTCTCGTCGAGGTAGGACAGCGTCTTCAGCACCACGAACAGGGTGTCGCCGTAGCGCTCGAGCTTGGGCCGCTGGTGCGCCGACACCGCGTCCTCGGCGGCCAGCGGGTGCAGGTCCAGCTCGTCGCGGACCAGCTCGAACTCCTCCTCGTCGGGTTCGAACAGGCCGATCCACAGGAAGCACTCGCCGTCCTCGCGGGCGAGGTCGAACGCGTCGCTGATGTCGCCCTCGATGTCCCGGCGCCCGCCGGCCGTGTAGATGGCCTTGTCCACGATCACGCCACGCATTCTCGCGCATCCGCGCCGCATGCCGGTCGAATGCCGCGCATCTTCTAGAGTGGCCGCTGTGACGACCCTTCTCCTGGTACGGCATGGCCTGACCGCGATGACCGGTCCGGTGCTCGCCGGCTGGACGCCCGGGGTGGGCCTCGACGAGCGCGGCCGCGCCCAGGCCGCCGCGCTGGCCGCCCGGCTCGCGTCCCTCCCGATCGCCGCCGTCGTGTCCAGCCCGCTGCAGCGGTGCGCCGAGACGGCGCGGGCGCTGGCCGCCGGGCACGCCCCGCCCATCGAGAAGGTCGAGACCGACGACCGGTTCGGCGAGGTCCGCTACGGCGACTGGACGGGCCGCCCCCTCAAGGAGCTCGCCGAGGAGCCGCTGTGGCGGGTCGTGCAGGCCCACCCGAGCGCCGCCCGGTTCCCCGGCGAGGACGGCGAGTCCCTGGCCGCCGCGCAGCACCGCGCCGTCACCGCCGTCCGCGACTGGAACGAGCGCGTCGCCGCCGAGCACGGTCCCGGCGCCCTGTACGCGGTGTGCAGCCACGGCGACATCATCAAGGCGGTCGTCGCCGACGCGCTCGGCCTGCACCTGGACCAGTTCCAGCGCATCCAGGCCGACCCGGCGTCCCTCACCGTGATCCGCTACACCGAGACGCGCCCGTTCGTCGTCCGGGTCAACGACACCGGCGGCGACGTCGCCGCGCTGGTTCCGGAACCGGCGGCGGAAGGTTCCGGGAAAGACGGACTCGGGCCGGGGGACGCACCCGTCGGCGGCGGCGCGTAGGGTCGGTGTCATGCCCGTCATCTCCTACGACCCTCCGGAGCGCTTCGTCGCCGGCGCCGTCGGGCGCCCCGGCGACCGCGCCTTCTACCTGCAGGCCCGCTCCGGCCGCCGGGTCACCAGCGTCGGGCTGGAGAAGTTCCAGGTGACGCTGCTGGCCGAGCGCCTGGAGGAGCTGCTGGACGAGGTGCTGCGGCGCAGCGGCGGCGACGCGCCGGTGCCGGCCGTCACCCCGGCCGAGCTCCGCGACGACGGCCCCCTCGACCAGCCGGTGGAGGAGGAGTTCCGGGTCGGCACGATGGCCCTCGCCTGGGACCCCGAGGACGAGCAGGTCGTGATCGAGGCGCAGGAGGTCACCGAGTCCGAGGAGGAGCCCGAGGTCGGCGAGGACGACCCGGCGATCGCGGTGCTGCGGGTGCGGATCAGCGCCGCGCAGGCCCGCGCGTTCGCCGAGCGCGCGCTGCAGGTCGTCGCCGCCGGGCGGCCCCCGTGCCCGCTGTGCGGCCTGCCGCTGGACGGCGAGGGCCACGTGTGCCCGCGCCAGAACGGCTACATGGGCTGAGATGGGCCCCTCATCGTGCTGGATCATGGACGACGCGGCCGGGAGAATGAACGCATGACGCAGTCCTCCCGGGACCGGGCGCCCGCCGGCCGCGCCGAGCGCGGCGCCGGCGGGGACGTGCCCGCGCGCCCGGTCTCCCCGCGCGACACCGGCGCCGCCGAGCGGCTGCTGTCGGCCGGGCGCCTCGGCGTGGAGGGCCGCCTCGTCCAGGCGTCCAACGCCACCCTGTACTGCTCCATCGAGGACGGCGGCACCGCGGCCAACTGCGTCTACAAGCCCGTCGCGGGGGAGCGCCCGCTGTGGGACTTCCCCGACGGCACCCTCGCCGAGCGGGAGGTCGCCGCCTACGAGGTGTCCAAGGTCATGGGGTGGGGCACCGTGCCGCCGACCGTGCACCGCGACGGCCCCTACGGCCCCGGCATGGTGCAGCTGTGGGTCGAGCCCGACCCCGACGTCGACCTGGTCGCGCTGTCGCGCTCCGACGACGAGGCGATCCGCCGCATGGCGGTGTTCGACGCCGTCGTCAACAACGCCGACCGCAAGATCGGGCACCTGCTGCCGCCGGGCGACGGCCACGTCTACGGCTGCGACCACGGCGTGTGCTTCTCCACCGAGTACAAGCTCCGCACCGTGCTGTGGCAGTGGCGCGGCAAGCCGCTGACCCCCGAGGCGCTGGAGGCCCTCGGCCGGGTCGAGGCGGGCCTGCGCGGCGGCGCCCTCGGCGACCGCCTCCGCGAGCTGCTCACCGCCGAGGAGGTCGACGCCACCCGGCGCCGCGTCGAGCTGATGCTCAAGCACCGCATCCACCCCTACCCGCCCGAGGACTGGCCCGCCATCCCCTGGCCGCCGCTCTAGCCTCCGGCCGCCGCTGCGGCCCCCCGCCCGCCGGGCGAAACCGGCGGGATGCTCCAATTGAGGCATGTGTACGGCGATCATCAGCGTCGATCCGTCGTCCCCGGTGCCCGTCCTCGTGGTCGGGGTGCGGGACGAGTTCGTCGCGCGGGAGTGGACCGGTCCGGGACGCCACTGGCCGGACCGGCCGCGGCTGGTCGGCGGGCGCGACCTGCGCGCGGGCGGGACGTGGCTGGCGGTCGACCCGGAGGCGCCGCGGGTCGCGGTCGTGCTGAACGGCCGCGGCCGGATGGCGCCCGAGTCCGCCCGGGCCTCGCGCGGGGAGCTGCCGCTGCGGGTCGCGGCCGACGGCAAGCTCGGCGACCCCGGCCTCACCGCCTACGACCCGTTCCACCTCGTCGGCGCGGAGCCGGACCGGGTGCGGCTGTGGAGCTGGGACGGGGAGTCCCTCACCGAGCGCGGCCTCGGCCCCGGCCTGCACATGATCGTCAACAGCGGGCTGGAGGGCGAGGGGCAGCTGGAGGGGGAGACCGAGGACGCCTACATGGCGGCGCGGCTCGCCCACTTCCGCCCCCGGCTGGCCGCGGCCGCGCGGCCCGAGCCCGGCCCGGACGGCCCCGTCGAGCGGGCCTGGGGCGCCTGGCTGCCGCTGCTGAACGGCGACGGGCTGCCGCGCGCCGACCACCGGGCCCTGCTGCCGCTGCTCGACCTCGGCGAGGGGCGCGTGTGGGGGACCACCTCGGTCAGCCTCACCGCGCTCGGCGCGAGTGGCGTCCGCTACGACTTCTCCGCCGCCCCCGGCGACGGTGAGGCCTGGACGCGGGTCCTGTAGAACCGGGCGCCGCCTCCCGCCTCCCGTCGCCGTGCGGGCGCGTCCCGGGCCGGGCTGTGTGAACGCCTGCGGACGCGTGACACTGGGTGCTAAATTGACTACTTAATGCGATCTTCGTCGGGGGTGGCACGGGGAAGGGCGCGCGGCGCCCGCGGCCGGGTCACGCACTCATGACCGGCTACGCCGACCTCGGCACCAGGAGGCCGCCGCCCGGCACCGCCGCGGCGCCCCCCGCGCCGGAGCCGGTGCGCGGGCGCAGCCCGTCCCGGCTCGCCTGGGACCGGTTCCGCCGCGACCGCGCCGCCCTCGCCGCCCTCGCCGTGCTGCTGGCCGTCATGGCGTTCGCGGCGCTGGCGCCGCTGTGGGCGCACCTGACCGGCCACCCCTGCGACGCGACGTTCCCCGGCACCGGCCTGGACGCGGGCGGGCGGCCGCGCGGCCCCGGCGCCCGCTTCCCGCTCGGCGCCGACCAGCTCGGCCGCGACGTCCTCGTCCGCGCCGCCTACGGCGCGCGGGTCTCGCTGGCCGCCGGGATCGGCGCGGCGGTGCTCGCCTCCGCCGCCGGCACCCTCGCCGGCGTCCTCGCCGGGTTCGCCGGCGGCGCGCTGGACGCGCTGCTGGCCCGGCTGATGGACATGATCCTCGCCCTGCCCTACCTGCTCGTCGCGATCATGCTGGCGAGCACCTTCCAGATCTCCTCGCCCGGCGCGAGCCTCGCCATGACGGTCCTGGTCATCGCGTTCTTCTCGTTCGCCGCCTACGGCCGCACCATCCGCGGGCAGGTGCTGTCGCTGAAGGAGCGGCAGTTCATCGAGGCGGCCCGCGCGCTCGGCGCCTCCAGCGCCCGGATCATGGCCGGCGACGTGCTGCCGAACCTGGCCGCGCAGATCACCGTGCTGACCTCGCTGCTGCTCCCGTCGGCGATCGTGTCGGAGGCGACGCTGTCGTTCCTCGGGGTCGGGGTGCGGCCGCCGATGCCGAGCTGGGGGTCGATGCTCGCCGAGGGCGGCGAGGTGTTCCGCACCGCCTGGTGGCTGCTCGCCGTCCCCGGCGGCCTGCTGCTGGCGACCACGCTGGCGTTCACGCTGCTCGGCGACGGCGTCCGCAACGCCCTCGACCCGCGCGGCGACCGCGCCGCCGCCGGGAGGTGACGCGCCCGTGCCCCGGTTCGCCGTCCGCCGCCTGCTGTACGCGGCCGTGGTGCTGTGGCTGGTGTCGACGCTGACGTTCGTGATGCTGCACGTCTCGCCCGTCCCGGTGGAGCGCGTCATCGGCGGCCCCCGCGCGACCGCCGAGACGCTCGCGCAGATCCGCGCCAACCTCGGCCTCGACCGGCCCCTCCTCGTCCAGTACTGGGAGTTCCTCGCGCGGCTGCCGCGCGGCGACCTCGGCGACTCCTACGTCAACGGCATGCCGGTCACCGCGCTGATCGGCGAGCGCCTCCCGACGACGCTGTGCCTGGTGGCGGGCGCGGCGGTGCTGTGGTTCGCCGGCGGCGTCGCCACCGGCGTGTCCGGCGCCGCGCGGGCCCGCGGCCCGTGGGACCGGGCCGTCACCGTGTTCGTCGTGGCGGGCCTGTCCACCCCGCCCTTCGTCATGGCGCTGGCGCTGCTGTACCTGTGCACGGCGGGGCTCGGCGCGGCCGGCGTCCACGTGTTCGAGGCCGGCCCGCCGCTGCAGGAGCACTTCCTGCGCCGGATGGTGCTGCCGTGGTTCGCGCTGGCGTTCCTGATGATGGCCGCCTACTCGCGCCTCACCCGCGGCGCGATGCTGGACGTCCTCGGCGAGGACTACGTCCGCACGGCGCGCGCCAAGGGCCTGCCGGAGGGCCGCGTCGTCCGGCGGCACGCGCTGCGGGCGGCGCTTACCCCGGTCGCCACCCAGCTCGGTATCGACCTCGGCGCCCTGACCGGCTCCACGATCGTCATCGAGAAGGTGTTCGGGCTGCAGGGCGTGGGGCAGCTGGTCTACCAGTCCATCGCGGCCGGCGACACCCCGGTGATCATCGGGGTGACGCTGCTGGTGACGTTCGCGGTGACCGTCGCGAACCTCGTGGTGGACGTCGGGTACGCGTTCCTCGACCCGCGGGTCCGCCTCGCCTGACGGCGCTTGCGGGCGCCGGGGGACACTTCACATGATCTCGGAGTAAGGGCGCTAGCTGGGCATGGATAAGCTTTCGGTATGCGATCGTGGCCCGCCTCCGAAGTCCCCAGCCTGCCCGCCGCGGGCCTGCCCGCCGCCGACCGTCCGCTGAGCCTCCACGACACCGGCACGGGCGCGGCGCGCCCCACCGTGCCCGGCGACACGGCCCGGATGTACGTGTGCGGCATCACCCCCTACGACGCCACGCACCTCGGCCACGCCAACACCTACCTGGCCTTCGACCTCGTGAACCGCGTGTGGCGCGACCTCGGCCACCGCGTCCACTACGTGCAGAACAGCACCGACGTCGACGACCCGCTCCTGGAACGTGCCCAGCAGACCGGCGAGGACTGGCGCGCCCTCGCCGACCGGGAGATCCAGCTGTTCCGCGAGGACATGACCGCGCTGCGGATCCTGCCGCCCGACCAGTACATCGGCGCGGTCGAGGCGATCCCCCTCGTGGTGGAGATGATCGAGAAGCTGCGGGGCCGCGACGCCGCCTACGAGGTCGACGGCGACGTCTACTTCCCGGTCGCCGCCGACCCGTCCTTCGGCGAGGTCAGCCGGCTGGAGCGCGCCGCCATGGCGGAGCTGTTCGCCGAGCGCGGCGGCGACCCGGACCGCCCCGGCAAGCGCGACCCCCTCGACCCCCTGCTGTGGATGGCGCGCCGCCCCGGCGAGCCCGGCTGGGCGTCGCCGTTCGGCGAGGGCCGCCCCGGCTGGCACGTGGAGTGCTCGGCGATCTCCGTGGAGTACCTCGGCATGGCCTTCGACGTCGAGGGCGGCGGCTCGGACCTGGCGTTCCCGCACCACGAGATGAGCGCCGCGCACGCCCAGGTCGCCACCGGCGAGCGCCCCCACGCCCGCGCCTACGTCCACGCCGGCATGGTCGGCCTGGACGGCGAGAAGATGTCGAAGTCGCGCGGCAACCTCGTGTTCGTGTCGAAGCTGCGGGAGTCCGGCGCCGACCCGATGGCGATCCGGCTGGCGCTGCTGGCCCACCACTACCGGGCCGACTGGGAGTGGACCGGCGCCGCGCTGGAGGAGGCCGCCGCCCGCCTCGGCCGGTGGCGCGCGGCCGCCGCCCGCCCGTCCGGCCCGCCCGCCGCGCCGCTCGCGGCCACCGTGCGCGGCCACCTGGCCGACGACCTGGACGCGCCCGCCGCGCTCGCCGCGATCGACGCCTGGGCCGCCGCCGACGGCACCGACGAGCAGGCCCCGGCCCAGGTCAGGGCGATCACCGACGCCCTGCTCGGCGTCGCCCTGTGATGCCCCGGGCGGCTCACCGCGGCACGTAGCACTCCCAGTCGCCGGGGTCGGCGGCGTCGCCGCGCAGCCGCGCCTCGGCGTCCGGGCGGTACTGCGACGCGCACACCGCCGTCATCGAGATCTTGGTGTCGACGCCGATGTCGCCGCCGCGCGGGACGCAGTACCACTCGTGGACGCGGAACTCGGCGTCGCGCTCGCGGGCGCCGCAGTAGCGGGCGGGGGAGGGGCTGCCGAGGACGACGGGCGCGGGCGGCGGGGCGCTGGACGTCGGCGGCCGCTCGCCGCCCCCGCCCTGGCCCGGCCGCGTGCCCTGCCCCGGACCGGGCCGGGCCGGTGCGGTGGCGGGCGTCGATCCGCCGGGCCGCGGCCGCGTCGGCCCGGACGCCGCCGGGCCGTGCGAGGACCGGCTCGCCGTCGGCGCGGTCGCCGTCACGTGTCCCCGGCCGGTGGAGCCCGCGGCGCCGGGCCCGCCGCCCGGCCGGTCCAGCAGCGCGTACCCGCCGGCTCCGGCGGCGGCCGCGACGACGGCGGCCGCCGCGCCCGCGACCGCCCCGTAGCCCAGCCGCCGCCTCCGCGAGCGCTTCCCGCGCCGCCCGCCGGAACCGCCGCCGTCGGGCTCGGTGGCCGCGGGCGGCAGCGTGTCGCCCCCGTCCCCGCCCTCCGGCGCGGGCATGGCGGGCGGGTCGCCCGCGCCGTCCGCGGCCGCCCGCGCGGCGGCGGCCGCCGCGGCGGTGACGTCGAAGGCGTCGTCGTGGCCGACGAGCCGCAGCAGCAACTGCGCCGCCGTCGGCCGCAGCGCCGGGTCCTTCGCCAGCGCCGCCGCGACCAGCGCCCCGAGCTCGCCGTCCAGGCCGCCGAGGTCGGGCTCGTGGTGCAGGACCCGGTACATGACCGCGGGGATCGAGTCGGACCCGAACGGCGGCCGCCCGGTCGCGGCGAACGTCATCGTCGCGCCCCAGCCGAACACGTCCGCCGCGGCGCCGACGCCCCCGCCCCCGCCGGACACCTGCTCGGGCGCCATGTACGCGGGGGTGCCGACGGCGCGGCTGCTGACCGCGCTGGCCGCGTCCAGCATCCGCGACAGCCCGAAGTCGATCACGCGGGGGCCGTCCGGGCCGAGCAGCACGTTGTGCGGCTTGAGGTCGCGGTGCACGACGCCCGCGCGGTGGATGGCCGTCAGCGCGCTCGCGGTGCTGACGGCGAGCCGGTCCAGCGCCCCGCCGGCCAGCGGCCCGTCCCGTGCCACGGCGCGGTTGAGCGGCTCCCCGGGGACGTACTCGCTGACCAGGTACGGGGTGTCCCCGGCGACCTCGGCGTCCAGGAGCTGGGCGGTGCAGAACCGGGCGACCTGCTTGGCGGCCTCCGCTTCGCGGACGAACCGGGCCCGCGCGGTGGCGTCGTCGTCGAACTGGACCTGCAGGAGCTTGACCGCCACGTGGTCCCCGCCGGGGCCCTCCCCGAGGTACACCGTGCCCTGCGCGCCGGACCCGAGCCGCCCGAGGAGCTCGTAGCGGCCGAGGCGGGTCGGGTCGTGCGGACGCAGCGGCTGGGCCTCCGGCAAAACCTGCGCTCCCTCCGGTCCGGTCGGTGATGGCCGCCCATCACAGCAGGCCCGCCAGCTTATAGAGGACGAGCGAGCCGGCGACGGCCACGTTCAAGCTGCTGCCATGTCCCACCATAGGGATCTCCACGGCCAGGTCGAGCAGGCCGACCGCCTCCGCGGGGATGCCGGTCTGCTCGTGGCCGAGCACGGCGACCGTCCGGACGCGGGCGGCGGGAAGGTCGGCGAGCCGGACCGCCTCGTCCGCCAGCTCGACCCCGACGACCCGGGACCCGGCCTCGCGCTGCCGCTCCAGCCAGCGCGCCGGATCGTTCACCCAGTGGACGCACGCGGGCCGCCGCAGCGTGTTGCCGCGGGCGAGGGCCTCCGGCACCCAGGAGAACCGGGGGACGGCCAGGCACGCGCCGACCGCGTCGCAGGTGCGCAGCAGCGTCCCGAGGTTGGCGCCGTGCAGCGGCCACAGCGGCGCGGCGATGAGATGGTCCCAGCAGGGGTGGGCGCGGCGGCGGCGCTGGCGGCGCAGCTCGCGCGGGGCGCGGACCCGGATCGCCGGGCCGGCGGCGCGGCCGCTCACGGGCGCGGGGCGGGACCGCCCTCCGGGTAGCAGAAGGTCATGACCGGAGAAATCATGATCGGCGCACTTGGCGGCGTGCGCGGGCCATCGCCGACGACGGGTTCGCGATCAAGTCTAACCCGCCGCCCGCCGCCCGCCGCCCGCCGTCGCGCCCGAGTGCCGTTCGCTTCCCGCCGCGGCGTGCCGCCGCCCGCTAGCCGGGACCGCGGCCCGGGTCGCGGCGGCGCAGGTAGCGCTCGAACTCGCGGGCGATCGCGTCGCCGCTCGCCTCCGGCAGCTCGGTGGCGTCCTTCTGCTCCTCCAGCGTCCGGACGTACTCGGCGACCTCGGAGTCCTCCTCGGCGAGCTCGTTGACGCCGTGCTCCCAGGCGCGCGCCTCCTCGGGCAGCTCGCCCAGCGGGACGGTGACGTCCAGCAGGTCCTCGACGCGGCGCAGCAGCGCGAGCGTGGCCTTCGGCGACGGCGGCTGCGCGACGTAGTGGGGGACCGCCGCCCACAGCGACACGGTGTCGAGGTCGGCCTTGGCGCAGGCGTCCTGCAGCACCCCGAGGATGCCGGTCGGCCCCTCGTAGCGGGCCGGCTCCAGGTGCAGGCTGCCGACCAGCCCGGCCTCCGACGCGGCCCCGGTCACCGGGACCGGGCGGGTGTGCGGCGCGTCGGCCAGCAGCGCGCCCAGCAGGACGACGTTGCGGATCCGCAGCTCGAGCATCAGCCCGACCAGCTCGCGGCAGAACGACCGCCACCGCATGTTCGGCTCGATGCCGTGCAGCAGGACGACGTCCTTGCCGTTCGGCAGCCGCGCCCACGACACCCTGGTGGTCGGCCAGGTGATCCCGCGGGTCTCCCCGTCGGTCATCTCCACGATCGGGCGGGTGACCTGGAAGTCGTAGTAGTCGTCGGGATCGAGCTCGGCGATGGGCACCGCTTCCCAGGTCGACTCCAGATGCGCGATCACCCCGCTGGCGGCCTCACCGGCGTCGTTCCACCCCTCAAAGGCGGCCACGAGCACCGGATCGACGAGTTCCGGCACGCTTTCGAGCTCGACCACGCGCTGCCTCCTTCCGACGCCCAGGTACAGCGTCACCGACGGGGGCCGTCATTCCCGGGGTCGGGGGCCCCGCTCATGATCGGTGGCTGTCAGCCTACGTCCTGACAGTGACCTACCCCACCCCCCGAGGGCCAGACCCCCGCCGTGTACGCCCGCGGCGGAACTCCCGGGCGCCGCCCGGGACGGCGGCGCGGGCGCGCGGCGGGGGCCGGCGGAGGGGTCACTTGCCGTCGGTGGTGTGCACGATCAGCACGTCGCAGGGCGCCCGGTGCGACAGGTTCGCCGGGACGGACCCGAGGATCCGCCCGGCCAGGCTGTTCAGCCCCCGGTTCCCGATCACGACCAGCTCGGCGCCGCGCTCCTTGGCGAGCTTGGAGATCACGTCGACGGCGTCGCCCTCCACCGCGACCTGGTCGATGTCGCGCGCCCCGGCCGCGACGGCGCGCTCGCGCGCCGCCCGCAGCGCGTCGTCGGCGGGCGTCGAGCCCTGCACCTTGTACGCCAGGTCCCCGAGCCGGTCGGCGGCGCTGGCGCGCTCCCGCTCGGGCATGGGGCTGTAGGCGGAGGCCAGCAGCAGGGTGGCGCCGGTGGCGGCGGCCAGCTGCGCGGCACGGTCCACCGCGCGGAACGAGGAGTCCGAGCCGTCGGTGCCGACGAGGATGATGCGGTACGCGCTCATGCCGTTCCTTACCCGTTGGTAGTCACTGCAGGCACGGTATCGGGCCGGTGACCCATCCGTCACCGTCTCTTTGCACACCTCGTCCAAGAGCGGCCGCCGGGGCGCCCGGCGGGCACCCGAGATCACGCCGTTATGGTGGGGTTATATGAGAACCCCCGAATCGCATCCCCCGCATCCGGGGGCGGCGCGCGCGAGCGCCGGAGCCCGTGGCGGCCTGCAGGCCGTGATGTTCGACATGGACGGCCTCCTCATCGACTCCGAGCGCGTCTGGCTCGAGGTCGAGACGGAGGTCATGGCGTGGCTCGGCGGCGAGTGGAGCCCCGCCCACCAGGAGCGGCTCGTCGGCGGCTCCATCGCCATCGCCGTCGACTACATGCTGGAGCTCACCGGCGCCTCCGCCGACCCCGAAGAGATCGCCCGGCGGATGCTGGACGGCATGGCCGAGCGCCTCACCGCCTGCGTCCCGATGATGCCGGGCGCCAAGGAGCTGCTCGCCGCGGTCCGCGCGGCGGGCGTCCCGGCGGCCCTGGTGTCCTCCAGCCACCGGCGGCTGATCGAGCCGGTCCTGGACGCGATCGGCCGCGAGCACTTCGCGCTGAGCGTCGCCGGAGACGAGGTCGCCCGCACCAAGCCCGACCCCGAGCCGTACCTGACCGCCGCCGCGCGCCTGGGCGCCGACCCCGCCCGCTGCGTCGTCCTGGAGGACTCCCCGAACGGGGTCGCGGCGGGGGAGGCGGCGGGCTGCGCCGTGGTCGCGGTCCCGGGCGTCCTGCCGATCCCGCCCGCACCGGCTCGCACCGTGGTCGCCTCGCTGCGCGAGGTCGACGTGGACCTCCTGCGCGCCCTGGCGGCCTGACGGCCGTCGCCCGCCTGGTACCCGGCCTGATACTGCGCCCGATACCCGGGTGCTGCCTCCGGGGGAGGTGGTGGGCGGGGGTGTGCTCCGGCCCGAGGAGGAGGCGGGTCCGCCCCGGAACCGTCCGCCGGGAGGAGCGGTTCCGCCGTCCCGCGTGTGACGATGGAAGAGAGGACCACCGTTCGGAAGAGGGGCCGGCATGAGCGACGCAGCCATTTTCGCGATCAGCCTCGGGGTGACGCTGGTCGGTCTGGTGATCAGCTGGGGCGCGTACCGCCGCCGCGGCGCGGGCACCGGCCTGCGCGGCGCGGCGCTGTCCCTGGTGCCGCTGGCGGCGGCGACGACGGGGGTGACGGAGTTCTTCGTCGACCTGGCGTTCAGCCCGGTGAAGTGGGCGGGCGTCGGGGTGGCGGGCCTGGCCGTCCTGCTCTACCTGACCTCGGGCGCGATGCTGAGCCGCCGCGCGGGCGGCGAGGACGCGGGCGGCGCCGGGGCGGGTCGCTCCGCCGGGGACGGCGGGCGCAAGGCCGCCGGGCGCACCAAGTCCAAGGGAGCCGTGGAGGGGCCCGCGCAGGGCGGCGGCGGCGACCCGGAGATGGCGGAGATCGAGCGCATCCTGCGCGACCGCGGCATCTCCTGACCCGGCCGATCTCCCGACCCGCATGATCTCCTGACCCTGCCGGGCCGGCCCCGGCGGCCGGGCGCGCGACGCGCCCGGCGTACCGGCGGGCCGGGGCGCCCGAGCCGCACCTCCGTGCGGCCGGGAGGCGCCCCGGCCCGCCGGTTTCCTGTGTCCCGTGTTGCTCCAGTGGGCTGACCTGCGGAGAATCGGTCTCAGATCGGACTCGGTACGGTAAAGCTTGGCGGTCTAGACCGCTGTCGAGTTGCCTGTCCGGGTGGAGTTGAACGTACTATTCGGGCGATTTGTCCGGAGTGGCGTGCGGACGCGTGTGCCCCAGATGACGACGAGATCACAAGTCAGATACGGGTACTGGCGAAGCCCGCTTCACGGATGGACAGTCGTGCCCGAAGGACTACGTTTCCCTTCAGCAAACGCGGCGTAACGGGCACGGGGGCAGCGGATGATCTCCGCGGCGTCCGGCCGGACGCCGGCGGCATGGCCGAACCAGTGGCCGAACGGTAGGAGGTATGGAGCGTGGCCGCACCCATTGAGGTGACCGGGTCCGACACCGAGGCGCAGCCGGAATCGGTCCTCGTCGGTGTCGACAGCAAGAAGATCCAGGGACGCTCCCTCGGTCAGATCGCCTGGATGAGGCTCAAGCGCGACAAGGTCGCGCTGACCGGCGCCGTCGTGGTCATCCTGCTGATCCTGGTCGCGATCTTCGGCCCGTACTTCGTCCAGAACCCCCTGGCCTACCACCAGAACCTGATCGACCCGACCTACAACCGGCCGAAGACCGGCTTCTGGCACTCGGGCATCAGCGGCGACCACTGGCTCGGCGTCGAGCCCGGCACCGGCCGCGACATGCTGGCGCGCATCGTGCACGGCGCCCGGATCTCGCTGCTGGTCTCCTTCCTCGCCACGTTGCTGTCGGTGCTCATCGGCACGGTCATGGGCATCATCGCCGGCTACTTCGGCGGCTGGGTCGACTACCTCATCAGCCGCGCCATGGACGCCTTCCTGGCCTTCCCACTGCTGCTGTTCGCGATCGCGCTGGTCGGCGTCATGTCCGACGGGGCCTTCGGGCTGACGGGCAACGGACTGCGCGTCTCGGTGCTGATCGTGGTCATCGGGTTCTTCAACTGGCCCTACATCGGCCGCATCATCCGGGGGCAGACCCTGTCGCTGCGCGAGCGCGAGTTCGTGGACGCCGCCCGCAGCATGGGCGCCCGGAACTCGTACGTGCTCTTCAAGGAAATCCTGCCGAACCTGGTCGCGCCGATCCTGGTCTACTCGACCCTGCTGATCCCGACCAACATCCTGTTCGAGGCGGCGCTGTCGTTCCTCGGCGTCGGCGTCATCCCGCCGACCCCGTCGTGGGGCGGAATGCTCACCCTGGCGGTGCCGATCTACTCCTCGGACCCGATGTACATGATCATCCCCGGTATGGCGATCTTCATTACCGTCCTCGCCTTCAACCTGTTCGGTGACGGGCTGCGGGACGCTCTCGACCCTCGGGCCAAGTGACCCGGGTCCAACGGACCCGTCTATCTGAAGGGGTGCGCCTGCACATGAACAAAATGAGACCAATCGCGGTCTTCGCGGCCGGGGTGGTCGCGGCCGCGGGGCTCGCCGCCTGCGGCGGCGGCGACTCGGGCGGCGGCTCGGGCAGCGGCCCGGGCTACAACGCCGGCGTCAACGACGTCGTCAACAAGTCGGACAAGAAGGGCGGCACCCTCAAGCTCGCCGAGTCCGACGACTTCGACTCGCCGGACCCGGGCAACACGTACTACGCCTACTCGCAGAACCTCGCCCGCCTCTACGGGCGCGGCCTGACGACGTTCAAGCCCGCCGCCGGGCAGGAGAGCCTGCAGGTCGTCCCGGACCTCGCCACCGACCTGGGCACGTCCAGCGACGGCGGCAAGACCTGGACGTACAAGCTGCGGACCGGCGTCAAGTACGACGACGGCACCGCGGTCACCTCCAAGGACGTGAAGTACGCGGTCGAGCGCAGCAACTTCTCCAAGGAGCTGCAGCTCGGTCCGAAGTACTTCAAGCAGTACCTCGTGGACAACAAGCCCGCCTACAAGGGCCCCTACGATGACAAGTCCGACGAGGGCCTGAAGTCGATCGAGACCCCCGACGACCAGACGATCGTGTTCCACCTCAAGGAGCCGTTCGCCGAGTTCGACTACCTGGTCGCCATGTCGCAGACGATGCCCGTGCCGAAGGCCAAGGACACCGGCCTGAAGTACGAGAACGCCATCGTCTCGTCCGGCCCGTACAAGGTCGACAACTACACGCGCGGCAAGTCCATGACGCTGTCGCGCAACCCGAACTGGAACCAGAGCACGGACCCGATCCGCAAGGCCCTGCCTGACAAGATCGAGATCCAGCTCAAGCAGAACGCCGACGACATCGACCAGCGCCTGCTCGCGGGCTCGCTGGACATGGACATGGCCGGCGTCGGCGTCCAGTCGGGCACCCAGCCGAAGGTGCTGGCCGACGAGCAGAAGCCGTACGTGGACAACCCCGTCCAGGGCTTCCTGCGGTTCATGTCGCTGAACGTGCACGTCAAGCCGCTGGACAACGTCCACTGCCGGATCGCCGTGCAGTACGCGACCGACAAGGTCGCCGCGCAGACCGCCTACGGAGGCCCGCTGGCCGGCGGTGACGTCGCCACCACGGTGCTGCCCCCCTCGGTCGACGGCTACACCAAGTTCGACCTGTACCCGCAGAAGCAGGCCGCGGGCGGCAACGGCCTCGACGACGCCACGCTGAACAAGGCCAAGGAGGAGCTGAAGGCCTGCGGCCAGCCCAACGGCTTCAGCACCAAGATCTCGGCCCGGTCCGACCGGCCGAAGGAAGTCGCCATGGCCCAGGCGATCCAGCAGAGCCTGGCCAAGGTCGGCATCAAGGTCGACCTGGTGCAGTTCCCGGCCGGTGACTACTTCAACAAGTACGTCGGCGTGCCGAAGTACGTGCACGAGCACGGTGTCGGCATGATGATCATGGCGTGGGCGGCCGACTGGCCGACCGGCTACGGATTCCTCGCCCAGATCACCCACGGTGACGCCATCAAGCCGTCCGGCGGCAACAACCTGGCCGAGCTGGACGACCCCAAGGTCAACGACGGCCTCGACGCGGCCATCGCCAACCAGGACAAGGCCGCCCGCACGAAGGCGTACGGCGAGATCGACAAGCTGATCATGGGGACCGCCACCGAGGTGCCGCTGATCTACGCCAAGGCGCTGATGTACCGGCCCAAGCGCGTCACCAACGCCGGTATCACCTACGCCTACGGCGGCATGTACGACTACCTGAACATGGGCGTGGAGTAACACTCCAACTCGTCCGTGAGTCCATCTGAAGGCAGGTGAAGGCGAAAGCCCCCCGGCCGTGACCGAGCCCACAGGCCCGGTCACGGCCGGCGGGTGGGGCCGCGCAGTGTGTTCCCATACCTCATCAGGCGCCTCATCGGTGCCGTGCTCATGTTGCTGCTGGTCAGCCTGGTGACCTTCGGCATCTTCTTCTGGCTGCCCAAGCTGGCCGGTCAGACCACCGACCAGATCGCGGCCGGGTACGTCGGCAAGGCCCCCACGGCCGAGGCCATCCAGGACACCAAGGAGCGGCTCGGCCTCGACAAGCCGGTCGTGGTGCAGTACGGCGAGTACCTGAAGGCCATCGTCGTCGGCAAGGACTACAAGGCCGGCCCGGTGACCGACCACTGCCCGGCGCCCTGCCTCGGCTACTCCTACCGGAGCAGCCAGCCGGTGCTGGAGACCCTGCTCGACCGGGCGCCCGCGACGGCGTCCCTGGCGTTCGGCGCCGCGGTCGTCTGGCTCATCGGCGGCATCACCACCGGTGTGGTGTCGGCGCTGCGCCGGGGCTCGCTGTGGGACCGGACCGCGATGATCATCGCGTTGAGCGGCGTGTCGCTGCCCATCTACTTCACCGGCCTGGTCTCCCTCGCGCTGTTCTCCTACACCTTCAAGATCTTCCCGGGCGGGGGCAGCTACCTCCCGCTCACCACCAATCCGGTGACGTGGTTCCAGTCGCTGGTGCTGCCATGGGTGACGCTCGCGTTCCTTTACGCGGCGATGTACGCACGGCTCACCAGAGCAGGCATGCTGGAGACGATGAACGAGGACTACATCCGCACCGCCCGCGCCAAGGGCCTGCCGGAGAAGACCGTCGTCACCAAGCACGCCCTGCGCGCCTCGCTGACGCCGATCCTCACGATCTTCGGCCTCGACCTCGGCCTGCTGCTCGGCGGCGCCGTGCTCACCGAGAACACCTTCGGCATCCCCGGGCTGGGCCAGCTCGCGATCACCTCGATCAACGGCGGCGACCTGCCCATGGTGCTCGGCATCACGCTGATCACCGCGACCTCGATCGTGGTGATCAACCTGATCGTCGACATGCTGTACGCCGTCGTCGACCCGAGAGTGAGGCTGAGCTGATGACCGGCACCGCGCCCGCCGCGGACACCGCGGCCACCGGCGAGGCTCCCACCGCGTTCCTCGACGTCCGCGACCTGAAGATCCACTTCCCGACCGACGACGGCCTGGTGAAGTCGGTGGACGGCCTGTCGTTCCAGCTGGAGCGCGGCCGCACCCTCGGCATCGTCGGCGAGTCCGGCTCGGGCAAGAGCGTCACCAGCCTCGGCATCCTCGGCCTGCACAACAAGCGCAACGCCGACGTGTCCGGGGAGATCTGGCTGAACGGCAAGGAGCTCGTCGGCGCCTCGCAGGCCGAGGTGCGCCGCCTCCGCGGCCGCGACATGGCGATGATCTTCCAGGATCCGCTGTCGGCGATGCACCCGTTCTACACCGTCGGCGCGCAGATCATCGAGGCGTACCGGGTCCACAACGACGTGTCGAAGCAGGTCGCGCGCAAGCACGCGATCGACATGCTCGGCCGCGTCGGCATCCCCAAGCCGGACAAGCGGGTCGACGACTACCCGCACCAGTTCTCCGGCGGCATGCGGCAGCGCGCGATGATCGCGATGGCGCTGTCCTGCGACCCGGAGCTGCTGATCGCCGACGAGCCGACGACGGCGCTGGACGTGACCGTCCAGGCGCAGATCCTGGACCTGATCCGCGACCTGCAGCAGGAGTTCAACTCCGCCGTCATCATGATCACCCACGATCTCGGGGTGGTCGCCGAGCTGTCGGACGACATCCTGGTGATGTACGCCGGCCGCGCCGTGGAGTACGCCTCGGTCGACGACGCCTTCCACCGGCCGCTGCACCCCTACACCTGGGGGCTGCTCGGCTCGATGCCGCGCCTGGACCGGGAGCGCAGCGAGCGGCTCATGCCGATCAAGGGGTCGCCGCCGAGCCTGATCAACGTCCCGTCCGGGTGCGCGTTCCATCCGCGCTGCCCCTACAAGGACCTCAACGGCGACAAGAGCACGACCGTGCGGCCCGAACTGGTCGAGGTCGAGCCCGGCCACAAGGCGGCGTGCCATCTCCCGCTGGAGAAGAAGCGCGAGATCTGGAACGACGAGATCCGGCCGAAGCTGTGACGAGCACGGGTGGGAACGAGACTGTGAGCACATCGAAGACACCGGGCGGCGAGACCCCGGCCGCGTCCGCCGAGCCCGCGGCGGCCCGCCCCGCACAGGGCGAGCCGCTGCTGGAGGTGGACAACCTCGGCAAGCACTTCCCCGTCACCGCGGGGCTGCTGCGCCGGCAGGTCGCGGCGGTGAAGGCCGTCGACGGCGTGTCGTTCTCGGTCCGCAAGGGCGAGACCCTCGGGCTGGTGGGGGAGTCCGGCTGCGGCAAGTCCACCACCGGCCGCATGATCATGCGGCTGCTGGACCCCAGCTTCGGGACGATCAGGTTCGAGGGGCAGGACATCACCCGGATGTCGCAGAGCCGGCTCCGGCCGCTCCGCCGCGACCTCCAGATGATCTTCCAGGACCCGTACTCGTCGCTGAACCCGCGCAAGACCGTCGGCGCGATCGTCGGGGCCCCGTTCCGGCTGCAGAACATCGAGGCCAAGCAGGGCGTCAAGAAGGCCGTCCAGGAGATCCTGGAGCTCGTCGGCCTCAACCCCGAGCACTACAACCGGTACCCGCACGAGTTCTCCGGCGGGCAGCGGCAGCGCATCGGGATCGCCCGGACCCTGGCCCTGAAGCCGAAGCTGATCGTCGCGGACGAGCCGGTGTCGGCGCTGGACGTGTCGGTGCAGGCGCAGGTCGTCAACCTGCTGGAGGACCTGCAGGACGAGCTCGACCTCACCTACGTGGTGATCGCGCACGACCTGTCGGTCGTCCGGCACATCTCCGACCGCGTCGCCGTCATGTACCTCGGCAAGATCGTCGAGGTGGCGGACCGCGCGGACCTGTACCAGCGGCCCATGCACCCCTACACCAACGCGCTGCTGTCGGCGGTCCCGATCCCGGACCCGAGCGAGCGCGAGGGCCGGGAGCGGATCCGGCTGCAGGGCGACGTGCCGAGCCCGCTCGACCCGCCGCCCGCGTGCCGGTTCCACACCCGGTGCTGGAAGGCGCAGGACATCTGCAAGCAGGTCGAGCCGCCGCTGGTGGAGCTCAGCCCCGGCCACCAGGCCGCCTGCCACTTCCCGGAGAACACCACGGTCAGCGCGACCGACGCGGTCGCCAAGGCCGCGGTGGCCCCCGGCGGCGCCCCGGCCGAGACCGAGCCCGCCACCGACTGACCCGGGCCGCTCCGGCGCCCGGCGCGCCCGCCGGGCAACCGGCGACAGGCACGACGGAAAGGACCCGCCCCCTCCGCTCGGAGGGGGCGGGTCCTTTCCGTTTCCCGGCCGCCGGCTACTACTCGGTGGAGATGGCCTTGAGGACGTCCATGCGCCCCGCCCGCCACGCGGGCCACAGCGCCGCCAGCACGCCGATCAGCGCCGCGACCACCAGGTACACCCCCAGCGTCGCGTACGGGACGGCGAGGACCTCCAGGCCCTGGTCGATCAGCGCCCGCTGCGCCGCCGCGCCGAACGCCACCCCGATGGCCATGCCGAGCAGCGCCCCGAACACCGCGATCATGATGGACTCCAGCCGGATCATGCGGCGCAGCTGCCGCCGGGAGATCCCGATCGCGCGCAGCAGCCCGATCTCCCGGGTCCGCTCGATCACCGACAGCGCCAGGGTGTTGATCACCCCCACCGCCGCGATGATCACCGACATGACCAGCAGGATGGTCAGGCCCGTCACGAGCCCGTCGATCTGCTTGCGGGCGTTGTCCTTCAGCTCCGCCTGGTCGGAGACCTCCAGGTTCGGGTACGCCTGGACGGCCCGGTCCAGCGCCGCCATCGTCGCCGCGTCCGTGCGCTCCGCGTCCACCACCATGACCGACACCGTGGGCCGCGCGGTGTGCCGCAGGTGCGCCTGCTCGGCCACCACCCGCGGGCCGATCAGGTTGCTCTTGGTGTACACGCCGGTCAGCGTCAGCCGCTCGGTCGCGCCGTCGGCGAACCGCATCGGCACCGCCGTCCCGACCTTCCAGCCGCGGTCCTTCGCGGTGTCCTCGTCCACCATGATCGACGACGGGCCGCCGGACGCCGTGCCCGACACCATCTTCAGCCGCGCGGCCTTCGCCACGCCCGCCAGGTCGCCGGCCATGTAGTACACGTCCTTGCCCTCGATCTGGGCGCGGGCGTCATAGGTCGGCGTGACCGCCACCACCCCGGGCGTCTGCTCGATCTTGCGGCGCGCCTCGGCGTTCACCCCGCCGGGGCCCTGCGACTGCACCAGGTAGTCCGCGCCGAACTGGGCGTCCACCTGCTCGTCGATCGACGCCCGCATCGTCGCGCCGAGCACGTTCACCGTGGTGATCAGCCCGAGGCCGATCATCAGCGCGGCGGCCGTCGCCGCGGTGCGGCGCGGGTTGCGCAGTGCGTTCTGCCGCGCCAGCCGCCCGGGGGAGCCCATCAGCCGCGCGGCCGGGGCGCCGAGCACCCGCAGCACCGGCACGCTGATCACCGGCGCGAGCATCGTGATGCCGACGAACACCGCGAGGGCGCCCACGCCGACCAGCGCGATCGGGGTGCCGCCCCCGCCGGCCAGCCCCACCGCGATCAGGCCCGCCCCGGCCAGGGTCAGCAGCGACCCGAGCGCCACCCGGATCCGCAGCGACCGCTGCGGCAGCGCCACGTCGTCGCGCATCGCCGCGACCGGCGGGATCTTCGCGGCGCGCCGCGCCGGGAAGTACGCCGACACCACCGTCACCACGATCCCCACCGCGTACGACCAGATCACCGGCGTCACGGTGAACGTCAGGCCGCCCTGCCCGGCGTCGCCCATCTGCGACTGCAGCAGCGACGCCAGCCCCGCCCCGGCCGCCAGGCCGAGCGTCGACCCGACCACGCCGACCGCGACGGCCTCGCCGATCACCGCCCGCGTCACCTGCCCGCGCGCCGCGCCGACCGCGCGCAGCAGCGCCAGCTCACGGGTCCGCTGCGCGACGAGCATCGAGAACGTGTTGAAGATGATGAACGCCCCGACGAAGATCGAGATCAGCGCGAACACCAGCAGGAACGTCCGGAAGAACCCCATCATCTGCGCGACGTCGCTCTTGGACTCCTCGCGCAGCTGCTCGCCGGTGACGGCCTCCAGGTTCTGCGGCAGCACCTTCGCGACCCGGTCCCGCAGCTCCGCCTGCGACGGCCCGGACGACCCCATCTGGACGTCGGAGAAGTATCCGGGCTTCAGCATCAGCTTCTGCGCCGTCGGCGTGTCGAACGCCGTGACGGTCGCGCCCATCAGGTTCCCGGTGTCGATCAGCCCGACGACCTTCATCCGAGCGGGCGGGCCCGCGGTGAGGACCCGCGTGGTGTCCCCGACGGCGAGCTTGCCCTTCTTCGCGGTCGCCGCGTCGATGATCACCTCGTGCGGCCCGCGCGGCGCGCGGCCCGCCGACAGGTCGTAGGTCCCGTCGCCGCCCGTCCAGTTCACGCCGAGCTGCGGCGGCCCGTTCTGCGGCGTCCCGACGATCTTGCCGTCCTTGCCGACGACCGCCGCGTACCCGTTGACGTTGCCCTGGGGGTCCTTGACGCCCTCGACGCCCTCCAGCGCCTTCAGCACGCTCGCCGGGACCGGCTGCGCCGCGACGCCGTCGGTGTCGCCGCCGACGACCTTCTTGGCCCGCACGTCCACGGCCACGTTCGTGCCGATCCGGCTGAACAGGTCGTCGAACTGCTTGTTCATGCTGTCGGTGAAGATCAGCGTGCCGGCGACGAACGCCACGCCGAGGATCACCGCGACCGCCGTCAGCACCAATCTGATCTTGTGCGCCGCGAGGTTGCGCAGCGTGACCCTGCCCATCATCGCGCCGAGACCTCCGCGCCCGCCGCCGGCGCCGCGCCGTCGAAGCCCTTCATCCGCTCCAGGACGCGCTCCGCCGTCGGCTCGGCCATCGTGTCGACGATCTGCCCGTCCGACAGGAACAGCACCTGGTCGGCGTACGCCGCCGCCGACGGGTCGTGCGTGACCATCACGATCGTCTGGCCCATGCGCCGCACCGAGTCGCGCAGGAAGCCGAGCACCTCCGCGCCCGACCGCGAGTCGAGGTTGCCCGTCGGCTCGTCCGCGAAGATGATCTCCGGGCGGGACGCCAGCGCGCGGGCGCACGCCACCCGCTGCTGCTGCCCGCCCGACAGCTCCGACGGGCGGTGCTTCAGCCGCGGCCGCAGCCCCACCGTGTCGATGACCAGGTCCAGCCACTCGCGGTCGGCCTTGCGGCCCGCGATGTCCATCGGCAGCGTGATGTTCTCCAGCGCCGTCAGCGTCGGCACGAGGTTGAACGCCTGGAAGATGAAACCGACCTTGTCGCGGCGCAGCCGCGTCAGCTGCTTGTCCTTCAGCGCGGTCAGCTCGGTGCCGCCGATGAAGACCTGCCCGGAGTCGACCGAGTCCAGCCCCGCCATGCAGTGCATCAGCGTGGACTTGCCCGACCCCGACGGGCCCATGATCGCGGTGAAGCGGCCGCGGGGGATGCCGACCGTGACCCCGTCGAGCGCGACGACCTGGGCGTCGCCGCGCCCGTACACCTTCGCGATCTGCTGGGTCCGTGCGGCGAAGTCGCCCGCCCCGGGCGCGGAACCCGCGCCGGCGGTCGAAGGGGCGGTGTTCGTCACTGGAGACTCCCGTGTGTAGTGGACTGAACGGTTCCGGACCGCGCACCGAGCCCCCGGGCGATCCGACACCCAGAACACTAGAAGTCCACCCAACCCGAAGGATGCACCCCAGGAACGGACTTGCCGGTCCACCCCTGGCAGGAGGCACCCTCCACCCGTCGTCCTCCGGGAGTAGTCTCCGCGGGGCCCGGCGTCAGGGACGTCTCAGGGACCGACCCTGAGACACCGGCCGGGGACCACCGCCCCGACCGGCCGCGACGGCCGCGCCCGCACCCCGGAGGGCGCCGCTCAGCTCTGCCCCGGCCTGCTCAGACCCGTCTCGTACGCGTACACGACCGCCTGCACCCGGTCCCGCAGCCCCAGCTTCGCCAGGACGTTCCCGACATGCGTCTTCACGGTCGTCTCGCTCACCACCAGCTCCGCCGCGATCTCCGCGTTCGACTGCCCCCGCGCCACGTGCGACAGCACCTC
Organism: Actinomadura meyerae; assembly: GCF_900188445.1. Lineage (GTDB taxonomy): Bacteria > Actinomycetota > Actinomycetes > Streptosporangiales > Streptosporangiaceae > Spirillospora > Spirillospora meyerae. The sequence goes on from NZ_FZOR01000008.1 coordinate 197,777, forward strand.
CCGCTCCCGCTCGGTCAGCGTGTCCAGCCCCGGCGGCGGCGACTGGTCCCGCACCGCCGGCAGCCGCGTCGCGAACTTGTCCAGCAGCCGCCGCGTCACCGACGGCGCCACGATCGCGTCGCCCGCCGCCACGATCCGGATCGCCTGCACCAGGTCCTCCGGCGGCGAGTCCTTCAGCAGGAACCCCGACGCCCCCGCCCGCACCGCCTCGATCACGTACTCGTCCAGGTCGAACGTCGTCAGGATCAGCACCTTCGGATCGTGCGACGCCGCGCCCTCCCGGATGATCCGCCGGGTCGCCTCGATGCCGTCCACGCCCGGCATCCGGATGTCCATCAGCACCACGTCCGGCAGCAGCGACCGCGTCATCTCCACCGCCGCCGCGCCGTCCCCGGCCTCGCCGACCACCGCGATGTCGGCCTCCGCCTCCAGGATCAGCCGGAACCCCGTCCGCAGCAGCGGCTGGTCGTCCACGAGCAGCACCCGCACCGCGCTCATCGCGGCACCCCCGCCGGCCGCGCCGCCCCGGCCGGACGCGCCCGGCCGCCCCGCCACCCGCACGGTCGCTCCATCGTTCCCGCTCCTCGCCTCACGACGCTCCTGCCTACCCTCCCGCCCACCGGCGGCCGACCGGCCGGCCGGGAGCACACGCCCTTAGCGGGACTCACGCCTCCAGGGGGAAGCGGGCCCGCACACCGAACCCGCCGCCGACCCGCGGCCCGATCCTCAACTCGCCACCGTACAGCGCCACACGCTCGTACATGCCGACCAGACCGTGCCCCGGATTGTCGCCGTTGTCCGCCATGATCGTCGCCGTGCCGCGCCCGTCGTCCTCGACCTCCACCGTCAGGTCGGCATCGCCGTAGTACAGCCGCACCCACGCCCGCGCCTGCGGGCCCGCGTGCTTCAGCGTGTTCGTCAGCGCCTCCTGGATCAGCCGGAACGCCGCCACGTCCACCCCCGGCGACGGCGACCGCGCCTCACCCTCGATCCACAGCTGCACCGACAGCCCCGTCTCCCGCACATGGTCCAGCAGCTCCCCGAGATCGCCCAGGCCCGGCTGCGGCGCCAGCTCCCGGCCCGCCTGCTCGGCGTCCCGGTCCGTGCGCAGCACCCCCACGATCCGCCGCATCTCGCTCAGCGCCGTCCGCCCGACCTCCTCGATCGTGGACATCGCCTCCCGCGCGCTCCCCGGATCCCGGTCGATGATCCGCCGCGCCGCCCCCGCCTGCACCGTCATCACGCTCACATGGTGCGCCACCACGTCGTGCAGCTCCCGCGCGATCCGCGACCGCTCCTCGATCCGCGCCGCCCGCGCGTCGGTGCCCCGCGCCCGCTCCAGCCGCGCCGCCCGGTCCTCCAGCTCGGTGAAGTACGCGCGCCGCAGCCGCAGGCTCCGCCCCAGCATCCACACGCCGATCACCAGCGCCGAATCGGTGATGACCACCACCGGCTCCAGCGACACCGGCAGCACCAGCAGGTACACCAGGAAGTACACGAACCCGGCCACCCCGCCCAGCGCGCTCTGCGCCAGCCCCCGGTGCGCCGCGACGCCGTACACCGCGATCAGGAACGCCACCACTTCCGGCACGCTCGGCGGATACCGCAGCACCGCCCCGACCATCCCGCCGCCGACGATGAACAGCAGCACCGGCAGCGGATGCCTCCGCCGCCACGCCAGCGCCGCCACCACCGCGGCCACCAGCAGCGCGTTCCACACGTCCGGCGTCCGGAAGCCCGCGAACTCCTCACCCCGCGGAAGCTCCTCCAGCCACAGCTGCGGCAGCCCCACCAGCAGCAGCCCGACCGCCAGCAGAGCGTCGGCCGCCATCGGACGCGCCTGCAGCCAGGCACGAGCGGCATGAAGACCACGGATGCGGGGTGACACGACACTCACCCTAGGAGGTCACGGCAGATCCCCGACCCTCCTGCACGCGGATCCGCGGTCATCCCCAAGGATGAGCCCGCCCCGCCCTCGCGGACAAGCGCCTCACCGCCCTCAGGACATGCGGCCCCGGCTTCACGGGCGCGTGCCCCCGCAGGCCCGCAGGCCCGCAGGCCCGCTACAGGTCGACGTGCTCGCGCACCGGGCCGTCGGACGCCTCGAGATCGGCCGGCGACGAGCGCCGCACCGGCACCTCCGGCAGCGGCGGGGGAGTGCCCCCGAACTCCGGGCACCGCTCCTTGTGGTCGCACCAGTCGCACAACCGGCCCGCCCGCGGCCGCCACTCGCCCGTGTCCATCGCCCGCCGGATCGCCGCCCACAGCGCCTCCACCTTGCGCTGGGTCGCCCGCAGGTCCGCCTCGTCCGGCTCGTACCGCAGGATCTCACCGTTCCCGAGGTACATCAGCTGCAGCAACCGGGGGACCCGCCCCCGCAGCCGCCACAGCACCAGCGCGTAGAACTTCATCTGGAACAGCGCCCGCGCCTCGAAGTCGGCCCGCGGCGCCGTCCCCGTCTTGTAGTCCACGATCCGCACGTCGCCGCTCGGCGCCACGTCCACCCGGTCGATGTACCCCCGCAGCTTCAGCCCCGAGTCCAGCACCGTCTCCACGAACAGCTCCCGCTCCGCCGGCTCCAGCCGGCGCGGATCCTCCAGCGAGAAGTACCGCTCCACCATCCGCCGCGCCTGGCCCAGCCACTCCGCGCGCTCGGCGTCCCCGGCGTCCCCGTCCGCGAACAGCCCCGCCAGCTCCGGCTCCTCCGCCAGCAGCCGCTCCCACTCCGGCGCCAGCATCTCCAGCGCCGCCTCCGGCGTCCGCCCGCCCGTCGGCAGGTCGAACAGCCGCTCCAGCACCGCGTGCACCAGCGTCCCGCGCACCGCCGCCGCGCTCGGCCGCTCCGGGATCCGATCGATCACCCGGAACCGGTACAGCAGTGGACACGTCATGAAATCGCCCGCCCGGGACGGGGACAACGACCCCACCACCGCGACGCCCCCCGCCCCGACACCGCCTGCTCCGGCGCCCCCCGCACCGCCGTCCCGCGCCGACGGAACGGACGCCTCACTACCCGCATCGGTCGTCGTCATGGCACAGCAGACTAGGCGACACCCCCGACGAAAATCCCGCACCCCGCCGCACCCCACCCCACCCGCCGCCACCGCCCCCCGGCACCGGCACCGGCGGCCCCGCACGCCCCCCGGGGGCCGTAGCATCGAAGACGTGACGAACAGCGCGCCCCCGACCCAGGGCAGGAAACCCGCCGGAGGCCCCGGCCACGACGACGACGGCCGCACCCCGCGCCCCGGCCTCTCCATGGGCCGCGTGTTCGGCGTCCCCGTCTACGTCTCACCCAGCTGGTTCCTCGTCGCCGTCCTCGTCACCGTCATGTTCGAAGGCCAAGTCCACGGCGTCGCCGACCGCCCCCTCAGCTACCTCGTCGCCTTCACCTACGCCGTCCTGCTCTACGGCTCGGTCTTCGTCCACGAACTCAGCCACGCCGTCACCGCCCGCATCTTCGGGCTCCCCGTCCGCTCCGTCACCCTCCACGTCCTCGGCGGCGAGACCTCCATCGAACGCGAGGCCCCCACCCCCGGCCGCGAATTCCTCATCGCCTTCGCCGGCCCCCTCACCAACCTCGTCCTCGCCGGCCTCGGCCTCCTCGCCCACGCCACCCTCGCCCTCCCCGACGTCGCCCTCCTGCTCCTCGAAGCCCTCACCTTCGCCAACCTCCTCGTCGGCGTCTTCAACCTCCTGCCCGGCCTGCCCCTCGACGGCGGCCGCCTCGTCCGCGCCGCCGTCTGGAAGGCCACCGGACGCGCCCGCAGCGGCGCCATCATCGCCGGCTGGGTCGGCCGCGCCGTCGCCATCGGCTGCCTCGTCGCCGGCGCCTACCTCGCCACCTACACCACCACCGCCTCCGACGGCGGCATCGGCTGGCTCGCCCTCCTGTGGTCCGCCCTCATCGCCTCCTTCATCTGGGTCGGCGCCACCCAGGCCATCCGCGCCGAGCGCGTCCGCGACCGCATCCCCCTGCTGTCGGCCCGCCGCCTCGCCCGCCGCGCCACCCTCGTCACCGCCGACACCCCCCTCGCCGAGGCCGTCCGCCGCGCCCACGCCGACCACGCCGGCGCCATCGTCATCGCCGACCACGACGGCCGCCCCCTCGGCCTCGTCAGCGAGAAGGCCGTCACCGCCACCCCCGAGCACCGCCGCCCCTGGATCACCGCGGGCGAGCTCTCCCGCGGCGTCCACGACGACCTCACCCTCCCCGCCGACCTCGCCGGCGACGACCTCCTCGACGCCCTCCGCCGCGCCCCCGCCTCCGAATACCTCCTCGTCGAACCCGACGGCCGCCTCTACGGCGTCCTCGCCGTCAGCGACGTCGACCACGCCTTCACCGGCATCTGAGCCACCCCGAACCCGCGTCACCCGCGCCGCACCGGGCACCCCGCAGAGCGCGCCCGGCCCGGCCCCTCGCGCGGCCCGACCTGCCCGCACACGCCGCTAGCCTTGACGACCATGAGCGAACCCCAGCCCAACGGAACCGCCCCCGCCACCGGCCGCATCCCCCACGGCCCCTTCCGCCCCGGCGACCAGGTTCAGCTCACCGACCCCAAGGGCCGCATCAACACCATCACCCTCCAGCCCGGCAAGCTCTACCACTCCCACAAGGGCTCCATCCCCCACGACGACATCATCGGCACCCCCGAAGGAAGCGTCTTCCGCTCCACCGGCGGCATCGAATACCTCGCCTTCCGCCCCCTCCTCGCCGACTACACCCTCCGCATGCCCCGCGGCGCCGCCGTCGTCTACCCCAAGGACGCCGCCCAGATCATCGCCATGGCCGACATCTTCCCCGGCGCCCGCGTCATCGAGGCCGGCGCCGGATCCGGCGCCCTCACCTGCTCCCTCCTGCGCGCCGTCGGCGAACACGGCCTCGTCTCCTCCTACGAGCGCCGCCCCGACTTCGCCGACATCGCCCGCGCCAACGTCGAGAAGTTCTTCGGCGGCCCCCACCCCGCCTGGCGCCTCACCGTCGGCGCCCTCGAGCACGCCCTCGCCGAAACCGACGCCGACCGCGTCGTCCTCGACATGCTCGCCCCCTGGGAGACCCTCGACGCCGTCGCCAAGGCCCTCATCCCCGGCGGCCTCGTCTGCGCCTACATCGCCACCACCACCCAGATGTCCCGCGTCGTCGAGGACCTCCGCGCCCAAGGCAGTTTCGCCGAGCCCTACGCCTTCGAGACCATGCTCCGCTCCTGGCACGTCGACGGGCTCGCCGTCCGCCCCGACCACCGCATGGTCGGCCACACGGGCTTCCTCGTCACCGCCCGCCGCCTCGCCGACGGCGTCACCCCGCCCGCCCGCCGGCGCCGCCCCGCCAAGGGCGCCCACCCCGCCCCCGGCGGCGACGCCCCCCGCGGCGACACGCCCGGCGCCGAACCCGACGACGCGCCCGGGCGCCCCACCGAGTCCTAGATCACACCCCCGCCGCCCGCCCCGCCGCACCGCACCCCGCCCGCACCCCGCGCGACCCCCGTCACGCCCCGCGCACCACCACAGAACTCGGCAAACCCCCCGTCACGACACGCCCGACCCCCTGAACGCCCAGGTCCACACCCCGTAACCCCACGCCCCGCACCACCCCCACAGCACCCCTCCCAACCCTCCCGGAAGACACCCGCACGACACGAACACCGAATGGGCAGGTTACGGAAGCCCTCCAGATAGGTAGGGTCTCAGTAGGTCGTCGGCTCTCTTCGTGAGGAGGTGACGGGGCGTGGCCGCTCGTGACGATGCTGGGGCGCGCAGGGCGCAGCACGAAAAGGAGGTCAGGGACCTCCAAACGCAGATCTCCTTCCTGGAGGAGGAGATCTCCGTGCTGCGCCGCAAGCTCGCGGAATCCCCGCGCCAAGTACGTGTGCTGGAAGAACGCCTCCATGAGGCACAGGCAAACCTGGCCGCCGTAACCGGCCAGAACGAGCGACTCGTAGCGACCCTCAAAGAGGCTCGCGAACAGATCGTGGCGCTCAAGGAGGAGGTCGACAGGCTCGCACAACCACCGTCCGGATTCGGTGTCTTCCTCGAAGCCCGCGACGACGGGACCGTCGACATCTTCACCGGCGGGCGCAAGCTCCGCGTGAACGTCAGCCCCGCCGTCGAGATCGACGAACTCCAGCGCGGCCAAGAGGTCATGCTGAACGAGGCCCTCAACGTTGTCGAAGCCCTCGACTTCGAAGAGCAGGGCGAAGTCGTCATGCTCAAGGAGCTCTTCGATGACGGCGAACGCGCCCTCGTCATCGCGCACGCCGACGAGGAACGCGTCGTCAAGCTCGCCGAGCCGCTCCGCGGAGTCCCGCTCCGCGCCGGCGACTCGCTCATGCTCGAATCAAGGTCCGGCTACGCCTACGAGAAGATCCACAAGGCCGAGGTCGAAGAACTCGTCCTCGAAGAGGTCCCCGACATCTCCTACAACGAGATCGGCGGCCTCGGCTCCCAGATCGAACTGATCCGGGACGCCGTGGAACTTCCCTACCTGCACGCCGACCTGTTCCGGGAGCACCAGCTCCGCCCGCCCAAGGGCGTCCTCCTCTACGGACCGCCCGGCTGCGGGAAGACCCTCATCGCCAAAGCCGTCGCCAACTCCCTCGCCAAGCAGGTCGCGGAGAAGACCGGCCAGGAGGGCAAGAGCTTCTTCCTCAACATCAAGGGCCCCGAGCTGCTCAACAAGTACGTCGGCGAGACCGAGCGGCACATCCGCCTCGTCTTCCAGCGGGCCCGCGAGAAGGCGTCCGCCGGGACCCCCGTCATCGTCTTCTTCGACGAGATGGACTCCATCTTCCGCACCCGCGGCTCCGGAGTCTCCTCCGACGTCGAGAACACCATCGTCCCGCAGCTGCTCAGCGAGATCGACGGCGTCGAAGGCCTGGAGAACGTCATCGTCATCGGCGCGTCCAACCGCGAGGACATGATCGACCCCGCGATCCTGCGCCCCGGCCGGCTCGACGTCAAGATCAAGATCGAGCGGCCGGACGCCGAGGCCGCCAAGGACATCTTCTCCAAGTACATCCTCGGCGGACTCCCGCTCCACCCCGACGACCTCAAGGAGCACGGCGGCTCCCCCGAGGCCACCGTCGACGCCATGATCCAGCGGACCGTCGAGCGCATGTACGCCGAGACCGAGGAGAACCGCTTCCTGGAGGTCACCTACGCCAACGGCGACAAGGAAGTCCTCTACTTCAAGGACTTCAACTCCGGCGCGATGATCCAGAACATCGTCGACCGGGCCAAGAAGATGGCCATCAAGCAGTTCCTCGACACCGGCCAGAAGGGCCTGCGCGTCTCCCACCTCCTCGCCGCCTGCGTCGACGAGTTCAGCGAGAACGAGGACCTGCCCAACACCACCAACCCCGACGACTGGGCCCGCATCTCCGGCAAGAAGGGGGAGCGGATCGTCTACATCCGCACCCTCGTCTCCGGGACCAAGGGCGCCGAGGCCGGCCGGTCCATCGACACCGTCGCCAACACCGGCCAGTACCTGTAACGCCCCGCACCATGACGTCAACCGCGCGGCGGCTCCCCGGAAGGGGGGCCGCCGCGCCCGCGTCCAGGCCCGCACACGGCATGCGGCCCGCCCCGGGCACCCGCCCCGCCCGCCGCCACGCCGCAACCCCCGCCACACCCCGGTCCCGTGGCTCCACCCCCGCCGCCCCGATAGGCTCGACGATATGACTGTTCGGCGGGTGATGGGCATCGAGACCGAGTACGGCATCTCCGTACCGGGGCAGCCAGGGGCCAACGCGATGGTGACCTCCTCCCAGGTCGTCAACGCCTACCTCGCGGCATCGGCCGCGCGGGCCCGCAGGGCGCGCTGGGACTTCGAGGAAGAGAACCCGCTCCGCGACGCCCGCGGCTTCGACCTCGCCCGCGAGGTCGCCGACCCCACCCAGCTCACCGACGAGGACCTCGGCCTCGCCAACGTCATCCTCACCAACGGCGCCCGGCTCTACGTCGACCACGCCCACCCCGAGTACTCCGCGCCCGAATGCACCAACCCCCGCGACGCCGTCCTCTGGGACAAGGCCGGCGAACGCGTCATGGCCGACGCCGCGCAGCGCGCCGCCCTCGTCCCCGGCACCCACCCCATCCAGCTCTACAAGAACAACACCGACAACAAGGGCGCCTCCTACGGCTGCCATGAGAACTACCTCATGCGCCGCGAGACCCCCTTCGCCGACATCGTCCGGCACCTCACCCCCTTCTTCGTCTCCCGCCAGGTCGTCTGCGGCGCCGGCCGCGTCGGCATCGGCGTCGACGGCCGCGGCGACGGCTTCCAGATCAGCCAGCGCGCCGACTTCTTCGAAGTCGAGGTCGGCCTGGAGACCACCCTCAAGCGGCCCATCATCAACACACGCGACGAGCCCCACGCCGACCCCGAGAAGTACCGGCGCCTCCACGTCATCATCGGCGACGCCAACATGGCCGAGCTGTCCACCTACCTCAAGCTCGGCACCACCTCCCTCGTCCTCGCGATGATCGAGGACGGCTTCCTCACCGTCGACCTGTCCGTCGACATGCCCGTCGCCGCGCTCCGCGCCGTCTCCCACGACCCGTCCTGCAAGCACCTGCTCACCCTCCGCGACGGCCGCAAGATGACCGCCGTCCAGCTCCAGATGGAGTACCTCGAGCAGTCCCGCAAGTACGTCGAGGACCGCTTCGGCGCCGACGTGGACGAGATGACCAAGGACGTCCTCGACCGCTGGGAGTCCGTCCTGCACCGCCTCGGCGAGGACCCCATGCAGCTGTCCCGCGAGCTCGACTGGGTCGCCAAGCTCTCCCTGCTGGAGGGCTACCGCAGCCGGGACGGCCTCGACTGGTCCCACCCGCGCCTGCAGCTCGTCGACCTGCAGTACACCGACATCCGGCCCGACAAGGGCCTCTACAACCGCCTCGTGGACCGCGGCCGCATCGACCGGCTCGTCACCGAGGACGAGGTCCAGGCCGCCGTGGAGGACCCGCCCGAGGACACCAGGGCCTACTTCCGCGGCCGCTGCCTGCGCCAGTACGCCGAGTCCGTCGCCGCCGCGTCCTGGGACTCCGTCATCTTCGACGTCCCCGGCCGGGAGTCGCTCCAGCGCGTCCCGACCCTGGAGCCCCTGCGCGGCACCAAGCAGCACGTGGGCGCCCTCCTGGACCGCTGCCGCACCGCCGCCGACCTGGTGGCCACCCTGACCGGCCAGAGCTGACCGGACGCACCGGAGCCGGGCGGCGCGAGAGCGCGCTGCCCGGCCGCACCGCATCCCATTGGATAGTGTGACTATCGAGTTCTATCGCCCCGCTGACCTGCACTGACGGGTGAGGTCTCGGTTTCGTGACCGCTTTGCCCGTTTCGCTGCGCGGCGGACCGGCGATAACCCGAGCATGCCCCCGGCCCGCGGGGAACCGGGACGGCGAAACGGACGTTTCAAGATCCGCTAGCCGTCGGGGATCCCGGCTAGGGTCGGAGGCACCGGCAGAGCGGAGGTACGGAATGGCCACGAAGGACACCGGCGGTCAGAAGCAGACCACCCGGCGCACGGAAGAGGTCGAGGAGACCGAGGCCACGACCACCGAGGACGTGCAAGAGCGCCAGGAGAAGCTCACGGACGACGTGGACTCGATTCTGGACGAAATAGACGAAGTATTGGAAGAGAACGCAGAAGACTTCGTACGCGCCTATATACAAAAGGGCGGCGAATGATCCCGGTATGTCCGATTTGGGTGCCCCGCTAATCGGGCAACGTATCTGGACATTCTGCTCCTAATCTCAAAGCGCTTCGAATGCATGGGCGAGACGGCTAAAGTCTCGCCCATGCGTTCGAAAAAGTGCCTCGACTGCGGCGAGATCAAGCCCGCGACCGAGTTCTGGAAGCTCAGGTCCTCCAAAGACGGTCTTGCTTACTACTGCAAGGTGTGCTTCGGGCTTCGCAACAGTCGTTCATATCGGAAGAAGCAGGCAAGTCTGGGCAAAGATACGAGGGCCTACCGGAGACGCTCGGATATCCCGGAGGGCATGAAGTATTGCCCGCGATGCAAAAGGATCAAGCCCCGGGACGAGTTCGGGAAGAACCGGGCACTACACGACGGACTGGCTGCCTACTGCCGTCCGTGTCACGGCAAGGCGATGCTGGAGAACCGGCAGCGCAACCACGGAAGCAGCCGAAACTACCTGCTCAAGCTGCGTTACGGCATCACCGAGGAGCAGGTCGCGCGGATGATCGCAGAGCAGGGCGGAGTCTGCGCCATCTGCCTGCGGGCCGAGGCGAAGCACGTCGACCACAGCCATCTGACCGGCCTCGTCCGCCGCATCCTCTGCTTCAAGTGCAACGGCGGGCTCGGGCAGTTCCGTGACGACCCCGACCGCATGCGGCTCGCGGCCAACTACCTCGAGCTGCGGGGGCCACATGCCCGGCGGTTGCGCATCGAGATCGGCGCTCCGGTCTTCGGCGGCCCCGACCGCGTGCGCTGGGACCCGTTCTGGCGCACGCGGAGGAGCGCCGCGGGGTCGTCGCGCCACTACCATCTGCGCCAGAAGTACGGCATCAACGACGATGACACGAAGTGGCTCCTCAAGGTGCAGGTGGGGTACTGCGCCGTGTGCTCCGACCATCCCGCCGAGCATGTCGACCACGATCACAGGAGCGGCGCCGTGCGCGGGCTGACGTGTGTGGGCTGCAACACGGGTATGGGCCAGCTGCGGGACGACCCGATCGCCCTGCGCCGCGCGGCGGACTACGTGACCGGCCGGCTCGTGCGGACGGTGCGCGCGGACGGCGGCGGGACGCGGCTGTCGCTCACGGTCCCGGACGTCGACCCGGCGGCGGTGCCGAGGGGCGGCTGGAAGGCGTACTGGGAGGAGGACGGCCGGTTCCGGAAGGAGACTCTGCCGTTCGACGAGGAGCTCGACATGCCGACGTGGGACGAGGCCAGGCAGGATCTGGTGCTGCCCGACTGAGGCGGTCGGAGCGCCGAGTCGCCGTGGTCGGGCGGTCACCCGCGAGTATGTCGGCTGCTCGGTGGGTCTGGGCGGCTCCCGGCCAGGGCGGCTCCCGGCCAGGGCGGCCGTCGCGCGCCGGGGGTTCGCCGTGGGCTGACGCGGGTGGGGATCGCGTGGCATGCGCGCGGGCGACCTTGAACAGTAGGGTCATAGACGTCCGTGCCGGTGGGGTTGCCGACCGCCGGTGCCATGGTGAAGGGAAGGGAGTCGCGTGGCGTCCCACGATTCGCACTTCGGGCGTCTGCCCGGGTTGTTCGCGAACCCGGATACGTCGTCGTTCACCGAGTTCCTGGGGGCGTACTCCCCGCAGTCGCTGCCCGGTGGGCGGACGCCCCCGGTGACGCGGGCGGGCGACGACGTCCCGCACGGGACGACGATCGTCGCGGTGAGCTTCCCCGGCGGGGTGGTGATGGCGGGGGACCGGCGGGCGACCGCGGGCAACGTCATCGCGCAGCGCGACATCGAGAAGGTGTTCCGGGCCGACGAGTTCTCCGCGATCGCGATCGCGGGGACGGCCGGCATCGGGATCGAGATGGTGCGGCTGTTCCAGGTGGAGCTGGAGCACTACGAGAAGCGCGAGGGCCGGACGCTGTCGGTGGAGGGCAAGGCGAACCGGCTGGCGACGATGGTGCGGCAGAACCTCGCGATGGCGATGCAGGGCCTGGCGGTGGTGCCGCTGTTCGCGGGCTACGACGAGGAGCGGGACGAGGGCCGGATCTTCTCCTACGACCCGGCGGGGGGCCGGTACGAGGAGCGGGACTTCCACTCGATCGGCTCGGGGTCGGTGTTCGCGCGCGGCGCGCTGAAGAAGCTGTACCGGGCGGACCTGTCGGCGGAGGACGCGGCGCTGGTGTGCGTGCAGTCGCTGTACGACGCGGCGGACGACGACTCGGCGACGGGCGGGCCCGATCTGACGCGCCGGATCTTCCCGGTGGTGGCGTCGGTGACGTCGGACGGGTATCGCCGGCTGGGCGAGGACGAGGTGGGCGCGCTGGCGCAGGCCGTCGTCGACGGACGTTACGACTCGCCGGGCGGTCCGACCGCCCCGCTGCGATAGAAGGGATCCTGACCGGTGTCCATGCCGTTCTATGTGTCGCCCGAACAGCAGATGAAGGACAAGGCGGACTATGCGCGCAAGGGTATCTCGCGCGGCCGCAGTGTCGTGGTGCTGCAGTACGACGACGGCATCCTGTTCGTGGCGGACAATCCGTCGCGGGCGCTGCACAAGATCAGTGAGATTTACGACCGGATCGCGTTCGCGGCGGTGGGGAAGTACAACGAGTTCGAGAACCTGCGGCTGGGCGGGGTGCGGTACGCCGACATCAACGGGTACCAGTACGACCGCCGGGACGTGACGGCGCGGGGGCTGGCGAACGTGTACGCCCAGTCGCTGGGGACGATCTTCACGGAGACGAACAAGCCGTACGAGGTGGAGCTCGTCGTCGCGGAGGTGGGCGAGGACGCGGAGACCGACCAGATCTACCGGTTGACGTTCGACGGTTCGGTGGCGGACGAGCACGGCTATGTCGCGATGGGCGGGCAGGCGGACGCGGTGGCGCAGTCGCTGAAGGACGGCTACCGCGAGGGCTCGTCGCTGGGGGACGCGCTGCGGACGGCGGTGCGGGCGCTGGAGGCGCAGGATTCGGACCGGCATCTGGAGGCGACGTCGCTGGAGGTCGCGGTGCTGGACCGGAACCGGGAGCACCGGCTGTTCAAGCGGCTGACGGCGGCGCGGATCGCGGAGCTGCTGTCGGCGGCGGAGGAGGGGGCCGGCGGGTCGGGGGCCGCGTCGGGTGGTGCGGAGGCGGGCGGTTCCGCGGGGTCGTCTCCGGCGTCGGGGGCGGACGAGGACTGAGGCCGCGCGGGCCTGTCGCCGTCCCTGCGGGGGCGGGGCGGGCTGTGCGGTCCGGGCCCGTCGTGGCGGTGCGGTGGTGTCCGCTTCGCCGCGGCGGGCTCTGCTGTTGCGGGGCCGCGGGAAACGGTGGGGTCGAGAGACTGCCAAGTGGACGCCGGGCCGCATAGGGTCTTGGTGTGGACAGGCGCATCTTCGGGCTTGAGAACGAGTACGGCGTCACTTGTACCTTCCGGGGGCAGCGCCGGCTGTCGCCGGACGAGGTGGCGCGCTATCTGTTCCGGAGGGTGGTGTCGTGGGGTCGTAGCAGCAATGTGTTCCTGCGCAATGGGGCGCGGCTGTACCTGGACGTGGGGAGTCATCCGGAGTACGCGACGCCGGAGTGCGATTCGGTCGTCGACCTGGTGACGCATGACAAGGCGGGTGAGCGGATCCTGGAGGGTCTGCTGGTGGACGCCGAGCGGCGGCTCCGCGAGGAGGGGATCGCCGGCGACATCTACCTGTTCAAGAACAACACGGATTCGGCGGGGAACTCGTACGGCTGCCACGAGAACTACCTGGTGGGGCGGCACGGGGAGTTCGGCCGGCTGGCCGATGTGCTGATCCCGTACCTGGTGACGCGGCAGATCATCTGCGGTGCGGGGAAGGTGCTGCAGACGCCGCGGGGCGCGGTGTACTGCGTGTCGCAGCGGGCGGAGCACATCTGGGAGGGCGTGTCGTCGGCGACGACGCGGTCGCGTCCGATCATCAACACGCGGGACGAGCCGCACGCGGACGCGGAGCGGTTCCGGCGGCTGCACGTCATCGTCGGCGACTCGAACATGAGCGAGACGACGATGCTGCTGAAGGTCGGGGCGACCGACCTGGTGCTGCGGATGATCGAGGCGGGCGTGGTGATGCGCGACCTGACGCTGGAGAACCCGATCCGGGCGATCCGGGAGGTCAGCCATGACATGACGGGCCGGCGGAAGGTGCGGCTGGCGAACGGCCGGGAGGCGAGTTCGCTGGAGATCCAGAAGGAGTACTTCGGCAAGGCGCGGGACTTCGTGGACGCGCGGGGCGGGGACGCGACGGCGAAGCGGGTGCTGGAGCTGTGGGAGCGGACGCTGCGCGCGGTGGAGACCGGTGATCTGGATCTGGTGTCGCGGGAGATCGACTGGGTGACGAAGTACAAGCTGATCGAGCGGTACCGCCGCAAGTACGATCTGCCGCTGTCGTCGCCGCGGGTGGCGCAGCTGGATCTGACGTACCACGACGTGCACCGCGACCGGGGCCTGTACTACCTGCTGGAGAAGCGGGGCTCGGTGGACCGGGTGACGCGTGATCTGGACATCTTCGAGGCGAAGTCGGTTCCGCCGCAGACGACGCGTGCGCGGTTGCGGGGCGAGTTCATCCGGAAGGCGCAGGAGAAGCGGCGCGACTTCACGGTGGACTGGGTGCATCTGAAGCTGAACGACCAGGCGCAGCGGACGGTGCTGTGCAAGGACCCGTTCCGTTCGGTGGACGAGCGGGTGGACAAGCTGATCGCGGGGATGTAGCGGCCTCCGGGCGGCCTCCGGTGCGACACGCGCGCCGGGGGCTACCGGTGGGTCACCAGGGCGGTAGGGTGAGCGCGCAGTAGCGGTTCGTCGCCCCTCGGAGGACCCCCGTATGCTCCGCCGTTCCCGGTTGCTGTCCGTGGTCGTCGTGCTCGCCGCGCCGTTGGCGCTGTCGGCGGGATGCTGGTGGGGCGGCGACGGTGTGGGTGTGACGGTGCGGGGCGATTTCGGCAGGTTGCCGGAGGTGAAGTTCCCGAAGGGCGAGCCGGGCGATTCGTTCGCGGTGGAGACGCTGGCGGAGGGTAAGGGCGCGGCGGCCCGCAAGGGTGATCTGGTGGTGGCCGATTATGTGGGCTACCGGTGGAGCAAGGCGGGGCGGAAGCTGCTGGCGAGCAGTTACGCGAAGGGGCAGCCTGCGGCGTTCCCGACGGGCCGGCTGGTGCCGGGGCTGACGAAGGCGTTCGAGGGTGCGCGTGCGGGGTCGCGGGTGGTGGCGCGGATTCCGCCGGAGGACGGTTTCGGGGCGGACGGGGATCCGAAGCACCAGGTGGGTGCGGGTGACACGCTGGTGTACGTCCTGGACGTGCGGGCGGTGTATCCAAAGTCGGCGGGGCCGCACGGGGCGAAGCAGGCGCCGCTGAGCGAGCCGGGGCTGCCGAAGGTGGCGGATGCGCCGGCGGGGCGGGCGCCGGTGGTGACGATGCCGCGGTCGGCGGCGCCGAAGGCGCTGCAGGTGCGGACGCTGGTGCGGGGGGACGGCCCGGCGGTGCGCAAGGGGCAGCTGGCGGTGCTGCAGTACGGCGGGTACTTCTGGCGGGACGGGCGGGTGTTCAATTCGTCGTGGTCGTCGGGGCATCCGCTGGCGGCGGTGCTCGGGACCGGTCAGGTGATGAAGGGCTGGGACCGCGGCCTGGTGGGGCAGCGGGTGGGGAGCCGGCTGCTGCTGGTGGTGCCGCCGTCGCTGGGGTACGGGGCGAAGGGGCTGGCGCAGTTCGGGATCAAGGGTTCGGACACGCTGGTGTTCGTGGTGGACCTCCTCGGCGCGCACTGATCATCACGCCGCGCTGGCCATCACGCCGCGCTGACCGGGACCTCGCGCCGGGACCTCGCGTCGGCGTGCCGCCGTGTCCGCCGCACGCGGCGGTTCTATGGGAAGTCCTCGTTGTTCTTAGTATGGCGGGGTGGAGGACATCGAGGCGATCGCGCTGCTGCAGGATCCGGTGCGGCGGCGGCTGTACGAGTTCGTGGCGGCGCAGGGGCGCGAGGTGGGGCGCAACGAGGCTGCGGAGGCGGCGGGGGTCGCGCGGACGCTGGCGGCGTTCCATCTGGACAAGCTGGTGGACGCGGGGCTGCTGGAGGCGGGCAGCCGGCGGCTGACGGGGCGGTCGGGGCCGGGTGCGGGGCGTCCGGCGAAGGTGTACCGGCGGTCGGCGGTGGAGCGGGGCGTGTCGGTGCCGCCGCGTGACTACGGGACGGCCGCGGGGGTGCTGGCGGAGGCGGCCGAGTCGGCGGGTCTGGACATGGAGGTGCAGGACGCGGCGCGTCGCCGGGGGCGGGCGCTGCGGGCCGGGTGGGGCGGGGCCGCCGGGGGGCTGGCGGGGGTGCTGGCGGAGCGGGGCTATGAGCCGGTCGCGGATGAGGGCGGTGCGGTGCTGCGGATGCGCAACTGCCCGTTCCACGCGGTGGCGGAGCTGTTCCCGCCGCTGGTGTGCGGGATGAATCTGGCGCTGCTGGAGGGGCTGGTGGAGGGGTCGGGGGTGCGGGTGCGGATGGATCCTCGGCCGGGCTGGTGCTGCGTGGCGGCGGACGTGTCGGCGGCGGACGTGGCGGCGGCGGACCCGCCGGCCGCGGACCCGCCTTCTAAAAACAACGAAGATTGACATAGAAGCGGGCGCCGTGGTGGGGTGGGGATCATGACTGATGACGCCGCGTACCATCTCGCCCAGTTCAACGTCGGCACCCTCCTGGAGCCCCTCGACGCGCCGGGCATGGCCGGCTTCGTCGCGCTGCTCGATCCGGTGAACGCGCTGGCCGACGCCGCGCCGGGGTTCGTGTGGCGGCTGGTGGAGGAGGGGGAGCCGGACGCCACCGGGCTGCGCCCCGCCGGAGCCGACGTGATCGTGAACTACTCGGTGTGGGAGTCGATGGAGGCGCTGTGGGACTTCGTGTACCGCAGCGCGCACCTGGAGACGCTGCGGCGCCGCCGCGAGTGGTTCCGGCGGCACGTGGAGGCGCACCTGGTGATGTGGTGGGTTCCGGCGGGCCGGATCCCGACCGTGGAGGAGGGGCTGGAGCGCCTGGCGCTGCTGCGCGCCCACGGCCCGTCGCCGCGCGCGTTCACGTTCAACGCGTCCTACACCGCGGCCGAGGCCGCCGCCGCGGAGGAAGCGGCGGCGGAAGAGGCCGCGGCGGCGACCGCCGCGGCCTCGTAGCCGGCCGGGGCGCCGCTAGCCGAGCAGGGCGGCGGTGTGGCGGCCGGCGGCGGCCGCGGTGAGGAAGTAGGGGAGGTCCTCGTCGAGGCGGCGGCCCATGGTGGACAGCCGGACGCCCCAGTCCTTCTCGGCGGCCCTGAGGGTCTCGTGGAGCCCGTCCACGGGGACGGGGACGAGCCGGTGCCGGTCGCCGAGGGGCGCGGCCTCGGCGGCGACGCGGGCGCCGAAGGGGCCGCCGAGTTCGGGCACGGGGATGTCGGCGGCGGCGAGGGCGACGCGGCCGTAGGCGGTGAGGGAGTGGTGGGAGACGCCGATGTGGCGCTCCCGCCGGTCGCCCTCGCTGACGCGCAGGGAGCCGACGGGCCGGCCGCCGAGGACGGACGCCGCGTTGACGGCCTCTCCGGCGGAGACGCCGGAGAACCCCCATTTGGTCCCGGTGCCGAGGTTGCCGGGGCCCTGGGCGAGGACGACGACGTCGGCGTCCAGGACGAGCCGGGCGGCGAGGAGCCCGGTGTGGACGGTGACGGCTTCGAGGTCGCCGCCGAACGCCTGCCCGGCGGTCACGGTGGCGGCGAGCGCCCCGGCGTCCTTGAGCTGGGCGATGGACATGGAGAACCAGGACGGCAGCGCGCCGCCGTCCGGCATGACGTAGACGGCGCGGGTGCCGGGGCGGGCGGCGTGCAGCGCGGCCAGGACGGGCGGCAGTGCGGAGTGCAGGTCGGCGACGATGACGGGCATGCCGCCGAGGGAGTCGGCGTCGCGGAGCAGCTCGTGGTGGGGGGAGTCCTGCTCGTCGGTGCCGAGGACGGTGGCCTGGAGCGGGGTGTAGCGGGCCTTGACCAGGTGCCCGGGGCCGGACGGGTCGGGCGGGAGCCGGTCGGGGACGGCGACGACCATGGCGTAGCCGCCGGTGCCGAGTCCCATCGCCAAGGCCGTAGTGTTGAGCAGGACGGTATCGCCCGGTTCGGGCCGCCCCACCAGGGCGGGATAGGCCAGGGCCCGGTGCGTGCCGTCGCCCCCGATCGAGACGTTCAGCTCGACCGCCCCCGGCCATTCGCGGCGGATGTCCTCAACTGTGCCTTTGCGCCATCGGATCACACCGGGAAACGGTAGCGTCCTGCGGGACGGCTCGCGGGGACGTCCGGCCCACCCGGCGGGGGCGGGCCGCGCGGGGACACGAGGGAACGAGGTGGTGGCGGAGTGTCGCGGCGCAAGACCGAGCGCCTGCTGAATCTGGTGGTCTGCCTGCTCGCGACCCGGCGCTATCTGACGGCCGAGCAGATCCGCCGGGCCGTGCCCGGCTACCCGGACTCCGACGAGGCGTTCAAGCGGATGTTCGAGCGGGACAAGGAGGAGCTGCGCGAGCTCGGCGTCCCGCTGGAGGTCGGCAGCGACCTGCAGGGCGGCGGCGGTGAGGAGATCGGGTACCGGATCCCGCCGCAGGCCTACGAGCTGCCCGACATCCACCTCACACCGGACGAGGCGGCGGTGCTGGGCCTCGCGGCGCGGGTGTGGCAGCGGGCGAGCATGGCCGAGGCGGCGTCGGGGGCGCTGCTGAAGCTGCGCGCGGCGGGGGTGGAGACCGACGCGGCGCCGGCGGTGGGGATCGAGCCGCGGGTGAACACCCACGAGCCGTCGTTCGCGGCGCTGTGGGAGGCGGTGCGGGACGGCCGGCCGGTGGCGTTCGACTACCAGGGCATCGGGCGGACGTCGGTGGTGCGGCGGCACCTGGAGCCGTGGGGCGTGGTGTCCCGCCGGGGCCGCTGGTACGTGGTCGGGTTCGACCGCGACCGCGACGAGCAGCGGGTGTTCCGGCTGAGCCGCATCGTGGGCGAGGTCGCGGCCGACGGCCCGGCGGGGTCGGTCTCGGTTCCCGAGGGCGTGGACGTGCGGCGCATCGCGTTCGACTGGGGCGACCCGGTGAGCGAGCCGCGGCCGGCGGTGGTGCGGCTGCGGCGGGGCGCGGCGCAGGGGCCGCGGCGGTGGGCGCGCGACGTGCGCCCGGTGGAGGACGCGGCGTGGGACGGCGAGTGGGACGAGGCGGTGCTGACGTTCCGCGACGTGGACCGGTTCGCGCCGTACCTGGCGCGGTTCGCCGACGACGTCGTGGTGCTGGACCCGCCCGACCTGCGGGAGGCGGTGATCCAGCATCTGAAGTCGGTGCTGGCGGGCGCGGGCGGCCGCCCGGCTCCGGAGGGGGAGGTGCGATGAGCGGGAGGGCTTCGGCGACGACGTCCACCGACCGGCTGGGGCGGCTGCTGGCCCTGGTCCCGTACGTGGTCAACCGGGACTCGGTGCTGCTCGGCGAGGCGGCGGCGGCGTTCGGGGTGACCGAGAAGCAGCTGATCGACGACCTGAACCTGCTGTGGTGCGTGGAGCTGCGGGCGCCGGACCCGTACTGCCCGATCGACCTGTCCTACGAGGGCGGGGAGATCACGGTGGCGGAGGCGGAGTCGATCGCGCGGCCGCTGCGGCTGAAGACCGACGAGGCGTCGGCGCTGCTGGTGGCGCTGCGGATGCTGGCGGGCATCCCGGACCTGGACGACCGGGACGCGCTGAGCCGGGTGATCGCGAAGCTGGAGAGCGCGGCGGGGGAGGCCGCGGCGGCCTCCAGCCAGGTCGCGGTGGAGGTGGACGCCTACGGCGGCACCGCGGATCCGGCGCGCACCGCGGTGGGGGTGCTGCGGGACGCGATCGCGCGCGGCCGCCGCGTGCACCTGACGTACTACGTGCCGGCGCGGGACGAGAACACCGAGCGGGACGTCGACCCGATGCGGCTGCTGGTGGTGGAGGGCAACACCTACCTGGAGGGGTGGTGCCGGCGGGCGGAGGCGGTGCGGCTGTTCAAGCTGGACCGCATCGCCGGGCTGGCGGTGCTGGACGTGCCCGCCGAGGTGCCGGACGAGGCGGAGCCGATCGACGTGGACGCCGGGCTGTTCCGGCCGTCGCCGCAGGACGCGGCGGTGACGCTGGAGCTGACGCCGCGGGGCCGGTGGGTGGCGGACTACTACCCGTGCGAGAGCGTGGAGGAGCTGGGGGAGGGGCGGCTGCGGGTCGTCCTGCGGACCCCGGACGCGCGCTGGGTGCGGGGGCTGGCGCTGCGGCTCGGCGACCAGGGCCGGGTGGTGGCGCCCGAGGCCGTCGCCGCCGGGGTGCGGGAGGACGCCGCGCGGGCCCTGTCCCGCTACGGGCTCGCCTGAGCCCCGCGCGCCGGGCCGCGCCCTCGCCCGGCCCCGCCACGGGCGCGCCCGGCGATCGGGTAGCCTCGCCGGGTGATGTGGGTCGCGGTGTCGGTGTCGCTGGGCTTCGCCGGTCTGGCCGTGCTCGCCTGGTGCGCGTTCAAGGTGTGGCTCGGCGTGCGGCGTTTCGGTCGTGAACTGGAGCGCACGAGGCGGCGGCTGGAACCCAAACGGTCGGCGCTGCGCGATGAACTCTCCCGCCTCGACGAATCCCGGTCGTCACAAACGTCCGGCGAGGGCGTACGATCTGCGTGAGTGCCGTCTGCTGAAGAGGATTGCCATGCCGAACATCGGGACTCCCGAACTGCTCATCATCCTGCTGGTCGTCGTGCTGATCTTCGGTTCGGCGAAGCTGCCGCAGCTCGCGAGGTCGCTGGGCAAGTCGGCGCGGATCCTGAAGGCGGAGACCAAGGGCCTGCGCGAGGACGACGACGCCCCCGCCGAGCAGCCGGCGCAGCCGGCCCAGGCCGCGTCGCAGGGTGAGGCGGACGCGCGCGAGCGGGCGGCTCGGCTGCGCGAGGAGGCCGCCCGGCTGGAGCGCGAGGCCGCGGCCGCCGAGACCGGGCAGCGCCCGCGCGGCGCGATCGCCTCGGGTGAGCCGATCCAGGGCGTGCCGGTGTCGGACCCCGACCGGCTCCGCCAGGGCTGACGGCCGCCGCGACGATCCGCTCCGCCCCCGAGCGTCCTGAATGCCCGCGATGAAGCTGAACAGGCGTGAAGCCCCCGACGGCCGCATGCCGCTCATGGACCACCTCCGTGAGCTGCGCAACCGGTTGATCAAGGCGATCCTGGCCTTCGTGGTCGGCGCGATCGCCGGCTGGCTGCTGTTCGACCCGGTCTGGGACTTCCTCAAGCAGCCGTACTGCTCGCTGCCGCAGTCCCACGTGGTCGACAAGGACCAGTGCTCCCTGTTCGTCAACGGGATCTTCTCCTCGTTCTTCCTGAAGCTGAAGATCTCCTGCATCATCGGCGCGGTGGTGTCCGCGCCCGTGTGGCTGTACCAGATGTGGGCGTTCATCGCGCCGGGGCTGTACCAGCGCGAGCGCCGCTGGACGTACGTGTTCCTGGCCGCGGCGGTCCCGCTGTTCTTCGTCGGCACCGGCCTGGCGTACCTGACGGTCGACAAGGGCCTGGCGATCTTCCTGGGTTTCGTCGCCGACGACGTCAAACCGCTGATCACCGTGGACAGCTACCTCGGCTACGTGCTGACGATGCTGCTGGTGTTCGGGCTGACGTTCGAGCTCCCGCTGTTCGTGGTGGTGCTGAACCTGGCGGGGGTGCTGAGCTCGTCGCGGATCCGCCGGTCGCAGCGGCTCATCCTGTTCGGGATCTTCGTGTTCGCGGCGGTCGCGACGCCGAGCGCGGACCCGTTCACGATGCTGGCGCTGGCGCTGCCGACGGTGCTGCTGTTCGAGGTCGCCGCGCTGCTGGCGTTCCTGAACGACCGCCGCCGCGCCAACCGGCCCGACCCGTACGCGGGCCTGGCCGACGACGAGGCGTCCCCGCTGGACCTCGAGGCGATCGACGCCGAACTGGAGAAGGGCGAGCGGGCCCGCTGATTGGGTATCGGGCCGGTCGAAACCGTAGGCTCGAAGTATGACCACCCCCGACACGACGTCGGCCGAGCAGTCCCCGGCCCAGCGCTACGCGGCCTACCGCAGGCGCACCGCGGGGCAGGGCCCCGCCCTGCTGGACTTCCGCACCCTGTACGACTTCGAGCTGGACCGGTTCCAGCTGGAGGCGTGCCAGGCGCTGGAGGACGGCAGCGGCGTCCTGGTCGCCGCGCCCACCGGTTCGGGCAAGACCGTGGTGGGGGAGTTCGCCGTCCACCTGGCGCTGACCGGCGGCACCAAGTGCTTCTACACCACGCCGATCAAGGCGCTGTCGAACCAGAAGTACGCCGACCTCGTCCGCCGGTACGGGCCGGAGAAGGTGGGGCTGCTGACCGGCGATAACAGCGTGAACGGCGAGGCGCCGATCGTCGTGATGACGACCGAGGTGCTGCGGAACATGCTGTACGCGGGGTCGCAGACCCTGGCGGGGCTGGCGTTCGTGGTGATGGACGAGGTGCACTACCTCGCCGACCGGTTCCGCGGCGCCGTCTGGGAAGAGGTCATCATCCACGTGCCGGACTCGGTGCGGATCGTGGCGCTGTCGGCGACGGTGTCCAACGCCGAGGAGTTCGGCGAGTGGCTGCACGAGGTCCGCGGCGACACCGCCGTGATCGTGGACGAGCACCGGCCCGTCCCGCTGTTCCAGCACATGCTCGTCGGCACCCGCCTGTACGACCTGTTCGTCGACACCGGCAAGGGCGGGGACCGGCAGGCCCGGCTGAACCCGCAGCTGACCCGGATGGCGGTGGAGGAGGTCCGCCGCGCGAAGGTCAACCAGGGCCGCCGCACCGGGCGGCGGCGGGCGCCGCGCCCGCAGCGGTTCCGGCCGCCGGCCCGCCCGGACGTGATCGAGCGGCTGGAGCGCGCCGGGCTGCTCCCGGCGATCACCTTCATCTTCTCCCGCGCGGGCTGCGACGCCGCGGTGCTGCAGTGCCTGCACGCGGGGATCCGGCTGACCTCCAAGGAGGAGGCGGAGGAGATCCGCGCGCACGCCGAGCTGCGCACCGCCGACATCGCCCCGGAGGACCTGCGGATCCTCGGGTTCGGCGACTTCCTGGCCGCGCTGGAGCGCGGCGTCGCCGCCCACCACGCCGGGATGCTGCCGACGTTCAAGGAGATCGTCGAGGAGCTGTTCACCCGCGGGCTGATCAAGGCGGTGTTCGCGACGGAGACGCTGGCGCTCGGCATCAACATGCCGGCCCGCACCGTGGTGATCGAGAAGCTCGACAAGTGGAACGGCGAGGCGCACGTCGACCTGACGCCCGGCGAGTACACGCAGCTGACGGGCCGGGCCGGGCGGCGCGGCATCGACGTGGAGGGCCACGCCGTGGTGGTGTGGGGCCCGAACGTGGAGCCGGCGTCGGTCGCGGGCCTCGCCGGCACCCGCACCTACCCGCTGAACTCCAGCTTCCGGCCGTCCTACAACATGGCGGTGAACCTGGTCGGCGCGGTCGGGATCGAGCGGGCCCGGACGCTGCTGGAGGAGTCGTTCGCGCAGTTCCAGGCCGACCGGGCCGTGGTCGGGCTGGCCCGGCAGGTCCGCAAGAACGAGGAGGCGCTGGAGGGGTACGCGGAGGCCGCCCAGTGCCACCTGGGCGACTTCATGGAGTACGCGGCGATGCGGCGGCGGCTGTCGGACCGGGAGGCGGAGCTGTCGCGGGAGCGGTCGTCGGCGCGGCGCGCCGAGGCGGCGAAGTCGCTGGAGCGGCTGCGGCCCGGCGACGTGATCCTGGTGCCGTCGGGGCGGCGGTCGGGCCTCGCCGTCGTCCTGGACCCGGGGGTGGGGCGCCGCTCGGACGGCCCGGCCCCGCTGGTGCTGACGGTGAACCGGTCGGTGCAGCGGCTGTCGGTGCAGGACTTCCCCCGCGCGGTGGAGCCCGTCGACCGGATCCGCGTCCCGAAGTCGTTCAGCCCCCGCAACCCGCAGGACCGCCGCGACCTGGCGTCGACGCTGCGCAACCGGGTGCCCGACGACGTGCGGGAGCGCAAGCGGACCCGGGGCGACTCGGCCGCGGCCGAGGACGCCGAGGTGACCCGTTTGCGCGCCGAGCTGCGCCGCCACCCCGTGCACGGCTGCGACCAGCGCGAGGACCACGCCCGCTGGGCGGAGCGGTACCACCGGCTGGACCGGGAGACCGAGCAGCTGCGGCGCCGGGTGGAGGGCCGCTCCCAGGTGATCGCGCGGACGTTCGACCGGGTGTGCGCGGTGCTGCAGCAGCTCGGGTACCTCGACGGCGACGCCGTCACCGACGCGGGCCGCCGCCTCGGCCGGATCTACAACGAGCTCGACCTGCTGACCGCCGAGTCCCTGCGCGAGGGCCTGTGGGACAAGCTCGGCCACGCCGAGCTGGCGGCGTGCGTGTCGGCGCTGGTGTACGAGTCGCGGCAGCCCGACGACGCGGCGCCGCCGCGCACGCCGGGCGGCGCCGCGCAGGAGGCCCTCGCGGCGATGGTGCGGCTGTGGGGGGAGCTGGACGCGGTCGAGCGCGACAACCGGGTGTCGTTCCTGCGGGAGCCCGACCTGGGGTTCGCGTGGACGGCGTACCGGTGGGCCAAGGGCGACGACCTGGACGAGGTGCTGCTGGAGAGCGACCTGACCGCGGGCGACTTCGTCCGCGCGGTCAAGCAGCTGCTGGACCTGCTCGGCCAGATCGTCGACGCGGCGCCGGAGAACAGCCACCTGCGCAAGACGGCGCGGCGGGCGATGGACGCGATGCGCCGCGGCGTCGTGGCGTACTCGTCCGTAGCCTGACAGGCCGCCCGGTTCCCGGCCCGCGGGGTCAGGGGCGGCCGTCGCGGCGGCGGGCGCGGCGGGCCGAGAGGGTGCGGTTCACGCGGTGGGCGGCCAGGCGGACCAGGAGCGGCTGCGGCGGGCGCCGCACCACGCCCGGCGTGACCCGGTGCACGGCGGAGGCGGTGCCGAGCAGCAGCGCGGCGGCGCGGCGCCGGCCCGGCGTCCACGGCAGCCCGTACTGCTCGCGCAGCGGCTCGGGCAGCATCGCCGCGGTGACGAGCCGGAACACCGCCAGGGCGGGGAACAGGGCGCGCAGCCTGCGGGGCCACAGCACGGCGGCGGCGACCTCGCGGGCGGTGTCGGTGACCTCCAGCGAGGCGAGCGTGGCGGCCGTGTACGCGCGGAACGCGGCGAGGTCGGCGGGCTGGGCGTCCAGCGGGCAGCCGAGGACCTCGGCGACGATGCGGGCCTGCCGGTAGTACTCCTCGGGCAGGCCGTCGTCGCGGGGCCGCATGAGGGTCTCGTGGACGTACAGGGCCGAGTCGATGAGGGTGGCGTTGACCCACAGCTGCAGGCCGGGGTCGTTGCCGGAGTAGCCCTCGCCGCGGACGGCGCCGTGGATGCCGCGGACCTTCGCGGCGATCCGGCCGACCTGCTCGGGCGTCCCGAACGTGGTGATCAGCAGGAAGTCCAGGGTGCCGAACAGGCGGGCGAGGGGCCGGTCGGCGAAGTCGCTGTGCTCGGCGACGCCGGCGGCCACGGCCGGGTGGGCGAGCTGCATGAGCAGGGCCCGGCCGGCGGCGAGGCCCACCAGGGGCTCGGCGGCGAGCGCGCGGAGCGTGTCGCGGTCGGCGAGCCGCTCGGCCAGCAGGTCGGGCGCGGGGATCGGGGGTGTGGCGGGCAAGCGTGCCTCCCGAGCGGTCGGGTCGTGCCCGCCATCCTCCCGCACCTATTGACGACCGGTCAATAAGCCCGGGGCGGCGCGAGCCGCAGCCGCGGGGGGACCCTACCCAGGTCGGAGGCGGTTCCGCACTCCGGAGGATCCGCCCGCCGCGCCGGACGCGCTAATGTGACGGTGATCACCAAGACCGCCGCCGAACCGACCGGGACGTGTGAATGATCGAGGCGGAGAACCTCACCAAACGCTACGGCGACAAGACCGCCGTGGACGACCTGTCCTTCACGGTCGTCCCCGGCCGGGTGACCGGCTTCCTCGGCCCGAACGGGGCGGGCAAGTCGACCACGATGCGGCTGCTGCTCGGCCTGGACCGGCCCGACCGCGGCGACGCCCGCATCCACGGCCGCCACTACCGCGACCTGCACGCGCCCCTGCGCGTGGTCGGCGCGCTGCTGGAGGCGCGGGCCGTGCACACCGGCCGCAGCGCCTACAACCACCTGCTGTGCCTGGCGCAGACGCAGGGCATCGGCCGCAGGCGCGTCGACGAGGTCATCGACCTGGTCGGGCTGGCCGGGCCCGCCCGCAAGCGCGCCGGCGGGTTCTCCCTCGGCATGGGGCAGCGGCTCGGCATCGCCGCCGCGCTGCTCGGCGACCCGTCCGTGCTGATCCTGGACGAGCCCGTCAACGGCCTGGACCCCGAGGGCATCGTGTGGATCCGCACGCTGATGCAGCGGCTCGCCGCCGAGGGCCGGACGGTGTTCGTCTCCAGCCACCTGATGAACGAGATGGCCGTCACCGCCGAGCACCTCATCGTCATCGGCCGCGGCCGGCTGATCGCCGACTGCTCCACCGAGGAGTTCATCGAGCGCAGCACCCACAAGGCGGTGGTCGTGCGCAGCCCCGACGCCGAGCGGCTCGCCGCCGTCGTCTCCGCCGAGGGCGGCAAGGCCGAGCCGGGCGGCGAGGGCCTGCTCACCGTCACCCACATGGAGGCGCCCCGCGTGGGCGAGCTCGCCGCCGCCGAGGGGATCGTCCTGCACGAGCTGACCCCGACCCGGGGCTCCCTGGAGGCGGCGTTCATGGAACTGACCCGCGACAGCGTCGAGTACGGCGCGGGCGAGGGCGCCCCCGGCGCCCTCCCGGGCGCCGCGGCCGCGCCCGAGGCCGTCCCGGGCGCAGAGGGAGAGCAGCGATGACCCCGCCCGCCACCGCCACCGCCGCCGCGCCCCAGGCCGGCCAGCCCGAGTACGCCCGGCCCGGCTTCGGGCGGCTGCTGCTCGCCGAGTGGACGAAGATCCGCACCGTCCGGTCCACGCTGTGGTCGCTGATCCTGCTGGTCGTCCTCGACCTCGGCTTCACCGCGCTGCTGGTCGGCCTCACCGTCGCGCAGTGGGACAACACCACCCCGTCCGACCGGGCGCAGATCGCCGCCGACCCGGTCAGCTTCATCCTCGGCAGCGGGTTCTTCCTCAGCCAGCTGGCGATCTGCGTGCTCGGCGTGCTGGTGATCGCCTCCGAGTACTCCACCGGCATGATCCGCGCCAGCCTGCTCGCGGTGCCGCGGCGGCTGCCGATGCTGTGGGCCAAGGCGACCGTGTTCGCGGCGGTCGTGCTCGTCCTCGGCATCGCGGTGTCGTTCGGGTCGTTCTTCATCGGCGCGGCGATCAGCGGCGACAAGATCGAGGTGTCCCTCGGCGACGACGGCGTGCTGCGCGCCGTCATCGGCGGCGGCCTGTACCTGGCGATGCTCGGCCTGTTCGCGCTCGCCGTCGGCGCGATCGTGCGGCACACCGCCGGCGGGATCACCGGCGTCATCGGGTTCGTGCTGGTGCTGGCGCCGCTGGCGATGCTGCTGCCCGGCACCGTCGGCGACCACATCCACGCCTACCTGCCCTCGGAGGCGGGCTCGCTGATCGCCAAGGCGCACCAGGGCCCCGACGACATCCTGTCCCCGTGGCAGGGGTACGGCGTCTTCGCCGCCTGGACGGCCGCGCTCCTCGCCGTCGCCGCGTACCTGCTCAAGCGCCGGGACGCCTGACCGGGTCCCGCGCCGCGCCGCTCCCGCCGGCCGCACGCACCTTCCGGGTGCGGGCGGCCGGCGGCTTTTCGCATGCCCCCGGCCCGTTCTCGCGCGCCCCCGACCTGGACTGTTGCACGGTGCAACGATCAGGTCTACCGTGTTGGTCAGTTGCTTAAAGCGAGTGACCAAGGAGTGGGGGCGATGGCGGACGGCGGAACGCCGACCCGGATCCGGCTGCTGGAGGCGGCCGTCGCGGTGATGGCCGAGGGCGGCTGGGCCGCGGTGACCTCCCGGGCCGTGGCCGACCGGGCGCAGGCCAACAACGCGCTCGTGCACTACTACTTCGGGTCCGTGGACGCCCTGCGGCGGGCCGCGGTCCTGCACGCGGTGGAGCAGGAGCTGGAGGGCCCGGTCGAGGCGATCCTGCGCGCCGAGGACACCCTCGCCGGGGTCGCCGAGGCGGTGCGCGCGCTGGTGGACCGCGGCGCCGGCACCGCCGGGCAGCGGGTGATGGTCGAGGCGATGCTGCACGGCGTCCGCGACGAGGAGCTGCGCGCCGAGACCGAGCGGCAGATCCGGATGTTCCGCGACCTGCTGGCGGCCCGGCTCGCCGAGGACCGGAAGGCCGGGGCGCTGCGCCCCGACGCCGACCCCCGCGGCCTCGCCGTGGCGATCGCGGCCCTGCTGGACGGGCTGCTCATGCACGTGCTGATCGACCCCGGGACCGAGGCCGGCGACGCGGCGGCCGGGCTGCTGGCCCTGCTGCGCCCGCCCGGCACCGGGCCCGGCCCGGCACCCGGCCCAGAGCCCGGGCGCGCCGACCAAGACGGAGGAGACGAGGATGACGCGACACGGCAGTGAGCCGGCCCCCGCCGGCGCGGCCGGGACCGCGCGGGCGGACGCCCTGCCGGCGGTCCAGCTGCGCGGCGCCGGCAAGACCTACGGGACGGGGCACGCCGCCGTCCACGCGCTGCGCGACGCGGACCTGGAGGTGCGGCGCGGCGAGTTCGCCGTGCTGCTCGGCCCGTCCGGGTCCGGCAAGACGACCCTGCTCAACCTGATCGGCGGGATCGAGCCCGCCACCGCGGGCGAGGTCTCCGCCGGCGGCCGCGACATCTCCCGGCTCGGCGAGGACGGCCGCACCGCCTACCGGCGCGACACCGTCGGGTTCGTGTTCCAGTTCTTCAACCTCGTCCCGTCGCTGACCGCCCTGGAGAACGTCCGGCTGGTCGCCGAGCTGACCGGCCGCGGCGACCGCGCGCGGGCCGAGGCCGCGCTCGCCGCCGTCGGCCTCGCCGACCGCGCCGGGCACTTCCCCGCACAGCTGTCGGGCGGCGAGCAGCAGCGCGTCGCGATCGCCCGCGCCATCGCCAAGGACCCCGAGCTGCTGCTGTGCGACGAGCCGACCGGCGCCCTCGACCTGGAGACCGGCCGCGGCGTCCTGCGCGTCCTGAAGGACCTCAACGCCGAGGGGCGGACCGTCCTCGTCGTCACCCACAACGCCGCCATCGCCGCGATCGCGCACCGCGTGGTGCGGATGCGCTCCGGCCGCATCGTCGAGGTCACCGCCAACGCCGCGCCCGCCGGCGCCGGCGAGGTGACGTGGTGAGCGTCCTCGGCACCAAGCTCCGCCGCGACCTGCGGCACCGCCCCGCGCAGCTCGTGTCGGTGGTGGTCCTGGTCATGCTCGGCGTCGCGCTGTTCGGCGCGTCCTACGACGCCTACAAGAACCTCGACGCCGGATACCGGCAGACCTTCCGCGACCTCCGGTTCGCCGACCTCACCCTCTCCGGCGGCGACACCGCCGCGATCGCCGCGGACGCGGCGTCCCGGCCGGGCGTGGCCGCCGCCGCCGTGCGCACCGTCGCCGACGTGCCGCTGCGCATGCCCGGAGGGGACACCCTCGTCGGACGCGTCGTCGGGCTGCCCCCCGGGTCCCAGCCCGAAGTGAACCGGGTGAAGGTCCTCACCGGCTCCTACCTCGACCCCGCCGAGCCCGACGGCGTCCTCGCCGAACGGCACATCGCCGGCCACGCCCGCCTGAAGCCGGGCGACGGGGTCTCGGTATGGGACGGCGGCGCGTGGCGGACGGTGCGGGTGCGCGGCACCGCGTCCTCGCCGGAGTACCTGTGGCCCGCGGCCAGCCGGCAGAACGTGCTGCCCGCGCCCGGCTCGTTCGGGGTGCTGTTCGTCCCCGAGCCGCTCGCCCGCCGGCTCGCGGGCGCCGCCTCCCCGAACCAGGTCGCCGTGTACTACACCGAGACCGGCCGCGACCGGGCCGCCCGCCTGGACGCCGCCCTGACCGGCGCCGCCCGCGCGCACGGCGCCGGCGCCGCGGTCACCCGCGCCGAGCAGCCCTCCAACGCCACCCTCGCCGAGGACATCAAGGGGTTCTCCGAGCTCGCGGTGATGTTCCCGCTGCTGTTCCTCGCCGCCGCGGGCGTCGCCGTGTACGTCGTCCTGACCCGCCGCGTCGCCCGCGACCGCGTCGTCATCGGGACGCTGCGCGCCAGCGGGTTCCGCCGCCGCACCCTCCTCGCGCACTACCTGGCGACCGGCGCCGCGGTCGGCGCCGCCGGGTCCGTCCTCGGCGTCGCCGCGGCGCTGCCGCTCGCCGGGACGGTGACGCGGCTGTACGGGGACGCGATCGGGCTGCCGGAGACGCTGGTGTCGGTCCGCGCCTCCACCGTCCTCGCCGGGCTCGCGTTCGGGACCGGCGCGGGCGCCCTCGCCGCCCTCGCGCCCGCCGTGTCGGCCGCCCGCGTCCCGCCCGCCGAGGCGATGCGCGGCACCGTCCCCCGCACCGGGGGAGCGGGGCTCCTCGCCCGGCTGGAGCGGGCGCTGCCCTTCGCCGGCAGGCTGCCCGCCGGGGCGTGGCTGGTGCTGCGCGGCCCCGTCCGCCAGTTCCGCCGCACCCTCTACACCATGGCCGGCGTCGTCCTCGCGCTCGTGCTGATCCTGGTGTCGTGGGGGATGCTCGACTCCTCCCAGGCCACCGTGTCCCGCCAGTTCGACCGGATCCAGCGGCAGGACGCCGAGCTCACGCTCGGCCGCCCCCTCGGCGGCGCCGGGCTCGCCGCGATCGCCGGGACGCCCGGCGTCCGCGCCGCCGAGCCCGCCGCGCACCTGGACGTCACGATCACCTCCGGCGGCGCCGGGTACTCCACCACCGTCGTCGGGCTGCCCGAGCGGACCCGGATGCACCGGTTCCTCACCCCCGGCGGCGGCGAGCGGGCGCTGCCCGCGCGGGGCGCGCTGCTCGGCTCCGCCCTGCGCGGCAGGCTCGGCGTGGACACCGGCGACCGGATCGGGCTGCGCCTCGCCGGCGGCCGCACCGTCACCACCACCGTCGCCGGGTTCGTGGACGAGCCGCTCGGCACCCGCGCCTACGCCGCGCTCGGCCAGGTCGCCGCGTGGGACCCCGGCGCGCGGCCCGGCAGCGTCCTCGTGGCGTTCGACCCCGGCGCCGACCGCGCCGCCGTCGAGCGCGCCCTCACCGCCCGGCCCGGCGTCGTCGCCTACACCGACGCGCAGGCGCTGAAGAAGACCATGGACCGGTACATGGACCTGTTCTACGTGTTCGTCGCGGTCATGCTCGCGTTCGGCGGGCTGCTGGCCTTCACCGTCCTGTTCGCCACCCTGTCGGTCAACCTCGCCGAGCGCGGCACCGAACTGGCCACGCTGCGGGCCGCCGGCGTCGGGCGGCGCCGCCTCGCCCGGCTCGTCACCGCCGAGAACCTCCTCGTCACCGCCGCCGGCGCGGTCCCCGGCCTGATCCTCGGACGGCTCGCGACCGGGGCGTTCCTCGGGGCGTTCAACAGCGACCTGATGTCCTTCCGCGCCGAGATCGCGCCAGCGACGTACGCCTGGTCGGCGCTGGCCGTGCTCGCCGTCGCCTGGCTCGCGCAGCGCCCCGGCCTGCGCGGCCTCGCCCGGATGGACCTCGCCGCCCTCGTCCGGGAACGCGCCGGGTGACCCGCGCCCGGTGACCGGCGGCCGCCCGCACGCCGCGGAGCCCGCCCGCACGCCGCGGAGCCCGCACGGGGACTCCCCGTGCGGGCTCCGCGGCTCCAGTGCGGGCGCGGCCTGCGGGATGCTCTTATGGATGTCAAGCGGCGAGTCTAAGATCGTTTGTGGTGATGATCTGGTAGAGCTCGCGGGCGACGTAGCGTTTGAGGCATCGGA
>NZ_FZOR01000100.1 GCF_900188445.1 Actinomadura meyerae
AGGGCGGCGGCGAAGGCGGGGAAGGCGGTGTAGAGGTCGCGGCCCATGCCGGGGCGTTGGCTGCCCTGGCCGGAGAACACGAACGCCGTACGACCTGACACCGCCTCACCGGTCGCGATGCCCGGACGGGACGTGCCCTCGGCCAGCGCCGTCAGCCCCGCCAGCCCGTCCTCCAGGTCGGCGGCGACGACGACGCCGCGCCGGTCGAACAGCGTGCGCGTGGCGGTGAGCGAGTACGCGACGTCCGCCGGGGCGGTGCCGGGCCGCTCCGCGAGGTGGGCGCGCAGCCGCGCGGCCTGCTCCCGCAGCGCGCCGTCGTCGTTCGCCGACAGCACCCACGGCACCGGCCCCGGGTCGGCCTCGGTCTCAGGGACGTCGCCGTCCTCGGCGGGGGCCTCCTCCAGGATCACGTGGGCGTTGGTGCCGCTGACGCCGAACGACGAGACGCCCGCGCGACGCGGACGCCCGTGCTCCTCCCAGGCGGTCGGCTCGGTCAGCAGCCGGACGGCCCCGGTCTCCCAGTCGACGTGCGGGGTGGGTTCGTCGACGTGCAGCGTTTCGGGCAGCAGGCCGTGGCGCATGGCCAGCACCATCTTGATGACCCCGGCGGCTCCGGCCGCGGCCTGGGTGTGCCCCAGGTTCGACTTCACCGAACCCAGCCACAGCGGACGGTCCCGCCCCTGCCCGTAGGCCGCCAGCAGCGCCTGCGCCTCGATCGGATCGCCGAGCCGCGTGCCGGTGCCGTGCGCCTCGACCGCGTCGATGTCGTCCGGCGTGAGCCGGGCGGCGGCCAGGGCGTCCTCGATGACCCGCTGCTGCGCGGGCGCGGACGGCGCGGTCAGTCCATTGCTCGCGCCGTCCTGGTTGACGGCCGTGCCCCGGACGACGGCGAGCACCGGATGCCCGTTGCGCCGCGCGTCCGACAGCCTCTCCACCAGCAGCATCCCGACGCCCTCGCCGAAGCCCGTACCGTTCGCCCCGGCCGCGAAGGACCGGCAGCGCCCGTCCGGCGACAGCCCGCGCTGGCGGCTGAACTCCACCAGCAGGCCCGGCGAGGCCATCACCGTCGCGCCGCCCGCCAGTGCCAGGTCGCACTCGCCCCGCCGGACCGCCTGCACCGCCAGGTGCAGCGCGACCAGCGACGACGAGCACGCCGTGTCGATCGTGATCGCCGGCCCGGCCAGCCCGAAGGTGTAGGCGAGCCGCCCGGACGCGACGCTCGTGGTGTTCCCCGTCAGCAGGTGGCCCTCGAACTCGGCGGGCACCTCCCGGCCGCGCGGCGCGTACTCCTGCGCGATCACACCGACGAACGCGCCGGTGCGGCTGCCCGCCACCGACCGGGGGTCGAGCCCGGCGCGCTCGAACACCTCCCAGGCTGCCTCCAGCAGGACGCGCTGCTGCGGGTCCATCGCGGCGGCCTCGCGCGGGCTGATCCCGAACAGGGCGGCGTCGAAGTGGTCGGCGCCGGGCAGGAAGCCGCCGTGCCGGGTGTAGGTCGTCCCGGCGCGGTCGGGGTCGGCGTCGAAGAGCGCGTCGATGTCCCAGCCGCGCTCCCGCGGGACCTCGACGATCCCGTCGCCGCCCTCGGCCAGCAGCCGCCACAGCCGCTCGGGGGAGTCCGCGCCGCCCGGGAAGCGGCAGCTCATGCCGACGATCGCGACCGGCTCGGCGTCCCTGGCCTCCAGGTCGTGCACCCGGCGGCGGGCCAGCCGCAGATCGGCGGTGGCCCGCCTGAGGTAGTCGCGCAGCTTCTCCTCGTTGCTCATGTCACGAGATCCCAAGTTCGTTCTCCAGGGCGTCGAACAGCTCGTCGTCGGAGGCCGAGGCGAGGTCGCCGGGCCCGTCGTCCGCGCGATCGCGCGCCGTCTCCGGCGCGCCGGCCTGGTGCCACTTCCACAGGAAGGCGCGCAGCCGCGGGCCGATCGCGGCGCGCTCGCCGGGGTCCCAGGCGAGCCCGGACAGCGCGGCGTCGAGCCGGTCCAGCTCCGCCAGCACCGACGGCCCGGCCGCCGCGTCCGGCGGGGCCAGCTCGGCGCGCAGCCGCGCCGCCAGCGCCGCCGGGGTCGGGTCGTCGAACACGACCGTCGCCGGGAGCCGCAGCCCGGTCGCGGCGTTGAGCCGGTTGCGGAACTCGACCGCGGTGAGCGAGTCGAACCCCAGCTCCTTGAACGCCCTCCGCTCGTCGAGCGCCGCCGGATCCGGGTAGCCCAGGACGGCGGCGGCCTCCGCGCGGACCACCTCGACCAGCAGCGGGAGCCGCTGCTCGTGCGGCGTCGCCGCGAGCCGCTCGCGCAGCCCCCGCCGGGCGGCGGCCGCCGCGACCCGGCGCGCGGCCGGTCCGGCGAGGTCCCGCAGCAGCGGCGGCACGTCCGCGCCCGCCGCCCGCAGCGCCTTCCCGTCCACCGGCAGCGGCAGCAGCACGGGCTCGTCGCGCGCGAACGCGGCGTCGAGGAGGGCGAGGGCGCGATCGGTGTCGAGCGGTGCGAAGCCGGCCCCGGCCAGGCGCCGCCGGTCGGCGTCGGTGAGGTGCCCTGTCATGCCGCTCGACTCCGTCCACAGGCCCCACGCCAGCGACAGTGCGGGGAGTCCGAGTGAGGCGCGGTGTTGGGCGAGTGCGTCGAGGTAGGCGTTGGCGGCGGCGTAGTTGC
>NZ_FZOR01000027.1 GCF_900188445.1 Actinomadura meyerae
ATCCGATGCCTCAAACGCTACGTCGCCCGCGAGCTCTACCAGATCATCACCACAAACGATCTTAGACTCGCCGCTTGACATCCATAAGAGCATCCACGACAAGGAACGCATCCGATCGATATATCGGTGGCCGGTCATAAGCCTTTGCTAACGGGTTTGCTAACAGCGTCCTCAACGCCACACCGTCGATCGAGCAGACCCTGCTGGGCAACCCCCACGACGACGGCGTCCCCCTTGAGGAGAAGGTCGCGCGCATCAGGGCGAAGCTGGACGACTTCGTCGCCTCGGTCGCGGCACCCTTGTCAGGGTCGGGTCAGGCGGCTGCCTGGAGCAGATAGACGACTGCGAGGGCGGTGGCCAAGCCGCCCAGGGCCAGGCGTAGGGCGGTCTCGGGTAGCCGGGGTTGCAGGCGCGCGCCCACGTATCCGCCGACCAGTCCGCCGAGGCCGCAGCTCAATCCCAGCCGCCAATCCGGCGCGATGTCGCCCTGTGTCGTGAGCGAAAGCGCGGCGTAGGTCATGGCGCCGGTCACGGAGGTGAGGAAGGTCGAGGCGAGAGCGGCGGGCGCGACCTGCGCGACGGGCATGCCACGGCCGACGAGGATGGGGCCGAGGATGGATCCACCGCCGATGCCGTAGACGCCGCCGACGGTGCCGACCGCCAGCGAGAGCCCCACGATGAAGCGTTCGGACGGCTCACTCGCACGGTCAGCGCGCGGAGGGCGCATGGTGCGTGCGCACAGCCACAGGCCGAGCGGTGCGAGCAGCAGACCCACCAGGGCGCGAAAGGCGGTCGGGCCGGGCACGGCGAAGACCCGGATGACCGCTCCGACGACGACGCCGGGCAGGGTCCCCAGGATTAGCAACCGGGTCAGCGCACCGCTCAACTGCCCGCGCCGGTGGTAGCGCACCAGGGCGGCCGGGCCGGCGACCACGTTGAACAGGAGGTTCGTCGGCGTGACCGCGGGACTGGGCACATTGAGGACGCTCAACTGGACAGGCAGCAGGAACACCGCGCCCGACACCCCGACCGGCACCGTCACCAAAGCGATCAGCACGCCGGCCGCGAAGCCGAGCAGTTCAGCCTCTGCCGCCACCGTCACTTGGCGATCACCAACGCCACCATCCGACAAAGCATGCCTCATCGAGGTGCGGACGCTTCGGCGAGGGTCGGCCCAAGATGTGCATGGCACGCAGGGAAAGTTGGATCGGCGGTGAGTCGCAGTCCATGCGCCAGGGCCCTAGGGCCCCAAAACATTTTTGGCGTGTTGAGGTCTTTTAGCCCTGCCTGCAGATAAATCGGCTTCGGTAACTTTCCGCACGTTACCGAAGGGAGTGGATCGTGGCGATCAACGTCCGGAAAAAGGCTGCCTTCGTCGCTGCCGGCCTCGCGATGGCAACCGGGCTGGGGCTGGTGGCATACGACGCGGCGCCCGCTCGGGAGACCTGGCTGAGCGCCGGAAGCGGCAAGGCCGCTCAGGCGGCCGGAAGCCTGACCAGCACGCAGATCGCGGTCGGTGCCACCCGTGTCAGCGGGGACTCGGCGAACACGCCCGTCTACCTCATCAAGGGGTACCGGCGGAAGATCACCGACAAGGGATGCGCCGGCAAGTGGAGCGGCGCGGTGAAGGCGATGCGCGGCTGGGGCTGGAAGGGCAGGTTCCACCGCGTCGGCTACTACTCGACCGACAATCCGAAGAACTGCGTGCGGATCGCCAAGGGGTCGGCTGACACCTCCATCAAGGTTCTCGGCAGGAACCTGGCCCAGAACATCTACAAGAATTACTCGTCCAAGGGCCAGAGCGTCGATATCATCGCGCACTCCATGGGCGGTCTGATCGCCCGTGCCGCGATCGCCGGCTACCAGCGCCACGAGCCGGGCTGGCCGCCCAAGCTGCTGATCCAGGACGTGGTCACGCTCGGCACGCCGCACAAGGGAGCTTTCTTCTCAACGTTCTGCGGGGTCAACAGGCAGTGCCGGGAGATGAGCGGGACGAACTCGTTCCTGACCTGGCTCGGCCCGACGCTGCCCCAAGCCGACGGCGGCACCGACTGGACGCTGATCGCTACGGACCGGGACGAGGCGGTCAACTCCTCCAGCGCCGCGGCCGGGCTCATCGGAGCCCAGCACCGGGTGCTCTACGCGGCGATCGGCAGCCTCCGGCACAGTGACCTGCGCACAAGGGTGTCCGGCCACTACCGGCTGAACTACAGCCTCAACGACGCCAATTGGAAGCACATCCGGAACGGCGCACCGCCCGTCCGCGTGGCCATGGACGCCATCTACTGGTCCAACAAGTGGTGACCTCGGATTCCGAGGCGACCAGGCGAGCGCCGGAGCCCTGCACAGGGCCCGGCGCGGCCTGCGTTGTGCGCCACGAGCTTTCCGGGTGGCGATTCACCGCAGCCGGACGTCCCATATGCGATATCCGCCAGGGACCCCGCGCGCAACGTACCGCCGCCTAGCCATGTGCCACCCGACTCGCCCTCCCCTTTCGCCAGGTCACGAAGGCCCACGTCGCGAAGACCGAGGCGGCGCCCAGTGACAGCACCGGGACGAACAGTCCGTCGATCATCGGCCGTTCCGCGTCGACCGCGGTGAACTCCGGCCTGGACGGCGCATACCGTATCCGGACCCGTGTGCCGACCTTCGGCATCTCCACCCAGTCTTCCTGGCTGATGGAGGCCCGTACCCGTCGTCCCGTGGAGGTCGTGAAGACCACATCCGCGTAGTCCTTCGACTTGTGCCCGGTCCATCTCTTCACGACGACTCCGGACGTCTCCACGCCGTCTCGCGCCCGCAGCACCTCTTTGAAGATGAACACCGAGGCGATGAGGGTGAAGAACACGGCGACCGCCACGTACGGTGTCGTCGCTGGGAGCCGTATCGTCCGCCGAGGCTTCGGCTCGGGCGTCCGAAACCGTTTCTGATGCCGCCGCTCGAGAGCCGCCATCCAGGGTCGCTGGCCCATCGTGCCTCCCCGTTTCTCCTGTGACGTCCTCGGCCGGGAAGCCGTTTCCCAAGCCGGCGGGCATGTCCGTGTCCGGCCAGGACGGCGGCGTGGGGCGAACGAGTTCGGAGATGCGGCCGGAGGCACGCGGTAGGCGGCTCAGCCGGGGAGCAGGGTCCGTTGAGTTGGCGGGCCGGACGCGGGCGGGTGCTTACGCCGGTCATCCAAAACGCCCGGAATCTGCCGGAGGTCCGTACGCTTGGGTCATGCGGATTGTGGCGGTCGCCGATACGCACACCTTTCACGATGACCTCGCCGTCCCTGACGGGGACGTCTTCGTGCACGCGGGTGACCTGTGCCGGCGCGGCAAGGACCTCGGCGAGCTCGAGGACGCCGCCGACTGGATCCGCGACCTCCCCCACCGGACGAAGGTCGTCGTCGCGGGCAATCACGACTGGATGTTCCTCGACGCGCCCGAACGCGCCCGCGCCGTCCTGGCCGATCGCGGTATCCGCTACCTGGAGGACGGCGGGACGGAGATCGACGGCGTCACGTTCTGGGGCAGTCCCTGGCAGCCGGAGTTCAACGAGTGGGCGTTCAACCTGCCCCGGGGCCGTCCCCTCGCGGAGAAGTGGGCCCTGATCCCGGACGGCGTCGACGTCCTGGTCACGCACGGGCCACCGCTCGGAATCGGGGACGCGCACGCCTACCCCGGACGGCACGGGTGCGAGGATCTACTGGCCCGCGTGCGCCAGGTCCGTCCCAAGTTGCACCTGTTCGGGCACATCCACCAGGACGGGGGCCTCTGGCACCACGCGGAGACGACCTTCGCCAACGTCACCACGTGGGAGTGCGAGCGCGGCCCCACGGTCATCCGGCTGGACGACTCCGGGGTGGTGGGCGAGGTCGTGCCCCCGGCGCGAACCCTGGGCTGAACCCGGGCCTGACCTCAGACGTCGACTTCCGAGAAGCGGACGACGACGGTCTTCGGGCCGATCGATAGGACCCTGATGTTCAGGTTGGCCTCTTGGGCTTCGCTCTCGTCCGTCGAGACGGTGATCTGGGCGCCCGCGACGCTGAGGGTCACCCGGTCGGGCCGGGTGTCCAGGAGCTTGATGTCGCGGCCCAGAACGGTGGCTGTAGAAGAGCCTTCGCCGTCGAACCTCACCATGCAGGGGCCCTCGGCACGGCCGACGATGGTGCGGGCGCACTTGACCTGCGTGTCCTGCGTACCGCAAGCGCTCACCGACCCGAGAGCTAACAGGGCCAGGAGCAGAGCGGTCGATGGGGTCCACCGGGGAACGATCATTCGCCGAACCTAGCGACCGCAGGTGCAGATTCTTTGTGGCCCGCGTGTCGATTTCGCGGGGCGCCGTTCGTGTAGGAGGTGAGAGCGTCCACCGCGGCCGCGCGAGGTGCGCGGGCCGCCGCCGGGGAACGACGAGGTCACCGGGGTAGTGGACGCATTGAGGAGGAACCATGAAGCTCTACGCGCTGAACATGATCCAGCCGGTGGGCGATCCGCCGCCGCCGGAGAAGCTGGAGAAGGTCATGGCGGACATCGCGGAGATCCGGCGGGATCTGGAGCTGGAGGAGTCGTGGGTGTTCGGGCGGGGCTTCCACGGTCCCGAGACGAGCACCATGGTCCGGCCGCGCGGGGACGACTGCGTCGCGACGGACGGGCCCTGGACGGAGGGCAAGGAGCACATCGGCGGCATCACGATCATCCAGGTGGAGGATCTGGACGCGGCGCTGCGGGTGGCGGCCAGGTTCGTCAAGGCGACGGGACTGCCGATCGAGGTGCGGCCGTTCGTGGGCGAGGTGTGATCGAGCGGGTCTTCCGGGAGGAGCACGGGCGGGCGGTGGCCGTCCTGGTCCGGGCCTTCGGCGACGTCGACGTGGCCGAGGACGCGGTGCAGGACGCGTTCGCGGAGGCGGTCCGCAGGTGGCCGTCGGACGGGACGCCGCCGAGCCCCGCCGGGTGGATCATCACGACGGCGCGTAACAAGGCCGTCGACCGGCTGCGGCGCGAGGCGCGGCGGGCGGGGAAGCAGGCGGAGGCGGTGGTGGCGGTGCGGGAGCCGGTCGAGGAGGGCGCCGTGCCGGACGACCGGCTCAGGCTGATCTTCACGTGCTGCCATCCGGCGCTCGGCATGGAGGCGCGGGTGGCGCTGACGCTGCGGCTGCTCGGGGGCCTGACGACGGCGGAGATCGCGCGCGCCTTCCTGGTGCCGGAGAAGACGATGGCGCAGCGGCTGGTCAGGGCGAAGGCGAAAATCCGCGATGCGCGGATCCCCTACCGGGTGCCGGAGGAGCGCGATCTGCCCGAGCGGCTGTCAGGTGTGCTGGCCGTCGTCTATCTCGTGTTCAACGAGGGGTACGGCGGGCGAGCGGAGCTGTGCGCCGAGGCGATCCGGCTGGGGCGGGTGCTCCGGGAGCTGATGCCGGACGAGCCCGAGGTGCTGGGTCTGCTGGCGTTGATGCTCCTGGTCGAGTCGCGCAGGGCGGCCCGGGTGCGGGGCGGCGAGCTCGTCCTGCTGGACGACCAGGACCGGCGGTTGTGGGACCGCGGGCTGATCGAGGAGGGCCAGGCGATCGTCCGGCGCTGCCTGGAGATCGACCGGCCCGGGCGGTACCAGATCCAGGCGGCCATCAACGCGGTGCACGGCGACGAGGCGGCCGGGGCCACGCGGTGGAGGCAGATCCTGCGGTTGTACGACCAGCTGATGGCCGTGGCGCCGAGCCCCGTGGCGGCGTTGAACCGGGCCGTGGCGGTGGCCGAGGTCGAGGGTCCGGAGGCCGGTCTGGCGCTGCTGGACGGGCTCGGCCTCGGCCGGTACTACCTGTTCCACGCGGTCCGCGCCGATCTGCTGCGGCGGCTCGGGCGGGACGCGGAGGCCGCGGACGCGTACGGCGCGGCCATCGAGCGGGCGGAGAATCCGGTGGAGATCGCCTTCCTGGAGAGCCGGATCAGGCGCGTCCCGCCGGCTGCGGGACCGGCGCGGGCGCCTCGACGGCGGGCGGGGCCGGCCTCCGGTTGAGGGATTGGCCGGCGATCAGCGCGCCGAGCGCGATGGTGAAGCCGACCACCTGCCAGAACGTCAGCGTCTGCCCGAGGATCAGCAGGCCCGCGAGGGTCGCGACCATCGGGTTGGTCAGCCCGAGCAGGGACACCGAGGTCGGCGGCAGCCGGTCGATGCCGCGGAACCACAGCGCGTAGGCGATCGCGGTGCCGACGATGCCGAGGTAGGCGAAGCCCAGCACGTTCCCGGCGGTGACGGAGGCGGGGACGCCCTCGGTGAGCAGCGTCAGCGGCAGCAGGGCCAGGCCGCCGACCGTGAGCTGCCAGCCCGTCATGACCAGCGGCGATTCGGGGCGTCCCCACTTCTTGGCGAGGACGATCGCGACGGCCATGAGGGACGTCGCGGTGAGCATGGCGGCGATGCCGAGCGGGTCGAGGCGGGCCTCGGCGGTCAGCGTCAGCAGCGCGACGCCGCCGGTGCCCGCGAGCGCCGAGTACAGCACGGCGCGGGCCGGGCTGACGCGCAGGATGCCGAGCGACAGCAGCGCCACGACCAGCGGCTGGACGGATCCGATGGTGGCCGCGACCCCGCCGGGCAGCCGGTAGGCGGCGAAGAAGATCAGCGGGAAGAAGGCGCCGAAGTTCAGCATGCCGAGGACGATCGACTTCCACCACCAGTCGCCGCGCGGGAGGCGGCGTCCGGCGGCGAGCAGGACCAGCCCGGCGGGGAGGGCGCGCAGCGTGGCGGCGAGCAGCGGGCGGTCGGCGGGCAGCAGGGTGGTGGTGACGACGTAGGTGGTGCCCCAGCTCGCGGGCGCGAAGGCGGCCAGGGCCAGGTCGGACGCGTAGCGGCTGCGCGTCCCGGATGCCGCGGTGGCGGTCACGGGCGTTCACCTCGAACCGGACGATCCCAACAGGTACGCCAACATTAAGTATCTGAACGTTGAGATTATTCCCGTTGAGAGAGTTCGGTTTCGCCGGGGGGCGGGCGCGGCGTCTCAGGCGCGGAGGCGGCTGACCTCGTAGAGGGCGATCCCGGCCGCGACTCCCGCGTTCAGCGACTCGGCCTTGCCCGGCATCGGGATCGTGACGAGCATGTCGCACGTCTCGGCGACCAGGCGGCTGAGGCCCTTGCCCTCCGAGCCGACGACCAGGACGAACGGCCCGGACGCGATCTCCAGGTCGGCGACGGTCACGCCGCCGGCGGCGTCCAGCCCGGCGACGAAGCAGCCCGCCTTCTGGTACGCCTTGAGCTGGCGGGTCAGGTTGGTGGCCTGCGCGACCGGGCAGGTCGCGAGCGTGCCGGCGGACGACTTCCACGCCCCGGCGGTGACCCCGGCCGCGCGCCGCTCCGGCACGACGACGCCGCTCGCGCCGAACGCGGCGGCGGACCGGACGATCGCGCCGAGGTTGCGCGGGTCGGTGATGCCGTCGACGGCGACGACCAGCGGGGACGACCCGGTGAGCAGGTCGTCGGGGTGCGCGTAGCGGTACGGCTTGACCTGCAGCGCGATGCCCTGGTGGACGGCGCCGTCGGTCAGCCGGTCGAGCTCGTTCTTGCCGGTCTCCAGCAGCGGGATGCGCCGGTCGGCGGCGAGCTGGATCGACTCGCGGACCCGCTCGTCGGTGCTGGACATCACGTACAGCGCCGTGCCGGGGACGCCCGCGCGCAGCGCCTCGACCACCGGGTTGCGGCCCGTGACCAGCTCGGGGACCTCGCCGTTGGCGCGCCGCGCGCCGGCGGGACGGCTCCCGGCGGACGGTGCCGCGCCCTTCGCGCGCGCGCCGGGGCCGAGCGTCGGCGTGCCGGTGCGCTTGGCGTTCTTCACGGCGCGGGCCTTCTGGCGCTTGGCGTGCCAGTGCCGGTCCTCGGCCTTGGGGGTGGGTCCCTTGCCCTTGCGCTTGGCCATTCTCGGTTACGCCCCTCGCGACGGTTGCGTGCTCGCCCTCGCGGCTGCCGGGCGGCTCAAGATCTCAGCGGGACGGCACACTGCGGCGCACTCGGCCAACCCCCCGCGAACATCCGATTTTATCCGGTGCGCGGCGTCCTTCAGTCCCCGCGGACGATCCGGCCGTCCCCCTGAACGGACGCCCTGCTCAAGCCCGCTTCAGCTCCCAGCGCGGGCCCTGCGGGGTGTCCTCGACGACGATCCCCGCCTCAGCCAGGCTGTCGCGGATGGCGTCGGCGGCCGCGTAGTCCTTACGCGCGCGCGCCGCCTGCCGCTGCTCCAGCGCGACGGCGACGAGCGCGTCCACGACGGGACGCAGGTCGGCCTCGCCGGAGCGGTTCCACTGCGGCGACAGCGGGTCGATGCCGAGGACGTCCGCCATCGCCCGCACCGAGGCGAGGGCCGCGCGCACCGCCTCCTGGTCGCCGGACGCCAGCGCGCTGTTCCCCTCCCGCACCGTCTCGTGCAGCACGGCCAGCGCCTGCGGGACGCCCAGATCGTCGTCCATCGCGTCCTTGAACGCGGACGGCACGGAAGAGGCCGGTACAGAAGAGGCCGGAACGGCGCCCACCACTTCGGACGCCCGCGTCACGAAGCCCTCTATCCGCTGGTAGGCGGACACGGCCTCGGCCAGGGCGGTGTCGGTGTAGTCCATCAGGGAGCGGTAGTGCGCCGAGAGCAGGTAGTACCGCACCTCCACCGGACGGGCCTTCTCCAGCAGATCGGGCAGCAGGACCACGTTGCCGACCGACTTGCTCATCTTCTCGCCGTCCACGGTGAGGAGCCCGTTGTGCAGCCAGTAGCGGGCGAACCCGTCACCCGCCGCACGCGACTGGGCGATCTCGTTCTCGTGGTGCGGGAAGATCAGGTCGACGCCGCCGCCGTGGATGTCGAACGTCGGGCCCAGGTACTTGGTCGCCATCGCGGAGCATTCGAGGTGCCAGCCGGGGCGGCCGTCGCCCCACGGCGTCTCCCAGGACGGCTCGCCCGGTTTGGCGCCCTTCCACAGCGCGAAGTCGCGCGGGTCGCGCTTGCAGTCCTCGTTGGGGGTGTCGCCCGCCGATCGCATGCTGTCGAGCCGCTGGTTGGACAGCGCACCGTACTCGTCCGCCCACGACTTGACGTCGAAGTACACGTCGCCGCCCGCGGCGTAGGCGTGCCCCTTCTCGATCAGCCGGCGGATCAGCACGATCATCTCCGGGACGTGCCCGGTGGCGCGCGGCTCGATCGTCGGCGGCAGGCAGCCGAGCAGGTCGTAGCCCTGGTTGAAGACGCGCTGGTTGCCCTCGGCGACCGCGAACCACGGGACGCCCCGCTCCGCCGCCACCGCGAGGATCTTGTCGTCGACGTCGGTGACGTTGCGCGCGAACGTCACCTCGTAGCCGGACGCGCGCAGCCAGCGCAGCAGCACGTCGTAGATGACGCCCGAGCGGAGGTGCCCGATGTGGGGTGCCGCCTGCGGGGTCGCACCGCACACGTACATCCCCACGCGGCCCTCTTCCAGGGGCTCGAACGTGCGGGTGGTACGGGTGCCGGTGTCGTAGAAGCGCAGGCTCACAGGTTCAGGTTATTGGATCAGGCGTGCCGCGCGTCGCGCATCCGGCGAGGCGTGCGGCGCGGGATTCCAGGTAGCGGCGTTCCGGGAGGCTCGTCGTGCGCCGCGCCGCCTCCCGGTACGCCTCCCGCGCGGCGTCCGGGTCGCCGGCCGTCTCCAGCAGGTGCGCCCGGACGGCGGCGAGCCGGTGGTGCCCCGCCATCCGGGCGTCGCCGTCGAGCGTGCGCAGCAGCTCCAGCCCGGCGGACGGGCCGTCCACCATGGCCAGCGCCACCGCCTCGTTCAGCGTGACCATCGGGTTCGGGGACAGGTGCGACAGCAGCCGGTACAGGCTCAGGATCTGGCGCCAGTCGGTGTCCTCGGCCCGCGCGGCCTCCGCGTGCACGGCGGCGATCGCGGCCTGGAGCTGGTACGGGCCGGGCGGCGACCAGGTGAGGGCCTCGGTGATCAGCGCGGTGCCCTCCTCGATCGCGTCCCGCCGCCACAGCGTCCGGTCCTGCTCGGTGAGCGGGATCAGCAGGCCGCCGCGCCCCGTCCGGGCCGGGCGGCGGGCGT
Source organism: Actinomadura meyerae (assembly GCF_900188445.1). Classification (GTDB taxonomy): domain Bacteria; phylum Actinomycetota; class Actinomycetes; order Streptosporangiales; family Streptosporangiaceae; genus Spirillospora; species Spirillospora meyerae. The sequence goes on from NZ_FZOR01000027.1 coordinate 10,032, forward strand.
CGGTGAGCAGCATCAGCGCGAGCAGGCCCGCGACCTCGCCGTCCTCCGGCAGCAGCGCGCGCAGCGCCCGCGCCAGCCGGATCGCCTCCGCCGTCAGGTCGGCGCGCTGCAGGTCCGGCCCGCTGGACGCCGTGTAGCCCTCGTTGAAGACGAGGTACAGCACGTGCAGGACGGCCTTCAGCCGCGCGTCGCGCTCCCCGGCGGGCGGCATCGCGAACCGCGCCCCCGCCGCCTTGATCTTCTGCTTGGCGCGGCTGACCCGCTGCGCCATCGTCGCCTCCGGGACGAGGAACGCGCGCGCGATCTGCGCCGTGGTGAGGCCGCCGACCGCGCGCAGCGTCAGCGCGACCTGCGAGGGCGGCGACAGCGCCGGGTGGCAGCACAGGAACAGCAGTGCCAGCGTGTCGTCCCGGTCGGATGTCCGGTCCTCGTCCGGGCCCGGCACCGCCCCCTCCCCGGCGAAGACCGTGTCGTCCGCGAAGACGGCCGCCTCGCGGTCGCGCCGGGCCCGCTCGCTGCGCCACTGGTCGGTGAGCCGCCGGGTCGCCACGGTGAGCAGCCAGCCACGCGGATTGTCCGGAACGCCCTCCCCCGGCCACTGCACGGCGGCGGCGAGCAGCGCCTCCTGCACGGCGTCCTCGCAGGCGTCGAAGGCGCCGTGCCGCCGCACGAGCGTGCCGAGCACCTGCGGCGCGAGCGCGCGCAGCAGGTCCTCGACGGCCGGGGGCGTCCTCACATCTCCGTCCCGGCCTCGGTCATGACCGCCCGGACCTCCATGTGCCCGCCGTACCGGACGTCGGGCCAGCGGGAGGCGATCTCCACCGCGCGCTCCTCCGACTCGCAGTCGACCATGATGTAGCCGGCGAAGTGCTCCTTGGCCTCCAGGAACGGCCCGTCGGTCACGGCGGGCTGCCCGTCCCCCGCCCGGACGGTCTTCGTCGCGGCCGGGTCGGCGAGGGCGTTGCCCTGCACCATCTCCCCCGACTCGGTGAGCTCCGCCATGATCGCGTCGACCTCGCCGAACAGCGCCTCGCGCTCGGCCTCCGTCAGCTCCTCCACGAAGCCGGGACGGTTGTAGATCAGCAGCATGTACTTCACGGGTGCTCCCCTTCGCTCGCGGTTCCGGGCGGCCGCCGCGGCCGCTCGTCACAGAACGATCGGAACCGCGGCCGCGTTCTCGACATCCCCCGCCGCGATCCGCGGAAAAATTCTTCAGCGGAGTCCGCCGTCGTCGCCGAGGCGGTGGCACAGGGCCGCGAACACCGGCGTGTCCGGCACCTGGGAGGCGACCGCGACAAGGTCCGGACGGCCGGAATGGGACCGGACGGCCACCAGCCCGTTCTCGATCACCACGTCCTGGACGTCCTTCCACGGCAGGCGCTCGCCGTCCTTCTCGACGCCGTCGAGGTCCAGCGTGAACGGACCCAGCCGCACCGTCTCCCGGGCCCGCACCGCCGCCAGGAGGCGCGGGACGAGCCGGGCCGTCACCTCCTCGGCGATGGCGACGCCGAGCGTCCGGACGTCCGGGATGTCGTCTTCGAGGCGCAGCACGCGGCCGTCACGGGCCACGACCGTGAAGCGCCACCGGGTGCGCGGGCCGCCGCGCCGGCCGGAGACCGTGACCGACTCCAGCTCGTCCCACGCGTAGGCGGCCTCGCCGTCCGGCCCGGTGATCGAGAAGCCGCCCGTGTGGAGGCGCGCGACCCGGTGGCGGAGCCGGAGGGGGTCGCGTCCCGCGATCCAGCCGGCGGCGGCCGCGTAGCCCATCGCCAGCAGCAGCGCGGGGATCCCCACCCACCAGACGCGATCGCGCAGGTAGAGGACGGCGCCGGGGATCAGCGCCAGCGACGCCAGGCTCAGCAGGCACAGCCACAGCCAGGTGCGGCGGCCCGCGGCCCTGCCGTCGAAGGTCCGGATCGGCTCGCCCAGCCGATCATGAGGCGGCGCCACGCCGCGCTACCGGGCCCGCCCGGCCCGCATCCCGCCCACGAACCGGCCGTACGGCATCGCAGCCTCCTCTCGGGGTGTCGTCGTCCATACCGTACGTCTCTCCACTTATGGTGCACAGCGACAAAGTGATCACCAAGAAGTTGCGGTTCGGCGCGGTGCGGGCTGGTTAATCTCGGCTCAGGACCTCAGCCGCCCTCCCCCGGAACGAGACTCGATGCCAACTGATCGGACCCGGCCCGCCTACAGCCGCGGGCAGCGGCGGCTGCTGACCGCCCTCGCCGGCCTCGTCGTCGCCGCGCTCGCGGCCGGCGCGTACGTGCTCACCTACGGCGTGCTGCGCGAACTCGCGGTCGCCGGCGGGGCGGGCCGGCGCTGGGCGCCGCTGTACCCGGTGATGGCCGACACGCTCGTCGCGATGACGATCCTGTCGCTGGTCGTCACCCGGGGGGCCCGCTGGTGGACGCGGCTGCTGCGCTGGGCGCTGCTGCTCGCCCTCGTCGCCGGGGGCGCCGCGCTGCACGTCCAGCACTCGGTGTGGGGGTACGCGTCCCTGCCGGACGACGCCGTGAAGGCCGGGATCGCCGTGGCGCCGCACGTCATGCTGGTGATCGCGGTCTGGCTGTGGCTGACGATGTTCAAGCAGATCCGGGTGGCCCGGCCCACCGCCGACGACGGGGGTGCGCCCGCGGAGACGCAGCAGCGCGGCCACGTGAAGGTGCTGGAGCCGGCCGCGCCGCCGCTCGCCCTGGAGGCCCCCGCCGAGAGCGCACCGGAGCCGCACGCCCCCTTCACCGAGGGGCCGGACGAGCTCATCCCCTTCCCGCCGGAGGCCGCCGCCCCCGAGCCGGAGCCCGAGCCCGTCGAGCCGGAACCGCGCGAGCCGGAGCCCCACCGATCGGAGGCGCACGAACCGGCGGCTCACGAACCGGCGGCGTACGAGCCCCAGCGGGAGCCCGGCGGGTTCGGCGGCGGCCTGTACGCCGGGAACCTGTCGTCCGAACCGGCACCGCCGCTGGACGCGCTGCCCGAGCCCGCGCCGCCGCTGGACGCCCTGCCCGAGCCCCGGCAGCCGCTCGACCCCGTCCCGGCGCTGCTGCCGACGGACGTCGAGCTCGTCCGCGGCCAGGACCGCGAGGAGGCGCCGCAGCGGCCGGTCGCGGCGACAACCCGCCCCGACATCGTCGTGCCCGGCGCGGCCGGCACGCCCGGTGCGGCCAGCCGGCCAGGCGCGCCCGCGGCGACCGGTGGGGACGAGGACCTCCACGACCCGCCGCCCGCCGACCGCGCCGAGGACCCCGACGCCGGCGACCGCCCGGCCGCGGACTGGAACCCGCCGCCGTCCGGCAACTTCCGCAGCGGTCCCACCCCGCCCGCCGACTAGCGGCGCGGGTCCGGGGTAGGGGGGCCCGCATGAGCGCCCTACTCGCTCGGCTCCTCGACGACGCCGCGCTCTCCTCGCCGGACCCCGCCCCGCCGTCCGAGGCCCTGCCCGCCTACCGGGCCGCCGCCCGCGCGCCCGTCACCGGGCGGCTGCGCTGCCCCGCGTCCCGGTTCGGCGAGCTGCGGGCCCATCTCGTCCCGGAGGACCTCCTCGACCTCGTCCTCGTCGCCGACACCGGCCTCGAGGAGCTGCCGAGGGCGCTGGCCGCGGCGCACGCCGAGCCGCGCGTCCGGCCCCTGGACGTGGAGATCCCCGTGTCGGACGACGCCGACCAGGCGCGGGCCGTCGCCGTGGCGGTGGCGCGGCTGCCCGCGGGCGTCCCCGCGCGCGTCGAGGTGCGCTCCGCGCCCGGCTGGCGCGAGGCTTTGGACCGCATCGCCGCCGCCCGCGACCGCGGCATCCCCCTCGGCGCCGCGACCCGGACGGCCGCCACGGCGTTCATCGCGGCCTGCGCCGAGCGCCGGCTCGACTTCACCTGCACGGCGGAGCCGGGCCGCAGGGTCCTGAACGTTCTGCTGGCCGCCGCGCACGCCGCCGCCCCAGCCGGTACCGCCCCGGCCGGCGCCGCCGGGGAGCGCGACATCGCCCGGACCCTCGACCGCGCCGACGCCGCGGGCCTGGCCGCCGAGGCCCGGAGGCTCCCGGACGAGGCGGCGCGGGCCGCCCGGCGGCTGCTGGCCGCGGTCGGCGTCCGCCGCCCCGGCGCGGCGCGGGCCGAACTGCACCGGTTGGGCCTGATCGAATCGCCGGACACGGGGGAAGATATGTCTCCATGACGACCGAGTCGTGGGTTGAGGCGGACGAGGACGCCGGGTTCGGCATCGAGAACCTGCCCTACGGGGTGTTCGCGCGGCCCGGGGAGCTGCCGCGCGTCGGCGTGGCCATCGGCGACCGCGTCCTCGACCTGGCCGCGATGTCGGCGGCCGGGCTGGTCGAGGACCGCCACTACTTCGCCTCGGGCTCGCTGAACGCCTTCATGGTGGCGGGACGCGGCGCCTGGCGGGCGAACCGGGAGCGGGTGACCGAGTTGCTCACCGACGCGTCCTACCGGGACCGGGTCGAGCCGCACCTGCTCCCCGTCGCGGATGTGGAGCTGCTGCGGCCGTTCGAGGTCGCCGACTACGTCGACTTCTATTCGAACGAGTACCACGCCGTGAACGCGGGGCGGATGATGCGGCCGCACGGCGACCCGCTGCCGCCCAACTGGAAGCGGCTGCCGGTCGGCTACCACGGCCGCTCGGGCACCGTGTACCCGTCGGGGACGCCGATCATCCGGCCGTGCGGGCAGCGCCGCGCGCCGGGCGGCGGCGAGCCGTCCTACGGTCCGTCGCAGCGCCTGGACTTCGAGGCGGAGGTCGGGTTCGTCGCGGGCGTCCCGTCCTCGGCCGGCCGCGGCGTCGCCGCGGACGCGTTCCGCGACCACGTGTTCGGCTTCGTGCTGGTGAACGACTGGAGCGCGCGCGACCTGCAGGCGTGGGAGTCGCAGCCGCTCGGGCCGTTCCTCGGCAAGTCGTTCGCGACGTCGGTCTCGTCCTGGGTGGTGCCGGTCGCGGCGCTGGAGGCCGCGCGCGTCGAGCCGCCCGTCCAGGACCCGGCTCCGCTGGACTACCTGCGCTGCGCCGAGCCGTGGGGGCTGGACCTGCGGCTGGAGGTCCTGATCAACGGGCAGGTGGCGGCGCGGCCGCGGTTCGCGTCGATGTACTGGACGTCGCCGCAGCAGCTCGCGCACGCCACGGTGAACGGCGCGCCGCTGCGCACCGGCGACCTGTTCGCCTCCGGGACGGTCTCCGGCCCGGAGCGCGACCAGCGCGGCTGCATGCTGGAACTCAGCTGGAACGGCGAGGAGCCCCTCGAACTGCCCGACGGCACGAAGCGCACGTTCCTGGAGGACGGCGACACGGTCACGATCCGCGCCCAGGCGCCGGGGGCGGGCGGCTCGCGCATCACGTTGGGCGAGGTGACCGGCACCGTCCACCCGGCCCAGGGCTAGAACGCAGGGGCCGGGCCGCAGGGTCAGGGGCCGGGGGGCAGGACCAGGGCGGTCGCCACGGCGGCGAGGCCCTCGCCCCGGCCGGTGAGGCCGAGGCCGTCGGTGGTGGTCGCGGAGATCGTGACCGGGGCGCCGCCGAGGGCCTCGGTGAGGGTCTTCTCGGCCTCGGCCCGCCGCTTGCCGATCTTCGGGCGGTTGCCGATGACCTGGACGGCCACGTTGCCGATGGTGAAGCCCGCGTCGGTGACGCGGCGCGCGACCTCGGCGATCAGGTCGGTGCCGGACGCGCCGGACCAGCGCGGGTCATCCGTGCCGAAGACCGCGCCGAGGTCGCCGAGACCGCAGGCCGACAGCAGGGCGTCGCAGGCGGCGTGCGCGGCGACGTCGCCGTCGGAGTGGCCGGCGAGGCCGTGGCCCTCACCCGGCCATTCGAGCCCCGCGACCTTGAGCGGCCGCGGAGTGGACGAGAACGGGTGGACGTCGGTACCGACGCCCACCCGTGGAAGCCGTGTGCTCAATTCGGCCGGCCGCTCAGCTGGCCAGGACCTCGTCCAGCAGGGCCTCTGCCTTGTCCTCGTTGGTCTTCTCGGCGAGCGCGAGCTCGCTGACCAGGATCTGGCGCGCCTTGGCCAGCATCCGCTTCTCACCCGCGGACAGGCCGCGCTCCTTGTCGCGCCGCCAGAGGTCGCGGACGACTTCGGCGACCTTGTTGACGTCACCGGAGGCGAGCTTCTCAAGGTTCGCCTTGTACCGGCGCGACCAGTTGGTGGGCTCTTCGGTGTAGGGTGCGCGAAGCACCTCGAACACCTTCTCAAGTCCCTCCTGGCCGACGACGTCCCGGACGCCCACGTCCTCGACGTTCTCGACCGGGACCCGCACTGTCAGGTCACCCTTGTCAACCTTCAGGACCAGATAGGTCCTGTCCTCACCCTTGATGGTGCGAGTCTCGATGGCCTCGATCCGAGCAGCCCCATGGTGGGGGTAGACGACGGTGTCGCCGACCTGGAAAGTCATGTGACAAGTACCCCTTCCGCTAGAACCAGGGTAGCACGGAAACGAGCATGGCTGAACCGGCCTTCCAGACATATGCGCAGGTCAACCCGCATATTGGGGTATTGACAAAGCCCTTTAATGGTGCATCGGCGACCAGTTCCCCGCACTCAGTGTAGCCGGGAGATCACTGGGATCCCACCGAAACGCCATTACCGGTAAGGGGGCCGCGGTTACAAGCATCCGTCCCGCCGCGCCCGGCCACGCGTTCCATACTGGGAGGTGAACCAGCCGCGCGGCGCGGGTACGAAGCGCCCGGAAGGGTTGGAACTGGACGGCGGCCCGGGTGACGCGACCCGTTGAGGGAGGTGCGGCGTGAGGCCGGACGGCGGCGACCCGGAGCCCGACGACTACGGGCTCCCGCACGTTGACGTCGTCGTGCCCGATGACGCCCGCGAGCTCGAGCCGGACATGGCCGCCTACCACCGCGAGGAGCGGCGCCGACGGCGCCGCGCCCGGGTCCGGCGGCTCACCCGGCCGGTCGGCCGGTTCGGCGTCGCGATCCCGATCATCGCGGGCGCGCTGCTGGTCGCGCTGCTCAGCGGGGTGCTCATGACGGCGTTCGGCCCGCGCCCGGTACCGCGCCCGACCGGCGCGCAGCTCGCGCCCCGCCCGTCGGCGAGCCCCGGCGAGATCGGCGGGCTGCTGCCGGACCGGGAGGTCGGCACCGGCGCTGAGGGCGATGTGCGCACCCCGCTGCGCGACCTGCGCCCCGGCGTGATCGGCATCGTCCCGCCCGCGTACGAGTGCGAGAGCGTGGTGGCCGACCTCGCCGCCAGGACCTGGCAGTACAAGCTCAACTTCTGGCTCGTCGCCGACCCGCGCCCGGCGCCCGGGAAGAAGGCGACGCCGCTGAAGGAGCTGAAGGCGTGCGCGGGCACCGCCCACGGCGGCACGCCATTGATCCTGACGGACCGGGAGGGCGTCCTCGCCTCGGCCTACGCCCCCGCGCCCGGTACCCGCGGCCCCACCGGCACCGGCCTCACCGCCGTGTTCGTCCAGCCGGACGGCGTCGTCACCGAGATCGTCCGCGCCCCGCGGCCGGGCCCGGAACTCGCCGGCCGGGTCCAGGCGCTCGGCACCGGCTACTGACCCGCCGGCCGGACGGGCCGCGCGGTCCGCTCCGCGATTCCGCGACGAATTTCCGCCCCCGCCCGCGCATGGTCCGCGCGTGCGAGAGCATGATCAGGGCGTGTCGCCGACCCCGGGGAGGGGTTCGCGCCGGGGTCTCGCTACGCTTCCCCTGGCGTATCTCACGCCGCTCTCACCATGACACTTCGCGAGGAGACCGACGCCGTGATCCGAAACAGCCGTCGAGTGGTCGTGCTCGCCGTGGCGGGCGCCGTCGCGATCGCGCCGGTGATCTCCGGTTGCGGCGCGGGCACGTCGCCCCAGTCGGCCGCGCCCACGCAGCTGACCGAGGGCGTCAACGTGTCGATCCCGATGGACGAGAAGGCCGCGACGCAGATCGACCTGCGCAACATGTTCCTGCTCGGCGGGCGGGACGGGCAGCCGCTCAAGGCGGGCGCGGACGTCCCGCTCTACGGCGTGGTGATCAACCAGGTCAAGGGGCGGCCGGACCGGCTGGTCGCGGTCAGCTCGCCCGCCTTCGGCCAGGCCAAGATCGCGGGCGGCGCCGTCCCGGTGCCGGCGGCCCAGGCGGACGGGACGGGCGGCGTCGCCAAGCTGCTCGGCAAGCCGGCCCCGAAGGCGAGCGCCACCGCCACGCCGTCGGGCGGGCAGACCGGCACCCCGAGCCCGCGGACCAGCGCCGGCACCGGCGCCACGCCGAACACGACGAGCACCCCGACGTCCGAGAACACCACCAGCACGCAGGAGAGCGGCCTCCCGGTGACGCCGGGCGCGGGCGACCGGCCCCTCGTGGTGCTGACCGGCCTCACCAAGGACCTCGTCGCGGGGACGACCGTCCCGGTGCGGATGCAGTTCGAGCACGCCGGCGCCGTCGAGTTCCAGGTGCCCGTGGCCCCGGACCAGGAGGACTTCTCCACCTACCCGGCCGCCACGCCCACGACGCAGCCGACCGGCTCGCCGTCGCCGGGGGCGACCGGGAGCCCGACGGGCAGCCCCTCGCCGGGCGCGACCGGAGAGCCGACCCCGGGCACGACCGGGACGCCCGGCACGACCGGATCGCCCGGCACGACCGAGACGCCGGGCGCCTCCGGCGGCCACTGACCGGCGCCCCGCAAGGCCCACAAGGCCCACACGGCCCACACGGCCCGCAAGGCCCGCAAGGCCCGCGACGGCCCGCACGCGAGCGCGAACGCGCGAACGGCCCGCTCCCAGCCGGGGGCGGGCCGTTCCCGTGTCCGTCAGGGCTCGAACTTGTAGCCCAGTCCGCGGACGGTGACGATGTACCGGGGCGCGGACGGCGCCTCCTCGATCTTGGCGCGGAGGCGCTTGATGTGGACGTCCAGCGTCTTGGTGTCGCCCACGTAGTCGGCGCCCCAGACGCGGTCGATCAGCTGCATGCGGGTGAGGACGCGCCCGGCGTTGCGCAGCAGCACCTCCAGCAGCTCGAACTCCTTCAGCGGGAGCTGGACGGGCTCGCCGCCGACGCTGACGACGTGCCGCTCGACGTCCATCCGGACCGGCCCGGCCTCCAGCGTCGCGGGCGCCGGCTCGTCCGCCTCGCCCTGGCGGCGCAGCACGGCCCGCATCCGGGCGATCAGCTCCCGGGTGGAGAACGGCTTGGTGACGTAGTCGTCGGCGCCGAGCTCCAGCCCGACGACCTTGTCGACCTCGCTGTCCTTCGCGGTCAGCATGATCACCGGGACGCTCGACTTCGCGCGCAGCTCCCGGCAGACCTCGGTGCCCGGCAGGCCGGGCAGCATCAGGTCGAGCAGCACGAGGTCGGCACCGTTGCGCTCGAAGATGTCCAGCGCGTCGGGGCCGGTGGCGGCGACCGCCACCTCGAAGCCCTCCTTGCGGAGGTTGTACGACAGTGCGTCGCTGAACGACTCCTCGTCTTCCACGACGAGCACGCGGGTCACGGTGATGCCTCCCGGGCGGTGTTCTCTGGGGCTTTCGTTGCGGTCCCTGCGGCGGGACGAAGGGGGGCGTCGAGCAGCGGGAGCCGGATCGTGAACGTCGACCCGTGGCCCTCCTTGCTCCACACCGTCACGTCGCCGCCGTGCTTGCCGGTGACGTGCTTGACGATGGCGAGGCCGAGCCCGGTGCCGCCGGTGCGCCGCGAGCGGGCCGGGTCGACCCGGTAGAACCGCTCGAAGATCCGGCCGATCTCGGCGTCCGGGATGCCGATGCCCTGGTCGGTCACGTTGATCTCGGCCTGCCGGTCGTCGAGCCGCCGCGCCGACACCACCACCCGGGTGCGCTCGGGGCTGTAGGCGACGGCGTTGTCGACGAGGTTGCGCAGCGCGGTGACGAGCAGCTCCTGGTCGGCGCGGACCCGCAGGCCGGCCTCGCCGCCCGACGCGAGCGCTATCTCCTTCTCGCCCGCCCTGAACTGGCAGCGCTCCAGCGCCTCCGCGACGACCTCGTCCAGCTCGACGGGCCGCAGGTCGGGGAGGGGCTCGTCGCCCTGGACGCGCGACAGCGTCATCAGGTCCTGGACGAGATTGGTCAGCCGCACCGACTCGTACTGCATCCGCCCGGCGAACCGGCGGACGGCCTCGGGGTCGTCGGCGGCGTTCTCGACGGTCTCGGCGAGCAGCGACAGGGCGCCCACCGGGGTCTTCAGCTCGTGGCTGACGTTCGCCACGAAGTCGCGCCGGATCGCCTCGGTGCGGTGCATGTCGGTGAGGTCCTCGGCGAGCACGAGGACCAGGCCGTGCGAGCCGAGCGGCGCCACCCGGACCGCGAACCAGCGGCCGTCCGCCCGGCTCCGCGCGCCCGTCGGCCCGACCTGGATCTCGCTCTCCCGGATCTCCCCGTCCCGGCGGACGAGCCGCGCCATGGCGAGGACCTCGTCCACCACCAGCCGGTCGCCGCTGACCAGGCCGTAGGCCCGCGCGGCGGAGCTGGCGCGCAGCACCCGGTCCTCACCGTCCACGACCACGGCCGACGAGCGCAGGACGCTCAGCACCGACGCCACGCCGGGGGGCAGGGTTCCCACCGGGGCCGTCTGGGGCGCCCTCCGCTGGGCTCGCTCGCTCACGCGCACCGCCAATCCAGTCGTGAGCCCGATGGCGAGCCCGGCGAGCCCGGCGAGGCTCGCGACCATCTCGACCTCCACACCACGGATCGTAGGCGGCGAAACCAGTTGCCCTTCCCCGCGATGCAGGTCAGGTACGTCTCGTTCCCTTAAAGTTCACCTTCCCCTACGGGGCCGTTCACCGCGGCGGGGCAGGCTGTGGCGTGGGCGAGTCCGCCCTCCCCCGGTTCACAGCGAAGGACTTCACGTGCGCGACGCCTACCACGAGGAACTCGACTCCCTCACCGACAGCCTGGTGGAGATGACCCGCCTCGTCCGGTCCGCGATGGCCCGCGCGGTGACCGCCCTGCTGGACGCCGACCTGCGGCTCTCCGAGGAGGTCATCAGCGGTGACGAGCACGTCAACAAGATCGACGCCGCGATCGAGGCGACCGTCTTCGACCTGATGGCGCGGCAGCAGCCGGTCGCCGGCGACCTGCGCACGCTGATCACGGCGCTGCGGATGAGCGGCGACCTGGAGCGCATGGGCGACCTCGCCGTGCACATCGCCAAGACCGCCCGCCGCCGGCATCCGGAGACGGCCGTCCCGCCGGAGCTGCAGGCGACCGTCCTGGAGATGGGGCAGATCGCCGAGCGCATGATCGCCAAGACGGGCAGCGTCATCGCGTCCCAGGACGTGGAGATGGGCCTGGAGCTCGACGCCGACGACGACCAGATGGACCGCCTCCACCGGCGGCTGTTCGACATCCTGCTGTCGCCCAGGTGGAAGCACGGCGTCGAACCGGCCGTCGACATCACCCTCGCCGGGCGCTACTTCGAGCGCTTCGCCGACCACGCCGTCCACGTGGCGGAGAACGTCGTCTACCTGGTGACCGGGCAGCGGCCGGAGGAGATCACCGACCCGGCCTGAGCGGGACGCCCGGAACCGCGACGGCCGCTCCCCTCGTCCTCCTCAGGCCACGGGTGCCATCTGGTGCTCGCCGCGATCAGCTGTGATCATTAATGTGGCGTGCCGCCGGCGACGCGCGCCGCGATCCGGCTGGAGTGAGGCGTGGACGAGGCGCTCTTCCTGATTCTCATCCTCGCGGTACTGGCCTGGGCGCACTTCCTGCGCTCCACGATGGTCAGCTGGATCTGGGGACCGCTCGTGCGGTCCACCGACGGGGACGTCGCGTTGGCCGCCGTGAGGTCGGCCGTCCTGTACCTCGCCGGCGCGGCCGCGGTCGGGCTGGCGCTGCTGGCGGTGCACTCGGTCCTCGACGGCCTGTTCGCGCGGGCGGCCGCCTTCATGCTGAGCCTGCTGTACGCACCGGTGGCGTACATGCCGATCTTCACACGCGGAGACCCCTATGGAGCGATCCGCCGCCTCCTCATGAGGGCCGGGGCGACGGAGAAGCAGGCGCGGGCCTCCGCGTGGGCGACCGGACCGCTGACCTTCATCGGGCTCGCGGTGGTCGGCGGCGGGCTCCTCTCGGCGTTCGTTGCGTGAGGGGCCGCCCCGGGCGGCCCTCGACGTATGAGGCCGCGCGGCGCGGCCCGTCTTCGGCCGGGCCGGCCGGCCGTGCGCGCCACGGCCGGCCGGGACGGTCACTTCTTGCGGCCGCGCCGGGGCTTGTCCTTCTTCGCGTCCTTGGCGTCCTTGGCGGGCGCCGGGGGCTTCGGGGCGCCCGGCTTCGCGGCGCCCTGGTTCTTGACGGCCTCGATGGCGGCCTTCGCCGCGGCCGGGTCGAGGTACTCGCCGCCGCGCTTGAGCGGCGCGAAGTCGTCGTCCAGCTCGTAGACCAGCGGGATGCCGGTCGGGATGTTCAGGCCGACGATCTGCTCGTCGGAGATGTCGTCCAGGTGCTTGACCATGGCGCGGAGCGAGTTGCCGTGCGCGGCGACCATGACGGTCTTGCCGGCGGCCAGGTCGGGCACGATCGCGTCGTACCAGTACGGCAGCAGGCGGTCGACGACGTCGGCGAGGCACTCCGAGCGCGGGATCAGCTCGGACGGCAGTTCGGCGTACCGGAGGTCGTTGACCTGCGACAGCGGGTCGTCGTCCTTGATGGGCGGCGGCGGGGTGTCGTAGGAGCGGCGCCAGGTCATGAACTGCTCTTCGCCGAACTCCTCGCGCGTCTGCGCCTTGTTCTTGCCCTGGAGGGCGCCGTAGTGGCGCTCGTTCAGCCGCCAGGAGCGCTTCACCGGGATCCAGAGCAGGTCCGCGACGTCCAGGGCGATGTTGGCGGTGCGGATGGCCCGCTTCAGCAGGGAGGTGTGCACCACGTCGGGGGTGATGTCGGCGTCGAGCAGCAGGTCGCCGCCGCGGGTCGCCTCGCTCTCGCCCTTCGCGGACAGGTCGACGTCCACCCAGCCGGTGAACAGCCCTTCCGCGTTCCAAACGCTTTCGCCATGCCGGAGCAATACCAGGGTCGCCATGCCGCAGAGCCTATCGGCCCGCCCGGGGTCACTCGCGGTTGGCCGGGTCCGCGAAGGAGGCGAACGCCCGCAGGTTGGCGAGGCTTTCGCCGCGCTTGACCCGCCAGTCCCATTCGCGCTGGATGGACGTCTTGAATCCGCGCTCCAGGGCCTTGTCGAAGTTCTCGTCGGAGTAGGTGAGCACGCAGCCGAGGACGCGGTCGATCTCGTCCGGGGAGATCGCCTCCAGGGGCAGCTTCCCGACGAGGTGGACGTCGCCGACGTCGTCCAGGGCGAACGCGACCCCGTACATGCGACCGTTCTTCTCCAGCAGGAACCGGTAGAACTCGGCGTGGTTCTCGTCCGGGCGGCGGCAGAAGAACGCCTCGACGTGCAGGGAGTGGTCGCCGACGATCAGCCAGGTCATCGTGGCGAGCTTGTGCTGCCCGGGGAGCCTGACGAAGAACGCGTTCTCGCGCGGCTCGTCGAACTCCAGCTCGGCCGCCCTGAGCGTCTCCCTGATGGTCTCGACGTGGTTCGCACGCTCTTCGGTCATGCGGTGACCTCCGCGGCGGCGGCGTTCATGGCGGGCATCGACGACATGGCACCGGTATACACGTCGAGGAGGCGGTCGACGGTGGCGTCCCAGCCGAAGCCGTCCGCGTGCCGGACGGCGCCGCGGGCGAGCCGCGCGTGCAGGCCGGGTTCGGCGTGCAGCCGGCGCAGGACGGCGGCGTAGTCGGCGGGGTCGTGCCCGGAGATCAGGACACCGGACTCGCCGTCCGCGACGGCGGTGCACAGGCCGCCGACGCGGGACGCGACGACGGGCGTCCCGCACGCCTGCGACTCCACGGCGACGAGCCCGAACGACTCGCTGTGGGACGGGACGACGGTGACGTCAGCGGCGCGGTACCAGTCGGCCAGCTCGCGCTGCGGGCTCGGCGGCTCGAAGCGCATGACGTCGCTGATGCCCAGCCCGGCGGCCAGCGACTGGAGCCCCTCGGGGCGGCAGCGGCCGGAACCGGACGGGCCGCCGACGACGGCGACGACGAGCCTGGCGCGCAGCGCCGGATCGTCGGCGAGCATGCGGGCCACGGCGCGCAGCAGGACGTCCGGCGCCTTGAGCGGCTGGATCCGGCCGACGAACAGCAGCACGTACGCGTCGCGGGGCAGTCCGAGCCGGCGGCGGGCCGGGCCGGTGCGGTGCGGGAGGAGGCCGGTGCTGCGGGCGAGGATCGGCGACTCGGGGCGGAACATCGACAGGTCGACGCCGGGGCTGACGGTCGCGACCCGCGCGGGGTCGGCGCCGTAGAGGTCCACGAGTTCGCGGGCCTCCTTGGCGGTGTTGGCGACGAGCTGGTCGGAGGAGGCCGCGACCTGCTCCTCGCCGAGGACGCGCTCGGCGGGCTCCGGCTTGTCGTCGTCCGCCAGGGCCGCGTTCTTGACCTTCGCCATCGTGTGCATCGAGTGGACGAGCGGCACGCCCCACCGCTGCTTGACCGCCCAGCCGGCCTGCCCGGACAGCCAGTAGTGCGTGTGCAGGAGGTCGTAGTGGCCGGGGTCGTGGGCCGCCTCGACGCGCAGCACCCCGGAGGTGAAGCCGCACAGGTGCCGGGAAAGCTCGGTCTTCTCCAGCTCCTCGAACGGCCCGGCGACGACGTTGCGGACGAGCACGCCCGGGGCGAGCTCGACCACCGGGGGCAGGGCCCGTGATGTCGCGCGGGTGAAGATGTCGACTTCCACACCCCTCGCGGCCAGCCTCTTGGCCACCTCGACGATGTAGACGTTCATGCCGCCCGCGTCGCCGGTACCAGGTTGGTCAAGGGGGGATGTATGAACACTGACCGTCGCAACCCGGTTGATACGACGCGACACTGAACATCACCTCCGGTAGTGCAACCTATCGACCGGGTTTGGTGTTCCCTCGGGAAGGGGGACATTCGTGACTTCTCGCCACAGTGACCCGTCTCACCGCGGACCGTCCCCCGCGCGGCGCGGCCGACCGCGTCTGGGACCCTGGTCGCATGCGTAAGACCGCGATAGTGACCGGAGCAAGCAGCGGGATCGGCGCCGCCACGGCGAGGCGCCTGGCGGCGGAGGGGTTCAACGTGGTGCTCGCCGCGCGCCGCCGCGACCGCCTGGACGCGCTCGCCAAAGAGATCGCCGAGACCGTGCCGGGCGCCGCGAAGACCGTCCCGGTCACCCTGGACGTGACCTCGCAGGAGTCGGTGGAGGCGCTGGCGGCGGCGGTCCCCGCCTGCCACGTGCTGGTCAACAACGCGGGCGGCGCCGTCGGCCTGGAGAGCGTGGCGGACGCCGACCTGTCCGACTGGCAGACGATGTACGACACCAACGTGCTGGGCCTGGTCCGGGTGACGAAGGCGATCCTGCCCAAGCTGATCGAGAGCGGCGCCGGGCACGTGGTGAACATCACCTCGCTCGCCGCGCACGTCCCGTACGAGGGCGGCGGCGGGTACAACGCGGCCAAGCACGCCGCCTACGCGGTCAACGACGTGATGCGGCTGGAACTGGTCGCCGAGCCGGTGCGGGTGACCGAGATCGCGCCGGGGCTGGTGAAGACCGAGGAGTTCTCCCTGGTCCGGTTCCGGGGGGACGCCGAGCGGGCCGCCAAGCCGTACGAGGGCGTCCCGGAGCCGCTCGTCGCCGAGGACGTCGCCGACTGCGTGGCCTGGGCCGTCACCCGCCCGCCGCACGTGAACATCGACCGCATCGACGTGCAGCCCCGCGTGCAGGCCGCCCCCTACAAGCTGCACCGCGAGTAGCGGGCTCAGCGTCGCGGGGCGACCTCCGCCCACGGGAGCGTGACCTCTCCGAGGCGCCACCGGCGCCGCCCGCCGTACGGCGGACGCGTGAGGACGGGATGGGTCCGCGCCAGCAGCGACACAGCCTCGACCCAGCGCGCGCGGGGGCCGAACGCCGAGTGCGGCGCGGCCGTCGCCCAGCAGCGGTCGAAGTCCGCCAGCAGCGCGTGGACGGGCTCGCCGGGCACGTTCCGGTGGATCAGCGTCTTCGGCAGGCGCTCGGCCAGCACGGACGGACGCTCCAGCGAGCCCAGATGGGCGGCGAACGTTATGGTCTGGGGCCCCTCCCGGGTGAGGGTGACCCAGACCGCGCGGCGCCCGATCTCGTCGCACGTCCCCTCCACGAGGACGCCCGATGGTGCCAGGCGCGCGCGCAGGTCGTCCCACGCGCGCCAGGCGGCCGACTCGTCGTACTGCCGCAGCACGTTGAACGCCCTGACCAGCGCGGGCGGCCGCGGCACCGGCAGCTCGAACCCCCCGAGCCGGAACGACAGCCCCTCGAACGCACCGGCTCCTTTGCGGTCTCCGGCTCCTTTGGAGGGGACGGAGGGTCGCGGCGGGGGCGGATCCGGGGGTTCGGGGGGTTCGCGGAGGGCGGCGAGGAGGGTCCGGCCCGCGGCGACGCGGTCGGGTTCGATCTCGATGCCGACGACCTCCAGGCGCGGCGCGACCGCGCGCAGCCGGGTGTAGATCTCGAACGTGGTGACCGGCGAGGCGCCGTAGCCGAGGTCGACGGCCAGCGGGCGCGGGTCCGCGTGCAGCGGGCGGGCCTGGGTGGCGGCGATCCAGCGGTCCACGCGGCGGAGCCGGTTGGGGGCGGTGGTGCCGCGAGTCACCTCGCCTCGCGGCCGGCTTGCTGGGGGCACCCGGCAATTGTTCCTTCTCGCGGCCTATGCCTTGTACGCCGGAAGGTGCGGGGTACGTCCGACAACGCCGCGAACCGCCCGACCTCCCGCGCCCCTCACCGAACGAGGTTCGGTAAGTTGGCGATTACGGTGCCGACGCCGTCCCCCCGAGGAGTGCCGATGCTCGACCTGGCGACCCTGCACGAGGCCATCGCCGCCGCGATCCCCGACCGCGAGTGCCTGGTGTGGCGCGACCGCCGGACCACCTGGCGCGAGATGGCCGACCGGACCCGCCGGCTGGCGAACGTCCTGCACGGGCACGGCCTCGGCCTGCGCGGCACGGCGGCGGCCGAGCCGTGGGAGTCGCCGCACGACCATCTGGCGCTCTACCTGCACAACGGCCCCGAGTACCTGGAGGGCCTGGTCGGCGCCCACAAGGCGCGGGTCGCCCCGTTCAACGTCAACTACCGGTACGTCGACGACGAGCTGGCGCACCTGTTCGGCGACGCCCGTCCCGCCGCCGTGCTGTTCCACGCCCGGTTCGCGGGCGCGATCGGCCGGGTCGTCGAGCGGCTGGACGAGCGACCCCTGCTCCTCCAGGTTGCCGACGAGTCCGGTGCCGCACTGCTGCCCGGCGCGCTCGACTACGAGGAGGCCCTCGCCAAGGCGCCGGCCGGCCCGCCGCCGGTGCGGCCCGAGGCCGGCGACCTGCACATCCTCTACACCGGCGGGACGACCGGCATGCCGAAGGGCGTGCTGTGGCGGATCGGCGACCTGATGATCGGCCCGCTGGGGATGCGGCGCCGCGACGGCCTCCCCGTCACCGATCTGGACGACGCGGTCGCGCGGGCCGTCCGCAGCGACGTGCGGGTGCTGGTCGGCCCGCCGCTGATGCACGGCGCGGGCACGTGGTCGGCGCTCGGCGCCTGGTGCGGCGGCGGGTGCGTGGTGTTCCCCGACCGGGTGGACGGCCTGGACGCGGCCGACCTGATGGCGACCGCCGAGCGCGAGCGCGTCACCCGGATGCCGCTGGTCGGGGACGCGTTCGCCCGTCCGATCACGGCGGCGCTGGAGGCGCGCCCGCACGACCTCGGCACGCTGCGCACGTTCGTGAACTCGGCCGCCGCGATCAGCCCCGCCGTGAAGGCGCGGATGCTGGAGCTCCTCCCCCACGCCCGGATCGTGGACGTCCTCGGGTCGTCGGAGTCGGGGTTCCAGGTGACCCGGCACGGCTCGGCGGCCCGGACGTTCGCGGCGGCGCCCGGGACGGCGGTGCTGTCGGCCGACCGGTCCCGGCGCCTCGCGCCCGGCGAGGACGAGCTGGGCTGGCTGGCCAAGGGCGGCGACGCGATCCCGCTCGGCTACCTCGGCGACCCGGCGAAGACCCGGGAGACGTTCCTGACGCTGGACGGCGAGCGCCTGGTCGTCGCGGGCGACCGGGCGCGGCTGCTCGCGGACGGCACCGTGGAGGTGCACGGCCGGGAGGCCACCACGATCAACACCGGCGGGGAGAAGGTGTTCGCGGAGGAGGTCGAGTCCGTGCTGCGCGGGCTGCCGGGCGTCGCGGACGCGCTGGTCGTCGGCCGGCCGAGCGAGCGCTGGGGCACCGAGATCGTCGCGGTGGTCAGCCCCGCCGGCGGCCCCTCGGACGACGAGCTGCGCGCGGGCTGCGCCGCCCACCTGGCCCGCTACAAGATCCCGAAGGCGTTCGTGCGGACGGACGCGGGCCTGCGCCTGCCGAACGGCAAGGCCGACTACACCGCCGCCCGCGCCCTCCTCGACTGACGGACCCGGAGAAAGAACCGCGTTCGGTTTGTAGGGGCGCGGCCTGTACCGGGGCGCCGGAACGGACGATCATGGCGGGATGCCGGATCTGGACTCTCTGCTCGCCGACCTCGCCGCCGAGGGCGACTCCGTCGACGCCCTGGTCGCGCCGCTGCCCGCCGCCCGCTGGGCGGACCCCACCCCCGCCGAGGGCTGGACGATCGCGCACCAGATCGCCCATCTCGCCTGGACCGACGACCAGGCCGTGGTCGCCGCCACCGACGCCGACGCGTTCGCGAAGCTCCTGGAGGCGGCGATCGCCGACCCCTCCGGCTTCGTCGAGTCGGGCGCGCGGGAGGGCGCGGAGGAGGACCCGGCCGACCTCCTCGCCCGCTGGCGCGACGGGCGCCGCCGCATGGTGGCCGCCCTCGCCGCCGTCCCGCCCGGCACGCGGCTGCCCTGGTTCGGCCCGCCGATGGGCGCCGCGACGCTCGCGACCGCGCGGCTGATGGAGACGTGGGCGCACGGCGAGGACGTCGCCGACGCGCTCGGGGTCCGCCGCGAGCCGACGCACCGGCTCCGGCACGTCGCGCACATCGGCGTCCGGACCCGCGACTTCTCCTACCGCAACCGCGGGCTGGAGCCGCCGTCCGAGGAGTTCCGCGTCGTCCTCACCGGGCCCGGCGGCGAGGAGTGGACGTGGGGGCCGCAGGACGCGCGCCAGTCCGTCACCGGCCCCGCGCTCGACTTCTGCCACGCCGTCGCGCAGCGCCGCCACCGCGCCGACCTGGCCCTCACCGCCACCGGCCCGGACGCCGACCGCTGGCTGGACATCGCCCAGGCGTTCGCCGGGCCACCCGGTACCGGCCGCGCACCCCGGTCGAGCTGACAGGGCCGGCCGGGAGAGCCGGCTGACGGGGCCGCTGAGAGATCGGCCACTGTGCGGGCCGTCCGGGTTCCACCGGGGCTGATCTTGGACATGTCCTCCATATGACAGTTCTCATTGCATTCGACGGTTCTGACGACGCGCGCACCGCGATCGAGTTCGCCGCCCGCCATGTGAAGGACGAGCCGGCCGTGGTGATGACGGTGTGGGAGCCGCTGCTGACGCAGATCACCTGGGCGCCGATCGCGGCCGTGGCGCCGGTCCCGGCCGAGCCGAAGGACGGCGACAGGTGGGAGGAGGAGAAGCAGGCCGAGCAGCTCGCGCGGGCGGGGGCCGACCTCGCCGCGGCCGCCGGGCTGACCGATGTGACGACGCGGGCGGAGCGCGGCGGCGGGCCCGTGTGGGCCGCCATCGTGGACGTCGCGGACGAGCTGGACGCCTCGTTGATCGTCACCGGCTCGCGCGGCCTCGCGGGCGCGCGTTCGGTGATCCTGGGCAGCGTGTCGACCCGCGTGCTGCACCATGCGCACCGCCCCGTGCTGGTCGTGCCGCCGCCCAAGAAGGATTAGCGGCCGGCTAGGACGATTCGAGCGCGCGCGCGAACTCACCGAGGACGTCCTCGGTGAAGAGGACGAAGCGAACGTCGGTGACCCGGGTGGGGGTGGCGCGGACGGTGCCGATGGCGATCCGGGCGGCGTCGTCCACCGGCCAGCCGAAGATCCCGGCCGACACGGCCGGGAAGGCGACCGAGGCGGCGCCCAGCTCGTCGGCGACGCGCAGGGACTCGCGGTAGCAGGAGGCCAGCAGGCCGGAGCGGTCGTCGGACGCGGAGTACACCGGGCCGACCGTGTGGATCACCCAGCGGGCGGGCAGCCGCCCGGCCGTGGTCGCGACCGCCCGGCCCGTCGGCAGCCCGCCGCCGTAGTGCCCGGCGCGCAGCTCGCGGCACGCGGCGAGGATCTCCGGCCCGCCGCGGCGGTGGATCGCGCCGTCCACGCCGCCGCCCCCGAGCAGCGACGAGTTGGCGGCGTTCACGACCGCGTCGACGTCCTGCTCGGTGATGTCGCCCTGGACGAGGGTGATCTCCATGCGCGCTCCTCCGCCGTCTTTCCGCGTCTCTCGGCCGTCCCAGATTCGGCCCGAACACGTGAATTCTCGTACGCGCCGGATGCGAAACGCGTTCGGGCGGTTCCCGGCGGTACGCTCAGTGGCGGACGGGACCCCGGGGGCGGTGCGGCTCGTCCGACATCGTCCGGCCGGACGCAGGGGGGCTACCATGCCGAACGCCGGGTGAGTGCACTGGACGATCCCATAAAAGACGATCTCACAAAGGCGTGACAGTCGCGGAGGTACCCCCTTGAAGATTCTCCTCGCCGGAGCGACCGGAGTCGTCGGTCGCCGGCTGATCCCGCTGCTCGTCCAGGCGGGCCACGAGGTCGCAGGGACGACGCGCCGGTCCGAACGCACCGGGCTGCTGCGCGACCTCGGCGCCGCGCCCGTCATCGTGGACATGCTGGACGCCGAGGCGGTCCGCGACACCGTCGCGGCCGAGCGCCCGGACGCCGTGATCCACCAGCTCACCGACCTCAGCGAGGAGGACTTCGACGCCAACTCGCGGCTGCGCATCACCGGTACCCGCAACCTGGTGGACGCGGCGAAGGCGGCCGGCGTCGAGACGATGGTCGCGCAGAGCATCGCGTGGCTGTACGTCCCGGGCACCTCGCCCGCGGTCGAGAGCGACCCGCTCGACCCCACGCTGCCCCCGTACGCGGGCGTCGCGGCGCTGGAGGAGGCGGTCGGCGAGATGCCGCGCGGCGTGGTGCTGCGCTACGGCGCGCTCTACGGCCCCGGCACCTGGTACGCCCCCGACGGCGCGATCGCGGAGCGGGCCCGCGCGGGCACGCTGCGGCTGGCGCCGTCGTGGACGTCCTTCGTGCACGCCGACGACGCGGCCTCGGCGGCGCTCGCCGCGCTCGACTGGCCGGCCGGCACCGTCAACATCGTGGACGACGAGCCCGCCACCACGGCGGACTGGCTGCCCGTCTACAGCGCGGCGATCGGCGCCCCGCACCCGGGCAGCGCGGGCAAGCACGCCGCGACGACCGGCCGCCCGGTGTCCAACGCCAAGGCGCTGGAGCTCGGCTGGAAGCCGCGGGTGACGTCGTGGCGCACCGGGTTCGCCCAGATGGAGACCACAACCGAATAATCGGGCGGAACGTGACAATTCACCCGAACTGGAACGACCGCTTCGCCAGCCCGAGCCAGTAGCCGTCGATCACGGACCGGCGCTCCGACGCCGCGTCCGCGTCCGCGTCCGCTCCCAGCGCCATGAACAGCGGCGCGAAATGCTCGGTCCGCGGGTGGGCGATGCGCGCCGCGGGGGCCTTCGCGCGGAAGTCGAGCAGGGCGTCGACGTCGCCGCTCCGCACCGCCCGGTCCGTCCACTCGTCGAACTCCGCCGACCACGCGGGCGGCGGGGCGTCCGGGTCCGGGCGCAGCTCCCGCAGGTTGTGCGTGGTGAAACCGCTCCCGATGATCAGCACGCCGCGGTCGCGCAGCGGCGCGAGGCTCCGCCCCACCTCGAAGAGCCGCTCGGGCTCCAGCGTGGGCAGCGACATCTGCAGCACGGGGACGTCGGCGTCCGGGTACATCTCCACGAGCGGGACGTACGCGCCGTGGTCCAGCCCCCGCTCCTCGTCCTGCTGCACGCCGGGAACCAGTTTGCGCACGTCGGCGGCCAGCTCGGGGGCGCCGGGCGCGTCATAGCGGACGCGGTAGTAGTGCTCGGGGAACCCCCAGAAGTCGTACACCAACGGCACCCGCCGGGTGGCGCCGATGCTCAGCGGAGCGGCCTCCCAGTGCGCCGACACCATCAGGATCGCGGCGGGCTTCGGCAGGTCCGCCGACCAGCGGGCGAGCTGATCGGTCCACAGCGCGTCGTCCGCCAGCGGCGGGGCGCCGTGGCTCAGGTAGAGCACCGGCATCCGGGTCATGTCGTCCTCCCTTTACTTGAGATTTCAACCATATCCGGAAGATACTTGAACTTTCAAGGCTTGAGGATTCAACTGTTGGGTACACTGTCGGCATGACCGAGGCGCGGTGGCTGGACGACGAGGAGCAGGAGACCTGGCGGGCCTTCCTGTGGACGTCGCGGCTGCTCAGCTCCGCCCTCGACCGGCAGCTCCAGCGCGACTCCGGGATGCCGCACGCCTACTACATGATCCTCGCGATGCTGTCGGAGGCGCCCGGCCGCGCGCTGACGATGACCGCGCTCGCCGAGCTCGTCCACTCGTCGCCGAGCCGCCTCTCGCACGCCGTGAACCGGCTGGAGGAGGCCGGCTGGGTCAGCCGGTGCAAGCACGACGGCGACCGCCGCACCACGATCGCGCGGCTGACCGACGAGGGGTACGCCGTGCTGGAGAAGGCGGCCCCCGGCCATGTCGCCGAGGTCAGGCGCCACCTGTTCGACCCGCTGGACCGCGAGCAGATGCTCGCCTTCCGCGAGGCCCTGCACGCGCTCCTGTCGTCCCTCGACCCCGACCACGAGGCCCCCTGCGCCCGCGGCGAGGGGTAGGGCGTTCCGCTAGCCGAACTCGACCGCGTGCGTCTTCGCGCCGGGGTGCGCCGCGGCCAGCAGCCGCAGGCCCTCCTCCTCGAGCGCGGCGCGCTCCCGCTTCGGGACGGGGCCGAACGGGTCGGCGCGCAGCACCGCCTCCCCGCGCTTTTTCTCGATCTTCCACATGCCGTGGACGAAGCCGTCCACGAGGAACGTCGCGCGGATGATGCCGTTCACGGTGAAGACGCGCTTGCGGTGCTCCTCGCTGATGATCCGGGCGCGGTCGGCATGGGAGAGCAGCAGGTTGTCGAAGTCCGGGACGAACCGGACCGGCGCCGGCGCGTCGCCGCCGGGGCGCGGCGCGTCCGGCAGGTCGTAGAGGACGCGGCCGTCCTCGTCCCGGACCTCCACGAGCTCCGGGCGCAGCCGGTCGACGACCTCGCCGAGCCGCGTCAGGCCGGACCACTGCTGGACGTCCTGGACGCTCGCAGGCCCGAACGCCCCCAGGTAGCGCCGCACGACCTCGTCCAGGGTCGTCTCGGCGGGCGGGTGCCCGTCCAGCCAGGTGTCGAGCGTCGTGTGCCGGGCGACCCCGGAGGCGCCCCAGATGCCGCGCGGCGGAACCTGCACCAGCGGCAGCCGGGTCCGGACGGCCCAGCCGAGGAGCGCCGGGTCCTCGTCGGGCCAGCGCTCGGCCAGGAGCGTGCGCAGCTCCTTGTCGGTGCGCGGCTCGTCCTCCAGCAGCGCGCGGGCGTGCGCGGTGACCGCGCCGAGGTCGACGCCGGCGAGGTCGGCGGCGCGGGACCGCAGGTAGCCGTCCAGGATCGGCTGGACGAGCGGCCGGAGCGCGCGGGCGTCGCGGGCGCTGACCAGGTGGAGCGTTCCGCGCATCAGCACCATCCGGAGCACGCGCCGCTCGGTCATCAGCGGGCCCACCGCGTCGAACGTGAACCCGGCGAGGCGGCTCCACAGCCCGATGTGCGGCGGGCTCGGCGCCTGCGCCTGCATGCCGACGAGGTGCTCGACGGCGTCGAGGGCGGGCATGTCGCGGCGTTCCAGCAGCATCTGCCGCGCGAGCAGCGCCCGGTTCAGGTCCCGCTTGTCAGCCCGTGTCATCCGCCCATCGTCGCGGATGCGTCCGACATTCCCGGTGGGCGGCCCGCACCGGCCGCGGCGGCCAGGAACGCCGCGATGACCGGGTGGGGGCGGGTGCCGTCGCCCGCCGGCTCCGGCTGGAAGAGGGTGGCGAGGTAGAACGGGTGCCCCGCCAGCTCAGCGATGCGCACCTGCCCGGCGTCGTCGTGGCCGGTGAACCACAGGCCGCCCGCGCGCGGCGCTTGACGGCGGAGGCGGTATGAACCTATGTTCATGAACAGGTGTTCATAATGAAGGAGGGGGCATGGCGAAGATCGTCAACACGCATCAGGCCGAGGCGTGGAACGGGTACGAGGGCACGCACTGGGCCGAGCATCCCGCCCGGTACGACGCGGTCAACGGCGGGTTCAACGACGCCCTGCTGGACGCGGCGGCCATCGGGCCGCACGACCGCGTCCTCGACATCGGCTGCGGGAACGGGCAGACCACCCGGCTCGCGGCGCGGCGGGCCAGGCTCGGCGCGGCGACGGGCGTGGACCTGTCCGGGCCCATGCTCGGCACCGCCGAACGCCTCGCCGCCGAAGAGGGCGTCGGGAACGTGGAGTTCACGCAGGGCGACACCGAGGTCCACCCCTTCCCGGACGGCGCCTTCGACGTGGCGATCAGCCGGTTCGGGGTCATGTTCTTCACCGATCCCGTCGCCGCCTTCGGCAACGTCCGGCGGGCGCTGCGGGACGGCGGGCGCCTGGCGTTCCTGTCGATGGCGCCGATCGGGGACACCGACCTCAAGGCGCTGTTCGCCGCGCTGCCACCGCTCGAGCAGCCCCCGGTCGGGCAGGACGGGCCGCTGTCGCTGTCGGATCCCGCGCGCGTCCGGGAGGTGCTCGGCGCGGCCGGGTTCGGCTCCGTGAACTGCCGCCGGGTCGAGGCCGAGCAGGTCTGGGGACGGGACGCGCGCGACGCGGCGCGGTTCTTCGCCGCCTGGGGCCCGATCCGCTACAACTACGGCTCGGACGGCGGCCTCGTCGACACGCTGGCGGGCGCGATGCGGCGCTTCGAGCGCGACGGCGCCGTCCGGCTGCGGAGCCGGGCGTGGCTGGTGACGGCGCGCCGATGAACCGGGTCGTCATCCTCGGCGGGTACGGGGCCGTGGGGCGGGAGGTCGTCGCGGGCCTGCGCGGGCACGTCCGGGAGATCGTCGTCGCGGGCCGCGACCTCGAGAAGGCCCGCACCGTGGAGGGCGCGACACCGCTGCGGATCGACCTGCGCAGCGGCGACGCCGAAGACCTCGACGCCGCACTCCTCGGCGCCGACGCGGTCGTCATGTGCGCCGAGACCGGGAACGCGCGCGTCGCCGAGCGGTGCCTCCGGCGCGGCGTCCACTACGTCGACGTCTCCGCGTCCTACGAGGTGCTCTCCGCGATCGAGGAGCTCGACGGGCTCGCGGCGGGCGCGGGCGCGACGGCCGTGCTGAGCGTGGGCCTCGCGCCCGGCGTCACCAACCTGCTGGCCCGCGGGTTCGGCGGGGCCGGCACCGAGATCGGCGTCCTGATCGGCGCGGGCGACCGGCACGGCCCGTCCGCCGTCGACTGGACGCTCGACTCGCTCGGCGGCATCGGCGAGTCGTGGCGGATGCGCTTCCCGCCGCCCTACGGGGTGCGGACCGTCCACCGCTTCCCGTTCTCCGACCAGTACACCCTCCCCGGGCGGGTCAGGACGGGCCTCTGCCTGGACTCGCGCGCCCTGACCGCCGCCCTCCCCCGGCTCCGGCGGTTCCGCGGCTCCGCGCCGGTGCGGGCCGTGTTCCGGCACGTCCACCTGGGCGGGGACGGCTTCGCGGTGGCGGCCGCGTCCGGCGGCCGGGTCCGGTCGTTCGCCGGGCGTCGGCAGAGCCGGGCGACGGGCCTGGCCACCGCGCTGGTCGTCCGGCTGCTGGACGGGGCGCCGCGCGGCGTCCGGCACATCGAGGACGTGGCGGGCCCGGGCTTCCTGCCCGAGCTGGCCGCCCACGGGTTCGCGCTGGACGAATACGATGCGCGGTGATGTCACCTCGAAAAGCGGCCGCGCTGCGCGCCGGCGACCGGACCCTGCGCGAGCACCTGATCGCGACGGCGGAGCGGATGCTCGCCGAGCGCGGGACGGCCGGGCTGACCGTCCGGGCGATCGCGCGGGAGGCCGGCGTCGCCGACGGCGTCCTCTACAACCACTTCGCCGACAAGGAGGAGCTGCTCGCGCACGCGCTGCGGGCACGGGTGGAGTCGGTGGGCCGGGCCCTCGGCCCGCTGCCCGAGCCCGGCACCGCCACCGTCGAGGAGAACCTGCGCGCGTACGTCGCGCACGGGATGGCCGCGCACGGCGCCCTCGTGCCCGTGCTCGCCGGCCTGGTCGCGCAGCCGGACGTGCTCGCCCGGTTCTCGGCCATGAGCGGCGGCGAGGCGGACTGGCGGTCCCGGCTCGCCGCCTACCTGCGGGCCGAGCGCGACCTCGGCCGCCTCGCCCCGGACGCACCGGTGGACGCCGCCACGTCCATGATCGTCGGCGCCTGCCACGAACCGGTGCTGTCGGTGCTCTTCCAGGGCGAGGACCTCGCGCGCCGCGTCCCGCCGGACGGCGTCGACGACCTCGTCACCGTCGTCCTGCACGGCATAGCCCGCCCGTAGGACTCCTACGGCTCCCTGCCCCTACGACTCCATGGCCTCCCTGACCTCGGCCAGGGTGCGGTCGGCGACGGCCTTGGCGCGCTCGGCGCCCTCGGCGAGGACGCGCCGCAGGTGCCCCCGGTCGGCGATCAGCTCGGCGCGGCGGGCGCGGATCGGGCGCAGGAACTCGTTGACCGACTCCGTGACGGCCTTCTTGAGCGCCGCGCCGCCGCCGTCCCCGATCTCGGCGGCGACGGCGTGCGGGTCGCGGCCCTGGCAGAGCGCCGCGAGCAGCACCAGGTTCGACACCTGCGGGCGGGTCTCCGGCTCGTAGGTGATCCGCCGGTCGGCGTCGGTCACCGCCCGCCTGATCAGCTTGGCGGTCTCGTCCGGCCCGGCGGACAGCGCGATGGCGTTGCCGCGGCTCTTGCTCATCTTCCGGCCGTCCGTGCCGAGCAGGCTCGGGGCG
This sequence comes from Actinomadura meyerae, assembly GCF_900188445.1. GTDB lineage: Bacteria > Actinomycetota > Actinomycetes > Streptosporangiales > Streptosporangiaceae > Spirillospora > Spirillospora meyerae. The sequence continues at coordinate 37,068 of NZ_FZOR01000027.1, forward strand.
GCCGACAGCAGCGCGTCCGGGACGGGGAAGACCGGGGCGTAGCGCTCGTTGAAGCGGCGGGCGATCGTCCGGGTGATCTCCTGGTGCGGGAGCTGGTCCTTGCCGACGGGGACGAGGTCGGCCTTGCAGAACAGGATGTCGGCGGCCTGGTGGACGGGATAGGTGAACATCAGCCCGCTGACCGACGCCTGCCGGGACGAGGCGATCTCGTCCTTCACGGTCGGGTTGCGGCTCAGCTCCGGCACCGTCACCAGCGACAGGAACGGCAGCACGAGCTGGTTCAGCGCCGGGACGGCGCTGTGCCGGAACACGGTCGCGGCGGACGGGTCGATCCCGACGGCCAGGTAGTCGGCGACCAGGCCCTCGACGTGCTCCGACAGGCGGTCGGCGACGTCCCGGTCGGTGAGCACCTGGTAGTCGGCGACGAGCACGAACAGCTCGACGCCGAGCCGCTGCAGCCGCACGCGGTTGGCGAGGGTGCCGAAGTAGTGGCCGAGATGCAGCGGCCCGGTGGGGCGGTCGCCGGTCAGGATGCGGAACGCGCCGGGGTCGGCGGCGATCCGCCGCTCCAGCTCCCGGCTGCGCGCTTCGGCGGCGGCGGTCGAGACGGACCCGGTCGTGGCGGTGGGCGTGGCGGTGAGGGCGTCCGCAATGGTGGCGGCGGTCTCCATGGTCTCTCCTCGGTGGGGAGCGGGTTGCGGCCGTCCGGCCGGAGCGGCCCCGGGTCACCGAGAAGCGGAAGGGCCGTCCAGCGGACGGCCCTTGGCGTGCGTCAGCGTCGGCCGTCCTAGGACGGCCACCAGCCCAGACGCACGCGAGTCATGCGCCCAGCATAGACCACGGCATGCAGCCGTTCGCAGATAATCCGCAACAGAACCACTTGGGTAGGCTTGGGGCATGACTTCGATGGCCCCCCGCAGGACGACCACGGACCTGTCCTTCCTGCTCGACCGCACCGGCCACGTGCTGCGCACGCAGATGACGGCCGCGCTCGACGAGATCGGGCTGACGCCGCGCATGCACTGCGTCCTCGTCCACGCGCTGGAGGAGGAGCGCACCCAGATCCAGCTCGCCGAGATCGGCGACATGGACAAGACGACCATGGTCGTGACCGTGGACGCGCTGGAGAAGGCGGGCCTCGCCGAGCGCCGGCCGTCGTCCACCGACCGCCGCGCCCGGATCATCGCGGTGACCGAGAAGGGCGCGCGTGTCGCGGTGGAGAGCCAGCGCATCGTGGACGGCGTGCACGAGGCCGCCCTCGCGTCGCTGCCGGAGAGCGACCGGGAGGTGCTCGTCCGCGCCCTGAACGCGCTGGTCACGGGGCATCTCGCGACCCCCGTGGAGACGGGCCGCCCGGCCCGGCGCGCCCGGCAGGGCCAAAAGTAGATCCACAAAGGATCGTCTATAACAAAACAATCTGCTACGGTCGCTCCATGAACCAGGAGACGACCCTTCCCGCACTGCGGTCCCGCTGGACGGCGCTCGCCGTGCTGTCGGCGACCATGCTGATGGCGGTCCTCGACGGCAGCATCGTCACCGTCGCCGCCCCCGCCATCCAGGCCGACCTCGGCTTCTCCCCCGCCGGGCTCAGCTGGATCATGAACGCCTACCTGATCCCGCTCGGCGGGCTGCTGCTCCTCGCCGGACGGATCGGCGACCTCGTCGGCCGCAGGACGCTCTTCCTCGCCGGGAACGCGGTGTTCACGGCGGCGTCCGCGCTCGCCGGGGCGGCCGGCACGTCCGGCGTGCTGATCGCGGCCCGGTTCCTGCAGGGCTCCGGCGGCGCGCTCGCCACCGCGGTCGTGCTCGGCATCCTCGTGACGCTGTTCACCGACCCGCGCGAGCGGGCGAAGGCCATCGGCATCTTCAGCTTCACCGGCGCCGCGGGCGCGTCCATCGGGCAGGTCCTCGGCGGCGTCCTCACCGACGCCCTGAGCTGGCACTGGATCTTCCTGATCAACGTGCCGATCGGCCTGGTCACGATCCTGCTGGCGCTGCCCGCCCTGCCCCGCGACCGCGGGCTCGGCCTGTCCGCCGGCGCGGACGTCGCCGGCGCGCTGCTCGTCACTTCCGGGCTGATGCTCGGCATCTACACGATCGTGAAGGTCGAGGGCCACGGCTGGCTCTCGCTCCACACGCTGGGCCTCGGCGCGGTGTCGCTGCTGCTCCTCGCCGGGTTCGCGGTCCGGCAGGCGCTAGCGGAAACCCCGCTGATGCCGCTGCGGATCCTGCGCTCGCGCAACGTGTCCGGCGCCTACGCCGTCCAGTTGCTCACCCTGTCGGCGATGTTCTCGTTCCAGGTGGTCGTCGCGCTCTACATGCAGCAGGTCCTCGGCTACGGCGCGCTGGACACCGGCCTCGCGATGCTCCCGGCCGCCGTCGCGATCGGCGCGGTGTCGCTGCTGGTGTCGGCGCGGCTGTCGAACCGGCTCGGGGAGCGGCTCGTGCTGATGGCGGGGCTGGTGCTGCTGATCGGCGCGATGGCGTGGCTGACGACCGTCCCGGTGGACGCCGACTACGCCACCGACCTGCTCCCGGTGTTCGTGCTGGTCGCGGGCGCCGGGCTGGTGCTGCCGTCGCTGACCGGGCTCGGCATGTCGAGCGCCCGGCCGGAGGACGCGGGCCTCGCGTCGGGGTGTTCAACACCGTCCAGCAGGTGGGGATGGCGCTCGGCGTCGCGGTCCTGACCACGCTCGCCGCGTCCCGCACCGAGACCCTGCGCGCGGACGGGCAGGACGCCGCCCGCGCGCTCACCGGCGGCTACCACCTCGCGTTCGGCGTCTCCGGCGGGCTGCTGGTCGCCGCGCTCGCGGTGTCCCTGCTCGTCCTGCGGCGCCCGCGGCCCGCGGGCGCCCCGGCGGAGCCCGCGGCGGCTAGTGCGGCAGGACGAGAAGCAGCAGTGGAAGGCCGGCGATAACCGGCACCGCGATCGTCGCGGCGACGCGCATGCGGCGGGACACCGGCTGCGGTTCCAGCAGCCGGTTCACCCGCGCCATCACCGGCATCTCGCCGTGCGCGACGCCGAGCGTCCCGGACGGGGCCGCGGCCGGGCGCGCGGCGGCGAACCGCAGCAGCGCCGTCGCCAGCTCGCGCGCCGGGTGGTGGTGCCGGGCCCGGTCGTCGGCGGCCATCTCGATCAGCAGCTCCACCGCGTCCAGGCATCGCCCGACCAGGCGGAACTGCGGGAACACCTGGCGCAGCGACGCGAACGGGAGCAGCACCAGGTCGTGCCGCTCGCGCGCGTGCGCGCGCTCGTGCGCGAGGACCGCGGCCAGCTCGCCGCGGTCGAGCAGCTCCAGCGTCCCGGCGCTGACCACGACCTTGTGCGAGCGGACGCCCGGCACGCAGTACGCGGCGGCGCCCGGATGGTCGAGGACGAGGGTGCCCGGCACGGAGGAGTCGCGGCGCGACACCAGCGCGAGCAGCGCCCGGTGCCGCCGCCGGGCCCGGAACACCCGGACCACCGCGAACATCAGCATGACCAGCAGCACGCCGGCCAGGCTGATCGCGCCGAGCAGCGCCGCGACCTGCACGGCGCCGAGCCGCGCGGCCTGGTCGTCGTAGAGGCCGGGCAGCCCGCCGAGGACGCCCTTGCGGTACGGGAGGAGGGCGAGGCCGAGCAGGGCCCCGATCGTGGCGACGCCCCAGCACAGCCCGAGGGCCTGCCAGAGCGCGATCCCGATGCGCGGCGCCCGCCACGTCCACCGGGCACGGGACAGGAAGTGCGCCCCGCCGACGGTCCCGAGAGAGATCAATGCGAGCAGGGCGGCGCCGGTCATGCCGGTGGTTCCTTGCTCGTGAGGCCCGCGAGGGTCTCCCGGATGACGTCGATCTCGTCCCGCGAGACGGACCGGACGAAGTGCGCGAGCGCCGCGTCCCGGTCACCGGTCTCGTTCAGGGCGCCGAGCATCAGCTCGGTCACGTACATCTCCCGGCTCGCGACCGGGTGGTAGCGCCAGGCGCGGCCGTCGCGCTCGCGCTCCAGGAAGCCCTTCTTGGCGAGCCTGTCGAGCACCGTCATGACCGTCGTGTGGGCGAGGTCCCGGTCGCCGGCGAGCGCGCGGCTCACGTCACGGGCGGTCGCCGCCTCGTGGCCGGCGTCCTCCCGCTCCCAGAGGACCTCCATGACCGTGCGTTCAAGCTCTCCCAGACCCTTCACGCCACCAAGGTTATCCGACCGATACCGAGGTGACCACGTCAGGTAGTACTACCGCTGGTAGGAGGCCCGACGAGGCCCAGCTCGTAGGCGATGATGACCAGCTGGACCCTGTCGCGGGCGGACAGCTTCGCCAGCAGCCGGGCGACGTGCGCCTTCGCCGTGGCGACGCTGATGTAGAGCTCGCCGGCGATCTCCTGGTTCGTCATGCCGCGCCCGACCAGGGTCAGGACCTCCCGCTCGCGCTCGGTGATCCCGGCGGCCTTCCCCTCCCCCGCGGGCCGCGGCGCCGCCGTGTGCCGCGGCGCCGCGGCGGATCCGGGACGTGCGGCGAACTCCTCGATCAGCCGCTTGGTGACGCTGGGCGCGATCAGCCCGTCCCCGCCCGCGACGACACGGATCGCCCCGAGGATCTCCTCCAGCGCCATGTCCTTGACCAGGAAGCCGCTCGCACCCGCCTTCAGCGACCCGTACACGTACTCGTCGTCGTCGAACGTGGTCAGCATGATCACGTGCGCCCCGCTGATCCGGCGGGTGGCCTCGATGCCGTCCATGTCGGGCATGCGGATGTCCATGACGACCACGTCGGGACGCAGTTCCTCGACCAGCTCGACGGCCTCGCGGCCCGTCCCCGCCTCGCCGACGATCTCCAGGTCCGGGGTGTCGGCGATCAGGACGCGCAGCCCGGCGCGGATCAGCGGCTGGTCGTCGGCCAGCACGACGCGGATCGTCACGCGGCCGCCCCCGCCTCGACGGGGATGCGCGCCGCCACCCGGAACCCGCCCTCGGGGCACGGGCCGGCCGCGAACTCGCCGCGCAGCAGCGCGACCCGCTCCCGCATGCCCACCAGCCCGTACCCGGTGCCGACCACGCCGCCGCGCCCGCCGTCGGCCACCTCGACCGCCAGCTCGCCGTCGCGGTAGTCGATCGTCACCCGGCAGCGGTCGGTGCCCGCGTGCCGGACGACGTTCGTCACGGCCTCCTGGACGATCCGGTACGCGGACAGGTCGACCTCCGGCGGGAGCGGCCGCGGCACGCCCGTCCGGTGGATGTCGACCTCGACGCCGGCATCCGCGGTCGCCCGCGCCAGCCGGTCGAGGTCGGCCAGGCCGGGCGCGGGGCCGAGCGGCACGGGATCGTCCGCGCGGAGCGCGGTCAGCATCCGCCGCAGCCCGGCCAGGGTGTCGCGGCTGGTGGCCTCGATCGCGCCCAGCGCGTTGCGGGCCTCCGCAGGCTGCGTCTCGATCACCCGTCCGCCCACGCCCGCCTGGATCGCGATGATCCCGATGCTGTGCGCGACCATGTCGTGCAGCTCCCGGGCGATCCGGAGCCGCTCCGCGGCGACGGCCTGCGCGGTCGCCCGCTCGCGCATCTCCTCCGCGTGCGCGCGCCGCACCCGGAGCGAGTTCCCCGTCATCCACACGACGGCCATCGCCAGGACGACGGTGAGGAGGAGCACCTCGTCCGGCACGAGGAACCCGGCGACGGCCAGCACTTGCAGGACACCGGTGGCGGCCGCCACAGACCCCGAGTACCGGCGCGGCCGGGTCGCGGCGACGTAGCAGACGGCGAGATCGGTGAGCAGGATCAGCGCCCCCGCGACGGTTCCGTTCTCCGTCTCCACGAGGGCCAGGGTCCAGCCCAGGAACAGGAGCGCGAGGGCCGGGACGGGGTGGCGCCGAAGCAGCGCGGCGAGGAGGACCGTGCCACCGGCGCAGAGCAGGACGTCCACTTCCGGAGAGACGAGCTCCCCGGAGAAGACGACGAACAGGACGCCGGGATAGAGAGCGGCCCCCGCCCAGGCGAGAACCGCTCCGGCGAGACGGCGCACTTGGGCTGACATGCGCCGATCGTAACCGGAGGCCGTTCTCCCGCACATTGGCCCGCGGGCGTAATCCCGCAGGCCAACAGACCTTCCGCGAATGTGTGCGACGGCCCGATGCGCGGGACCCGGGGCCGCCGACACCGTTATCGCATGAAACGCTGGATGGCACTTCTCCTGGCCGTCGAAGTCACAGCGATCGCGGTTTTCTCCGTCGTCTACGACTCACTGGACTTCCGCATCTACTGGCTGGGCGGGGACGCCATAAAAGAGGGAACCCGCCTCTATACCGAACAACTGGCCGACCACTGGTTCACCAACACCCCCTTCTTCGCCGCGCTCTTCACGCCGCTGTCCCTGCTCCCCCTCACCGCGGCCCGGGTGATCTGGCAGTTCGCGGCACTGGCGGCCTTCATCTGGGCGTGCCGAACCACGATGGAACTGACCGGACGCCGCGCGTCCCTGATCACCGTCGTCGCGGCCGGCCTCCTCCTGGAACCGGTCTACCACTCGTTCTTCCTGGGCCAGGTCAACCTTTTCCTGCTCGCCCTCGTCCTGGCCGACATGCACCGCGCCGCCCAGGGCCGCCCCGCCGGGATCGCCATCGGCATCGCGACCGCGATCAAACTGACCCCGGCCGTCTTCGTCGTCCTGCTCCTGCTGACGAGGCGCACGAAGGACGCCGTGACCGCCGCGGCGACCTTCGCCACCTGCACCCTGCTCGCCTATGCCATCGCCCCGGAAGCATCCCGCGTCTATTGGCTGGACACTTTCTACGACACGACCCGAGTGGGCGTCCCGTACATCAGCAACCAATCCCCCTACGGCACACTGAACCGGATACTGCGCGGGACGGCCGAAGTGGGCGACTGGTACACCGCCATTCCCCTGACCATCGGCGCGATCGGCCTAACGCTCGCCGTCCTCTGGGCGAGGCGGGGCGACTGGCTGGCGGCAACGGCGGTCACGGGCGCGACCGGCCTGCTGGTCTCTCCCATTTCCTGGGCGCACCACTGGGTGTGGATCGTCCCCGCCCTGGCGCTGCTCCTCAGGAACGGCAACCGCAGAACCGCCGTGGCCGCCTACCTCCTTTTCGCGCTCTCGCCCCTCTGGTGGACGCCGCACAACGGCCATCCGCTGCAATACGGCTTCCACATCCTCCTGACGCCGGTCGCCAACTGCTACCTGCTGGCGGCCGTGGCCTTCCTGACCCACATGGCGATCCGCCTCAGGACCGCCCCGCCCACCCGTCATGGCGAACAGCGGCGTCCAGTGCCCGCCGCTGCCGCCAGCCGTGCCGTTCGAGATCCGGAACGGATCGCAGACGGCTGACCGGCCCGAGGCACAGCCAGGCGACCGGACGGACGTCCACCGGAATGCCGAGCAGCTCGCGCAGGAACGCCTCCTGGTAGAACGAAACCCACCCCACGCCGAGACCCTCCGCCGTGGCGGCCAGCCACAGGTTCTGAATGGCGAGGCAGACCGAGTACAGCCCCGCGTCCGCGATCGCGTGCCGTCCCAGAACCGCCGGGCCGCCACGCGCGGCGTCGTAGGTGACCACGACCGAAAGGGTCGACTCCAGCACCCCGTCGATCTTGATCCGCGCGAACCGCTCCGCCGCGTCCCCCCGAAGAGTGCGCGCGAAAACGTCCCGCTCGTCCTGGACGTGGTCGTGGAAGGCGCGCCGAAGCCGGGCGTCCCGCACCAGGATGAAATCCCAGGGCTGCGACAGCCCCACACTCGGCGCGGCATGCGCCGCCGCCAGCACACGCTCCAGCACGTCCGGCGGAATGGGCGCGCCGGTGAACTCGGCGCGGACATCGCGGCGGCGGTGGATGGCGTCGTAAAGCTCCATGGGCAGGCTCCCGCTGCGTTCGGGCCGCCGCAACGGGCGGCCGCGTGGAGCGGGGCCGGTCTTCGGACTCCCGGATCGACGCCGAAACCGTCCGCCTTCCCAGCCTTCCGGCCAGTGGCCGCGCAAGCGCGCGTGGACGGCAGCTCCCCGGTCACCGCGGCGGGCCCGTGCCGGATTCACACCGGCTTCCCGATTCTCCCCACGAGGGGGCACCCCGCATCAGTTCATGCCGGCGGCGACTCTACCGCTCTAACGGACTCAATCGCCGAAATCGCCCGCCGCCCCGTCCAGGGACAACCGCCCCGGCGGCGGATACGGCAGCGGCGGCCGCGATCCGGCGGAGAGCCCGTCCAGAACGAGTTCGAGGTAGCGGCGCCATGCCTGCGGCTCCTGGTCGAGCAGCGGCTCCGCCGTGTGCTGGATGCCGCTCAGCAGCAGGACGATATCGGTGCCGGTGACGTCCGCCCGCACGGCCCCCTGCCGCCGTGCGCGGTCGGTCAGCTCCTCCGCGACGTCGCGAAGCCGCTGGATCGCCTCCCGCACCTCCGCGCTCTGCAGCGACGGACGGCCGACGACCTCGCAGAACGCCCGGTCCCTGACGAAGATCTCCACCCCGGCCGCCATGAACTCCCGCAGCGCCTGCCCCGGATCATCGGCCTCCAGCAGCGCGATCCCGGTGCCCTGCATCTCGTCCAGCATGCCGAGCATGATCGCCGCGAGCAGGTCGGCCTTGGACGAGAAGTGCCGGAAGACCGTCCCCTTGCCCACCCCGGCGCACTCCGCGATCTCGCCGATGGAGACCTCGACGCCGCGCTCGGCGAACGTCCGGGCCGCGGCGTCCAGCAGCAGCCGCCGGTTGCGCACCGCGTCGCTGCGCGACGGGACGGTTCTGGACATGTGCCGCTCCTTCCTGACGCCCACCCTACCTAAGGTGACCGATCGGTCCGTTTAGCGCCTACACTAAGGTGACCGGCCGGTCCGCTTAGATCGGCCACAAGGGAGGGACACGACATGAACGACACGCTCGCCGGCAAGGTCATCCTGGTCACCGGCGCGTCCTCGGGCATCGGCGAGGCGACCGCACTGGCCCTGTCGGCCGAGGGCGCGAAGCTGGCCGCCGGGGCCCGCCGCGCCGACCGCCTCGCGGCCCTGGCGGACAAGGCACCGGGCGAGGTCCTGCCCGTGGACCTGGACGTGACGGACCAGCGGTCGGTCCAGGCCGCGGTCGCGAAGACCGTGGACCGCTTCGGCGCCCTCGACGTCCTGGTGAACAACGCCGGTGTGATGCTCAACGGCCCGATCGCGGACGCCGACACCACCGAGTGGACCCGCATGGTCGAGACGAACCTGCTCGGCTCGATGTACGCCGTCCACGCGGCCCTGCCGCACCTCCTGGAGAGCAAGGGCACCGTCCTGCAGGTCTCCTCGACGTCGGGACGGATCGCCTCCGCGGGCGGCGCCGTCTACGCCGCGACGAAGTTCGGCGTCAACGCCTTCTCCGAGGGGCTCCGGCAGGAGGTGACCGCCCAGGGCGTGCGCGTGGTGATCGTCGAACCGGGTTTCGTCTCCACGGAACTGACCGACCACCTCTCCCATCCGGCGAGCCGGGCGGCCGCACGGCAGTTGGCCGCGTCCATGCGCACCCTCCAGCCCGAGGACATAGCCAACGCCGTCGTGTACGCACTCACGCAGCCGCACCACGTCGCGGTCAACGAAATCCTCATCCGCCCGACCGATCAGATGCAGTAACCGCGAGGGCGCGTGTGCCGCCTCAGGAGCGCGCCTCCGCGTGAAAGGGGCGGCGGCGCCCATCCCGCCCCAGCGCGAGGAGGGCGGTGTCATAAGGCACTCGTGCGTACTCCAGGCGCCGAAGCCCCACCCGATCGGCAGACCATCAGCGCCGCCGCAGTTCTCGGTGTAGCGAAGCCAGAGTTCGGGGCCCCACGGCTGGACACAAGCCCGTGGCCATTCCTGAGACCGGCCCTCCAGCCCGAACCACAGGGCTCGCCGCGCCGAGAAGCGGCGTGGCCACGTGGCCTCTCGGCGGCGCGCCGGGGTGCCGACAAGGGAACAAGTCACTCATCCGAAGAGCCGGATTGCGCCAAAATGATCGTGCGTCGAAGGCGAACGAGTGAGGGGCAGCGGGTGGAAAGCGGCACGCTGATCGCGGGCAGGTACGAACTGGTCGAACGCCTGGGCCGGGGCGGGATGGGCGAGGTATGGGCGTCCCGCGACCGTGACCTGCACCGGGACGTGGCCGTGAAATTCCTCGCCGATGACACCGACGCGCCCCCGGATCTGCGCCACCGCTTCGAACGCGAGGCCGTGGCCGCCGCGCAGATCAATCACCCCAACGTCGTCGCCCTCTACGACCGGGGCGTCCATGACGGTCTGCGCTTCATGGTGATGGAACGGGTGGAGGGCACCGCCCTCACCGAACACGTGCGCGGCGGGAAACCGATGGACGTGACGCGGGCCCTGGAGATCGCCCAGGAGATCTGCGCAGCCCTGGCCGCCGCGCACAAGGCGAAGGTCATCCATTACGACATCAAGCCGTCGAACGTCATGCTGACCGCCGACGGCCGCGTCAAGGTCGTCGATTTCGGCATCGCCGGCTTCTCTCACACTCACACCTTCACCGTCGCCCCGACCACCGTCCTGTCACCTGCGGGCACGGCCTCGTACGGTGCGCCGGAGCAGTTCCTCGACCAGCGCGGCGACGAGCGCTCCGACCTCTACGCGCTGGGCGGCGTCCTGTTCGCACTGCTCGCCGGGGAGCCCCCGTTCACCGGCGCCAACGACCTTTCCGTCATCCGCCGGAAACTGGACGGCGAAGCACCCCGGTTGAACGCCCTTCGCCCGGACGTCCCCGCGCCTCTCACAGACCTGGTGGCAGAACTCCTGCAACGCGACCCGGACAAGCGCCCGGCGAATGCGCAGGTCGTCCACGAACGCCTCCGGCAGGCGCGGACTGCCACCCTCCCGGACCGGACCGAGGATCTGGTGAAGTCCGGTGCGCCGGAACCGGCGACGGTGCCCGCAGGGGCCACCACCCTGCAGGATCCGCCGAGCACCGCGGAACCTTTCGAAATGACCTGGACGGGAGAAGAATTCCCGTCCACATACACGGAAGCAACGAGGAAGGACCCGCGCCCCCGCTGGATCGTCGTGGCCGTCCTCGCAGTCGCAACGCCGCTGACCATGTGGCTGGGAGTGAACTTCGGAGACGACACGCCGGGCGACCCTCTGAAGTACGCGATGTTCCTTGCGCTCTACCCGGCACTCTTGGCCTGTTTGGTCGTCCCGTTGTACGCCATCTACCTCGCCGTCTACACCCGGGCTTGGCTCCGCCATTCTCGCGGACTGCCGCAGAGGCACCCGTGGTCGCTCCGCGTGGACTCGTACGGCATCACCACCGCGGACCCGCGATGCGCCACCCCCTCCACCGGGCCCGCCGGGCGGCGCACATTCCCCTGGAACGAGATCGAAACGGTCTCCCTCGAACGCACGGCGGCGGGCCGGTACCACCGGTGCAATGCACTGCGAGTCCGGTTCCACGGGACGCAACGCCAATTCAGCCGCTTCCGCCCGGCCGGATGGATCGGCCTCGACGTGTCGATCCCCGAGTTGCAAAGAGGCCAGGACGAACGCCCACCCCTCTGCGTCCTCGGCCCCATGGACGAGCAGCGGCACCGGGCCCTGATCGAGGCCCTGGCCCGGCATGCCGGACCGCGCTGGAGCCCCCAGACCGGCCCGTGATGCCCGCATGCCGCCGGCGCGTTAGCCTCCCCGCGTGAAAACACAGGAATTGGGGGCCATCGTCGACGAACTGCTCGCTCGCTCCTTTCCCCGCGAGGAAGAGCATGACGGGGATCGGAGCAGCGGACCGAGCTACCACGTGCAGGTCCTCTGTGCCAGCCAGGACTTCTGGGAGGACCGCAGCGAGGAGATCGTCGAGGCGGCCGAGGCCGAGATCGAAGCCGCCCGCCAGGGGCTGACGGAGGTGCTGACGGCACGTTGGGGCAACCCGGAGCCGTTCGATCTGTGGCCGCTTGAGGAAGACCCGGCGCCGGAGCCGATCGACCAGCTGTCCATGCTCAGCACCAGGATGCACCTGTGGCGGCACGCGACACCGGACCGATGGGTGGCCCTCCTGGTCGGCCAGCAGGACGCGGAGTTCCCCATCGAACTGCTCGCGGCCGTCAGCGATGCGCCAATCCGTGCCCCCAAGAGCCCCCGCCCGTGAGGGGCACGGTCATCACGCCGCTTGGCTTGTTGGCGGTGGACGATTGGCCGGACTGATCGTCCACAGTGGCGGCCCCGTGGCCGGAGTAGCGCCAGGTGGGTGGAGGCGGTAGGTGTACCGGCCGTCCTGGGCTTTGGTGATGTGGAGTCGGTCGGGGTGGGTGTGTTTGTAGCGGTTGTGCCAGCCGCAGCACAGGGTGAGTTTGTCGATGTCGGTGGGGCTGTTGCCGAGGGCCCAGCCGTGGACGTGGTCGACCTCGCACAGCGTCCCGGGCACCTCGCATCCCTGCACCGCGCACGTCGAGTACAGGGCCTCCAGGACCTGCCGTTGCGGCACGGTGGCGAACCGCACCCGGTGCCCGAGGTAGAGCGGCGTGTTCCCCTGACCGAGCAGCAGCGGCGACACTCCGGCGTTCAGGGCGATGCGGCGGGCTTGGGCTGCGGGGATGGAGGTGCCGTCGGTGAGGCGTGCGGGGGTGGTGCCGCCGGTGAGGGTGTCCAGGTCGCAGATGACGGTGACCTTGGTGGCCGTGTGCCCACCCGACAGCACACTCGTCAACGCCGCCGCGGTCCGCTCTGATAGGTCGCGCCGGTCGTCGGTCCCGGCGGGCTTGGCCAACGGTGCGAGGGTGCCGTCCCAAATCGCGGCGTCCTCGGCGTTCAACCAGCCCTTGACGTAGCGGCCACCGTCCAACGACCGGGTCGAGTCGATCCACGACCGCTCATACCCACGCTTCACGTCCTGCGGGGCTTGTTCGCGTCCGTCGCGTTCGGCGATGACGTCGCGGATCCGCTTACCGAACGAGGCCACCTTCCCCGCGGAGAAGCCCTTGTCGACCATGTCCAGCAGGGTCGTCTCGGCAGTGGCGCAATCATCATCGTCCAGGCGGGCGGTGGCCTCGGCGATCGTCGCGGCGTACCCGGCCGACAGGTCACCGGTGGTCCAACGCTCGGTGACCTCCGTCAGACGATGCCGCTGCCGCGCCAGGGTCAGCCGCTCCTTGGCGCGGGATTCGCGCATGCCCATGCGGGACCGCAGCCAGGACCGGGTGGAGGGGAAACCCCACCGCTGCACCTCCCGGGCCCCGTCCACCACACCGACGAACCCCGCCAGCGCAGCCTCCAGCAGATCAACGTCGGCGGCGAGTTCTTCGGCGAGTTCCAGGCAGGCGGTTGGGGAGTCGGGGGCGGTGCGAGAGGCGAGTGCTGCGGCGATCGTCGAGGCCGCGTGCACCAATTCCATGGTGGACGCGGCATCGGGGTCGACCGCAATCAGACTCATGTATCCATGATATCCGGCCGGATGCCGCTTCGTGCTCTTGAACTAGAATTCGACCATGATTCTTTTGTGGAATTCTTGATCACCGTCGAGCGTTTCACAAATGCCTCATATCGGGCATTCGAATTATTGTGTCGTTCCTTTTTGGGGTGGGGGCGGCGCGTCGGGCAGAGGGCAGGCGGAGCCTGCCCGACGAAAGCTGCACTCAGGGGCCGCAGAGGCTCCAAAGTCAAGGGTCAATGCCGCTTAGTTAGGCTGCGGGACCCAGGACCTTGATGGCGGGTTCTTCCGAGTGATGGATGCAGGTATCTGCGGGTCGTTTGACTCGGTAGGACGTGTACCGCTGACGTTTGGTAACGCGTGGATAACTGCGTAGACGCCGTGGCGGGTTCGGACGTTCGACTATTTCAGCGATGGTGTCGGCGGTCGCGCGGTCAAGGTGCGCCGGGGGAAAAATCCGCCGGGCCCCCTACCTGCCGGCGGACGATGCGAAGTGAGCGGATGAACGACAACCGGTCCGGATCCAATTCCGCTTGATCCGCGGCCTCGGCCATGAGCTGCCGGACGCCGTAGTATGTCAGCAGCATCCCCCACAGCTCCTGCTCGACCATCTCTGGTGACTTCGAGCGCAACAACACCCCGGCGCCCTTCTGGTGCGTTTTCAGTTCGCCGATGGCCGTTTCGATCTCCCACCGCTCATGGTAGGCCGCGGCGAGTTCGGCCGCGGGCGCGTCCAGGGGGTCAAGGATGGTGGTGACGAGGGTGAACAGCTCATCCTCTCCCCGGTTGGTCACTTCATATTCCACGACCCGGACGTACAGGCCGGGAAGTTCCGTCAACTCCATAGTCCCGGCCGCCAAGCGCTTGGACGCGGCGGTGCGGGCCCTGCGGTTCGCCGAATACGACAGATAAGACCCATCAGGGAACCATTTGATGACCGGAAGCAGAACATTGACCTTGGCGCGCAGCAACGCCTCCGCCCCAGCATCCTTGATCCGTTGCAGATGTTCGTTGCTGTACATGCCCCGGTCACCGATGACCAGCATGTCCTCGCCCACGATCCCCGAGCCCAGCAGCCGGGTCGCCAGCGCGATCTCGGTATCATGCTGCGCACCGAACTCCGCTCCGACGATGGCGTGGGTGCCGCATTCGGCCAGCCCGACCACCAGCACTTTGGGGAACACGCCCTTCTCGGTCTTCTTCTTCCCCGCATACCCGAAACGCTCGGCGTTCGCGGCGCTGTCGGGCACCTCGATGTCAAAGCCATCAAGGGCCATCAGCCGCCACCGCCCCAGCCACGCGCCCCGGGTCGACCGCCGGGCACAGGGAACCGCCACACGGAAGAACAGATCACGCATCACCTCGGCCCCAAGCCGCCGGCGGGCCTGGGTCAGCGCACCCGAGGTCGGCACCGCCCACTCGTCCCGCCAGATCCGCAACCCGCGCAGACCCTGCACCAGCTTCCGTATCACTTCCTCATACGCGTCCCCATGGAACAACGTCATCGCCATGACGAAATAGACCACAACACGCGCAGGCAGCAGCCGCACCCGCTTCTCCCGGCGCCCGGCAGCGGCGACCACCTCATCCACCAGCTCACGCGGCACCAAGCGCGTCAAAACCCCGATACCGATCTGGTCCACCAGCACACCAGCCGAACCCGAACCACGCGCAGCAGCCTCATCCATCGCCGCACGGTAGATCTGCCGCTAGTTCCACGTCCACGAAAACCCAAAAATGAACTAATCCACAAACCACCCTGTGGATATGTGAAGAAGCCGACGCGCCAGCCCTAACTAAGCGGCATTGAGTCAAGGGTGGGACGGAGTCCCATCGCGAAGCGACGCCGAAGGCGCCCTTGACTTTGGAGGGGCGGCCCCGTACGCAGCGCCGCCCCCACCACGATTCCACGAACATGCCCGGCTCGAACCGGGCCAGGCGAACACCCGACCTCTCAGATACGACGATGTATCCAGATACGATGATGTATCTTTCAAGCCATGGCGAGACGAGAGACGCGGGCCGAGAGGCAGCAGCGCACACGCGCTGAGCTGGTGATATCGGCGGCGCGGTTGTTCGCGGAGCGCGGGGTGGCCGCCACCTCCGTCGAGGCGATCGCGGAGGAGGCCGGGTACAGCCGGGGCGCTTACCACAGCAACTTCGAGACAAGGGACGAGATCCTCAACGCCGTGGTCGAGCTCGTCGTCGGGAGTCTCGGTCCCGAACTCGCCGCCACACTGCGCGCCGAGGGCAGCGTGCTGGACCGGCTCACGTCGTACATCCGCACCTTCCTCACGTACTGCGCGCAGCAGCCAGTGGAGACGCGTGCCTTGATAGCGGTCGTCGCGCATCGGGCGGCAACGGCGGCGGGCTCCTACGACGATCTCGTGGCGGCGTCCCTCTCCGACCTTGTGGCGCTGTTCGAGGAGGGCCAGAACAGCGAAGAACTGCGCCGCTTCGACCCCGTCATGATGGCCTCGATGCTCCGCCGCACCCTCGACAGCGAAGGTCTGCGGGTCGCACTCGGAACCCCGGTGTACGACGTCATCAACGAACTGACCGCGACTTTCAGCCTAGCAACGCGCTCCAATAAGAAAGCCTGAATAATGCCTGCCAAGACCTTCCGCCAAATCGTGCTCCGCGAACGTCCGAGTGCGGGCATCACCGCCGACACTTTCAGCGAGCAGACCCAGCCGATGCCTTCGCTTGAAGACGGCGAAGCATTGGTAGAGGTGACCTGGCTGGGAATCGACGCGACACAGCGGACATGGCTCAACGCCGAGGCCACCTACACCTCACATGTGCAGATCGGCGATGTGATGCGCGGCAGCGGCGTCGGCCGCGTGGTCGCCTCCCGCAATCCGGCGCTTCCGGAAGGTCAGTGGGTCTACGGCGATCTGGGGTGGCGGGAGTACGTCGTGGCCCGCGACGGCGGACTGTTCGGCGTGAACCCCGTCCCGGACGGCATCGACCCCCGCCACATGCTCACCGTCTTCGGCGTGAGCGGGCTGACGGCATTCTTCGGCATGTCACGCGTGCTGGACGTCACGGACGGCGACACCGTGCTGGTCACCGGCGCGGCCGGAAGTGTGGGCTCGCTCGCCGGGCAGATCGCCCGGCTCCTCGGCGCCCGGGTCATCGGCACCGCCGGATCGCCCGAAAAGGTCGCCTGGGTGAAGGACGTCGCCGGGTTCGACGCGTGCGTCGAATACCGTGCCGACGACGTCCCGGCCGCTCTGCGCGCCTTCGCGCCCGACGGGTTCACCGCCGTCTTCGACAACGTGGGCGGTGTTCTCCTGGAGAACGCACTCGACCGGCTGGCCGTCCATGCGCGCATCGCACTCTGCGGGTCGATCTCGTCGGGCTACACGGCCGCCGGCTATGGGGCGGGGCCGTCCAACTACATGCAGTTGGCCTTCCGGCGGGCTCGCATGGAGGGCTTCATCTTCTTCGACTACGTCTCCGAATTTCCCGAAGCGCTGTCCCGTCTCGCCGGCTGGGTCTCCGCTGGGAAGCTGCGCTGGGCCGAGGACGTCATCGACGGTCTGCACAACGCCCCCACCGCGCTGCAACGGCTCTTCGACGGCGGCAACCTCGGCAAGCAACTCGTCCAGGTGAGCGAACTCGCGTGAGGGCGAAGGGGACGGCCCCTCAGCCGAGCAGGTTCAGGTAGTCGTCGAGCCGGGCGGACGCTTTCAGCATCGCGCGGCCCCGAGCGGTCAGCTTCCGCTGCCAATCGTCCAGGGAACGGGACAGCGCATCGGTGCCGCCCGCGGTCCGGATCTGCTGGACCACGGCGGCGATGTGGTCCAGCAGGTATCCCCCGCGCCGAAGGAGATGGGCGAGTTCGGCATCGCGGACGTCGGTCGCGCGGAAGACGCGGTACCCGGTGGCCGGGTCGCGTTCGGGAGCGATGATCCCGGCGTCCTCCCAGTTGCGCAGGGTCGCCGCGGTGACGCCGAGCCGGTGGGCGAGATCTCCGATGGTCCCGACGGCGACGGCGTCCGAGCGCACCGGACCAGCATCCGAGCGCACCGGACCGGCATCCAAGCGGACCGCACCGGCATCCAAGCGAACGGGACCGGCGTCCGCCGTCAGGTGATCTACCGCCTGCCGCAGCGAGCCGAGGGTGTCGCGGTCGCGAAGGAGTTGGTGATGAGCGCGGTCGATCACGGTCAGGGCGTCGTCCAGCCGGTCGTCGTGGAGGGCCTTCATCACCTCACCGGCCGCCGCGTAGCCGACCGCCTGCACAAGGGAGAGGTAAGCGCGGAGAGCGGCGGCGTGCGCCTCGGTATAGATGCGGTATCCGCTGGCGGAACGCCGCGCGGGCGGGATGAACCCGTCCCGCTCGTAGTTGCGGACGGCCTGCGCCGAGATGCCGTGCTCCCGCGCAAGATCGGACGGACGCACTCAGATCACCCGTCCGGCGCTTCTCGCCACGGCTCTCCGTACATCAGGCCGAAGGTATCAACGCCATTTCAGCCAGTCTCGAAGCTCCCCGACCCACCGCGAGACCATCCTCGTCGGTCGGCCGGGGAGCCACTGCGGCACAACTCAGCTATTTCGCCAGGACACGCCTGAAGGGCACGGCGAGAAGCAGGGCCGTCGCAACGAGGAGACCGCTCGCCCAGACGGGGCCGAGGTCAGCGAGGCGGGTGTCGAGCGTTGCGGCGGCGACGAGCGGTCCCGCGACGGCTCCGACGTTGAGCGCCGCCGTCGCGTACGAACCGCCCATGGTCGGTGCCCCCGACGCCTCGTACAGGACGCGAGCGATCAACGTGCTCCCAAGGGCGAACGAGAGCGCCCCCTGCGCGAACACCAGGCCGAGCAGCGCCACCGGGCTGGCGGCGAAGGCTCCCATGGCCAACCACCCCAGCAGCAGAAGCGGCCCGCTGATCCCGATGACGAGGCCGGGGTGCTTGTCGGACAGGCGTCCGGCGGCGCTGACCCCAACGAAAGAGCCGAGTCCGAACAGCACCAGCACGGCGGACACCCAGATCTCCGCCAGCCCGGCCGTGCCGGTGACGATGGGCGCGAGGAAGGTGAAGGTCCCGAAGGTCGCGGCGTTCACCAGCGCACCGAGAACCATCACGAGGATCAGCCGCGGCCTCCGCAACTGCGCGAGCTCGACCTGCAGCGCGGGACCATCAGGCGCGCCGGGCTCGTCCCGCGCGCCCGACTCGTCCGATCGTCCGGCACGGGAAGGGAGCCCGCGGAGGACGCCGATGGCGGCGGGCAGGCACAGGACGGCGACCGCCCAGAAGGTGGCGCGCCAGCCGAGCAGCGTACCGAGGACGGCACCGCCGGGGACTCCGGCGATGGTGGCGGCCGTCGTGCCGGACAGGAGCACCGCCAGCGCGCGGCCCTTCCGGTCGTCCGGCACGAGCGCGGCGGCCGTCGCCAGCGCGACGGCGAGGAACCCGGCGTTCGCGAGCGCCGCGACGATCCGCGTCACGACCAGCACCGGGAAGCTGCCGGTCACGGCGCCGACGGCGTGCGCCGCGAGGAACAGGAGGATGAAGGCGAAGAGGGCCGACCGTCGCGGCCAGGTGCGTGCGGCCGCCGCCATCAGCGGCGCGCCCGCGACCATGCCGAGCGCGAAGGCCGAGGTCAGCAGGCCGGCGGTTCCGACGGGGACGCCGAGGTCGGCGGCGATGTCCGGCAGCAGGCCGGCGAGCATGAATTCCGAGGTGCCCATGGCGAAGACCGCCACGGCGAGCAGGTACAGCGGAAGAGGCACCGCATGGCTCCGAGGTGAGCTGGGATCGGACGAGTCGTCTCGTCACCGCGCTCAGCCCGAGAACGGCCCCGGCCGCTCGCAGCGGCCGGCCGGGCCGGATGGCTTCGGTGGTTCAGGGGGCTGACGGGTGACCGAAAGCCCCCGTCTTGGATGCCTCGGGGCTCACCATGTCCCAGACCATACTCACCGGCGCCCAGCGATCGCACACCGATAATCCGCGCCCGCCCCAACCGACCCGGCGCCCCAGCCCAACCGAACCTGACCAGCCTGGACCGGCTGTTACGGTGATCACGAGGGGAGATGCCGGTATATGTCTGACACCTTCCGCATCGGGGGCGCCATCGAGGTGGGGCGGCTCGGGTTCGGGGCGATGCAGTTGCCGACCGGTCCGGCGCAGGTACGGGAGAACTCGCTGGCGGTGGCCCGGCGAGCGGTCGAGCTCGGCGTCACGCTGATCGACACCGCCTACATGTACGGCTGGGGCGCCAACGAGGAACTGCTCGTCGAGGCCCTCCACCCTTTCCCGGACGACGTGCTGGTCACGACGAAGGTCGGCGTCGTCCCGCCGGAGCCGCCGCGCGGCGACGCGGCGCTGTGCGGGCGGCCGGAAGTCCTCCGCGACCAGGTCGAGCGGGCTCTGCGCCGGCTGCGCACCGAGCGTCTGGATCTGCTCCAGCTGCACCGCGTCGACCCGGAGGTACCGCTCGCCGACCAGGTGGGGACGCTCCGCGACCTCCGGGACGAGGGCAAGATCGGCCACATCGGGCTGTCCGAGGTGACCGTCGCCGAACTCGACGAGGCGCGGCGGATCGTCGACATCGCGAGCGTGCAGAACCGCTACAACCTGCTCGACCGCGAGCATGACCCGGTGCTCGACGCCTGCACCGCCGCGGGTATCGCCTTCCTGCCGTGGCGGCCCGTCCTGCCCGCGACCACGGCCGGCGAGGTCGCCGCCGTGGCCGCCGAGCTCGATGCGACCCCGGCCCAGGTGGCCCTGGCGTGGCTGCTCGCCCGTTCTCCCGTCGTCCTGCCCATCCCGGGGACGGCGTCGATCCGGCATCTGGAGGAGAACGTCGCCGCTGCCGATCTGCGGCTCACCGATCAGCAGCGAGCCCGTCTCGACGCCACCGCATAACAAGAGCCGCCCCGGACGGAACAAGAGCCGCCCCGTATGCAACAAGAGCCGTGCTGTACGTAACCGACTCCGCGGTCAGAGCTGCTTGCCGTTGACCACGAGAGAAACGTCGATGTTGCCGCGCGTGGCGGACGAGTAAGGGCACGCCTGGTGAGCGGCCCGAGCCAGGCGGACGGCCTCGTCGGGGGTCAGCGACGGCAGTGAGATCCGCAGCTCGGCCCCCAGCTTGAAGCCACCGGAGCCGTTCGGGACCAGCGACACCGCCGCGTCGATCTCCGCGTCGCCCGCCGTGAAGCCGTCGCGCTGACCGAGCAGGTCGAGCGTCGTGCCGAAGCAGGCCGCGTAGCCGATCGCGAACAGCTGCTCGGGGTTGGCGCCCGCGCCCTCCCCGCCCATCTCGGCGGGCATCCGCAGGTCCAGGTCCAGGGCCCCGTCGGACGTGCGCCCGTGACCGTTCCGGCCTCCGGAGACGTGCGCCTCCGCCGTGTACGCCGCTTTCGCCATCGCAACTCCCTCTCTCATCCTCAACTACCGGTATCAGAATCTTGCACTTCAAAAATAAGAAGTCAATAGTTAAGGTCGTGCACCGACGAGGAGGCGAGATGAACATCGGCTACCTGCTGCCGACCCGTGACCGGACCGTCGCGGGCGAGCACGACCTCCGACCGCTCATCGCCCAGGCGCGCCGCGCCGAAGCGCTGGGGCTGGACTCGGTCTGGGCGGGCGACAGCCCGCTGACCAGGCCCCGCGCCGATCCGCTCCTGCTGCTGGCGGGCGTCGCCGACGCCACCGAGCGAGTCGCGCTCGGCACCGCCGTGCTGCTGCCGGCACTGCGGCATCCGATCCTGCTGGCCCACCAGCTGGCCACGCTGGACCGGCTGTCGGACGGACGGGTCATCGCCGGCATGGGCGCCGGGTTCCCGACCGCCGCCACCGAGGCCCAGTTCACGGCGATCGGCGTCGACTTCACCCGGCGCGGACGCCGCCTGGAGGAGTCGATCGAGGTCATGCGGCGGCTCTGGACGGGCGGCGAGGTCTCCTACCGGGGCGAGCACTTCGCGTTCGAGAACGTCCGGGTCGCGCCGCCGCCGTCCCGGCCGGGCGGGCCGCCGATCTGGCTGGCGGGCGGCGGCGGCCGGGCACTGCGCCGCGTGGCGCGGCTCGCCGACGGCTGGCTCCCGTACCCACCGGAAGCGACGACCTACGCGCAGGAACTCGCCGCAATCGACCACGCGGCAACCGAGCAGGCGGAAACCGAGCAGGCGACACCCAGCCAGGCGTCGTCCCGCCGGATCACCCCCGCCCTGTACGCCACGCTCTGCCTGGACGACGACCCGGAGAAGGCCCGGCAGCGGATGCGGACGAGCATCGAGCGCTACTACGGCACATCGCTGGAGTTCATCGCGTCCATCCAGGCCCTGTTCGCCGGCACGGCCCGCGACGCCGCCGCATGGCTGTGCGGTTACGCCGCCGCCGGTGCCCGCCATCTCGTGATCCGGCTGGCGACCGACGACCATGAAACGGGCCTGGAACAGCTCGCCGACCAGGTCCTCCCCCATCTGCGCGCCGACACCGACACCGACACCGCGAACGACACCGACAAGGAAGAGATCGCCCTATGACCACCTTCGTCCTGGTCCACGGCGCCTGGCACGGCCCCTGGGCCTGGGACCGTGTCGTCCCCCTCCTGGAGGACGCCGGCCACCGCACGATCAACGTCGATCTGCACGGCGACCACGGCCTGCGCGACCATGTCCGCCTGGTCACTGCCGCCCTCGACAACCTCCCAGATAAGCCAGACAAGGCCGTGCTCGTCGGGCACAGCTACGCGGGCCTGGTCGTCAGAGAGGCCGCCGACGCGCGCCCCGACCGCGTCCGGCACATCGTCCTGGTGGACGGCTGGGCGGGCCCGGACGGCGCGAGCATGTTCGGTCTCGCCCCCGCCTCCTTCATCAAGCAGATCGGCGCGCTGACCGAGGCGGGCGACGACGAGCGCTGGATCCCGGCACCGCCCCCGCAGGCGTTCGGCG
The DNA here is from genome assembly GCF_900188445.1 of Actinomadura meyerae. Taxonomy (GTDB): domain Bacteria; phylum Actinomycetota; class Actinomycetes; order Streptosporangiales; family Streptosporangiaceae; genus Spirillospora; species Spirillospora meyerae. The sequence goes on from NZ_FZOR01000027.1 coordinate 59,330, forward strand.
TGACCGACCCCGCCGACGTGGACTGGCTGGCCCCGCGCCTCGTCCCGCAGCCGCTGCGCACGTTCACCGATGCGACCCGGCTGCTCGGCGCCGTCGACCTGATCCCCGGAACCGCCATCTGCTGCGCACCGCCGACCTTCGCCTTCGACCGGTTCGCCCGATCCATCGGATACCGGACGCTCACGGTGGACGGCCCGCACAACGTCATGCTGACCCACCCCGAGTCCCTCGCCCAGATGCTGCTCGACGTGACCGACCACCGCGACACGCTTCAGGAACAGGAAGCGCGCAGCCTACAGTGATGAAGTGGAACAGCGAACCTACAACCAGTACTGCGCGACCGCGCGCACCCTCGACCTCGTCGGCGAGCGCTGGACGCTGCTGCTGGTCCGCGAGCTGCTCACCGGCCCGAAGCGGTTCGGCGACCTGCAGGCCAGCCTGCGCGGCCTCGGCACCGGGCTGCTGTCCGCGCGGCTGAAGCACCTGGAGCGGGAGGGACTGGCGCACAAGACGACCCTGCCGCCGCCCGCCCGCACCCCCGTCTACGCCCTCACCGAGGCCGGCGAGGAACTCGCCCCGGCGATCCTGGAGCTGGCCCGGTGGGGGCTGAAGTGGGCGATGGGCGAGCGCCACCCGGGCGAGACGTTCCACCCCGGCTGGACGGTCCTCGGCCTGCGCGCCTGCTTCGACCCCGAGGCCGCCGCCGGGCTCCGCGCCGTCTACGAGTTCCGCATCGGCGACGAGGTGTTCCACGCCCGGATCGACGACGGGACGATCGAGGCGCTGCACGGCCCGGCCCAGCACCCGGACGCCGTCATCACGATCGCCGAGGACGCCTTCGTCGAGCTGACCGCGGGCGGCGGGACGTTCGCCGCGGCCATCGAGAGCGGCACCGCGACGGCGACCGGCGACACGGAGGCGCTGCGCAGGCTGCGGGGCCTGTTCTCGCTGCCGCCCGCCCGCTCCCGCACGGCGGTCTAACCCGGCCAGTACACACTGGACGGCATCCGAGTGTGTATTGTGTGCCCCATGGCGAGACTCAACATCACGCTCCCGGACGAGCTTGCCGCCACGCTCCAGGGCCTCGCCGAGGACAAGAAGATCGCCTCGGTGTCCGGCTTCCTCGCGGACGGCGCGCGGCTCAAGCTGGCCTACCTGCGGGACGCCTCGACCATCGACGACCTGTTCGGCCCGCCGAGCCCCGACGAGCAGGCGATGGTCGACCGCCTCGTCGAACGCGGCACGCCGGACCGCAGGGACGTCGCGTGATCACCGGTCACGTCTTCGACGCGACCGCACTCCTGGACCTCGCCACCGGCAAGACGATCTACGTCCGCGCCCGGCTCCGCGCGTCCATCGCCCAGCACGCCACGATCGTGATCCCGGCGACCGCGCTGGCCCGCGCGTGGCAGATCGTCCCCGACCACGGCCGCACCGTCCTGGAACGGCTCCCCGGCATGCAGGTCGTCCACGTGGACGACCTCGACGACGTGATCGCGCAGCAGACCGGCCTGCTCGTCACCTCGATCCCCAACCTCGGCATAGACGCGGCCCAGGCCGCCTGGTCCGCGCGCTGGCGCCGGTGGCCGCTGATCACCGCCGACCCGGACGTCTACGAGGCGGTCCCGGGCGTCCGCGTCGAGCAGATCCCCTGACCCGAGCCACCCGGCCCGAGCCACCCGGCCCGAGCCACCCGGCCCGAGCCACCCTGACCCGAGCCCCCCGACCCGGGCACAGCACGCCACTGACCCGGGCACAACACGCCGCCGACCCGTTTACGGGGCCGGACCGGGGTACGGGGCCCGCATGGGCACACGTGGAAGCCGGAAGTTCCTGCACATCTATCTGACGGACCATCTGGCCGCGGCCGCCGCCGGCGTGGCCCTGGCGCGCCGCGTCGCGCAGTCGCACCGCGACACCGACGCCGCCGGCTCGCTGCGGACGCTCGCGGACGAGATCGCCGCCGACCGCGGGGCGCTGCTGTCGATCCTGCGCTCGCTCGACATGCCGCCCCGCCGGTGGAAGAGCATCGCGGTGTGGGCCGCGGAGAAGGGCGGCCGGCTGAAGCTCAACGGCCGGGTGACGACCCGCTCCCCGCTCAGCGATCTGGTGGAGATGGAGGTGCTCCGGCTGGCCGTCGAGGGCAAAGCGGCCGGGTGGCGGACGCTCCTCGCCATCGCCGACCGGGAGCCGGGCCTGGACGTCGAGCAGTTGCGCACCCTGCTCGAAAGGGCCACCGCCCAGATCGCCCTCCTGGAGGGACTCCACAAGCGGGCCGCCGACACGGCGTTCCGCGAGGAGAGCACGAACCGGACGAGCCGCACGCACGCGGCCGTCAAACCATGACCAGTCGGACACCCCCCATCCGGCGCCTCCCGGCGAGCAGGTGAACGCTTCACTGGCAGCCGTCGTGGTCGGACGTCCCGGTGTGACCGAGCGCCTCGTTCTCGATCTTGATGCGGGTCCTGAGCAGGTACAGGTTCACCGTCGTGAACGTCAGCGCGGTACGCCACCCGGTGTGGACGAGCGGCAGGGCGACCCCTTCCGCGACGACCGCCACGTAGTTGGGGTGCCGCATGCGCCGGTAGGGGCCGCGTTCCACGAGCGGCATGCCGGGCACCACGATGACCCGCGTGTTCCACCGTTTACCCAGGCTGGCGATGCACCACCAGCGCAGCGCCTGCGCCGAGAGCGCCACCGCCAGCATCGGCCAGCCGAGCCGCGGGACGAACGGGCTCCGCCCCCGCCGGGCCTCCAGCAGCGCCCCGCCCAGCAGACCGGCGTGGGCGGCGGCGATCAGCGGATAGTGCCGCCCGCCGTGCTCGACCCCGCCGTTCCGCCGCGCCCAGCCGCGGTTGCGGCGCGCCACGGCCAGCTCCGCCAGCCGCTCCGCGGCGACGAGCCCGATCAGCACCCCGTACAGATCCCCCGAACGCCCGCCACGCCCGCCACGCCCGGCACGCCCGCCACGCCCGGCACGGCCGCCCCGCCCGCCCCGGAACCCGGGCTTCGTCACCATCGCAGCAGGACGAGCTCGGCGGAGAACCCCGGCCCGAGCGCCATCAGCAGGCCGGGCGTGCCGTCGGGCGGGCGGCGCCGCGCGATCGTCTCCTCCAGTACGTTCAGCACCGACACCGAGGACAGGTTCCCGAGCGTCCGCAGCGACTCCCAGGTGATGTCGAGCGCCCCCGGCTCCAGCGCGAGCTCCCGCTCGATGGCCTCGATCACTCGCGGGCCGCCGGGGTGGCAGACCCATGACGGGACCCGGTCCGGAGCGAGCCCATGATCGTCCAGGAACGACCGCACGTCGTCCGCGAGGGTGGCCTCGACGTGCGCGACGAGGTCGGCGGCGAGGACGACGCGCAGGCCGTGGTCGCCGACCTCCCAGCCCATGAGGCGCTCGGTGCCGGGATAGAGCCTGCTGCGGCTCGCGACCACCCGCGGCCCCAGGTGCCCGGCGGTGTCGCGGTGTTCGCCGAGCGCGACGACGGCGGCGGCGCCGTCCCCGAACAGGCCGCTGGCCACCAGGTTCGCCATGGAGGCGTCGTCGCGCTGGACGGTCAGCGAGCACAGTTCGGCGCACACCAGCACCGCGACCCGCTCGGGACGTCCGCGCAGGTAGTCGGTGACCCGGGACAGCCCGGCGGCGCCCGCCGCGCAGCCCAGGCCGAACATCGGCACGCGGGTGATGTCCTCGCGCAGCCCGGCGCGCTGCGCGACGCGGGCGTCCAGCGAGGGCGTCGCCACCCCGGTCGAGGAGCAGAAGACGAGGTGGTCGACGTCCCGCGGGGCGAGGCCGGCCCGGTCGAGCGCGTCGCCGACCGCCCGCGTCGCCAGCTCGACGGCCGTCTCGACGTAGGCGGCGTTGGCCTCGGTGAAGCCGTCGAGCTTCACGTACTCGTCGAGGGGCAGCGCCAGGCGGCGGCCGGTGACCTGGGTGGCGGCATGGAGGCGCCGGACGATCTGCTCCTTCGCGGCGGCGCGCTCCACCACGGCCCGGGTGATCTGGTCCTGGTCGTAGTGGTGCTCTGGCAAGACCGTCCGTACTGCAGCGACGCGCATGAGGCCCCCCGAATGTCCCCCACAGCACGTACCCGGCACTCCGGGGAACACTCGCCGGTCAGGTCGTGAGCTCCAGTTCCAACTGCTCGGCGACCGGCTCCGGGGGCGGCTGCGGGGCGGGCGGGGGCGGCACCGGGCGGCCGCGTCCCGGCCACCACCAGTTGGCGTGGCCGAGCAGGCTCATCAGCGCGGGCACGAGGACGAGCCGGACGATCGTGGCGTCCATCGCGACGGCGACCGCGAGGCCGAGCGCCATCATCTTCACCGTCGGGTCCGGCTGCGGGACGAAGCTCGTGAACACGAAGATCATGATGAGCGCGGCGGAGGTGATGAGCCGGGCGGTCGCCCCGATCCCGACCACGACCGACTCGTGCGGGTCGCCGGTCCGGTCGTACTCCTCCCGGATCCGCGACAGCAGGAAGACCTCGTAGTCCATGGACAGCCCGAAGATCAGCGCGAACATGAACAGCGGGATGAACGACATGATCGGGATGGCCTGGTCGACGCCGAGCAGTTCGACGCCCCAGCCCCACTGGAACACGGCGGTGACGACGCCGAACGACGCCCCGATCGACAGCAGGTTCATCAGCGCCGCCTTCACCGGCACGATGATCGAGCGGAACGCGATGACGAGCAGCAGCAGCGCGACGCCGACGACCGCGACGACGACCGTGAGCATGCGGTCCCCGACCGTGGCGGCCACGTCGATGATCGCTGGGTTCTCGCCGCCCAGGTAGATCTCGGTGCCGGGATGGGCGTCCCGCACGGCGGCGATCTCCACCTTCCGCAGGTGCCGGACGAGCTCGGTGGTCGACTCGGCGTGCGGCGCGTCCCGCGGGACGATCTGCACGATCGCCGTCTTCCCGGTCACCACGGGCTCGGCGGCGAAGACGACGCCGGGCGCCTCCGACAGCCGCCGCTGCAGTTCCTGGCCGATGAGGACCGCGTCCTTGTCGGGCTTCTTGGTCTGGTCCGGCGCTCCCTTCGGCAGGGCGGGCGACGGCGACGGGCTCGGCGCCGCCCCGGACGGCCCCGTCAGGCCGGACAGCCCCGCCCGCCCGTCCACCGTGGGCACGACGCGCTTCGGCTTGGTCCGCTGCTCCTCCCCCGGCACCTTGGCGACGACGACGAACGGGCTGTAGTGCCCGGCGCCGAACTCGCGGGCGACGATGTCGTACGCCTGCCGGGCCTCCATCTTCGGCGACGACATGCTGTCGGCCATCACGCCGAACCGCAGGCTGAGCGTCGGGACCGACAGAGCCAGCAGGACGAGCGTCGCGACGATCGCGTACGGCCACGCGTGCCGGTCGACATGCCGTCCCCACGCCGTCCAGCGCCGCGAACTGCGGTCGGGCCGGACGCGCGGCAGCCGGTACCGGTCGATGCGGGTGCCGAGCGCGCCGAGCACGGCGGGCAGCAGCGTCAGCGCGGCCACCACCATGATGCCGACGGCGAGCGCGGTCGCCATCCCGATGCGCCCGATGAACTCGATCCCGGACAGGAACAGCCCGCAGATCGCGAACACGACGGTGCCGCCGGCGAAGACCACGGCGTGCCCGGAGTGCGCCATGGCCCGGCCGACCGCGGTCTCGACGTCGTCGCCCTCGGCGAGCTGCTGCCGGTACCGGGTGACGATGAACAGCGCGTAGTCGATCCCGGCGCCGATGCCGAGCATCGCGGCGACCATCGGCGCGGTCGGCGCGATCTGGAACAGCGACGCCGAGAAGTGGATCAGCGAGTAGGCGACGGCCATCCCGCACAGCGACACCAGGATCGGGATGCCCGCCGCGAGGTAGGACCCGAACGCCAGCAGCAGCACGACCAGCGCGAGGACGATCCCGACGCCCTCCTGCGGCCCGCCCTTCGGCTGGTTGAGGATCATCGCGGTGATGCCGCCGAACTTGACCTCCAGGCCCGCCATCCGCGCGGGCTCGACGGCGCGGTTCAGCGCGTCGAGGTCGGCGTGGCCGACATCGCTCATCGAGCCGGTGAGGTTCAGCCGGACGACGACCGCGTTGTCGTCCTTCAGCCCGCCCATGCCCTGCGCGTAGGGGTTCTCGACGAACGCGACCCGCTTCAGCGCGGCGATGTTCTCGATCGACCGGCCGATGGTGAGCGCGACCCGCCAGTCCGCCGGGCTCGCCGCGGATGTCTCGTGGAACACGACGGTCGCGGTCGGCCCGGTCATCGCCGGGAAGTCCTGGCGCAGGGTGTCGATGGCCCGCTGCGTCTCGGTGCCGGGCAGCGTGCTCTGCTGGACGAACATGCCCCCGTACATCAGGCCGAGGACGCCCGTGCCGAGCATGACGGCGACCCACAGCTCGAACACGGTGCGCCGCCGCCGCACGCAGAGACGCCCCAGTGCGTCCAGGAATCGCGCCATGCTGGCAGAGAACACCCATCAGTGCAGATTTGCAATACGTGCAAGTTTGCAGTCCTGGTAATATCCGTCACATGGACGCGGAGCACGGCGGCGAGCCCGGCGGGGCGCCCAGCGGCGAGCCCGGCGGGGTGCCCGGCGGGGTGCCCGGCGGCGAGCAGGGCGGCGAGCAGGGCGGCGAGCGCCCCGGCCTGCGCGAGCGCAAGAAGCAGCGCACCCGGCAGGCCATCGCGACCGCGGCGCTGCGGCTGTTCGCCGAGCGCGGCTACGAGGAGACGACGATCGCCGACATCGCGGCCGCCGCCGACGTCGCGCCCCGCACGTTCTTCAGCTACTTCCCGTCCAAGGAGGACGTGGTCTTCGCGGAGATCGACGACCGGCTGGCCGAGGTCTCCGAGCGGCTGCGCCGCACCCCGGGCGAGACGCCGATGGAGACGATCCGGCGCAGCGTCGTGGACGTCCTCAACGCGGTCGTGGCGGAGCACCGCGACTACGGGCCCGTGCAGATCGCCCTCGTCCTGGAGCGCCCCGCGCTGCGGGCGCGCGCGTTGCAGCGGATGACCGACGCCCAGGAGGTGATCGAGCGGCTGCTGCGCGACCTGTGCCCCGGCATCTCCGAGATCGACGCGGTGGCCGCGTCCGGCATCGCGATCGGCGGCATGCAGGCGGTCGTCGCGCACTGCCGCCGCGAAGGGTACGACCCGCTCTCGATGCGGACGGCCCTCGACCGCGCCGTGGACATGATGGAGCACGGCCTGGTCTCGGTCGAAGCGCTCTCCCGACCGTCCCCCTAGACCCGGCCGGTTCCCCGGCGCCCCGGGCGTCAGTCGCTGATCTTGATGCGGAGGCGGCGGAAACCGCGCCCCTTGTTCTCGACCTTGGCGACCGTGATCCGGCCGATCTGCTTGGTGGAGCCGACATGCGTCCCGCCGTCGGCCTGCGTGTCGAGCCCGACGATGTCGACGATCCGGACGTCCGACACCTCCGGCGGCACGAGGTTCGTCGCGGTGCGGATGATGTCGGGGATCTCGAACGCCTCGGCGCGCGGCAGCGTCCTGACGTCGATGCGGCGGTCGGCCTCGACCTCGGCGTTGCAGGCGTCCTCCACCGCCTGCTTGAACCCGGGCGGGACCTCGCGCAGATCGAAGTCCATCCGCGCGGTCAGCGGCTCCATGTTGCCGCCGGTGACGAGGCAGCCGTAGTCGCGGAACACCACCCCGCACAGCAGGTGCAGGCCCGAGTGGGTGCGCATGAGGGCGGTGCGCCGGTCGTCCTCCACGGCGCCCTGGACGACGGTGCCGACCGGCGGGATCGGGTCGTCCTCCACGGGGATGAGGACCAGGTCGTCGCCCTTGCGGACGCCCGCGATCCGCGTCTGGACGCCCTGCCACAGCAGGACGCCGTGGTCCGGCGGCTGCCCGCCGCCGCCCGGATAGAAGGCGGAGCGGTCGAGGACGATGCCGTCGGGGCCCGCGTCGAGGACGACGGCCTCCCACTCCCGCAGCGCCTGGTCGTCGAGTTCCAGCCGGGTGGTGCGTCCGAGGGTCTCGCTCATGGCCTCACGGTAGAGGTCACCAGGGGCCGTAGGGGCCGGATCGGGAACCCCCGCGGCCGCCGTTCTTCTTCTTGTACGGGGCGACGGCGGGCCGGACGTCCGCCAGGTAGACGGCGGCGGCGATGAACGCGGCGACCGGCAGGATCCCGATCAGCAGCGCGATCGGGCTGGCTCCGAGCGCCGCCGGGGCGACCGCGTACGCGGCGCCGACGACCGTCGCGACGATCAGCACGATCATCCAGAGCCGCTTGCGCCACTTGCCGGCCGCGGCGTAGGCGCCCTCGGGCACGGTCAGCGAGTCGACCAGCGCCCACGCCTCCATCACGAAGGCGATGATCAGCAGCAGCCAGAAGAAGTAGTCCAGGACATTGAAGCCCTCCATCGGCGATCAGCGCTCCTGCTCGTCTCGGACGGCGACACCCCGCCGCTCACACGGCGCGTCGCTCACACGGCGTCTCACGGGCCCAACCCTATGCGCACCGGCCGCCGGGGCGCCCCCCTCGCGGCCTGCCTGCTGGAACAGACGAAGGAGCCCGGCCGGATGTTCCCGGCCGGGCCCTCACGGCGGCGCCGTTACTTCTTCGCGGTGGTGCGGCTCTGCCGGGCGGTGCCGTTGGCGCGGCGCTGCGGCGCCGTGCGGCCGCGGGCGGCCGGCTTGGCCTCGGACTCGGTGATCTCGGCGACCTCGACGGCCTCGCGGTTCACGACCTTGCGGCCGCGCTCGCTGAGCTCGTCGATGAACTCGACGGCGCGGGTGCCGACGTGCGTGGCGTACGCGACCGCGGCGCCCGGCAGGTCCTTGGCCTCGACGCGCTGCTGGTACCGGGAGACCTCGCCGCGGTAGCGCTCCACGGTCTCGCGGACCTGCTCGCGGTAGCGGTCCACCTGTCCGGGGACCTCACGGAGCTTCTCCACCGCGAAGTCGCCGGCGCCGGCCACGGTGTAGACGGCCCTGTTCGCTCGGAGGTTGCTGGCCAGCGTCATCCGACCTCTTCCTTTCCCTTGGGTTCGTGCGGCTCTGGTGGTTCCGGGGCGGCCCGGCCGTTCTGGGCGGCCGCGTCGGCGGGCCCGGTGCCGGTCACTCCGGTGGCCTCGTTCTCCTTGAGGAACGACGCGTAGATGTCGAGCAGGACCTGCTTCTGCCGCTCGGTGAGCAGGAGGTCGCTGCGGACGGCCGCCATCACGTCGGTGTCGGCCTCGCGGTCCTCGAGGATGCCGGCCTGCACGTACAGCGCCTCGGCGGAGATCCGCAGCCCCTTGGCGATCTGCTGCAGGATCTCGGCGCTCGGCTTGCGCAGGCCGCGCTCGATCTGGCTCAGGTACGGGTTGGAGATGCCCGAGACGTCCGCGAGCTGGCGCAGCGAGATCTTCGCGCGCGTCCGCTGTTCCCGGATGTACTCCCCGATGGAGCCGACCTTCGAACTTGCCATGACTCCACAGTGCGTCATGGTGCTTGCAATTGCAAGCGCCCTTGCTAGCACTTCGTGGTGAATCGCCTCACACGCCGGAAAGGTCGGAAAGGCCGGAAAGATCGCTGGTCGGGGCGGGTCAGTCGACCTTGGAGGCCGGGGCGATCCAGGTGTTGCAGACGGTCAGGTCGCGGCCGTTGAACCCGGTCACCACCCAGCCCGCGTAGTGGCGGCCGGAGCCGTGGTCGCGCTCCGCCACCGGCTTGCGGTCCTCGCCGCGGCCTCGCACGTCCATGATCATCGCGACGTATTGCTCCCGGGTCATCGGCAGCGTCGACCGCTCCGAGCCGAGGAACGCGCCGGCGAAGCACTGCGCCTGCAGCTCGATGCGGCGGCTCGCCTCGTTGCCGGTGGCGGTGTCGCCCGTCTCGATCTGCCGGTCGCCGTAGAGAAGGATCCCGGCACGGTCCTGGACGTGGTGTCCGTACTCGTGCGCGATGACCCGCGCGTACACGGCGTAGTGAGAGAGAGGCTCGCCACCGGACGTCTCGACCACGTGATTCAAGCCGACGTACATCGTGTTGTTCGCCGGGCAGTAGAACGCGGACGCGCCCGGCGCCGGGTAGGTGCCGCAGGGGCTGCGCCCCGGGTTCACCCAGAACACGCGGTTGGGTTTGTTGAAGGAGATCCCGGCCTTCTGGAACTGCCTGGCCCACGCGCTGTCGAGGCAGTCGCTGAGGGTGTCCATGAACTGCCGCATCGAGTCGGCGGACGGCAGGATGCGCGGCAGGCGGCAGCTGACCGACGTCAGCGGCCCGCTCTTGTAGAGCTTGCTGTTGGTGGCCTTCTCCTTGGGCGACCCCGACTCGGTGCCGCCGCCGGACGCGGTGGTCGGTCCCGTGCCGACCGCACCCTGCGTCCCGCCGAACAGGGACAGCCCCACGATCGCCAGGACGACCAGCGCCGTCAGCCCGCCGAAGATGCCCGCGATCGTCCCGCCCGCGCTGCGGCGCGGCGGTGGCCGCATTGGGACATACCGGTACTGCGGCTGACCGTAGGCAGGCTGCCCGTACCCCGGCCCGTACCCGTACCCAGGGCCACCTGGCGGCTGCGCACCGTAGGGCGGCACACCTTGCGGGGGCCCGCCATAAGGGGGACGGCCGTACGGCGGGGCCGGTGGCCGCGACGATGGGGGCGGCGGGGGGTATTGACCTGCCATAGCGCAGAATCATCGCACGCGTTGCCGATACTATTTGCGGCCATGTCTGCTCTTGCGGCGTTGTTCCGGTTCCGGCCGGTCGTCCCGACGGTGTCGGCCAGGATCTCGGCCACGGGGTCGGCTAGGGGGTCGGCCAGGCTGGCGGCCAGGGTCTCGGCCACGGGGCCGGCCACGGGGCCGGCCAGGTTGGCGGCCAGGGTCTCGGCCACGGTGTCGGTGGCGGTCTCGACGGTGCTGTCGGCCGCGGTACTGATCCCCCTGTCGGCCTCCCCCGCCGCGGCGGACGGGTCGGGCGCCGGGGCGGCCGCCCCGGCGGAGCGGGTGCTCAAGGACCAGGTCGTCCTCACCGCGGGCAAGGGCGGCACCGTCAAGGTGAAGGAGACGGTCGTCTACCGGTTCGCCGGGCAGAAGGGCTTCCAGCGGGCGTTCCAGACCCGCGTCCACGAGAGCCTCAGCGAGGACCGCGTCTACAAGCTGGACAACCTGCGGGCGAGCAGCCCCGACGGCGGGCCGACGCGGGTCAGCGCATCCGAGGGCGAGACGCGGACGACCGTGAAGGTGACCGCCGACGGCGCCCTCAACGGCGACCGCACGGTGGTGCTGGAGTACGACCTGCGCGGCGCGATCACCCCGATGGGCGGCGCGGAGGAACTGCGCTGGCCGGTGATCGGCGGCTGGAAAGTCCCGGTGGACGAGGCGAAGGCCACCGTGGACGGCGGCGCGATGATCCGCAACGTCAACTGCTTCACCGGGCCGATCGGCAGCACGATCGGCTGCACGCAGTACTACACGAACCACACGCACACGCAGGGCGTCTACGCACAGCAGGGCATGCTGCCCGGCGAGTACCTGACGGTCGTGGCGGGCCTGCCCGCGGGCACGACCGGCGGCAAGGCGCTCTACGAGCGGCGGCACACGGTCGCGACCGCGTTCTCCGTGAACGCCGTGACCGGCTCCGTGCTCGCCGGGCTGGTGGTGCTGCTGCTCGGCGGCGTCGCCGCCCTCTACCTGCTGCGCGGGCGGGACGCGCGGGTCGTCGGCAGGAAGGCCGCCGAGGGCGACCAGGCGCCGCTCGCCGGGACCGAGTTCGAGCCGCCGGACGGGGTGCGCCCCGGCCAGATCGGCACGCTGATCGACGAGCAGGCCGACGTGATCGACGTGACCGCGACGATCGTCGACCTCGCCGTGCGCGGCTACCTGCTGATCGAGGAGGAGGACCGGGCCGTCACCGGCCGCCTCGACTGGACGCTGCGCCGCCTCGACCGCCCCCAGGTCGACCTCCTCCCCTACGAGCGGATCCTGCTGGACGCGCTGCTGACCGCCCCGGACGGGACGGGTCGCGACGCGGTGAAGCTGTCGGAACTCGGCGGGACGTTCGCGACGAAGCTGGCGCAGGTGAGGTCCGCGATGTACGACGACGTGGTGAAGCAGGGCTGGTTCGCGCGCCGCCCGGACACCGTCCGGTCCCGCTGGACGATCGCCGGGATCGCGGTGACGCTGCTCGGCATCGCCGCGACGGTCGCGCTGGCGCTCACCAGCGAGTGGGCCCTGGCCGGCCTCGCACTGATCATCGCGGGCGCCGCGCTGGCCTACGGCGGCCAGTACATGCCGGCCAAGACCGCGCGCGGCGCGACGGTCCTCGCGCACACGATCGGGTTCCGCGCGTTCCTGGAGCGCGGCGCCGTCCCGGACGGCGACGCCGTCGCGTCCCGGCAGCGGATCGCGCTGTTCTCCCGGTTCCTGCCGTACGCGGTCGTGTTCGGCACCGTCCCGAAGTGGGCGGAGACGGTCAAGGACGCGGGCGAGCGCGGCGCCGACAACCTGTACTGGTACGAGGGCCCCGCCGAGTGGGACCTGTCGAAGTTCGCCGAGTCGATGCGCACGTTCACGCTGGCCACCTCGGGCTCCATCTCGCAGTCGCGCGGGATGTGACCGGCGCCGGGCGGTTAACCGCCTGACGCGGGGTAGGGCCGGGGCGAGGAGGTGCCGCCCCATGATCCTGGCCGACCAGCTCCCCCCGCCCGACGGCGGCGACCTCGGGAGTTCCTGGGGCCTCTACGTCGGCCCGGCGGTCATCTTCCTCGCGATCATCTTCTGGGTGGCCGTCACGCTGACGGCGTCCCGCGTGCCGCCGCGCAGGCGGGCGCCGACCGGCCGCCTGTCCGACCGCGGGCCCGTCCAGGGCGGGATCCTCCAGGGCAGCCCGTCCCAGCGGACCCGTCGCGACCCGGCGCCGTCGGTGACGCACCGCCAGGTCATGGCCCACATCGAGCAGGCGCGCGCCGAAGAGGAGGCCCTCGCCGAGCAGGCCCGCGCCGAGGAGGAGGCCGTCCGGCGGCCCTCGCACCGGCGGAAAGGCCGAGGGCGCCGCAGGAAGCGGGGCCTGTTCGGCGGGCGCGGACCCCGCTGACCGTTCCTGATCACCCCACGTAAGATGTCTGACGTCTTACTTGGGAGGATTCGTGGGGTTGAGTCCCGTTTCCAGCGGCTCGACGGTGGACGCCGTGCTGGAGCAGCTGCAGGCGCAGGTCAGCGCCGGTTCCTGGCCGGTCGGCGAGCGGATCCCGGCGGAGCTGGACCTCGCCGCGCAGCTCGGCGTGAGCCGTCCGGCCGTCCGGGAGGCGATCCGGGCGCTGACGCACGTCGGGGTGCTGGAGGTGCGGCGCGGCGACGGGACGTACGTGCGCAGCAGCGCCGACCCCCGGCCGCTGCTGCGCCGGGTCGCGCGGGCGTCGGCGCGGGACGTGTTCGAGGTGCAGCTCGCCTACGACGTCCAGGCGGCGCGGCTCGCCGCCCGCAGGCGCACCACCGCCGATCTCGAGCGGCTGGAGCTGCTGCTCCGCGCGCGCGACGAGGCGACCGAGCCGGACGCGTTCGGCGCCGCCGACGCGCGGTTCCACCTGGGCGTCGCGGAGGCGTCCCGCAACCCGGTCCTGATCGAGGCGATGCGGTACTTCATCGACCGGCTGCACGAGTCGATGCGCGCGATCCGGCTCGACCACGACGTCCCCGAGGCGGGCCCGGCCCGGCACCGCGCCGTGCTGGACGCGATCGCCGCGGGCGACCCGGAGGCCGCGGCGTCGGCCGCGGCGGCCGTCGTCGAGCCGACCCTCGCCGTCCTGGAGACCCTGCTCGGCGGGGCCCGGTGACCGCGCGGCGCGCCGGGCTGGCCGGCTCCCTCCTGATGATCGTCCTCGTGGCGGTCAACCTGCGGCCGGCGCTCGCGGCGGTCGGCCCGGTGCTGACCGAGATCAGCGACGAGTTCGGGCTGTCCGGCACGGCGGCGGGCGCGCTCACCACCCTGCCGCTGGTCTTCTTCGGCTCCTACGGGCTGGTCGCGGCGTTCCTGCCGCGGGCGCCGCGCGGCGAGACGCTGCTGGTCAGCGCGATGGCGCTGCTGGTCGGCGGGCTGGTGCTGCGGCTGCTGGACGGCCCGGCCGCGCTGTTCGCCGGGTCGCTGGTCGCCGGGATCGCGATCAGCATCGGCAACATCGCGATGCCGGGCATCATCAAGCGCGACCATCCCGAGCGGATCACCACGGTGACCTCGGTCTACACGGTCGCGGTGACGGTGGGGGCGTCGCTGACGTCGGGGATCGTGGTGCCCGTCGAGCACGCCTTCGACTCCGGCTGGCGGCTGCCGCTCGGCCTGCTCGCGGTCCCGGCCGCGCTCGCCGGGCTGCTGTGGGTGCCCCGGGCGCGGCGGGCGGCGCACGCGGCCCGGTCGGCGCCGCCGGTGGTGTCGCGTCAGGGCGTCACGGCGCTGGTCTGGCGGTCGGGCCTCGCCTGGAACGTCACGGTGTTCATGGGCCTCCAGTCGCTGCTCGCCTACGTGGTGCTCGGCTGGCTGCCGACCCTCTGCCAGGACCGCGGGATGGACGAGACCGCCGCCGGATACGTCCTCGCCCTGACGGCGGGCGTCCAGGCGATCGGGTCGCTGGCGGTCCCGGTGCTGGCGCGGCGGATGCGCGACCAGCGCCCGCTGGTGCTGGCCACGGCGGTGCTGGCCCTGGTCGGCTTCGCCGGGACGGCCTGGGCGCCGATCGGGTCGGTGTGGGGCTGGGCCGTGATCCTCGGCTTCGGGCAGGGCCTCGGGTTCGCCGCCGCCCTGTCGTTCATCGGCCTGCGCGCCCACGACGCGCAGGTGGCGGCGCAGCTGTCCGGGATGGCGCAGGGCGTCGGCTACGTCATCGCGGCGCTCGGCCCGCTCGCGCTCGGCGCGCTGCACGACGCCACCGGCGGATGGAGCGTTCCGATGGTCGGCGTCCTCGCGGTCTGCGTCGGCATGGCGGTGCCCGGGGTGGCGGCGGGCCGCCTCCGGACGGTCGGTGCCCCCGCGAAGGCCCTCGAGGGGGTTAACTCGGAAATTAGCGGACACATCCCTAATTGACCCCACATTGGGGCCGATACCGCCATGGGGAGGTGGACCATGATGCTCGCCGCGACCCTCGCCGACACGGCCACGCCCAGCGTCGCGCTCAGGTGGGTCTGGATCATCGTTGTGGTGGGCACGGTCCTGACGATCGCCCGCCTCTACGTGACCCGGACGGCCGGGTCCCGGAAGATCCACCCTGACCGCCGCAACGACCAGCAGAACCACCGCGGCATGGAGCAGGGCGGCATGTACACCTACCGGCCCGGGATGTTCTCCCACAGCTACCCGCCGGCGCGGGACGGCCAGTGGGAGGAGTTCCGCAAGGACAACCCCCAGCCGGGCCGCGAGCCGCGGAAGCCCTGGCCGGAAGGCGTCCTGTACGAGCAGACGGTGTTCAGGGAGGAGATCGAGGACCTCAAGCGGACACCCGAGAAACGCTAGAGCCCTCGAACCGACCCCGGCCGGCGTCCCGGCCGGGGTCGTCTCTTGAACACCGACCGACGGGCCTCCCGGTCGGGAGACCGGCGCACGCGGACCGACCGGGCTAGAACGCGCCGGGGGCGGGGCGGACGGAGCCGACGACGCCGTCTCCGCCGCGTACCTCGACCGTCGCCAGTTCGGCCAGGCCCGGCTCGTCGACGCCGAGGGAGCGCAGCAGCGCCACGGTGACCGGGGTCCGCGCCCGCATCGCGCCGTCGTCGATCTTGACGGCGCCGGCCCGGCCGTCGCTGTAGGCGAAGGCGTCGACGCCTTCGGCGCCGCACTTGACGAGGAGGCCGGGGACGGCGTCCATCAGCTGCCGCTCCTCGCGCCGGGTGCCGGACGTCCACTGCGGATGGGTGCGCATCGCGTCGGCGACGCGCCGCTCGGGCGTGCCCGGCCCGGCCAGTACCAGGGCCCGGAACGCCCGCGCGACCCCGGCCGTGGACACCGCGAACAGCGGCGCCCCGCACCCGTCCACGCCGACGGCCGCGACCGGTTCCCCGGCCAGCTCCTCGACGACCTCGCGCACCGCCTCCTGCAGCGGATGCCCCGGGTCGAGGTAGGTGCCGGTCGGCCAGCCCGCGGCGACGCACGTCGCCAGCATCGCGGCGTGCTTGCCGGAGCAGTTCATCCGCATCCGGGACGGGCCGCCGCCCTGCCGCGCGACCGCCTGCTGCGCCTCCAGGTCGATGGGCCAGCTCTGCGGGCACCGCAGGTCGTCCGCGACCAGCCCCGCGCCCGCGAGGATCTTCTCGGCGCCCTCGACGTGGAAGTCCTCCCCGGAGTGGCTGCCGGACGCGAGCGCGAGCAGCTCGTCGTCCAGGTCGAGCCCGCAGCGCAGCATCGCGACGGCCTGCATCGGCTTGTTGGCCGACCGCGGGAAGATCGCCGCCTCGGGCTCCCCGGCCCGCACCGCGACCGTCCCGTCCGCCGCGATCCCGACCGCGGCCCCCCGGTGCCGCGACTCCACGAAGCCGGACCGCTCCACCTCGACCAGCACAGGATTCACGTCCACCGCACCCTCCCTAACGTCCGCGCGCACCGGCACCGGCCCGGACCTGGACATCGATCGGCCCCCGCCGCCCGCGGGCGGCGGTCCGCCGCTGGAAAGCCCCCGACCCGCCGTTCCGGCGCTACGAAAAGCAGGCCCGGCCCGGTGGCCGGCCGCTCAACTCCATGGTCAAGTACCCCTCCGGCCCCATGGAACCGAAATCAGATCCTGTGGATAACCCCAAGATCAGCGGGCTTTGGTGTGCAGCAGGGCACGCGCCTCCGCCGCCGCCATCGGGGGACGCTGGGCCAGGTGGGCGGCCTGGGCGGCGCGCTCCACGAGCTGGGCGTTCGCCGTCACCGGACGGCCCTTCGCCAGGGTGAGGGTGTCCTCCATGCCCACGCGCAGGTGACCGCCCGCTGAGAGCGCGGCGAACAGGACCGGCAGGGACGTCCGGCCAATGCCCGTGGCCGACCAGGTCGCGCCCGGCGGGAGGGCTTCGACGGCGGCGACCAGGGTGCGGGCGTCGCCGGGCATGCCGCCGGGCACCCCCATCACCAGGTCGCAGTGGACGTGGCCGCCGTAGGGGAGCCCGTACTTGTCCAGGAGCCTGTGCAGCGCCGCTATGTGGCCGAGGTCGAACAGCTCGAACTCCGGGACGACCTCGCGTTCCTGAGTGCGCTGGTACAGCTCCACCATGAACGGCCAGGGGTTCATGAAGACGTCGTCGCCGAAGTTGACCGTCCCGCAGGTGAGCGAGCACATGTCGGGCTCGACGTCCAGGACGCGGATACGGTCCTCGTAGGGGTCGGTGACCGCACCGCCCGTGGACAGTTGCACGATCAGTCCCGTGCTCTCCCGCAGCGCCGCGACGGTGTCCCGCAGGCGGGACAGGTCGAGCGTGGGCCGCGCGTCGTCGTCGCGGATGTGCACGTGGATCACGGCCGCGCCGGCCGCCTCGCACTCCTTGGCCGTCTGGACCAGTTCATCCAGGGTGACGGGCAGGGCCGGGACGTCCGCCTTGGCGGACTCCGCACCCGTGGGCGCCACCGTGATGAGCGTCGTTGCTCCCATAGGCGGCAGAATGCATGGTCATGCGTGCGGTAGTCCAGAGGGTGAGCCAGGCCAGCGTGTCCGTGGACGGGCGCGTCGTCGGTGAGATCGAGGGGCCGGGGCTGCTCGTGCTCGTCGGCGTGACGCACGACGACGGCCCGGAAAAGGCCCGCAAGCTGGCCGCGAAGCTGTGGGCCCTGCGGATCCTGCAGGACGAGAGGTCATGCTCGGACGTGAACGCGCCGCTGCTGGTAGTGAGCCAATTCACCCTCTACGGGGACGCGCGGAAGGGCCGCCGCCCGTCGTGGACGGCCGCCGCGCCCGGCCCGGTCGCCGAGCCCCTCGTGGACGCCGTCGTCCGCGAGCTGCGGGAGCTGGGAGCGAAGGTCGAGACGGGCGAGTTCGGCGCCGACATGAAGGTCGCGCTGGTCAACGACGGCCCGATCACGCTCGTCCTGGACGTCTAGCGGAACCCGTACACCATGCCGACCAGGACGACGACCGTCCCGGCGGCGGCGAGCAGGATCAGGAACCGGTCGGGCGGTGTGAGCCGCCCGCGGACGTCGGACGACACCACGACGACGCCCGTCCCGGTCTCGTCGCCGCGCGGCTCCTTCTGGAACGGGTTGCGCAGCCCCGCGAGCCGCCACAGCGCGTCGTTGCGGATCCGCTGGTGGTCGGGCCCGCAGGCGAACAGCCGCCCACGGGTGCGTTCGGTGCAGGCCGCCCCCTGCTGGCTCAGGACCCGGCACATCGTGGGCACGAGCATGAACTGGTACAGGCACCAGCCCAGGAGGGCGAGCAGCGCGACCCGCCAGGAGTGCAGCCACCACGCGGCACCGGCGACCAGCGCGAACAGGGCCCACCACAGCAGCGCGGACTCGCGGCGGGGCCGGCGCCGGGTCCCCCGCCTGGCCGCCTGAGGTTCCCTCTTCCCCGGGTTCGCGACCATCGGTAGGAATCCACCTTCCCCGGACGGCGGCCGGTCAGAAATCGTCTATGTCCGACGATATTCGTCCAGGGGGCGCGCTGCTACCCGTGTTTCGCGGGGCGGCGGCGCAGCGCGATCTGCGCGTTCGCGCCCGTGTCGGGCGACACGACGACCTCCTGCGCGGCCGCGACTCCACCGGCCAGCAGCTCCGCGTCGACCGGGACGTTCCGCTTCACCGTCGCCAGCGCGACCGGCCCGAGCTCGTGGTGCCGGGCCGCCGACCCGACCCAGCCGACCGCCCGGCCGCCCGGGATCTCCACCGGGTCGCCGTGCGCGGGCAGCCGGTCAACGCTGCCGTCCAGGTGCAGGAACACCAGGCGGCGCGGCGGCCGGCCGAGGTTGTGGACGCGCGCCACCGTCTCCTGCCCCCGGTAGCAGCCCTTGTTCAGGTGGACGGCCGTCTCGACGTAGCCGGCCTCGTGCGGGATCGTCCGCTCGTCGGTGTCGAGGCCGAACCGCGGCCGATGCTCGGCGATGCGCAGCGCCTCGTACGCCCACAGGCCGGACGGTTCGAGCCCCTCGGGGAACTCGCCGCGCGGGACGATCCGCGTCTGCGTCCCCGCCACGTCCGGCCAGGACGGGCCGCCGTCGCGCGGCGGGCCGGTGACGACCATGTAGTCGGCGGACACGTCGGCGACCTCGACGCGCAGCATGAACCGCATCCGGTCGAGGAACTCCGCGAGCGGCGCGGCGGCACCGGGCTCGACGTGCGCCCAGGTCGCCTCGCCGTCGTCGACGACGAACATGTGGTGCTCGACGTGGCCCTTGGGGTCGAGCAGCAGCGCCTCGGTCGGCGTGAACGGCGCCAGGCCCTCCAGGTGCTGGCTGAGGAGGCTGTGCAGCCAGCGCAGCCGGTCCGGGCCGGTGACCTTGAGGACGCCCCGGTTGCTCCGGTCGACGAACGCGGCCCCGCGTTCCAGCGCGCGCTGCTCCTTCGACGGGTCGCCGTAGTGGGCGGCGATCTCCTGGTCGGGCGCGTCGGCGGCGACGGCTCCGGGCGTCTTCAGCAGCGGGCTCTCCATGCGTCCAGACTATGTGGCGCGGCACTCCTTGCACCGCCCGTAGACGGTGAGGTGGTGCACGTCGGTCTCGAACCCGAAGTCGCGCCGCAGCACGTCCGCGAGCCCGGCGGCCGCGCGCGGGTCGACGTCCTCCACCGTGTGGCAGCCCCGGCAGACGAGGTGGATGTGCTCGGCCTCGGCGGCGAGGTGGTAGTTCGGCGGTCCGTGCCCGAGGTGGGCGTGCTTGACCAGCCCGAGCTCCTCCAGGAGTTCGAGCGTCCGGTACACGGTGGAGATGTTCACGCCGCGGGCGGTGCGCTGCACCTCGGCGCAGATCTCCTCGGGGGTCCCGTGCTCCAGGTTGGTGACCGCCTCGAGGACCAGCTGGCGCTGAGGGGTGACCCGGTACCCCTTGGCCCGCAGCTCCTCTTGCCACGACTCGACCATGCACCGAGTGTAGGACCCGCCCGCCGGGCCCGCCCGGGCAGGATTCAGCCCACGGAAAACTTGTTTGCCTCACCGCTCGCGCTCACATAACGTGCGGGGTACGCGCGAAAGGAGGTGGTCCAAGCAATGGTTGATTGTAGGACTCGCGAGGTGGCTGTCCGCTAGTCGCCGTTCCGCCTCGGACCGCCGCCCCCGGGCGGCGGAGCCGGTCGCGACGGTGACCGGCGAATACCAGGCAGTTACCCGGTCCCCGGACCGATGGACCCGTCCTGTCCATCACCCCGCCACCCGGCGGGAAGGTCCGGGGATCGTTCTTTTCCAGGGCCCTGTCAGGACACCTTCTTCAGCTGCGCCGACAGGTGCGACTGGAGCGGCTGGCCCACGGCCGCCATGTCGTACGCCCAGCCGAGGTCCTCCCCGATCAGCCCGTACAGGCGGTGCCCGCCGGTGACCTCCTTGGCCGACTCGGTGCGGGCCACGACGTCGGTGCGCAGCTCCACCCGGTTGAACGCCACGTCGCCGACGTAGATCTCGACGATCCCGGTCGGGTGGGCCAGCGTCACCTCGACCTGGTGGTCCGGCTGCGGCCGCCAGTACCCGGTCTCCACCGCA
This sequence comes from Actinomadura meyerae, assembly GCF_900188445.1. Taxonomy (GTDB): domain Bacteria; phylum Actinomycetota; class Actinomycetes; order Streptosporangiales; family Streptosporangiaceae; genus Spirillospora; species Spirillospora meyerae. The sequence continues at coordinate 79,908 of NZ_FZOR01000027.1, forward strand.
AGGGGCCGCCCGAGCGTGCCGTCCGCCTCGATCATCCAGGTGCGGCTCGCGTAGATCAGGAACGGCTTCCCGATGTGGGTGAAGGACAGCTCCTGGCCGAAGTTGAACGACTCGATCGTGGGATAGCCGCCCACACCGGCGCCCTCCCAGGTGCCGAGCAGGAACTTCAGGGGCTCAAGGTCCGGGTGCAGCTCAGGAACGTCCATGGGCACCGAGCGTAGCGGCGCGCGCCGCCGCCCGCGTCCCGCCCTACTTCAGCCGGCCGAGCCGGATCACGAGGAGGACGGCGGCGACCGCCATGAGCCCGAGGGCGAGGACGAGGATCCCCGCGTTCACCATGCCACCCACACCGCCGATGCTACGGGCACCGGCCGGAACTAGAGTGCCGATATGGCGAGACCACTCGTGATCAAGGTGACGGCGGGCGCGGACGCCCCCGAGCGCTGCAACCAGGCGTTCACGGTGGCGGCGGCCGCCGCGGCCAGCGGGGTCCCGGTCTCGCTGTGGCTCACCGGCGAGTCGGCGTGGTTCGCGCTGCCGGGCCGGGCCGCCGAGTTCTCACTGCCGCACGCCACTCCCCTGGACGACCTGCTCACCGTCATCCTCTCCGCGGGGCGCGTCACCCTCTGCACCCAGTGCGCGGCCCGCCGCGACATAGGCCCGGACGATGTCCTGCCCGGCATCCGCATCGCGGGCGCCCCCACGTTCGTCGAAGAGATCACCCTCGACGACGTCCAGGCCATCGTCTACTGACGGGTGCTCGTCTACTGACGGGTGCTCGTCTACTGACGGGAGCTCGTCCGAAGACGGGCTCTCGCTCACCGGACCGTGCAGGCGCGCGCGCACGGCGAGGACGAGGGCGGCGAGGGTGGCGCCGGTGAGGCCGAGCATGAGGTCGCCGATCGTGTCGCGGTAGATGGTGACGGCCTCGGGGGTGTCGAGGATGAAGATGCCGTACTCGGCGAACTCCCACAGGATCGCGGCGATGGCGCCGGCCCCCGTGCAGGTCAGCGCCATCGCCCACGGCTTGAGGCCGCCCCAGCGGCGCACCGCGACGCCCGCCGCGGCGCTCAGCAGCGCCCAGTTCCCGAAGTGGCAGGCGTCGTCGAACCAGCCGACGGTGTCGTAGAGGTCGGCGGCGTTCCCGGCGACGTCCACGAGGAACGGGAGCGTCACGAGCAGGTCCACGTCCCACGGGAAGGACCGGTCGCGGCCGCGCAGCGCCCAGACGAGCGTGACGAGCATGACGGCGGCGGGGTAGGCGGCCACGCGGACGCCCATCGCCTTGTCCGCGAACCGGTCCCATTCGGGGAAGGCCACGGCGAGCGCGAGCAGGGCGGCCAGGGCCGCCTTGGCGGCGAGGGCCGCCTTGGCGGTGAGGGCGAGCGGGCGCCGGCGGGAGGTGTCCATGCGGGCAAGCTTCGCGTCGCGCCTGGTCCGGCGGCATCGGTGCGGCTACTCAGATGCGCATGAGTGATTCGTGCACCCGGGACGCCGCCTCGGGCGCGGTAGAAGCGGCGCAGAACGGTTATAGGTGAGCCGACACCCGTTCAGGAGGAGTCGGCCGCATGCTCGACGTACCGCTGTGGGCCTGGGGCGCGACGATCGGACTGCTCGTCGCGCTGTTCGTGCTCGACTTCTTCGCGGCCGTCCGTGGACCGCACGTGGTGCACATCAAGGAGGCCACGTTCTGGTCGGTGTTCTACACCGGCGTGGCGCTCCTGTTCGGCCTCGCGGTGTGGATGGTCGGCGGGTCGACCGCGGGCACCGAGTACTTCTCCGGCTGGCTCGTCGAGAAGAGCCTGTCGGTCGACAACCTCTTCGTCTTCGTGATCATCATGGGCCGGTTCGCGGTGCCGCCCGAGTTCCAGCAGAAGACGCTGCTGTTCGGGATCGCCGGCGCGCTGCTGCTGCGGGCCGTGCTGATCGCGGTCGGCGCCGCCGCGATCAGCCTGTTCTCCTTCACCTTCCTGATCTTCGGGCTGATCCTGATCTGGACGGCGGTGCAGCTCATCCGGCACCGCGACGAGGAGCCGGACGTGGAGGACACCTTCCTCGTGCGCCGCGCCCGCAAGATCCTGCCGGTGAGCGAGAGCTTCCACGGCGGGCGGATGCTCGCCCACGAGGACGGCCGGCGCGTGATGACGCCGCTGCTCATCGTCTTCGTCGCGATCGGCAGCACCGACGTCCTGTTCGCGCTGGACTCCATCCCCGCCGTGTTCGGCGTCACCAAGGACCCGTTCCTCGTCTTCGCCGCCAACGCGTTCGCGCTGCTCGGGCTGCGCGCCCTCTACTTCCTCGTCGAGGGGCTGCTGGAACGGCTGGTGTACCTGACGATCGGCCTGTCGGTGATCCTGGCGTTCATCGGCGTGAAGCTGATCCTGCAGTTCCTGCACGAGGACGTCAGCGAGTCCATCCCGGAGATGCCGACCACGCTGTCCCTGGGCGTGATCCTGGCGATCCTGCTCTTCACCACGGCCGCGAGCCTCATCCGCGTCCACGCCCACCCGGAGGAGAAGGCCAAGCCGGGCTCCCTGCGCAAGCGGCGCGAGGAGAGGCCGCGTGAAGAGGAGCCCGCCCGCCGCTGACCCGCGCCGGGCCGGGGCTCCCCCCGCGACCTGGGTCAGCCCATGCTCTTCGCTCCGTCGAGGGCCTCGCGGATGATGTCGGCGTGCCCGGCGTGCTGGGCGGTCTCGACCGCGATGTGCGTGAGGGCGCGGCGGGCCGACCAGTGCGTCTCGGTGAACCACGGGGCCTTCGGGAGCGGCTGGACCGCACCGAGGTCGGGCAGGCTCACCACGAGCTCGTCCGTGCGGCGGGCCACCTCCTCGTAGGCGTCGAGGACGCCCTGCAGCGTGTCGCCGGGGAGCATCTTGAACTCGTCCGCCCACTTCTGCCGGTCCTCTTCGGTCATCTCGCTGAAGTCGCCCATGGCGGACGGGCCTTCGACGATGAAGGCCGCCCAGTTCCGCTCGACCGCGGTGACGTGCTTGATGAGGCCGCCGAGGCACAGCTCGCTCGCGGTCGTCCGCAGGCCCGCCTGCTCGTCGGTGAGGTCGCGGGTGGTGAAGCGCAGGAAGTGGCGGGCCGTGGCCAGCGTCGCCAGCAGGTCCGCGCGCTCGCCGGTGATCTCGGTCGTGGTCTGCCCCGTCGTGGTCTGCTCCGCCATGGTCATGCCTCCGCCTTTCGTCGTTCCCGTTCCGGTGGACACCACGCTAGGCAGGATTGCGGCCACTTCCTGACCGCAATGTGCGGGAGACTGGAGAACATGGCGAACACGAGCTCCCGGACCCTGCGGTTGCTGTCCCTGCTCCAGACGCACCGGTACTGGCCGGGCGCGGAACTCGCCGAGCGGCTCGGCGTGTCCGTCCGCACCCTGCGCCGGGACGTCGACCGGCTGCGCGAGCTGGGCTACCCGGTCGAGGCGTCGCGCGGCGTCGACGGCGGCTACCAGCTCGCCGCCGGCGCCGCGCTGCCGCCGCTGGTGATCGACGACGAGGAGGCCGTCGCGCTGGCCGTGGGCCTGCAGGCGGCGACGCGAGTGGAGGGCATCGCCGAGGCGTCGGTGCGGGTCCTGGCGAAGGTGGCGCAGGTGATGCCGGCCCGGCTGCGCCGCCAGGTGGACGCCCTGCGCGCCGTGACCGTCCCCGCCACCTGGGACGGCTCCGCTGAGGAGGGCATCGACCCGGCCGTGCTCACCGTGCTCGCGCTCGCCTCCCGGGACTGCGAGCGCCTCCGCTTCTCCTACACCGCCGCCGACGGGACCCGCACCGACCGGGAGGCCGAGCCGCACCGCCTCGTCCGGCTGGGCCGCCGCTGGTACCTGGTCGCCTACGACCTGCGGCGGCACGACTGGCGCAACTTCCGGCTGGACCGCCTGCGCGCCCCCGAGCCGACCGGTGCCCGGTTCCGTCCCCGCGAGCTGCCCGCCGCGGACGCCGCCGAGTTCGTCCGCAGCGGCCTGAAGGACATGCCGCGCCCCTACCGGATCGAGGTCCTGGTGGACGCCCCGGCCGCCACCGTGCGGGAGCTGATCGGCCGGTGGTGCACGGTCGAGGAGCTGGACGGGGAGCCGGATGGAGAAGTGGACGGGGAAGTGGGCGGCGAGCCCGGCGGGTACCGGTGCCGCGTCCGCATGACCGGGGACTCCCTCCAATGGCCCATCATGGCGCTCGGCACGGTCGAGGCCGACATCCACGTCGTGGAGCCGCCCGAGCTGCGCGACCGGCTGCACGCCTGGGGCGCCCGGTTCTCCCGTGCCTGACGGCCGGGACGGAAAGTTTCGAAGCAAGCCGGTCGGCATTCACCGATTTTCCGTCCAAGTTGTCCATGTTTTGGACTTCCAGCGGCCGGTCTGCCATTGAGCAGGCGAAAAGCGGACTGAACGAGCGCAGCGTCTTCGAAATGTTTCCGAAACCGTTGACATGCCCCGGGGCCGGACGAACACTGGCGCCATCGACGGGCCTGCTCCCGCACCCCGCCGATCGATCCCCCGCCATCCGGCGGACGACCGGGTCGTCCAGCGCCGCCCGGCCGCGCCGCCCGCGTCACGAGTGAGGACCCACCCCCATGAAGAGCGCGCCCACCAGCGACACCGCAGCCCGCCAAGGCCGCAGACGCCGCCGCCCCGCGACCCTCATCCGCACCAGGCCGGTCATCGGCGCCTGCGCCGTGGCGCTGGCGACGGCCACGGCGCTGCTGCCCGGCACCGCCAGCGCCGACACGACCATCACCACGAACCAGACCGGGACGAACAACGGCTACTACTACTCCTTCTGGACGGACGGCGGCGGGTCGACCTCGATGACCCTCGGCGACGGCGGCAACTACCGGATGAACTGGAGCAATGTCGGCAACTTCGTCGCCGGCAAGGGCTGGAGCAACGGCGGCCGCCGGAGCGTGAACTACTCGGGCAGCTTCAACCCGTCCGGCAACGCCTACCTGGCCCTCTACGGCTGGACGTCCAACCCGCTCGTCGAGTACTACATCGTCGACAACTGGGGCACCTACCGGCCCACCGGGACGTACAAGGGGACCGTCACCAGCGACGGCGGCACCTACGACATCTATGAGACGACGCGGTACAACGCGCCGTCCGTCGAGGGCACGAAGACCTTCCAGCAGTACTGGAGCGTCCGGCAGTCGAAGCGGACGGGCGGCACCATCACGACCGGCAACCACTTCGACGCCTGGGCGAGCAAGGGCATGAACCTGGGCAGCTTCAACTACTACATGATCCTCGCGACCGAGGGCTACCAGAGCAGCGGCAGCTCCAACATCACGGTCGGCGGCTCCGGCGGCGGAGGCGGCGGTGGCGGTGGCGGGGGCGGGGGCGGTGGCGGTGGCGGTGGCGGCGGCGGTTGCAACGCGACCCTGTCCGCCGGGCAGCAGTGGGGCGACCGCTACAACCTCAACGTCTCGGTGTCCGGCTCCAGCAACTGGACCGTCACGATGAACGTCCCGTACCCCGAGAAGATCATCGCGACCTGGAACACGTCCGCGAGCTGGGACTCCAGCGGCCAGGTCATGACCGCCCGGCCGAACGGCAACGGCAACAACTTCGGCGTGACCATCCAGACCAACGGCACGTGGACGTGGCCGACGGTCTCCTGCAGCGCCTGACCGGCGCACCGCGCGTGTGGCGCGGCGACCAGGCCTCCGGTCGCCGCGCCACACCGTCCTTCAACCGACACCGTCCTTCAACCGACGGCCCGCCCTACCGGAAGGCCGTTCACCGGAGGGCTCGCCTACTGGAAGGCCGGGGCGTTGGCGCGGGCCCAGTCGGCGAAGGAGCGGGGCGCCCGGCCGAGGACCCGCTCCGCATCGGGGCTGATCCGCAGCTCGGCGGGCTTCGGCTCGCCGAGGATCTGCAGCGTCGTCTCCACGACCGGCTCCGGCATGAACGCCGACAAGCGCGCGTGCGCCTGCTCCCGGGTCAGCTCCACGAACCGCACGGGCTCGCCGATCGCCGCGCCGATCGCCGCGGCCTGCTCCCGGGGCGTGACCGCCGCCGGCCCGGTCAGCTCGTAGATCCGGCCCGCGTGCTCGTCCTTGCGCAGGGCGGCGGCCGCGACCGCCGCGATGTCCGCCGGGTCGACCACCGGGATGCCGACGTCGCCGAAGGGCGCGAAGACGGTCCGCTCGGCGCGCACCGACTCCGCCCAGCCATAGGCGTTGGACGCGAAGGCGCCGGCCCGCAGGATCGTCCAGCCGAGGCCCGACTCGCGCACCGCCCGCTCGCGCGCCGCCATGACGCCCCCGTGCGAGGGCGATTCCGGCCTGGTCACCACGCCCTGCGACGAGAGCAGGACGACGCGCTCGATCCCCGCCTCCCGGGCCGCGTCCAGGACGGCCTGCGAACCGAGGCTCTGGCCGCCGGCGCCGCCGTCGTGCAGGAACAGCGTCTCTGCCCCCTCGAACGCGGGCCGCAGGGTCTCCGGCTCGGACAGGTCGGCGCGCACGTGGGCGGCCCCTTCCGGCAGATCGACCGGGACGGTGCCGCGCGACACCGCCGTCACCCGCTCTCCCGCGTCCGCCAGGGCCCGCACCAGCGGCCGTCCGACGTTACCGGTCGCACCCGTCACCACGATCATGGTCAACTCCCCGTTTCCTCACTGCCGCCTCTTGCGACGACGGGGACGCTAACACCCTCCGGATAGTAGGTACCTAGGAGAAAGCGACTACCCGGGAGGAGATGGGTGGCGGCGAGCGGCGCGGCCGCGCGGGCGACCGGTCCGCGGCATTCTCGGTATTCGGCCGTCCGGAAGAGGACCGAATCACGAGGCCGGGGCCGGTCGCCCGCGGTGGCGTTCACGGTGGGCCGGAAAGCCGTCCGGCGAATCGTTTCGAATGGTCGACTGCGCCAATTACCGACCGGCGTCGAATTGGTTGATGATTCAATGTTCGCGGCCGGTCACTTCGCCGTTTCGCGCGGGGTCAGGTGCATCTTGATGTCGTCGGCGGCCCACAGCACGAAGCGCTCGATGGGCGTGACCGTCTGGCCGGGGGCGAGCTCGAACCGGAACCGCTTCAGCAGGACGGCCAGGACGAGTTCGGCCTCCACCATCGCCAGCGTCGAGCCCTCGCAGCTGCGCGGCCCGAGCCCGAACGGGATGTAGGCGAACCTCGGACGGCCCGCGGACGCCTCCGGGGTGAACCGCTCCGGGTCGTAGACCTCCGGGTCGGGCCAGTACTCGGGGTTCATGTGGACGGCCCAGAACGGGTAGAAGATCGTCGTCCCGGCGGGCACCGTGTACTCGCCGAGCACGACGTCCTCGGTCGCCTCCCGGGCGCCGTAGGGGCCCGGCGGGTAGAGGCGCATCGCCTCCTTGAGGGCCATGTCCAGGCGGGTGAGCGCCTTCAGGTCGGCGTAGCCGGGCGCGTCCCGGTCGCCGAGGACGCGGTCCACCTCCTCGGCGACGCGCTCGGCCACCTCGGGGTGCTTGGCCAGCAGGTACAGCGTCCACGAGATCGCGACGCCGGTGGTGTGGTGGGCGGCGAGCATCGTCATCAGCACCGTGTCGCGGATCCGCGCCGGCGACTCGCCGGAGGCCGCCAGCGCCGCGATCAGGTCGCTGCGCTCGGCCTCGCCGGTGCCGCGGTCGCGGTGGGCGGCGAGGACCTCGTCGACGGTCCCGCGCAGGTAGGCCAGTGCCTCCGCGGCCCGCGCGCTCGCCGGGCCCGGCGACCCCATGTACTCGGTCAGGACGGTCTCGAACGCCTCGACCACGCGTCCGGCGGACTCCGCGTCGTCCACGCCGCTGCCGAGCGCGTACCGGCAGATCATGCGCAGCGACAGCGCGCTCAGGTCCCGCTGCAGGACGACCGGCCCCGCGTCGGCCGCCCAGCGGTCGGCGAGCTCGGTCGCCAGCGCGGTGAACTGCGCGAAGTGCGCCTCGTGGGACGGCCGCCCGGCCAGCACCGACAGCATCGTCCGCCGCCAGGGGCCGTGCTCCTCGGCGGGGATCGTCTGCAGGTTGCCGGCCTCCTGCAGCGGCGCGAGGAACTCGAACAGCTTGTCCGGCCGCTTGTCGATCTTCGCCGTGGCCTCCAGCAGGACCGGGTCGGCGACCGACACCGCCACGTCCGCGCCGGGCAGCGGGAACCGCACCACCGGCCCGTACTCGGCGTGCAGTCGCAACTGGTAGTTGTGCAGCCCGCCCGCCGCCGCGATGGCCGCGGCACCGTCATTTTCCGCGGCCGGCCCGGGGATCCGCGAGGGGATGCCTGCGTCACGTCGCATTTGCGTTCTCCCGCCGTCAGGATGGTCGATTCGGTTGTTATGGAGTTGATCACAATGCTTACATGTTCGTGCATAGTTCGCGATATGCCGGGCAGAAAATCGCCCGGCTCCGGCAGGACGGGGGAGAAGACACTGGACATCGTTGACCCGACGACGCCGAACGTCCCGCGGATGTACGACTACCTGCTCGGCGGGAAGGACAACTACGCCGTCGACCGGGAGGCCGTGGAGGAGGTCGTCCGGCACGCGCCGGACACCCCGTTCCTCGCGCGGGAGAACCGCGCCTTCCTGCGCCGCGCGGTGCGCTTCCTGGCCGAGTCCGGGATCCGGCAGTTCATCGACATCGGCTCCGGCCTGCCCACGCAGGGCAACGTGCACGAGATCGCGCACCAGGTCGCCCCGGACGCCCGCGTCGTCTACGTCGACATCGAGCCGGTCGTCCTCGTGCACGGGCGGGCGCTGCTGGCGGCGACGCCGGAGGTGACCGTCATCCACGGCGACGCCCGGCACCCCGGCGCGATCCTGGCCGACCCCGAGCTGAACGACCTCATCGACTTCGACCGGCCGGTGGCGGTGCTGATGCTGGCGGTCCTGCACTTCATCGACGACGCCGCCGACCCGCCCGGCATCGTCGCGAGGCTCCGCTCCGCCCTGGCCCCCGGCAGCTATCTCGCGGTGTCGCACGTGACCGCCGACTTCGACGCCGACCGCCGCGTCCGCGAGGCGGGCGCGGTGTACGAGAAGGCCACGTACCAGATCACCCTGCGGAGCCGCGCCGACGTGCTGCGGCTGTTCGAGGGGTTCGAGCTGGTCGAACCGGGGCTCACGACGCTGTCACTGTGGCGTCCCGACCCCCGCGCGACCGTCCCGCCCGGCGCCGAGCGCCAGTGGTGCTACGCGGGCGTGGGCCGCAAGCCCGAGTAGCGGTACCGCTGGGCGCCGTACCGCTAACCGAGGCCGGAGAAGTCGCGAGCCACAACGGTGTTGCGGTCGGTCGGACGGTTTCCCAGGGAGAGCTGGGGCCACTGCCCGGACAGCTCCTGGCGGCTGCGTTCGCTCCAGGCCCGCGCCTCGTCGCTGCGCGTCTTGTAGAAGTTCAGCGCGTAGCCGCCCGTGTGGACGCGCAGCAGCGTGAACCCGCCCGGGTACTCCTTCACCGCTCCCACCTCCTGCTGGACGACCCGGGGCGCGAGCGGGAACGTCGAACGCTGGTTGCGGTGCGTGTGCCCGGCGTGGTGCAGGAACACCCCCGGAGTGCGGTTGTAGGCCGCGAGGATGCGCAGCGACTGGCCCGCGTCCAGCGAATGGGCGCCGGTGATCGCGAGCGGGTCGTTCTCGGTGAAGAGCGGATGGTGGCCGAAGACGAGGGTCGGCCGGTCCGGCTCCTTCGCCAGCTCCGCCTCGAACCATGCCCGCTGGTCCGCCGAGAGCCCGCCGGAGTCGCCGCCGTCGCCGGGCTTGTCGTAGGTGTCGAGGCCGATGACGCGAAGGCCCCGCAGGTCGTGCGAGAAGTACGTGCGGCCGGAGGGGAAGAAGGCGTCCTTGAAGCAGTCGTTCCCCTGCCACGAACCGGGCGAGCAGGCGCCGTAGGCCGTGCCCGAGTGCGCGCGGTCGTGGTTCCCGCGCGCCACCAGGTAGTCGCCGCCGAGGGTGCCGAACGTGTCGAGGATGCCCTTGGCGCTCCGCAGGTCGGCGGGGGCCGCCTCGCTGGAGACGTCCCCGGCCGCCAGCAGGTAGGTCGCGCCTCTGCTCCGGGCGTCCTCGATCAGGGCCCTCGCCATGACCTCGGGGTAGGGCGGGTGGCCGGGCGCCTGCTCGATGCCCTTGATCCACGGGAGCTGGCCGACGAGGCCCGCGACCGTCTCCCCGAGGTGCAGGTCGTTGCAAAGGGCGATGGAGAAGAGGTGGCGTCCGGGCGGCGGCTGCGGGGTGGTGAACGCGAACACGTCGCCCTGCGGGGTGCCCGCCGCCGTCCCGAAGGCCAGCCAGGTCGGTGCCGCGTCCTGTCCGGCCGAGCGCGCCCTGTAGTAGTAGGTGCGGCCCGGTTCCAGGCCGGTCAGCTCCACGTAGTGGTAGGGGGTGCCTGACGGGCCGTGGGCCACGGACGTCAGCCGGGACGGGTCGGTCCCGTAGAGCACCTCGGCGTCGGACGGCGCGGGCCGCATGCGCCCCAGGCCGTCGTCGGTTCCGGGGACGCCGGTGTACCAGGTGAGGACGGCCGTCGTCTCGGTGACGGTGACCAGTTCCAGGTTCACCGGCCGGACGGCGCCGCCGTCCGCCCGCGCGGTGCCGGGCAGCAGCGACGCGCCCGCGGCGATGGCGCTCCAGCGGAGCAGGGCCCGGCGGCTCGGGCGGCAGCAGATCATGATCGCTACCGTGGCACCGGCGGGCCCGTCCGGCCAGCCCCAAAAGTCGACAAAACTCTGGAACCACCCGGAACCGGCCTGGCGCGAACGAACCGGGCCCGGAACGACCGGGCCCGGAACGGCAGGTCTACGGACGAGGGGCTAGCCGACGACGGCGCGGAGGCGCTCCTCGCGGAGGCGGCCCGCCCAGGAGTCGTCCAGCGGCGCCAGCTCGGCGCCCACGGCCCAGCGCAGCAGCAGGTCGGCCAGGCCCGGGTTGCGGACGAGCGCCGGCCCGTGCATGTAGGTGCCGAGGACGCGCCCGCTGTAGGCGCCCTCGAAGCCGTCGCCGTTGCCGATGCCGTGCACGACCTTCGCGAACGGCTGCGCGTTCGGGCCGAGGTGCGTGACGCCCTGGTGGTTCTCGAAGCCGGTGATGCGGGGGACGTTCAGCTCGGCCGCCACGTCCCCGACGATCTCGCCGACGGCGCGCTGCTCGCCGCGGCCGGAGCGGATGTCGAGCAGGCCGAGGCCGGGCACGGGCTGCCCCTCCTCGCCGCCGAACTCGTGGCCGAGCAGCTGGTAGCCGGCGCAGACCGCGAAGACCACCGCGCCGGACTGGACGGCGCGCGCGAGGCCGCCGTCGCCGCGCAGCCGGTGCGCGGCGAGGATCTGCGGGCGGTCCTCGCCGCCGCCGAGCAGGTAGATGTCGCCGTCGGCGGGGACGGGCTCGTCCGAGCGCAGGCTCACGGTCTCGGTCGGGATGCCGCGCAGCGCCGCGCGCCGCTCCAGGACGATCGTGTTGCCCTGGTCGCCGTAGGTGCTGAGCAGGTCCGGGTAGATCCAGACGATCTTGATGCGGTCAGACGACACGGCCGTACCTCGTTCGGATGTTCTGGAAGGCGGTGTAGTTGGCGATCACGTCGAGGTGCCCGGGCGGGACCGCCATGACGGCCTGGTCGATGTCGTCCACCACGGTGAACGTCACGTCCGCGGCCTCCAGCCGGGCGGCGAGGTCGATGCGGCGCTCGCCGGTGACCCACACGGGGCGGCCGCGCAGGATGCGGTAGTCGACGTCCCACAGCCAGGACGTGTCGCGGCCGTCCGGCCCCTGCGCGTTGATCGACAGGGCGACCGGGCCGGGCGCGGGCTGCAGCACGTCGAACGCCTCCAGCCAGCCCGCCGGGTTCTTCGACAGCAGCAGCCGGATCGACCGGCCCTCGTGCTCGACCGTCGTGTACCGGCCGGCGACGGAGGTGACCTGCGACAGCAGCGGCAGGGCCTGCTCGGGCGGGACGCCGAATTGCGCGACGACCGCGAGCGCGATCAGCGCGTTCGAGCGGTTCGCGCGGCCCGGCAGCGACAGCCCGGCGAGCGAGTACTGGCGGCCGTCCGGCCCGACGACGGTGTCGCCGTGCAGCGCCCAGTCGGGGCGGGGGCGGCGGAAGTGGCACTGGCGGCAGGCCCAGTCGCTGTCCTCGTCGGTGTCCTGCCGGTCGAGGGGGCCGCCGCACTCGGGGCAGCACCAGGAGTCCTCGCGCCAGTGCTGCCCGGCGGCGACCCAGGTGACACTCTTGGCGGTGGACGCGCCCCAGGTGACGAGCGGGTCGTCGCAGTTGGCGATGACATGGCTGGTCGGGGACGCCTCCAGGGCGCGGCGCCACTTGCCCGCCAGCAGCCAGATCTCGGCGGCCCGGTCCATCTGGTCGCGGCTCAGGTTCATCAGCGCGACGAGGTTCGCCCCGGTCTCCTTCAGGACCATCGGGACGTACTTCTCGTCGCACTCCAGCACGCCGTAGCGGGCGGACGGCGCCGACGCGAGCGCGGACACGTGGCCCGTCGGCATGTTGGCGCCGAACGCGTTGGTGGCGACCTCCCCGAGCGGCGTCATCGCCGAGGTGATCAGCCGGGTCGTCGTCGTCTTGCCGTTGGTGGCGCTGACGAGGACGAGCTTGCGGTCCTTGGCGAGCCGGGTCAGCAGCTCGGGGTCGAGGCGGAGGCCGACCCGTCCGCCGATCACCGAGCCGTCCCCGCGGCCCGCCATTCGGGACATCTTGGCGGCCGTACGACCGAGCGCGACGGCCAGCTGCGAACGCAGCGGAAGATCGCTCATGGACTCCGTCTTCTCTGGATGCGCCGGAAAACCGCTCCGAGCCTAGCCGCTGGACGCACCCGTCCGGGCGCGTTGGGGGTGTAGCGGCGGGTTCGCGGGCGTTCCCCGGCGGACCGGTGCACAATGTGAGCATCATCACACGCGACGGGGTAAACCAACCTGGGCATTGTTGACCAGACCTGACATGTCGTGATTCGGTGCCACCTCCGACTGCGGCGTGCCAGATTTGCGTCCACGCATCCGAGAAGGGCGGCACCCACTACTTTTGTCGGGAGCCCTGCTGGTTTCGCGGGGAAGCGGTGCCCGTCCCGGCCGGCGGGCCAGGACCGCAGGCGTGGCAAAGCGGCGATAATGCGAGGTCTGAGCGATGCAGTGTCCGACGTGCGGTAATGACACGCCTGGGACGCTCGGCAAGTGTTCGCACTGCGCGGCGCCGATCGACGTGTACTCGGTCGGGCCCGCGGCCCCCCTCGCGGCGCCCGTCGCGGACCAGGCCCCGGGGGCCGGTGCCGCCGACGGGCTCGGCGACCGGACGATGATGGTGCCGCCGCCCACGCCGTCCTGGGCCCCCGAGCCCCAGCCGGCCGGCCTGCCGGACTTCCCGACACCGCAGAACGGCTCGCCGCAGGCTGCCACACCGCCGGCCGGCTCGCCGTACGCCGAACCGGCAGAGGCCGGTTACGCACAGGCCGGTTACGCACAGGGCGGTTCACCTCAGGCAGGGCACGCGCAGGCAGGGCATGCGCAGGCAGGGCATGCGCAGGCCGGGTCGGCGCAGGCAGGGTATGCGCAGGCAGGGCCGGGATTCGGCGGGCCGCAGTCGACGTCCCCCGAGCCGCCGGCGGGCGCCGCGGGCGCCTCGTCCGCTGCCCCCGCGTCCGGGCCCGCCGACCCCGAGGACACCGCCGCCTGGACGTTCAACCCGGAGGACGACGACTCGGGCTCCTACGGCACCGTTCCGCCGCCGCCCGCCTGGGGCGCCGGAGCGGGTCAGTCCGGGCAGCCGGCGCTGCCCGCGAGCGAGAAGCCGGCGCTGCCCTCGGGCGGAGCGAACCCGTTCGGCCTCGCCGACGCGCCCGAGCCGACCGAGTCGATCGTCCCGGAGTCGTGGTTCGCGCAGCCGCGCAAGCCGCAAGAGCCGGACGCCGACGCCACCCAGGTATGGGGCGGTCAGGCCGCGGCCGCGCAGCCGCCCGCGATGCCGGACGCCGATGCCACGCAGCTCGCCCCGGGGCCGATGCAGTCCGCGCCCATGAACCCCGGTTTCCAGGGCGGGTTCGGCGGCGACTTCGACCAGACCCGCCTGGACGGCGGCTCCCCCATGGGCGCCGCGCCGATGGGCCAGATGGGTCAGATGGGTCCCATGGGCCAACCCGGGATGGGCCAGCCCGGGATGGGCCAGCCGGGGATGGGCCAGCCCGGGATGGCGCCGATGGGCGGGATGGGGCCCGGCGGTCCCGAGTACGGCGGCTACCCGTCCCAGCAGCCGGGCGGCTCGAAGGGCGGCGGGCCGAGCAAGCCGCTCATCGCCGCCGTCGCGGCGCTGGTCACGGTCGCGGTCGGGGCCGTGGTGTTCGTGGTGTGGCCGTCCGGTGACAACTCGTCCGCCAGCACGACGCCGACCTCGACGCCGTCCAGCAAGCAGGTCGCGCAGAAGAACGCGATCCCGCCCGAGACGAAGCAGCAGGCCGCTGAGCTGAACGGGATCCTGGACGACAGCGTCGCCACCCGCCGGGTCCTCGCCGGGGCGCTCGGCCGGGCGGGCAAGTGCAAGACGCTGCCGCAGGCGATCCAGGGCTTCCAGCAGGTCGCGCAGCGTCGGCAGAACCAGCTCGGCCGCACCAAGAGCCTCAAGGTCGACAAGCTGGCGAACGGGGAGCGGCTGCGCGGCTCGCTGTCGGAGGCGCTGGACGCGTCCCTCCAGGTCGACCTGGTCCTGCTGCGGTGGGCGCAGGCGAACCAGCGCAAGTGCCACGGCAAGCCGAAGCCGAGCGCGGCGCACGTGCCCGGACGGGCGGCGCAGGAGCGGCGCGCGACCGCGGCGAAGAAGAAGTTCGTCGTCCTGTGGAACCCGGTCGCCAAGAAGACGGGGCAGCCGCAGCGCAGCTGGCTGCGCGTGTAACGGGCGGTGACGGCCGGTTACGGCCGGGTCTCGAAAGGGGACGAAGCGCCCCGGCTCCATGGTCGCGCGTTATCTTGTGACCGATCGTTTTCACGGGGGGCTGGGAGCCGTCATGCGGTGTCCGAACTGCGGGACCGACACAGCGTCGTCGTCGCCGGCGTGCATGCGCTGCAACGCCCCGCTGCCACCGGACGACGACGCGACCGCCCTCGACGCGACCGCCCGCGACCCGTTCGCCGGGCCCCCGCCCGGTGAGACGCCGAGCAGTGGCCCGTTCGGCGAGGTGCCCGTCCCGCGCGACCCGGTGCCGCCGCCGTGGGCCGCGCAGAGCCCCACCCCGTGGGAGCAGGGCGGCGACTTCACCACCCCGATGCCGCCGTCGGACGAGACCGAGCGGTCGACCCAGCTCTCCCCCGAGCCGTGGGCGTCGACGCAGCTCTCCCCGGAGCCGTGGGCCGAGCCGCCGATCTGGCAGCCGCCCCCGCCGCCGCGCCGGAGCAGGACCCCGTGGCTGCTGGGCGCGGCCGGAGCCGTCGTCCTCCTCAGCGTGGCGCTCGCGATCGTGCTGTGGCCGAGCGGCTCGGCCGGCCCGCGGCAGCCGTCGGCGGCGGTGCAGCAGTCCGCGCCGCAGGAGTCGGCGCCGGCGTCGGAGGGCACCGTGTCCGAGACCGGCGACGCCGGCGACGTCGACGCGCAGGCCGGAGCCGTGAACGAGCTGCTGGAGTCGATGGGCGCGACCCGCTCCTCGCTCGGCACGGTCGTCCAGGAGGGATGCACGACGAGCGGCCTGCAGCGCATCCTCGAGGAGCGGCGCGGCCAGCTGGAGAAGGCGCGCGAGCTGGAGGTCGGGGCGCTGCGGAACGGCACGCAGATGAAGGAGGCGCTGATCCGCGCCCTGGAGGCGTCGACCGCGTCGAACCAGCGCTACCTCGACGTCGCGCCCGGCTGCCCGTCCGACTCGGAGGTCGCGGACGTCAACCAGCGGGCGAGCAGCGCCAAGAGCGAGTTCATCGGGTACTGGACGCCGATCGCCGAGCAGGCGGGCCTGCCCGCCCGCACCGAGAGCGACATCTGATCCCGCCGCGGCGTCGCTGAGCCCGCCGCGGCGTCGCTGAGCCCGCCGGGCCTCGGGTGAGCGCGCGGAGGCGTCAGCCGCCCGCGCCGAGGGCGGCGCCGAGCGCGCCGACGGCCTCCGCGAGCACCGCCACCCCGGCGACGCGCCGGCCGAGGCGGGCGAGGGCGCCCTCGACGCGTTCGGGGTCGGGGTCGCCGGAGGCGGCCTCCTCGCGCACGTCGGCGAGGTCGCGGCGGGCCCGCGCGGGCTCGGCGAGTTCGCCCTCGTGCGCCGCCAGCAGCCGTTCGAGGCGGTCGAGCGCGGCCGCGACGTCCGCCGCCGGCCCGGCGGCGCCCGCCTGCTGGTACTGCGTGACGTTGTCGCCCGACGCGACCTGCCCGGACACGTTGGCGTTGCCGCCGATCCTGATGCCCCGGTCTCCGTGCTCGCTCATGGCGCCTCCGGTTGGAAGGTCAGGGGTTGCCGCGGCGGGCGCCGGTGCCCTGCCGCTGGTCGACGCGGCCGCCGGCGGCGACCTGCCCGTTGATCGTGCCGCCGGTCATGATGACGCCCTCGTTCATGATGACGCCGGCCTGCGCCCGGTACGCCGAGACGTCCAGCCCGCACTCGTCGCCCAGGTAGTCGAGCAGCGCCTCGTTGACGCGCCACTCGATCAGCCGGGTGTACTTGTCGGCGTCCATCTCCTGGACGTAGGTGTCGAACTCGTCGGCGGCGCACAGCTCCCGGACGCTGATCCGCGCGCCGTAGTCGTGCACGAGCCGCTGCGCCGACGACTGCGCGACGGTCGCGGCGATGAGGCTGCGCGCCATGGCCCAGCCGGTCGCGACGATGCGGACGGCGGGCAGCGCCATCGTGCGCAGCAGTCCGTGCCGCGCGCGCGTGAATGCGCGCAGCACCTGGCCCCCGGTGCCCCAGGCGGGCAGCAGGTCCACGACGCGGAACTCGCGCCGGACGGGCGGCAGCACGGTCGCGGCGAAGTGCCCATACAGCATCCGGCCCTCGACCGCCAGGTAGATGAAGGCCGTGAGGGAGATGTCCTGCTCCTCGGCGGGCGCGACGATCCGCCCGTCCCGGCCGAGCACCGCCTGCCCGTGGGCACCGACGGTGACGCGCTGGAAGCAGCGGACGTGCGACTGCGGATGCCGGATGAGCGCCTCGGCGGCCTCCGGCGTCGCCATCGAGAACGGGAGGCCGCTCGACGGGTCGATCAGCGGGTTCGGCGGCAGCGTGATCGCGGTCGCCGGGTCGGCCGGACGGCTGCGCCGCACGCTCTCCCCGCGCGCGGCGATGTGCATGCCGGTGAGCAGCGCGGTGATCCGCTCGTTCGGCGGCAGCGGATCGGCGCTCGCCCGGCCGGGCGGCCGCTCGTCCCGCATGGCGTGCAGCCGATCCCTGACCCGCAGGTGCATGGTCATCGGGTCGACGCGCGGCGGGGCGGCGTCCTTCGTCTCGTCCGCCGCGCCCTTGGTGAGGTCGACGGGGCCGGACGCGGGCCGGTCCAGTTCGAGGACGATCGACCAGGCCCGCGCCCACGGCGAGGTGAGGTCGCCCGCGCCGATGAACGGGTTCGTCCCCGAGTGCAGCGTCACGTTGCCGCGCTGCGCGGACCGGACGCGGGCGAGCACCCGCGACGCGCGCTCGCTGAACGTGCGCGGCGGCTCGGCGGTGGAGCCGGGCGCGAGGTCGCGCGCCAGCACCCCGTAGACGGCCGCGAGATGCCCGATGATCGTCAGGGCCAGCACCATGGTGAGGACGGCCAGGCTCGGGACGGCCAGATCCGTCTGGAGGAGCTCAAGGGGCCCTTCCGTCCGCTCCTGCTCGTAGCCGGTGAATCCGGACTCCTCGGCCCATTGCTCGCCCACGATGAGGAACACGACGCCGAACACCGCCCACGGGACCACCACGAACCCGACCCACGCCACGGCCACCCGCCACAGCCAGGGAAGCCTCCGCCACGGGACCGCCGCCAGGCCGGCCAGGAGCAGCAGGACGAAGAAGTACCCCACGGCGAGGAACTGCAGGAAGACGAGCGCGCCGAACCAGATCCCGCACAGGACCACGTCGCGGACGAGCCGGTAGCGGCGCGCCCGCAGCGCGTGCAGCAGCACCGGCTCGACGTCGAACCCGTAGGACGGGACGACGGCGCGGTTCTCGTCGTCCAGGAACTCGGCGATGACGCGGTCGCCGATCCGCTGGTCGAGGTAGACCGCGGCGCACAGGTAGCGGGTGGTGTTCTGCATCGGCTGCCGTGGCGCCTGCGCGCCGGGCTGCGCGTGGTAGAACGGCGGCGCGGCGCCGGGGGTCGCCTGCTCCACGGTCATGCGGACGAAATTATCCAGATCATGCCGCCGACACGTGAATAAGCACCGATTCGTGGCCATATGGCCACACTTGGTCACGACCCGTCGGGCTCTTCCGCGTCACGGGGCCGGCCGAGGAAGGGGAGCCCCGCCGACGGGTCCTCGAAGGGGTGGACGAAGCGCTCGTACCAGCTCAGCACGGGTTCGAGCCATTCGGCGACGCCCATCGTCCGGGCGACGTGGTCGATCTGCTCGTCCTCGTCGAAGCCGATCGCGACGACGGACAGGTCCTGGTAGAACCCCGCCTGGTCGTCGTCGCCGTACAGGGCCGTGAGCGCGATCGGCCGGTTGCGTGCCAGCTCCATCGACAGCGGATGGCGGCGCAGGGCCCGCAGCCGGTGGCCGAGCCTGGCGTCCGGCGGCTGCTTGAGCCCGGCGAGCGGGTAGTCGAGCGGCGGCGCGGGCGCGTGCTTGTCGGGGGCCCCGCCGCCGTAGGGGAACAGGCGGTCCAGCTCGTGCAGCCACTTGACCTGCGGGATCATCCACTGCGGCCCCGGCGCCCCGCCGGGCGCGGCACCGCCGAGGAGCCGCCCCGCGACCTCCGCCGCGGCGGCGGTGAGATCCGCCGGCGGGTAGGCCGACCGCAGCGACCGCGACCGCCGGGTCACGGCCCCTTCGAGCACGGTCGCGAGCGCGCACTCGCGCAGCCGCGGCGCCAGCCGCGACCAGCCCCGGCCCAGCTCCGCCGGGACGGCCGGCAGCGGCCGGTTGACCACGTGCGCCAGCACCAGCGTGTCGGCCCACAGCCGCAGCCACGCCCAGTCGGGACCGCTCGCGACGAGGTCGGCCTCGCGCAGCTCGAACAGCGTGCACGCGCGCCCGGACCGGCACTCGCAGCCGCAGGCGGCGGAGCGCCGTCCGTCCACCGGCGGCGGCGGACCGGGCAGCTCCGCCTCGCGCCCCTCGCCGAGCGGCACCCGGACGCGCAGCGGGCGGTCCATGCCGTCCGCGAACACCGCCGCGACCCCGGGCCGCAGCGACACCACCTCGCGCGACTGGTCGCCGTCGAGGTTCATCGCCGCGCCGACCTGCTGCCGGTCGTCGAAGGCGGGCAGCCGATGGACGACCTTCAGCGCCGTGTTCTTGATCACGTCCGGGACGAGCTTCGTCGGGATCTGCTCGGCGACGATGATCCCCTCGCCGTAGGCGCGGATCTCGGCGAGCATTCCGGCGAAGAGCTCGACCGCGTGCGAGCTGCCGCGCTCGGGCCCCCGGTTGCGGAGCAGCCGGTGCGCCTCCTCGATGACGATGACGTGCCGCAGCACCGACCCGGTCGCCCTGTCGCGCTTCCGCTCCCGCATCCGCAGGTGCTCGACGATGCGGATGATGAGCGTCCCCATGAGGAACGCCTTGTCCTCGTCGTTCGCGACGTCCTCGATGGCGAGCACGATGTTGTCGCGCAGCATCCCGCCGATGTCGGCCGGGTGCCCGCCCTCGAAGAACCGCCCGGCGGACCCGATGCGCAGCGACCGCAGCCGCACGTCGACGAACCCCTGCACGTCGGCCATCAGCTCGCGCCCGTACCCGACGTCCTGGATGACCTGGAGCGCCGCGTTCTGCAACTGCTCCAGCGTCGGCACCGCGGGCTCGATCAGCGACCCGGGCACGCCCGCGCCCGTCACCACGTCCCACCCGTTGTTCTCGTAGACGCGCTGGAGCGCCTGCGCCATGATCTGCGGGAACGGCTCCTCCGCGTCGAACGCGGCCTGGAACAGCGCCCGCACCATGTCGATGTGCGCCTGCACCGGATATCCCGGCTCCGGCGCGAGCGGATTCACCGACAGCGGCACCGAGACCGGATCGGACGGATTCACCACCGTCACCGGCCCGCCGAGGTCCTGGATGCGCCCCGCCATCGCCGCGTACTCCGACTTCGCCGGCTCGATGGCCAGCCAAGGGATGCCCGCCCGCGTGAGTTGCTCCAGCAGATGCCGAACGGTCTGCGACTTCCCGGCCCCCGTGGCCCCCGTCACGAACACGTGCCGGTTGATGGTCGAGCGGGGCACGGTGAACCGTCCGACCTCCCGGTCCTGACCGTCCAGGATGGCGCCCAGCTCGATCTGCGGCTCCCCGCCCTGCGGCTCGGTCTCGGACGTGACGTCGAAGTACCCGGCCTCCAGCACCCGCAGCCCGGGAACCTCCCTGCGCGGTAGCCCGGCCAGCGCCGCCAGCGCCCCCGCCGTCGCCACGAACGGGAACCGCTGCTCCGACTCCCCCATCGGCCGCACTGGCACGGGCGCCGTCCCCGGGCCGAGCATCTCGGCGAACGACCCGCTCCCGTGCCCGGACCTGAGCCGGTAGGGGTGGTGCCCGAGCTCCATCGACCCGACCAGCACGGGCGCGATCTGCCCCAGCTCGTCCTGCGACGCCGCCCCCGCCACCACCCGGACCTGCCACAGCCCGGCCTCACGGAACGCGTCCAGCTCGGCAAGCCGCTGATCGGCCCGCGCGACCGCGAGCCGCGCGTGCTCGTCCTCCCCCCTGCGGAGCATGCGCAGCTCGTGGTGGAGCTCCCGCATCTCCTCGTCGATCATCCGCTCGTCACAGGGATCGGCGACGACGAACCACCCGAACGGACGCTCCATCAACGTCACGAGCGTCGCCTCGAACAGGCCGGACCCGCCCTCGGCCCCCGGCGGCGCCAGCCGCCCGGCGCACCGCGTCCACGCCATCCGCTCCGCCTGCCGCAGCCACCCGTCCCCGATCGGCACACCCCGCGCCCCGCTCGGGAACAGCAGCCCGTGCGTCTCCACCCCGGGCTCGGGCGTCCCGATCGGCCCCGCGTTGGTGATCAGCTCCAGGGGCGCGCCCGCCCCCGCCGAAAGCCACCCCACCACGAACGGCCTGCCCCGCCGCGCCGCCGACAGCGCCGCGGGCAGCACGCTCACGAAATCCCACTCGGCCGACCCGTCCCGCTGCGGCGCCGGAATCGCCTGGATCCGGTACCAGGGCCCCGGCAGCACGAACGGCTCGGGCCTCGGCGGCGGCGGCCCGGCCCGCATCCCGGGCGGCGGCCCACCCGGCGGAACCCCGGCTGCCCCTCGATAGGGCGGCATGGACGGCATCCCAGGCGGCGGCGAACTCACCCCAGCATCCTGACGCCCCACCCCGCCCCACGCCACTGCCCCACCAAGAAACTCTCACGCCCGTCCACCCGTAGGCCGGGCAAGGTCCGCCGGCTAACGGGGAAGCGGCTCCAGACAGTCAGCGCTCTCCAGGAGGATCTGGATCCCCTGGCCTTCGCCCAGCGGCCGCACGCCCAGCGCGTCAGCGAAATCGGCGGCGAAGAAAGTCACGTACCCGGTGACCACATCTGGATCATAGAGAGAGGTTTATTCGGCGTCAGCGCTGATATGAGCAATCCACTACTCCCCGGCCTCGGCTTCCGGTGGGGCGGCCCAGGCGCGCCCATCTGCGCCCATGCAAGTATTCCTATCCCTTTGGTGCGGCGGAGGCACCGTTCAGGACCCGCAGTCCGGTACCACCCGACTCATTCTTTCAGTAGGCCCTCAATGCCGAGAATCTCGATCCCGAGCAGCTGGTTGTCAGCGGAGAGGTCGAAGATCACCTCGGATTCTCGACTCCTCAGTGTAAAGGACTCATTTTTTACCGACTCGCCCGGAAGGATATCGGTGGCGAGCTTGATGTAGAGTGCATCGACCTCCGTCGAG
Organism: Actinomadura meyerae; assembly: GCF_900188445.1. Classification (GTDB taxonomy): domain Bacteria; phylum Actinomycetota; class Actinomycetes; order Streptosporangiales; family Streptosporangiaceae; genus Spirillospora; species Spirillospora meyerae. Next base: position 101,836 of record NZ_FZOR01000027.1, read on the forward strand.
ATCTTTACTTTGGCGTTCCGCTCTATGCTTTCGCTCAATTTCTCCCCGCAGAGACCACATGGCCGTTCGTGTTGAGGACGACCCAGATCTTCTTGGTTTTGTACTTCGTCGTGCCCGGCCTGTTGCCCCTGGTCTTCTTTCCGGTTCGCACCGTCTGTTCCACCATGTCCTCCGTCAGGCCGCGAGCCTCCATCTGGTCCCTGGCATGGCCCGAATAACTTCGTACACATCCGGCGTTGTGGACGAGGACTGCAACGCCCACTCCAACATGATAGGTGTGAGTGTTGGCGATGGTGAGGTTGTGGACGCGCTGGTGGTGCACGGCCAGATGTTCGACGTGGCTGATCTGGACGTAGGCGCCCCCGCTTGTGCGGAGCCACATGCCACGCTCGAGGTCGCCAGCCTCCACCCAGGCATTAATACCATCGGCGACCCAGAAGGGGTGGTGGGCGGTCGCGATGACGAGCCCGCTCCCAACTCTGTTGGCGGCGAGGAGTGTGGACGCCCCGTCCTTGGGTTCTTCGTCGGTCATCCAGCCGAGCGCGGGAGCGTCGGTGTCGATGGTGATCTGGACCAGGTTCTTTTCGCCCTTGCTGGTGATAGTACCCAGAACGGGTTGAGCTCGTGTCTCACCACTGACAGGGTCTGTGGCGAGGACCTTATCGCCGACCTCGATCTCTTCGATGGGTTTGCGGCTGCCGTCAGCCATGAGAACGGTCGTTCCGGGCACGAAGCTGCTCACCGGGCAGGAGCCGGAAGGCGTCTCCGCGGCGGGAGGTCTACCGTTCTTAGCGCCGCCGGACTGACCGTCGCCGCTGTTTGCTCCGCTTCGTCCACCAGATCGTCGGCCGCCGCCGTTGGCACCGGTGATTCCGCCATCTTTCCCGAAGCCGCCGAGGTCGACGAAGCTGCGCATCCCGACACCGAAGAATTCCAGGCCCGACATGCGTTCGCATGTGAATCCGCCGATCTGGCAGAGGAGATTCGCGAAGTTTCCCAGCCTGCCGAGGTCTCCGGGGAAGCAAGCTGTACCTTCGGTGGCGCACGTTGGCATGAGCTGGGGGTCCAGCGGTCCCAGAGTGCCCGCGTATTTCATGTAGACGCGCTGCATCATCCGCTGGAGGGCGGCGGTGTAAGCCATGGAGTTCCGGGCGTGGACGACAGTGTCGCCCCAACGAACGTGCACCGGCTTGTTGATAGATGAGGTGAAGCCCGGGGGAGGATCCCCGCAGTCGTGGCCGCAGCCTCCGGTCATCAGCGGCTTCTTGTGCCCGACCGGAACATAGCCGGCACCGCAGATGTCGGGTGGGCATTGCCCGTCGGGGTCGGCGTGTGTGACAGGGTTGTTGTTAGCGTAGGTGTAGCCGTTCATCTGCTGGGGGTCGGCCTGGTCCATGAGGGGGTCGACGGAGATGAAGCGGCCGGTGTCGGGGTCGTACTCGCGAGCGCCGAGGTGGGTGAGGCCGGTGGTGTCTCGGGTACCGCCCACGAAGCCCTTGTCGCCTGGCCAAGTGGCGTCCTCGTCCATGCCGCGGATTGATCCGAAGGGAGTGAGCCGACGGACTGTGCTCACCTGGGTGGCCGCGTTGACGGCGACCTGAGCCGTACCTTGATGGTCGCCCGTTAGGTAGGTGATGGTGCCGTCGGAGGTGCGCATGGCGACGGTCTGGCCGGCGAAATCGTAGTAGCGGGTGCCGGTGGCGGTGGTCGCACCGCTTAGGGTGTGTAGTTCGGTACCGTCAGGCAGGTAGAGCGTGGTCCCAGCGGGATCCTTGCGAATGAGGCGGTTGCCGTCCGCGTCGTAGATGTGGTTTTCGTCGTTGCCGTTTTCAGAGACTTTGGCCAGCTCGCCTTCGGTGTCCCAATCGAAGGTCTGAGTGCGGGTCGTGGGGCTGCCGTCGCTGGTTTGGACAGTGGCGGTGTTTCCGGTGGCGTCGTAGCCGTAGGTGTCGGTGCGGTTTCCGGTCGGGCCGGTCTGGGTGACTTGGGTGAGGCGGTTGCCTTGGCCGGCGGGTGCGTAGGTGTAGGTGCGGGTGGTGTCGGCGGTGCCGGCGATGCCGTGGCGGGTCTCGCCGGTGCGGTTCCCAGCCTTGTCGTAGGTGAAGCTGCGCCAGTACGGGGCTGGACCTCCAATGAGCGATGATGCCGGTTCGGACGCGCAGGCGTCGGTGCTGCCCTGGGTCCAGGCTTGGGTGAGGCGTTGGAGGTGGTCATAGGTGAAGCACTGGTTGTCGACGCCGTCGCGGGAGTTGTCCGTGATGGAGGTGATCCTGCCGGAGTCGGTGTAGTGGTAGGTCGCGTACCGATCGTCGCCGTCGATGCCCTCACGCAGCGTCTTGGCGGTGTCCAGGCGCTGGGCGCCGTACTGGTAGGTGAAGGTCTGCCATGCGCGTTTCGGCGCGGTCCCTAGTTCCAGGATGGAGACTTTTCCAGTGGGGGTGTAGACGGTGTCGTTGACGTAGGTGGCCTTGGTGCTGGCCATGCGGGTGGGCCGGAGCCAGGTGTCGTAGGTGTTGACCAGGGCTTCCAAGGGCAGTCCACCGGCGGCGGGCAGAGTGCTGCTCTGGATGGTGCCGTCGAGGTTGTAGTTCGTGGTGAACAGGTAGGTCCCGGCCAGCGCCCCTTGATGGGAGGGGATGGTGACGGCGGCGGCTTCCACGCGGCTGAGGGTGTCGTAGCCGTGGACCTGGTTGATGTACTGGGCACCGTCGTAATGGCGGATCGACTTGGCAAGCTTGCCCTTGCCCCGGGTGGCGGTGTCGTAGGTGTAGGAGGTCAGCAGCGGTCCGTCTGCGGCGCCTTCGTGGGTGGCCGTCTTGCGTCCGAGGCCGTCGTAGGTGGTGAAGATCTTCTTGCCGCGTGCGTCGGTGGTGGAGACCACGCGGTCGAGGTCGTCGTAGGTGAAGGTGCTGGTGCCCTTGTCAGGGTCGGTGGTCTGGATCTTGCGGCCGCGCACGTCGTAGGCGCTGGTAAAGGTGTTGCCGGACGGGTCGGTGACCGAGGCGATCTCCCCGGCCGGGGTGTAGGTGTAGGTCGTCGAGTCATAGTCCCCAGTGGGGGTGGCGGCCTTGTACTGGCGGCGTTCGATCACCTGACCGCGGGCGTCGACGAATTGCGAGCTGGGGGTGCCGCCGGTAGGCGGCGTGACCGAGGTGCGGTTGCCGCCGCCGTAGGAGTAGGTGGTGCGCCACAGCTCCTGCTCGGGCTGCGACCCGTTCCCCTTCATCGCCTTCTCGACGGTCTCGCGACCCAGGCCGTCGTACTCAGTGCGGGTCTGGGACTCGACGTTGCCGGGAGTCCCGACACCGAACAGGGCGGTCTCAGGAGCCCCCGCTGCGGGGTAAGCGGTGTAGGCCTTGACGATCTGGCCGCGCTCGTCGAAGAAGGAGTCCGTGATCAGGCGGCCGTCCGGGCTGGGGGCCTGGGTCTGGCGGGAGCGCAGCCACCCGTCCAGCAGCTCGATCTTCTCCACCCGCTGCCCGCCGGACGCCGTCAGCGCCTTGGTGGTGACCGCGACGATCTGCCCCTCGGCCACCTGGTAGCCGAACGCGTAATTCGGGTGGGGATTATTGGCCTTCGAGCGGTTGGGCAGCCACACCTGGACGAGCCGCCCCAGCCCGTCGTACACCAGGTCGGTCTGCAGCCCGTTGGCGTCGATGCTGCGGGTCGGTTCCCCCCACGCCGGGTCCAACTCTTCGGTGGTGGTCAAGGCTGTGGAGGCACTGCCCGGCGTGGCCGGCGGAGTAGTGGTCTGCTTCTTGGTCGTCAGACCTTGCGTGTCGGTGTAGACGGTGGTGGTGACCTGCCCCAGCGCGTTCTTCACCTGTGTGGCCCGGCCGAAGGAGTCGTAGGAGGTGGTGGCCTGAGTCACGTATTGCGGTGTGGCCCCGTCGTAACCGGAGAGTCGGTCAGCCTTGGTGATATCGCCCTTGGACGGGGCGGCACCGAAGCCGCCACTGTCGTAATAGGTACGCATGTCGGACACGACCTGTGCAGGCCGGTCGGGAGTGGCCGTGCAGGCGACCGACACGATCTCCACCCTTGACGGGAACGACACCATCCAGGCGCCGTTATCGTCCGCGTAGGAAATGCGAGTGCACCTGTCGTCGCTGCTGGTGCCGGTGTCACCGAGGTCGTTGGCCATGGTCTGTCGCCCGACGCCTGGGCCTGATGCGGTGTAGTCATTGTCGGTCTTGGTCTCGGTCCAGCCGCCGCCGTCCTTGGCCGTCCACGTATGGGTCGTGTCGACGGCGGTCACGTTCGCGGTGGTCGTGCCCCAGGAGCGGGTGCGGGACGCGGTCTGCACCCGCCACGGCGTGTTCACCGTCTTGGCGTGAATGCTCCCGCCCGGGGCGGTGTACTGGACGGTCTTGAGCGTGAACCCGGCGAGCGCGTCGTGGTCGGTGTAGGTGCCGCCTTCGCCGTCGGAGACGGTGACGCTCTTCTCCCCGCCGTCCTTGTTCTTCCGGTCCCCGTCCATCCCGCGCAGGTAGAACGTGTCGGTCTGGGCGGCCGGGTTGTCGAAGCCGCCCGTGAGGGTGCGGACCTGGCCGTACCCGCGCCACTGCGACCAGGTCTTGTTCTTCTCCTTGGTCAGCCCGTCATCGTCGTCGAAGTGCCACGCCGCGCCGCCCAGGTACTGGTACTTGGTCGCCATGTCCGGTGCCAGGCCGGTGCGGTCGGTCTGGATGACGGAGGTGACCACGTATTTGTGGAACCAGTCGGTGATGGGTTCCTCGCGGCCCGGTGGTGTCCAGATGACCGGCATGCAGCGGGTGGTGTTGGTCTCCGGCGTCGGCAGATCGCTCAATGAGCAGTCGGGGTCGGAGTAGGAAATGTCGATCTGCCCGCCGGACTCGTCGTAGATGGCGCCGAGCCGGTAGCGGATGTAGGCCAGGATGTCGTCGCCGGTCTTGTCCAGCCGATTCGGCAACTGGACATGGTTGAACGTCACCTTCGGCAACGTCACCGGATCGCCGCCATCGGTCGCGGCGTGACCGGTGTGGGTGATCTCCTTCAAAACCAGGTCGCGCTCGACGTCGGCCAGCTTCCACTCGTGGTCCAGCGCCCAGGAGTCCACCGGCCGGTAACCGGAGGCGTCCGGCTTGAGGATCTGCGTGGTGACCTTGGTCAGCCGCTTGCGGGACCAGAACGTCGGCGACAGGGTGCCGTGGGCGTCCTTGCATTCCTGGCCGGAGTTGCAGTTCAGGTCCCAGGGAACGTCCCACCACTTGTCGGGGTTGTCGCCGATCTTGGACGGGTCGCAGTCGAAATTCGCGTCCGGGATGCAGCGCTCGGAGGTGGTGAAGGTGACCTGCGCCGGCGCCTTGGCGAACAGCGCGTCCTTGCGCAGCCCGTAGGAGATCGTCTTCAGGTACCCGCCGCGGGTGTAGGGCGTCTCGTCGGCGGCCTTGAGGTTGCGGCCGTAGTGGTTGGTCTCGGTGCCGTAGGTGTAGTTGATCGCGTTCCCGGACGGGTCGACGACATAGTCGAGATTCCACCGGTACGCCTGCTGACACCACGAACCCGCGAACGACGAGTCATGGCACGGCTCGCCGGAGTCATCACCGAACACCGGGGACGTCCACGTCGAGTTCGTCTCCGGTTTCCCGGTCTCCCAACCGGGGAGGCGGTTCAACCCGAAGAAGTACTGGGTGCCGTCGGTCGTGGTGACCTTCCAGTACTCGCCGTTGTCGTCACCGTTGCCGGTCGCCGAACTGGTGAGCTTCTCGAACTTGGTGCCGTCGTCACCCTTTATCCGCCAGGAACCGTCGGAGGCCTTGATCAGCTCCCCGCCCTTGCCGTTCCACGTGACCGTCGCGTTGTCATAACCCCAGCACTGATCTCCTGGCGAAATACCCCACTCGTCCTTCGGGGCGCCATCGTCCTCACACGACTTGTAACGCCGCTCGATATACCCCGGCCACAGATCGAAGCCCTCGCCCACCCACGAGGGCTGCCCATTGCTGTTAGCGGTCTTGCCATCCACGCTCGCCGAGGAGTAGGAAATTTCTACCTTTGGGGTAAGCCCACCCGGTGTCGGTGGGACGCGCATCGGATACGACCAGGTGAAGTCGCCACTGTTTCCACCGGAGTTCCAAGTTGCCGACGCCTTCAGGGAAGTGGCCTTGTAGTCGCCTTGGGAGCTGTCGGAGTCAGCGGCTGCGACCAGCAGCGTCGCGTTCTGCCCGGCCGCCGCCGTCCGCGCACCGGAAGGGGCCGCCGGGGCGGCGTCCACCTCGGCGGTCAGGGTCTTGGCCGCCGCGTCGTTGTCGGTTGTCAACGGCTCGCCGGTGCGGCATTCGGGGGTGTCGGGCGTGGTCAAGGCGCATTGCGGCAGCTGGGTGAGGCGCAGCCGAGCGCCGTAGGCGCCACCGAATGCTTGCGCGAATGTGGAGTAGTCGAGCTGTACCTTTGCCCGGCCCGGGGTGCCGGCATCGGTGCGCGCCACCGTGAAGGCCAGACCGTCCACCCCGAGCCGCTGGGGGGTCTGCCGGTCGAGGACCTGCACACGCACTCGGTCCGCCGCCGGCACAGCCCGCGCAGCATGGGCTTGCTTCCCCGGCGCCAACACCCGCACGGGGAGCGTGCCCGCACGGGCACCGGAGCTCTTGGGGTCGGAGGGGACGGCGACCTCGGCGGCTCCCGGTTTCGGCCATGCGGCCCTGGCCGCGGGCCCGGGTTCGGCGGGGTCGGTCTTGCGGGGCCGGACCTTCAGGTCATGACCCGGCACCGGCTTCTCATGAGTGGCCGCCTTGGGGCGCTGGGAATGGGGCGGGTCGGCCAGCACCGGTGGCACCGACAGCAGCCCGGCCGGCATCGCCATCGCCACCACGGCCGCGACCACGGTCACGACCCTGCGCGATCCCAGTACCAGCCTCTTGCGGCCTGCGTTCACGACGTCCTCCATCGCCACCGCCCCATGGCCCGGGGCGCATTATGCGATCAGCAGAAGAGAAATCGGTTGGGGGGGCAGGGGCGGTCCGCCGCTCCGTACAGGGCGCAGCGGCGGACGCCGGGGCTAGGGGCCGTCGTCGGTGGGGAGTTCGACTCCGCCGGCCAGCATCTGGACCTGCTCGGTGGTCAGCGCGCCCTGGTAGGCCCAGATGTCATCCAGAGCATCAGTCCAGTACTCGGTGCCATCGGCCGCGCCGAACTTGGTACGGCCCACCTGCAACCCGCCGTTGCCCTCAGCCTTGAACCCGATCACCTGGTCCTGCTGGGACACACTCTCGGACGTCTGCTCCAGCTGCCCGTCCACATACAGGCTCACCCGATCGCGCAACGCGTCGTACACCACCGCCACATGCACCCAGTCCGCCACCACGAACCCCGAATGCGACGCCGACAGCGCACCCGCCGACCCGTCATCGGAGTTGTGCATCACGACCTGCCAGACGCCCTGCTCCTCAGGGTCTTCACCCGGCACATACCGCAACGCGAACGCATCCGTCGCCGCACCCGGCTGAGAGAACACCGTCGCCGGCTGCAACGGCCGGCCCGCGTTGCGGACCCATCCGGCGACCGTGAAGCTCTCGTTCGTCGTCACCACCGGATCGGCGGTCTCGGCGAACGCCTTCACCGCCGGGTCCAGCTTCAATCCCGCCTCCGAACCCCAGCCCTTGAACCCGGCCGCCGGATCGATGAACGCACCGTTGTGCAGCACCAGCCCCGGCCCCGCACCGTCCTTGGTCTCCCCTGCACCATCGGTGTTCAGCAGCCAGCGGGCCTTGAGCACCGGGTGCTGGGTGACCATCTCCTCGGCTTCGCGGTCGCCGACGATCCGGTCGTAGACCTGCACGTCGTCGATCTCGCCCGCCCAGTGGTCGACGGGGGCGCCGCCCCACTGGGAGCGTCCGATCTCCAGGCCGCCGGTCGCCTGCCAGCGGGACGTGACCTCGGCGCTGTCGGTGCCGCGTACACCGTTGACGTAGATCCGCAGGCGCTTGGAGACGTCGTCGTACACCCCGACCACGTGCGTCCACTCATCGGTCTGCGCAAGATCCTTGGAGGTGGCCTGGTACCAGCCTGCTTCATCGCTGTCATAGGCGGTGCGGGCGAACACCCACCGGCCTGTCGCCTCGACATACTTCAGGTAGAACGCACTCTTGGATTCCCCGCGCGCCGAGACCGCGGTGAAGTTGCGGCTGGGCGAGGTAGCGCTGCCATCGGCCTTCAACCACGCCGATACTGCGAAACTGCGCATGGTGTTGATGACGGGTCCCTCGGTCGCGGCGTACTGCTGGGCGGTGTTGTCCGTCTGCAGCGCGGTGTTCACCTGCCCGGGCGCGCCGAGCGTGGCGCCGTTGTGGAGGGTGGCCTTCCACGGCGCGGCCGAGCTGTAGACCACGGGTTTGCCCGCCGGTTCGTCCATGTTCCAGTCCGCCACCAGGCCCGTACCCGCAGGGACGGTGCCGCCGGCGAGTTGCTGGGCCTGCGAGTGGGACAAGGCCTGGTCGAACACCCGGACGTCGTCAATGGCTCCCGGCCAATTGTTGACGAAGAAACCGTTATAGAGGCTTCGACCGATCTGCAGTGGACCATGCGTTGCCAGCGGTGTGACGCCGTTCCCGGTCGCCTGGAGCTCACCGTCGACGTAGAGCCGCATCTGGGCCGCAGACTTGTCGTACACGCCGACCAGGTGACTCCACTCCCCCAGCGGAAGCGGGGTGTCGTCTACCGCCCACTGCCATGGTGTGCCGTCGGTGTTGTTGTCGACGGTGGGCCACTCGAAGATGGCCTCGCCCCCAGCGTGCATCCCTAGGACGAAGCCGCTTTGGTACGTCCCTGCTTGGGCGACGAGTTCCCCCTGGCGGTGCTCAGTCGGCTTGGCCCAGGCCGACACCGTGAAGCTCTGGGTGGTGTCGATGGCCGGCAGACTGCTCTCGGCGTACCCGGTCGTCCCGTCCAGTGTCAGCGCGGTGCCGTTCTTGCCCGCCCCGCCCAGGGTCGCCGCGCCGTGCAGCCATGCCGGCCGTCCCGGGCCGGAAGAGGTCACCTCGGTCGATCCGGCTCCCTCGTCCATCGTGAAGGTGGCAACCGGCTCGGTCCCCGTGTTCGCGCGGAATTCGTACGAGACCGTGGACCCGTTCTGGTTGGACGGGGCGAAGGCCTGCACGGTCAGCACGTTGGGGCCCGAGCGGGTTGGCGCGATCTGCACCTGCCGGGGCGCACCGGCCGTGGTGGTCACCGTGCGGGCCGGTTCGTCGTTGAGAGTGACGACGTACCGGTCGGCGACACCTTCGGAGTCGGAGATGGTGAACGTGCCCGCCTGGCCGACCCCGCCATGCCAGTTGTCATCGGCCGGATAGTCGGTGGACGTGATGGTCGGCTTGGCCGGGACTGCGGGGTCGTAGATGAAGTAGCAGCCGGTTTGGGCGCCGTCGTAGGACCAGGGCCCCCACTGCTCGCCGTCCCAGGCCCGCACACCCCAGCCGATCTTGGTGCGCTGCGGGATCGTGGACGGCAAAGTGACCGAGAAGCGGCTGCCGGAGGTCTTGGCCGGAGTGAGCGACGAGGTCCACTTGGGGCCCCAGTCCGACCCATCGGCATTGTTGGCCCAATGCAGCGTGAACTGGCCCTGCACCTTGTTCTTGTCCTCGGTGTCGGGATCCTTCAAATACGCATACACCGTGGAGATGTCGTTGACGGTCTGCTGCTGCCCGCTGGGCAGGCACTTGGTGCCCGGGTTGGCGAACATGGTGTCGGTATCGGGCTGCGACGGCGGATTGTTGTACTGCACCTTCAAATACGCGTCATCAGCGAACCGCTTCCACCAGTCCATCGTCGACTCGCTGTAAGCCCGCAACCCCAACGTGATCGTCGAATTCCCGGCATTCACCGCGCTCTGCACATGCGACCGCAACTTGGACCCGCCGAACTCCACCGGCGTCTTGGAACAGTACGCCACATCCCGCGAAGTCAGATGCTCCAACCACACCGACGAAGTATTGGTGTTGTTCCACGTCGCATACGACTTCAACGCCGTCGTCCGCCACAACTGCACCGACGTCGGATTACTGCAGTTGTACGCACTGGTCTCAAACGC
>NZ_FZOR01000074.1 GCF_900188445.1 Actinomadura meyerae
GGCTTCTCCGTCGCCGCCCGCACGATCATCCCCACCCGCGTCCGCGTCAGCACCACCCACACACCACCGCACACCACCACCGACACCACCAACACAAACACCTGATAGGCGGGATAGGTGAACAGCCCCAGGTCGACCGTCCCGCCCAGTTGGGACGGCCTGGGGTAGGGCTGGGAGTTGACCCCGTACTGCCGCTTCACCAGGTCTTGCAGGATCAGCGCCAGCCCGAAGGTGAACAGGAAGTTGTAGAGCGGATCCAGCGGCGCCAACCGCCGGATGAACGCCCGTTCCAGGACGGTCCCCGCCACGCCCAGCACCAGCGGCACCAGGACGAGCGCCGGCCAGAAGTTCAGGCCGAGCGAGTCCAGCGCGATGAACGCCCCGAACGCACCCAGCATGTAGAACGCGCCGTGCGCGAGGTTGACGACGCCGAGCATCCCGAAGATGACGGCCAGGCCGAGGGCGAGCAGGGCGTAGAACGCCCCGCCCACCAGCCCGTTGAACGCCTGTTGCAGCACCTCAGGCCCGCCTCACAGCTTGCAGGCCGCGTCCGGCTGCGGCTGGAACGCCTCCGCCGCCGGGACGGTCTTCAGGACCTTCTCGTAGTCCCACGGCTCCTTGACCTCGGAGGACGGCTTCACCTGCGACAGGTACGCGTCGTGCAGCAGCAGGTGGTCCGCGGCGCGGATGGTCGCGTTGCGCGCGAACATGTCGTCGATCTCGGCGCCCTCAAGTTGCGCGACGACCTCGTCCGGCTTGTCGGTGCCGGCGCGCTGCACGGCCTCCAGGTACTGGAGCGCCGCCGAGTAGTTGGCGCCCATGTTGGACGTGGGGCGCTTACCGGTCTTGGCCTGGAACTTGTCGGCCCACGCACGGGACCTGTCGTCGAGGTTCCAGTACCACATGTCGGTGTGCTGGACCCCGGCCAGCGCGTCCGGGCCGAGCGAGTGGATGTCGCTGAGGGACAGCAGCCCGACCGCGAGGCGGACTCCCTTGTCGCGCAGCTTGTACTCGTTGTACTGCTTCACCAGGTTGACCAGGTCACCGCCCGCGTGCATGCTCCCGAGCACCTGCGGCTTGGGGTCCAGGCCGGGCGCCTTCAGCAGGAACGTGGAGAAGTTGTCGTTCGGGAACGGCGTCGGGTCGCTCTTGACCACCGTCCCGCCCGCGCTCTTGATGGCCGCGCCGAACGTCTTCTGCATGTCCTGCCCGAACGCGTAGTCCGGGTAGACCATGTACCAGTTCTTGAGGCCGTCCTTGGTGACCTCGGAGCCCGTGCCGTTCGCGAGCATGTAGCTGTTGTAGCCGTAGTGGAAGGTGTACTTGTTGCACTGCTTGCCCTCCAGCTCGGTGCTGGCGGCGCCGACGTCGATGAACACCTTCTTCTTGTTCTTCGCGATGGTGGCGACGGCGAAGGCCGCGGACGAGGTCGGGACGTCCACGATCAGGTCGGCCTTCTTGCGGTCGTAGAGCTCCTGCGCCTTGGAGTTGGCGATCTCCGGCTTGTTCTGGTGGTCGGCGGCCTCGACCTCGATCTTCTCCGCGACCGCCTTGCCGCCGTACTTCGCCCGGTAGTCGGCCACCGCCATCCTGACCGCCTCGACGGTGGCGCGGCCGGAGGTGTCGGCGTAGATGCCCGACGCGTCGTTCAGCACGGCCAGCACCACCTTGCCGTCGCTGATCTTCCCTCCGCCGCCGCCCGGCCCGCCCCCGCAGCCCGCCAGCAGCAGCCCGGCGGCGGCCAGGCCGCAGCTCCAGCCCATGATCCTCATACAGGCGTCTCCTCTGTTCGCGGACGGTCGGCCGTCCACACGGTCGGCGGGTCCCACACGGTCGGCACTTCGGCTCCGGGCACGGTCAGATCCCGAGGTAGTCGAGAAGCTCGTGCTCGCGCTCGCGGACCTGGCCGCTGTCGAGCGACTCGACGACGCGGCCCTCGGCGAGCAGGTAGTGGCGGTCGGCGACGGTCGCGGCGAAGTGCACGTTCTGCTCGACCAGCAGGACGGTCACCCCGGCGGCCTTGACCTCGCGCAGGATCGCGCCGATCTGCTGGACGATCAGCGGCGACAGTCCCTCGGTCGGCTCGTCGCACAGCAGCAGCCGCGCCCCCGTCCGCAGCACCCGCGCCAGCGCGAGCATCTGCTGCTCACCGCCCGACAGCTTCGTCCCGGGAAACCGCCGCCGCTCCTTCAACCGCGGGAACGTCTCGTACACCCGCTCCAGCGGCCAGGACCCCTCGCCCATGCGCGGCGGCAGCGTCAGGTTCTCCTCGACCGACAGCGTGGCGAAGATGCCGCGGTCGTCCGGGACGTAGCCGAGGCCGCGACGCGCGCGCTTGTGCGGGCTCAAGCCGCGCATGTCCGCGCCGCTGAGCGAGATCGTGCCCGTCGTTCTGCCATGGGTGTCGTGCAGGCCCATCAGGCAGCGCAGCAGCGTGGTCTTGCCGGCGCCGTTGCGTCCGACGAGCGTCACGATCTCACCCTGATCGACGTGCAGGGACACATCGCGCAGGGCCTGCGCTTCACCGTACCAGGCCGACAGTCCGTCAACGCGCAGCATGCGAGTCCCCCAGGTAGGCAGTGACCACACGCGGGTCATGACGGATCTCGGCATACGGCCCCTCGACCAGAACCCGACCGTGCTGAAGCACCGTCACCCGGTCCGCCAGGCTCGCCACCACACTCATGTTGTGCTCGACCAGAACGACCGTCCGCCCCGCGCGAACCTTCTTGATGAGCTCGACCGTCCGGCCGACGTCTTCCACGCCCATACCGGCGGTCGGCTCGTCCAGCAGCAGGACCTTGGGGTCCAGCGCGAGGGCCAGCGCCAGCTCCAGCGCGCGCTTGCTCCCGTACGACAGGGAGGCCGCCGGGACGTCCGCCTGCTCCTCCAGCCCGACCTGGGCGAGGAGTTCCCCGGCGCGCCCGGCGAAGCGGTCCAGCGCCCGGTCGGACCGCCAGAACCGCCAGCCGAGGCCGGTGCCGCTCGCCAGCGCCAGCTCCATGTGGCGGCGCGGGGTGAGTTCGGCGAACAGGCTGGTGATCTGGAACGAGCGCGCCACACCCAGCCGCGCGATCGCCTCCGGACTCCGCCCCGCCAGCTCATGCCGCCCCAGCCGCACACTCCCCGCCGACGGCTTCAAGAACCCCGTCAGCAGGTTGAACAACGTCGTCTTGCCCGCACCGTTCGGCCCCACCAGCGCATGCACCGACCCCTCCCCCACATCCAGGTCCACACCGTCCACGGCACGGAAACCGCGGAACTCCCGGACCAGACCCCGCGCCTCCAGCACCGGGCCCCGCGGGACGGGATCGCCCATGCGCCCTCCTCACGCGTCGTGGCGTGACCCGCACCACACCCGGGCCGCCGTGACCGTGAACGCTAGGCGGCGGCCGGGCCGGCGAGCCAGGTGATCGGGCACATATTCGGGCGTCCCGCTATGAGTCCGCACACATCGGCAGGCCCGTGCCACCACCGGACGCGGGCCGAGAGTGTGCTCGGGAACGTGGCCCCGCCGCCCGCCGGTCGCACAGCATGGCTTCTCGCACGGGGCCGACCGGCGAGCCCCGTTCCCACCCCCCGGAGGCCGCACATGCCCGTCGTCCGCAGACCCTCCGCCCTCTCGGCCCTGCTGGGCCCGCTCCTGGCCGTCCCCCTGGTCGCGATGGCCGCGCCGTCCGCGCACGCCGGCGCCCGCTGCGCCCACCTGGACCGGGTGCGCGTCCCCGGCGCGGAACGGCAGGTCGCCGCCTGCCTGGACGACCTGACCACGGCCGGGACGGTCGCGTCCGGGCACACCGTCAAGGTCCAGTGGACGGGGCTGCACGCGGCGGCCACCGCGAACCCGAGCGGCGTGCCGGGGATCCAGATCGACGGTTACTTCCGGGACGGTTCCTCGTTCAACACCACCCACGGCTGGAACCACGACTCGCAGTTCGTGATCCGGCTTCCAGAGCGGTGGAACGGCGGGCTGGTGGTGTCCGGGGCGCCGGGGACGCGGCTCCAGTACGCCAACGACTTCACCATCTCCGACTGGGTGCTGGCGAAGGGGTACGCCTTCGCCTCGACCGACAAGGGCAACAACGGCCCGACGTTCTTCCAGGACGGCCGGCGCCCCGGTGACGCCATCGCGGAGTGGTACCGCCGGATGACGCAGCTCACCGTCGCCGCCAAGGCGACGGTGGCCCGCCACTACGGCAGGCCCCTGCGCCGGACGTACGCGGCCGGCATCTCCAACGGCGGCCAGCTCGTGCGCAAGGCCCTGGAAGACCACCCCGAGCTGTACGACGGCGGCCTGGACTCCGAGGGCACGTACTGGCCGCGGGACGGCGGAAACAACGCGCTGGTCTACCTGCCGGTGGCGCTGCGCAACTACCCGAAGTACGCGTCGACCGGCGACCCGGCGGCGCACGCCGCGATGCTGAAGGCCGGTTTCGCTCCGGGCTCGGAGTTCCTGTGGGACTTCAACTACAGCGCCCTGTGGGACGGCACCCAGCGCATCTACCGCGAGGAGGTCGACCCGGCGTACGACGGCGACCTGGAGGCGGGCGTCCCGTACTGCGAGAGCGGGACGCCGGACTGCGACACCGACTACCGCTACTACACGCGTCCCGAGAGCGTCCACAGGACGGTGGAGCGGCTCGGGATGACCGGCCGCATCGGCAAGCCGATGATCACGGTGCAGGGGACGCTGGACGCGCTGCTCCCGATCAGGGTCCACGGCGACGCCTACGACCGCAAGGTCCGGGAGCGGGGCAGGGGCGCGCTGCACCGCTACTACCGGATCGAGGGCGCCTCCCACCTCGACCTCGAATACGACATGTTCCCGGACCGGATGCGGCCGCTGCTGCCCTGCATGCGGACGGCGTTCGACGCCCTCGAACGCTGGACCGCCCCGCGCGGCGGCCAGGTGCCCCCGCCCAGCGCGACCGTCCCCCGGCCCGCGTCCGGCGACGTCGTCAACGCCTGCGCGCTCAGCTGATCCGGACCGGCAGGGCGACCAGGCCCCGGACGATGGAGCCGGTGCGGTGGTGCCGCAGGTCGGCGTCCGGGACGGCGAGGGCCAGGTCGGGGAAGCGCTCCAGCAGGCCGCCGATGGCGACCTGGCCCTCAAGCCGGGCCAGAGGCGCGCCGAGGCAGAAGTGGATGCCGTGGCCGAAGGCGACGTGCCGCTTGGGGGCGCGCGTCACGTCCAGCCGGTCGGGGTCGTCGAACACGGCCGGGTCGCGGTCGGCCGCGCCGAGCGAGACGTGCACCCACGCGCCCTTGGGGACGAAGGTGCCCGCGATCTCCATGTCCTCCAGGGCGACGCGCTGGCTGGCCCGCTCGACCGGGCCGTCGTAGCGCAGCAACTCCTCGACGGCGGCCGGCAGCAGCTCGGGCCGGGACCGGAGCAGCTCCATCTGGTCCGGGGCCCGGAGCAGCGCGAGCACGCCGTTGCCGATGAGGTTGACCGTGGTCTCGTGCCCGGCGATGAGCAGCAGCGCGATGCCGGCGAGCAGCTCGGCCTCGGTGAGGGACGCGTCCCCGTCGCGGGCGCTGATCAGCGCGCTGACCAGGTCGTCCTCCGGACGGGCCCGGCGCTCGGCGATGACCTCGATCAGGTAGCCGTTGAACGCGCGGGCGACCTCGCGGCGGTGGGCGCGGGCCTCCGGCGTCAGCGCCGGGACGGTCAGCACGGCCGTCCACTCGCGGAACCGGGCCCGGTCGGACGCGGGCACGCCGAGCAGCTCGCAGATGACCTGCACCGGCAGCGGGACGGCGAGGTCCTCGATGAGGTCCGCCTCGCCGCGCGCCGCGACGGCGTCCAGCAGCCCGGCGGTGATCTCCTGGACGCGGGGCCGCAGCCGCTCCACCCGCCGCGTGGTGAACGCCTTGGCCATCAGCCCGCGCAGCCGGGTGTGGTCGGGCGGGTCCATGGCGAGCATCGTGCCGCCGAAGAACTGCTCGCCGTCCACCGGCACCGCGCTGTGCGCGACGTCCTTGGACAGCCGCGGATCGCTCAGGGCGGCGCGGCCGTGCTCGTGGTCGACCACCAGGAACGCGGTGGCGCCCTCGGGGAAGTCGATCCGGTGCACCGGCCCGGACGCCCGCAGCTCCGCGTAGGCGGGGTAGGGGTCCTCACTGAACGCGCGGCCGAACAGGAAGCCGAGCGGCAGCATCACACCACCCGGCCCACGGCGGCGAGGAACCCCGGCCGGGACATGTCGGACCGGAACGGCTCGGCGTCCGGCCGCCAGTCGGCGACCTGGACCAGGCCGGGCCCGACCAGCTCGGTGCCCCGGAAGAACTCCGCCACCTCGCCGACCCCGCGCGGGATGATGTCGCCCGCCCCGGTCCGGCCGTAGGCGGAGCGGACCCGGTCCTCGACGTCCTGCGTGACCTCTCCCGCGTGGCCGTGCGAGATGGCCAGGTAGCTGCCGGGCACCAGCGGCGCGCGCAGCCGCGCCACGATGTCGGCGGGACGCTCCTCGTCCGGGATGAAGTGCAGGATGGCGAGCAGCAGCAGCCCGACCGGCTGCGTGAAGTCGATCCGCGCCTTGACGTCCGGGTGGCCGAGGATCGTGTCCGGCTCGCGCAGGTCGGCCTGCACGACGGTGGTCAGCGGGTTGTCGGCCAGCAGCGCCCGCGCGTGCGTGAGGACGATGGGGTCGTTGTCGACGTAGACGACGCGGCAGCCGGGGGCGGCGCGCTGCGCGACCTCGTGCACGTTCTCCTGCGTCGGCAGCCCGGACCCGATGTCGAGGAACTGCCGGACGCCGTGCGCGGCCATCATCGTCACCGCCCGCGACAGCAGCGCGCGGTTGGCGCGGGTGAACTCCAGGACGTTCGGCATCGCCGCGACCACCTGGTCGGCGGCGGCGCGGTCGGCGGCGAAGTTGTCCTTGCCGCCGAGGTAGTAGTCGTACATCCGGGCGACGCTCGGGATTTCCGGGTCGATCACCCATTCCGGATGATGCTCATCGCTCACGACGAACCTCCCCTCCGGGTAGCGATCGGATGATTCTAGGGGCGTGGACCGCACAATTTTCGATCTTCAGCAACATCATGGGGCATTCCTGGAAAACCACCTGGTCAAGGCGCCGGCGCGCCTGCCCCGCGGCGCTGCCGGTCCGCCACGATGCGATGATGGGCCGCATGGGAAAAGTCGTGGTCACCGCGGAAGCGACGTTGCAGGCGAGCCCGGCGCGAGTGCTCGACGCACTCGGCGACTACACGGGCGTGCGGTCCCGGATGCTGACCGAGCACTTCAGCGAGTACGAGGTGCGGGAGGGCGGCCAGGGCGCGGGCACGGTCGTGCACTGGAAGCTGGCGGCCACCAGCAAGCGGGTGCGCGACTGCCTGTTCACCGTCAGCACCCCCGATGAGAACCGGATCGTCGAGAAGGACGCCAACTCGTCCATGGTCACCACCTGGGCGGTCTCCCCGGCGAACGGCGGCGCGCGGGTCGAGGTCACGACCACCTGGGACGGCGCGGGCGGCATCGGCGGGTTCTTCGAGCGCACCTTCGCGCCCAAGGGCCTGCGGAGCATCTACGACGCGCAGCTCGCGAAGCTGGGCGCCGAAGTCGCCACGTGACGAGCGCCCCGCCCGGCGGCCCGCCCCGGCCGGAACGGCGCGACGCGGACGGCCCGGAGCCCGGTGAGCGCTACCGCCGGCGCACCGCCCGGGTCCTGCTGGTGGACGACGCCGGCCGCACCCTGCTGTTCCGCTTCCCGCTGTCCTTCGGCGACCCCGCGGCGGGCCACTGCTGGATCACCCCGGGCGGGGGCGTCGAGCCCGGCGAGACGCTGCGCGCCGCGGCGGCCCGCGAACTGCGCGAGGAGACCGGGCTGGTCGTCCCGCCCGGCGATCTCGGCCCGCGGGTCGCGGTGACGTCCGGGCACGCGGACCTCGGCTGGTCCAAGGGCCTGTTCCGGGACGACTTCTTCTTCTACCGGACGGCCGCCGGCGAGATCGACACCGAGGGGTTCACCCCCATCGAGCGCGAGCACATGGGCGCGCACCGCTGGTGGACGCTCGACGAACTCGCCGGGTCCGGGGAGACGGTCTACCCGCTCGGGCTCGCCGGGCTGCTCGCGGACCTGCTGTCCGGCACCGTCCCGGCCGAACCCGTCCGCCTCCCCTGGCACCACTGAGCCCCCGCACCGGCTCCCTCCCGTTACAGGTCGTTGCCGGCGTAGGAGAGGTTGAAGCTCTTGTTGACCAGCGGGAAGTCGGGGACGATCGCGCCGCTGAGCGCCACCGGGAGGGCGGGCCAGTTGAAGAACGACGGGTCCACGATCTTCACGCGGGAGAGCGTGCCGTCCGGGGCGAGTTCGACGCGGTGGACGATGGTGCCGCGCCAGCCCTCCACGATCCCGGCGCCGGACGTGCTCCGGGCGCGGGTGGTCGGCGGCCACGCCGAGATCAGACCGGGGTTCATCGCGTAGGCGAGGTCGCGGACGATCTCGATCGAGACGGCGATCTCGCGCACCCGGATCTGGAACCGGGCCAGCACGTCGCCGGTGGTCTCGGTGGGGACGTCCAGTGCCGGCCGCAGGTCGGTGAAGGGGTGGTCGCGGCGGGCGTCGGCGTCCACGCCGCTCGCGCGGGCGGCCGGGCCGAGGACGCCGAGGTCGCGCGCGGCGGCGGTGGGCAGGGGCGCGGTGCCGGTGAAGCGGTCCGCGACGACGGTGTGCCCGAGCGCGAGGGCGGCGAGTTCGGCGATCTCGGCGCCGATGGCCTGGAGGGCGGCGGGGTCGGGCACGGCGCGCAGGACGGCGCCGCCGAGCACCACCCCGCCGCGCAGCAGCCGGTGGCCGGTCACGCCGGCGTTGAGCCTGAGCAGCCGCTCGCGGACGCGTCCGAACTGGGCGTTCAGGATGGAGTGGCCGACGTCGTTGCAGAGCGCGCCGAGGTCGGTCACATGGTTGTAGAGGCGTTCGAGTTCGAGCAGGAGGGCGCGCCTGCGCTGCGCGCCCGGTGACACCGAGCACCCGGCGGCGTCCTCGACGGCGAGGCAGAAGGCGAGGGCATGCCCGACGGTCGTGTCGCCGCTGACGCGTTCGGCGAGGGCCAGCGCGTCGTCCGGCGGCCGCCCCTGGAACAGCTTCTCCAGCCCCTTGTGGACGAACCAGAGCCGCGCCTTCAGTTTGAGGATGCTCTCGCCGACGACGGAGAACCGGAAGTGCCCCGGCTCGATCATCCCGGCGTGCACCGGCCCGACCGGGATCTCGTACACGCCGGGCCCGTCGACCCGGACGAACGGGTAGGGGCCCATGGGGTCGCCGAACGGGGGCGGCGGCCCGGCGTCGGCGCGCATCGGGTACCAGCCGCGCGGCCAGTGGTGGTGCCGGACGAGCCGGCGCGGCAGCGGATGCCCGGTCGGGACGATCCCGTACAGGTCGTGCATCTCCCGTTCGAACCGCCCGGCGGGGAAGCTGATCCCGGCGAGGGTCGGCACGGCCGGGTCGTCGCGGTCGAGGCGGACGTGCAGCTCGGTGCGCCGGTCGGGTCCGGGCGCGGTGAACAGGTAGACGGCGCGGAGGCCGTCGCGGTCCTCGTGGGCGGCGGCCAGGGCGAGGCGGTGCCCGCCCTCCAGCAGGGCGGCGGCGCGCTCGCGCAGCCGCGCGGGGTCGATGTCGTCGGCGGTCGTGGTCATCATCGCGCTCCGAGGACGGCGGCGGCGTCGAGCAGCAGCCCGTGCAGGGGGCCGAGGCCGATCCCGATCGCGGCGCAGACGGGCAGGCCGAGCAGCAGGGCGGCCGCCGCGCCGAGCGGCGGGCGGGCGGGCAGGGTCGCGGCGCCGGGCCCAGTGCGCGGGCCGCCGAGCAGCATCCGGGCCGTCCCGGCGGCGGTGGCGGCGGTGGCGGCGAGCAGCAGCGCGAGCACGGCGGCGACGGCCCAGCCGAGCCCGGCGGCGAACCCGGCGCGGAACATCGCGAGCTCGCTGGCGAACAGGCTGAACGGCGGGAAGCCGAGCAGTGCGAGCACGGCGGCGCCGAACGCGCCGGCGGCCAGCGGGGCGCGGGCGGCGACACCGCGCGCGGCGTCGACGCGGCTGCTCCCGGCGGCCCGCTGGAGGTGCCCGGCGGCGAGGAACGCGACCGTCTTGGCGAGGCCGTGCCCGAGCGCGTGCAGCAGCACGGCGGCCATGGCGAGCCGGGTCCCGATCGCGGCGCCGAACGCCATCAGGCCCATGTGCTCGATGCTGGAGTAGGCGAGCATCCGCTTGTAGTCGCGCTGGCCGAGCAGCAGGGCCGCGGCGAGCGCGAGGGAGGCCAGCGCCGCGGTCAGCAGCAGCGTCCGGACGAACCCGGGGCCGAGGGCCGCGTCCGCGATCGTCTTGACCCGCAGTACGGCGTAGAGCGCGACCGGCAGCAGGGCGCCGGACATGAGCGCGGACACCGGCGCGGGCGCCTGGCCGTGCGCGTCCGGCAGCCAGGCGTGCAGCGGCGCGAGCCCGGCCTTGGCGCCGAAGCCGAGGACGAGCAGCGCGACGGCGATGCGCGTGACGTCGGGGTCGAGGCGTCCGGCGTGGGCGGCGAGGTCGGCCCAGCCGAGGGAGCCGGCGGCCGGGACGTGGGCCTGCTCGGCCGCGAAGTGCAGGAGCACGACGCCGAGGAAGGCGAGCGCGATCCCGGCCGAGCAGATCACGACGTACTTCCAGGCCGCCTCGGTCGCGTTGCGGGTGCGGCGGTGCCCGACGAGGAACGCGGACAGGACCGTCGTCGCCTCGATCGCGACCCACAGCATGCCGAGGCTCGCGGACAGCACGGCGAGGGCCATCGCGGCGACGAACGCCTGGATGAGGGCGCCGTACCGGCGCGCGTCGCGCGGGGCCGTCCCCTCGGCGGCCAGGTGGCCGGGGCTCGCCAGCATCGCGGGCAGCGCCACGGCGCCGATCACGATGAGCATGAACGCGCTGAGCGCGTCGGCGCGCAGCAGGCCGCCGATCGCGGTCCGCGGGCCGGACGCGGCGAGCGCGATCCCGCACGCGAGCACCGCGGCGGCGGCGGTGGCGCCGAGCCAGGACGTCCCGCCGAGCCAGGACGTCCCGCGGCGCCCGCCGAGGGCGGCGAGGCACGCGGCGGCCAGCAGCGGCACCCCGATCGGGGCGATCAGCAGCAGGGTCATCGGTCGCGCAGCTCCCGCAGGTCGTCGAGGTCGGTGTCGCCGAAGGCGGCCCGCATCCGCGCGGTCAGCACCTGGAGCACCAGCACCGCCAGCAGGACGTCGAGGGAGACGCCGAGCTCCACGACGAGCGGCACCCCCGAGGCGGTGAGGAACGCGACCGCGGTGATGCCGTTGTCCATGAGCAGGAACCCCACGATCTGGGACACGGCGCGGCGCCGCGTCACCAGGACGAAGAGCCCGATCAGCACGACGGTGAGCGCGACCGGCACGGCGTGGGTCGCGGGTGTCGGGTCGAGCCGCACGATGGGGCGGGTGACGGCGTAGCAGAGCAGCCCGAGCAGCGCCGCGACGGTCAGCGAGGCCGCCACGTTGACGAGCGGCTGCGTCTCGCGGCTCGTCCCGCTCCCGGCCAGGGCGCGGCGCAGCAGCCACGGCAGCAGCAGCGCGCGCAGCGCCCCGACGCCCGCGGCCAGCGCCAGCACGCCGGCGTCGCCCTCGTGCCGGCCGAGGACCGCGATGAGCAGCGCGAGCGCCGCGCCCTGCAGCGCGAACAGCCGGACGATCGCGGCGAGGTCGCGGCGCCACAGCACGAGGATCCCGGCGAGCAGGAAGGCGCCGCAGGACGCGTTGAGGAGCTGCACGTAGGTCGTGTGGTTCACGGCGCCACCAGGAAGAAGGACGAGGCCACGGCGAACAGGGCCAGCACGAACGAGCCGGCGAGCAGTTCCGGCACCCGGAACATGCGGAGCTTCGCCATGAACACCTCGGCGGCGGCGAGCGCGGCGCCCGCCGCCGCGACCTTGGCCGCGACGGCCGCGGCGCCGAGCGGCAGCAGGGCGAGGGAGTCCCCGGCGACGCCCCACGGGACGAAGAGGTTCGACAGCAGGCCGAGCAGGACGGTCAGCCGCATCGCCGACGCCCACTCGACGAGCGCGAGGTCGGGCCCGGCGTACTCCAGCACCATCGCCTCGTGGATCATCGTCAGCTCGAGGTGGGTGGACGGGTTGTCGACCGGCATCCGCCCGGCCTCGGCGATGACGACGACCACCAGCGCCACGAGGGCCAGCAGGCTCGCGGGGAACACGGCGCGCTGCGGGTCGTCGAGCGTCGAGGTGACGATCGCGCCGAGGTTGGTGGACCCTGCGCGCACCGACAGCGCGAACGTCGACAGCAGGATGGTGGGCTCCACGAGCGCCAGCACGACCATCTCGCGGCTCGCGCCCATGCCGCCGAACGCCGTGCCGGTGTCGAGGGCGGCGAGCGCGAGCGCGACCGTGCCGAGCGCGAGCAGCGCGGTCACGGCGAACAGGTCGGCCGCCCCGTCCAGCGGGGACCGGGTCGTGACGAGCGGGACCACGGCCGCGACGACGAGCGTCGACCCGGCGAGGACGAGCGGCGCCGTGCGGAACAGCGGGCCGGTGCCGTGCGGCGTGATCGGCTCCTTGCGCAGGAGCTTGCGGAGGTCGCGCCACGGCTGGAGCACGCCGGCCCCGGCGCGTCCCTCGGCCCGCGCGCGGACCTGCCGCATCAGCCCGGCGAGCAGCGGCGCGCCGGCCGCCACGAGGACGACCTGGAGCACCGTCCCGACCACCCCGCTCACCGGACCACCGCCAGCGCGATGAGCAGGCCGGTCACCGTGTAGAAGCCGTAGCCGACGTAGCGGTGCACGCTGCCGTTGGCCAGGGCGCGCGCCGCCTCGCCGGTCCGCGCCGCGGCCGCGAGGACGGGACGGTACAGCCGGTGCTCGACCCGGTCGCCGATCCGCGTCCGGTAGGTCACGCTGTCCACGAGATAGGCCGACTCCTTGAGCGGGGTGACGTCGAGGTCGGTCTCGGGGGCGAGGACGTCGTCGAAGACGCGCTGCAGCGGCTCGGCGAACGAGGTCGCGGTGTACTCCATGCGCGCGGTCATGGGCCCGGCGCCGCAGTCCCACAGCCGGGCGGAGCGGCGGGCCGTCCGGCGGGTCGCGGCGGCGCGCAGCAGCGCGAGCAGCCCGATCGCGGCGACCAGCAGGAACGCGGCGATGAGCAGCGGCGAAACGGTGCCGGAGAGCCCGGCGAGGCGGAGCGTCACCGGCCCCGCCACGGCGTCCGGCCCCGGGACGGCGCCCAGCCCCGGCATGGCGACGGCGACCGGCCGCGCGACCGCCGGCAGGACGAGCCCCGGCGACAGCGCCAGGACGGCGCAGCTCGCGGCGGCCGCGGCCATGCCGGCCAGCATCGTCGCGGGCGCCTCGCGGGCCCGCTCGGCCGCCGCGCCGCGCGCCCGCGCGAGGAACCCGACCCCGAACGCCTTCACGAACGTGGCGATGGCGAGCCCCGCCGACAGCGCCACCGCCGCCACGGCGAGCGGCATCGTGACGGCGGTGAGCGTCCCGCCGGCCGGCAGGGCGTGGACGAGGCTCTGCAACAGCAGCCACTCGCTGACGAACCCATTGCCGAGCGGGAGCGCGGACGCCATCAGGGCGCCGAAGCCGAACAGCGCCGTGGTCGCCGGCATCCGGGTGCGCAGGCCGCCGAGGGCGTCGAGGTCGCGGGTGCCGGTCGCGTGCAGGACCGATCCCGCGGCGAGGAAGAGCAGCGTCTTGAAGCCCGCGTGGTTGACGACGTGCAGCAGCGCGGCGGTCAGCGCGAGGGCGGACAGCGTGTGCGCGCCCGACGCCGCGAAGAGCCCGGACGCCCCGGCGCCCACCAGGACCAGGCCCATGTTCTCGCAGGTCGAATAGGCCAGGAGCCGTT
Organism: Actinomadura meyerae; assembly: GCF_900188445.1. GTDB lineage: Bacteria > Actinomycetota > Actinomycetes > Streptosporangiales > Streptosporangiaceae > Spirillospora > Spirillospora meyerae. The sequence continues at coordinate 13,857 of NZ_FZOR01000074.1, forward strand.
TGAGGTCGGCGGACACGGCCGCCTGGAGGATGCCGTACACGGCCGACGCGCCGCCCAGCGCCAGGACGACCAGCCACCACCACGCGGGCCCGCCGCCCAGCAGGTCGAACCCGACCCGCACGATCCCGTACACGCCGAGGTTGACCATGGCCGCGCTCATCAGCGCCGATACGTGGCTGGGCGCCTCCGGATGGGCGCGCGGCAGCCACACGTGCAGCGGGGCGATCCCGGCCTTGGACGCGAAACCGGCGAGGACCGCGAGGAACACGGCGCCGCGTCCGGCCGGCGGGAGGCCGTCCGCCGCCTCGCGGAGCCGGTCGAACGACTCGCCGTGGGCGGCGGCCGCGAAGCCGGCGAGCCCGGCGAGGATCACCACGAGCCCGAGATGCGTCATGACCGCGTACCAGAGCCCGGCCGTGCGGACCTCGTCCCGGCCGCGGTGCTCGGCCACGACCAGCAGCAGGGACGCCAGCGCCATCAGCTCCCACGCCAGCAGGAACGTGCTCACGCTCGCCGCCGCCGGGACGAGGACCATGGCCGCCACGAACACCGGCGGCATCGCCTGCGGGACGCGTCCGCCCAGGTCGCCGTGCCGGGTGTAGCCGATCCCGTAGACGGCCGCGCACACCGCCACCGCACCCGTCACGGCGAGGAAGAGGCCGCCCAGCGGGTCCAGCGCGAGCCGCACGCCCGCGAGCGGCAGCAGGCCGGGCAGCCGGGCGCTCCACTCCCCGCCCAGCATCGCGGCGGTGCCCGCGACGGCGGCGGCCGCTCCCCCGGCGGCCGTGAGCGTCCCGGCCGCGACCCGCCGGGCCCCGCGCGGCAGGACGAGCCCGGCCACCGCCGCGGCCAGGTTCAGGACGAGGGCCGCCGCGAACGCGGTGGACGTCATCGGCCGGTCAGCCCGCGCAGCGCCGCGGTGATCGCCTCGGGCTCGGGCGGGCAGCCCGGCACCTCGACGTCCACCGGGACGACGTCGCCGACCGCGCCGGCGACCCCGTACGCCTCGGCGAACACGCCGCAGTTGCGCGCGCAGTCACCGAGCGCGATGACGACCTTCGGCTCGGGGACGGCCTCGTAGGTGCGGCGGAGCGCCGCCTCCATGTTCCGCGTGACCGGCCCCGTCACCAGGAGCGCGTCGGCGTGCCGGGGCGAGGCGACCAGCCGCGCGCCGTAGCGCTCCGCGTCGTGCACCGGGCCGAACGCCGAGGCGATCTCCACCTCGCAGCCGTTGCACGAGCCCGCGTCCACATGCCGGACCTGGACCGATCCGGCGAGGTCGCGGGCACGCTCGGGAAGCGCCGGCGCGGGCGCGGGGGGCGGGTCCTCGGCGGCGCGCCCGGTCGTGCGGATCTTGCGGAACAGGTCTCTCACACGGGTCCCCGGAGATCGGTAGCTACATGCGCAATTGCCAATTTTAGCAACTCATAAGCATGCAAAGTCCGTCGTTCCGGGCGGCCGCCCGTCAGCCGTGCTCGCGCGCCCGCCCGCGGGCGGGACCGGAGGCGCGCATCTCGTCCAGCAGCTCCGCCTGCCCGGACAGCACCCCGGTCAGGATCTCCCTGGCCACCGCGAGCAGCTCCGCCACGCGCGGGCTGGTCAGCGAGTAGATGACCGTCGCCCCCTCCTTGCGGGAGGCGACGAGGCCGGCCCGGCGCAGGACCGCGAGCTGCTGCGACAGGTGCGCCGGCTCGATGCCGACCTCCGGGAGCATCTCGGCCACCGCGTGGTCGCGCTCGCTCAGCAGCTCCAGCACCCGGATCCGCGCCGGATGCCCCAGCGTCTTGAAGAACTCCGCCTTCAACTGGTATAGCGGAGCGCTCACCGCGACCACCCGCGGACCAACCGTGGCACCATCTCCTGGCTCTCCCCGCCGGAGTAGCAACATGACAAATCGTCAAGGTTAGCAACCCGTGCCCACCGGGTTCCGGCGGCGGCCCGGGGCCGCCGCCGGGGCGGAATTCAGCGGACGTCGATGTAGTCGTCGCGCGACTTCTGCCGGTCGAAGTTGCTCGTACCGGGGAAGTAGGCCCGCCAGACGCCGTCCCGCTTGGCCTTGAAGCCCTTGCGGAAACGGCCGTCCTTCGCGGTCTTGGTGGACCCCATGTACGACCACGACGACGAGCCCCGGGCCTTGAAGTAGACCCGGATCGTCTTGCCCGGGTACGCGGTGTACCCGAGCCCCAGGTTGCCGACGCGGCGCAGGCGGCCCGAGACGTAGAGCGTGCGGCCCTTGCGGATCGGCTCCGGCGCGGCGTTGTAACTCTGGATGACGGTGTCGAACTTCTCGTACCAGTACTTCTCGCGGCTGCCGAGGGCCTTGCCGCTCTTGCTGTAGGCGACGACGCGGACCCGCCACTTGCCCAGGTCGTCGATGGTGGACGGGCAGCCCACGCCCCAGCCGACCTGCTGGCCCGGCAGGACGCGCTTGTAGACGGGCCAGGTCGTGCCGTCGGGCTCGATCACGGTCGCCTTGGAGTAGGCGACGCCGCTCCCCTTCGTGCCCCAGGCCCACACGTCCATGGCACAGGACTTGTCGTACTCGCCCTTCCCCACGGACACGGCCTTCGGGACCTCGATCCGGAACTGCAGCGCCGCGGCCTCGGCGGTGCCCGCGACGCCTCCGGCGAGGAGGCCCCCACCGGTCGCCAGCGCGGCGATCCCGGCGGCAAATCTGGAATACCTCGACATATCACCCCAACTCATAGACCAGCCCTGATCATGGCAGCGGGCGGGGGCGATTTCCACCGAAATACCACTCTCCGGACCATCCGGTGTCCCGTTTATCGGCCGTTCTCCGCGGAATGGTCCGCCGTGGAGGCATCGGGCACCGGTATTGGAGGCGGCATGGCGGTCTATCGGTACCGGTGCGCGGCGTGCGGACCGTTCGACGTCTCCCGGCCGATCGGGACGGCCGGGTCGGCCGAGCGCTGCGCGTCCTGCGGCGGCGAGGCGCCTCGCGTCTTCACTCCGCCGCTGCTCACCCGCACGCCCCGGCCGCTCGCGCGCGCCTACGAAGTCCAGGAGGCCAGCGCGCACGAACCCCGCGTGGTCACCCGTCCCCCGGCGGCGGCCCCGCGCGCGCCCGCGAGACCCGCCGACCCCAGGCACGCACAACTCCCCCGGCCTTGACCGCAGTAAGGAAACGCAGGCAAATCACCGGAGGAAAAGATGCCCGAGGTCGTGTTCAGCGTCGACCAGTCGAAATCCATGCGCGACCAGAGAGTGCCCGGTCACAACCGGTGGCATCCCGACATCCCCGCGGCGGCGACCGTCCGGCCCGGGTCGGAGATCCGCATCGAGTCGCGGGAATGGATGGACGGGCAGGTCGGCGACAACGACTCGGCCAACGACATCCGGGACCTGGACCTGAACGTCAACCACATGCTCAGCGGCCCCATCGCGGTCGAGGGCGCCGAGCCCGGCGACCTCCTCATCGTGGACGTCCTCGACATCGGCCCCGTCCCGCAGGAGAAGGGCCCCGTCGCGGGCCAGGGCTGGGGCTACACCGGCATCTTCGCCCGCCACAACGGCGGCGGGTTCCTCACCGACTACTTCCCCGACGCCTACAAGGCCATCTGGGACTTCCACGGGCAGCAGGCGACCTCGCGCCACCTCCCCGGTGTGCGCTTCACCGGCATCGCCCACCCCGGCCTGTTCGGCACGGCCCCGTCCGCCGACATGCTGCGCCGCTGGAACGCCCGCGAGCAGGCCCTCATCGACACCGACCCCGGCCGCGTGCCGCCGCTCGCCCTGCCGCCGCAGCCGCTGGAGGTGCTCGCGGGCCATCTCGACGGCGCCGACCTGGAGCGCATCGGACGCGAGGGGGCCCGGACCGTCCCCCCGCGCGAGAACGGCGGCAACCAGGACATCAAGAACTTCAGCCGCGGCTCGCGCGTGTTCTTCCCGGTGTTCGTCCCCGGCGCGCTGCTGTCCGGCGGGGACCTGCACTTCAGCCAGGGCGACGGCGAGATCACGTTCTGCGGCGCCATCGAGATGGGCGGCTTCGTCGACCTGCACATCGACCTCATCAAGGGCGGGATGGAGAAGTACGGCGTCACCACCAACCCGGTCTTCATGCCGGGCAACGTCGAGCCGCGCTACGACGAGTTCATCTCCTTCATCGGGATCTCGGTCGACCACGAGACGGACACCAACCACTTCACCGACGCCACGCTCGCCTACCGGAACGCCTGCCTGAACGCCATCGAGTACCTGAAGAAATTCGGCTACACCGGCGAGCAGGCGTACCTCCTGCTCGGCTCGGCCCCGATCGAGGGCCGGCTCAGCGGCGTCGTGGACATCCCGAACGCCTGCTGCTCGCTCTACCTGCCGACGGCCGTCTTCGACTTCGACGTCCGCCCCACGGCCGACGGCCCGCGCCGCGTCGACCGCGGCCAGTGCGCCGTGACCTCCTAGGGCGTGTCTCAAAGGCAGGTCAGCCAGTCGTTGATGACGGCGATGTGGAGGACGGCCTCGTAGCGGACGGCGAGCTTGTCATACCGCGTGG
>NZ_FZOR01000043.1 GCF_900188445.1 Actinomadura meyerae
ATACCGAGTTAAACGTGAGACGGACGAGAACATCACCCACGACTCGCCGGCCACGATCCGATTGATCTGCCCAGCAGCTTAATTTAACGGCATTGATCGATAGGGGTACACCGCGATCACTTCGCGGTCAGGTCCGGTTTTCATGTTCTTGCGAACGGCATCAGGCCACAACATGCCCTCATCAACTCCCAACGCGTCCGAGGCCGCCCAGCGGTGACGCGGGTGGGGCCGGCGATCTTCCTCGGCCACCCACCGAGCGACGGTCTTAACGTCCACCCGGCACACCTCGGCGAGATCCTGCTCTGTCAGTCTCGCACTGATCATGGCCCGTCGGAGTGCGTCGTTGGCCACAGCTGCATCGCTCTCGTAGGACGGATGGGACGTTCTCCACGGTAATTCAAGAACGTCCTAGACGTCCTGGAAACGCTGTACAGGCGTCCCACGCCAGAAGGGATCGTCGTTGCTCCAACACAAGTCGGGCCCGGACGCAGCGATTGCCCCGCTGGCCGAGCCCTTGACCGGAAGGCAGTTCCGGCCCATGACGGATCATAATGGCAAATCGCCCCAAATGTCGGCAGCAGTGATGCCGCATCTGCGGTGCCGGGCGGAGTTGTACGAGCTGGACTCGGAGTTTCTCGCGGCGAGAACGGCTCCGGCGCAAGTTCGGTCGCTGGTGGAACTGCGGCTTGCGTCGTGGGGGCTGGCGTGGCTGGCGGATGACATGACGTTGATCGCCAGCGAACTGGTGACGAACGCCGTGGTCCACGGGGCATGCGGGGGGCGGATCCGGGTGCGGCTCCGGCTGGAACCCGCCAGTGTGCTGCTGGCGGTGTGGGACCCCTCAGAACGCAGCCCGGTGCGCAAACGCCCCCTGGAGGCGGTCTTGGGCGACGCGGCCCCGGACGCGGAGGCTCTGAGCCCGGAGCGCGAGGATGGGACGGGCGGACGGGGCGTGCCGATCGTCCAAGCGCTGGCGGACGAGTGCGGGGTGGCCCCAACGGCCGACCCTGTCGGGAAATGGGTGTGGGCGCGCCTCTCGGTGGCGTCCCGGCGGATGCCGACCGGGAACCAGGAGGAGCGTGCGTGAGGGTCCAGGGTCTGGCCAGGGCGGTCGGCCGGTGGCGACTGGTCCTGGACGCTCGGACGCTGGGCAACCATGATGCGGCAGTACGGTGCCTGGAGGCTCTGCGGTTCGCGGTTATGCCGCTCGGCTGGCGGTGCGTAGGGCTATACGACAGGCGAGAGTTCCGGTTCCCAGTGCCGCTGCTGTGGGTGTACGCCAGTGGGCATGGCGAGGACATCGGCGCGGTGGTGACGGTCCGGGCGCTGCCAGGTGGGGCCTGGGGCTACTTCGAGGCGGGCGACCGGCGGGTGGGGTTCATCGCCCCGTGCGGTGACGTCAAAGAGGCGGCCGGAGGCCTCGACGCGCTGCTGAAGCACCGCCTGTTCGCCCTTCGCGACTGGGCCTGACCGGGAGCCGCCAGGCCATCCGTCTCAGAGGGCGGTGGCGGTTCGGATCAGTGTCGCCAGGGGCTGGGAGCGGCTGTGGGGCGGCCAGGCGATCACCGTGGTGACCGGCGGAGCGTCCAGGACGGGGACGGTGGTGAGGTCGTCCCGAAGGTGGCTCCGGCACGTCTCCGGCAGGACGGCGGCGGTGCGGCCAAGGGCGATCAGTTGCAGGAGCTGCACCTGGTCGTGCACCTCGGGGCCGGGACCGTCCGGGTAGGTGCCGTCGGCCCGGGGCCAGCGCGGCAGCGGGAGATCGAGAGCGTCGACGTCGGCCATGCGCAGATGGGTCCGGATGCTGAGGAGGTGACCCGCAGGGAGGACGGCGACCTGCCCCTCCGTCCGCAGCTCCTCGGTATCGAACCCGGCCGTCGAGTCGAACGGCAGGTGCAGCAGCGCCACGTCGGCCCGGCCGTCGCGTAGCAGCCGCTCCTGCTCGCCGGGCGCGCACAGCTCGACGTCCACGGCGACCGCACCGGGTTCGGCGGCGTACGCGTCGAGCAGCTTCGCCAGCAGTTCGCTGGTCGCCCCGGCCTTCGTGGCCAGGACCAGGCTGGGCTCGGTGCGCGCCGCGCGGCGGGTGCGGCGGTCGGCGGCGGCGACCGCGTCCAGGGCCGCGCGTCCCTCGTGCAGCAGGACGCGGCCGGGCTCGGTCAGTGCGATGGTGCGGTTGGTGCGGTCGAGCAGCGTCACGCCCAATCTGCGTTCGAGCTGCTGGATGGCCCGAGAGAGGGGCGGCTGCGCGATGCCGAGGCGTTCCGCGGCCCGCCCGAAGTGCAGTTCCTCCGCCACCGCGACGAAATACCGCAGTTCCCGCGTCTCCATGGCATTCACGATACCCGCGAGGTATCGAAGCCCACCCAAACGGTGTTGGAAGGACGGCCCGAGGCGCACGCAGCATGGGGGCATGAGCGAACAGACGATCGCGCTGGTCACCGGCGCCAACAAGGGAATCGGGTACGAGATCGCGGCGGGGCTCGGTGCCCTCGGCTGGAGCGTCGGCATCGGCGCCCGCGACGAGGCGCGCCGGGAGGCCGCCGTCGAGAAGCTGCGCGCGGACGGCGTCGACGCCTTCGGGGTGCCGCTCGACGTGACCGACGACGCGAGCGTGCAGGCCGCCGCCGCGCTGATCGAGGAGCGCGCCGGACGGCTCGACGTCCTCGTCAACAACGCGGGCGTGACCGGCGGAATGCCGCAGGAGCCGACGAAGGTCGCCCCGGAGACCATCCGGACGGCCGTGGAGACCAACGTGATCGGCGTCGTCCGCGTCACGAACGCGCTGCTGCCGCTGCTGCGCCGGTCGGCGTCCCCGCGCATCGTGAACATGTCGAGCACGGTCGGCTCCCTGACCCGGCAGACCGCGCCCGGCGCGGAGACGGGCCCGATCTCCGCCGCGTACGCGGCGTCGAAGACGTTCCTCAACGCGGTCACCGTCCAGTACGCCAAGGAACTGGCCGGCAGCGGCATCCTGATCAACGCCGCCTGCCCCGGCTTCTGCGCGACCGACCTCAACGGCTTCCGCGGCGTCCGCACCCCCGAGCAGGGCGCCGCGACCGCGATCCGCCTCGCCCAGCTCCCCGACGACGGCCCGACCGGCGCCTTCTACGACGACAACGGCGAAATCCCCTGGTAGGGGATCCCGCAGAAGATCACGCCGCCGCGTCAGACGCGGAAGGTGCGCATTTGCAGGGCGAGGGTGGAGTAGTAGCCGACGAGAGTGGTCAGTTCGAAGACCGTTTCGCGGTCGAGGGGTGGGACGCAGGCGGACCAGGTTTCGTCGTCCACGTCGCCGGTGGTCAGGGCGCGGGTCAGGCGGAGGACGGCGGCCTCGTGCGGGTCGGGGAGGTCGAGGGGGGCGCCGGCGGCGATGGCGGCCATTTCCTCCTCGGTGAGGCCGGCGGCGCGGCCCACGGCCTCGTGGGCGGTGCGTTCGAACTCGCTGTCCCAGGCGGCGGCCACGACCAGGATCGCCATCTCGCGGGACCGGCCGCTGAGCGCGCCCTGGTAGCGGATGGCCGCGCCGAGGCGCTGCAGGGCGTCGCCGAGGGCGGGGCGCAGCAGGAACTCGTTGAAGGGGCCCGCCAGGACGCCCGAGTCGGAGACCAGGTCGAACAGCCGGGGGCCCTTGGCGCGCGGGCCCTCGGTGATCGAGCGGTAGACGGCGAGGCGGTCGCCGTCCAGTTCGTCCGGGGTGAAGGGGTGCTGGCGCTGCGGGGCGGGCGTGGTCATCGCGTCCTCAGTCTCGTGCTGATGTCGTCGGCGGTCTCGCGGAGGCGGTCGAGGATCTCGCCGCGCAGGTCGGCTTCGGAGCGGCGCATCGCGGAGACCGCGACGTTCACCGCGGCGGCCGGGGTGTCGCCGGCGCCGAACACCGGGACCGCGACCGAGCGGAGGCCCTGCGCCAGTTCCTCGTCCTGTATCGCGTAGCCGTCACGGCGGATCTGCTCCAACTGGGCGCGCAGTGCGGCCACGTCGGTGACCGCGTTGGGGCCCGCGCCCGGCGGTAGGGAGGCTGCTGTGATGCGCTGGTCCAGGTCGTCCTGTGGCAGGTGGGCGAGAAGGACCTTGCCCATGGACGTGTAGGGCGCGGGCAGTGTGGAGCCCACGTGCACGTTGGCGGTGACCAGGTCGGCGTTGCGCAGCCGCGCGAGGTAGAGGACGCGGTCGTCGACCAGGACGCCGAGGTTGACCGTCTCGCCGATGGCCTCCGCCAGCAGGCGCAGGGGGCGGTCGCTGAGCTGCACCAGGCTCGACCCGCGCATCGCCGCGGAGCCGAGCGTCAGCACCTTCACCCCGGGCTGGACGGAGCCGTCGTGGCGCCGCTCCAGGTAGCCGAGGTCCTCCAGCGTGGAGACGATCCGGAACGCCGTGGGCATCGGGATGCCGGTCCTGGCGGCGATGTCGCTGGTGCGCAGCGAGAGCGTCGGCCCGTCGAACAGGCTCAGCACCTGGAGCCCCTTGGCCAGCGCGGCGATGTGGTACCGCGACCGGTCGCTTGACGTCATGGCCGGTCCCGCCGATAGTCTTGCTTTGTGAAACCTGCTTTCACACAGTGAAAGTACCTCAGGAAGGCGAGGGACCGCAAGCAATGGCTGATTGGCTGGGTCTGCGCGGCGCCCGGGTGCTCGTCCTCGGCGCGGGCGGGATCGGCGCGGAGTGCGTCCGCGGCTACCTCGACGCGGGCGCCGCGGTCACCGCCGTCGACCGCGATCCCGCGCGGCTCGGCGAGCTGCCCCCGGGCCCGGACGGGACGAGACCGCACACGCTCCCCGCCGACCTGACCGAGCCGGGCGCGGGAGCCGCAGCCGTCCGGCACGCGGTGGAGGCGATGGGCGGGCTGGACGTCCTGCTGCACTGCGTCGGCGTCAACGACCGCAGGCCGATCCTGGAGTTCACCGAGGACGAGTGGGACGGGATCCTCCGCACCAACCTGTCGACCGCGTTCGGCGCGGCGCAGGCGGCCGGGCGGCACATGATCGATGCCGGCGGCGGGCGTATCGTCTTCCTGTCGTCGGTGTCGGGGCACCTGGCGCACCGGAAGCACGGGCCCTACGCCGCCTCCAAGGGCGGCATGAACCAGATGATGCGGGTGATGGCGGCCGAGTGGGCGTCCCACGGGATCACGGTGAACGCGGTCGCGCCCGGCTACGTCGAGACGCCGCTCACCGCCGAGTACCTCGCGAGGCCCGGCGTCCGCGAGGAGCTGGTGCGGCTGGTCCCCGCCGGGCGGCTCGGCACCGCGCCCGAGGTCGTCGGCCCGGTCCTGTTCCTGTCCTCGCCGCGCGCGGCGTTCATGACCGGGCACGTCATGTACGTCGACGGCGGCCGGACCCTCGTCTAACCAGGGAGATTGTCATGAGCACGGAGCAACGCGTCTTTCCGCGGTTCGCCGGGAAGACGGTGCTGGTCACGGGGGCCGGGACCGGCTTCGGCGCCGAGATCGCGGTCCGCGCCGCGCGGGAGGGCGCCCGGGTCGGCGTCCACTACAACAGCTCCAAGCAGGGCGCGGAGCGGACGGCCGAACGCGTCCGGGAGGCCGGAAGCGAGGCGTTCGTCGTGCAGGCCGACATCTCGTCGTGGGACGCGATCCGCGCGCTCGCCGACGAGGTGTTCGCGCAGGCGGGCACGCTCGACGTGCTGGTCAACAACGTCGGGGACGTGGCGACCGAGCAGATGTCGTGGAAGCAGCTGACGCAGGAGTCCCTCGACCGCGTCATCGACGTGGACGTCAAGGGCACGCTGCTGATGACCCACGAGTTCGGCTCCCGGATGCTGGAGCAGGGCCACGGCTCCATCGTGAACATCGGCTCCACGGTCGTCGTCCGGGGCAGCGCGCGCGCTCCGCAGTACGCGGCGGCCAAGTACGGGCTGCTCGGCATCACCAAGTCCTACGCGGCGGCGTTCGCGCCGACCGTCCGCGTCAACACGTTCGCGCCCGGGTTCATGGAGACCGGCGCCACGCTGGAGCGCGAGGACTGGAAGTCCGGGCGCCGCGAGAAGCTCATCGCGCAGACGCCCATGGGCCAGATCCCGCCGCCCGAGGCGGTCGCGGGCACGGCCCTGTTCCTCGCCACCGAGGACGCCTCCCACATCACCGGCGCCTACATGCTCGCCGACGGCGGCTTCAACATGGTGGGCGCCTGATGAAGCTGATCACCTTCGACGAGGGACGGGTCGGCCGGCTGGACGGCGACGACGTCATCGAGCTGGACGTCCCGTCCACGCGGGCGTTCTTCGAGCGCGGCGGCAGCGCCCCCGAGACCGGGGAGCGGCTCAAGCTGGCGGACGTGCGGCTCCGCGCGCCGATCCGGCCGAAGAAGTTCTTCCACACCGCGGGCAACTTCCTCGACCACCACGAGGAGCTCCAGGCGGTCAACTGGTCCCACCCGGTGCACAAGGGCATCGTGTTCTTCCAGAACGTGGACGCGATCATCGGCCCGGACGACCCGATCGTCTATCCGGAGCACCTCACCCGGGAGCTGGACTACGAGCTGGAGCTCGCCGTCATCATCGGCAAGCCGGGCAAGTTCTTCGGGCCGGAGCAGGCGCTGGAGCACATCGCCGGGTTCACCGTGTTCAACGACATCACGGCCCGCGACATCCAGCGCCGCGAGATGGAGTCCGGCGTCTTCTCCTTCAGCAAGGCGATCGACACGTTCTGCCCGATCGGGCCGTGGATCGTCACCGCCGACGAGATCGACGACATGCAGGACCTCGCCATGCGGCTGCGGGTCAACGGCGAGACCCGGCAGACGGGGCACACCAAGCAGATGCGCGTGTCGATCCCGCACCTTGTGGCGTACCACTCCCCGCAGACCTACAGCGCGGGCGACATCGTCACCACCGGCACGGTCTCGGGCGTCGCCGCCGTCCAGCCGGACCCGTTCGACTTCTACCTGCGCCCGGGGGACGTCGTGGAGGCCGAGATCGACGGTGTCGGGACGCTGCGCAACCCGGTGGTCTCCTGGCAGGACGCCTACGGCGAGCCCGCGCCGGAGAAGGTCGACTGGTGAGGCTGGCCAACCTGGCGGGGCGCGCCGCGGTCGTCGCCGGGGACGTCGCGATCGACGTGGCCGAGGCCGCGGAGGGCAGGTTCTCCGCCGACCCGCAGGAGGCGTTCTCCGACTGGGACGCGTTCCGCGCCTGGGCCGCGTCGCTCGACCCGGCCCGGGGGAAGCCGTTCGACGAGGCCGAGCTCGGGCCTCCGGTGCCGCGCCCCCGGCAGGTGTTCGCGATCGGCGTCAACTACGCAGCGCACGCGAGCGAGGCCGGGTACCCGCCCGACACCGCGCCGGTGACGTTCACGAAGTTCCCGAGCTGCCTCGCCGGGCCGGTCGGCGAGGTCGTCCTGCCGTCCGACACGGTGGACTGGGAGGTCGAGATGGTGGTGGCGGTGTCCCGGGAGACCACCGCCGCCCGCCGCGAGGACGCCTGGGACCACGTCGCCGGCATCATGCTCGGCCAGGACCTGTCCGAGCGGACGTCCCAGCTCGCCGGGGCGAAGCCGCAGTTCAGCCTGGCCAAGTCGTATCCGGGCTTCGGCCCGACCGGCCCGTGGCTCGTCACCCCGGACGAGTTCGCCGACCCGTCCGACCTGGCGATCTCGTGCCGCCTGTCCGGGGAGACGGTGCAGGCGGCGCGCACCTCCTCGATGATCTACGACGTGCCGGAGCTGCTCGTCCGGCTGTCCCGGATCTGCCGGCTGTTCCCGGGCGACCTGGTCTTCACCGGGACGCCCGCCGGGGTCGGCAACGCCCGCTCGCCGAAGCGCTTCATCCGTCCGGGCGAAGTGCTGGTCAGCGAGTTGGAGGGCGTGGGCCGCCTCACCCAGCGGTTCGTCGCCGCCAGATGACCGGGAACGGGATGACCGGGACCGGGATGACCGAAAACGGGTGACCAGGGGGCGGGTCAGAACCGGCCGAGCTGCCGCGACGGCGACTCCGGTTCCGTGTCCCGCCCCCGGTTCACGGTGAAGAAGCCGGCGAGCGCGGCGAGCGCCGCGACCAGTTCGCCCGCCAGGCTGATCGTCTTGTCGGCGTACCACTGCGGGTCGTACATCCGCGGGATCGGCCCGAGCTGCCCGAAGTCGACGAAGTAGTACAGCAGCACGGCGCCGGCGGCGCTCGCCGCGACGAGGAACGCGATCGCGTACGTCCATCTCCGCGCCCACACCAGCACCAGGACGGCGGCGACGGCGGCGGCGATCGCCTGCGCGTAGAAGAGGTCGTCCCCCGGGATGACGTCGTCGGGGGTGTTCGGCCCGGGGGCCATGTCGGGCGCGAAGCGCCAGTGCACGACTGCGTCGGCCGCGAGTCCGGCGGCGACGAGGAGACGGAGAACAATGCCCATAACCATTGCACGGTGATACCCCGCCGCCGGATCAACGGGACCGCACCTTTTCCCCTCGGATTTTCCACGGCTCGTTCCCAGCCGTTCTCCCAGCGTTCTCCTGGAAGATCACGGCCGCGGGGGTGCGCTTCCTAGAGTTGCCTGAGGACCGGGGATCCCGCCCGGCGGCCACCGGCAGGGAGGGCAGCGCATGACACCCCGCATCACGCCGAGCGCCCAGGTCGACCCGAGCGCGAAGCTCGGCGACGGCACCACCGTGTGGGACCTCGCCCAGATCCGCGAGAACGCCACGCTGGGCTCGGGCTGCATCGTGTCGCGCGGCGCCTATGTCGGCGCCGGGGTCCGGATCGGCGACAACGTGAAGCTCCAGAACCACGCGCTCGTCTACGAGCCCGCCGTGCTGGAGAACGGCGTGTTCGTCGGCCCCGCCGTCGTCCTCACCAACGACCGGGAGCCCCGCGCCGTGGACCCGGACGGCACGCTGAAGCGCGGCGGCGACTGGGAGGCGGTCGGCGTGCACGTCGCCGAGGGCGCCTCGCTCGGCGCGCGCAGCGTGTGCGTCGCGCCGGTCCGGATCGGCCGCTGGGCGATGGTCGCGGCGGGCGCCGTGGTCACCCGGGACGTCCCCGACTTCGGCCTCGTCGCGGGCGTGCCCGCGCGGCGGATCGGCTGGGTCGGCCGGGCCGGGGCGCGCCTGGTCGAGGGCCCGGACGGGACGTGGGAGTGCCCGCGCACCGGCGCCCGCTACACCGAGAAGGCCGACGAGGACGGCGCGGCGGTCCTCACCGAGGCGTCCTGAGCGGTCAGGGCTCGGCGCTCAGGCTGGTCAGGGCCTGGCGTCCAGGCTCCGGTCCTGGCGGGTCGTCACGACGATGTCCGGGTGCAGGCGGGCCAGCCGGCGGCCGAGCGGCACCGACGTCCGGTCCATCACGACGACGCGGGTGAGCCGGGCGGGGTCGATGCCGCACATCACCCGACGCTGCGCGATACGGGCCAGCAGCAGCGGCCGGACGTGCCGGTAGAACGGCACGAACAGCCGCCGGTGGACGCCGCGGGACAGCCGGGTCCGGACGGTGTTCAGCCGGGCGCCGGGACCGCCGAGCCGCACCACCGGCCGGACGAGGACGCGCGGCATCCGCGTGACGATCGTGTACTCCAGCCAGGGCAGCGGATGCCGCGCCTCCGCCCGGTCGAGCCGGTGCAGCCGCACCCGCCCGTCCAGCTCGTCCCAGCCGTCCGGTTCCGCCGTCACGAGGTCGACCTGGGCGCCCTCCTCGTCCACGAAATGCCCGGCGAGGCCGATGATGCGCTTGTACTGGCGCCGGGCCGGGACGAGCGGCTTCGGGTCCATGGCGAGCTGCGGATCCAGCGCCAGGACGAGCACCTGCGGAGCCCCCGCGCCGCCCTTCACCTCACCCGATCTCATGTCACGGCCGGTCAACGGAACCACCCCGTCCCGCACGCGCCGCGCCTGCGCGCGGCCAGTTCGGTGAGCCGCGCGATCAGCGGCTCCAGTGTCACGTTCCGGGAGAAGCGGTCGGCGTACTCGCGGGCCTCGGCGACCTGCCGCCCGTCCAGCCCGGCCGCGGCCTTGGCGGCCGCCGCCATCGACGCGGCGATGTCCGCCGGGTCGAGGCTGCCCGGGTTGAACCACAGCGGGTAGTCGCGCAGCACCTCCTCCGCCGCCGACCCCGGGGTGTGGACGGACACGACGGGCCGTCCCGCCGCCATGTACTCGAAGATCTTCCCGGAGGTGACGTAGCGGCCGCCGCCGTTGAGGAACACGAGGACGTCGGAGTCCCGGTAGACATCGGCGAGGTCGGTCTTGGACACCGGCCCCCGGTAGCGCACGCCCGGCGCGAGTACCCCGTCGTCCCCGGCCGCCTCCCCGCCGCCCGCCGCGGCGAAGCGGTTGCGGATCACCTTGGCGGAGTTCTTGAAGAAGCCGAAGTAGCCGTAGAAGTCGAGGGACGCGTCCGCCATGTGGGGATGCTCCCGGGCGCGGGAGAACCCCTCGACGAGCTGCTCGATGGGCTGCTGGTCGGTGACGGTGCCGACGTAGGAGAAGCGCGGCGCGTGCGCCCGCGCCGCCTCGCGCGCCGCCGGTGGAGGCTCGGCGATGCTCGGGAGCGTGTCGGCGTCCCACCCGTTCAGGACGGTCATCATGCGGCCCGCCGCGTGCGGATGCCGGTCGGCGTGCCAGGCGCGCTGCGCGTCGTTGACGTACAGCGAGTTCGCCGCCGACCGCAGGATCCGGCTCTCCCACCGCCAGGCGGGATGCCCGTCCTCGTACCTGGGCTCCTCGGAGAACTGGTCGAGGGTCCAGGAGTCCCGGTAGTCGACGATGTAGGGCGTGCGGGTCAGCCTGTGGAACAGCCAGGCCGCGCCGAACGAGGCGAACGGGTTGCCGGTCGCGAGCACGACGTCGAACCTGTGCCGCCTGTGCGTCCGCAGCGCCTGCCAGACGCTCGCCCGCGCCCACGACGCGTAGTGCTCCGGGAAGACGTGTTCCTGCCCCCACGAGTAGAGCGCCTGCGCGAGGTACGGGAACCTCGCCCGGAACCCGCTGTACTCCCGCAGGTTCGTCTCCCACACGAACCGGTTCATGCTCGGCCGCACGAGCGTGACCCGCGGGTCGACGGTGTCCATCAGCTTGTCGTCGACCGAGCCGATCGTGCCGTAGAGGAACGGCAGCGGCGCCGCGAACACCGTGACGTCCCAGCCCAGCTCGACGAGCCGGTTCGCGGTCGCCCGCGGCCGGTACACGCCGCTGGCCCGGGACGGCGGGAAGTAGAAGGCCAGGTACAGCAGGCGCGGAGGCCGGCGTGCAGACACACGTTCGGCCGGTTGCGCGGCCGGGCGTGGGGCCTGGCGTTCTGCCGGGCGTTCACTCATTGGGATCGTCCTCCGGCGATGGTGTAGGCGGGCCGCGCGCCCGCGTCCGCGATCACGTCCGCCAGCTCGGCCACGGTCACCAGCGACTGCGCGTCCCCGACCACGACGAGGTCGACGGACCGGCCGCGCAGCAGCCCGCGGTCGACGGCCCGCCGGCGGATCGCGGCCGGGTCCCTCCGATGGCGGCGGGCCGGCCGCCGGTACGGCCGGAACCGCTCCGGCACCGGACGGTGGCGGCGTTCGAGCGCGGACAGTTCGACGGTCTCGACGCCGTCCGGGAGCGGCTCGTCCGTCCACGCGGACGCCTTACCGACGACCACGGTCGCGGTGCCGCCCCGCGCGCGGACCCGCGCGCATTCCCGGACGACCGCGGGTCTCCGGGTGCCCCCAAGGGCCACGAACACGACGTTCACAGTCCCCCTCCCCCGTCGGGGTCCTCTCCGAACCAGTGCCGGTGGTGCGCCGCGGCCACCGCGCGGTACCCGAAGCGCTCGTCCAGGACGGCGCGGGCCTTCGGCAGGTCGAGGCCGTCCGGGAAGCGGTCGCGCAGGCGGCGGTAGCCTGCGGCGATCGAGCCGGGGCCGTCCTCGACGTCGACCATTTCCCCGGCGGCGCGCTCTATGCCGGCGAGGGTGCGCTCGGGGCCGCCGCAGCGGGTGACGAGCACCGGCGTCCCCGCCGCGACCGCCTCGACGACCGTGACGCCGAACGTCTCCCACCGGGCCGGGTGGACGAGCAGGTCGTGCTCCCGCATCAGCCGCGCGGCCTCGTCCGGGGCGACCGCGCCGGGGAACGCCACGGCGTCCCCGACGCCGAGTCCGGCGGCCCGTTCCGCGAGCCGGTCGCCGAGGACGCCCGTCCCTGCCATGGTGAGCGTCAGCGCGGGGTCCTCGGCGCGGCACTGCGCGAACGCCTCCAGCAGCGGTTCGACGCCTTTGCGCTCGGCCAGGGCGCCCACGTACAGCCAGCGGCGCAGTTCCGTGACGGGACGCTCCCGGGGCCCGTCGAACGACACCGGGTTCGGCAGCGTCTCGATCTTGCTCGCCGCGTCGGGGAAGGCCGCGGCGAGCTGGTCGCGCAGCGCGTCCGTCACCGCGAAGAAACCGGTGCAGCGGTCCAGGACCCGCGCGTACAGGTCCCGGGAGTCCGGCTGGTCGAGGACCTTGTCGAGGAACGAGGCGTGCTCGGTCACGAACACCCGCGCGTCCGGCCGCGCGTTCTCCAGGGCCGTCCAGCCGCCGCGCAGCCCCACGTGCGCGTGAACGACCGGCGCCGGCAGCGGCTCCCCGCCCAGCGCCTCGCGCAGCCAGCGCGCGTGCTCGCGGGCGAGCTCCGCGAAGGTGTATCCGGGGACCGTCGGCACCGGGATGCGCAGCAGCCGGGCCCCCGCGACCGCCGGCTGCGGCCGCAGCGCGACGGGCAGGAGCCGCCGATGCGCTGCGCGCGCCGCTTCCACCTTCTCGGGCGCGTCCCGCATCGGCCACGCCTCGGTGTGGTAGACGGTGACGTCGCCGCAGCCGGGTGCCGTCGCCTCCACCATCGTCTGGACGAACGCCCCGGCCCACTCCTGCAACGGGTTCGGGTACCAGGGGGTGACGATGGCGACGTCCCGACCGCCCGCTCGGACCGCCATCAGTCCTGGCTGGCGACGAGAGGACCGGCGGGCGGCTCCGCATCGGGGGACGGCCCGGCACCGGCCGAAGGGGACGGCGCGGGCCGGGCGGCGAACGGCAGCAGCCGGGTGTAGACGGCGTCGAGGATCTCCGCCTGCGCCTCCCACGTCCACTCGCGGAGCAGTTCGGGCCGCTCGTCGTACACGGCCCGGTACCGGTTCGGGTCGGCCAGCACCGCCTTGAGGGCCCGCACGTAGTCGTCCAGGTCCTCGGCGCGGAAGACCTCGCCCTGCCCGGTCTCCCGCACCATGCCGCCCATGGCCCGGACGTCGCTGACGACGATCGGCAGCCGCGCGTGCGAGTACTCGAAGAACTTCGTGATCAGCGCGATCTCGTGGTTCGGCCAGTGGTGGATCGGGATGACGCCGGCGTCGGCGGCCGACAGGAACTCCACGACCTGGTCGAACGGCACGTACGGCAGGATGTGCAGCCGGTCGGCGACGCCGAGCCCGGTGGCGCGCGCGAGCAGCCCCCGCACGTACTCCGACCGCGCCGTGGCGACGACCAGGGCGACGTGCAGCCGCGGCAGCCGGGGCAGCGCGTCGATCATGATGTCCAGGCCGCGCTGCACGGAGGCGCTGCCGCTGTAGACGGCGAGCGGGACGTCCGGCCCGATCCCGCACAGCTCCCGCAGGTCCGGGACCGGGGCGCGCTCCTCGGAGCTGCCGCCCGCCGCCCGCTCCGCGGCGAGCGGGGCGTTGAGGACCACGGTCGGCTTCTCCCGCAGGCCGTGCCGCTCGACGAGCAGGTCTCCGAGGGCCGCCGACACGGTCACCACCGCGTCCGCGTCGCCCGCGTACTCGCGCTCGTGCGCGCACATCGCGGGATGCCAGCGCGGCCCCGCGCCCCACGGCCGGATGCCGGGCAGGAATTCGTGCGCGTCCCACACGAGCTTGACGTCCCGCCCCTTCGCCCGCGCCCGCCGCACGGCGCGCGCGCCGATCCCGAGCATCCGGAAGTCGTTCGCGTGGACGATGTCGGGCTCCAGCGCGTCGACGATCTTCCCGTATGCGCTGTCCCAGTCCCACAGGTTGCGGTCGAGGACGCGCCAGGCCCGGTCGCCGAGCACCACCTGCCAGAACCGGATCGGCAGCCGCTCCAGCGGCGCGTGCGGATTCTCCCGCGCGGCAGCGAGCGAGCCGGTCTGCCGCACCCGCAGCGCGACCCACCGCGACTGGGTCTTCGCCGTGGCGCGCCGCGCCATCAGCCACGCCTTGCGCAGCCCGCCGCCGGGCGCGACCCTGGACGCGGCGAGGTCGGCGCGGCGGGACTGGACGAGCCGGCGCCGGTAGTCCGCCACGCTCGGATGCCCGTAGGCGAGCGGGCGGCGCAGCGTGGCGCGCAGGGCGCCGTGCCGGTCCCGGACGAGCGTGTGCTGCAACGGGACGAGCCGCACGTGCGCGCCGCCCAGCGTCCAGGACTTCCGCCGCCGGCTCGGCGGCGCGCAGCCGAGCAGGTGCACCTCCCAGCCCGCCCCGGCGGCCGACGCCGCCGCCTTCTGCACCCGCGAGTCCCGTTGGACGTCGTTGTCGACGAGCATGACGATGCGGCCGCGCGACTCCACGGCCGCCCTGTCGGCTTCGTTCCGCATTGATGCTCCCAGTCAGTGCTCAGCCAGCGTGCTCGGGCCGCGGGTCATCCGTCCGCGCCGCCGATGACGACGCGTTCCACGCCGCGCCAGCGCGCCGGGTCGGTGACGCGGCGGCCGTCGACGAGGGCCTTGACGCCCGGCAGGTCGTCCGCCCCCAGGTCCCGGTAGGCGGCGTGGTCGGCCTGCACGATCGCGGCGGTGACCACCTCCCCCCGGTGCGGGGGCAGGCCCAGGTCCGCGAGTTCCTCGGCCGTGTACATCGGGTCGGACACGTAGGGGACGGCGCCGCGCGCCCGCAGCGCCTCGACCGTGGGGAAGACACCGGAGAACGCCGTCTCCTTCACGCCGCCCCGGTAGGCGGCGCCGAGCACGAGCACCCCGGCGCCCGCCAGGTCGCCGTAGGCGTCCGCGAGCAGCCCCACGGCGTACTCGGGCATCCCCGCGTTGGCGTCGCGGGCGGCGCGCACGACCGTCGCGGACGGGTCGTTCCACAGGTACATCTGCGGATAGACGGGGATGCAGTGGCCGCCGACCGCGATCCCCGGCCGGTGGATGTGGCTGTACGGCTGGGTGTTGCAGGCGTCGATGACCTTCATGACGTCGACCCCGACCGCGTCGGCGTAGCGGGCGAACTGGTTGGCCAGGCCGATGTTGACGTCCCGGTAGGTCGTCTCGGCGAGCTTGGCGAGTTCGGCGGCCTCCGCCGGGCCGAGGTCCCAGACGCCGTTGGGCCGGTCCAGGTCGGGCCGCTCGTCGAAGTCGAGGACCCGCTCGTAGAACTCGACGCCGCGCCGGGTGGACGCGGCGTCGATGCCGCCGACCAGCTTCGGGTAGCGGCGCAGGTCGGCGAAGACCCGCCCGGTCAGCACCCGCTCCGGGCTGAACACCAGGTGGAACCCGTCGCCGGGCGCGAGGCCCGAGCCGTCCGCCAGCATCGGCGCCCACCGGCCCCGGGTGGTGCCGACCGGCAGCGTCGTCTCGTAGCTGACGAGCGTGCCGGGACGCATGCCCGCCGCGATCGAGCGGGTCGCGGCGTCCATCCAGCCGAAGTCGGGCGCGCCCCGCCCGTCCACGAACAGCGGGACGACCACGACGACCGCCTCCGACTCGGCGACCGCCGCCGCCGTGTCGGTCGTCGCGATCAGCCGCCCGTCCCGGACCGCCGCGTCCAGGTGGACGTCCAGCTCCGCCTCGCCCGGGAACGGCTCGCGCCCTGCGTTCACGTCCGCCACGACCCGTTCGTCCACGTCGGCGCCGATCACCCGGTGCCCCTTGCGGGCGAACTGCACCGCCAGCGGAAGACCGATCTTGCCCAGCGCGACCACGCAGATCCGCATCAGCCACCTGCTCCTTCAAAAGAATCGCCAGATGATTCGCCAGAGGAACCCCGCGCGCGGTCAGACGGCACCCAGCACCTCCGCCGGGCCGAGGTCGACCGTCGTGCCGAGGCGCGCCGACTCCAGCACGGCCACCGACACCTCGACCGTCCGCAGGCCCTGCCGCAGCGTGACGATCCCCGGCTCCTCGCCGCCGTTCGCGCCCGCGCGGACCGCGTCGCGGAACCGCTCGTGCTCGACCAGCAGCGGCTCCCGCTTCGGGATCGCGTACCGGACCATGTCGCCCTCGGACACGCCGCGGAACGTCCGCAGCGCCTCCCATTCGGTGCTCATCTCGCCGTTGGCGTAGAACGTCAGGTCGGCCGTCAGCGTGTCGGCGACGAAGCAGCCGCGCTCCCCGGTGACGGCGGTGGTCCGCTCCTTGAGCGGGCTCAGCCAGTTCACGAGGTGGTTGACCATCGCGCCGTCGGCGAGGCGGCCGACGGCGGCGACCATGTCCTCGTGCGGGCGGCCGGTGCGCGCCACCGTGTGCGCGCAGATCGACACGTAGTCCTGGCCGGTCACCCAGGCGGCGAGGTCGATGTCGTGGGTCGCCAGGTCCTTGACGACGCCGACGTCGGCGATCCGGTTGGGGAACGGCCCCTGCCGCCGCGTGACGACCTGGAACACCTCGCCCAGCTCGCCCGCCTCCAGCCGGGCCCGCAGGCTCTGCAGCGCCGGGTTGTAGCGCTCGATGTGGCCGACGCCCGCGACCAGGCCGCGCGGCTCGAACGCCTTCACCAGCCGCTCGGCGGACTCCACCGATTCGGCGAGCGGCTTCTCGATCAGCGCCCCGGCACCGGCCTCGGCGAGCGCCAGGCCCACCTCCTCGTGGCTCGCCGTCGGGCAGGCGACCACCGCGTAGTCGATGCCGAGGTCCAGCAGGTCCCGCAGCGAGTCCAGCAGCGGCACCCCGGGCGGGACGCCCACGGGATGCTCCGCCGGGTCGACGACCCCCACGAGGTCGACGCCGTCCAGCTCGTTCAGGACCCGCGCGTGGTTGCGTCCCATGACGCCGAGCCCGACCAGCCCGGCCCGCAGCGGCGCGCTCATGACGTGCCCCTCCCCCCTGTGGCCCGGTGACCGCCTGTGGCCCAGTGCCCGCCGGCCACCGCGTTGACGGCGTCGGCGACCCGCGCGAGGTCCTCGTCGCCCACCGACGGATGCACCGGCAGCGACAGCACCTCGGCCGCGGCCCGTTCGGTCTCCGGCAGGTCCCAGCGCGGGTCCGGCCGTCCGTCCAGCAGGAACGGCCGCAGCCGGTGGACGGGCGTCGGGTAGTAGACGGCGCTCCCGATCCCGCGCTCCGCCAGGCCCCGCTGGACGGCGTCGCGCTCCGCGACCCGGACCGTGTACTGGTGGTAGACGTGCCGCGCGCCGTCCGCGACGGGCGGGACGGCCGCGGCGGTGATCTTCGCGTCCAGGAACCGCGCGTTGGCGATGCGCCGCTCGGTCCACTCGGGCAGCCGCTTGAGCTGCTCGCGCCCGATCGCCGCCGCGACGTCGGTGAGCCGCAGGTTGGCGCCGACGATCTCGTTCGCGTAGCGCTGCTCCATGCCCTGGTTGCGCAGCAGCCGCAGCGTCCGCGCGGTCTCCGGGTCGGCCGTGGTGACCATGCCGCCTTCGAGGGCGTGCATGTTCTTCGTCGGGTAGAAGCTGAAGCAGCCGGCCGTGCCGAACGCGCCCGCCGGGGTCCCGCCGAGGGCGGCGCCGTGCGCCTGGCAGGCGTCCTCGACGACGGCGAGGCCGTGCCGCTCGGCGAGCGGGACGATGCGGTCCATCGCCGCCGGGTGCCCGTACAGGTGCACCGGGATGATCGCGGCCGTGCGGGGCCCGACGGCGGCGGCGACGGCGTCCGGGTCGACGCAGAACGTGGCGGAGTCGATGTCGGCGAAGACGGGCTCGGCGCCGGCCAGGCGGACGACGTTGGCGGTCGCCGCGAACGTGAACGACGGGACGACGACCTCGTCGCCGGGGCCGATGCCGAGCGCCATCAGGCTCAGCTGGAGCGCCGACGTCCCCGAGTTCACCGCGACGCAGTGGCGGCCCCCGGCGAGCGCGGAGAACTCGTCCTCGAACGCGGCGACCTCGGGCCCCTGCACGACCCGCCCGCTGCGCAGCACGCGCACGGCCGCCGCGATCTCCGCCTCGCCGATCACCGGCCCCGCCGCGGGAACGGCCCTCTCCGCTTCCACGGACATGCTCGGACTCCTCAGGCGAATGGTGGGATCGACGCACGTTGGTGCGTGCTCAGCAAAATCCCCCCACCCGAGGGACGGACGCCCACCGGGCGCGGACCATCAGCCGAAGCCTGGCTTAACGGAAAGTGTCCAGGTAGCGGCCCTGCCCGCGCACCGCGCCCTACCAGCTCACTGCGCCCGGCTCTCTCACTGCGCCCTGCCCGCCTTGACGCGCCGGTAGCTCCAGTAGAGCAGCGCGAAGAGGATGATCCCCGACAGGATCAGACCGGACCCCGTGCTCCACCCCGAGAAGGGCAGCTCGTCCACGAGCCCCCACGCGACCCCCGCCGCGAACAGGGCCAGCCCGGTCAGGATCGACCCGGTCAGCCGCCACCAGGAGGTCACGCTCTCCTCCGCCGCCTGGATCGCCCGCTCCCGGACGGGCTCGACGTAGCGGTCCACGGCCGGGAACTCCCGCGCGAGGATCAGCAGCCCCGCCAGGACCAGCAGCAGCCCCGGTCCGGGCAGCACCAGCAGCGCGACGCCGGTGAGCAGCACCAGCCCCCCGCCGACCAGGATCGCGCCGCGCCTGGCCGACCTCCCGTACCCCATCGCCCCTCCCGTCCGGCCGGGGCCCGGACCGCCCTCCCCGCCAGGTCGCCGTGTCGTCCACGGTAGATCTTGCACACGACGGCGCGGCCAAACCCCGGGCATGGAGCGGCCCCGTCCCGAGGGGGCGTGGGGCCGGGACGGGGCCGCGAGCCGCGCGGGACCGGGCGACGGTCGCCCGCGCGGCGGGTGGGGCGGGGGCGGCGGGGACGCCCCCGCGGATCTAGTGCTCGACCGCCTGCTCGGCACCGGCGCCGGTCAGCGAGCGGACCTCGATCTCGGCGTACTTCTGCGCGTTGAACTCCTTGCTGAGGACGGTCCCGAGGAACCCGGCCAGGAAGCCGATCGGGATGGACACGATGCCCGGGTTCTCCAGCGGGAACCAGCTCCAGTCGTGGTCGGTGAACAGCGCCTTCTCCGAGCCGGACACGACCGGGGAGAACGCCACGAAGAAGATGGCGGAGCCGAGGCCGCCGTAGATGGCGGAGACGGCGCCGGCGGTGTTGAACCGCTTCCAGAACAGGCTGTAGAGGATCGCGGGCAGGTTCCCGGACGCGGCGACCGCGAAGGCCAGCGCGACGAGGAACGCCACGTTCAGGCGCTGCGCGTAGATGCCCAGCACGATCGACACGGCGCCGATCACGAAGGCGGCGATGCGGGCCACGCGGACCTCGTCCCGCTCGGTGGCCTTGCCCTTGCGGAACACGTGCGCGTACAGGTCGTGCGAGAACGACGAGGACGAGGCGAGCGTGAGCCCGGAGACGACCGCGAGGATCGTCGCGAACGCCACCGCCGCGATGACCGCGAGCAGGATCGTGCCGCCCGCCGAACCGAAGACGATCTCTCCGATGCGTTCGGCGAGCTGCGGTGCCGCGGTGTTGCCGGCCGCGTTGACCTTGGAGATCTCGGCGGAGCCGACGAGCGCGGCGGCGCCGAAGCCGAGCACCAGGGTGAACAGGTAGAAGACCCCGATGAGCCCGATGCCCCACATGACGGACTTGCGGGCATCGCGGGAGGTCGGCACCGTGTAGAAGCGGATCAGGATGTGCGGCAGCCCCGCGGTGCCGAGGACGAGCGCGAGACCGAGGCTGATCAGGTCGAGCTTGCCGGTGAGGCCGGAGTCCTCGGTGGCGTACCGCAGGCCGGGCTCCAGGAACTCGTCCGGCTTGCTGCTCTTCTCGGCGGCGTCGTTCAGCAGCGACGACAGGTTGAAGCCGGAGTCGCCCAGCACCAGCAGGGTGATCAGCGCCGCGCCGGTCATCAGCAGGACGGCCTTCACGATCTGCACCCAGGTGGTGCCCTTCATCCCGCCGAACACCACGTAGATGATCATCAGCACGCCGACCATCGCGATCGTGGCGCCCTTGGCGAACTCGCTGGTGAAGCCGAACAGCAGTGCGACGAGCGCGCCCGCGCCGACCATCTGCGCCAGCAGGTAGAAGATCGACACCACGATGGTGGAGACGCCCGCGGCGGTGCGCACCGGGCGCGGGCTCATCCGGAACGCCAGCACGTCCGCCATGGTGAAGCGGCCGGAGTTGCGCAGCAGCTCGGCGACGAGCAGCAGCGCCACGAGCCAGGCGACCAGGAACCCGATCGAGTAGAGGAAGCCGTCGTAGCCGTACAGCGCGATGAGCCCGGCGATGCCGAGGAACGACGCGGCGGACATGTAGTCGCCGCCGATCGCGAGGCCGTTCTGCGCGCCGGAGAACGAGCGGCCGCCGGCGTAGAAGTCGGTCGCGCTCTTGGTGTTGCGGCTCGCCCACACGGTGATCCCGAGGGTGGCGGCCACGAACACCAGGAACAGGATGATCGACAGGGTCTCGTTGCTCATCGGGCATCCTCCGCGGCCTCGGCGGTCCCGGCTCCGGCGGTCTTGGCGGCGCCGGCCGCCCCGGCGGTCCCGGCGGACGCCGCGACCTCCGCCTCCACCTCGCCGCGCAGCTTGTCGGCGAGCGGGTCGAGGCTCCGCTCGGCATGCCGCGAGTACAGGTACGCGATGCCGAACGTGGACACGAACTGCAGCAGCCCGAAGACCAGCGCGACGTTGATGGAGCCGAACAGCTCGGTGCCCATGAAGCCGCGCGCCCAGCCGGACAGGACGACGTAGAGCAGGTACCAGCTGAGGAACGCGACGGTCATGGGGAATGCGAATCGGCGGAACCTGCGGCGGAGTTCCTGGAACTCCGCGGTGCCCTGGAACCGTTCATAGACGGTGCCGGGGGCGCTCTTATCGACGGACACGACCGCCCTCCTCTGTTGTGACGCCAATCACGCGCCACGGTAAAGATCCAGCTCGGAGGGCACGAGGGTGCGGCGCCGGGGCTGCGGCCAGGGGCCGGTCATCGTCGCCGGAATGTAGCGCCCGTCGACGAACGGTCGCTTTCGCGCGACGAACGGTAGGCCCTGCGCGCCCAGATCCCGCGCCCCTCACACCCTGCGCGGCCGCCACGTGCCCCGGTCGACGTTGAGCGACTCGGGGGTGTGCAGCCGGACCATCATGCGGGCGACGCCGGGCGGCACCCGCCGCTGGCTGCACAGCGACACGAGGATCATGACGGTGAACGCGATCGGCACCGTCCAGGCGGCGGGCTGGGCGAGCAGTGCCCCGGCGAGCCCGGACGGCGGCCCCGCCGCGATCGTCACGATGACGGCGGTCCCGGCGAGCACGCCGCCCGTGACGAGCCCGGCCAGCGCGCCGGGGACGCTGAGCCGCCGCCACCACACCCCGAGGACGAGCAGCGGGCAGAACGTGGACGCGGCGACGGCGAACGCGAGCCCGACCACGTCCGCGACCGCGAGGGACCGGGCCGCGATCGCCAGCGCCAGCGGCACGACGAGCGCGAGCAGCGTCCCCACCCGGAACGACCGGACGCCGCCGCGCAGGATGTCCTGCGCGAGCACCCCCGCCACCGACACGGTGATGCCGGACGACGTCGACAGGAACGCCGCGACCGCGCCGCCGGTCACCAGCGCGCCGAGGAGGTCGCCGCCGACCCCGCCGATCAGCCGTCCGGGCAGGGTCAGCACGACGGCATCGGCCCGCCCGGTCATCAGCAGCTCGGGGGTGTAGAGGCGGCCGAGCACCCCGTAGAGGGCGGGCAGCAGGTAGAACGCGCCGAGCAGCGACAGCACCATGACGGTCGTGCGGCGCGCGGCCCGCCCGTCGGGGTTGGTGTAGAAGCGGACGAGGACGTGCGGGAGCCCCATCGTCCCGAGGAACGTCGCGAGGATCAGCGAGTACGTCGCGTACAGGGAGTGGTCGCGCCCGTCGAGCGGCATCGCCCATTCCCGGTCGGTGGTGACGGGCCGCCCGCGGACGTGCGGGACGTCGGCGCCGGCCGGGAAGGTGACGGACGTGTCCTGGTCGATGTGGTGCGGCCCGGGGTTCAGGGTCAGCGGCGTCTTCGCGTGATGCCGCCCGTCGAGCTCCCCGTCCACCACCACCTGGACGGGCTGCGTCACGTTGACCGTGACGGCGACACCGACCGCGACGGTCGTCCTCTCGGTGAAGCGCGGCGGGACGTCCGACGACAGGCCGGGCGCCCCGTCGCCCCGCCACGCCAGCAGCAGGAAGACGAGCGGGACGGCCAGCGCGGTCAGCTTCATCCAGTACTGGAACGCCTGGACGAGGGTGACGCTGCGCATGCCGCCGCCCAGCACGTTCACCGCGACCACCACCGCGATGAGCACGCCGCCCGTCCACACCGGGGCGCCCGTCACCGTCCGGAGCACCAGCCCGGCGCTCTGGAACTGCGGCAGCAGGTACAGCCAGCTGATCAGCACCACGAGGACGCTGGCGACGCGGCGCACGGCCATCGACTCCAGCCGCGCCTCGGCGAAGTCGGGCAGCGTGTAGGCGCCGGACCGGCGCAGCGGCGCCGACACCAGCACCAGCAGGACGAGGTATCCGCCCGTCCAGCCGACCGGGAGCCACAGCATGTCGGCGCCGTAGGCGAGGATCAGCCCGGCGATGCCGAGGAACGACGCCGCCGACAGGTACTCGCCGCCGATCGCGGACGCGTTCCGCAGCGGCGTCACCGTCCGGGACGCCACGTAGAAGTCGGACGTCGTCCGGGAGATCCGCACGCCGAGCACGCCGATCAGCACCGTGGCGGCCACCACGAGCAGCACCCCGGCGAGCCCGTACGCGGTGCTCACGGCGGGTCACCGGACGGGCGGTCGGCACGGTCCACGAGGTCGGCGAAGTCGTCCTCGTTGCGCTCGGCCAGCCGGACGTACCACCAGCCGCACGCCACGAACCACGGGTAGATCAGCCCGCCGAGCACCACCCACGGCAGCGGCAGCCCGAACAGCTCGCGCTCGCGGGCCTCGGGGACGAGCGCGAACAGCAGCGGCAGCCCGAGCACCACGACCGCGAGCACCAGGCACAGCCGGGCGGCGAGCCGGAGCTGGGTGCGCAGCAGCGAGCGCATGTACGCCTCGCCGAGGCCCGTCTGCTCGTCGATCTCCCGGGTCACCGGGTAGCGGGGACGCCGCACGGTCCGCGCCCGGGGCCCGGTCACCAGCGTCCGCCCCGGCGCGATCTCGCGCCGCTCCCCCGGGCTCAGCGGGCCCTCCTCGCCCGCCGCACGAGCAGGTCGCGCAGCTCCCGGACGTGCCGCCGGGACACCGGCAGCTCGGTGCCGCCGACCACGATCGTGCAGCGCCCCGAGTCGAGGCGGAGCTCCTCGATCGCCGACAGCGCGACCAGGTGGCTGCGGTGCACCCGGACGAACCCGGCGCCGCTCCACCGCTCGCTCAGCGCGTTCAGCGGGATGCGCACCAGATGGCTGCCGCCCGAGGTGTGGAGCCGGGCGTAGTCGCCCTGCGCCTCCACGTACAGCACCTCGGCGGGCGTGACGAACCGGGTCACCCCGCCCAGCTCGACGGGCATCGGCTCCGGCTCGACCGGCGCGGGGCCGGCGGCGTCCGCCCAGCCGGCCTCCTCGGCGGCCTCCGTAACCCGCGTGATCGCCAGGCCGAGCCGCTCCGGCCGCACCGGCTTGAGGATGTAGTCGGTCGCCTTGATCTCGAACGCGTCGACCGCGTGCCCCTCGTAGGCGGTGACGAACACGATCTGCGGGGCGCGGGCGAACTGGGCGAGGACGCGGCCGAGCACGGTGCCGTCCAGGCCGGGCATGCGGATGTCGAGGAAGACGGCGGCGACGGGACGCCCCTCGGCGAGGGCCCGGTCGAGCTTGCGCAGCGCGGAGGCGCCGTCCCGGGCGGTGTGGATCTCACCGATGCGCGGGTCGGCGCGCAGCAGGTGGACGAGGTCGTCCAGCGCGGGAGGCTCGTCGTCCACCGCAAGGACACGCAGGCCCACCGCATCGCCCCTTCACCTCGTCGTGCGCCACATTCCAGTCGGCGCCACCGGGACAGTCAAGAGGCGGTGACGCCCGGACGGTACTTGGGCACCCGCACGATGACCTTGGTCCCGGCGCCCGGGCCCGTCTCGACCGCGAGCCCGTACTCGTCCCCGTAGACCTGGCGGAGCCGGTCGTCCACGTTCGCCAGCCCGATCCCGGACTCGTCCGCCCCGGCCAGGCGGCGCTCGCCCGCGAGCAGCCGCCGGACCTCCTCGGGGTCCATGCCGATGCCGTCGTCCTCCACGCTGATGACGCAGTCGGACCCGGCGTCCTCGGCCACGATCGTGATGAGCCCCGGCTCGGACCTGTCCTGGAGCCCGTGCCGGACGGCGTTCTCCACGAGCGGTTGCAGGCACAGGAAGGGCACCGCCACCGGCAGCACCTCCGGCGCGATCCGCAGCGTCACCCGCAGCTCCTCCCCGAACCGTGCCCGCTGGAGCAGCAGGTACCGGTCGATCGACCGCAGCTCCTCCGCCAGCGTCGTGAAGTCGCCGTGCCGCCGGAACGAGTACCGGGTGAACCCGGCGAACTCCAGCAGCAGCTCCCGCGCCCGCTCCGGGTCGGACCGGACGAACGACGCGATCGTGGTCAGCGAGTTGTAGATGAAGTGCGGCGAGATCTGCGCCCGCAGCGCCCGCATCTCCGCCTCCATCAGCAGCGCCCGCGAATGGTCCAGCTCCGCGAGCTCCAACTGGGCGTCGACCCACTGCGCGACCTCCTCGGCCGCGCGGATCAGCCCGGCCGGGACGTCCTCCCCGTACGCCGCCAGCGCCCCCACCACCCGGTCGTCGGTGGCCAGCGGGACGACCACGACCCGCCGGATGGGGCAGTCGATCCGGTCGCAGGTCACGTCGTGCACCTGCGTGCGCCCGTTCCCCAGCGTCACCTCGGCGTGCGAGAGCCCCTCGTCCGCGTGGTGGCCGTGCTCCCCGTCCCAGGCCAGCAGCCGCTCCCCGTCGGTGATCGCGAGCGCCCGGCAGTCGAGCAGCGCCCGCAGGTGCCGCGCGGCCTTCTGCGCGCCCTGCTCCGTCAGCCCGGCCCGGAACGCGGGCGCCGCGCGGGACGCGGTGTGCAGCATCTCGAACGTGGCCCGCCGAGCAGGACCGCCCAGGTCACCGCCCCGCCCCTGCCGGCGCCACCACAGCAGAAGGGGAACCCAGGTCACCACCAGGGTCGCGGCGACGGCGACGGCAACGTCCATCCAGCAAACATGCCGCGTGCGGTGGCAAAAGTGAAGCTGATCACTTTCGCCCTACCAAAAACCAGACATTCGTGGCATTTTGATCATGCCGACAACGTCGATCTTGGCCGGAGCCCGCCCTCCCCAGATTCACGGCCGGGCTACGGCCGCGAGGAGTGCGCATGCGCCGCAGTCTGGCCGCCCTTGCCGCCCTGGCCCTGTCCGTCCCCCTCTTCGCCGCCTTACAGGCCCCCGCCCACGCGGACGAGCTGTCCCTCTCCAACTTCCAGCTCCGCCCGAACTCCTACGGCACCGACCTCCAGGACCGCGCCGACAGGCTGCGCCTGGTCAAGAGCACCGTCACCAAGATCATGAACGATCTGAACCGGCAGAGCACGACCACTCCGGTCGGCGTCGGGTTCGCCTGCAACGGCGCCGCGTTCGAGCCGGGAAGCTACGTCGACGTCCAGCGGAGCATCTGCTTCAACGGCGGCGACAACGACACCACCGACTGGTACCCGCAGGGTGTCACCACCGTCGCCGACATGCAGGGCGACCGGGTCTGGGGCGACGGCTACCAGCCGGTCATCGTCAGCTGGTACGACCACAACACCACCACGAAGAACCCGGTCAAGGGCGTCCGCATCAGCTTCATCAACCCCTACACCGGCGCCTACCGGCACGTCCTGCTGGTGTACCCGCGGGCCAACGGCGACTACGACGCCGTACGCGTCTCGCAGGACTCGTCCAGCAGCGACTACAGCAAGCCGCTGCACGCGGGCGGCATCCTCTGGTACGGCAACTACCTGTTCGTCGCCGACACCGCCCGCGGGTTCCGCATGTTCGACATGCGCCGCATCTACGACCTCGGCGAGTCCGAGAACGGGACGACCAGCAACAAGGACTGGGTCGGCCTCGTCGGCGACACCTACTACGGCTACGGCTACCGCTACGTCATGCCGCAGATCGGCTCGTGGACCCGGACCGCCGCGACCGGCACGACCTGCACCTTCAGCGACCAGTCGCCGCAGTTCTCCTACGTCTCCCTCGACCGCAGCGGCACCGACCACCTCATCGCGGGCGAGTACTGCGAGGGCGCCAAGGAGGCCAACGGCCGGGTCGCCGCCTGGCCCATCGCGGGCGCCTTCGACGGCGACAACAACCTGATCATGAACACGTCGTACCGCTGGAACGCCGACGTCGCCCACAAGCTGCCGGACAGCAACATCCAGGGCGCGATGCGGTTCAACGGCAGGTGGTACCTCAGCCGCAGCCACGGCGAGGACGGCGCCGGAACCCTCTACACCACCGACCCGGCGAACTCCTCCACCGTCAACCTCCGGATCGCCGGGCAGCAGGACCTCAGCAGGGGCCCGGAGGACCTGTCGCACTGGCAGGGCGGCTCCGACCCCGCGAACCCGACCCTCGGCGCCATCTGGACACTCGGCGAACACCCCGGCCGACGCATGGTCTACTCCGTCTACCCGAACTGACCGCGGAGCCGCCCGGCCGGACCACTCCCGGCCGGGCCTCCACGGACCCGAAGAGCCGACCTACACCCTGTCCGGCCGGACGATGTGCCACTTGCCGGACGGGGTCGTCCACACCATGAGTCCTGGCCAGATCTGGTGGAGCGTCCAGCCGGGGCTCTGTTTGAGGCGGTGATGTCGCCTGCAGAGCGGGGCGAGGTTGCAGCGGCAGGTGATCCCGGGCCGCCATGGGACGGTGTGGTCGAGGTCGCACCGCTGCGCGTCCCGGTTGCAGCTCGGGAAGACGCAGACGGCGTGGCGGGCGAGGACTTCGCGGCGCATCGCGGCGGACGGCCGGTAGCCGGGCCGGCCGTGGACCTCGTCTCCCGCTCGGCAGACCGCGTCACGCACATCGGCGAGTTGGTCGTGGATGCGCCGCACGGCGTCCGCGATCTCGGCGGGAAGAGCATGCCGGGGAACACGGTCGCGGACATGGGCGAGCCGCTGCTCCGCCATGGCCGCGAGACCGCGAACCACCGGGTGCTCACCCGGCTCGGCAGCGACGACCGACGCTTCAGGCCCAGGTGAAGTCGCAGCCGCCGGGTCAGCAGCGGGCTGCGCCAGGAGGCTCTTGACAGCATCGGGGAGTTCGGCGCCGGAGAGGAGAAGCGTGGCCAGGTCGGCGCGGAGCTGGGCGAGGGGGCGGACGTCGCCGTCCTGCCGCATGCCGTGGGCGGCGGCGGTGATCTTGTTGTAGATGGCGTGGGCGTCCTCGGGGGCGAGATCGCACAGGGCCAGGTCCGCCGTGCCGGACGGGGTGTCCCACAGTTCGAGCCGACGGTTGCGGACGGCTTCCCGCTTGCGCTCCTCCGCGGCGGCCGGGGCCAGCCTGTCGGCGACGCGCTTGATCCGGCGGCGGAGCTGGCCGGTGGTCTGGTCGGACGCCTTCTCCAGCGCGGCGGCTTCGAGTCGTTCGGCGACCTCGTCCGGCAGGTTGTCGGCGGCATCGCAGATGACGCGCGCCTTCGCCATGTCGATCCGGCCGGTCTCCAGGGCACGACCGGTGGCGGACAGCGGACCGGTGAGGCGTTCGGCCAGGTGGACCAGGGTCGCCGCGGTGTTGCCCGTGACCGTCAGCGCGGCGGCGACCTCTTCGGTCACCGACTCGTGCGCGGACAGGATGCGGTAGTCGGGGTCGCCGCCGTCTTCGGCATCGGTGCGCCGCCGCGACAGCTCAGCAAGAGCGGCCAGTTCCCGAGCCTGTGCCCAGGAGGTCTGGCGACGCGCAGCCGCAGCGACCTGGAGCAATTCGTCATCGGTCAGATCCGCCAGACGCTCTTTCCCGCCGGACAAGCAAACGGCGAGCTGCGGACCAGGAGGAAACCACTCCCGGTCTTCCCATTCACGTTTACCGCCGACAATCTCAACGACGTCCGCAAAAGCTTCCGGCAAAATGATCACCCCCCAACCTCTCCCCAATTATATGACACCCCGTCATCACCATTGCAGACATTCTGGACACAACCCAAAATCGCCTCAAGATTTTTCCGACCCGAAAGGACGCTCCCGCAACTCAGAGATCATCCAACGGTCGCCGGGGGCTGAGGACGGCTTTATCGGATAAGTGTGGTTGCTGCAGGTGGACAGTTGCGCTGGCCCCTGCGGGCCCGCGCACACACTCCCGCCAGTCACCGGCTGAGGTCACGTTGGTTGAGGTAGTGGGGTTGAGGATTTGCGTCATCGGAAAGGCAGGCACGTGGTCCGGCCCCAGCCGCCACATCCGCGCGAAGCGCGGAAAGACCGCACCACGCACCGACCCGACACGTAAATCACATCCCTCAACCCACAACCGCAACCAACGTGACAGCAACCGGCGACAACGTGAACGGGCGGGACCGCCTTCGGAAGGCCACCTCAGCCGTCCACCCACCCGAGCCACACTTATATCGGTAGAAAAAAGACCTCAGCCACGCGCACGCGCTGAGCGCATTCACCAGCCCGCCACCGGCAAGGCGGCAAGACAGCAAGACAGCAAGGCGGCAACCTAAACACAAACAGAAACCCGGCCGAAGCGAGAAGAGCCCGGCCGAAGCGGCACGGCCGGGCTCCCGCAGACGCTCCTCAATCCAGACGCAGGTCCGCGGCCAGGTTCTCGTAATGCAGGTCTGCGTCGCCGAAGGACAGGGACGCGGCCATCGCATGTTCGGAGAACAGGTGCAGGTCATGCTCCTCCGTGAAGCCGATGGCTCCGTGCACCTGATGCCCCAGCGCGCAAACCCGTTCGTACGCCTCGCTGACCCATGCCTTGGCCATCGCCACTTCCTGCCCGGCCTCCCAGTTCGCCGACAGCCGCCAGATGGCTTCGTAGGCGATGAACCGGGAGCCCAGCACGTCGATCGCCATGTTCGCGCAGTGGTGCTGGACGGCCTGGAACGACCCGATGGCCTGGCCGAACTGCTCGCGCTCCGTCGCGTACTGCACCGTCATGTCCAGGACGTGCTGCGCAGCGCCCACCATCTCAGCGCACGTAGCCGCAGCCCCGAACAACGAAACGGCCTCCGCCGCAGCCAGAGCATCGCCGGCATCATCACCCACGAGCTCCAAGGCCCGGACGCCGTCCAGCTCCACATGGCACGGACGGTCGGCGCCGATCGTCTCCACCGGATGCAGCGTGACGTCCGAGGCGTCCACCCAGAAGGCATGCGGCGCGTCATCGAGCCGCGCCACCACCAGGATGTTCTCGGCGGACGCCGCGTACGGCACGAACGTGGCCATCCCGCTGACCACGAAATTGTCGCCGTCCCGCACCGCCGTAGGCCCCTCCCCTGGACGGTCCCATGGCAAGGGCGCGGCGGTGACGACCTGGCCGTCCGCGATGGCGCGGAGCCAGCGCTCCTTCTGCTCAGGCGTCCCGTACCGGGCGATGGGCATCCCGCAGCAGGCGACCGACACCAACAAGGGGGACGGGACCTGCGCGTATCCCAGTTGCTCGAACAGCAGGCAGACGTCCAGGAAGTCGCCGCCCACGCCGCCGTGCTCTTCGGGGAAGGCGAGGCCCGTCCAGCCGAGCTCCACCATCTCCTTCCACAGCGCGGCGGAGTAGCCGGCGGGGTCGCCGTCCATCGCCCGCGCTCCGGCGGTCGCGGCCCGCGACGAGAGGACCTCGCGGGCGGTGGAGGCGATCAGCTCCTGGTCCTCGGTCAGGCTCAGGTCCATGGCGGCGGCACCTTGTCCGACCGGACCCACACCCCGGGCCGCTCCTCCCAGAACAGCTGGACGAGGACACCGCCGGTCTGCTTCGGGTGGATGAACGTGTGCTTCCACGCCGCCCCGTCGGTGACGCCCTCCTCGTCGTCGAAGGTGGGGGTGCCGTGGTGCTCGCAGGCGGCCATCGCCTTGTCCCAGTCGGCCACCTCGAAGGTGACGTGGTGGGCGCCGGGCCCGCCCTTCGCGAGGAACCGCTCGATGAACGAGTCCTCGCCGCGCGGCATGATGACCTCCCAGCAGATGGCCGAGCCCGGGATGTTCAGGACGAGGTCGGCCATGTCGGGATGCTCGTCGTCGGGCGTCCGCCACACCTGCACGAACCCCGCGAGGTCGCGGTACCAGTTCGCCAGCACGTCGCGGTCGTGGAACGCCTGGCAGATGTGGTCGAGCGCCACGACGCCGAGGGACGGACCCTCCGGGGAGCCCGGCGTCTCGACCACTCCGGCGGCGGACGTGTCGCCGCACATGTCGAGGCTGCCCGGCCCGCGGAGCCGCCACAGCACCCCCGGCCCGTGCTCGGGCGGGCTCAGCGACGCCTCCAGCCACCGCCCCCGCGCGCCGTCGGTCGTCGGTTTGATGCCGCGCACTTCGAGTTCCGCGCGGACGGCTTCGAGGTCGGGCACCTCGGCGCCGACGTGGTGCAGCCCCGGACGCCCGCCGTGCTCGTCCAGCCAGGTCGCCAGCGACGAGCCGTCACCGGTCGGCGCGACGACCTCCCATGCCTGCCCCCGGCTCCCGGGGATCTCCAGCCGCGCGCCGCGCACGCCCTCGTCCGCGTTGTCCCAGCTCCGGACGCGCCGGAACCCGAACAACCCCTCCAGCAGCCCCACCTGCGCGTCGAGGTCGGGGGTCACCTGCGCGACATGATCGATGCGATAGATCTGCACTGGCCCTCCTACTCACTTCGGGACACGCGCCGGCCCGCCGGCATGAGCCGGGCGGGACGCGGCGGCCTAGCTGGGGTGCGGCTCGATCCAGTCGTAGCCGTACGTGACGAGCTCCTTGACGAGGCGCAGGTTGTAGCGGTTCATCGCGGCGATGCGCTCGGCCAGCTCGCCGATCCGCTTGTCGAACTCGTCCGCCGGGTACACGTCGTTGACCAGGCCGAGCTGAAGCGCGCGGTCGGCGTCGATGCGGGCGCCGGTGAACAGCAGCTCCTTGGCGCGGGCCTTGCCGATCCGCTCCGGGAGCCGCTTCACCCCGCCCCACCCGGGCGCGGACCCGCCGAACTCGGGCTGGTCGGGGTCGCCGTCCTCGGTCATCTTCGGCCGGAACGGCGGGCGCGCCGACAGCGTGATCTCGACGAGCCCCATCTTCGCGTCGCTGGAGGCGATGATGAAGTCGGCGGCGAGCGCCAGCTCCAGACCGCCGCCGACGGCGTACCCGTGCACGGCGGCGATGACCGGCACCGACAGCCGCTCCATCATCGCGAACGTCTTCTCACCGAGCCGCCCCTGCTCGATCCGCTCGCGCGGGGTCAGCTTCTCCGACCAGGCCAGATCCATCCCGGCGCAGAACGCGCGCTCCCCGGC
The DNA here is from genome assembly GCF_900188445.1 of Actinomadura meyerae. Lineage (GTDB taxonomy): Bacteria > Actinomycetota > Actinomycetes > Streptosporangiales > Streptosporangiaceae > Spirillospora > Spirillospora meyerae. The sequence continues at coordinate 31,500 of NZ_FZOR01000043.1, forward strand.
GCCGCGCAGCACCACCACGCAGACGTCCTCGTCGTCGTCGACGGTCCGGAAGATGTCGCGCAGCTCCGTCATGGTGGTGGGCGTCAGTGCGTTGAGCTTCTCCGGCCGGTTCAGCGTCAGCCAGGCGACGCGTTCCTCGATCTTCAGGTCGACGGTCTCGTAGGCGTTCCTGTAGACGCTCTCGTAGCGGTTCTCGTCGGGCATATCGGTGGATCTCCTCCCGGTGGGGTGGATACGTGGGTGGACGTCAGCCGCGGGGCAGGTTCAGGCCTCGGGTGGCGATGACGTTGCGCTGGATCTCGGTGGTGCCGCCGAGGAAGGTGGACGCCACCGAGTCGCGGCGCATGTGGGTGAAGACGGCGTCGAGCGGCGCGTCCTCGCGGCCCCACAGCGCGGCCGAGCGTCCGAACACGCGCGCGCCGGTGCGGGCCAGGCGCTGGTGCAGTTCGGCGCCGAACAGCTGGTTGATGGACGCCTCGAAGTCGGGTTCCTCGCCCGCCGCCTGCCGCGACACGGTGTAGCGGGCGAGGTTGTAGAGGACGCGGACCTCCGTCCGCCGCCGCGCGATCTCCTGCCGCAGCGCGGGAGTGGTGCGGGCGAACCGCCGCCCGTCCGGCGACCGCAGGTAGGTGACCAGGTCCTCCAGGGCCTGCTCGTACTTGATGGTCGCGCCGATCCCGGCGCGCTCGAAGCCGAGCGCGCTCATCGCCACGTACCAGCCGCGGTTCTCCTCGCCGACCCGGTCCGCGACCGGCACCCGGACGCCCTCGAAGAAGATCTCGCAGAACGGCGCCGCGCCCCGGATGTCGGTGATGGGGCGGACGGTGACCCCGGGCGCGTCGGCCTTGATGAGCAGGAACGTGATGCCCCGGTGCGGTTTCTCCGCGTCGGGGTCGGTCCGGACGAGCACGAACAGCCAGTCGGCGTACTGCCCGAGGGACGTCCACACCTTCTGGCCGTCCACGACGTAGACGTCCCCGTCCCGGACGGCGCGCGTCCGCAGCGAGGCCAGGTCGGAGCCGGAGCCCGGCTCGGAGAAGCCCTGCGCCCATGTCGCCTCGCCCGACGCGATCGCGGGCAGGTGCCGCGCCTTCTGCTCCTCGGTGCCGTGCACCAGCAGCGTCGGCCCGAGGAGGAACGCGCCGATGCCGTTCACCGTCGGCACCCGCGCCCGCATCATCTCCTCGTGCAGGACGAACTCCTCCAGCGGCGACAGCCCGGCACCGCCGTACTCGGCCGGCCAGTGCGGCGCGATCCAGCCGCGCTCGGCCAGCGCCGCCGCCCACGCCCGCGCGCCCTCGCGCCGCCCCGGATCGTCGGAGACCCGGTCGACGGGCCAGTTGTAGCCCGTGACGTCCTCGGGTTCGAGGCTCTGCTCCTCGTCCCCCGCCGGCCGGTACGACGCGGGGAAGCGCTCCTCGATGAACGCCCGCACCTCCTCGCGGAAGGCGGCCTGCTCCGGCGTGTCCTCCCAGTTCACCGGACACCCGCCTCCCCGGCCCCGGCCTCCTGGACACCCGCCTCCCCGGCCCCGGCCTCCCGGGCAGCGGTCCCGGCCCCCTGAGCACCGGCCCCGGCCTCCCGGACATCCAGTGCCTTCCGAGCGCTCGCGCCCTGAGGGGAGCCAGTGGCGGCCTCGCGGTCCCAGGTCGTCTCGGTGATGCCGGATTCGCCCTGCGCGCGCAGCTTGTACTTGGCGACCTTGTCGGTGGGGGTGCGGGGCAGGGCGTCCACGAACTCGACGTAGCGGGGCACCATCGAGCGCGGCAGCCGCTCCTCGCAGTAGGCGACCAGTTCCTCCGGGTCGAGCCCGGTATCGGGTTGCACCACGATCGACACCTTGATGTCCTCGTCCTCCAGTTCCGAGGGCACGCCGATCGCGGCGCACTCCAGGACGGCCGGGTGCTGGTTGATCTCCGTCTCCAGATCGAAGGCCGAGATGTTCTCCCCGCGCCGGCGGATGGCGTCCTTCATCCGGTCGAGGAAGTAGAAGTACCCGTCCTCATCGCGCCATACCCGGTCCCCGGTGTGGAACCACATGTTCCTGAAGCAGTGGGTCGTCGCCTCCCAGTTGCCGTAGTAGCCGGTCGTCAGGACGAACGGCTGCTTCGGCCGCAGCACCAGCTCACCGGGCTCGCCCGGCCCGAGCTCGCGGTCCTGCTCGTCCACCACGGCGACGTGGAACCGCTCCTCGTGCGCCTGCCCGCACGACCCGACCCGCCACTCCCCGTACGGGCTGCCGGTCGCGATGCCCGCCTCGGTGCTGGTGTAGGTCTCCACCGACCGGACGCCGAACCGCTCCCGCATCGGCTCGTCGAGGTTCGACTTGCCCATGTAGAACGTCTCCAGCGGGTGGTCGCGGTCCCGCGACGTCGGCGGCCGGTTCAGCAGGATCGGGATCATCGAGAAGACGCTCATACAGACCTTCGCGTCGAAGCGGCGCACGTCGTCCCAGAACCGGGACGCGCTGAACCGCTCGACGATCGCGATGGAGCCGCCGCCGAGCAGGGCCGACAGCATGCCGTCCCACAGCGCCGCGGCGTGGAACAGCGGCAGCGGGCAGTAGATCGTCTTGCCCCACCGGTCGAGGAAGTCGAGGGAGTCGTAGGCGCAGGTCAGCGCCAGCGCGTGCGGGACCATCGCGCCCTTGGACGGCCCGGTGGTCCCGGACGTGTACATGATCGCCTGGAGGTCGCCGAAGCCGACCCGGACGTCCACGGTGCCGCCCTCGTCCGGCAGCGAGCCGAGGTCGCGGGCGGGCTTGCCGAGCCGGTCGAGCGGCACCCCGGACGCGGCGGCGCCGCGGACCAGGACCCGGCCGAGCTTCGGCAGCCGGTCGGCGATCTGCGGGATGCGCTCGGCGTACGGGCCGTCGATGATGAGCCAGCCGGAGTCGGAGCTGTCCAGGACGTGCCGGAGCAGCTCGCTCTTGTAGTCGACGTTGATCGGCACGGCGACCGCGCCGAGCCGCGCCAGCGCGAACACGATGTGGACGATGTCGGCGCAGTTGGGCAGCATCACGCCCACGTGGTCGCCGCGCCGGACCCCGGCGCCGGACAGGGACCGGGCGAGCCGGTCGGCGGCGGCGTCGACCTCGCCGTAGGTGACCTCCCCGTCCCGGAACTTCAGGAACGGCTGTCTTCGATGTACCTGCGCCTGTGACCGGAGTACGTCCCCGAGGACGAAGCTCTCCAGCGTCTCCTTGCGCATCAGGACCCTCCGCTGTCGCTGCGTTGGCGTGCGTGCGTCGTCGGTGCGTCGTCGTGCGTCGTCGGTGGCTGGGCGGCTGGATGGCCGGCCGGGGTGGGTGACGGGCTGGGCGGCTGGATGGCGGGCTGAACGGCGGCTGATGTGGCTAGTGGCGGCGGGTGGGTGGTCGGTCGGACGGCGCCGGACGGGCGGTGGCCGCCAATTCGGCCGCCGACCGCACAACCGGACAACGTCCTAAATAGAGGAACACGAAACCTCATACCCGGCAACAGTGGCGAAACAGCAAGAAACTGGTTTTAGAGTGATCTACTGGGACATTGGACATCTACTGTGACCCAGGCCACACCGGCGCCCGCCCCGCCTCCCCTCCCGCGTCCGGCACGCCCGGCCTTGTCGGGGAGTGCCAACGAACATCCCCCAGGATCGGAAGATCTCACCGAACGCCGAGCCGAGCGGCGGCCCTATCGTTCTGCCGTCCCCCTGCGGAAGGAACGGGTGCGCCATGCAGAATCCACAGCCGCGCTGGTGCTCGTGCCGGGTACCGGACGACGCGGACGAGACTCCGGGCCGTGACGCGGGCGGCGCGCCGGGCCGCGGCGTCAGCCGCAGGCGGGTCCTCGGCGGGCTGACCGCCGCGAGCGCCCTCACCCTCGCGGGCTGGCCGGGCACCGCCTCCGCCGCCGCGGAGGGCGGCCGCCACGGCGCGCCGGGCGCGCACGGCAAGTCGCTCACGATCACCGTGATGGGCACGTCCGACAACCACAGCCACGCGGTCGACTGGGACTACTACACCGACGCCGAGTACACCGACGGTGACGGCAACGTGGTCGGCCTGGCCCGCGTGTCGAGCGTGGTCAACGAGATCCGCGCCGCGCGCGGCCGCGACCGCACCCTGCTCTTCGACGCGGGCGACACGATCCAGGGCACGCCGCTCGGCTTCTACTACGCCACCGTCGAGCCGATCACCGAGACCGGCGAGACCCACCCGATCGCCGGGCAGATGAACGCCATCGGATACGACGCCGTGGCCCTCGGCAACCACGAGTTCAACTACGGCATCCCGTTCCTGGACGCGTGGATCCGCCAGATGGACGCCCCGGTGCTGGCCGCCAACGCCGTCCACGCGGGCACCCGGCGCCCCGCCTACCGCCCCTACATGATCAAGAAGATGCACGTCCGGGGGTACCCGCCGATCCGCGTCGGCCTGCTCGGCCTGACGAACCCGGGCATCGCGATCTGGGACAAGGGGAACGTCTCCGCCAAGCTCGACTTCCTCGACCTGGTCGAGACGGCGCGGCGCTGGGTGCCGGTCATCCGCGCGCAGGGCGCCGACGTCGTGATCGTCAGCGCCCACTCGGGCGACAGCGGCACCTCGTCCTACGGCGACGCGCTGCCGGTCGAGAACGCGTCCGCCCTGGTGGCCGAGCAGGTCCCCGGCATCGACGCCATCCTGTTCGGGCACGCGCACCTGGAGATCCCCGAGCGCTTCGTCACGAACAAGGCCACCGGCGAGTCCGTCGTGATGAGCGAGCCGAAGTGCTGGGGGCAGCGCCTGTCGGTCTTCGACCTGACCCTGCGCCACGAGCGGGGCAAGTGGAAGGTCACCGGCAAGTCGGCGACGACGGTGAACACGAACACCGTCCAGGAGGACCCGGCCCTCGTCACCCTCGTCAAGAAGCAGCACGACGCGGTCGTCGCCTACGTGAACAAGGAGGTGGCGACCTCCACGGAGGAGATGACGGCGGCGGAGTCGTGCTGGAAGGACACCGCGATCCTCGACTACGTCCACCTCGTCCAGACCGCGAAGGTGAAGGAGGCCCTCGCCGGGTCGGAGCACGCGTCGCTCCCCGTGCTGTCGATCGCCGCCCCCTTCAGCCGCGCCGCCACGTTCCCCGCCGGGAAGGTCACCATCAGGGACATCGCGGGCCTCTACATCTACGACAACACCCTGATGGCGAGCGTCCTCACCGGTGCCCAGATCAAGGACTACCTGGAGTACTCCGCGCAGTACTTCAAGCAGGTCGCGGCGGACGCCCCGGTCGACCCGGCGTCCTGGACGAACGCGACCAACCGTCCCGACTACAACTACGACCAGTTCTCGGGCGTCACCTACAACGTGGACATCGCCCAGCCGGAGGGCTCCCGCATCACCGACCTCTCGTACGACGGCGCCCCCGTCGCCCCCGACCAGCGGTTCGCGGTGGCGGTGAACAACTACCGCCAGTCGGGCGGGGGCGGGTTCCCGCACATCACCACCGCCGAGGTCGTCTACAACGCCCAGGTGGCGATCCGAGAGGCGATCGTCGAGTACGCCGCGGCCGCCGGGACCATCGACCCCGCCGCGTTCCACACCGAAAACTGGCAGCTGACCAGGGATGGCACACCCGTGTTCTGATCCCGGAGGCGTGAGGCGAAGCCGAAGGCGCCGCCGCTGTGCAGCGGCGGCGCAGGCTTCGCACCTTCTGGTGCCCTCGGATCAGGTGTGCGCGGGCAGCGGCTCCACGGCGTCCCCGGCGTCCGCGGCGACGGACTGGTCCTCGGGTCGCGGGGTGTTCATCAGGACGGCGACGATCAGCGCGCCCGCCACGAGGATGCCGGCGGCCCAGGCGCTGCCCGTCCCGAAGCCCTCCACCAGCGCCTGCTTCGCGACGGCGGGGTTCCGGCCGTGCGCGGCGAGGTAGTCAGCGGTCGCGCTGGTGGCGATGGTGTTGAGCAGCGCGATGCCGATCGAGCTGCCGACCTGCTGCGAGGCGTTGACGGTCGCCGAGGCCACGCCCGCGTCGCTCTGGTCGACGCCGCGGGTGGCGTAGTTCATCGCCACCGGCAGGATCATGCCCGCACCGAACCCGAACAGCATCCCGGTGACCAGCACGCCCCGCGCGTAGCCGGTGCCGGGGTCGAGGGTGAGCATCCACAGCATGCCGAACGCGCTGATCAGCATGCCGGGGACGATCAGCGCCCGCGGCGGCACCTTGGGCAGCAGCCGGGCGCTGATCCCGCCGGCCGACACCAGGACCGTCAGGACCATGGGCAGGAAGGCGACGCCCGTCCGGATCGGCGAGTAGCCCTTGACGACCTGGAGGTAGTAGGTCATGAACAGGAACGCCCCGAACATCCCGGCCCCGGCCAGCCCGACCGCCAGGTAGGCGGCGCCGCGGGTGCGGTCGGCGATGACGCGCGGCGGCAGCAGCGGCTGCGGCACGCGGCGCTCGACGAGGAAGAACGCGGCGAGCAGCACCGCGCCCGCGGCCAGCAGGCCGGTGACGGTCGCCGAGCCCCAGCCGTCCGACTCGGCCCGGCCGGCGCCGTACACGATCGCGACCAGCCCGCCCGTCACGAGCACCACGCCGGGGATGTCGAACCGGGCCCTGCCCTCGCGCTTGGACTCGGCCAGCAGCATGAACCCGCCGATGCCCGCGGCCAGGGCGATCGGGATGTTGATGTACAGGCACCAGCGCCAGTCCAGGTAGTCGGTCAGCGCCCCGCCGGCGAGCAGCCCGACCGCGCCGCCCGCGGCGGAGACGGCGCCCCACGCGCCGAACGCCTTGGCGCGCTCCCCGGCCTCGGTGAACATGACCGTCAGCAGCGACAGCGCGGACGGGCCGAGCAGCGCCCCGAACGCGCCTTGCAGCGCACGCGCGACCAGCAGCATCTCGAACCCGGACGCCGCGCCGCCCAGCGCCGACGCCGTGGTGAAGCCGAGCAGCGCGACCAGGAAGGTCCTCTTGCGGCCGACATGGTCCGCGATGCGGCCGCCGAGCAGCAGCAGCCCGCCGAAGGCCAGCGTGTACGCGGTGATGATCCACTGGCGGTCGCCGTCGGAGATGCCCAGATCCCGCTGGATGGACGGCAGCGCGATGTTCACGACCGTGCCGTCCAGAACGATCATGAGCTGGGCCAGCGCGATGAAGCCCAGCGCCCCCCAGCGGCGCGGGAAGGCCGCCGGGGGCGGCGCCTTCGTGTCGACCATGGCTTCGTCCTCACTCGTCTGCGTCGCGTGCCGCGCGGTTCGTCCGTGCGGCGTCCTGATGACCACGAGATGCCGGGAGGGTGATCCACTGTGACAGCGCGGCCGTGTGACGTGCCCCACGGGACGCCGATGTCACAAAACGGCGGGCGCGGGCGTCTCGTGCGTGGAGCTCTGTTGGGAACGGGCAGGCGGGAGCCAGAGATGAGCGAGCGGAACGACCCGGCGACGGAGGCGGTCGACCCGGCCACGGACGTGTTCGTCGCGCACCGGAACCTGCTGTTCACCGTCGCCTACGAGATGCTCGGCTCGGCCGCCGACGCCGAGGACGTCCTCCAGGAGACCTGGCTGCGGTGGGCGGGCGTCGACCTCGCCGCCGTCCGGGACGAGCGCGCCTACCTGGTGCGGATCACCACGCGCCAGGCGCTGTCGCGGCTGCGCGTGCTCGGCCGCCGCAAGGAGAACTACGTCGGCTCGTGGCTCCCCGAACCGCTGCTGACCACCCCCGACGTCGCCGAGGACATCGAACTCGCCGACAACGTCTCGATGGCGATGCTGCTGGTCCTGGAGACGCTGACGCCGACCGAGCGCGCGGTGTTCGTGCTGCGCGAGGTGTTCGACCTGCCGTACGACGAGATCGCCGAAGCCGTCGGCAAGACCTCGGCGGCGGTCCGGCAGATCGCCCACCGGGCGCGCTCGCACGTCGCGGAGCGCCGCCCGCGCGACGCCGTGTCGGTGGCGGAGACGCAGGCGGCGCTCGACGCCTTCCAGCGCGCGGTGAAGACCGGCGACCTCCAGCCCCTGTTCGACATCCTCGCGCCGGACGTGGTCGTGCTGAGCGACGGCGGCGGCATCCGCCGGACCGTGCCGCGGCCCATCGTGGGCGCCGACAAGGCGAGCCGCCTGCTCGGCATCGGGATGAGGCGGCTGCACGCCGACGCGGTGTTCGTGCCCGTCCAGGTCAACGGGCTGCCGGGGCTCGTCATCAAGCTGGACGGCGAGACCGACACCGTCATGGCGGTCCGGGTCGAGAAGGGGCTCATCAAGGGGCTCTACTTCGTCCGCAACCCCGAGAAGCTGTCGCGCCTGGAGCAGGAGACCACACTGAGCCGCTGAGCGACGCGGGCGCGTCCACCGCGCGGTCAGGTGCGGCGGCGGCCGCGGATGAAGTAGTCGGCCACCAGGCCGACGATGCCGAGGCCGGTGACGGCGTTGATGGTGATCGACAGCCATGTGTCGGCGAAGGCGACGCTCACCACCACGTTGATCGCGAGGAGGACGGCGACGAAGGTCCAGCGGACGCTGTTGCCCATGGGAGTGCCTTTCGGTTTCCGGTGGTTCTCGGACGGGTCGGTCAGTGGATGGACGGGGAGGAGTGGCGGCGGAGCATCGCCCGCGCCGGGAGGAGGATCGCGGCGGTGCCGGAGCCGGCGACGCCGAGGAGGACGGCCGCGCAGGCGGCCGGGGAGACGGCGGGCAGCGGGACGCCGGTGACCGCCATCGCGAACGCCATGAGGGTCACGGTCGCGATGGCGAGGCCGATCGCGGTTCCGGTGCCGAGGATGATGGCGGCCTCCAGGCGCAGCATCCGCAGCACCTGCCGGCGGGTCGTGCCGACCAGCCGCAGCAGCCCGAACTCGCGGCGGCGCGCGGCGGTGCCGAGGGCGAGCGTCGTGATGAGGCCGATCGCGATGAACCCGCCGATGGCGGCGACGACGATCCGGTTGAAGAAGCCCTGGAGGCGGATCTCCTCCGACAGGGCCTCGTCGTAGGCGTCGCGGTCGATCGCCCGGACCCCGGTGTAGGCGGACGTGGCGGCGCTCAGATCGGCCTTGCCGCGCACGAGGACGTGGTCGTCCAGCCCGGTGGCGGTGTGGGCGGCGACCAGGTCGTGCGGGAGCAGGACGTCGCCGAAGCCGAGCCCGCGGTCGTAGACGGCGACGACGCGGGCGTCGATCCGGGTGCCGTCGCCCAGCCACAGCGGCGCGGTGGAGCCGACGCGCCGGCCGCTCGCCGCGTCGCTGCTGAGCGCGACGGCGGTGCCGCGCAGGTCGCGGAGGCGGCCGGAGGTGACCTTCGGGTCGATGGTGGCCTCGGCGTCCGCGCCGACGCCGCGCGCGGGCAGCGAGACGAGCTCCTCGTCGCCCATCTGCTTGATCTTCATGATCACGGTGGTGCGGTTGACGGGCGTCGCGGCGGTGACGCCGGGGACGCGGCGGACGGCCTCGGCGGCGCCCGGCGGCAGGCCCGGCCCGGATGACACGACGACCTGGTCGGCGCGGCTCCCGGCCGCCGCCTGCCCGGTCGTCGCGTGGACGACGGTGGTCTGCGCGAACAGCTGGGTGCCGGCGAACGCGACGGCCAGCGCGACCGGCGTGATGAGGGATCCGGCGCGCAGCGCGGCGGCGGCGCTGCCGTGCCGGGCGAGGCGTCCGGTGACCGGGGCGACGGCCTGGGCGGCGCCGCCGAGGAGGCGGGCGCCGTACCGGGCCGGCAGCGGCCCGAGGAACGCGGTGGCGACGATCAGCGACATGACCAGCCCGCCGACCGCGGCGATCGCCTCCGCCCCGGAGGCGGCGCCGGAGAAGCCCAGCGCGCCCAGGCCGACGACCAGGAAGGCGACACCGGCGACGACGCGCCATCCGGGCAGGCCGGCGGGTTCGGCGGCGCTCTCGCCGAGCGCCTCGACGGGCCGGATCCGGGTGACCCGCAGCGACGCGAGCAGCGCCGTCGCCACCGCCGCGAGCAGCGTGGCGGCGATCGCGGCGAGGGCGGGCAGCGGGGTGGGCACCGATCCGAACCCGTCCGGCAGGACGCCCTCGTGCCGCATCGCGGCGAGCATCGCGGCGCCGAGCCCGAGCGACAGCGCGCCGCCGATCAGGGCGGCGGGCGCCCCGGCGCGCAGCGTCTCGCGGACGAGCCGCCCCCGCACCTGCCACGGGGTCGCGCCGACCGCGCGGAGCAGCGCGAACTCGCGGGCCCGCTCCCGCACCGACAGGACGATCAGCCCGCCGACGACGACCAGCGCGGTCATGACCGCGACGCCGGCGAGCGAGGCGCCCATCTCCAGGATGTCGGGGCGCGCGGCGGCCGCGGCCGGGGACTCGACGTCGCCGCGCGCCTTCCCGGTGGAGACGGTGAGGCCGGGCGCTGCCTTGCGGAGGTCGTCGGTGTCGGGATCTCCGATAACGGCGAGGGCATCGGCGCGTCCGGGATGCCCGTAGAGCGCCGCCGCCGTGGCCGGAGTGAAGAACGCCGCCGCGGGACCGTCGCCCACGATGCCGGACACCCGGTAGGGGCGCGGCGCGCCGCTGGTCTGCACCTTGACGGTCGCGCCGAGCGCGACTCCGGCGGAGCGGCTCAGCACGACCTCGTCGGGGGCCTGCGGGGCGCGCCCGGCGCTCAGCTCGTAGGGGCGGAGGGCCGCCGAATCCCAGCCGTGGCCGGTCAGCGTCCGGCCCGAGGGCAGCAGGACCGGGAACGACACGTCCGCGACGACGGCCCGCACGCCGGGGACGGCCCGCAGCCGGTCCGCGGCGCCGGACGCGATCCGGGACGGCTCGGTCACCGGCCGGGTCGCCTCCCTCGGCGGGTCGCCCAGCTCCTTCACGGTGGTGGACACGGTGCGGGGCCCGGTGACGACCGCGGCGGCGGCCTCGTAGCGCTCCACCGGCCCGTGCGCCCGCAACGCCGCCTCGATCAGCACCCCGCACGCGCCGACCAGCGCGGCGGCGAACAGCAGCGCCGCGAAGACCCCGGCGAACGCGCCCCGGTTCCTCACAGCGACTCCCAGCGGTTCGCGATCGCGGCGGCGGACGGGGCGGCGACCTCGTCGACGATCCGGCCGCGGTCGAGGAACAGCACCGAGTCGGCCCACGCCGCCGCCATCGGGTCGTGCGTCACCAGCACCAGCGTCTGGCCCGTCCGGTCGACGGCCTCGCGCAGCAGCCGCATCACCTCGCGGGCGGTGCGCGGGTCGAGCGCGCCGGTCGGCTCGTCGGCGAACACGACCTCCGGGCGGGTGATCAGCGCGCGGGCGATCGCGGCGCGCTGCTGCTGCCCGCCGGACAGCTCCGCCGGGCGGTGCGACAGCCGGTCGGCGAGCCCGACGCGGCCGATGACCTCGCGCAGCCAGTCCGGGTCGGCGGACGTGCCGGCGAGCTGGAGCGGCAGCGTGACGTTCTGCTCGACGTCCATGGACGGGACCAGGTTGAACGACTGGAACACGAACCCGATCCGCTCCCGCCGCAGCCGCGTCCGCTTCGTCTCGCCGAGCCGGCCGATGTCCTCGCCCCCGATGCGGACGGTGCCCTCGGTGGGGCGGTCGAGCCCGGACGCGCAGTGCAGGAACGTGCTCTTGCCCGAACCCGACGGCCCCATCACCGCGGTGAACCCGCCGCGCGGGAACGTCCAGGTGACGCCGTCCAGCGCCCGGACGGAGCCGTAGGTCCTGGTGACCGACTCCAGCCCCACGGCGGGCGCGGTGGCCTCGGCCGTCATCGTCGTCATGATCCCCTCCGGGTGGAAACGCCCTCTGACCCGGACGAATCTAGGTTCGGGAGGGGACCCGGCACATTGGCCCGCCCTCCCGAATCGATGGTGTAGCGGGCTACACCATCCGGACGCCCCCGGCACCGCGCTTCACCGTGCGTGAACGCATTACTCTTCCGTGTCACTGAGAAGTGAATATCCGGGCAAGAGTCCGATCATGAAGCACAAGCGCGAGCCCGGGGCCGAGTTCCCCGGCACGGAACCACCGGGCCTCGCCCAGCACGGCCCCGCGCGCACCGACTGGATCGTCTACGGCGTCACCGCCGTGCTGTCCGTGGCGTTCGTGATCTGGGGCGGGGCGTCCACCGGCACCCTCAGCTCCGCCGCGCAGAGCACGCTCGACTGGCTCCTCACCAACGTCGGATGGCTGTTCGTCCTCGCCTCCACCGGGTTCGTCATCTTCTCGCTGTGGCTGGCGGTCAGCCGGTACGGGCGCATCCCCCTCGGCCAGGAGGGCGACGAGCCCGAGTTCCGCACCGTCTCGTGGATCGCGATGATGTTCAGCGCCGGGATGGGGATCGGGCTGATGTTCTTCGGCGCCGCGGAGCCGCTCACCCACTACGTCATGCCGCCGCCCGCCACCGACGCGCCGCAGAGCGAGGCCGCGATCGAGACGGCCATGGCCACCACGATGTTCCACTGGACGCTGCACCCGTGGTCGATCTACGCCGTGCTGGGCCTGGCGATCGGGTACGGGCACTACCGGCGGGGCCGCGACCAGCTGATCAGCTCGGCGTTCGCGCCGCTGCTCGGGCACCGGCGCACCCAGGGCGGGCTGAGCAAGCTCATCGACATCCTCGCGCTGTTCGCGACGCTGTTCGGGTCGGCGGCCTCGCTCGGCATCGGCGCCCTGCAGATCCAGACGGGGATGCGGGAGGCGGGCTGGATCGAGCGGCTCGGTACCACCGTCCTCGTGCTCACGATCGTGGTGCTGACCATCTGCTTCATCGTGTCGGCCGTGTCCGGGATCGCGCGCGGCATCCAGTGGCTGTCGAACATCAACATGGTGCTCGCGGCCGTCCTCGCGGTGTTCGTGTTCGTGGCCGGGCCGACCGTCTTCATCCTGGAGCTGCTGCCGACCTCGATCGGCGTCTACATCCAGGACTTCGGCGAGATGGCGTCCCGCTCGGGCGCGACCGGCGGCACCGCGATGAAGGAGTTCCTCGCCAGCTGGACGATCTTCTACTGGGCGTGGTGGATCTCCTGGGCGCCGTTCGTCGGCATGTTCCTCGCCCGGATCAGCCGCGGCCGCACCATCCGCCAGTTCGTCGCGGGCGTCATCATCGTGCCGAGCACGGTCAGCCTGGTCTGGTTCGCGATCTTCGGCGGGACGGCGATCGACCAGCAGCGCCACGGCCTGGACCCGTACGGGAACGGCTCGGAGGAGCAGATCACCTTCAACGTGCTGCGCGACCTGCCGTGGGAGTCCATCACCGGCGTCATCGTGATGCTGCTGGTCGCGATCTTCTTCGTGTCCGGCGCGGACGCCGCGTCCATCGTCATGGGCACGCTGTCGCAGCGCGGCTCCACCCGCCCGGCCCGCTGGATCGTCATCTTCTGGGGCGCGCTGACCGGCGCCGTCGCCGCCATCATGCTGGTGATCGGCGGCGACGAGGCCCTCAACGGCATCCAGAACATCACGTTCATCGGCGCGCTGCCGTTCACGATCGTCCTGATCCTGCTGTGCCTCTCCCTCTGGAAGGACGTCCGCGACGACCCGATGATGCGCCGCCAGAACAAGGGCGCCGAGGTCCTGGAGGACGCCGTCGTCGCGGGCGTCCGCCACCACAGGGGCGACTTCGAACTCCAGATCCGCCCCTCCGCCCCCGCCCCGGACGACGACCCGGAGCGGTGAGCCGGGGGCGGTGACCCGGGCGGTCAGACGATGGGGCCCGTCAGACGATGGGGCCCGTCAGACGGTAGGGCCCGTCAGACGATGGGGCGGCCGGTGCGGACGCGGCGGCGGAAGTCATAGAGGTAGGCGTTGAAGGGGAACTCGCGGGCCGGGCGGGGCAAGGCGCGGTTGGCGGTGCGCATGACGCGCAGGAAGCGGTCGAAGCGGCGCTGGTCGCGGGGCGTCCAGGTGTAGCCGAGCTCGTCGCGGAAGGGCTGCGGGAGGAAGCCGAGGGTGAGGAAGGTGTGGAAGCGGCCGAGCGCGAGGCGCACCGGCGCGTGCAGGAAGCGCAGCTCGGTCAGGTCGCGCAGGTAGCGGCGGGTGACGTCGTCCATCTGGATCTTCCGCACGCCCTCCTCCCAGTACTCCTGGAAGGCGGCGCGGTCGGCGGGCCATAGTTCGGGCTTCACCTGCAGCGTCGTGCCGAAGCGGGCGCCGTGCCGGTACAGCTCCTCGGCCTCGGCGGGGGACGGCTTCCCGAACAGGATCTCGTAGATCATCTCGAGGCCGTAGTAGAGGCAGGCGGCGACCCAGAGCTGGAGCTCGGGGTCGAACGCGTTGTAGGCGACCGGCTCCTTGGCGCGGACCTGCCGGTGCGCCCGGTTGACCTCCTGGCGCATCTTCCTGCGCTCGTCCTCGGTGCCGAGCATCGCGACGGAGATGTAGGTGAGGGTGGTGCGGGCGCGCTTGACCGGGTGCTTGTCGACGCGCCCGCTCTCCACGGTGCTCTCGGCCACGCCGTGGCCGATGGGGAGGCGGGCGAGCTGCATGACGACGTTCGCCGCGGCCGCCGCGAGCGCCAGGCCGCTGATGGAGTCGAGGACGATCTTCGGGGTCCCGGTCTCCGTCTCCGTCGCCGCCATCGCTGCCATACCGGCCTCACTTCCTGAGACATAGAGGCGAATCTCGTCTCACTGTGCCAGCGTAAGTGCATGCTTGCAAGGGCGCCCCGGCGTGGGCGCCCTCACATCGCTCAGGCGTGCGGGTCCTCCATCGCCCGGACGCGGGTCGCGAACTGCTTCAGGGCCTCCAGGGCGTGCAGGTACGGCACCGGGCCGTAGGACACCCGGGCCACCCCGGCGGCGGCCAGCTCCGTCAGGGACGTCCCGGGCATGTTGTTCGCGTTCACCGGCCCCGGCAGCCCCTTGACCAGGGCGGGGACGGCGTCCATCGGCGCGGTGATCGGGTAGACGCAGTCGGCCCCGGCCTCCAAGTACAGGCGGCCCCGCTCGATCGCGGCGTCCACCGGGTCGGGCACCCCGGCGATGAACGTGTCGACCCGCGCGTTGATCACCAGCGCGTCGCCCGCGGCCTCCCGGACGGCGGCGAGGAACTCGGCCTGCTTCGCGGGCTCGGCCAGCGCGCCGCCGTAGGTGTCCTCCAGGTTGCAGCCGGCGGCGCCGATCGCGAGCAGCCGCTCCACCAGCTCGGCCGGCGGGAGCCCGTACCCGGCCTCGGCGTCCACGGTCACCGGGACGGTCGCGACCCGGACCACCCGCGCGGCGGCGGCGAGCATCTCGTCCACCGGCGCGCCCTCGTGGTCGGGGTAGCCGAGCGCGTCGGCCACCGAGGCGCTGGCCGTCGCGAGCGCGGGGAACCCGACCTCCTGGACGACCTTCGCGCTGCCGGCGTCCCACACGTTGGGCAGCAGCAGCGGATCACCGGGCCGGTGCAGCTCGCGCAGCCGTGCGGCCCTGTCCGGCACCTTCGTATCCGACATATCTGTCTCCTTCCCTTCGGCAGGGAGACGGAACGGCCCGCCGGTTTGTGACAGCCGGGCCGGTTCGCGGCAACCGCGCGGCCGGCGGGCACGCCGCCCCCTGGGTTAGCGTCGAGGTGATCATCATCATCGATGAGGGAGTGCCCATGCTGCCCTGGTCCGCCGAGCTCGCCGGACGCCTGGAAGAGCACGTCGTCAGCAGCGAGCTGCTGCGCGGCAACCCGCTGGACGACCCGCACGAGCGGCCCGTCCTCGTCTACGTCCCGCCCGGCTACGACGACGAACCGGAGCGCCGCTATCCCAGCGTCTACGTGATCACCGGCTTCACCGGGCACGTCGGGATCTGGCGCAACCGGATGCCGTACCGGCAGCCGTTCCCCGAGACCGCGGACGCGGTGTTCGCCTCCGGCGAGGCCCCGCCCGCCATCGTCGTGTTCGTGGACGCCTGGACCGCGCACGGCGGCAGCCAGTTCGTCGACTCGCCCGGCACCGGCCGCTACCACTCCTACCTGTGCGACGAGATCGTCCCGTGGGTGGACGCGCGCTACCGGACGCTCACCGCGCCCGAGCACCGGGCGATCAGTGGCAAGTCCAGCGGCGGCTACGGCGCGATGATCACGCCGATGCTGCGGCCCGACCTGTTCGGCGCGCTCGCGACGCACGCCGGCGACGCGCTGTTCGAGTACAGCTACCTGCCCGAGTTCCCGAAATGCGTGCGGCACCTGCGCAAGTACGACGGCGACATCTGGCGCTGGTGGGACGATTTCAGGTCGCGCACCTCGTTCACCAAGCCCGAGGACATGGAACTGCTCAACATCCTCGGCATGGCGCTGTGCTATTCGGCCCGCGAGGACGGCACGCCCGAGCTGCCGTTCGACCCGGTCACCGGGATCCTCCGGCAGGACGTGTGGGAGCGCTGGCTCACCTTCGACCCGGTCCGGATGGTGCCGGACCACGCCGAGGCGATGCGGTCGCAGCGGGCGATCTGGATCGACGGCGGGACGCGCGACGAGTGGTACCTCGACGTCGGCGCGCAGGCGTTCCTGCAGGCACTGCTCGACGCGGGCGTCAAGGACGAGGTGATCCACTTCGAGCTGTTCGACGCGGGCCACGGCGGCATCGACTACCGCTACCCGCTCGCGCTCGCCTGGCTCTGCCGGCGCATCGCTCCGTAGGCCGGGGACCCCGGGGCGGGCCCTTGATCGGGCCCCGCGAGGGCGCCGCCTCAACGCTCACATCACGACGAAGGTTCCCGGACGGACGGGCCGGGCCGGTCATGCCGGCCCGGCCCGTTCGCGCTGCAAGGAACGTTACTTTCAGGCATTCCATTAACTTCGCCCTTGAACTTGAAAATCCAGTAACAAATGGATTCATTGACTCCTTTCTGAAATCGGAGTGCACTTCGGGCAGCTCATCCGGATGAGTCCCCATCCCAACCCCCCGCCGGGCGAGCGGCGGCGCCACGGAGCGCTCCCACAAGGACCTCCGCGCACCCTCCCGCGCCGTCCGGCTTGTGGAAGGAGCACCCCCGTGCGACACCAGACCGCGATCGGGGCGACGGTGCTGTCCGTCGGCCTCGCCGTGGCGATGTCCTCCCCCGCCACAGGTGCGGCCACCCGCACCGCCCCCGCGGCACCGGCCAAGCCGGACCCCCGCACCGTCGCCGCCGCCTCGGCCGACCGCCTGGTCGCGGCGAAGCCCACCGCGTTCAAGAAGGCCCCCCGGGACAGGATCGTCCGGCGCGGCGTCGTCTCGGGCCTGCGCGGCCTCCAGTACGTCCAGTACGAGCGCACCTATGACGGCCTGCCCGTGTACGGGGGCGACTTCGTCGTCACCACGAACGCGAGCGGCGGCGTCCTGAGCACATCCGTCGACCAGACCAAGACGCTCGACGTGTCGACCAAGGCGACCGTCAGCGCGGCGCAGGCGGCCGCCACCGCGCGCGCCAAGGTGACCACGGTCGAGAGCGCGTCCAAGCCCCGCCTGATGGTGCTCGCCGAAGGGTCGGGACGGCTCGTCTACGAGACCGTCGTCAGCGGCACGCGGAAGAACGCTCCGACGAAGCTGCACGTGCTCGTCGACGCCAGGACCGGCAAGGTCGCCAGGACGTGGGACGAGGTCCGCGACGCCGCCGACGACCAGAGCCACTACCACGGCACCGTCGACCTCAGCACGGCCGCGACGTCCATGACGGACCCGCAGCGGTCCGGCATCCGGTGCGGCGGCCAGAACGGCGCCACCTACACCGGCACCGACAGCGCCTGGGGCAACGGGAGCGGCACCAACCTGGAGACCGCCTGCGTCGACGCCCTGTACGCCGTGCAGAAGGAATGGGACATGCTGGGCCAGTGGCTCGGCCGCAACGGCATCAACGGCAACGGCGGCGGCTTCCCGCTCCGCGTCGGCCTGAACCAGGCCAACGCCTTCTGGAACGGCAGCTACACCAACTTCGGCCGCAACCAGGCCGGCACCAAGCAGGCGACGTCCGTGGACGTCGTCGGGCACGAGAACGGCCACGCCGTCTTCACCACGACGCCCGGCGGGGACGGCGGCGGCAGCGGCAACGAGAAGGGCGGCATGAACGAGTCGGCCGGCGACATCTTCGGCGCGCTGACCGAGCACTTCATGAACGAGCCGTCCAACCTCGACCCGCCGGACTACCTGGTCGGCGAGGAGGTCGACCTGGTCGGCTCCGGCCCGATCCGCAACATGTACAACCCGCAGGCGCTCGGCGACCCGAACTGCTACTCCTCGCAGATCCCGAACACCGAGGTGCACGCGGCGGCCGGTCCGCAGAACCACTGGTTCTACCTGCTGGCCGAGGGCTCGAACCCGACCAACGGCAACCCGTCCAGCCCGACCTGCAACGGCTCCACCGTGACCGGCATCGGCATCCGGAAGGCCGGCCAGATCTTCATGGGCGGGCTCAACCGCAAGGTCACCAGCTGGAGCCACGCCCGCGCGCGCGTCGCGACCGTCAGCGCGGCGCTGGAGCTGTTCCCCGGCTCGCCGACCGAGTGCAACGCGGTCAAGGCGGCCTGGAGCGCGATCAACGTGCCCGCGCAGAGCGGAGAGGCGGCCTGCGGCACCCAGCAGCAGAACGACTTCTCGCTGGCGCTGAACCCCGGCTCGGGCAACGTCCAGGCCGGCGGGTCCGCGACCGTGACCGTCAGCACCGCCGTCACCGGCGGCAGCGCGCAGCAGGTGGCGCTGTCGGCGACGAGCAGCCCGTCCGGCCCGACCGCGTCGTTCTCCCCGAGCACGGTCACGGCCGGGCAGTCGGCCACGATGACCGTCCGCGTCCCGGCGGGCACCGCCGACGGGACGTACCGGATCACCGTGCTCGGTGACGGCGCCTCCGTCGACCGCACCGCGACCTACACGCTCACGGTCGGGAACGGCTCGCCCGGCGGGACCGTCTTCGCCGACGACTTCGAGAGCAGCCGGGGCTGGACGGTGAACCCGGACGGCACCGACACCGCCACCGCGGGCGCCTGGGAGCGCGGCACCCCGCAGCCGACGAGCTGGTCCGGCATCAGCCTCCAACTCGCCGCGGCGGGCGGCGGCGCCGACCTCGTCACCGGCGCGGGCGCCGGGACGGACGCGGGCACCTACGACGTCGACGGCGGCGTCACGACCGCCAGGTCCCCGGCGATCAGCCTGCCCAGCGGAACCCTCACGCTGAGCTTCAACTGGTACCTCGCCCACCTCGACAACAGCTCGACGGACGACTACCTGCGCGTCCGCGTAGTCGGCTCGTCCGGCACCAGCACGGTGCTGAACCAGAGCGGCGCGATGGCCGACCGGGCCGGCGCGTGGCAGACGGCGACGTACAACCTGTCCGCGTACGCCGGCCAGTCCGTCCGCATCGTGGTCGAGGCGGCCGACAACGGCACCGGCAGCCTCGTCGAGGCCGGCCTCGACAACATCAAGATCACCCAGTCCTGACCCGCCCCCCGCACGCGGCCCGTGACGGGGCCCGCTCCCCCGTCACGGGCCGTTCCTTCCCCAGGAGGACCTATGAGATCCCGCACCCTGGCGGTGCTCGGGGCGGCGGCCCTGACCGCGTCCGCCCTGCTGCCCGGCGCCTCCGCGTCGGCCGCCCCCGCCGCACCCAGCGCCCCCGCGGCCCCGGCGGTTCTGGCGGCCCCCGACATCCCCCTCGCCAACGTCAAGGCGCACCTGTCGCAACTCCAGAGCATCGCGAGCGCCAACGGCGGCAACCGCGCCCACGGCCGTCCCGGCTACCGGGCCTCGCTCGACTACGTGAAGGGCAAGCTGGACGCGGCCGGCTTCCAGACCACCGTCCAGTCGTTCTCGCGCAGCGGCGCGACCGGCTACAACCTGATCGCCGACTGGCCCGGCGGCGACGCCGACGACGTCCTGATGACGGGCGCGCACCTCGACAGCGTCACCGCCGGACCCGGCATCAACGACAACGGCTCCGGCACCGCCGCGGTCCTGGAGACCGCGCTCGCCGTCGCCCGCGCCGGCCACACGCCGTCCCGCCACCTGCGGTTCGCCTGGTGGGGCGCCGAGGAGCTCGGGCTCGTCGGGTCGACGTACTACGTCGGCGACCTGCCCGCGGGCGAGCGGTCGAAGATCACCGGTTATCTGAACTTCGACATGGTCGGCTCCCCGAACCCCGGCTACTTCGCCTACGACGGGGACGGCTCGTCCGGCAGCGGCGGCCCGGCCGGGTCCGCCGAGATCGAGCGGGTGCTGCGCGCCTACTTCACGACGCTCGGCGTGCCCGTCCAGGACACCGCGTTCGACGGGCGGTCCGACTACGGGCCGTTCATCCGCGCGGGCATCCCGGCGGGCGGGCTGTTCACCGGCGCCGAGGGACGCAAGACCTCCCAGCAGGCGCAACTGTGGGGCGGCCAGGCGGGCGTCGCGTTCGACCGCTGCTACCACTCGTCCTGCGACACCACGTCCAACATCAGCGACACCGCGCTGGACCGGAACGCCGACGCCATCGCCCACGCCGTCTGGACGCTCGGCGGCGACGGCGGGACGCAGGAACCGCCCGGCGACACCGTCTACAGCGACGACCTAGAGACCGACAAGGGCTGGACGGTGAACCCGGACGGCACCGACACCGCCACCGCGGGCGCCTGGCAGCGCGGCACCCCGCAGCCGACGAGCTGGTCCGGCATCAGCCTCCAGCTCGCCGCCGCAGGCGGCAGCGGCGCGCTCGTCACGGGCGCCGCGGCCGGGAGCGACGCCGGGACCCACGACCTCGACGGCGGGACGAGCACCGCCCGCTCGGCGCCGATCGCGCTCCCGGCCGGGGCGAGGACGCTGTCGTTCTCCTGGTACTTCGCCCACCTCGACAACAGCTCGGCGGACGACCGGTACCGGGTGCGGGTCGTCGGGCCGAACGGGTCCACGACCGTGCTGGACCAGGCGGGCGCGGCGGCGAACCGCGCCGGGTCCTGGCAGACGCGGACGGCGGACGTCTCGGGGTACGCCGGGCAGACCGTCCGCATCGTCGTGGAGGCCGCCGACGCGGGCTCCGGCAGCCTCGTCGAGGCCGGCCTCGACAACCTCGCGATCACCACATAGCCGCAGGCAGACGGCCGGTTTCAGTGTTTTCCACGAGGCCGTTCACACAATTGAAAATCCAGTGCGGAATGGATCCGTTGACACCCCACCGGCCGCCGCGATGCACTGCTGAACAGCCCGTCCCCCATCCCCAGGGCTGACAGTCGGCGGACGCACGGAACGAATCTCGGCCCGGACCGTGCCGCCCGCCACCGGGGTCCCCGCCCCCCGCCCGGTCCCCGGGCGGTCCTGCTTCAGTTCCCAGGCAGGACCGCCCGGGGGCCATTGCCTTTCTCCGGGCGGGCCGGTCTTCGGGCAGACCGATCTTTGGGCGGACCGGCTGCGCCGCCGGGCGGGCCGGTTGTCGGGGGCGGGGAGTAAGAATGGGGGCATGTGCCGCAGCATCAAGACGCTCCGCCCGCCGTACGCCGAGGACGTCACCGACGAGGACGTCCGCGCGGCGGCGCTCCAGTACGTCCGCAAGATCTCCGGGTTCCGCGCGCCCGCCGCCCACAACGCCGAGGCGTTCGAGCGGGCCGTCGCGGAGATCGCCCAGAGCACCGCCGCCCTCCTCGAGACCCTGGAGGTCCGGGGAGGGCGGGCGAGCTGAGGCCGGCCGGCGCCTACTCGGCGGCGACCAGCTCGGCGATCTGGACGGTGTTCAGCGCGGCCCCCTTGCGGAGGTTGTCGCCGGAGCAGAACAGGGCGAGGCCGTTCTCCACGGTCTCGTCGCGGCGGATGCGGCCCACGTAGGTGGGGTCCTGCCCGGCCGCCTGCAGCGGGGTCGGGACGTCCGCGAGGACGACCCCCGGCGCGCCGGCGAGCAGCTCGCTCGCGCGCTCCGGGCTGATCGGCCGGTCGAAGCGGGCGTTGACCTGGAGCGAGTGCCCGGTGAACACCGGGACGCGGACGCAGGTACCGGACACCTTCAGGTCCGGGATCTCCAGGATCTTGCGGCTCTCGTTGCGGAGCTTCTGCTCCTCGTCGGTCTCGGCGAGGCCGTCGTCCACGATGGAGCCCGCCATCGGCAGGACGTTGAACGCGATCGGCCGGACGTAGACCGACGGCTCCGGGAAGTCGGCGGCGGAGCCGGAGTGGGTGAGCGCGTCCGCCCCCTGCACGACCTTGGTCGCCTGGTCGTGCAGCTCGGCGACGCCCGCGAGGCCGCTGCCGGACACGGCCTGGTAGGTCGACACCACGAGCGCGGTCAGCCCGGCCTCCGCGTGCAGCGGACGCAGCACCGGCATCGCCGCCATCGTGGTGCAGTTCGGGTTCGCGATGATGCCCTTCGGGCGGTTCACCGCGGCGTGCGGGTTGACCTCGGCGACGACGAGCGGGACGTCCGGGTCCATCCGCCAGCCGGAGGAGTTGTCGATCACGACCGCGCCGGCGGCGGCGACCTTCGGCGCGAGCGCCTTGGACGTCGTCTTCCCCGCGGAGAACAGCACGATGTCGAGGCCGGTGTAGTCGGCGGCGGCCGCGTCCTCGACGGTGATCTCGGTACCGTTCCACGGGAGCGTGCGCCCCGCGGACCGCGCCGAGGCGAACAGCCGCAGCTCGTCCACCGGGAATCCGCGCTCGGCCAGGATTTCGAGCATCTTGGCCCCGACCTGTCCGGTGGCCCCGACGATGCCGACTCTCATGCCGCTCCCTCTGGTAGTTCGCTTGACCTCGGCGAGTCTGCCCAGGTCGATGGCAGGACGTCCAGGCAATAACCCTACGTGGAAGGGTCAACCCCTCCTTAACGGTGCCCTACCCCCGGGGACGACCCCTGACCGGGCATGGGGACTCTCAGGGGTGAATCAGGGCGAATCCGGATGTCGTACCGGCGAGGTGATGGGCATGCTCTAGGCATGGACATGGAGAAGAACACCAGCCCCGCGAAGAAGCTCACCCGCACCAAGGACGGCCGGATGGTCGCCGGCGTCTGCTCCGGCGCCGCCGAGTACCTCGGCGTCGACGCCAACATCCTCCGCGTGGGGCTCGCCGTCTTCACGGTCTTCGGCGGCGCGGGCCTCGCCCTCTACATCATCGGCTGGCTGCTGATCCCCGAGGAGGGCGCGCCCACGTCGATCGCCGAGGACCTGTTCAAGAAGGCGAGCGACTCCCCGACCGTCCAGGACGCCGTCCACAAGACCAAGGAGGCGGTCAACAAGAACCGCACCACGGTCTGAGGCGCCGGGGCGACCCCTACGGCGCCGGGGCGACCCGCCTACGGCGCAGGGGCGGAGCGCCGCGCCCCGGCGGCCATGCCGTCGCCGCCCGCGTCCGCCGGCGGGGCGACCGCGACGGGGTTGCCGCGCGTCCCGGCGATCACGGTGCCGCGGACCTGGTTCCAGCCGAGCGTCAGCATCGCCGCGGCGGTCAGGCCGAGCAGGCCCGCGAGCGCGACCACCGTCTCCGGCCCGAGGACCTGCGCGGCGGCGCCGCCCGCGAGGATCCCGGCGCCCTGGCCCGCGAGGATGCCGGACTGCGCGAGCCCGAACGCCTGCCCCCGCCCGGACGCCGGCACCGCGGCCACGAACGCGGTGTTCGCCACCAACTGGTAGGCGCTGCCGACCCCGGACAGCGCCCACAGGCCGACCACCCACCACAGCGGGGGATGGAGGCCCGCGCCGACCAGCGGCAGGCAGGCCAGCATCGACATCCACCCCATGACGTGCAGCCGGTTCGCCGGACGGACGAACCGGCTGAACAGCACCGAGCCGACCACCATCCCCGTCGGCATCGCCGCCAGCAGCAGCCCGGCGGTGACCGCGCCGCCGCCGAACGTCGCCGCGTACGGGACTGCCAGCCCCTCGGGGATCACGTAGAACGCGCACAGCCACGCGAACAGCACCAGCGACCGCAGCACCGGGTCGCCGAACACGAGGCGCGCGCCGTCCCGCGTCCCGCGCAGCAGGCCCAGCGCCTGCCGCTCCCGGCGGCGCGGCGCCTCCCGCCGCCGCAGCCCGCCGATCAGGATGACGGCGGACGCGCCGAACGTCAGCGCGTCCAGCGCGAGGGCCTCGTAGGTGCCGACGACCGCGACGACCGCGCCGCCCGCCAGGAAGCCGACCACCTGGGTGACCTGGTGGGTGACGTTCGCGATCGCGGAGCCCGCCACATATCTGTCACCCTCCAGGACGTCCGGCATGACGGCGGCGCGGGCGGCGGAGAACGGCGTCCCCAGCAGGACGATCAGGAACACCAGCCCCGACAGCGCCGCGACGGGCATCGCCACCAGCGCCATCACCGCGACCAGCGCCGCCCGCAGCACGTCGCAGACGACCATGACGGTGCGCCGCGGGAACAGGTCGGCCAGCCCGGACAGCACCGGGCCGCCCAGGATCGGCGGCAGGTAGGTCAGCGCGTAGACCAGGGCCGTGAGCAGCGTCGACTTCGTGTGGTCGTACACGAGAACCGCCAGCGCGACCTGCGCCAACTGGTCCCCCATGTACGACAGCGCTTGGGCCAGCCAGAGGGCACGGAACTCCTTCACCGCGAAGACCTCGCGGTAGGTCGCCTGCTCCTCGGGCGGCCGACGATGCCGGCCCGTCTGCCTTCCCGCCACGCACGCTCCAGTTCAGTCCGCCCCGTACCGGGCGCCCTCCCCTATTAACTCACGCTGCGTGGCAGTCGCGTGACCTACAGTACGCAATTCCTTGCGTCAGTATCCGAGTTCGTGCAACTTCCCGTCATCGATGCCGAAGTGGTGGGCGATCTCGTGCACGACCGTTATCCGGACTTCTTCCACCACGTCCTCCGGGGTGTCACAAATCCGGAGGATCTCCCTGCGGTAGATCGAAATGTGATCGGGCAGGACGCCTGCGTACCAGTCCCCCCGCTCCGTCAGGGGTACGCCTTGGTACAGGCCGAGCAGGCCGCGCTCCGGCGCGTCGTCCTCCACGACGATGACGACGTTGCGCATGTGGGCGGTCAGCTCGGGTGGGATGGTGTCGAGGGCCTCGGCCACGAGGTCCTCGAACTCATCGCGCGACAACTCCATCACACCGTCGATTCTGCTCGATAGAAGGGAAACCCGTGCCCGAGGTCCGGTTGACCAAGGCCCTGGCGACACTCCGCACCTTCGGCTCCGCCACCGCCCACCGCTCCCGCAGACTCGGCTCCCACCTCCGCCCCTTCCTGACCAACCGGTGGACGCGCATCGCCCTCGTCGCCGCCCTCGGCCTCGCCGCCGGCTACGCGGGCCTCATCCTCGGCGGCCGCTACGTCACCCCGGTCGGCCCCACCGACGTCCAGCTCACCCTCCAGCCGTCCCTGCACGGCGGGACGACGCTGAGGCTCCCGCCCCTCGGCTCCCTCCGGCTCGACACCCACGAGGGCCCCATCACGCTGGAGGCCCGCATCACCGACCTGCGCCCCGACCAGGCCAAGAAGCTGATCGAGGACGACACCGAGATCGACCGGCTCACCGACCAGATCGCCGACCAGCTCCGGCACGGCCTCATCGAACTGCTCATCCGCGCCGTCCTGATCGCCCTGTTCGCGAGCTTCCTGGCGTCCCTCGCCCTCTTCCGCTCCTGGCGCCGCGCCCTGCTCGGCCTGTCGTCCGCCGCCGGCGGCCTCGCCGTCCTCACCCTCCTCACCTGGACGACCTTCAACCCGCACTCGATCGCCGAACCCCGCTACACCGGCCTGCTCGCCAACGCCCCGCAGATCGTCGGCGACGCCCGCAGCATCGTCGAGCGCTTCTCCGCCTACCGCGCCCAACTCGCCCGCCTCGTCGGCAACGTCTCCGAGCTCTACACGACCACCTCGACCCTGCCGACCTTCGAGCCCGACCCGTCCACCATCCGCGTCCTCGACGTCTCCGACATCCACCTCAACCCCGCCGCGTGGAACGTCATCACGTCGGTCTCCACCCAGTTCAAGATCGACGTCATCATCGACAGCGGCGACCTCATGGACCACGGCAGCAAGCCCGAGGACAGGTTCGCCGACTCCATCTCCGACCTGAAGGTCCCCTACGTCTACGTCCGCGGCAACCACGACTCCAAGGAGTCCCAGCGGGCCGTGGCCCGCCAGAAGAACGCCATCGTCCTCGACGGCACCGCCCGCGAGGTCGCGGGCCTGCGCGTCTACGGCGTCGGCGACCCCCGCTTCACCCCCGACAAGAGCACCCGCGACGACTTCGTCGGCGCCGACCAGCTCCGCGCCGAGGGCCAGCGCTTCGCGTCGAAACTCCGCGCCGCCGGCACCACCCCCGACATCGTCGTCACCCACGACCCCAGCGAGGGCGAGGCGTTCTCCGGCGTGACCCCCCTCGTCCTTGCCGGCCACGCCCACGCCCGCTCCACCAAGCTCCTCCCCACCGGCACCCGCCTCTTCGTCCAGGGCTCCACCGGCGGCGCCGGCCTCCGCGGCCTCGAACACGAGGAGCCCACCCCGATCGAGCTGTCCGTCCTCTACTTCAGCCGCGCCACCCACCGCCTCCAGGGCTGGGACGACCTCCGCCTCGGCGGCCTCGGCCTCACCTCCGCCCAGATCGAACGCCACCTGGAACCCGAGCCCGACCGCACCATCAAGCCCCAGCCCCCGGCCTCCTCCCCGCCCGCGTCCCCGACCTCGCCGTTCCCGTCCGAGTTCCCGTCGGACTGGCCGTCCCGCAGCCCGTCCCCCACCGAGAGCGCCCCGGGCGGCCGCCTCCCCTCCCCCACCCGTCCCAGCACCCCGGGGTAACCGTTTGCGCGCCGCCCCGCCGCGTCCTCTACACTTGACGCGTCGAGTGGCGACCATTACCGCCACCCCGGGCCCCCTTCGTCTAGCGGCCTAGGACGCCGCCCTTTCAAGGCGGTAGCGCCGGTTCGAATCCGGTAGGGGGTACCACGCGCATGGCTGCAAGATCACCATGCGACCCGCCGTCGTCCCCCATGATCGTCGCGTTGGCGGCCCGTAGTTGCGTGTCCGCCGTTTCGGGCGTGATCGTGACCTGAACGTCGACCTGGTCCCCGGCCCGTACGCATGCGTTGCGCATACGGGCCGGGGTGTTGCGGCGCGCGCGATCCTCGGGTGGCTAATCCCCCACCGTGATCCGGTAGTTCCCCGTCGCCTGATGGTGGGACCATGCCCACCTGCGCCCTGCTCGTCACCAGTCCCGGGGCGCATCCGCGTTCAGGGGACTTTGCAGGTCGTTGCCCTCGATCAGGCGGTATGCGGCGTAGCGTGGGTTGCAGCGCGTCCGCTGGTCAACGCGCTACCGACCCGCCCGCGCGATCCGCTGCGCGATCGGAGCGACATCATGAACACCACGTATACGACTCAAGGCCATACCGACATCCATCCGCGGGTTGTGCTGTCGGTCGTGCGTCGGCCTTCGTTCACCGTCGCCGCCCTGCAAGGCGATCTTGACCTGGTGACCGCGCCCGCGCTTCGCGACGGGCTGCTGGCGCTGCTTCACCCCGGGCAGCGGATGCTGGTACTGGACCTGTCACAGCTGTGGTTCTGTGACGCGGCAGGGATCTCCGCTCTGATCAGTGTGTGGCACCGTGCTCTGGCTCTGGGCGTCTCGATGCGTCTGGCCTCCCCCCGCTCGCACGTGGCGAGGATCCTGGTAGATGCCGTCCTTGAGCACGGCCTTCGGACCTACTCGACCCTGCCCCGAGCGCTCCAGCAACCGCTGCCTCCGGCGCTGGAACCCGCCGCAGTCTGACCGGGCCACGATGGTGCCGTCGCCGCGCTGGTGCCGACGTGGACCGACTCCAGTGCGCCGACCTTGTGGCCGCCGGAGCCGAGGACGGCGCGGGTGCGCCATTCCCGGATGTCGACCATCTGGATCATCGGGACTCCCTCATCTTCTGGTGGAATCAGGCCCCCAGAACTCGTCGTCCAATTCGTCCCAGGTCGGTTGGTCCGTGGGCCGCACTCCGGGGCGGCGGGGGATCCGCCGGAGGCTTCGGCGCGGGGCGGCAGTGCCGGATACGGTGCGGCAGCGGATCCGTCCAGGCGGGGTCGCGGCGACCTCGATCGGCTCGGGAGGGCACCGGTCCCGTGCTGGGCCCGGTCGCCAGCGTCGATGACCGCGTCGTCTTCGTTCTGAGGTTGTTCCGTCACACCGGCCCCCGGCGGCGTGAGGATCTCAGCCGCCGGTATGAGCGGCGTCCTACCGCTGACGGTTGCGCTCTCGGCTAGGACTGCTCACCGCGATCCGTACCGACGGGCGGCACGTTGACCTGCTCACCGTAGCGGCCTCCACGCTGGAAGCCGAAGCTGAGACGGTGATGGAACCGGCGTCGCCCCGTTACCCTTCCCACGTCCCGCCGACCGACCCCCGAGACACCCCCGACCTGCTGGCCGCCCTCACTGCGGCACCCGGCGGGACAGACCGTGCCGGCACCCGGAACGGCTCGGAGGACGCCCGGGTATCCGAGGGCGGACGACCTCGAAGGGATCTCGCGGCGCCTTGGTCCGTACCCGGTGCCCGGCCGGCCGTCATGCGGCCGTAGCACCCGCCCACCAGCGTCCCGGCGGCCGATCGCCCGGACCTCTTCGGCAACCGGCGGGGCGATGAGCCGGGGCGGCATCTCGGGTAACTCTAAGTAACGACAGTGTCAGACACGACGTTCGTGGACATAGCACCATCTCCACGTCGATCCCGGCTCCATCGCGGCGGCAAGCGGATGGTCGGTCTCCTGATAGTGCGCTCGCGCGTGCCGAAGCGGCGAGTCGTCGGAGCAGCCCACCCAGCCGCAGGTGAGGCAGATACGCAGTGCGGTCCACCCGTGGGCCTGTGCCTCGCATGCCGTGCAGCCGCGCGAGAGCGGCGTGACGGGTGTCAGATCGTCCACGTGGCCGCAGCGCGGTGCCGAGCCGTTCGTGCTGAACGGCACCCCCGAACTCAGCGCGTGGAATGTCGTCGTGCGCTTCATCGAAGCCTCCCTTCCTCAGCACTGCGATGTGCTGCCGCCAGGTCAATAGTCCAGTTCGGGGCGCGGGTCCGCTGACCGCGCGCAGGTGACGCAGTACCTGCGCGTACTAGCTTGCGAGCGCCTCGAGGCCCGCTCCCTGCCGTGACAGCACCGTGTCGTCGGGGCCCCGCACGCGCCCTCGCCGGCGTCGGTCCGGTGCGGGGCGCTGCCGCTGGCGTCACCTGCGGTCACGATCGTGGTCATGGTCCTCAATGCCACGTAGACGCCCTCCGGGGGGGGACGACCGGCTCGGACGCCTCCGGCGGGCTCGGGCGCGTGGAAGCGCCCATCACCAGTTGAGCCCGGCCTTCAGGAAGACCGAACCGGGCAATACAGATAAGAGTCATCAGTGGCGGCGATAACCGTCGGCCCGGCGACGCGGAACTCCAGCGCGGACCGCGCTGTACGCTGCTAGGAGGGGTCCAGCTGTTCCGGCCCGGAAGGCGGGAGACGTGGAACTGCGCCAACTCCGCTACTTCGTCGCCGTCTGCGAGGAGCTCAACTTCGGCCGCGCGGCGGCCCGCGAGCACATCGTGCAGTCGGCGTTGAGTCAGCAGATCCAGCGGCTGGAGCGGGAACTGGGCGTGCGCCTGCTGGACCGCACCACCCACTACGTCGCCGTGACCCCGGCGGGGGCGGCGCTCCTGGTCGAGGCCCGGCAGATCCTCGACCAGGTGGAGCGCGCCGCCCAGGTCGCCCGGACCGCGCAGAGCACCTCGCCGACGCTGCGGGTGGGCATCATCGACGCCAGTTACGACTCGATGCCGCAGATCCTGCACGAGGCCCAGGCGCTCTTCCCGGATCTGGTGATCCACCAGGTGGAGGCCGGAGTCCCCGAGCAGTACCAGCGACTCGTCGACGGGCGCCTGGACGTGGGCATCGGCCGCGCCGCACTGGCCCCCAGCGGGGTCGCCTCACACCTTTTCCGCCTGGACCGCCTCGGAGTCCTGGTCCCGCGCGGGCACCGGTTCGCCGACCTGGACGCCGTCCCGGCCGAGGCCCTCGCCCGTGAACCGCTGCTGCTGGCCGAGGAGATGAAGGCCCCGGAGTTCAACCAGTTCACCGTCGAGATGTGCCGCGCCGCCAGCTTCACACCGACGGTGTACAAGGGCACCGTCGACAGCGTCCACGCCGCATCCGCCCTGGTGGCCCAGGGCCGCTGCCTGTACTGCGTCCCCTCCTCCTGCATCTCCGCGCTCCCGGGGACGATCTGGCGCCCGCTCACCGAACCTGTCTCCTTCTATCCCTGGTCGATCCTGTGGCGCGCGGCCGACGACTCCGACCATGTGCACGCCGTCGTCGCCTGCGCCCGCAGCATGTCCGAGCGGCTCAGCTGGTTGGACGCCGCCGACCAGGCGACCGGCTGACACGGATCCCGGTCGGTGTCGAGCCCGGCTCTCGGTGATCGGCTGGTGATCGGCCGTGGTGATCGATTCAGCGCGTGTGGGCGGTATCCCGGGCCGGTCGGGCGTTTTGGCTGGGGCCGTGGCTCGTCCAGCAGGCGCTGTTCAGCTCGGCCTCAGGCCCGTACGTCCGATGCGGTGCCCATGGCAAGGACGAAAACATGGCCGGGCCCCATTGTGAGGGCAGAAAGCAGGCCGGGATGTGGATGTGGTAGCGAAGGTGGGCGGCCAGTTCCATCGCTGTCTCGGCTTCAGCCCGAGGTGTGGGGGGCCGGGACGGTGAACAGGGCGACGTGCCGGCCGTCGGCGTGGACGGCGGTGAGCAGCCCGGAGGGCAGGGAGTCGAATCAGCTAAGCCGCACCACCCGGGCGTCGGCCGGGCCGTCGACGCGCAGTCGGCGGGGGTGGCTATCCCCTGAGTTTCCATGGATACGACGGTCATCGGCGCAGGTGATGAATCGTGCGCGGAGTGCCTGTGTCCAGAAACCAGGTCACAGAGCTTGACTGGGAAGTGGCCGGTCGCTGCTGGGGGCCGCGCTGGCCGATCCAGGGCCGTCCGCTCCTCCCCGAGTTGGGCGGGCCTGGATCGGCGGCGCGCTCCTCCTACGCCGACGGGCGCCAGCGCGTCCGCTGGTAACTCACGGGCCGGGCGGCGTCCGGTTCAGCGTGCCGAGGGGTGTTCTTTCAGCCGTTCCCCATCTAGTTCCCCGGCGTTCTGCGTCGTCGCTCGTGTCCGGGTGGGGTGGCGCGGGCCAGTCGGCTTGTCAGGGGCGGGCGGCTGTTTCCAGGGTGGCCCGTGCCGCCGCATCGTCGGTTGAGGCCGGGACGGTGAGCAGGTCTACGCGACGGCCGTCGGCATAGATCGCGGTGAGCAGTCCGGCGGGAAGGTTGCCGAACCAGCTGAGCAGCACCTCCCTGGTGTCCTCTGGGCCGTCGACGCGCAGCCGGCGCGGATGGGCGGCCCAGTCGGTCGCGCGCAGCATGATGTGGACGATGAGGCGGTGCTCGTCGGACGGGCCCTGTGCTTGCAGTGCCAAGACCAGCCCGGGCAACTCCATGGCCGGATCGACCGAGCGGGGCCACCAGGCACCGTCCAGCAGCGCGCGACTCGAACCGTCTTGCATCGGACCAACGCGGTCGGTCGGGGCCGACGGCCGCATCGCCAGCCGAGGAGTCATGGACGGAGAGAAGCTGATGGTCGTTCTTCGTTCGGCAGTGGTTCGCATAGGTCTGGGCCCCTCTCCCGGGAGGCGCGGACGGCGACCCCGGGTGCGTTGTCGGCGGGGACGGGGCCTACCTGATGCTTCGCTACCCCAACAGATGCGGCAGAAGTGATTCTCAGGGCGACCGGCAACTTGAGCCATCCCATATAGAGACAATGCCCCCGTTTATCAGATATCTACATCATACTCATAATTTGCCGACTTTCCGGACGGAGGGCGGCAAAATACAATTGCCGTTTACTGCACTTCTCTTGGCCTTCGCTGAGCGGCACTACCCACGTTGCACGTCAGACGATCCGGAATGCGGCGCGACCACTACCGGGCTGCAGCCTGGGCCGCACTGCCGGTGCCGGACGTCACCGCGGCGGCTGTGCGATCTTCACCTCCGCCGGATGGCGGCGTACTCTCAGAATCGCCGACGCCGCCACAGGCCCGGCGAACCGGCGCCTTCACGGCGTCGGCGTGGCTTGGTCCCGTACATCAGGACGAGCAGGATCACTCCGGCGAGCAGAGCGGCCGCGGCCATGATGACGGCCATCAGCGGCGTGGCGGTCTTCCACAGCACCGTGAGGACGATGACCGCCACAGCGATGATCGCCACAGGTCCGGCAGGGCTCATGGGAGACGGTCGCAGAGCGCGGTCGCGGCGGGCGGGTTCCGGAAGGGGCACGGCGTTCCCTGCAAGAGCCGGTATGGCGAGTCAGCCGGGCGGGACGACGTCATTGGCCGGATGACCGCAGTCTACGCGCGTCGCGGTGATTCACCTCCGGTAATGGCCGAACGCTCTTGACCCCGCTGAGGGCTCCCGGCGACGTAGTGTGGTACTTGCCGAGGGCATCTCGTGCGCAGGCCGCATTGCCGGCGCCGTCCTCGGTGATGTACTGCCCGGCCCTCGACAGGCCGAGATTGGGGCCTCCGACATGGCCCACAGCGTCCCGCTCGCGGACCCCGCCGCCGCGCCCCCGGCGCCCCTGCTTCCATCTCCGGCGGCGCCGCGGTTGCGGTTGACGCCGGGCGGCGCTGGACGCGGGGTCATGGACGGCGGCTGGTGGCCCCGGTCCCGCGACGCCGCGGCTGAACTCACCGCATTGGTGACCGCCCTGGCCGGGCGGTCGGGCATGACCGCCAGCCGCTTGATCATCGACGTGGGCGACTGGGACCGCGTGCCGCTTCGCATCGCGGTCCTGGGCCGGGAGATCGGAGTGGGCCGGCTTCCCCGCCTCGACCACATGGTCGCGGTCGCCTGCGGCCGTGCGGAGCCGCTCTTGCTTCTGGTCGTGCCGCCCGAGGCGCACCCGGCCTCGGCGCAGGCGGCTCTGGCCAGGGCGTCCGCCGGGGCGGGCTTCGCACTGCCGGAGGAGATCCTGGCCTCCTGCGACATTTCCACCGCCCGCCCCTGAGCCGCCGCTCCCACGACGCCCCATCGCCCGACCGTTCCGCGGCCCCGGCTTCTGGCCCTGCGGCCCGGTAGCGGCGTACACGTGCCCGCGGCCGTCAGCCGGGGATGCGGAGGGCGAGGAGCGCGACGTCGTCCTCGCCGCTGGGCTCTATGCGCTCCAGGAGCTGGTCGCACAGGTCGGGCAGGGGAAGCTGGGCCAGGTGGGAACCGTGGCGGCGGAGGCTGGTGAGGCGGTCGGACAGGTCGGTGTCGCGGGTCTCGACGAGGCCGTCGGTGTAGAGCAGCAGTGTGGACAGGGGTGGAAGGACACGAGCGCCGTCGGGACGAGTCCCGGTGAGGTCGGGGTCGCCCAGGAGCATTCCGTGCTCGTCCAGGAAATGCGTGCCGCCGTCATCGGTGATCAGGAGCGGCGGTGGATGGCCGGCGTTGCACCAGCGCAGCCGCCACCGTCCGCCGGGGGCCTCGTCGATGCGGCCGAACACGCCGGTGGCCAGGTCGGCGTCGCTGACGCCGGCCATGACGCCGTCCAAGCGGGCCAGCACGGTGCTGGGCGGCGCGGTCGTGTCCCAGGCCAGGGCCCGGAGCATGTTGCGAACCTGGGCCATGCGCGCCGCGGCCTGCAGGTCGTGGCCCACGATGTCCCCGATGACCACTCCGATGGCGCCACCGGGCAGCGTGAAGGCGTCGTACCAGTCGCCGCCCACCCAGCTGACTCGGGCCGCGGGCACATACCGGGCCTCCAGCCGCAGCTCGCCCGGCTGCGGCAGAGGGGTGAGGAGGTTGCGCTGCATCGCCTCAGCGGTGTTGCGCTGCTCGGCGTACAGGCGGGCGTTGGCCAGGACAAGGCCGGTGCGGCGCGCGACGTCCTCGACGACGAGCCGGTCGTTCGGCCCGTAGCCGTGCCCTGGGCGGGAGTAGCCCAGTGTCAGCGCGCCGTAGGTCTCACCTCGGGCGGCCAGCGGGGCGATGATCGCGCTCTGGGCGTCCATGACCTGGAAGAGTTCGCGCTGGGCGGCGTCCAGCGGTTCGTCGGAGCGCACGTCGGCCTCGCCGCTGACCACGACCGCCGCGCCACCCCGCAGCACCTGGGCCAGCGGTCCCCGCGGCACGCGCGGGAGCGGCGGAAGCGGCCCCTCAAGCCCGGCGATGTCGGCGGCGGACAGTTCGTGGTGCGTCGCGGCCACCCGCTCCACGCGGCCGTCGCGAACCAGCAGATCGACCTCGGCCCAGTCCCCCAGCTGGGGAACCACGAGCCGCACCAGCCGCCGCAGTGCCTCCTGCTCGTTCAGCGTGGACGACAGCACCGTCGTGATCTCGGCGACCAGCCGCAACCGGGAATTGGCCCGCTGCACCCGGGCCATCTGCTCGCGCCGCTCGCGCTCGATCTCGACCCGGTCGGCGGCGTCCTGAAAGACGATGACCAGCCCGCCCACCGCCCCGTCCGCAGGCCCGGTCCGGCCCGGGTCCCCGGTGTAGATCGGCGCCGACGACCAGGAGCACATCATCAGCCGCCCGTCCCGGTGGGCGAACCGCTGGCCGTCCCCCTGATCGGGAACGCCGGTGCGCAACCCGCGCATGAGGCGGCAGTCCTTTTCAGGAGGGACGTGCCCGTCGGCGTCCCGGTGCAGAAGCCGGTGCATCGGCCTGCCCAGCACTTCGTCGCGTGTGTAGCCGAGCAGTTCCCGGGCGCGCGGGTTCCACGCCGTGATCCGGCCGTGCTCGTCGGTCGCCAGGACCCCGGAGTTCATCGCCTCCACCAAGCGGTCATGAATGGCGCCCGGCCGATCGTCCACCTGCCCGGTCATGCTCATCCCCTCGATCGGACACCAGACCCATTCCCCTCGGCACATCCCGGACACTCCACGCGCGAGCCGTCCATCGGATCCGCCCACCGGGATCCGGGCGTCCCGGACGAGCCCGGCCGGGCCCGGCATCGCTGACCCGCCCCCGTCCAACGGACGCGACCCGCCCGCGGCCGCACTCGTCGGCGGGCAATTCAGGCCGGCCGAAGCCGGCGCTTCAGAGCGATACGCCGTCCCTGCGCCTTTCATCGTTCTCGCCCCGGGCGCGGATCAGGAGCGCCCAGAGGAGTCCTCGAGCGTCCAGGCTCGTCTCTGAAGCCGGGGTCAGTCGGAGCCTCACACACAGCGCGATGGCAAGGCAAGCGCGTAGACTCACGGTGACGAGGGTCTTCTCGATGCGGGCGGCCAAGCCCGCATCCCCTGGTTTCTCCATACTCGGGCGCTTCAGCCCAGACAGGTCCGGCGCCATGACGCCGCAACACCACCTCGTCCAAACGGCCGACCATTCCGCCGAACCCGTCGACCTGACCCTTGAACGGCTCAACGAGCGCACCGTCATCGCCATAAGCGGCGAACTCGACGCGACCTCGACCCCGTTCCTGCGTGAACGCCTGTACGCCGCGCTGCGGGACTGCGGCGCGCACGTGACCGTCGACCTGTCGGACGTGACGTCCTGCGACGCGTCCGGACTGGCGATGCTCGTCGGTGCACGCCGCCGGGCCGAAGCGACCGGCACCGCCTTGACCCTCGCCCGCCCCCGCCCACAGCCGGCCGATCTGCTGCGGGCCACCGGACTGCACCGCGTGTTCATGGTCGGTTCCTCCGCCACCGACGCCCAGGACGCGACCCCGGACATCCGGTCGACCGCGGCCTGACCGGGCGCAGGCGCCCGCACGCACCGAACCGGGCCGCGGCCAGTGCGGATCTGCGGCCCGCGACATCAAGGCCCGGCCAGCGAAGAGAGCGGGATGACGACATGACCGGCGACGAACTACCGGCGACCGTCTGGGGCCCAGCGGGCATGTCCCGGGGCGCGGCCGACCGGCGGCGGCTGACCGCCTCGTTCGACCTGATGGCGGCGGTCCTGAACGGGACCGCCCTGCCCAGCCTGCTGAAGCTCGTGGCCGAGCGGGCCCGTTCCATGGCGGGCGTTCCACTGGCATTCATCGCCCTGCCGGCCGAAGAGGCCCATACCCTGCGGATCGATGTCGTGGTCGGTGTCGGCAGCGACCGGATACGCGGGCTGACGGTCCGGCGCGGGCGGTCGATGCTCGGCCGGGCGTTCAGCGCCCGCCGGGCCCTGTCGGCGCGAATCGTCACCGATCAGACGCTCAGCGCCCTACCGGCCGGGCCGATCCTGATCCTGCCGCTCGACAACGGCGAGGCCACCCACGGGGTCCTCGCCGTCCTCGCGCGGCCGAACGCCGAGCCGTTCAGCCCCTCCACCGCCCGCCAACTACTGCTGTTCGCCGACACCGCCGCCCGCCTGGTCCAACTCGCCGAAGACCGACGCACAACCACCCGGCCAGACAGCCCGTGCGCACCCATCATCGCCCTCCGCCCCCCACCCCCGCGAAGATGACACGACCAGGCGGAAACCCGGCCCGGGCCTCGTCCTGCCGCCCGCGATGGGCTTCGAGCACGGGGTCCGGCCCGGAATCGACCGGAATCACGTCTTCGCCCGCGTCGGACTCGGGGTCCCCGTCCTCGATCTCCCGGTAGGTGATCTTCACGCGGCTCTCCCCGGACGATCAGCGACGCCGCTGCCAGGTCGAGACCCAGCCGCATAGCCCCGCACACCTCCCCGCGTTCGCCGCCCCCGGAAGCCACCGAGTGGAACGTTCCAGCCGCGCCGCCGGTTCCCGCTCAGAGCCGGTCTGCCACGCGGTGACGCGTGCTCCACACCGGCGCCTTGGGGCGCTTTCCCGTTCTGAACTCAAGAAGCACCAGGTACCGTGCCGTGGATTCCCAGGCGCCGTCCTCCTGACGCAGCTTCCTCCGCCGAGCGCGAGGACGTCTGCGCGCAGCGTGCTCAGAACGGCGAGCCGCCGATCACCGGACTCTGCCCTCCCCCGCCGTGCCCTGGTGCACTGTGGCTGTGAAGCCGGCGGCGCGGCATATCCCGACGGTGGACTGGTTGAACTCCGGAGCCGTCATCTCCTCGGCCGGCAGCGGCGGCTCGCGGACGAGGGCATCGACCGGGACGGCGTCCAGGCCGGCGAACCGGTGCCCGCGCGGCATGCCCCTAGAGGGGTTCGCTGGTCCAGCTCCAGACGCCTCCTTCATATCGCGGGCGGACGAGTTGCCCGCCGCTGGAGTCGGCGAGCTGGGCGACGGTCTGGATCAGCCGGCGGTGGAAGTCGTCGGGCGGGCGGGCGTCGGACGAGCCCTCCAGCAGGGTCACACTGACCTTGGCGTCGTCGCGCAGCTGCGCGGTCAGCCGTCCGGTCCCGTCCAGCCGGAGCATCACGATCGCATCGGCGCGGACCATGTCATGCCCCCCGCCGGCCTCGATCCAGACCTGGTGCATCGTCCCGCTCACCGGCCCCATCTCCTCGGCTCAGGCTGTCCGTCAGCCCCTTACCACCCACCATAAAGGGCCCGGGATCACGTCGTCACAGGCTGACGCCCCTCCCGCCACGATCGCGCGGCCGCCCGGCCCCTCACCACTCTGCACATTGTCAGGCACTTGGAGTTACCACCGGTGTCGGAGGGCACATAGACGGCTGTGGGGGAACTGAGCGGGCCCGGGGACGCGGTCGACCGCAGCGAAGGCTTCGGCGAGCGGCTGCTGGGCCAGTTGCTGGACCGGGCGCACGAGATGCCGCCGCAGCTCATCGCCCCCCTGGTTGCCGAGGAGATACGCGCGATCGGCGGCCGGGACGTCTCGATCCTGCTGCAGGACTACGCCCAGCTCTGTCTGGTGCCGCTGCCGGGCAGGGGCCTCACCGACGGCGAACCGCTGCCGCTGGAGGAGTCTGCGGCCGGGCGCGCGTTCCTGTCGGAGACCACCGTCGAGCAGCCGCAGGACGACGGAGTGCGGATGTTCCTGCCGCTGCTGGACGGCAGCGACGAGATCGGCGTGATGGCCCTGACCCTCGACGGCGTCGACGACAACGACCGTCGGCTGCTGCGGCGACTCGCGGGCCTGGTCGCCGACATGCTGGTCACCAAGAACAACTACACCGACCAGTTCCTGCGGGCGCGACGACGCAAGCCGATGAGCGTGTCCGCGGAGATCCAGTGGTCGCTGCTGCCCCCACTCACCATGACCACGCCGCAGGTCGCCGTCGCCGGAATCCTGGAACCCGCCTACGACGTCGCCGGCGACAGCCTCGACTACGCCCTCAACGACAACGTCCTGCACCTGGCCATGATCGACGCGATGGGGCACGGCCTCAACGCCGCGGTGCTGGCCACCGTTGCCGTGGGCGCCTACCGGCACGCCAGACGCGCCCAGCCCGGCCTCGCCGAACTGTACGCATTCATGGACACCGCCATCGACGACCAGTTCGGCCCCGACCACTTCGTCACCGCGCAGATGATGCGCCTCGACATCGGCACCGGCCACCTGGAATGGGTCAACGCCGGCCACCCCGCCCCGATGCTGATCCGCGACCACCGCGTCATCGGCGCCCTGGAAGGCCCCGGCACCCTGCCCGTCGGCTTCGGCGGCTCGAAACCCCAGATCAACACCCGGCAACTGCGCCGCGGCGACCGCGTCCTGGCCTACACCGACGGCCTCGTCGAAGAGCACACCACCGGCGGGGCACTGTTCGGCGAGGACCGCCTGATCGCCACCATCGAACGCGTCGGACCCGCCAGCGCGAGCGTCCAGCAGATGGTGCGCGACCTCTCCCACACCCTCATGCGCGAACGAGGCGGGATCACCAGCGACGACGCCACCCTCTTCCTCATCGAATGGCGCGGCGGCACCGCCGACCACCTCACCCGACCACTCTTGTGACCGAAAGATCCCGGGCCGGCCGGGTCGACCGAGCGCCCAGCACGATGTGGTTCCTTGCCCTCGGCCGCGTCAGGAGAGGAAGACGACCGCCGCGATGAGCGCACAGACGAGGGCGACCGCAATGGCCATGCCGCCGACGAGACCCCTCATCAGCCGCAGATATTCGTCCTTCATGGTCATCGGGCAGGCGCTTCCGAGAGCGAATCCGGATCGGGGTAGACGGCGAGTGCGCGGTCGAGCGCGGTGGCGCGGAGCAGCGCGGCGACCTGAGGGCGGAGGGCGACGAGCCGGAGGGTGATGCCGAGTACGGCGGCGCGGCGCCGGATGCCGACCAGTACGGCCAATCCGGCCGCGTCGGCGGACGCCACCTCCCCCAGGTCGAGGATCAGCAGGCGGCCGCTGCGCCGCAACGCGCCGATCAGGTGCTCGCGCAACGCTGGAGCCGCGGCGCCGTCCAGGGCGCCCGACAACGCGACGATGGTGTGGCCGGGGCGCTGGCGGGCGGGCGTCCTCACCTCATCGGGGGCCCGGGCCAGAGCTCGGGCAGGACGCGGGATGGTGATGAGAGCGGTCATGGCGATCTCCGATCGCAGATGGTCCATAGTGCCGGGCGGCCCGGGGCAGCGGGCCGGATCAACGTGCCGCGGACTGTTCTCGGAGCCGCCCGCCCTCGGACTCCCAGGCGCACTCCGAGCCGTCCGGGGGGCCGGCCCGGCGGTTCGCCCGGCCGGGTGGTGAGGCGAGGGCGACCAGCAGGTCAGGGGTGTGCAGGACGTTGTGAGGGTCGGACGCCAACTCCATCGACGCCTCGGCCTCGTCCCGGGGCGTGGCGGCCGGGACGGTGAACAGGTCCACGCGCCGGCCGTCGGCGTGGATCGCGGTCAGCAGCCCCGAGGGCAGGGAGTCGAACCAGCTCAGCCGCACCACCCGGGTGTCGGCCGGGCCGTCGATGCGCAACCGGCGGGGACGGCTGTCCCAGTCGTCCGCCCGGAGCAGGACGTGAGTGATGGGGCGGTGGTCGTCGATGGGGCCGTGGTCCTGCAGTGCCAGGATCAGGCCCGGCAGTTCCGCGACCGGGTCGGCCGACCGGGGCCACCAGCCGCCGTCCAGCACAGTCCGCGCCGAGCCGGGAGGGGCCGAGGGGCGCAGCAGCAGCCGCGGCGTCGAGGGCGGTGACAAGCTGATCGTGGTGCGGCGTTCGGCGGTGGTCCACATGGCGGGCGCCTTCCTCGGTTTCCGATCGGTGCGGCGGCTGGGGGTGCTCAGCGGAGGCGCTTGCGGGTCAGCGGGCGCAGTTGCGTGAGGCGGGCGGCTCCCAGGATCAGGGTGATCGCGATCCCGGCGGCCATGGCGGCCATGAGCACGATCGCCAGCGGCAGGGCGCCGCTCAGCCCGGCGAACGAGACCCGCACATCGCCGGTGTTGCTCACCACGAGCACCATGAAGAGGACCGAGATGGCCGCGACGGCCCACAGCTCTGACCACACCACGCTGGTGCGGACCGCCGTCACCGTCCGCTGCGCGGGCGTCGGCTCGCGCCGATCGGGGAGGACTCCGGGGTCAGGTGGGTTGAGCCGGGACGCTGAACCGGTCTGCCCAGCGCGCCCGTTGATGTGCGGCCTGTACGAGATCTGCATGACTCCCCCTCTCAGGGGGCGGCCGGCGTGGCAGATCAACCCTCAGAACAGGATGT
Source organism: Actinomadura meyerae (assembly GCF_900188445.1). GTDB lineage: Bacteria > Actinomycetota > Actinomycetes > Streptosporangiales > Streptosporangiaceae > Spirillospora > Spirillospora meyerae. The sequence continues at coordinate 71,783 of NZ_FZOR01000043.1, forward strand.
CGCCGTTTGCCGGATACTTTTATTCTACTCGACTAATTGCCGATATGCGGAAAACGCAGATAGTTTCCGAGCGCTTCACTCACGCATCGCAACCGGCAGCGCCGGGGGCGAGAAACCCACCTCCCATTTCTGCTGTTTTCCGGTCGAGGCGACGGGCTATCGGCGCGAGTGATGAGTTATGCATGGATTGACTGTGTCCGTCCCCGGGGCGTCGCGCTTCGCTGGACATGGCCGGCCCGCACTGCCCGGGGGAGGTCGGGCCGGACGCGCCAGGGCCGTCTACTCCTCCCCGAGCGGGCGGCCCTGGACGAGCGGACCGTCGAGCCCGGTGTAAGGAGCCATGATGATCCGACTGGCCGACATCCGGGAATGGCGCACCCAGACCGCCCTCGACTCTGGCGAAACTAGATCGGCACACTGGAGTCCGTTCACGTCGACACCAGCACCGACGAGGCCGCCATGGCCACCGTGCGGATCGGCATGCCCACCCGCCACCGATTGACCTTCGTTCCGCTGGACGGTGCGACCGCCGGGCCCGGCTACGTCCGGGTCGCCCACGACAAGGTGCTGGTCAAGCACTGCCCGGCGATCGGCACCGATGACGTCCTGCCCGCCGAGGACGAGGAGGCAGTCTTCCGGCACTCCGGGCTGGACTACCGGTCCGGCACCGGCGGCGAACGCCGGATCGCCCGCCGCTGACGCGGCCTGGCGCGGGGGCTGCCCGGCGCGCGGGGGCCCGGAGGTCACTCCGCGTCGTCGCGTCGAGGCGGGTCGAACTCCACGTCGACGTTCTCGAAGCCTTTGTGACGTTCGGTCTCGGCGTAGGAGGTGTAGGCGCGCCGGTCCCCGGCGGTCAGCTCGACGTTGTCGGTGAAGGGCGTCAGCAGGCTGCGGGGCCACAACCGCCGCTCGCGGACGACGTTGATCTCGGCGCTCAGCACGAAGGTGGCCGCGCCCAGATAGATCCACGTCAGCAGGCCGAGGACGATGCCGAACATGCCGTAGGTGGCGCTGGCGCCGGTGAGCATGTGGCCGAGCAGGAACGCGCCGCCCCACTGAATGATCTGCCATACCAGCGCCGCGGTGACCGCTCCTGTCCGGACCTGCGCGATGGTGAGCCGCCGGGCGGTCAGCACCCGGAACGCGACGGTGAACAGCACGACGTTGACGGCGACGGCCACCAGGATCGCCGCCGCCCGCACACCGGCGCCGGCACCGAAGACGCCACCGGATGCGGTCACCGCCGACAGCAGCGCGGTCACCAGGATCACCGCGCCGCCGACCGCCAGCAGCGCCAAGCTGCGCACCCTGGCGGCGATCGGGTTGGGCCGGGAGTTGCGCGGCACTCCCCACATCTTGTTCAAGGCGTTCTGCGTGGCCTGTACGACGCCCAGGCCGCCGTAGAGGCTGCCTACGACACCCGTGGCCAGAGCCAGGATGCTGCCGTGGAAGGAATGGATGTTCGCGCCGATCTGGTCCCCGAGGACCGGGAACTGCGCGAGCGCCGAATCCAGTACGCTTTGCTGCAGCCCCGGGTTGCCCTCCAGCGCGAACCCCAGCGCGGTGACAAGAAGCAGCAGCAGCGGAAACAGCGACACGAACCCGTAATAGGTGATCAATGCCGTGAGATACGCGCCCTGGTCGTCCACGAACTTGTACACCACCGCCAGCGGCAGACCCGCCCAGCGATGCCGCCTCTGATAGGCGTCCATCCGGCCGACCACTCCCACACGGCCCTTCTTCCCCCATCAGCGCGCGCCCAACGCTCGACCGCCGGTCCGGGCGAGCGGCCGCCTCCTGCCCTCACCGGCCTCCCCGAGATCCCGGCACTGCCGACCGGCGGCATCCGGCGTGATTTCCGGCATCGCGGTCACTCCCGTCCCTTCCTCGGCGTGCGCGGACGAGTTCAGGCACGAGCACGGCTGCCGGTCGATCGCCGTGCGCGAGTACGCGTTTTCTCCGTCCCGGCGCGGTCCTCCCACCGCCTCTCCTTACCTGCCACGGGCCGGAAAGGTGCGGACACGACCACAGGGTTAGACCGCAACTTGTGGGCGGCCTATGCTGCGTGTGACGGCGGTAGCCGTCTGTCGGGCCGCTCCAGACCCTGGCGGCGTAAATGCGTACGCTCCAGGGAGGGCTGCCATGACGGCGTTCGAATCCTCGCCCCCATCCTCGGTTCCACGGGAAACACGGGCGATTCCGGACACCGCGGCCGACGACCGCGTCCGAGCCGGGGCGCAGGTCAGTCTCCGGCGGACGGACGTGGAGTGCGGTGCCGGGTCGACCGCGATGCTGCTGGCCCTCGCCGGCGAGATCGACGCTTCCAACAGCGACTGGCTGGCCGTCCGGCTCAGCACCATGATCACCAGCGCGTCCGCCGGCCACGCCGGCGCCGCCCCGAGCAGCGGCGTGGTCATCGACCTCACCCGCCTCAGGTTCTGCGACGCCGGTGGCATCACGGCACTGGTCAAGGCTTTCAAGCACGCCCGCGATCAGCGGCTGGCCCTGAGCCTGGCCGGAGCCGCAGGGCGGGTCGACCGCGTTCTTCGCATTACCGGCATCGACGACGTCATCGCCCTGCATCCGGAGCCGGCGGACGCGTTGGCGGCGCTGCGCCGACGTGACGACCGGACGGCGCAGCGTCCGGAAGGCGCCCCCGACGGCTGACCTGCCCAGCGCTCCGTCCGTGTGGAGGCATCCGCCGCGGTGGCCGCCGAGCGGGCCGGCGTTCCGCGTGCTCGTCGCCGCCTCGCCGTCACCGTTCCGCGGTCAACCGTTGTCGACGGGGCGGCCGGGATCGTGCTGCCGGTGCAGGAAGCCCGCCACGGCGGGCTCGTCGTCGATGACGGCCTGTGCGAGGTCGGCGAGTTTGCGGTTGGTGTTGCGGGCCTGGGCGCGCAGAGCGGCGAAGGCCTGATCGAGTGAGGTCTGGTGGCGTTCGGCGAGCATGCCCTTGGCCTGCTCGATGATCACACGGCTGTTGAGCGCGATCTGCAGTTGCTGGGACAGCAGTTGATGTTCGCGGGCCGCGCGTTCGCCCAGGATGCCGATGGTGGCCACGTCGGCCATCGCCTGCCCCAGCGACTGGACCGTGGTCGCCTCGTCGACGGCCAGGACCGTAGAGGGGGCGGTGAACAGGTTCATCGCGCCGATGATCCGCTCTCGCATCCGCATCGGCAGCGCCACCACCCCGCCGTAACCGGCGTCGAGGGCCGCGGCGCTGAACAGCGGCCACCGGGAGGCCTCGGCGGCCAGGTCGGCGACCCTGACGGGCCGGCCGGTGGCGAAGCAGTCCAGGCAGGGGCCCTGCCGGGACTGGAGCTGGAACAACTCCAGCAGCCGGGTCTGTTCGCTGGAGGCCGCGATCACCTGCAGCTCGTCGGCCTGGTCGGTGAGCAGGATCCCGGCCGCCTCGACCTCCAGCAGTTCCACGCAGCGCTCCGCCAGCCGGTGCAGGAACTCGATGAGATCGAAATCGACCACCAGGGTGTCGGCCAGCTCGACGAACACCTCAGCGAGTCGTTGTTGCTGTGGCATGGCTGCTCAATCCATTTCCTCGGCCCAGTGGCTGGGGGGTTCCTGTCGTGTGACGTCGTCTCTCGTAGACCACAGTGATCATCGTGTCGATCCATCGTGTCGTCAGCCCTCGGGAAGATCGTCGGGGTGGAACCGCAACCGGCGGTCCACCACCTGGCGGGCCAGCCCGGCCAGCGGGACACCGTCGGTGAAGGCGCGGGCGCGCAGCGCCGCGAACGCGTCCTGCAGACCGACGCCCAGCTGCACGGCGACCATCCCGGTCGCCTGATACACCTCGATCCTGCCCTCACCCGGCCCGCCCAGCGGCCACACCCCCTGATCCGAGGCCGCACCGTCCGGCGAGGTCCAGCCCGCGGTCAGCATCACCGCCACCGCCGTCCGGCACAGCGTCACGGCGTCGGCGACCTGCTCCGCGGTCAGCGGTCCCGGCCTGACCCTGTACATGGTGAGGGTGCCCAGCCGGATCGCCCCCACCTGCAGCGGGAAGGCGAACATCGCCCGTACTCCGGCCGCGGTGGCCACCGGCGCGAACACCGGCCACCGGGAGGCGACGGCCGGCGAGGAGACATCGGCGACCAGCACCTGGCCTCCAAGGGCACCGGCCTCGATGCCGGGACCTTCCCCCAGGGTGAACTGCTGCTCCTCCAAGAACGCGGCCACCGCGTCGGTGGCGTGCGCCCGCTGCCGCCGGTCCGGCCGGGTCGCCACCGACACCGCCGCCCCGTCCACCTCTACCGCCGCCACGGCCGCCTGGCACACGTGCGCGGGCGACACCGTCTCTCCGTCCGCGCACCCGGCGACCAACGCCCACAACCGGGCCGCCCGCGCCTCGCCCGCCGTCGGCATCGCCGCTCACCGCCCACTGTCCGAAGCGACCGGATGGCCACACCTCGGCCCCAGCGTCCCACAGCCTCCCGAACAGCGTCGACGGGCGCCGAACACCGGCAGCCATCGTGGTTCACGCCGGTGACGGCCAACGGCACCCGGGCTTACCGGCCCACGGCCGCCCGGCGATCAGCTCTGCCGATAAGCCCTGCTCAGATCGCCTGTGTCGGCATCCCAGGCCAGCAGGTTCCACTGGAAGTGATGGGCGTGCCCTCTGGGGAATGCTCGCCCGAATGGAAGAAGACAGTGTGACCACAAGCGCGACCACGGACGCTCCGACCCCCGGTGGTGCCCCCGCCCGGGGCCGTGGCGAAGCGGTTCCGCGGGGCAGCGACTACGCGCTGCTGTCCCGCGAGGTGAAGCGGGCCGGGCTGCTGACCCGGCGGCCGGGCTACTACACAGTCAAGATCGTCTCAAATCTCGTCCTGCTGGCGGCCGGTTGGGCGGCCTTCGCGCTGATCGGGCCGTCCTGGTGGCAACTGGCGGTGGCGGCGTTCCTGGCAGTCGCCTTCACCCAGACCGCCTTCCTCGGGCATGACGCGGGCCACCAGCAGATATCCGGCTCCAAGCGGGTGAACGAGCTGCTGGGGCGGCTGCACGGCAACCTGCTGGTCGGGCTCAGCTACGGGTGGTGGATCTCCAAGCACAACCGGCATCACGCCCACCCCAATCAGGTCGACCGCGATCCCGACATCGCGACCGGAGCACTCACCTTCACCCGCGAGAGCGCTCGGGCCCGGCACGGCCCCGGCGCCTGGCTGGCCCGGCACCAGGCATGGCTGTTCTTCCCGATGCTGCTGCTGGAAGGGTTCCACCTGCATCTCGCGGGGGCCCGCGCCCTGCTCGGCCGCACGGCCACCGCGCGCGGGCCGGGCAGGGCCCGCTTGGCCGAGGGCGGTCTGCTGCTCGCCCACATCGGCGGATATCTCACCGCCCTGTTCTGGGTACTCCCTCCACTGCAAGCCATAGGCTTCCTCCTCCTCCAGCAGGGCCTGTTCGGCCTGTACCTAGGCTGTTCTTTCGCCCCCAACCACAAGGGCATGCCGATGCTCGGCAGGAACGACAAGACCGACTTCCTGCGCCGGCAGATCCTGACCGCGCGCAACATCCGCGGTGGCCGGATCACCGATTTCGCGCTCGGCGGGCTGAACTACCAGATCGAGCACCACCTGTTCCCGTCCATGCCGCGGCCCAACCTGCGCCGCGCGCAGACGCTGGTGCGCACCTTCAGCGAACGCCACGGCATCGCCTATTGCGAGACCGGTCTCCTCCAGTCCTACGCGCAGGCGCTGCGCCATCTCCATGCCGTCGGCGGGCCGTTGCGTCCCGAACTGGAGTACTGACCCCGCCGGCCAGTCACCGGAACCTTGCGTGACCGGACCCGGTCACTCCATCGACACGCGGTCACGGAATCGGGAAGGGGAATGGAATTGTTAGGCGGGCGTTGGGCGGGGTGGAGGGTGGAGCCGGTCCATAGCAGATCCCGTACTTGGTTCGAACCGACACGGGAAGACTGGTCGCCGCCCCGCTTGAGACAAGGCGGTAGGTGAGCCATGTGCGGTTGGTGTATGTCGTCGCCACCGACTCACGCCCCGCCATGATCATCCGGTCGTGAACCGGGACGGGATCGTAAGTTGACAACGGTGGGTGATGGGGTTGTAGGTGCAGCCATGCGCGCACGGCCCTGTGCCGTGGCGCCGTCACAGGGCCGGCTCAGATCGGCTAGCCATTACATCTTCCGAGGATTACGCCTGCTCATCGGCATTGCTGGCGAAGGTTCGCGCCTTGGAGCACCCGGTCGGCATCGCTGCTAGCGGCGGTGAGTCCTCGGCGAGGAATGCCCGCGCGGCCCACTCCCGGCGATACCGCACCGGCGCAAGCCAGTGGCTCTGCCAACGGGATGGTCCTTCTGAGCGATAGAGACCGGGATCGGCAGAGTCACGATCGCCGCCCTCTGCCAGCGTCCCAACCTGTCATCCGCAGACCGGTTCCCGGGCAGCACGCGCTGCCTGCCGCTCGTTCAGATGCGTGCTAGCTGGCCCACCCGTACCCGAGGCTCACTTCCCGACCTGATACGTCATCCCGCAGACAAGACAAAGAACTCCCTCTACAGTTGGCAGCCGCATAGGCACGGAGAGAGATCGGACAGGTGGCTAACTTGGACATCAACCCGGCGAACAAAAGTTCACAAGGCCCGTCATCACCAAGCGCCACCCTGCGTCGACTCCCAGGGAAGGCGCGGCCGCAGACGGAAGCACTTCGCGAATATCAGGAATTCAACTCTAGACTTCGCGATCGCATTCCTGCACCTCTCTGGGCCTTCTTTGCCCCGGATCCCGAAGAATTTTATCGCTGGCGCATTCAGCTTACCTGTGATTGCATCAAGGAGGTCCTAACCAAGGGTCCTGACGATCTCCCATCACAGATTCGGTGGCCCGAGGGCGTTTACGGCGCTCGACTACCGGCGGGGCAAATTGTATGCACGGAACATAAAAACGAGCCGCCTCCATATCGCGATATCATAAACTGGAAAGATCGGAGGGAACATACATTTCCAGCAGACCCCGTCGATCCTCCTGATGATATGTACGACCCGCAGGTCTGGGCAGTTATCCGACACAATGAACCGCATACATCAGCATTCTGGAGGGTAGAACTTTCCTGTGGTCATGTCAGCGAAGTCTGCACTGATTCATCATGGAATCCAGCCGATGGTCCACGTCTTGCCGACCCGGAGAGACTGCGGAAAATGGTCGCTGATTTTGAATCTTCCCCAACTCTACAGGTCCAGGATGATCAAGGAATCCACGAGCACATGAGGCGAATGCTTGACCTGGGCTGGCCGACTCCCCAACCGGACACAACTTGCCACGCCTGCGTCAGCGTACGCTACATCGTTGCTTACCAGCGCGTCGGCTGGCTGATTCCAAAGAAGGCAGAACCCAAGAAGCCGAAGCCACCTTCCCGCACTAGCCTACAAAGGCGTTTGAAACAAAAGGAAGCCGAAGCTGAACAGCTGCGGAGCGAGCTGGCACGGCTCGATGCGGAAAGCTCTGAGTCCAAGGAGGCCCCATGACTCGTAGTCCAAGTTGCGCGGACGCTCGATCATACGAGTCGGCCGGCGGGCCTTCCCTGCAGTGACCCTTTTTCATCCTCGGGTGACCTCGTAGTTCTGTAGGACGGCGATGGCCTTGACCAGGTGGCCGGCCTTGCTGGGGCTGCAGCGGAGCTTG
>NZ_FZOR01000034.1 GCF_900188445.1 Actinomadura meyerae
AGGCACTGGCTTTTAACACGCTGTTGAGTTCTCAAGAAACGGACACCCACCGCGCCGAACCCCGCTCTCGCGGACCCCGGCTCCGGGGCAACCCTACTAACTTACCTGATCCGCTCCCGTTGTCAAGCCGATCAGTGAAGATCTTTTTGACGGTCGGAGGCTTCCCAGTCCCCCACGGCGACGACACACCCCCGGGCAGTGAACCTGGCGACGATCGTTCCGTAGGAGATGCCCTGCGGGCCGGCCACCTCGCGGCGTCCTGCATCCCGTCCGGGCTCGCCACTCGAGAGTACCTCGGTTCGAAGCGAGCCGCGAACCGTTTTCCTCTTCTGGGCTTCCCCCGGGGCCGTCCGCCTCTCGGCGTCCCGCATCCCCTTGGGGCACGACAGAGATTAGGCAGCCCCGGGCACCCCGTCAAATCGACACGACGCGCTGAACGCCCCGCCCACAAGGGCTTTGCGCGGCCCCGACCATGCGCCTCCTGACCGGCTCACCCCGGACGGCCCGGGTCCCACCTTCCACTTACGCCATGAAACCGCAGGTCATTCGACATTTCACCGCGGCGGCATCAGTCACCTGTCAGCGGCGCGTCAGCGTCCGGGCGCCGATGTCCGTGCCGCGTCAGCGCCGTCCCGCACCGTGGTCACCGTCACAGATGACGCATGACGAAAGGCGGGGCCGATGGACGAAGTGATCCGCGCGGAGGGACTGCGCAAGACATTCGGCGATACGCACGCCCTGGACGGTGTGGACGTCTCGGCGCGCCGCGGCACGGTGCTCGGGGTGCTCGGGCCCAACGGCGCGGGCAAGACCACCGCCGTCCGCGTGCTGGCGACGCTGCTGAAGCCGGACGCCGGACGGGCCGAGGTGTGCGGCTACGACGTGGGCCGGGACGCGGCGCGCGTCCGGGCGAAGATCGGTTTGACCGGGCAGTACGCGTCGGTGGACGAGGAGCTGACCGGTACCGAGAACCTGGTGATGATCGCGCGGCTGCTGGACTTCGGCCGGCGGGAGGCTAAGGCGCGGACCCGGCAGCTGCTCGACCGGTTCCGGCTCACCGACGCCGCGTCGCGCGCCGTGAAGACCTACTCGGGCGGCATGCGCCGGCGGCTCGACCTGGCGGCGAGCCTGATCAACCACCCCGAGGTCATCTTCCTGGACGAGCCGACGACCGGGCTCGATCCGCGCGCCCGCAACGAGGTGTGGGACACGGTCCGCACCGTGGTGGCCGACGGCGCGACGGTGCTGCTGACGACGCAGTACCTGGAGGAGGCCGACGCCCTCGCCGACCGGATCGCGGTGTTCGACCACGGCCGGGTCATCGCGGAGGGCACGTCCGACGAGCTGAAGGGGCGGATCGGGCGGCAGACGCTCGCGGTGCGGGCCGCGGAGCCGTACCGCACCGGCCAGCTCACCGCGATCGTGGCCGAGCTGAGCGGCGAGCGCCCCGAGGTGCAGGAGGCGACGGGGCTCGTCACGGCGCCGGTGAACGACCCGGGGCTGCTGTCCGCGCTGGTGCGCCGGCTGGACGAGGCGTCCATCACGGCGGCCGAACTGGCGCTGCGGATGCCGAGCCTCGACGAGGTGTTCCTCACACTCACGGGCCACCTGGCCGAAGAGGCCGGTCTCGAACTCGAAAGGAGCGTGGCATGACCACGATGACCCTCGACTCCCGTCCGGTGGCCGAGCCGCCCGGGCGCGTCAGCCCGCGGCGGACGCTGCGGCACGGCATGACCCTGGCGTGGCGCAACCTCGCCCAGTTGCGGCACTCCCCGGAGAAGCTGCTGGACACGACGCTCATGCCGATCGTGTTCCTGGTGCTGTTCCTGTACGTGTTCGGCGGCGCGGTGGCGGGCGGTACGCACGCCTACCTGCAGGAGCTGCTGCCGGGCCTCGTCGCGATGATGACGATGTTCGCGACGATGGGCGTCGGGACGGCGCTGAACGAGGACATCCACAAGGGCGTCTTCGACCGGTTCCGCAGCCTGCCGATCGCCCGTTCGGCGCCGCTCATCGGCACGGTCCTCGGGGACACGGCGCGGTTCGTCACCGTGATGACGATGCTGGTGGGCTTCGGGTCGGCGCTGGGCTTCCGGTTCCACACCGACCCGCTGTCGGTGCTGGCGGCGTTCGCGCTGGCGTACGTGTTCTACCTCGCCGTGTGCTGGTTCTCGGTGCTGGTGGGCCTGATCGCGCCGTCGCCCGACACCGTCCAGGGCCTGTCCTTCCTGTGGGTGATGCCGCTGACGTTCGGCAGCAACATCCTCGTCCCGAACACGGACACGATGCCGGGATGGCTGCAGGCGTGGACGGACGTCAACCCGGTCACCCACCTGGCCGCGTCGGTGCGTGCGCTGACCGTCGGCGGCCCGATCGGCAACCACGCCTGGTACGTGCTCGCGTGGGCCGCGGGGATCGTTCTGGTCACGTTCCCGCTGGCCATGCGCATGTACTCGCGGCGGGCCTGACCGCGGTCCGCTCGACTGCCGCGCGCGCCACCCGATGGAGTCATGGGTGGCGCGCGCAGCCGTTCGTGGTCAGACGGAAGTGACGATCTCGTCACCCCGCTCGAAGACCCCCTGGCGGGTGACCTGGCGCCCGCGCTCGTAGGCGGCGGTGAAGGCGTCGTCGCCGAGTGCGGCGGTCACGAGGGGCAGCGTCCTGCGGACCTCGTAGGCGACGTCGTCCCGGTAGCCGTTCAGGGTGTGGGCGGTGCCGAGCAGTTCGGCGGCCCGGACGAACGCGCCGCGCGCGGCGGCGTACGCGGCCACGCCCTCGATGAGGGACGCCACGGTCGGGTTGCCCATGAGCACGTCGTCGTGCATCTCGCGCAGCGCCTCGGCGTGCAGCCGCTTCGCCTCGTCGAGGTCGCCGTCCTCTTCGGCGAGGCAGCCGAGGCGGCTGTAGGTGCGGCGGGCGGTCTGTACGAAGTCGGGCCGGTGTCCGCGTGACACGACCCACCGGTGCGCGCGGTCGGCGTGTGCGCGCGCGGCGGCCCGGTCGCCCTCATGCAGGGCCACCTCGCACAGTTGCAAGGAGGCGCCCGCCGCCTCCGCGAACTCGCCGACCCGCTCGTTCTGCTCCATGGCGCGTTCGAGGTCCGCGCGGGCGCCCTCGACGTCGCCCTGCTGGAAGCGCGCACGGGCGAGCTGGGTGAGGATGCCCGCGCCCTGCTCCGGGCTGACCCCGGTGGTGGCGTACCCGTACGCCTCCTCGCCGAGCCGGATCGCCTCCGCCGCCTCGCCGCGGGCCAGGGCGACCTGCATCATCCCGCTCAGCGCGACGATCATCCCGAACCGGTCGCCCAGCTCCCGGAACTGCTCGTAGCCGGCGCCGACCTCCGTGGACGCCTCGCGGATCTCACCGGTGTGGATCGCCATGTGCCCGAGGCAGACGCGGACGATGGCGCGGATCCACGGGTCGGAGTGGTCGTCCAGGTCGCGCAGGCTCCGGCGCATCGCCTCGATGTCGCCGCCGAAGATGCTGGAGGCGCACCGCGCGAGGGCCAGCAGGGGATGCGCCGGCTTCTCGGGCACGAGGGGGACGACCTCGCGCAGGGTGGCGCTCAACGACTCCCTGGTCGGCCCCGGCCCGTCCTTCAGCTCGGTGATGACGCGGGAGGACACGACGCAGAGCGCGTACTGCTCCTCCAGGCCGGGTGGCACGGTGTCCCCGGCCATGGCGTGCACGGCGACCGCCCAGCCGCCCGCCTCGGTCTCCATGTCGCGCAGCACCCAGAAGAACACCAGCGCCCCGATGAGCCGGAGGCCCGTCTCGACGTCGCCGGTCTCGATCACGTGCCGGAGGGCCGCGGTGAAGTTGTCGCGTTCGGCGCCGAGCCGCTCGGCCCAGCGCAGCTGGTCGCGGCGGCGCAGCTCCGGCTCGGCGCGTTCGGCGAGCTCGACGAGGTGGCGGGCGTGCGCGTCCCGGACGCGCCGGGTCTCGCCGGACTGCTCCAGCCGCTCCCCCGCGTACACGCGGACGGTCTCCAGCAGCCGGTAGCGGACCTCGGCGTCGCCGTCCGCCATCACCAGCGACTTGTCGATCAGCGCGGCGATGACGTCGATGACGTCGTGCGGGTCGGGCGCGTCGGGGGCGGCCAGCCCGCACACGCGCACGGCGCCCTCGGGGGTGGCGCCGCCGGCGAACACCGACAGCCGGCGCAGGACGGTGCGCTCGGCGTCGTCCAGGAGCTCCCAGCTCCAGTCGACGACGGCGCGCAGCGTGCGGTGCCGGGGCAGCGCGGCGCGGTTGCCGCCGGCCAGCAGCCGGAACCGGTCGCCGAGCCGGGACGCGACCTGGCCGGGCGTGAGGGAGCGCAGCCGGGCGGCGGCCAGCTCGATCGCGAGCGGGATGCCGTCGAGCGCCCGGCAGATCGCGACGACGTCGGCGACGGTGCCGGCGTCGACGGCGAAGCCGGGGCGGACGGCCGCGGCCCGGTCGGCGAACAGCCGGACCGAGGCGTAGCCGAGCGCGGCGGCGGGGTCGGCGGCGTCCTCGTCCGGCAGCGGCAGGGACGGGACGGGGCACAGCGACTCGCCGGTGATGCCGAGGGGCTCGCGGCTCGTCGCGAGGATCCGGACGCCCGGCGCGTGCGCGAGGACGTGGTCGACGAGCCCCGCGACCGTGTCGATGAGGTGCTCGCAGTTGTCGAGCACGATGAGCATCCGCTTCGCGGCGAGGAAGTCGGTGAGCCGCTCGACGGGCCGGACCGCCATGCGCGTCTCGCCCGGCCGGATGGTCTCGGGCACGCCGAGCGCCTGCAGCACGGCCTGCACGGTGTCGCCGGGTTCGCTGACCGGGGCGAGCGGGACGAACCAGGCGCCGTCCGGCATCTCCTCGACCAGTGCCGCGGCGCTCTCGCCGGCCAGGCGGGTCTTGCCGGCGCCGCCGGGACCGGTGAGCGTGACGAGCCGGGTCTCGCGGAGCAGCTTGCCGACGCGGCGCGACTCCTCCTCCCGGCCGACGAAGCTGGTGAGCTGCGCGGGCAGGTTGGTGCGCGGCGCGGACGCGGCGACGGGCCCTGTGGCGGCGGGCTCGGCGGCGGGCGCCGGGGCGGCGGAAAGCACGGAAGTGGCGGGAACCACGGGGGCGGCGGGCGCCGGGGCGTCCCGCCGCAGGATCGACAGGTGGACGGCGGCCAGCTCCGGGGACGGGTCGACGCCGAGCCGGTCGGCGAGCGCGCGCCGCGTCTCCTCGTACACCTCCAGCGCCTCGGCCTGCCGCCCCGCCGCGCACAGCGCCCGCATGAGGTGCCCGCGCAGCCGTTCGCGGAGCGGATGGGCGGCGGCGAGCGGCTCCAGCTCGGCGACCGGCGGGACGGGCAGGCCGGCGGCGAGCTCCGCCTCGACGCGGTCCTCGACGGCGGCGACCCGCAGCTCCTCCAGCCGCGCGGCGAACGGGTGGGCGAACTCGGCGTCGGCGACGTCGGCGAGGGCGGGGCCCCGCCACAGCGCGAGCGCGGCGCGCAGCCCGGCGGCCCGCCGCGCCGGGTCGTCCGCGGCGCGGGCCGCCGCGGCGCACCGCTCGAACGCGACCGCGTCGACCTGCCCCGGATCGACGCCGAGCCGGTAGCCGGCCGGGCCGTGCTCGACGATGTCGCGGCCCGCGACGCCGCGCAGCCGCGACACGAGCGCCTGCAGGGCGTTGCCGCCGGGCGGGGCGCCGTCCCACAGGTCGTCCAGCAGCCGGTCGGCGGACACGGCCCGGCCGCCCTCGGCGGCCAGCCGGACGAGCAGGGCGCGCAGCCTCGGGCCGCCGACCTCCACGGGCCGGCCGGCCTCGTCCCGCAGGTCGAGCGGGCCCAGGATGCCGATGCGCACAAGTCCCCTTTCCGGATGCCATTGTCGCCGATGTGTGGACTTCGTGTGCCGGGTAGTCGTCCCGATATGGCTAGAGCACAGATCAAGGACGAGAAGACGTACCAGAAGCTGCGTGACGAGGGCGCGAGCAAGGAGAAGGCCGCGCGGATCGCGAACGCCTCCGCGAACCGCGGCAGGAAGAACGTGGGCCGCAAGGGCGGCGAGAACCCCTCCTACGACGACTGGACGAAGGACGAGCTGCTCGAGCGCGCCCGCGAGATCGGCATCGGGGGCCGCTCCTCGATGAACAAGTCCGAGCTGGTCAAGGCGCTGCGCGACCACTAGATGGAACTCGTCTTCGTCCTGGACTGCCCCGACCCGGACGCGCTCGCCGACTTCTGGGCCGCCGCCCTCGGCTACGACCGCGGCGAGTACGACCCCCCGTACGTCCATCTGACGGACCCGTCCGGGCGGGGCCCGATGATGCTGCTGCAGCGCGTCCCCGAACCGAAGTCGGGCAAGAACCGCATGCACCCGGACCTCCGCGTCGCCGACATGGACGCGGAACTCGCCCGCGTCACCGGGCTCGGTGCCACCGTCGTCCGCGGCCCCTTCGTGGACGACGGCTGGCCCACCACGGTGCTCGCCGACCCGCAGGGCAACGAGTTCTGCCTCATCGTGGACCCCCGGAAGGAGAAGGGATGAGGGGCTGACCGCTGACCCCGACAAAACCACACGAACCACCCCTTCATCACGTTTGTCCCAGCCGCATCGGGTACGGCCGTCCCATGGATCTGGCATTCCTCAAGAGGCTGTATGAACGTCCGGGCCCCTACGCGTCGGTCTACGCCGACCTCACCCGGACGACCGAGGACGCGGCCAAGGCCGCGGAGCTGCGGTGGCGGGCGCTGCGCGCGGAACTGGAGGACCAGAACACCCCGAAGGCCACCCTCCGCGCGATCGCGCGGACCATCGAGGACGAGCTGGCGATGCGCCGCTCCGAAGGCATCGTCGTCTTCGCGGCCGACGGCGAGGTCGTGTACAGCGAACGGCTCCCCCACCCGCCCCGCGTCACCCGCGCGACGCTCGCGCCGCTCCCGGACGTCCTGCCGTACCTGGCCGAGCGCGGCGAGCGGTTCCCGCACCTGGTGGCCGTCGTCGACCGCCTCGGGGGCGCGATCGACTGCGTGGACGCCGGGGGCAGGCACGAGCGCATCGACGTGCCCGGCGACGAGGAGTACCCCATCCGCAAGGTGAAGGCGGGCGACTGGAACCAGTCCCGGTACCAGCGCTCCTCGGAGAACAGCTGGAAGATCAACGCCAAGAAGGTCGCCCACGAGATCGACCGCGCCGCCGAACGCTGCCGCGCCGAGGCCGTCGTGATCGCCGGCGACGTCCGCGCCCGCAACGCCGTCCTGGAGGAGGTGTCGGAGAACGTCCTGGAGCACACCGTCGAGGCGGACCGGAACACCGACATCGACGATCCGGGCCTGGACGAGGAGCTGGACCGCCTCCTCAAACTGAAGACGACCGAGCACGTCATGACGGTCGCCGAGCGCTTCGACCGGGAACTCGCCAACGGCGAGCGCGCGGTGTCGGGCCTGCCAGCGACGACCCAGGCGCTGCGGCACGGCCAGGTCGAGACGCTGCTGGTGGCGGACGACGCCGACCTCGACGAGCGGCTGTGGATCGGCCCCGACCCGATCCAGGTCGCCGCCACCCCCGAGGAGCTCCGCGAGGAGTTCGGCATCACCGACCCCCGGGCGGAGCGCGCCGCCGCCGCCCTGGTCCGCGCCGCCGCGGCCACCGACAGCGAACTCGTCGTCGTACCGTCCAACGACGAGCCGCCGGTGCACCCCGTGGGCGCGGTCCTGCGCTACACGACGCTTCCCACCGCCTGAAACGACAAAGGAGTGGCGGCCCGCAGGCCGTCCACTCCGAAGCCGAGCGTGGAGCTATGGGGATTCGAACCCCAGACCTCCTCCATGCCATGGAGGCGCGCTACCAACTGCGCCATAGCCCCTCGGTCGAGGAAAAGCTTAGTGCACGCTGGGAGCTGTTGGGACACGGGCCGCGAAGGACGCCCCTCCGCGGCCCGCTGGCGTCAGCGGCCGCCGGACGTGTACGTGTACAGGCCCTCGTCGAGCGTCGGCACCTTGATGACGAGATTCTTGGGCATTTCCACGAGGCCCAGCAGCGCGTTCTCCTCGACGCTGGTGCGCCCGTCGCGGCCGGTGTAGGTGCTCTCGAGCGGCGCGGTCTCCTCGCCCCAGGCGTCCCACGCGTACTGCGCGTCCTGCGCGTCCTTGGCGTCCTCCTCCGCCCGCGTGGAGCAGACGGCCCGGGTGACGTCGGGGCTCTTCAGCAGCGAACTGAGCAGCGACGTCAGGAAGCCCAGCGCCTCGGGGCAGTCGCTCAGGGTGTAGGTCTGCGGGGCGGGCTGCGGCGCCTCCTCCGCGGACGCCGGCACGGCCACCGCCGTGACGGCCACCGCCGCGACCGCGGCGGGCAGCAGCCCAAGCATGGGGTTTCTCATTGGGGTCAACTCTCTCGATCATGCATCGCCACGTCACTGGCTGTTCCCGCATGATCGACAGTGCGAAGCGCGGCCGGAGCAAAGGTAGCCGCCGCCATGGTGAAGCCTTTGCGTCAGCTCCACCCGAACCGCTCGGCGACCTCGTCCGGCGCGTACCCGCGGTGCCCGCCGTCGCCGATCCACACCATGCCGTCGGCCTCCGCGACGCCCCCGACGGCGTGCTCCTGGGGCAGCCGCGGCTGGACCGCCAGCCGCACCGGCGCCCCGGGCTCGAACCGCCGCAGTTCGTCGATGAGGTCGGCCACCGTGACCTCTCGCTTCGCCCCCCTGCGATGTCTTCCCATACCCCGCATGAAACCATCGCGCCCGCCATGCTCAGGCCGTCCCGCACGCGCGAGTCGCCAGACGGCCCCAACCGAGAGCCAAGGGGCCCCCGCCAACCGCAAGGAAACAGGAAAACGGAAACCGGCAAGGGGGCGTGGAGCCGGAGCCCCCACATCAGGGCTCCAGGGGTCGCCCCCGGGAAAATGACGAAGGAGTGGCGCGGAAGGAGCAAAGCTCCGACCACACCACTCCCGACTCCGAGTGGAGCTATGGGGATTCGAACCCCAGACCTCCTCCATGCCATGGAGGCGCGCTACCAACTGCGCCATAGCCCCGCCGCTGCATGGACGTTCATCCCGCAGCGCCCCGCCAGTGTATAGGACGGACGGGGCTGCGCTCGAATCGTTTGCCGGTCAGGTGCCCGCGTCGGGACGGTCGTCGCTGAGCACGGGCTCGGGGAGCGTCCCGGCGTTGTGCTCCGCGAGGCGCCAGCCGCCGTCGCGCATCTCGGTGATGACGGACCAGCAGCAGTTCGACAGCCCGCCCAGGCGCTCCCAGGTCTCCTCGGGCAGCCCGAGGAGATGGGACATGCCGAGGCGCAGCGCGGCGCCGTGCGAGGCGACGACGAGCTGGCCAGTCGGCGGCAGATCGTCGAGGGCGCGCTCCAGGGCGGCGCCGACGCGCTTGGCGACCTGGGCGCTGGTCTCCCCGCCCGGCGGCTGCCAGGCCGCGTGCTCCGCCGGGTAGCGCTCGCGGATCTCACGGGACGTGAGGCCCTCCCAGGCGCCCCCGTCGCGCTCGATCAGGTCCTTGTCGTAGCGGACGGGGAGCCCGGTGATGTCGGCGAGCGCCTGGGCGGTGTCGGCGGCGCGGCGCAGCGGCGAGGCGAGCAGCGCCGTCGGACGGAGCCCGGCGAGGAGCCGCGCGGCCCGCTGAGCCTGCTGCACGCCCGTCTCGTCGAGCGGGATGTCGGTCTTGCCCTGGAAGCGGCGCTCGACGTTCCACGCGGTCTGGCCGTGCCGCCAGAGCACGAGCCGCCGCTTGCCCGGCTCGCGGGCGGGGCGCGCGTCACTCACTCGCGCTCCCGACGGCACGGGCGCGCTGAGCCTGGTGGGCGGTCACGCTCTCCGGCAGGTCGATGAGGGGGCAGTCTTTCCACAGGCGTTCGAGGGCGTAGTACATGCGGTCCTCTTCGTGCTGGATGTGCACGATGATGTCGGCGTAGTCCAGCAGGACCCACCGGCCCTCACGCTCGCCCTCGCGCCGGACGGGCTTGGCGTCCGCCTCCTCGCGCAGGCGCTTCTCGACCTCGTCCACGATGGCGCGGACCTGCCGGTCGCTGGGGGCGGAGCAGAGCACGAACGCGTCGGTGATGACGAGCTGCTCGCTCACGTCGTAGGCAAGAATGTCGTCGGCCAGCTTGTCGCCCGCCGCCTCGGCGGCGATCCGGACGAGCTCTGCCGCCCTCTCGGATGCGGTCACGATGCGCTCGCGATCCTCCCTGTAGGGGTCGTCTCCGTTCACAGCCTCTCACGGCCCGCGGACACCGGTACCCCCGTGTCGATGTACGGCCGCACATGCACATGCGGCCCTTTCCTGTCTACCCAGGGGAGCGACCCCCTGGAACCCCCGTCACGAGCCGGTCGATCCTCACGCCACGGTGCGGGTTTCTTGTGACCGTGCGGGTTTGCGGCGTGTCGCTGCGGTCGCCCGGCTCGGCGGGTCGTGCGGCCTCCGGGCGCTGGGCGCCCTCCGGCCGCCCGACCCGTGGTGTGTTGGCCCAGGGGGCGACCCCCTGGAACCCCCGTTGCGAGCCGGTCGATCCTCACGCCACGGTGCGGGTTTCTTGTGACCGTGCGGGTTTGCGGCGTGTCGCTGCGGTCGCCCGGCTCGGCGGGTCGTGCGGCCTCCGGGCGCTGGGCGCCCTCCGGCCGCCCGACCCGTGGTGTGTTGGCCCAGGGGGCGACCCCCTGGAACCCCCGTTGCGAGCCGGTCGATCCTCACGCCACGGTGCGGGTTTCTTGTGACCGTGCGGGTTTGCGGCGTGTCGCTGCGGTCGACCGGCTCGGCGGGTCGTGCGGCCTCCGGGCGCTGGGCGCCCTCCGGCCGCCCGACCCGTACCGGGGCTGGGCTTTCGGGGTACTGGGGTTGATACCCAAGGCGGCTAGTACAAGCCTCGTTTGTTTATGTACTGGACTATCCCGTCTGGGACCAGGTACCAGATCGGTTCTCCGGCGTGGACGCGTTCGCGGCATTCGGTGGAGGAGATCGACAGGGCGGGCACCTCCATGAGGGAGACGCGTCCGTTGGGGAGGCCCGGGTCGGCCAGGCGGTGGCCGGGGCGGGTGACGCCGATGAAGTGGGCGAGTTCGAACAGCTCGTCGGTGTCGTGCCAGGTGAGCATCTTCTCCAGCGCGTCGGCGCCGGTGATGAAGAACAGGTCGGTGTCGGGCCCCTGGATGTCGCGCATCTCGCGGAGGGTGTCGACGGTGTAGGTGGGGCCCGGCCGGTCGATGTCGATGCGGCTGACGGAGAAGCGCGGGTTGGACGCGGTGGCGATGACGGCCATGAGGTAGCGGTCCTCGGCGGCGGTGACGTCGCGGCCCTCCTTGTGGGACGAGAGGCCCGTCGGGACGAACACGACCTCGTCGAGCGAGAAGAAGTGCGCGACCTCGCTCGCGGCCACGAGGTGCCCGTGGTGGATGGGGTCGAAGGTGCCGCCCATGACCCCGAGCCGCCGCTTTTGCGTCATGGCGACGAGAATAGCCAGCCGGTCCGGGGCCCGGAACGCCCGGGGCCCCGGGGTCAGCTCAGGCCGGTGATGGGCGGGTGGCCGTCCTCCCAGGTCACGACGCGGACGGCCTTGCCGACCTCGGTTCGCGGCACGGTGCCGTCGGGCAGCACGAACACCTCCGCGGCGAGGCCCAGCGTCTCGCGGAGCGCGTGCGCGAGGTCGGCCCGCGGGTCGCCGGAGAGCGCCTCGCACGCGACGAGGAGCCGCACGGACGGGCTGCGCCGGTCGACGACGAGCTGGTAGTGCGGCCGGACGAGCCCGGAGCCGAGCAGGACCCGCTCGACCTCGCTCGGGTACACGTTGACGCCCCGCACGACGATCATGTCGTCGACCCGGCCGATGACCTTGCTCATCCGGACGAGGGTCCGGCCGCAGGGGCATTCGGCGCGGGTCAGGGACGCGATGTCGCCGGTCCGGTACCGCAGCAGCGGCAGCGCCTGCTTGGTCGGGGTGGTGAAGACGAGTTCGCCGGGCGTGCCGTCCGGGACGGGTTCGCCGGTGGACGGGTCGACGGCCTCGACGATGAAGTGGTCCTCGTTGACGTGCAGGCCGTCCTGTTCGAGGCATTCGGTCGCGACGCCGGGCCCGATGACCTCGGACAGGCCGTAGACGTCCATCGCCTTGATCGGCAGCACGGCCTCGATGGCGCTGCGCAGCTCCTCCGACCAGGGCTCGGCGCCGAACAGCCCGGCCTTGAGCGCGGGGATCTCGACGCCGGCCTCGGCGATGGCCTCGCCGAGCCGCAGCGCGTACGCCGGGGTGCAGGTGAGGATGTCGGCGCGTAGGTCGGCGAGCATCCGCACCTGCCGGTCGGTCATGCCGCCCGACATCGGCACCACGGTCGCGCCGAGCGCGACGGCGCCCTGGTGGATGCCGATGCCGCCGGTGAACAGCCCGTACCCGTAGGCGTTGTGGACGATGCTCCCCGGCGACGCCCCGGCGCACGACAGGGAACGCGCGCACATCGCCGCCCACAGGTCGAGGTCGGCCTTGGTGTAGGCGACGAGCGTCGGGCGCCCGCGCGTCCCGCTGGAGCCGTGCACGGCGGCGACCTGGTCCTGCGGGACGGCGAGCATCCCGAACGGGTAGCCGTCCCAGAGGTCCTGCTTGGTGGTGAAGGGGAGGTCGCGGAGGGCGGCGAGGGTGATGTCGGAGCCGCCGGTGACGCCGGCGTCCTTCAGCCGACGGCCCTGCACACCGCTGGCGGCGAGGAGCCGGTCGACCAGCCCCCACAGCCGGTGCCGCTGCAGCGCGGCGCGCTCGTCCACCGACATCGCCTCGGCCCTGGGGTCGAACATGGCAGCCTCCCTGGCGCGGCCGGACCCGGCAGCCCGTCCCCGGCGTGGAACCCTGCCGCCCGACCGTTCGTCGGAACTACCATGCCAGACATGACGGAGAACACACCGGATCGAGCGCGGACGCGGTTCCCGGGGATCAGTTCCCGGGCCTACGAGCACCCGGCGGACCGATCGGCGCTGGTGGCGCTGCGTTCGCTCTCCGGGTTCGACGTCGTCCTCCGCAAGATGTCGGGGCTGATCAACGAGCGGTCGCTGCGGCTGATGTTCCTCGGCGGGACGGTGCGGGTCGGCGAGGACCAGTTCCGCCACATCCACGACATGGTGCGCGACGCCTGCTACATCCTTGACATGCCGGAGGTGCCGGAGCTGTTCGTCCGGCAGGACCCGACGCCCAACGCGATGGCGCTCGGCTCCGACCACCCGTTCATCGTGCTGAACACCGGGCTGATCGACCTGCTGGACGACGAGGAGCTGCGGTTCGTCATCGGGCACGAGGTCGGGCACATCCTGTCCGGGCACGCGGTGTACCAGACGATGATGCAGATCCTGCTGCAGCTCGGGTCGCGGCTGGCGTGGCTGCCGCTCGGCAACGTCGGCATCGCGGCGATCATCATCGGGCTGCGGGAGTGGTTCCGGAAGGCGGAACTGTCGTCGGACCGGGCGGGGCTGCTCGCCGGGCAGGACGTGGACGCGGCCAAGCGGGTCAACATGAAGCTCGCCGGCGGGGTCCGGCTCGGCGAGATGAGCGCGGAGGCGTTCCTGCAGCAGGCCCGCGAGTACGACGCGGCCGGCGATGTGCGGGACGGGATCCTGAAGTTCCTCAACCTGCTCGGGCAGTCGCACCCGTTCGCGGTGATCCGGTTCGCCGAGATCGACCGGTGGGCGCGCGGCGGCGAGTACGAGCGGATCCTCGCCGGGGACTACCCGCGGCGGGACGAGGACGAGAGCGCGTCCGTCCGGGAGGAGATCAAGGACGCGGCGCGCTCCTACCGGGAGTCGTGGGAGCGGACCGCCGACCCGTTCGTGGGCAAGGTCCGCGACATGGCGGACGCGGCGGCGGGCGCCGCCGGCGGGCTGTTCGACCGGCTCACCCGCCGCGACAACGGGCCGACGAGCCGGTAGCGACCCGGGCCGCCGCGACACGGACGCGGCGGCCCGCCGGCTCAGAACGGGGCCGGGACGAGGAGTTCGACGTTGCGGTCGGCGGCCTCGCCGCGGCGGTCGGTGTCGCGGTCCTGCCAGTCGTTGCCCGCCAGCTCGCGTGACAGCGACGCGAGCCGGACCGGGTCGCTGAGCCGGCCGCCGTAGGACGCGGGCCCGGCGGAGTCGAGGATCGTCGCGAAGATCGACAGGGTGCCGTCGCCGTTGTCGGCGAGTTCGACGATGCGGCTCTGCTGCGGGAAGTCGACGTGCGCGGCCGTGTTCACCTCCCAGAACCCTCCCGAGCCCTGGCGGGCGTGCGGGATGACCTGGTTGCGGTGGGTGTGGCCGTTCACCCACAGGATGACGTTCGGGTAGCGCAGGAGGAGGTCCCGCACCTCGTCGCCGAGGACGCGGTCTCCGCCGAGCGGGTTCTCCAGCGAGCCGATCGGGTGGTGGCTGAACAGCACGAACAGCCGGTCCTTCACGCTGTTGCGGACGACGGTGCCGTCCGCCGCGTAGTAGCGGCTGCTGCCCGCCCTGAGCTGCGCCTCCAGCCACGCGAACTGCTTCTTGTCGAGGGAGCCCTCGGAGTAGCCGTTCGGGTTGACGGTGTCGAGGACGAGGCCGCGCACCACGCCCTGGTCGAACGCGTAGTAGGCCGTCCCGTCGCGGAGGTTGGCGGCGGTGAAGCCGTGGCCGCGCAGGGACGCGGACGTGTTGAAGTGCTCGGCGACGACCTCGCGGCGCGACAGCATCCGCCGGTTCCAGTCGGGCGTGACGGGGCGGAACAGGCCGCCCGCGCCGCCCTGCTCGCGGCTGAGCCGGACGAGTTCCGCGGCGTCGCCGTTCTTGATCATGCGGGCGAGGCGCTCGGCCTGGCCGTCGTCGGCCGGCGCGCCGATCTTGATGCCGCCGGTGGCGAGGCCGGAGACCAGCGGGTTCACCGGCAGGTTGCCCTGGATGAGGCCGTCGTGGTTGCCGAACGCGGCGAGCCACGGCATCGTGAGGCCGGTCGCCTGGAACGGGCGGCGGGCGGCGTCGATCAGGCCCTGGACGCGCGGGAAGCCGTACTTGGCGTACGCGACGTCGGGCTGCGCGCCGGGCGGCGCGCCCTCCGGATGCCAGTACGCCCGGTCGTAGGACGTCCAGTCCATGACGCCCTCGTACCGGTTCGGGTCGCCGGAGTCGGGGCGGACGCGGCGGCCGTCGAGCAGGTCGATGATCCAGCGGATCTCGTTGTACTGGACGTTGTCGGAGGCGTCGCCGGTGTTGATGGTGAACGCCAGCCCGAGGCCGGTCGCGGGGCCGCGGCCGACGGCGTTCATCGCCTGCACCATCGCCTCGGCGACCTGCGTGGTCAGGATCTCCTGCGGCCGCCAGCCGCCCTCGGGGAAGCCGCCGATCAGGTCCCGGATCCGGTCGATGAACTCGACCCGGGCCGGGGACTGCGCGTCGATGATGTGCACGTCGGTGAGGTGACCGAACGCGAGGACGCCGCGGCGGGTGGCGGCCCGGCGGGCGCCGGCGGTGCCGCCGAGGTCGCGGCGCAGCAGGTGCGGCTCCCCCGGCCCGGTGATCACCGGCCGGTAGCCGCCCGCGCCCGCCGCGCCGAGCACGTACGTCCGGTCGAGGGTGGTGCCGGCGACGGGCCCGGCGAGGGCGGGTGCGGCAGCGGCGGCGGGACGCGCGGGGAACGCGGCCAGCCCGGTCGAGGCGATGCCCGCGCCGAGGGCGGCGCCCTTCAGCACGCGGCGGCGGCTGTACTCACGGGTCACAGTCGTGAATCAGACCACAGCCTCAACGTGACATCAATGGCAAAATTGTCACAACTTGGACGGGGTCAGCCGCGGGTGTGGCCCTCACCGGTCACGACGTACTTGGTGGACGTCAGCTCCGGCAGCCCCATCGGGCCGCGCGCGTGCAGCTTCTGCGTCGAGATGCCGATCTCCGCGCCGAAGCCGAACTCCTCGCCGTCGGTGAAGCGGGTCGAGGCGTTCACCATCACGGCGGCCGAGTCGACCAGCGACACGAAGCGCTTCGCGGCCGGCTGCGACGCCGTCACGATCGCCTCGGTGTGCCCGGACCCGTACGTGCGGATGTGCGCGACGGCGTCCTCCAGGGAGTCGACCACGCGGGCGGCGATGTCGAGCGACAGGTACTCGGCGTACCAGTCGTCCTCCCCCGCCTCCACGACGTCGTCGCCGTAGGAGCGGATCCGGTCGTCGCCGTGGACGGTGACCCCGGCGGCCCTGAGCGCCTCAAGCGCGCGCGGGACGAACGCGTCGGCGATGTCGGCGTGCACCAGGAACGTCTCCGCCGCGTTGCACACCGACGGGCGCTGCGTCTTGGCGTTCAGCAGGATCTCGACGGCCATGTCCACGTCGGCGGCGGCGTCCACGTACACGGCGCAGTTCCCGACGCCCGTCTCGATGACGGGGACGGTCGACTCCTCGACCACCGAGTTGATCAGCGAGGCGCCGCCGCGCGGGATCAGCACGTCCACCAGGCCGCGTGCCCGCATCAGGTGCTTCACCGACTCGCGGGACGTCCCCGGCACGAGCTGCACCGCGTCCGAGGGGACCTCGGTGTCGGCGAGCGCGCCCTGCATCACCTGGACCAGCATCGTGTTCGAGTCGTGCGCGGACGACGAGCCGCGCAGCATCGCCACGTTCCCGCTCTTCAGGCACAGCGCCGCGGCGTCCACGGTCACGTTCGGGCGGCCCTCGTAGATCATCCCGACGACGCCGAGCGGCACCCGCACCTGCCGCAGCTCCAGCCCGTTCGGCAGCACGCTCCCGCGCACCGTCTCCCCCACCGGGTCGGGCAGCGCGGCGACCTTGCGGACCGCCTCGGCGATCGCGGCGATCCGCTCCTCCGACAGGCTCAGCCGGTCGATCATGTACTCGGAGGTGCCGTTCTCGCGGGCCCGCGCGACATCGGACCCGTTCGCCTTGACGATCTCCGGGGCGGCGGCGACCAGCGCGTCCGCGATCCGGTGCAGGGCCGCGTCCTTCGCCGCCCGCGGCAGCGGCGCCAGCCCGGCCGCCGCCTCCCTGGCGCGCCGCGCCACCCGCAGGAACTCCTCGCGCTCACCGTCGCCCATCGCACGCTCCTCGCTCATTTGAGAACCACCAGATGATCGCGGTGGATTATCTCGCGTTCGTACTCCGCGCCCAGCTCCCGGGCCAGCCAGCGCGTCGAGCGCCCCATCAGCTCCGGGATCTCCGACGCGTCGTAGTTCACCAGGCCGCGCGCGACGACGCGGCCGTCCGGGTCGCACAGGTCGACCGGGTCGCCGGCGGCGAAGTCGCCGTCCACGCCCGTCACCCCGGCCGGGAGCAGCGACTTGCGGCGCCGCACCACCGCCTCGACGGCGCCGGCGTCCAGCGTGACGCGGCCCTGGCCGGTGGTGGCGTGCGCGAGCCACAGGTTCCGCGTCGACATGCGGCGCCCCTCGGCCGGGTGGAACAGCGTGCCGACCCGGTCCCCGGCGAGCGCGTGCGCGGCGGACGCGGCGTTCGTCAGCACCACCGGGATGCCAGCGATGCGGGCCGCCTCCACCTTGGTGACCATGCCGCCCGTCCCGACGCGCCCGGACCGGCCGAGCTCGACGCCCTTCAGGTCGTCGGGGCCGCGGACGTCGTCGACGCGGCGGGCGCCGGGCCGGCGCGGGTCGCCGGTGTAGAGGGCGTCGACGTCCGAGAGCAGGACCAGCGCGTCCGCGCGGATCAGGTGGGCGACCAGCGCCGCGAGCCGGTCGTTGTCGCCGAACCGGATCTCGTCGGTGGCGACGGTGTCGTTCTCGTTCACGATCGGCAGGATCCCCAGCGCGAGGAGCTGCCCCAGCGTGCGCTGCGCGTTGCGGTGGTGCGAGCGGCGCATCATGTCGTCGGCGGTGAGCAGCACCTGCCCGACCGTCAGCCCGTACCGGGCGAAGGACGAGGTGTACCGGGCGAACAGCAGGCCCTGCCCGACGCTCGCCGCCGCCTGCTGGGTAGCGAGGTCGCCGGGGCGGCGGGTCAGCCCGAGCGGGCCGAGCCCCGCCGCGATCGCGCCGGACGACACGAACACGATCTCGGTGCCGTCGGCGCGGCGCGCGGCGAGGACGTCCACCAGCGCGTCGATGCGGTTCGCGTCGATCGTGCCGCCCGGCGTCGTCAGCGACGACGAGCCCGCCTTCACCACGATCCGGCGGGCCTTGGCGATCTCCTCGCGCTCGCTCACGATTCCCGGACCTCCCGCCTCACAGCCGGCCGTCGAGGCGGCGGTCGGTGCCGCGCGGTCCCATCGCGGCCTCGCCGGCGGGGACGTCCGGCTCCCAGTCGAACACGATCGAGTCGTCGGCGGTGCCGATCAGCACCGTGGCGCCCGCGTCGGCGCCCGCCTCCGCGAGGGCCTCCTCCACGCCGAGCCGGGCGAGCCGGTCCGCGAGGTAGCCGACGGCCTCCTCGTTGGCGAAGTCGGTCTGCCGCAGCCACCGGACGGGCTTGGTCCCGGTGATCAGGTAGGTGTTGTCGCCGAGGTCCTTGACCTCGAAGTCGGTGTCGCCGCCGACCGGCTCCGGCCGGATCACGATGCGGGTCGGCTCAGCGGGCGGCAGCGACGCGCGGAACTCCGCGACCATCGCGGCCATCGCGAACGACAGCTCCCGCAGGCCCTCGTGCGTCGCCGCCGACACCTCGAACACCCGCAGCCCGCGCGCCTCGAACTCGGGCCGGACCATCTCGGCGAGGTCGCGGCCGTCCGGGACGTCGACCTTGTTCAGCACCACGATGCGGGGCCGGTCCGACAGCGGCCGGTCGCCGAGCACCCGGTCGTAGGCCCGCAGCTCGCGCTCGATGACCTCGAAGTCGCTGAGCGGGTCGCGGTTCGGCTCCATCGTCGCGCAGTCGAGCACGTGCGCGAGGGTGGACGAGCGCTCGATGTGGCGCAGGAAGTCCAGGCCGAGGCCGCGGCCCTCGCTGGCGCCCTCGATCAGGCCCGGGACGTCCGCGACCGTGAACGTCGTGTCGCCGGCGCTGACCACGCCCAGGTTCGGGATCAGCGTGGTGAACGGGTAGTCGGCGATCTTCGGCTTCGCGGCCGACAGCGCGGCGATCAGCGACGACTTGCCCGCGCTCGGGAACCCGACGAGCGCGACGTCGGCGACGCTCTTCAACTCCAGGACCACGTCCCGGGCCTCGCCCGGCTCGCCGAGCAGCGCGAATCCGGGCGCCTTGCGCTTGGCGGACGCCAGCGCCGCGTTCCCGAGCCCGCCGTTGCCGCCCTTCGCGACCACGTACCGGGTGCCCTCGCCGACCAGGTCGGCCAGCACCCGGTCGCCCTCCTTCACGACCGTGCCGTCCGGGACGGGCAGCACGACGTCGGCGCCGTCCGCGCCGGTCCGCATGCTGCCCTGCCCCTGCCTGCCGTTCCCGGCCTTGCGGTGCGGGCGCCGGTGGTACTCCAGCAGGCTCGCGGCGTTGGAGTCGACGACCAGGACGACGTCGCCGCCGCGCCCGCCGTTCGCGCCGTCCGGCCCGCCGAGCGGCTTGAACTTCTCCCGGTGGATCGAGGCGCAGCCGTTGCCGCCGTTGCCCGCCGCGACGTGCACCACCACCCGGTCGACGAACTGCGCGCCCGATCCCGCTCCTGCGGCCACGGTGACTCTCCTCGGTGAAACCTGCTGAAAAAGGCGAAGGGACGGACCGTCGAACGGTCCGCCCCTTCGAAACGTCTGGAACCCAGGCGGACTATTCCGCCGGCGGGACGATGCTCACCGCGTTGCGCCCGCGGTAGCGGCGGAACTGCACCGCACCCGCGACCAGCGCGAACAGCGTGTCGTCGCCGCCGCGGCCGACGCCCGGGCCGGGGTGGAAGTGGGTGCCGCGCTGCCGGACGATGATCTCGCCCGCGTTGACGACCTGGCCGCCGAAGCGCTTCACGCCGAGGCGCTTGGCGTTGGAGTCGCGACCGTTGCGGCTGGACGATGCGCCCTTCTTGTGTGCCATGAGACCGCTCTCCCTTACTTCCCGGCCTTGATACCGGTGATCTTGACCTCGGTGTACGGCTGGCGGTGGCCCATCCGCCGCTTGTACCCGGTCTTGTTCCGGTAGTGCATGATGTTGATCTTCGGGCCCTTGACCGCGCCGAGGATCTCGGCGGTCACCTCGTAGCGTGCGAGGTCGGCCGAGCCGCTGACGACGTTGTCGCCGTCCACGACGAGCACCGCCGGGAACGTGACGGTCGAGCCGACCTCACCGGCCAGCTTGTCGACGGTCAGCACGTCGTCGACGGCGACCTTCTCCTGCCTGCCGCCTGCGCGGACAATCGCGTACACCGCGGAAACCTCTCGTCTGCGCGCGCTTCCGGACTGAACCGGTCCCACGCGTGGCTTACCAGCCCCCGGATGGGGGCCTACCCCCGGCACCGGGCCGAGGGCGGCACGCCAGGAGAACCTGGCGCTCTCTGCTTGCCCTCACCGGATCGGCGAGGTGAGCACCGAACGGACCCCGGACGGGGTTCGCGGTGCGAGTTGGAGTGACGCGCCTACGACGCGCCGAAGTACAAGGGTACCGGATGCCCTGACCGCAACGCGAACGCGCGCGGCCAGGGCGTCCGGCCCCGTCAGTCGTGCCTCGCCGACCCGTCAGTCGTCCGAGGACTCGCCGACGTCGGCGGTGGCGCGGGTGCGCCGGGTGCGCCGCCGCCGGGCGGCCGGCTCGGGCTCGGGCTCGCCGCCGGTCTCGGTGGAGCCGGTCTCGGTGGAGCCGGTCTCGGCGGGCGCGGAGCCGTTGGCCTCGGCCGCCGCACCGTCCGCCGGGGCGTCCACCGCTTCCTCCGGCGCGGCCGGCGCGGAGCCGTTCAGCTCGCCGCCGGACGGCTCGGCGCCGTTCCTGGTCACCGAGACGGGCTCGGCGGCGTCCAGGCTGCCGGGGCCCGCGTCGGCCGCCTCCGCGGCGGCCTCGGCGGCCTCCACGGCGGCCTGGACCGGGGACTCGTCGATCTCGGGCGGCGGGCCCGCCGGACGCTTGGCCGGGCCCGACTTCTTCGCCCGGGACCGGGACGGCTCGGCCTTGGCCTTGGCCTCAGCGGCGGGCGCGGGTTCCGGCTTCGGCTCGGGCTCCCGCTCCTTCGGCTTGGCCTCCTGCTGGGAGAGCTTCTCCTCGACGGCCTTCTCGACCTCGCCCTTGCGCTTGCGGCGGCGGCCGCTCTCCTTGCCGGCCGCCTTGTCTGGCTTGGGCTCGACCGGCGTCAGCTGGACGTGGATGCCGCGGCCGTTGCAGCACTCGCAGGTCTCCGAGAACGCCTCCAGCAGGCCCTGCCCGACCCGCTTGCGGGTCATCTGGACCAGGCCCAGCGAGGTGACCTCGGCGACCTGGTGCTTGGTACGGTCCCGCGACAGGCACTCGACGAGGCGGCGGAGCACCAGGTCGCGGTTGCTCTCCAGCACCATGTCGATGAAGTCGATCACGACGATGCCGCCGATGTCGCGGAGCCGGAGCTGGCGGACGATCTCCTCGGCCGCCTCCAGGTTGTTGCGGGTGACGGTCTCCTCCAGGTTGCCGCCCTGGCCGGTGAACTTGCCGGTGTTGACGTCGATGACCGTCATGGCCTCGGTCTTGTCGATCACCAGCGAGCCGCCGGACGGCAGCCACACCTTGCGGTCGAGGGCCTTGGCGATCTGCTCGTCGATGCGGAACGCCGACAGGGCGTCCTGGTCGCCCGTCCAGCGCTCGACGCGGTCGGCGAGGTGCGGCGCCACGTACTCGACGTACTCGGAGACGGTGTCCCAGGCCTCGGCGCCGGACACCACCAGCTTGGAGAAGTCCTCGTTGAAGATGTCGCGGATGACGCGGATCGTCAGGTCGGGCTCGCCGTACAGCAGCGACGGAGCCGAGGCCGTCTTGACCTTCTTCTGGATGTTGTCCCACTGCGCCGCCAGGCGCGACACGTCGCGGGAGAGCTCCTCCTCCGTGGCGCCCTCGGCGGCGGTCCGGACGATCACGCCGGCGTTGTCCGGCATGACCTTCTTCAGGATCGACTTGAGGCGGCTGCGCTCCTTGTCGGGGAGCTTGCGGCTGATGCCGGTCATCGAGCCGTCCGGCACGTACACGAGGTAGCGGCCGGGCAGCGAGACCTGGCTGGTGAGGCGGGCGCCCTTGTGGCCGAGCGGGTCCTTGGTGACCTGGACGAGCACCGACTGGCCGGACTTCAGCGCCGACTCGATGCGGCGCGGCTGGCCCTCCAGCCCGGAGGCGTCCCAGTTGACCTCGCCCGCGTACAGGACGGCGTTGCGGCCCTTGCCGATGTCGACGAACGCCGCCTCCATCGACGGCAGGACGTTCTGGACCTTGCCCAGGTAGACGTTGCCCACGTACGACTGGTGCGTGGCGCGGTTGACGTAGTGCTCGACGAGGACGTCGTCCTCCAGGACGGCGATCTGGGTGCGCTCGCCCTCCTGCCGGACGACCATGACCCGCTCGACCGACTCGCGGCGGGCCAGGAACTCCGCCTCGGTGATCACCGGCGGGCGGCGGCGGCCCTGCTCGCGGCCCTCGCGGCGGCGCTGCTTCTTGGCCTCCAGCCGGGTCGAGCCGCGCACCGAGCGCACCTCGTCCTCGGCGGCGGCGCGCTCCTCGCGGGCCGTGCGGACGTGCACGACGGTGTTCGGCGGGTCGTCGGCGTCGGCGCCGTTCTCGCCGTCGCCGCCGGAGCGGCGCCTGCGGCGGCGCCGGCGGCGGCTGGTGCCGGACTGGGCCTCGCCGTCGTCCTCGTCGTCGGCGGCCTCCTGCTCGGCCTCCTCCGCCTTGGGCTCCTTGTCCTTGTCCTTGTCCTTCTTGGCGGCCTTGGCGGACCGGGTGCTCTTGGCGCCCTTGCCGGCCTTGGGCTGCTCTTCCTTGGCCGGCTCCTCGGCCTCGGGCTCCTCGGCCTGCGCCTCGTCGTCGGCGCCCTCGCGGCCCCGGCCGCGGCCCCGGCCGCCGCGGCGGCGGCGCCGCCGGGACGGGCGGTCCTCGGAGTCGTCCTCGGCTTCGGGGCCGTGGTCGTGGTCGTCGTCGCCGGTGTCGCGCTCGGCGGCGGGCTGCTGCTCCGGCTCGTCCTTGGGACGGGCGGGCGCCTCGGCCTTCGGCTGCGGCGGCTGGAAGACGACCATCGGGGGCTGGAACGTCACGCCGGGGATGCCGACGCCGCTCGCGGGCTCGGTGTCGGACACCTGCTCGGGCGGCACCTCGGCGCCCGCGACCGGCACGGCGGGGATCTCCGGCACCGGCGGGACGGCGGGCGGCTCGGCGGCGGCCGCCGCGCGGCGGCGGGTGCGGGTGCGCGTGCGGGGCGCGGGGGGCTCCTCGGCGTCCGCCTCGGGCTCGGGGGTGGCCTCCGGGGAGGTCTCGGCGCCGGTCAGGGGGACGGGCGCGGGCGTCTCGGCGGCGGCCTTCGCGCCGCGGGCGCGGGTGCGGGTCCGGGTGCGCTTCGGCGGCTCGGGAGCCTCCTCGGCGACCGGCTCCGCGGGCTCGGACGCGGTCTCGGACTCAGGCTCGGTCTCGGACGCGGCCTCGGACGCGGCCTCCGGGGCGGACTCGGGCTCGGGGGCGGCCTCGGCCGCCGGGGCAGGCTCGGGAGCGGGCTCGGCCCGGGGGGCGGGCTCCTCGGTCTCCGCGACCGCGGCCTCGGGCTCTTCCTCTTCGGCCTCGACCTCAGCGGCCTCGGCTTCCACGGCCTCGGCGGGCTCCGGCTCCTCGCTCGCGGGCTCCTCGGCCTCGGCCGCGGGGGGCCGCGCGGGGGTCTCGTCCACCTCGGGCGGCGGACCGGCGGGCCGGCTCGCCCGGCGGGGGCGCGAGCTCACCCCGGCGCCCTGCTCCACCGCGCTCCCGTTCGCGGCGCTCCCGTTCTGGGTCGTCTCGTCATCGGTGCCGTCGGCCGCGGCCGAATCGACTTCGTTCTCAAGCATGCGGGCAATCTCCCGTCAGGCTCCCGGGCGCGTCCGCCCGTCCCGCCCGGGGGCGGATCGGGGCGGTGCGCCGCGCGGGAGCACCTCGTCAGTCATCGGCGTCGTCACGGCCGGACGGAGGTCCGGACACGACGACGAAGTCGTCGGGGGCGCGCCAGACGTACCCTGCGGGACCGGTTCCGTGCTCCCACGGCTTCGGTCCCCCGGTCAGGCGCTGACGGCATCCGCGCTCGCGGCGTCCCCGGGCTGCGGCCGCACAGGGCCGCGGGCCGTCTCGGCGTCGTCGCCGGACGGCAGGCCGATCTCCCGGTCGGGATCCAGGGGATCCGCGAGGCCACCGGTGTCCGCGTCGAGGGGCCCCTGCGCCAGCCTGATCACCAGCGGTGGTGACGGCGGCGCGAGGTCGGCGACCTGGCGCAGTCCGGTGAGGATGTCGTCGGGTCGTACGGCCGGTGTGGAATGCCGAACAACCATTCGAAGTATCGCACAAGGGGCATCCGCCGCCTCAGCGGCGCGCCGGTCCAGCTCACACGCGGACACGGCGGCGCGCACGTCGAAACGGCGCCGTCCCTTCTTCGTGAGGCGTTCCACCTCGATGACCGGGGCGGCCATGAAGGCGGCCACGGCGGCGGCGGCGTCGCCCTCGGGCACGCCGTCCAGCCTGATCCGCCATTCGGACGCCTGGAGCCGATCGGCGAACGCGCCCGGCTTCACCGGTGCGTCGCCGCGGCCCGCCCGGACCGGCACGACATCGAGGATGTCGAGCCCGGGGGGCAGGGCCGCGTCCAGATCGGCCCGGATCCGCGCAGGGTCGCGGGTCTCGGTGAGCCCGATCTCGAGGTATTCCGCCTCACTGGCCACCCCTGTCGCCGCCGCACCCGCGTACGAGATCTTCGGGTGGGGGGTGAATCCGCCGCTGAACGCGACAGGGATCCCGGCGCGCCTGACGGCGCGTTCCACGGCCCGGGAAATGTCGCGGTGGCTCGTGAACCGCAGCCTGCCCCGCTTGGCGTAGCGGACGCGCAGTCGCTGGGTCACGGGGGCCGGCGCCGGACCCTCCGGCATGGGTGCCAGGGTTCTGGTCCTTCCTACTCGTGTCGAGTCGAAAAACTAGGTCTCCCTATAGAGTACGGGTCCCCGAGCATCGTTCGGCCAAGCACGGGTGCCGCAACTCCCGGACCGCCGCTGCTCAGGGCGGTCCCGCAACCGCTTCCGGACACCCGGAAAGCCGCGCGGGTCGCCCGCGTCCGGGCCCCGGACCAGCGGGAGCCTCGGACCGGCGTGAAGCTCGGACGGGCGGAGCCTCAGACCACGGAGCCTCAGACCACGGAGAGCGGCAGCAGCTTCTTTCCGGTGGGGCCGATCTGGATCTCGGTGCCCATCGTGGGGCACACGCCGCAGTCGTAGCAGGGCGTCCAGCGGCAGTCCTCGACCTCGGTCTCGTCGATCGCGTCCTGCCAGTCCTGCCAGAGCCACTCGCGGTCGAGCCCGGCGTCGAGGTGGTCCCAGGGCAGGACCTCGACCTCGTCGCGCTCGCGGACGGTGTACCAGGCGAGGTCGACGGGCTCGCCGGCGAGCGCCCGCTCGGCGCAGGACGTCCAGCGCTCGAAGGAGAAGTGCTCGCTCCAGCCGTCGAACCGGCCGCCGTCCTCCCAGACCGCGCGGATGACCTTGCCCACCCGCCGGTCGCCGCGCGACAGCAGGCCCTCGATGATGGACGGCTGCCCGTCGTGGTAGCGCAGGCCGATGGCGCGGCCGTACTCCTTGTCGCCGCGCAGGGCGTCCCTGAGGGCGCGCAGGCGCCGGTCGACGGTCTCGTGGTCGCACTGCGCGGCCCACTGGAACGGGGTGTGCGGCTTGGGCACGAACCCGCCGATGGACACGGTGCAGCGGATG
Source organism: Actinomadura meyerae (assembly GCF_900188445.1). Taxonomy (GTDB): domain Bacteria; phylum Actinomycetota; class Actinomycetes; order Streptosporangiales; family Streptosporangiaceae; genus Spirillospora; species Spirillospora meyerae. The sequence goes on from NZ_FZOR01000034.1 coordinate 25,721, forward strand.
TCCTTGCGGCCGGTGGCCTCCCGCCCCGCCTGGATGACCCGCTTGGCCATGCCGGCGATGGCGAGGACGTCCTCGTCCTCCTCGGTGGGCAGCCCGCACATGAAGTAGAGCTTGACCTGCCGCCAGCCGTTCTCGTAGGCGGTGCTGACGGTGCGGATCAGGTCGTCCTCGGTGACCATCTTGTTGATCACCTTGCGCATCCGCTCGGAGCCGCCCTCCGGCGCGAACGTCAGGCCGGAGCGCCGGCCGCCGCGGGAGAACTCGTTGGCGAGCGTGATGTTGAAGGCGTCCACCCGGGTGGACGGCAGCGACAGCGAGGTGTTGGTGCCCTCGTAGCGGTCGGCGAGGCCCTTGGCGACGTCGCCGATCTCGCTGTGGTCGGCGCTGGACAGGCTGAGCAGGCCGACCTCCTGGAAGCCGGACTCCTTCAGGCCCTGCTCGACCATGTTCCCGATCGTGGTGATCGACCGCTCCCGCACCGGGCGGGTGATCATCCCGGCCTGGCAGAACCGGCAGCCGCGGGTGCAGCCGCGGAAGATCTCCACGCTGAACCGCTCGTGCACGGTCTCGGCGAGCGGGACGAGCGGCTTCTTCGGGTAGGGCCACTGGTCGAGGTCCATGACGGTGTGCTTCTCGATCCGCCACGGAACCCCCGGGCGGTTCGGCGCGACCCGCTGGATGCGGCCGTCGGGCAGGTACGTCACGTCGTAGAAGCGCGGCACGTACACGCCCCCGGTGGCGGCGAGCCGCATGAGCAGCTCGTCGCGGCCGCCCGGCGCACCCTCGGCCTTCCACTCGCGGATGATCTCGGTGATGCCGAGCGCGATCTCCTCGCCGTCGCCGAGCACGGCGGCGTCGATGAAGTCGGCGATCGGCTCGGGGTTGAACGCCGCGTGCCCGCCCGCGATCACGATCGGGTGGGCGTCCGTGCGCTCGGCGGCCTCCAGCGGGATGCCCGCGAGGTCGAGCGCGGTGAGCAGGTTGGTGTAGCCGAGCTCGGTGGAGAACGACACTCCCAGCACGTCGAACGCGGCGACCGGGCGGTGCGCGTCCACGGTGAACTGCGGGATGCCGTGCTCGCGCATGACGGCCTCCATGTCGGGCCAGACCGAGTAGGTCCGCTCCGCGAGGACGCCGTCGCGCTCGTTCAGGATCTCGTAGAGGATCTGGACGCCCTGGTTCGGCTGCCCGACCTCGTAGGCGTCGGGGTACATCAGCGCCCACCGGACGTCCGCCCCGTCCCAGTCCTTGAGCTGGGAGTTCAGCTCGCCGCCAACGTACTGAATCGGCTTCTGCACGCTCGGGAGCAGCGGCTCCAGGCGCGGGAAGAGCGACTCGACCGGCATGACGGAACCCTCCGTGCTGGGGACGTGGGGATGAAGCGTCCAGCCTACGCGGTGGCGGCGCCCTGTTCGAACCCGCCGGTGCTCAGTCGAACGCCCGGCGGCGCACGTGGACGGCCTGCAGCAGCCCGAACGCGATCATGTTCGCGAAGGTCGCGGAGCCGCCGTAGGACACGAACGGCAGCGGCAGCCCGGTGATCGGCATGATCCCGATCGTCATCCCGACGTTCTCGAACGTCTGGAACCCGAGCCAGCACACGACGCCGGTCGCGACGAGCGTGCCGAACAGGTCGGCGGCCTGGGTGGCGATGCGCAGCCCGCGCCACAGCACCACGCCGAGCAGCACGACGATGATCGCGGCGCCGACGAAGCCGAGCTCCTCCCCCGCGACCGTGAAGATGAAGTCGGTCTGCTGCTCGGGGACGAAGTGGCCGCCGGTCTGCTCGCCCTGGAACAGCCCCTTGCCGAACGCGCCGCCCGACCCGATCGCGATCCGGGCCTGCTGGGCGTTGTAGCCGGCGCCGCGCGGGTCGGCCTCGGGGTTCAGGAACGCGGTGAACCGGGCGATCTGGTAGTCCTCCAGCAGCCCGAAGAAGTAGACGGCGGCGGCCGCGGCGACCCCGCCGCCGACCAGCCCGAACAGCCAGCGCTTCTGCGCCCCGGAGATGGCCAGCATGCCGAGCACGACCGCGATGAACACCAGCGTGGTGCCGAGGTCGGGCTGGAGCATGATCAGCACCCCGGGCACCCCGGCCAGGACGAGCGCGAGCAGCACGTCCCGGCGGCCCGGCCCGATCTCGCCGTCCCGCGGCTCCCCGAGGATCATCGCGAGCAGCACGACGAGCCCGACCTTCGCGAACTCCGACGGCTGCACCTGGAACCCGCCGCCGAGCACGATCCACGAGTGCGACCCGTTGATCGTCGAGCCGAGCGGGGTCAGCACGGCGAGCAGCCCGACGCACGCCACCCCGTACAGGATCGGGACGTAGGCGCGCAGGAGCCGGTAGTCCAGGACGGTGACGACGCCGCCGAGCACGAACCCGATGATCAGGTTGAGAATGTGCCGCTTGACGAAGCTCTCCGGGTCCTTGCCCTGCTCGGTGAGCAGGTGGAACGTCGCCGAGCGCACCAGCAGCGCGCCGACCAGCGACAGCGCCAGCACGGCGAGGAACAGCGGCCAGTCGAGGCGGCGCAGCCCGGCCAGGCGGGTCTGCCAGGTCCGCCGCGCCGCGTACGCCTCGACGCTCCCCACGCCCGAACCGGTGATCACGGGGCGGCCCCCGACGCCGGCGCCTTCGCCGGCTCGGACAGAACCGGCGCCTTCGGCAGCTCGGACGGCAGCTTGCCGTCCTTGAGCAGCGGCTTGCGGTCCTTGGTGCCGTACATGGCCTCCCAGATCTCCCGGACGGCCGGGGCGGAGGTGGAGGCACCGAAACCGCCCTGCGAGACCATCGCGACGACCGCGAAGCGCGGGTCCTTCACCGGGCCGAACGAGGCGAACCAGGAGGAGTCCTGCTTGCCGTAGACCTCCGCGGTACCGGTCTTGCCGCCCACGTCGACGCGCTTGAAGTCGAACCCGTTGAACGCGCCCGCCGCGGTGCCGTCCTTGGTCACGTCGGCGAGGGCGTTGCGGATGTACTTCAGCACCTTGGGGTCGACCGGCAGCTTCTTCGGCTTCGGGGGCTCGATCCGGCGGACGACCGTGCCGTCCGGCCGCACGACGGCGACGCCGACCCGCGGCACGACCAGCTTGCCGCCGTTGGCGACGGCCGCGTAGGCGCGGACGAGCTGCAGCGGCGTCACCAGGACGTTGCCCTGCCCGACGGAGAAGTTCGCCGCGTCACCGGGGCGCCAGACGTAGCCCTCGGTGCAGTTCTCGGTCGCGACGGCCTTCAGGTAGGCGGCGCGCGCCGGGTCGGTCTTGGCGACCTGCGGGTAGCCCTCCTTGGCGCCCTTGCAGTTGGCGGCCTTGGTGGCCTCCCAGTAGTCCTTCTTCCACTTGCGGTCGGGGATGCGGCCGGCGCTCTCCTCGGGCAGGTCGACACCGGTCTTGGTTCCGAACCCGTACTCGCGGGCCATGTCCACCATGGAGTCCCTGACGTTGGGCTTGGGGTGCATCCCGCCGTCGCGCTGCCACTCCAGGTAGGCGAACCGGTAGAACACCGTGTCGCACGACTTCACCAGCGCGGTGTGCAGCGTCATCGGCCCGTACCCGGTGCCTCCGGCGTTGCTGAACGGCCGGTTCCCGACGTTGTAGGAGCCGGGGCACGGGTAGATGCCCTTCAGGCTGGCCCCCTCCTTCACGGCGGCGGACACCGAGGAGATCTTGAAGGTGGAGCCGGGCGCGAACTGGCCCTGGGTGACCCGGGAGGTCAGCGGCTCGCCGTTCTTCTTGCCGAGCAGCGCGTCGTACTTCTCCTGCGAGATGCCGCCGGTCCAGATCGACGGGTCGTAGGTCGGGTAGCTGGCCATCGCGACCAGGCGGCCGGTGCGGACGTCCATCACGACCGCGGCGCCGGCGTCGGCCGGGTGGCCGCCCTTGCGCGCGGCGTCGATCGCGTGCTTGAGCGCCTTCTCCGCCGCGCCCTGCACCCCGGCGTCGATGCTGGTGACGAGGTTGTCGCCGGGGACCGCCTGCCGCTCCTCCGCGGTGCCGGTGACGCGGCCCTGGCTGTCGACGAGGACCCGGCGGTACCCGGGCTCGCCGCGCAGCGCCGCGTCGTACTGCGCCTCCAGCCCGGCGCGGCCGACGAGGTCGACGCCGCTGTACCCGGTGACCTTCAGGCCCTTGCGCTTGTCGAGCTCCTCCTGCGTGACGGGCTGCAGGTAGCCGAGGACCTGCGCGGCGCCCGCCCCGTCCGGCTCCGGGTAGTCGCGGACGGCCTGGATCTGCGCGGTGACGCCGGGGAACTCCTCCTGCCGCTCCATGATCTGCAGGGCGCGCTTCGGGTCGACGTGGTCCTCGACGGGGATCGGCTGGTACGGCGAGCCGGGCCAGCAGGGCCGCTTGACGGTCGGCGAGCACAGCCGGATCCGCTTGGACATCTCGTCCTTGCTCGTCCCGAGGACGGCCGCGAGGCGCTTCAGCACGGCCTCGCCGCCGTCCTTCTGCCGCGACAGCGTGGTGCGGTCGACCGACACGACCAGCGCGCTGCGGTTGCGGACGAGCGGCTTGCCGCGGACGTCCATGATCATGCCGCGGACGGCGGGGACGACGATGTCGCGGGTGCGGTTCTGCGCGGCGATGCCCCGGTAGTGCTCGCTCTCCAGCACCTGCAGGGTCCACATGCGGCCGACCAGGACCAGCAGCAGCGCACCGACGAGCACGTACAGGACGACGAGGCGGAAGTGGGTCCTGGGGTTCACAGGGCGCCGCCCCGCCCGGACATCGCGCGGTAGCGGGCGGCGGGCACGGCGAGGCGGTCGCCGCGCGAGCGCTCGCCGCTCTCGTAGCGCCGGGTGGCGCGCAGCACCGCCCACACCACGAACGGGCTGGCGATGATGTCGTAGAGGACCTGAAGCGGGACCATCCGCGACACGGTCCCCCACTCGGCGCGGGGGTCGCCGAGGATCATCCCGGTCGCCGCGTACAGCACGGTCCCGGCGAGGGCGCCGGCGGCGACGGCGAAGAACGGGACGACGGACTGGCGGTCCATCTCGGCGGACGCGACGCCGCACAGGTAGCCGATGAGGCAGTAGACGAGCGCGTACCGGCCGATGGTGTGGTCGGCGGGCGGGATGATGTCGGCGGCGAGGCCGGCGAGGAACCCGGTGACCATGCCGGTCATCGACCCGGCGACGAGCGCCAGCGCCACGACGGCCAGCAGCACCAGGTCGGGCTGCACGCCGCCGGGCAGCGGCAGCCGGTTGGCCACCGACACCTGCAGGATCAGCGTCACGGCGATCACCAGCGCGGCCACCGCGGTGCGGCCGGCCGGCGACGCCTCGGGTGGGTTCAGCAACGTTCAGTCCCCCGCGGTCGGTTCTGTGGACGGGCTCGCGGAGCCGTTCGGCCGCGCGTCGCCGCTCTCGCGCGCCTTCGGGCTCTTGGTCGCCTTCGGGCTCTTGCTGGGGGTCGGGGGAGTGGCGGGCGGTTTCGGCTTGGGCGGGAGGACCGCGTCCCGCGGGTCGGTCTTCGGCGGGGCGACCACGACCGCGACGACGTCCAGGCTGGTGAACTTCACGAACGGCCGGACGTAGGCGGTGCGGGTCAGTCCGCTGGTGGACTTCTCGATGCGGGCGACCTCCCCGATCGGGACCCCGGGCACGTACGGGCGCTGGCCCTGCGACCCGAGCGTCACGATGCGCTGGCCGACGTGGATGGGCGCGGAGGCGTCCAGCAGCTGGAACCGCAGCGGGGTGGCGCCGCCCCCGCCGAGGCCGCGGCGGCCCCGGCCCTGGGTGATGCCGATCTCCTTGGACGCCTCCAGCCGGGAGCCGATGGAGGACGTCTGGTCGGTGGCGAGCAGCACGGTCGAGGTCGCGGGCCCGACCCGGGTGACCCGGCCGACCAGCCCGGCGGCGCTGATCACGGTCATGTCGGGCTTGATGCCGCTGCGGCTGCCGACATCGATCGTGACGGTGTCCTCGAAGCCCTGGCCGGCGGAGATGACCTGCGCGGCGTGGATCGTGTAGCCGCCCATCCCGGCGGTGCCGAGCAGCTTCCGCAGCTGCGCGGACCGCTCCTTGTCGAGCTGGGCGGAGCGCAGCTGCTCGCGCAGCCGCTGATTCTGCCGCGCGAGCTCGTTCGCGCGGTGCCGCTGGCCGGGCGCGTCGGTGATCGTGTCGAAGGTGTCGCCCACCGGGCGGACGACGGCCGCGGACGCGCGCTCGACCGGGCCGAACACGGTCGCGCCCAGGTCGCGCAGGCCGCGCAGCGGCGAATGCGCGCCACCGCGGTAGTCCACGGTGATCATCGTGAGCGCCACGACGAGCAGCCCGCCCAGCACCATGCGGGTGCGCCGGGTGTCCTTCACGCACCGACCTCCGGTTTCCTCAGTCCCCCGGGTGCACTGCCCCTGGCGGGCGGACCCGTCCTACGGCGGGCGGACCCGTCCGATCAATGCCGCGGCTCCGGCACGAGGACCTGGCGGAGCGACTCGAAGTCCTCGACGCACTTGCCGGTGCCGAGCACCACCGAGTCGAGCGGGTTGTCCACCAGGTGGATGGGCATCCCGGTCTCCTCGCGGAGCCGCTCGTCGAGGTTCTTCAGCAGCGCGCCGCCGCCGGTGAGCGCGATCCCGCGGTCCATGATGTCGCCCGACAGCTCGGGCGGGCACTTGTCCAGCGTGGTCTTCACCGCGTCCACCACGGCGTTGACCGGTTCCTCGATCGCCCGCCGCACCTCCTCGGCGGAGATCACGACGGTCTTCGGCAGCCCGCTGACCAGGTCGCGGCCCCGGATCTCGGCGTGCGGCTCCTCGTCGCCGCCGGGATAGGCCGAACCGATGGCCATCTTGATCTCCTCGGCGGTCCGTTCCCCGAGCATCAGCGAGTATTCCTTCTTGGAGAAGGAGATCACCGCCTGGTCGAGCTCGTCGCCGCCGACCCGGACCGACTGGCTGGTGACGATGCCGCCGAGCGAGATGATCGCGACCTCGGTGGTGCCGCCGCCGATGTCGACGACCATGTTGCCGGTCGGCTCGTAGACGGGCAGGCCGGCGCCGATCGCGGCGGCCATCGGCTCCTCGATGATGTACACGCGGCGCGCGCCGGCCTGGTAGCCGGCCTCCTTCACCGCGCGCTGCTCCACCCCGGTGATCCCGCTCGGCACGGCCACCACGATCCGCGGCTTGGCGAAGTGCCGGCGCTTGTGGACCTTCTGGATGAAGTAGCGCAGCATGCGCTCGGTGACGTCGAAGTCGGCGATGACGCCGTCCTTCAGCGGACGGACGGCCACGATGTTGCCGGGCGTGCGGCCGATCATCCGCTTCGCCTCGATGCCCACCGCGACGATCTTCCCGGTGTTGGTGTTGATCGCCACCACGGAGGGTTCGTTCAGGACGATGCCACGCCCGCGCACGTACACCAGTGTGTTGGCGGTACCAAGATCGACGGCCATGTCCCGGCCAAGAAACGACAGCTTGTTACCCATGAAGAAAGGGAGCCCTTCATGATTGACGGGCGTGTATAGCGGCGCGTCCATCGTAACGTGCGCCCCCGTCCGCGGGCAGTCACCCCGCAGCCGCGCGTCGCGGAAAAAACGCGTCCTGACCAGCTCGGTTTTCGCTAAAGAAGACGCGGGCCGGATGATCCGGCCCGCGCTCGAACGGCGCCCTCGCGGGCGCCCGTCAGCCCAGTTCGGGGAAGAACAGCTTGATCTCCCGCTCGGCGGAGTAGGTGGAGTCGGAGCCGTGCACGATGTTCGCACCGATCTCCAGGGCGAAGTCGCCGCGGATCGTGCCGGGCGCGGCGCTGACCGGGTCGGTCGCGCCGGCCAGCGAGCGGAACGCCTCGACGGCGCGGTGCCCCTCGACGACCATGGCGACGAGCGGGCCGCTGGTGATGAACTCGACCAGCTCGCCGAAGAACGGCTTGCTCGCGTGCTCCTCATAGTGGGACTCGGCGGTCTCGCGGGCGAGGGTGCGCAGTTCCAGCGCGACGAGCTTCAGGCCCTTGCGCTCGATCCGGGAGATGACCTCGCCGATGACACCGCGGCTGACGCCGTCGGGCTTGACCAGGACGAGAGTGCGCTCGGACACGAGTGGTTCTCCTTGCGGAATTTTCGGTTTCGGTAAGCGCGCGAATACTACCCGGCCCGCGCGCCGGAAGCGGCATTACGGCGGCGCGCCGTCAGCGCGGCGGTGGCGGCGGCGAGCAGCACGGCCGCCATTCCGGCGGCGATGAGCCAGTCGTGGTAGCCCGCCAGCAGCGCCTCGACCTGCTCGGCGCCGGTCGCCGGGCGCGCCCGGTCGAGCCGCGCCGCCTGCAGGGACAGGACGAGGAGCTGTCCCGCGAGCACGGCGGGGAAGCACAGCGACAGGCCGAACAGCGCCGCGCCGGGCGCCGCGCCGCGCAGCGAGGCGGCCAGGGCCAGCCCGGCACCGGCCCCGAGCGGGACGAGCGGGGCCAGCAGCGCCCACCGCCCGCCGGGCCCCGGACCGGCACCGGCGGCGAGGCCGAGCGGCAGCGCCAGGACGAGCAGCGGGAACCCCGCTCGCAGCGCGGCGCGCGCGGGCAGGCGCGTCGCGGCGAGCGCCCCGGCCGGAGCGGCGGCGGCCGCGGCGGCGAACGGCAGGAGCCGCGCGGCGGCGCCGTCCCCGTCCGCGGCGGCGGCGATGCCGGCCAGCGGTGCGGCGACCGGGTAGGCCAGCAGGCCGACCGCGATCATGACGATCGCGCAGCCGTGCGGGCTGCCCGCCGGTTCGCGCCGCCCGGCGGCGGCCGCGAGGCCGAGCAGGGCGGTCGCGGCGAGGCCCGCGAGAACGACCCGCGCGCCCGGTGACCATTCGTGGGCGGCGGCGACGGCGAGGAACCCGAAGCCGCCGGCCGGGGCCAGCGGCAGCAGGAGCAGGCTGCGCTCGCCGTACCCGCCCGGGGGCAGCCGCCACGGGACGCGGCCGCGCAGGAGGGGGCGCAGCAGGGCCGCGCCCGCGGCGGTGACCGCGACCCAGGGGAACGGCCCGAGGACGGCGCGCCAGGCGCCGTCCTCCGCCGCTCCGGCTGCGGACCCCGGGACGGCCGCCAGCGCCAGCGGCATCGCCAGCACGAGCATGCCCGCGAGCACGCCCGCCCAGGCGGCGGTGAGGCGCCGGTCGTCCCGCTCCCAGGCGAGCATGAGCGAGGCGGGCAGGACGATGCCGGCGCCCGCGCCCTGGACCAGCCGGGCCAGCCCGACCAGCGGCAGCGACGGGGCGAGGCGGGCGGTGCCGAGACCGGCCAGCAGCACGGCCAGGCCGGTCGCGAGGACCGTCCAGGCGGGGAACCTGCGGGCGGCCAGGCCGGCGGGCGGCACCGCGAACACCAGCGCGGGCAGCGACAGGCCGGTGACGTGCAGCAGCGTGGGGACGCGGGCTTCGCCGAGGCCGAGGCCGGCGAGCGCGGCGGGCAGGACGTCGGCGGTGGCGTCGGGGACGGCCAGGACGGCGGCGGGGAGCGCGGTGAGGGTCACCAGCAGCGCGCCGAGGCCCGCGAGGCGGCGGCGACCCGCGCGTTCACCGGGGGCGGTGGGGTGGCCTCCGCCCTCCGGGGGCGGGGCGGGAGGCGAGTGCGCGTCGGCGGACGCTGCGTCGCCGGGCACTGGGCTGCCGGACACGGCCTGCTCCTTCGGAGGTCGTCATCCGCCGCGGCGCGCATTTCCCAGAAAAGGAAGGATGTCCAAATTGGGCAATAAATGAAATTCGCGGTATTGGGCGGGATGAGTGGCTGCCGTCCCCGCAGAACCTAGCGCGGCTGCGCGCTCGCCGCCTTGCGTCCCAGCCAAATGGCCGTTCCCCAGAGCGCTCCGAAAACGACACCGAGGAAGAACATGACCGGCACCATGAACCCGGTCGCGATGAGCAGCACCTGCAGCACCGTGCCCGCCGGGACCGCCCACGGGCGGCGCAGCAGCCCGGCCATCACCAGGCAGGCGAGCGCGAGGCTCCCGCACACGCCGCCGGCGACCGCGCCGTCCACGTCCAGCACCGCCACGGCCACCGGGATCGCCAGCGCGATCACGATCGCCTCGCACGCCAGCACGGTGGCGAACAGCCTGCGCGCCGGGTTGTCCGCGGCCCGGGTGCTCATGACCGGCCCTCCGCCACGCGCAGCAGCGTGCGGGCGTCCCCCGCGGTGACCACCGAACCGGTGATCAGCACTCCGGCGCCCCGGTACTCGCCGGTCTCCTCGGCGATGCCGATCGCCCGGTCGATCGCGTCGTCCAGCCGCTCGGCGACATGGACGCGCTCGGGCCCGAAGATCCCCTCGGCGATCTCGGCCAGCTCCTCGGGCGGCATCGAGCGGGGCGAGGAGTTGCGGGTCACCACCAGCTCGGTCAGCACGGGTTCGAGCTGGTCCAGGACGCCCGCGACGTCCTTGTCGGCGGAGATGGCGAGCACCCCGGCGAGCCGGGTGAAGCCGAACGACTCGGTGACGGTCTGCACGGTCGCCGCCATCCCCGCCGGGTTGTGCGCGGCGTCCAGCAGGACGGTCGGGCCCGTCCGCGCGACCTCCAGCCGCCCCGGCGAGGCCGACTGCGCGAAGCCGCTGCGCACCAGCGCCGGATCGAGCTGCCCCTCCTCGCCGCCGAGGTAGGTGTCGCCGGCCGCGATGCGGGTCGCGGCCTCCAGGTTGGCCTCCCCGCGGGTCGGCGCGCCGCCCGCGAACGCCTCCACGGCGGCCAGCGCCGTCGCGGCGTTGGCCGCCTGGTGCTCGCCGAACAGCGGAAGGAAGATCTCGTCGTAGACGCCGTGCAGCCCCTGGAGCCGGAGCTGCTGGCCGCCGACCGCGACATCGCGGCCGAGCACCCCGTACTCGATGCCCTCGCGCGCGGCCGCCGCGCCGGTCTCCGCCACCCGGCGCAGCAGCACCTCGGCCGCCTCGACCGGCTGCTGCGCCAGCACCGCGACCGCGCCCGGCTTGATGATCCCGGCCTTCTCGCCCGCGATCTCCTCCAGCGTGTCGCCGAGGTAGCGGGTGTGGTCGAGCCCGATCGGGGTGATCACGGCGACCACGCCGTCCGCGACGTTCGTGGCGTCCCAGGTGCCGCCCATGCCGGTCTCGACCACGGCGACGTCGACCGGGGCGTCGGCGAACGCGGCGAACGCCATCGCGGTCAGCACCTCGAAGAACGACAGCCGCGCCGCGTGCTTGCCGTCGACCAGCTCGACATAGGGCAGGACGTCCTCGTACGCCGCGACGAACCGCTCCTCGCCGATCGGCTCACCGTCGATCGCGATGCGCTCGCGCAGCGTCGTCAGCTCGGGGCTCGTGTAGAGGCCGGTGCGCAGGCCGCGCTCGCGGAGCAGCGACTCGATGAGCCGGGCGGTGCTGGTCTTGCCGTTCGTTCCGGCGATGTGGATCACCGGGTACGCGCGCTGCGGCTCCCCCAGGACGTCCACCAGGTCGCGGACGCGGTCGAGGGTGGGATCGATCTCCCACTCGACCCCCCGTGCCATGATCGCGGCGACGGTCGCCCGGTAGCCGGCCGGTTCGGTTCGCTGACTCACGGTTCCAGAGCCTACTCGGCGGCGCGCCGCGCTCCGTCCGGGCCCACACTGGAGGTGTGAAGGTGTTCTACCGGGAGTGGGAGCGCCGCGCTCCGGGCGAGACCCGCGACGTCGGGCGGGCCCGCGCCCTCGCCGGCGCCCTGGGCGTCCTCGGCCCGTCCGCGCCCGTCCTGGCGGTCGTCGGTTCCAAGGGGAAGGGCACGGCGGCGACTTATGCGTCGGCCTTTCTCGCCGCCGCCGGTTTTCGCGTGTGCACCGTCACAAGCCCCGGTCTCCGCATCGATCGCGACCGGATCAGGATTAACGGACGCGCCGTTTCCAGCGAGGAACTGGCCATTCTCTCGGACGCGCTGGATGCGGCCATGGGCACGCTCCCGCCGCCCTCGGACGGCTACCTTTCCCCGTCCGGGCTCTTCCTTATCGCCGGTGTCCTGCACGCCCGCCGGGTGGGTGCGGACGCGCTCGTCCTGGAGGCCGGCATGGGCGGGCGGTCGGACGAGGTCGCCCTGTTCCCGCCGGACGTCGCCGCGATCACGCCGGTCTTCCTGGAGCACGCCGGCGTCCTCGGGGACACCGAAACCGAGATCGCCAGGGAGAAGCTCGGCGTGGCGGCGCCGGGCACGGTCGTCCTTTCGGCGCCGCAGACCGCACCCGTCGCCGCCGTGCTGCGGGACGCGGAGGTCGTCGGCCCCGGCGGCGCGGGGCTGCCGGGCGAACTCCTGCCCGCCGGCCTCGGGCGCGCCGCCGCCGAACTGGGCGTCGCCGCCGCCCGCCGCCTTCCGGGCGCCGTCGAGCCCCCCGCCGCGACGCTGCGCGAGGTGCTCGCGTCGATCGTCCTCCCCGGACGGGCGTCCCGGCACGCGGTGCCCGGGTCCGCGACGGAGGTCCTCGTCGACGCCGCCGTCGACGGCGCCGGGATCGCCGCCGCGCTGGCCGCCGCGCGGGACGCCTGGGGGGCGGTCGACCACGCCGTCGTCTGCCTCCCCGACCACAAGGACCTGGACGGCGCCGTCGCCGCGCTGGGCGACCTGCCCGTGACGTTCGTCCGGCTGGCGCTGCCGCACCTGCGCTTCACCCGGCCGCTGCCGGACGCCTGGGACGCCGTCGGCGCGGACGCGATCACGCCGGAGTCGCTGGCGACGCTCGGGCACCGCGTCGCCGTCCTCGGCACCGGCTACTTCACCGGGCACGTCCTGGACGTGCTCGGCGCCGACACCGAGCGGCTCTTCGTCACTTCGGCCGCTCGACGTCCCGCCTGATCCGCCGCATCACGTCGGCCAGCAGCGGGAACTGCGGGTGCGGCGTCGCGCGGTTCGTCGCGACGAAGCCGTAGGAGTCGCGGGTGGCCCACGCGCAGTACGCGTGGGTCTCGGCCAGCACGGCGAACGTGCCGCAGAACGCCTTCGCGCCCTTGCCGCCCGCCACGGCCTCCTGGCCCGCGATGAACGTGGTGGGGCGAGCCTTGCGCAGGTAGGCCGCCGGGTCGCCGACCGCGCCCGTCCCGCCCATGAACAGGACGTTCAGCTTGCGCGCCTGCTCCCCGCCGTAGACGGCCGTGCCGTGCTCGCCGGCCGGGACGCCGCCCGCCTCGACGGCGCCCGCGATGAACGGGTACGCCGCGCTCTCCCGCGGCGGGGTGAGCGCGTCCTTGCGCAGCCCACCGGCCACCGCGCCCGCCGTGATCACCTTCTTGGGCGCGGGGAGCTCCGCCGTCGGGGTGTCCCTGGCGACGCCGGTGCCCGTCCGGAACGCCAGTGCCCCGGCCATCAGCGCGACCGCCGCGACCACGGCGGCGCCGGAGACGAGCAGCAGCCGGGGAACGCGCCGCCGCCGCACGGGCGCCGGTGCCGGCGGGACGGGCGGCAGCGGGCCGGTCCCGTCCACGACCACCGGATGGCCGCCGGTGCCGACGGCGGGATGCCCGCCCGTACCGACCGCGGGATGCCCGCCGGTGCCCACCGCCGGGTGGCCGCCGGTGCCCACCGCGGGATGGCCGCCGGTGCCGCCGACCTGCGGGAAGGCACCTGAGCCGCCCACCATCGGATGCCCGCCCGTGCCCAGCGACGGGAGCGGCCCCGTCCCGCCGGACTCGGCCGACCACCACGGGCGCTTCCCGCCCCAGGGCGCCGGAGCGGCACCGCCCTGCTCGGCGCCGCCCTGCCCGACGCCGCCCAGCCCGGCACCACCCTGCTCGGCCCCGTCCGCGCCGGTCCCGGGCGCGTCCGCCTCATCCGGCTGGTCCGGCTCCCTACGCGATCCGGACCAGCGGAGCGATTCCGCCATTGCACTCCTGAGGTTCATGTAGCGCCGAAAGCCCACAGGCCCACCCGGATCGTAACGGCGACGGGCCCGCCGCGCCGACGGTTCGCGGGGCCCGCGCCCGTTCGCCTCCGCGGCCCGCGGGTCAGCCCGCGGGCAGCGCCGCCAGCTGCGACTCCAGCCGGGTGATGTCGGCCTCCGCCTGGGCGAGCCGGGCCCGGTTCTTCGCCACGACGGCCTCGGGCGCCTTCGCCATGAACGCCTCGTTGCCGAGCTTGCGCCGGGCCTGGTCGACCTCCTTGCGCGCGGCGGCGAGGTCCTTCTCCAGGCGCTTGCGCTCGGCGGCGACGTCGATCGCGCCGGCGGTGTCGAGCCGTACCGTGACGCCCTCGACGGGCAGCGACGCGGTCGCGGCGAACCCGTCGCCGGGCGCGGTGAGGCGCAGCAGCGCGCGGACGCCCTCCTCGTGCGCGGCCAGCGGCGACCCGTCCCACTCCAGCGCCGCCGCGACCCGCTGGCCCGGCTTCAGGCCCTGGTCGGCGCGGAACCGGCGGACCTCCGTCACGAGCCGCTGCAGCGACTCGATCTCGGCCTCGGCGGCCCGGTCGGCGCGGGCGGGCTCGGCGGCCGGCCACGGCGCGGTGACGATCGTGTCGCCGCCGGTCAGGGACGTCCAGAGCTCCTCGGTCACGAACGGGATGACCGGGTGCAGCAGCCGCAGCAGCTTGTCGAGGACCTCGCCGAGGACGCGTCGCGTCGCCTCGGCCCGCTCGTCGGCGAGCTGGACCTTGGCCAGCTCCACGTACCAGTCGCAGACCTCGTCCCACGCGAAGTGGTAGAGCGCCTCGCACGCCTTCGCGAAGTCGTAGGACTCCAGGTGCTCGTCGACCTCGGCGACGACGGTCTGGAGGCGCGAGAGGATCCACGCGTCGACGGTCGTCACCTCGGCGGGCATGTCGCCGCGGACGTGCGCGCCGTTGATGAGCGCGAACCGCGTCGCATTCCACAGCTTGTTGCAGAAGTTGCGCGAGCCCTGCGCCCACTGCTCGGCCACTGGGACGTCGCCGCCCGGGTTCGCGCCGCGCAGCAGCGTGAAGCGGGTCGCGTCCGCGCCGTAGGCGTCCACCCAGTCGAGCGGGTCGATGACGTTCCCGAACGACTTGGACATCTTCTTGCCGTACTGGTCGCGGACCATCCCGTGCAGGGCGATGGTGTGGAACGGCTGGACGCCGTCCATCGCGTACAGCCCGAACATCATCATGCGGGCGACCCAGAAGAACAGGATGTCGTAGCCCGTCACCAGCACGGACGTCGGGTAGAAGCGCTGCAGCTCGGGCGTCTTGTCCGGCCAGCCGAGCGTGGAGAACGGCCACAGCGCCGAGGAGAACCAGGTGTCGAGGACGTCGCCGTCCTGCGTCCAGCCCGCGGGCGGCTCCTCGTCCGGACCGGGGCACGCGACCTCGCCGTCCGGCCCGTACCAGACGGGGATGCGGTGCCCCCACCACAGCTGGCGGCTGATGCACCAGTCGTGCATGTTGTCGACCCACTCGAAGTAGCGGGACGCCATCTCCGGCGGGTGGATCGCCACACGGCCGTCGCGGACGGCGTCGCCGGCGGCCCGCGCCAGCGACTCGACCTTCACGAACCACTGGAGCGACACGCGCGGCTCGACGACCGTCGCGCACCGCTGGCAGTGCCCGACCGAGTGCTTGTAGGGGCGGATCTCCTGGACGATCAGGCCCTGCTCGCGCAGCGCCGCGACGACCGCCGGGCGCGCCTCGAACCGGTCGAGGCCCTCGAACGGGCCGGGCGCGGTGACGACGCCGCGCTCGTCCATCACCGACATCGACGGCAGGTCGTGGCGGCGGCCGATCTCGAAGTCGTTCGGGTCGTGCGCCGGGGTCACCTTGACCGCGCCCGTCCCGAACTCGGGGTCGACGTGCTCGTCGGCGACGACCGGGATGCGGCGGCCGGTCAGCGGGAGCTCGATCTCGCGGCCGACCAGGTGCGCGTAGCGCTCGTCGTCCGGGTGGACGGCCACGGCGGTGTCGCCGAGCATCGTCTCCGCCCGGGTGGTCGCGACGACCAGGTCATCCTCGTCGGAGCCGTACCGGATCGAGACCAGCTCGCCGTCGACCTCCTCGTGCTCGACCTCGATGTCGGACAGGGCCGTCAGGCAGCGCGGGCACCAGTTGATGATGCGCTCGGCGCGGTAGATCAGGCCGTCGTCGAACAGCCGCTTGAAGATCGTGCGGACGGCGCGGGCGCGGTCGTCGTCCATCGTGAACGCCTCGCGCGTCCAGTCGACGCTGTCGCCGAGCCGGCGCATCTGGCCGAGGATGCGGCCGCCGGACTCGGCCTTCCACTGCCAGACCCGCTCGACGAACGCCTCGCGGCCGAGGTCGTGCCGCGACAGGCCCTCCTTGGCCAGCTCGCGCTCCACCACGTTCTGGGTGGCGATGCCGGCGTGGTCCATCCCCGGCAGCCACACGGTCTCGTGGCCCTGCATGCGGCGCCGCCGGACGAGGGTGTCCTGGATGGAGTGGTCGAGGGCGTGCCCCATGTGCAGCGAACCGGTGACGTTCGGCGGCGGGATCACGATCGAGTACGCGGGACGCTCCGGCGCGCGCTCGGGGTCGGCGGTGAACAGCCCCGCCGATACCCACCGCTCGTAGAGCCGGCCCTCGACATCGGCCGGTCGGTACTGGGTGGGCAGGTCGACGTCCGCGGCGGCCCCCTGGCCGCGCTCACTGCTGGGCTGTGTCACGGCTGACGATTCTACGGGGACGCGAGGGGTGGGGTGCCCCGGGGACGTGCGCGGGTGCGCGACAATCGGCACCGGCGAGCACCCCGCCGAGCCGCCTCGCCGTTCCCCCCACGCGAAAGGGAAGCAAGTTGAGCGGTTGGAACCCCCCTCCCCCGCCCTCAGGCGGCCCCGTCCCGCCCGGCGGCGCCTTCCCTCCCGGTGGCGCGGTCCCACCCGGTGGCGCGGTGCCTCCCGGCGGGCCGTACGCGCCCGGCGGGGCGGTCCCACCCGGCGGCCCGGTCCCAGGGGCTCCCTACGGGCCGCCGCGGCGCCGCGGGGGCGGCGGCAAGGTCCTCGGCTGCCTGGTCGTGGGTTTCGTCGTGTTCGTCCTGCTGTGCGCGGGCGGATACGGCATCTACCTGCAGCGGACGTCCCACACGCTGAGCGCGCCGTCGTCGGCCGGCGGGATGAGCCGCGACACCGCAGCCGAGGCCAAGATCGACGACGCCGTGAACCGGCTGGGCCGGATCCTCAGCGAGGCGAGCGGCTACAAGGTCCACCGGACCGTCAGCGCGGTGTACGGCCTCGGCAAGGAGAAGTACCTGTTCATCGGGGGCACCGGCGACCACCGGCTGAAGTACCCCGAGCAGGACTTCAACAGGGCCGTCATGGGCGCGTTCACCGGCATCGAGAAGACCGTCTACTCGCCGAGCACGATCAAGTTGTCGGACGCGGGCGGCGACGGCGTCGGCCTGTTCACGACCATCCAGGTCCAGATCATCACGTCCGCGGGGACGCGGAACACCACCGGCTACATGGCGGCCTGGTCCACGCGGACCACCATGGGCATCGTCATGCCGATCGGCGAGCCGTCCGGGAGCATCGACGTCCCGAGCGTCATGCGCCGCATCCGCGCGGACGTGGAGGACTGAGACCCGGCCCCCGCCCGGCTGAGAGCGTTTCCCGCCGCGATCGGGACACAGGTCACCTGACACCGGGTCGCCTCGCCCGAAAAGGTGGTGCCCTGAGGTCCGCGACACCGGAGCGGAGAGAGAGGGACGGGATGCGAGCGGTACTGGCACGCGCCGCCGTGCTGGCCGGCGCGTTCACAGCGGGGGCCGTGGCGGCACGTGCCGCGACCATCCCTCACCTCCGCCGGCTGACCGCGGACCTGCAGCGTTCCCGGGAGCGCATCCTCGCCAGCCGGGAGGAGGAGCGGCGGCGGCTGCGGCACGACCTGCACGACGGGCTCGGGCCCACGCTCGCCAGCCTCGCCATGTCGCTGGACGCCGCCCGCATCACGCTCGCCTGCGAACCGGAGCGGGCCGACCCGCTCCTCGCCGACGTCCGGGACCGGCTGGCCAGCGCCGTCGGCGAGATCCGCGACCTCGCGCACGGGCTGCGGCCGCCCGCGCTGGACGACCTCGGCCTCGTCGCCGCGATCGAGTCGTTCGCCGACGGCTGCTGCGAGCGCGTCGACGTCCGGTTCGACGGCGAGCCCTCCGGCCTGCCCGCCGCGGTGGAGGTCGCCGCGTACCGGATCGCGCAGGAGGCGCTGACGAACGTCCGGCTGCACGCGCCGGCGAGCTGCGCGTCCGTCCGGCTCAAGCGCGACGCCGACCTGCACCTGGTGGTGGCCGACAGCGGCCCCGGCCTGCCCGACGCCGTGCGCGGCGCCGGGCCCCGGCCCGCCCGGGGGCTCGCCGCGATGCGCGAGTGGGCCGCCGAGGTCGGCGGCAGCTGCGAGATCACCACCCGCAGCGGCGGCGGCACCCGCGTCGCGGTCCGGCTGCCGCTCGGCGCCGCGGAGACCGCCGCCGGGTATCATCGACGTCCCTCGGTCGGGAGAAGGCGGGCGTAGATGTCGGAGACCATCCGGGTCCTCATCACCGACGACCACCCGGTGTTCCGGCAGGGCCTGAAGGGCCTCCTGCAGGCGCTGGGCGTCGAGGTCGTCGGCGAGGCCGAGAACGGGCCGCAGGCCGTGCGGATGGCGGCCGAGCTGCAACCGGACGTCGTCGTGATGGACCTGCACATGCCCGGCGGCAACGGCATCGAGGCGACCCGCACCATCACCCGCACGAGCCCGCGCATCGGCGTGCTCGTGCTCACCATGTTCCGCGACGACGACTCGGTGTTCGCGGCGATGCGCGCCGGCGCCCGCGGCTACCTGCTGAAGGAGTCGGGCGCCGAGGAGATCGCGCGCGCCGTCCGCGCGGTCGCGGCGGGCGAGGCCATCTACGGCCCGGAGATCGCGCGCCGCGTGCTCACCTACTTCACCGACATGCCCGACCCGCGGCAGGCCGCGTTCCCGGAGCTGACCGAGCGGGAGCGGGAGGTCCTCGAACTGATCGCGCAGGGCCGCAGCAACGCCGAGATCGCCGCGACGCTCTTCCTCAGCCAGAAGACCGTCCGCAACCACGTCTCGAACATCTTCATGAAGCTGCACGTCGCCGACCGCGCGCAGGCCATCGTCCTCGCCCGCGAGGCCGGCCTCGGCGAGTCCGCCCCGCGCTGACCCCGCGCGCCGCCGGGCCGAGGCGCCCGTGTACCCGCCAGGACGGCCGGGGCCGTCCCGGCGGCGGCCTTCATCCTGTTCCGCGGCCTCCGCCTCCCTGAGACGCCGGAACGCCCCCGGCCGGGTGGCCGGGGGCGTCCCTGGGCGGTTCTCGCTCCGCCCTACGCGCTCTTCTCGCGCGGTTCCCGCTTGGGGCGGTCGCGCGGGACGAGGGTCGGGTTCACGTGCTCCAGGACGGCCTCGCGGGTGATCACCACGCGGGCGACGTCCTGGCGGCTCGGCACCTCGTACATCACCGAGAGGAGGACCTCCTCCATGATGGCCCGCAGGCCGCGGGCGCCGGTGCCGCGCAGGATGGCCTGGTCGGCGATCGCCTCCAGGGCGTCGTCGGTGAACTCCAGGTCGACCCCGTCGAGCTCGAAGAGCCGGTGGTACTGGCGGACCAGCGCGTTCTTCGGCTCGGTGAGGATGTTGATCAGGGCCTCGCGGTCCAGGTTGTGCACCGAGGTGATCACCGGGAGCCGGCCGATGAACTCGGGGATCATCCCGAACTTCAGCAGGTCCTCCGGCATGACGTCGCCGAGCACCGCCGACGACTCCTCGAAGTCGGACTTGGAGCGGATCTGCGCGCCGAACCCCATGCCCTGCTTGCCGACCCGGGACTCGACGATCTTCTCCAGCCCGGCGAAGGCGCCACCGCAGATGAACAGCACGTTCGTGGTGTCGATCTGGATGAACTCCTGGTGCGGGTGCTTGCGGCCGCCCTGCGGCGGGACGCTCGCGGTCGTGCCCTCCAGGATCTTCAGCAGCGCCTGCTGGACGCCCTCACCCGAGACGTCCCGGGTGATCGACGGGTTCTCGCTCTTGCGGGCGACCTTGTCGACCTCGTCGATGTAGATGATCCCGGTCTCGGCCTTCTTCACGTCGTAGTCGGCCGCCTGGATCAGTTTGAGGAGGATGTTCTCGACGTCCTCCCCGACGTATCCGGCCTCCGTCAGCGCCGTGGCGTCCGCGATCGCGAACGGGACGTTGAGGAGTTTGGCGAGCGTCTGCGCGAGCAGCGTCTTGCCGGATCCGGTCGGGCCGAGCAGCAGGATGTTGGACTTGCCGATCTCGACCGGGTCGTCCCTGCCGGTGTCGCCCGACTGGATCCGCTTGTAGTGGTTGTAGACGGCGACGGAGAGCGCCTTCTTCGCCGTCTCCTGCCCGATCACGTAGGAGTCGAGGAACTCGTAGATCTCCCGCGGCTTGGGCAGGTTGTCCCACTTGAGGTCGGAGGTCTCGGAGAGCTCCTCCTCGATGATCTCGTTGCAGAGATCGATGCACTCGTCGCAGATGTACACGCCCGGACCCGCGATGAGCTTCTTGACCTGCTTCTGGCTCTTCCCGCAGAACGAGCACTTGAGCAGGTCACCACCGTCGCCGATGCGTGCCACCCAACTGTCTCCTTTTCGTGGGGCCGCGCGCCTTGAGAGATGCGGCGCAGCTCGGTTGCGTCCCGAAGGCTCTCGACGTTGGACTCGACGTTACCGCCTCCGACGGACTTGGAAAGCCCCTCGCCCGGAAGTGTGGCGCCCGGGCTCGGGGACTCTCCCGTCCTTGTGCCGTCTCAGGACGACACTACCTCGGCTTTCCGCTTCCTGCTGGCGAAGACGTCGTCGATGAGGCCGTAGTCCTTGGCCTCGTCCGCCGTCAGGATCTTGTCGCGCTCGATGTCGCGCTGGACCTGGTCGATGCTCCGGCCGCTGTGCTCGGCCAGGATGCTCTCCAGGAGCTCGCGGATCCGCATGATCTCGCGCGCCTGGATCTCGATGTCGCTGGACTGCCCGTAGGTGCCCTCGGTCGCGGGCTGGTGGATCAGGATCCGCGAGTTGGGCAGGGCGGCCCGCTTGCCGGGCGTGCCGGCCGCGAGCAGCACCGCGGCGGCGGAGGCGGCCTGGCCGATGCAGACCGTCTGGATGTCCGGCTTGACGAACTGCATCGTGTCGTAGATCGCCGTCATGGCGGTGAACGACCCGCCCGGGGAGTTGATGTAGATGCTGATGTCCCGGTCGGGGTCGATGGACTCCAGCGTGATCAGCTGGGCCATCACGTCGTTCGCGGACGCGTCGTCGATCTGCACGCCGAGGAAGATGATGCGCTCCTCGAACAGCTTGTTGTACGGGTTCATCTCCTTGACCCCGTACGTGGTGCGCTCGACGAACGACGGAATGATGTAGCGGTTGTCGACCGGCATCGGGCCGGCGCCCGGCCGGACGATGTCGGCGAAACCGGGACGGTACAGGTCGCTCATGGTGGGCCTCCGATCAGTGGTCAGGTCGTCAGGAGACGGGGCCCTCGGAGGGCACCTGGTTGGCGCTGAGCACCACGTGGTCGACGAACCCGTAGTCCTTGGCCTCGTCGGCGGTGAACCAGCGGTCCCGGTCGGAGTCGCGCTCGATCTGCTCGAGCGCCTGGCCGGTGTGCTCGGAGATCTTCTCGGCGAGCGTCTTCTTCACATAGAGCATCTGCTCGGCCTGGATCTTGATGTCGGAGGCCGTGCCGCCGATCCCGCCGGACGGCTGGTGCATCATGATCCGGGCGTGCGGCAGCGCGTAGCGCTTGCCGTGGGTGCCCGCGCAGAGCAGGAACTGGCCCATCGACGCGGCGAGGCCCATGCCCACCGTCACGATGTCGTTCGGGACGTACTGCATGATGTCGTAGATCGCCATGCCGGCGGTGACGGAGCCACCTGGCGAGTTGATGTAGAGCGTGATGTCGCGGCGGCCGTCCTCGGCCGACAGCAGCAGGAGCTCGGCGCAGATGCGGTTGGCGATGTCGTCGTCGACCTGCTGGCCGAGGAAGACGATGCGCTCGCGCAGCAGCCGCTGGAACAGCTGGTCGCCCAGAGGCAACAGGGGCGCCTCGGCGACCCGCGCCTGGATCCGCGACGACTCGTCGAAAGTCGGAGGCATGCTCACCGGGTGTTCCTCCGGTCCTTTTAATCGGTTCGGATGCTTGGACATTAACGCGCTCCCGGGCCCGGTTAAGCCCGGGGGGCCGCCTTTTCGCCAGGGGCGTACCCGCGTGCGGGCGGATGTCCCGCGCGTTCCGGACGATCTTCGCCGACGCGGCGGCCCGCGGAGCGGCCCGGCACGGCCCCGACATGGCCCGGGACGCCCCCGGCGCGCCGCGGGACGATCCGGCACACCGCGGGACGGCCCTGGACGACTCGGCGCGCCGCGGGGCCCGCCGGGGCGGTCCGGCCGGAATGGGACACGCCCCGCACCCGGTGGCCGGGTGCGGGGCGTGTCCGCGATGCGCCGGGGACGTCCCGGAGGCGCGCGGCCTCCCCCCTGCGGCGGGGCGAGGCCTCAGCGGCCTCAGGCGTCCTTGTCCTTGGCGTCCTTCTCGTCCTTCGCCTCGGCGGCCGGGGCCTCCTCAGCGGCGGCCTCAGCGGCCTCGGCGGGCTCGGCGGGCGCCTCCTCGGCGTCCTCGCCCTCCTCCGCCCGGACGGTCTCGCCGGTCTCGCCGTTCAGCTCGCGCTGGACGGCCTCGACGTCGATCTCGTTGCCCGACTCGTCCTTGACGGTGACGTGCTCGACGACGAGGTTCAGCGCCTTGCTGCGCAGCACCTCCGAGACGATCGCCGGGAGCTGGTTGTTCTGCGTCAGGTACTCGGCGAGCTGCTGGGGCTGCACGCCCATCTGCATCGCCTGCGAGACGACGTACTCGCTCAGCTCCTCGTTCTCGACGCCCAGCTCCTCCTGGACGGCGAGCTGGTCGAGGACGAACCCGCCCTTGACCGCGAGGCGGGCGGCGTCGGCGACCTCGGTGTCGAACTCCTCGGCCGTCTTCTCCTCCTCCTTGAGGTAGTCCTCCTTGGACATGCCGGCCATCTGGAGCTGCTGCTCCAGCTGCTGGTTGCGGCGGCCGATCTCCTCTTCCACGACCTTCTCCGGAAGCGGGATGTCGACCTTCTCCAGCAGCGCCTCGAGGGCCTTGTCGCGCGCCTCGGACAGCTGCTGCAGCTTCACCTGCCGGCCGAGCCGGGTCCGGACGTCCTCGCGCAGCTCGTCGATGGTGTCGAACTCGCTGGCGAGCTGGGCGAACTCGTCGTCCAGGTCGGGCAGGTTCTTGACCTTGACGCTCTGCACCGTGACGGTGATCTCGGCCTCCTCGCCGGCGTGCTCGCCGCCGGTCAGGGTGCCGGTGAACGTGGCCTCCTCGCCGGCGGCCAGGCCGGTCAGCGCCTCGTCCAGCCCCTCGATGGCCGACTTGCTGCCGACCTCGTAGGAGTAGCCGGTGGTGGAGGCGTCCTCCACCTCCTCGCCGTCGATCCGGGCGACCAGGTCGATGGAGACGAAGTCGCCCTCCTCGGCGGCGCGCTCGGCGTTGGTGAGGGAGGCGAACCGCTCGCGCAGGTTGCCGAGGGTCTCCTCGACCTGCTCCTCGGTGACCTCGGCGTCGTCCACCACGACCTCGAGGCCGTCGTAGTCGGGCACCTCGAACTTCGGCCGGATGTCGACCTCGGCGGTGAACGCGAACTGGGTGCCGTCGTCCAGCTCGGTCACCTCGACGTCGGGCTGCCCGAGCACGAAGATCTCGGACTCCTCGACGGCGCGGCCGTACAGCTCCGGCAGGGCGTCGTTGACGGCCTCCTGGAGGACCGCACCCCGGCCGACGTACTTGTCGATCAGCGGGGCGGGGACCTTGCCGGGCCGGAAGCCCTTGATCCGCACCTGCTGCGAGATCTCCTTGTACGCCTTGTCGAGGTTCGGCTTGAGCTCGTCGAACGGAACCTCGACGGTGAGCTTGACCCGGGTGGGGGTCAGCTCCTCGACATCGGTCTTCACTGGGGTTGGTCTCCTTGATCGGGCGCTGTCTCGGCCGCGGCGTTCGACGCGTGCTCAACTCGAGGGGCGCGGGCACGCCGAGAGCCGGCTCCGCGCCTTCGCGCGCTCAAGTGTATGGGGTCGCGGCGCCGGCTGCGGACACCGGACGCCGGCAACACCGGCGAACACTGTCAACGATGCCGTACAGGCAGTGACATAAGTGCCGTGAACCCCCATACTCGTCCGGGATGAACGGGATAGCCGCGGCCTTCAGTGCGACCGGTCTCTACTACCTCGGGTTCGCCGTGTTCAAGCTGGCGGCGGACCGGATGCCCGCTCTGCGGGGCAACCGCATCGCGCACATGATCTGGACGATCGTGCGCAACTGGATCTTCCTGATCGCGCTGGCGATCGTGCTCGGCGGGCTCACCCTGCAGATCATGGCGCTGCGGAACCTGCCGCTGTCCACCGCCGTGCCGATCTTCATGTCCGGCATCGTGCCGCTGCTGCTGATCGCGCTCGCGTTCTTCGGCGAGCGGCTCACCGCGCGCGAGTGGCTGAGCCTGCTGCTGACGGGCGCGGCGATCCTGCTGCTGACCGCGTCCCTCAACGGGGACGAGCCGATCGGCTCGGCGGACGCCCCGCTGTGGAAGATCGCCATCGTGGTGGCGCCGGCGGTGCTGGTCCCGGTGCTCATCCTCGTGCTCGGCGACCACCGGCCGGACGGCCGGCACGCGCGCCCGGTCACCGGCATCGCCTACGGGCTCAGCGCCGGCTTCCCGGTCGGCACCGCCGAGCTGGCGATCAAGGGGTGGAGCGACGACCCGCACGCCGCCGACGCCGGCATCCTCGCGACGCCGTGGCCGTACCTGACCGTGGTGGCGGCCGCCATCGGGTTCGGGATCATGGTGACGGCGTTCCAGCGCTGCCGGGTCTCGATCGTCGCGACGGTCATGACGGTGGCCGCGAAGTCCTACCTGCTCGCGATGGGCTCGTTCCTGTACGCCGAGCCGTGGCCGCAGGACGCCCCCCGCTCGGCGATGCGGCTCGGCGCGCTGGCGCTCGGCGCGATCGCCGTCCTGCAGTTCCCGCGGCACCGGCCGGTCGAGGAGGGGCCGGGGGACGCCTCCGGCGAGGCCGGGGCCCGGGCGGACGCCGCCGCCGCGCGCGACCCGTTCGGCGGGTCCTCGGTCGGCGGCCCGGTGCTGGGCGGGCCCCGGCTCGGCGAGGTGTACGGCGCTCCGGTGCCGCCGCCGCGCTCCCCCTACGCGCAGGACCCGCTCGGCCAGGGCCCCTACAACCGGCCGGAGGGATACGAGCACCCGCACGCCCAGCACGACGGAGGCGGGCAGGCCCCGCACGAGGCCCCGCACGAGGGGGCGTCGCGGGAGCCGGGCCCGCCGCGCCGCCCGATCCGTCCGCAGACGCCGACCGAGAGCGGGTCGGACGGGCGCTGGCGCGGCTTCAGCGAGTGAATCGCCGGACGTCGCAGTCCCCGGCCTCCGCCTGAGGCCGGGGACCGGTACGTCTCAGCGGCGCTTGGAGTCGCCGCCCGGGAGGCCCTTGTCGAGACCGGCCCGGCGGAGCGCGTCGGCCATGGCGCCGCCGCCTCCCTGACCGCCGCGGCCCTGCTGGCCGCCCCGGCCCTGGCCCCCGCGAGGCCGGTCGCCGCCGCGCTGGTTCTGGCCGCCGCGGTTCTGCCGACCGCCGCCCTGCTTCCCGGGACGTCCGCCGCCCTGCCCGCCGCCGGCCTGCCCGCCGCCCTGCCCGCCGCCGGCCTGCTTGGCGCCGCCCTGCCTGCCACCGCCCTGCTTACCGCCGCCCTGCTTGCCACCACCGGGCTCGTCGTCCAGGCGCAGGGTGAGCGAGATGCGCTTGCGCTGCAGGTCGACGTCCAGGACCTTCACGCGGACGATGTCGCCGGGCTTGGCGACGTCGCGCGGGTCCTCCACGAACTTGTCGGACATCGCGGAGATGTGGACGAGCCCGTCCTGGTGGACGCCGACGTCGACGAACGCGCCGAAGGCGGCGACGTTGGTGACGACGCCCTCCAGCAGCATCCCGGGCTCGAGGTCGGAGATCTTGTCGACGCCCTCCTTGAACGCGGCCGTCTTGAACGCCGGGCGCGGGTCGCGTCCCGGCTTCTCCAGCTCGGCGAGGATGTCGGTGACGGTCGGCAGCCCGAAGGCGCCGTCGACGAAGTCGGCGGGCCGCAGCGAGCGCAGCACGGCGGTGTTGCCGATGAGGCCCTTGATGTCGCCGCCGGCGGCGTCCAGGATCCGGCGGACGACCGGGTACGCCTCCGGGTGCACGCTGGAGGCGTCCAGCGGGTCGTCGCCGCCCGGGATGCGCAGGAACCCGGCGCACTGCTCGAACGCCTTCGGCCCGAGGCGCGGCACCTCCTTCAGCCCGGCGCGGCTGCGGAACGGGCCGTGCGCGTCGCGGTGCGCGACGATGTTCTCCGCGAGGCCCTCGCCGATGCCGGACACGCGGGTGAGCAGCGGCGCGGACGCGGTGTTGACGTCCACGCCGACGGCGTTCACGCAGTCCTCGACGACGGCGTCCAGCGAGCGGGACAGCTTCACCTCGGAGACGTCGTGCTGGTACTGGCCGACGCCGATCGACTTGGGGTCGATCTTGACCAGCTCGGCGAGCGGGTCCTGCAAGCGGCGGGCGATGGACACCGCGCCGCGCAGCGAGACGTCCATGCCGGGCAGCTCGCGGCCCGCGTACTCCGACGCCGAGTACACCGACGCGCCCGCCTCCGACACCATGATCTTGGTGAGCTTGAGGTCGGGGTGCCGGGCGATCAGCTCGGCGGCGAGCTTGTCGGTCTCCCGCGACGCGGTGCCGTTGCCGATCGAGACGAGGTCGACCCTGTGCTCGCGGGCCAGCCCGGCGAGCGTCTCGATCGACTCGTCCCACTTGCGGCGCGGCTCGTGCGGGTAGATCGTGTCGGTCGCGACGACCTTGCCGGTGGCGTCCACGACGGCGACCTTCACGCCGGTGCGCAGGCCCGGGTCCAGGCCCATGGTGGTGCGGGTGCCGGCGGGCGCGGCGAGGAGCAGGTCGCGCAGGTTCGCGGCGAACACCCGGACCGCCTCGTCCTCGGCCTCCTGCCGCAGCCGGGTGCGCAGGTCGATGCCGAGGTGGACGAGGATCCGGGTGCGCCAGGCCCAGCGGACGGCGTCGGCCAGCCACGCGTCCCCCGGGCGGCCCCGGTCGGAGATCTCGAACCGGCGCGCGATCTCCGCCTCGTAGGAGCTGCGCGCCGCGGAGTCGTCGGCCTCCTCGGGCTCCAGGTCGAGGTCGAGGACCTCCTCCTTCTCGCCGCGGAACAGCGCGAGGACGCGGTGCGAGGGCAGCTTGGCGAACGGCTCGGCGAAGTCGAAGTAGTCGGAGAACTTGGCGCCGCTCTCCTCCTTGCCCTCCCGGACGCGGGAGACCATCCGGCCCTGGTTCCACATGCGCTCGCGCAGCGCGCCGATGAGGTCGGCGTCCTCAGCGAAGCGCTCGACGAGGATGGCGCGGGCGCCCTCCAGCGCGGCGGCCTCGTCCGCGACGCCCTTCTCGGCGTCGACGTAGGCGGCGGCCTCGGCGCGCGGGTCGCGGGACGGGTCGCCCAGCAGCAGTTCGGCGAGCGGTTCGAGCCCGGCCTCGCGGGCGATCTGCGCCTTGGTGCGCCGCTTGGGCTTGTACGGGAGGTAGATGTCCTCCAGGCGCGCCTTGGACTCGGCGGCCATGATCTGGGCGCGGAGCTCGTCGGTGAGCTTGCCCTGCGACTCGACCGACTCGAGGATGGCGGCGCGCCGCTCGTCCAGCTCGCGCAGGTAGCGCAGCCGTTCCTCCACGGCGCGGAGCTGCGCGTCGTCGAGCGTTCCGGTGGCCTCCTTGCGGTACCGGGCGATGAACGGGACGGTCGCCCCGCCGTCGAGCAGGTCCACCGCGACCCGCACCTGCCCCTCGCGGACGCCGATCTCCTCGGCGATGCGCTGGGTGATGGACGGCGTGGTCGGGCCGGTGGACGTCTGGCTGATGGTCGCTGTCACAGCTTGGATTCGCTTTCTCCCCTGGGTGTCGCCTGTGCATTGTCCAGGGAACGGGGCCGGTTGTCTTGTCGCCGCCCGAATGAGCGGCCGGCCGTCCCGCTCGCCCCGCCCCGAGGGTAGGTCTAACTCCCCCATGATCCGCCCCTGTTCGGGGGCTTAGCCCCACTGGGCGGCCGGGCGTCCGGCGACACAATGGTGGGACCGGGAGCCGCCGCGGCGTGCTCCCCCTGGAACATCGGATCTCCTGGAGGACGGGTGGACGGCAGGAATCGCCTCATCGACCGGCTGGGCGCGCTCGCCCGCGAGAGCCTCCTCAACGTCCTCCGCTCGGTGGCGCAGATCGTCCTGGCCTACGCGGTGAACCTTCCGCTGTTCATCCTCGCCGTGCTGTCGATCGCCTTCATCCCGCTGGGCGTCGGGATCGTGCTGGCGCCCTCGGTCCTGCTGGCCATCCGGGCGGTGGCGAACCTGCAGCGGAGCCTGGCGGCGAACTGGCACGGGGTGTCGATCCCGGAGCCGTACCGGCCGGAACCGGCCGGGGCGTCCGGCCCGATCGGACGCCTGAAGTGGGTGCTCGGCGACCCGGCGTCCTGGCGCGACCTGCTGTGGTCGCTGCTGAACGTGCCGGTCGCGCTCGTCCTCGGGGTGCTGGCCGGCGGCATGATCGTGTACGGGCTGGAGGGCCTGTTCGTGGCGTGGTGGGTCGCGCTGCTGTCCGGCTACGGCTGGGGCCCGTTCTGGATGATCGACGACTTCGGCGCCGTCGGCTACGTGGGCACGATCGTGGGCGGCGCCCTGCTGCTGCTGATCTCTGTTCCGGCCGCCGGGGCGATCCTGAAAGGGCACGCGCTGTTCAACCGGTTGCTGCTGGCGCCGACGCGGAGCGCGCTGGCCGAGCGCGTGCACCGGCTGACCGAGACGCGCGCGCAGACCGTCGACTCCTCCGCCGCGGAGCTGCGCCGCATCGAACGTGACCTGCACGACGGCGCGCAGGCCCGGCTCGTCGCGCTGAGCATGAACATCGGGCTCGCCGAGGAGATGATGAAGCACGACCCGGAGACCGCGCAGCAGCTCCTCGCCGAGGCGCGGGAGGCGAGCGGGACGGCGCTGACGGAGCTGCGCGACCTGGTGCGCGGCATCCACCCGCCGGTGCTGGCCGAGCGCGGGCTGGACGGCGCGGTGCGCGCGCTGGCGCTGAGCCTGCCGCTGCCCGTGGACGTGCACGTCGACCTGCCGGGGCGGGCCGAGGCGCCGGTCGAGTCGGCGGCGTACTTCGCGGTCGCGGAGATGCTCGCCAACGTCGTCAAGCACAGCGGGGCGCGGCGGGCCTGGGTGCAGGTCGAGCACTCCGGCGGCCGGCTGCTGATGATCGTCGGGGACGACGGGACGGGCGGCGCGGACCCGGCCGCCGGCAGCGGGATGCGCGGGATCGAGCGCAGGCTCGCGGCCTTCGATGGCACGATGGCCGTGACGAGCCCGTCCGGTGGGCCGACCATCGTCACCATGGAGCTGCCGTGCGCGTTGTCATCGCCGAAGATCTCGCCCTCCTCCGGGACGGACTGATCCGCATCCTCGAGGCGTTCGGATGCGAGGTCGTCGAGGCGGTCGACAACGGGCCCTCGCTGCTGCGGGCGCTCACCGCGCACCGGCCGGACGTCGCGGTGGTGGACGTCCGGCTCCCGCCGACGTTCACCGACGAGGGGCTGCGGGCGGCGCTGGAGGCCCGCAAGGAGATCCCCGGCCTGCCGGTGCTGGTGCTGTCCCAGCACGTGGAGCAGCTGTACGCGCGGGAGCTGCTGTCCGACAGCAGCGGCGGCATCGGCTACCTGCTGAAGGACCGCGTGTCGGACGTGAAGGTGTTCGTGGAGGCGGTGCGCCGGGTCGCGGAGGGCGGCACCGCGCTCGACCCGGACGTGGTGGCCCAGCTGCTCACCCGGCACGCCCGCGAGGAGCCGCTCCAGCGGCTGACCCCCCGCGAGCGCGAGGTGCTCGGGCTGATGGCGGAGGGGCGGTCGAACGCCGCCATCGCCGCGAAGCTGTTCGTCACCGAGAAGGCGATCAGCAAGCACACCAACAGCATCTTCGGCAAGCTCGGGCTGCCGCAGTCGGAGGACGACAACCGGCGGGTGCTGGCCGTCCTCGCCTACCTGGGCGCCTGAACCGACGCCCCTGGCCGTTGGGGGCTACCGGGCCCACGGCGGGACGAGCCGCTCGGTGCCCTGGGGGGCGATCGCGCAGCGGGTGTCGTCGACCAGCTCGTCGGGGTCGTAGGCGAGGCAGCCGGCGTGCGCGGCGACGACCGCGGTGAACCCGGTGTCGCCGGTCGTCATCTGGCGGGGCGCGCGCGGCGGGAGGACGACGGTGTCGCCCGGCCCGGCCACCAGCGTGCGGCCGTCGAGGTCGATGGTCGCGGCGCCGTCCAGGAACGTCCACACCTGCTCGGTGTCGAAGGCGTGCCGCGGGCCGGTCCTCCCGGGCAGCATGTCGACGCGCCAGACGGCAAGGCCCTCGGTACCGCCCTGGGTGGGCGTCGCGAACGTGGTCATGGTGCCGTTCGGCGTCTCGGTGCGGCGTCCGTCGGCGGTGCTGATGAGCGTCATGGGTCCCGATCCCCTAGGTTTAGACAACACGGTTGTCCATATAGTCAACGAGGTTGTCTTTCATGTCAAGCGACGGCACCCCCTCCGACGCCCCCGCTCCAGGCGGCGAGCCCTTGGACGGGCCCGGCTTCGAGCTTCCGCTGCGGCTCTTCCTGGCCTTCCGCGTGATCGTCGACGAGGTGCACGCCGAACTGGCGCGCGCGGGCCATCCCGAACTGCGCCCGATGCACGGCTTCGTCTTCCAGGCCATCGGCCCGGACGGCACGACGGCCGTGGAGCTCGGCCACCGGCTCGGGGTGTCCAAGCAGGCCGCGGGCAAGATGGTCACGTCCCTGGAACGCGCCGGATACCTGGAGCGCGGCACCGACCCCCGGGACGCCCGGCGCAAGATCGTCCGGCTGACCGCGCGCGGCATCGACTCGCTCGACCGCTCCGCACTGGCCTTCGCGCGGATCCGGGCCGAGTGGGTGCGGACGCTCGGCGCGGACCGCGTCCGGGCCCTGGAGCACGACCTGCGCCGGATGACGCCCGCCGACCTCTGGCGGCTGGACATGCCCGGCTGGTTCGGGGCGTCCTGAACTTTTCTCCGCGTGCGGACCGTACGTGTCCAGGCAGTCGCTTAGACCACCCGCGGCGGGGCGGAGGGGGTCGCCGCAGGCCCTTGAACGCACCCTTCCGCCCGGTTAACATCCTCCCAATTCTTAGGAAAGTTTCCTAAGAGTGAGCGGGGATTCCTGTTTGATTCGGGGGCCGGACCGAACGGAGAATCATGTCACGACCGGGCGGACGGCGGGCGATCGCGCTCGCCGGCGCAGCGACACTCGCGGTGGCCACCGCCCTGCTCACGGCGCCCCCGGCGTCGTCGGCGGGGACCGTCACCGCCACCTGCACGAAGGGTTCCGACTGGGGCACCGGCTTCGACGGGACCTGCACCATCACCAACGGCACCGGCGCGGCCGTCAACGGCTGGAGGCTGGAGGCGGACCTGCCCTCCGGGACGTCCATCGGCAACGTGTGGAACGCGACGAAGACCGTCTCCGGGAACCACTACACCTTCGCCAACGCGGGCTGGAACGGCACGATCGCGGCCGGCGCGAGCACGAGCTTCGGGTTCGGCGGCAGCGGCTCCGGGTGGTTCGCCAACTGCACGGTCAACGGCGCATCCTGCGATGGGACGGGCGGCCCCGGCGACGACACCGAGGCCCCGAGCGCCCCGTCCGGCCTCACCGCCACCGGCAAGACCGCCACCAGCGTGACGCTGTCCTGGAACGCTTCGACCGACAACGTCGGCGTGAAGGGCTACGACGTCTACAACGGCTCCAGCAAGGCCGTCTCCACGACCGGTACGAGCGCGACCGTCAACGGGCTGTCCGCCAAGACCGCTTACACGTTCACCGTCAGGGCCACCGACGCCGCCGGGAACACCTCCCCCGCGTCGGCCTCCGTGTCGGTCACCACCGATGACGGCGGCGGCACCCCCGGCGCAGGCGGCAAGGTCATCGGCTACTTCGCCGAGTGGGGCGTCTACCAGCGCAACTACCACGTCAAGAACATCGAGACGAGCGGCTCTGCGGCCAAGCTGACCCACATCAACTACGCGTTCGGCAACGTCACCGGGGGCAAGTGCGCGGTCGGCGACTCCTTCGCCGACTACGAGAAGGCCTACACCGCCGACCAGAGCGTCGACGGCGTCGCCGACACGTGGGACCAGCCGCTGCGCGGCAGCTTCAACCAGCTCCGCAAGCTGAAGAAGCTGCACCCGGACCTGAAGATCCTTTGGTCGTTCGGCGGCTGGACGTGGTCCGGCGGCTTCGCCCAGGCCGCGCAGAACCCGGCCGCGTTCGCCGAGTCCTGCTACAACCTCGTCGAGGACCCGCGCTGGGCCGACGTGTTCGACGGCATCGACATCGACTGGGAGTACCCGAACGCCTGCGGCCTGACCTGCGACACCAGCGGGCCGGACGCCTTCAAGCGGCTGATGGGCGCGGTGCGGGCCAAGTTCGGGTCCGGCAACCTGGTCACCGCCGCGATCACCGCCGACGCGAGCGACGGCGGCAAGATGGACGTGACCGACTACGCCGGCGCCGCCCAGTACGTCGACTGGTACAACCCGATGACCTACGACTACTTCGGCGCCTGGGCCGCCCAGGGGCCGACGGCGCCGCACTCGCCGCTCACGTCCTACCCGGGCATCCCGCAGGCCGGGTTCAACTCCGCCGACACCATCGCCAAGCTCAGGGCCAAGGGCGTCCCGGCGGGCAAGCTCCTGCTCGGCATCGGCTTCTACGGCCGCGGCTGGACGGGCGTCACCCAGTCCGAGCCCGGCGGCACCGCCACCGGCGCCGCGCCCGGCACCTACGAGGCCGGCATCGAGGACTACAAGGTCCTCAAGGGCAAGTGCCCCGCCACCGGCACCGTCGCCGGCACCGCCTACGCCAAGTGCGGGAGCGAGTGGTGGAGCTACGACACCCCGTCCACCATCGGCGGGAAGATGGCCTACGCCAAGGACCAGGGCCTGGCGGGCGCCTTCTTCTGGGAGCTGAGCGGCGACACCGCGAACGGCGAGCTGATCTCCGCGATGCGCGGCGGACTCGGCTGAGCGCGCTGAGCCGTCTCGGCCGAGCCGCGCACAGGAACGGGCCTCCCAGCCCCTGGACAGGCCGAGACATCGGGCCCCCGACCAGGCGGACGCCGGTCGGGGGCCCGCCCCTTCGCGGGAGTCAGACGAGGGACTGGCCGCCGTCCACCGTGAGGACCTCGCCGCTCATGTAGGGGTTGGCCATCAGGAAGACGGCGGCGGAGGCGGCCTCCTCGGCCGTCCCGAACCGTCCGAGCGGCATGGCGGCGCCCGCCTCGGCCATGGCAGCGGCGCCCGCCTCGGCCATGGCAGCGGCCCCCGCCTCGGCCATGGCGGCGGCCCCCTCCTCGGCCATCGCGGCGTCGGCCTCCGGTCCGGGGGCTCCGAAGCGGCTGCGCAGCAGCGGCGTGTCGATGGCGCCGTACCGGATCGCGTTGACCCGCAGGCGGGACGGGGCCAGCTCGACGGCCAGCGCGCGGGCGAGCGTCTCGACGGCGCCGGCGGCGGCGACCGGCACGGACATGCCCGGACGCGGGCGCGGCACGAGGATGCCCGAGCTGAGCGTGATCGAGCCGCCCGGCTCCAGGCGCGGGACGGCGGCCCGCACGACGCCGAGCACCCCCGCCACCGGAGTCGCGACGGCGGCCTGCGCGGCGTCTCCGGCGACCTCGGTGACCAGGCCGATGCCGGCGGGGGAACCGGCCGTCATCAGGACGTGGTCGACGGCGCCGGCGTGCTCGAAGACCTCTGCGATCGCGTCGGCGTCGGTGACGTCGGCGGGCACCCCGCGCACCTCGGCGGCGGCGTCGGGCCGGGCGCCGGCGGTCACGCGGGCGACGGCCGCCTTCAGGCGCTCCTCGTCGCGGCCGACGAGCAGGATCCGCGCGCCCACCGAGGCGAGCAGCCCGGCGGCGGCCAGGCCGATGCCCGAACTGCCGCCGAGGAGCACCGCCGTCCGCCCGGCGAGGCCCGATGGGAGCGGTGAGCGGACGGGGATGGACGCGGGCGGGGTGGTCGTGGCCATGGGCCCTCCTAAATAAAACATCCGGTTGGTTTACAATGGACCCGTGCCGGGCGCAAAGTCAACCGGATGGTTTAATTCGGGCATGAGCTACGACGCCGAGGCGACCCGCCGGCGGATCTTCGAGGCCGCCTCCGCCGAGTTCGCCGCGCGCGGGCTCGCAGGCGCCCGGATCGAGCGCATCGCCACCGAGGCACGGGCCAACAAGCAGGCCATCTACCTGTACTTCGGCGGCAAGGAGAAGCTGTTCGGCGCCGTGGTGCGGGCGAAGATGGAGGAGATCGGGCGGGCGTCCGACATCGACCCCGCCCGCCTGACCGAGTCCGTGGGCCGCCTCTTCGACTGGTACCAGGAGCATCCGGAGCTGATCAGGCTCCTGCTGTGGGAGGCCCTGGAGACGCGGGGCGAGGTCCAGGGCGAGGACGAGCGCCGTGAGGCGTTCCAGCGGAAGGCGGACCGCTTCGCCGGAGCCGCCGGAGATCCCGCGGAGCCGGGCGCCGGGGCGGAGGTCAAGGACCTGATGTTCACCGTGTTCGGCCTCATCGCGTGGAACTTCGCCGTCCCGCAGCTGCGCCGGCTGATCCTGGACGAGGACGACGAGGCCGCCGCCCTGGCGCGCCGACGCGCGGCGGTCCTGGAGGCCGCGCGCGTCCTCGCCGAAGCGCACGGGATCGGGACCGCGGAGGCCGCGCGATGATCAGCGCGGCGCTGTTCGACCTCGACGGGACGCTCCTCGACCACGAGGGCGCCGCGGGCGAGGCGATCGCCGGCCTGTTCCCCGACGTGGACGAGGGCTGGCTCGTCCGGCGCTGGCACGAGCTGACCGAGGACGCCGTCGACCGGTACCTGGCGGGCGAGCTGGACTTCACCGGCCAGCGCCGCGTCCGGATCGTCCAGCTCGCCCGGGACCTGGGGCTCGGCGACTGGGACGGCGCCCGCGCCGACGCGTGGCTCGCCCAGTACGTGGCGCGGTACGAGGCGGCGTGGCGCCCGTTCCCCGAGGTGCGGGGCGTCCTGGACGTCCTGGCGGCGCGCGGCCTGCGGCTCGGAGTGATCACCAACGGGGACGCCCGGCAGCAGCGCCGGAAGGTCACCGCGATCGGCCTGGCGGACGTCCTGCCGCGGGTCGTTGCGTCCAGCGAGGCGGGCACCGCCAAGCCGGACGCCGGGATCTTCCGGACGGCCTGCGCGGTCCTCGGCGTCCCCGCCGAGCGCGCCGCCTATGTCGGCGACCGGCTCGGCGTCGACGCCGAGGGCGCCGCCGCGGCGGGCCTGGCGGGCATCTGGCTCGACCGCTCCGGCGCCCCCGCCCCGGACGGCCTCACCGTTCCGCGCATCACGACGCTGGAGGCGCTTCCCCCGCTGCTCGCGGAACGCTGACCCGCGCAGGCCCGCCGCCGCGGGGCGTCACCCGGTCTGCAGGACGGCCTCGATCTCCAGGATGATCTGGACCTTCTCCCCCAGCCCGAGGCCGGCGCCGCCCGGGACCTTCGCGGTGTCGCCGACCCCGAACTCCAGCCGGCTGATCTCGCCCGTCGCGGTGAACCCGGCGCGGGCGCCCTTGAACGGGTCGTCCTCCCGGAAGGGGTCGGGGCCGAAGCCCTCGATCTCCAGCCGGAGCGGGACCTCCTTCGTGACGCCGCGCAGCGAGAGCTCGCCGTCCAGGACGAAGCCGTCGCCGTCC
The DNA here is from genome assembly GCF_900188445.1 of Actinomadura meyerae. GTDB lineage: Bacteria > Actinomycetota > Actinomycetes > Streptosporangiales > Streptosporangiaceae > Spirillospora > Spirillospora meyerae. Next base: position 61,481 of record NZ_FZOR01000034.1, read on the forward strand.
CTGCGCACCCCGGTGGACCGGTAGGTCATCGTGGGGTACTTCACGACGTCCAGGTAGTCGGCGGACCGGACGTGCTCGTCCCGCATGCTGTTGCCGGTGTCGACCGAGGAGAGGTCGACGGTCGCGGTGACCGAGGAGTCGAGGGGGTCGTCGCCGGTCACGATCGTCCCCTCGAACGTCCCGAACCGGCCGCGGACCTTGCTGACCATCAGGTGCCGGATGGTGAAGCCGACGCCGGAGTGGAGGGGGTCGATCGTCCAGGTCCCGGCGACGTAGCCGGGGATCTCGACAAGCTCCGTGGTCATGGTGTCTCCTAGGGTTATGAATGGTAAGGCGGTTCCGATCGGTAACCGCCTCCATCGTGCGGAGACCCCCGGGGTCGGCACAAGAAGGCACTTTTTTCTGCCCCGGTCACCTGGAGAGAACCATGGAGTACACCCCCGAGAGATGCCGGGCCCGCGAGATCCTCGACCGGGTCGGCGACAAGTGGTCGCTGCAGGTCATCGCCGTGCTCGGCGAGCGGACCAAGCGGTTCACCGAACTGAAGCGCGAGATCGACGGCATCAGCCAGCGGATGCTGACCGTCACGCTGCGCGGCCTCGAACGCGACGGCATCGTCACGCGGACCGTGTACCCGGTCGTCCCGCCCCGCGTGGAGTACTCCCTCACGCCTCTCGGCACCACGCTGATGGACGCGGCCGAGACCCTCGTGCAGTGGGCGGAGAACCACATCAACCAGATCGACAGCGCGCGCGCCGACTACGACGCCCGCGGCGTCGTGGAGGAGCCTTCCGCGAGGTCCGCGAACGGCTCGCCCTGAGCCTCCACGTCGTGAGCGACGCCGCTCACCGCACCCGGAAATGCATGTGCCGCCGCCCGGGACGCGGAGGTACGGTGGGCGGCGATGGACATTCACGAGGTGGGACGGCGAGCTAGCCGCGCCGAGCTGGGGAACGAGCAGTCGTGCCCGGCCCGGCTCGGCGGTGTGCGCCGTCATCCCATCGACCTCGTGAGGCCGTCCCATGCGCTCTGCTGACATCCGCGCGACCTTTCTCGACTTCTTCCAGGAACGCGACCACCGCGTCGTGCCGTCGAGCCCGCTCGTCCCGTCCGATCCGACGCTGCTGCTGACGAACGCGGGCATGAACCAGTTCAAGCCGTACTTCCTCGGCGAGACCGCGCCGGAGCATCCCCGCGCGGTCTCGGTGCAGAAATGCGCGCGCACGTCCGACATCGAGAACGTGGGCCGCACCACGCGGCACGCGACGTTCTTCGAAATGCTCGGCAACTTCTCCTTCGGCGATTACTTCAAGGAAGACGCGATCGCCTGGGCGTGGGAACTGTTCACCCGCCACTACGATCTCGACCCGGCCCGCCTGTGGGTCACCGTGTACCGGGACGACGACGAAGCGCACCGGCTGTGGCGGCGCATCGGCGTCCCCTCGGACCGCATCCAGCGGCTGGGCATGGAGGACAACTACTGGTCGATGGGCGTACCCGGCCCATGCGGACCGTCCTCCGAACTCCACTACGACCGGGGCCCGTCCTTCGGGCGCGAAGGCGGCCCGGCCGTGGACGGGGAGCGCTACCAGGAACTGTGGAACCTGGTCTTCATGCAGAACCTCCGCGGCGAAGGAACGGGTAAGGACGATTACCCGATCCTGGGCGAACTCCCGGCGCGGAACATCGACACGGGCCTCGGCCTCGACCGCCTCGCCACGATTCTGCAGGGGGTCGATACCGTCTGCGAGACCGACCTCCTCGCACCGACCCTCCACCTCGTCCAGGAAATGGCGGGACGCGCGTATCCCGGCCGAGACGGCAGCGACGACTCGACCTCCTTCCGCGTCGTCACCGAGCATTCCCGCTCGATCGCGTTCCTCATCGCGGACGGCGTCCTGCCCGCCCGTGACGGACGCGGCTACGTCCTGCGCCGCCTGATGCGCCGCGCGATCAAGCACGCGCGCCGCCTCGGCATCGACCTCGCGCTGCCGGACCTGACGTCCAGCGTCGTCGGCAACTACCCGCAACTGGCGCCGCAGTCCGGCCTCATCCGCCAGGTGGTCACCGCCGAGGAGGAGGCGTTCGACCGGACGCTCCGCCAGGGCACCCGCCTCCTCGACACGGCGATCGGCCGCGCGACGTCCACCATCTCCGGCCGCACGGCGTTCGAGCTGCACGACACCTACGGCTTCCCGATCGACCTGACCATCGACGCGGCGCGCTCGGCGGGCCTCACCGTCGACGAGGACGAGTTCGCCGAACTCCTCGACCGGCAGCGCCGCCAGGCGCACCACGCCGGCCGCGACCGCAAGGGCGGCGCGGTCGCCCGGCAGGACCACTACCGCCGCATCACCGCACGCCACGGCCTCACCGACTTCGTCGGCCACCGCACCGAAACCGCGGACACACGCGTCACCGCGCTCGTCGACCCCACCGGCGAACGCCGGATCGCGCACGAGGGCGACGAGATCGAGGTGATCCTGTCCCGCAGCCCGTTCTACGCCGAATCGGGCGGCCAGGTCGGCGACACCGGAACGATCCGCACCACCGATGCGACCTTGCGCGTCCTCGACACCCAGCTCGGGCTGGACGGCCTGCACGTCCACACCGTCCGCGTCCTGGACGGCGAGCTGCGCCCCGGCGACGACGCCGAGGCGACCATCGACGCCGACCGGCGCGAAGCGACCGCGCGCTCCCACAGCGCGACCCACGTCCTGCACGCGATGCTGCGCCGCCTCCTCGGCGACCACGCGACCCAGCGCGGCTCCCGAGTGGAACCGGGCCGCCTGCGCTTCGACTTCGCGCACTTCTCCCCCGTCGACACCGTCCCCGTGCAGACCCTCGTCAACGACTACCTCCTGGACGACCCCGAGGTACGCGTCTGGGAGACCAGCCGCGCCGAGGCGGAGAGGGCGGGCGCGCTGGCGATGTTCGGGGAGAAGTACAACGACGACGTCCGCGTGGTGGACATCGGTGACGCGTCCCGCGAACTGTGCGGCGGCACCCACGTCGGCCACGGCTCGCAGGCGGGCCCCCTGCACATCGTCGGCGAATCGTCCATCGGCACGGGCCTGCGCCGCATCGAGGCACTCACCGGCCCCGACGCCCTGCGCCACTACGACCACCAGACCCAGCTCCTCAACGAACTGGCGTCACTCCTGAACGTCCACCCGGACGAAGCACCGGACCGCCTACGCCAGCGCCTGGAAACCCTGGCGGCGACCCAGCGCGAACTGGAGGCACTCCACCGGACGAACCTGCGTAACCAGGCGATGCACCTCTCACCCCACAAGGAACCCCTACGGCGAGGCTGGCTCCTGGCTCGGACGGTCCCCGACCTGGACCCGGCCGACCTCCGCACCATCGCGACCGACGTCCTCACCCCGCGCGGCGTGGTGATCCTGGGTACCACCACCAACGGCAAGGCCGCACTGGTAGCCGCAGTGGGCACAGACCTCGACATCACAGCCCGGGACCTCCTGACCCGCGCCGCGCAGGAACTGGGCGGCGGCGCCGGCGGCAAGGGCAGAATCGCGAACGCGGGCGGCCGCCACCCGGAGAAACTCCCGCACGCCCTGACCACGGCCGCGACCGAGGCCCGCACCCACCTCAGCTAGCCCGTCGCCTGCGGCGTGCTGCCCGACCCGAGCAGCACGCCGCAGGCGGTGGACCTTGCTGGACGTCGCACTAGTCGAGCGACCGGGGTCCGATCGGGACTAGACTTCTCCCGTCATCGCGATCAGCGGTGCGGGCTGTAGCGCAGTTTGGTAGCGCACTGGCTTTGGGTGCCAGGGGTCGTGGGTTCGAATCCCGCCAGCCCGACCGGGGAGGTCGGCCGCCGTCTCCACCCGTCCCCAAAACCCTGTACGCTACGGGATGGCGATCGAGGCCCCAGCGGCCCTCCATCCGCCTGCGGGCGTAGCTCAATGGTAGAGCCCCAGTCTTCCAAACTGGCTACGCGGGTTCGATTCCCGTCGCCCGCTCCCACTGAGAAGGCCCAGGTAGGAACCCTGTTCCCCGCCTGGGCCTGACTGTTCTACTCGTCCCCGTCGCCGTTCAACGCTCGCATGAACCAGTCGAGAGAGCCGGTCTTCTGCGCCTCCTCGGCGAGTCGCTTGGCGGACGCGGTCTGGAGCTGGGCGACTGAGCTTTCTACCCACGGTTGGGTGTTCTGATTGCCGTGCTCTCGATACTCGATGGCCTGAATGAGGCACTCGAGCTTGTCCGCATCACGGGCGCACATCGCCTCGGCGCTGGCCTTGCCCTCGTACTCCGCGACGACACCCGTGATCATCGCGGTGACCGCCTCCGGCAAACCGCGCGTCTGGCGCTCGGTGACCTCCTCGTTGGACGCTTTCTTCACGTACGGCTTGGCCACATAGGGGATGTCGGTGAGGCGCGTCTCCTGGCTGTCATGGAAGAGGCTGAGCAGTGCGGCACGCTCGGGGTTGGCCCCCTCCATCGCAGCCAGGACGCTCGCGATGATCGCCGTACGGAGCGAGTGATCGGCGATGCTCTCGGGATCGTTCACGCCCGCTACAAGCCACCCGGTGCGCTTGTAGCGCTTCAGAAGCCCGATCTCGTACAGGAACCCCGCCAGGCGCTCCGTCTCGTTCGCCATGCTCACCCTTCTCTCAACGCCCGTCCGCGATACGAAGACCGTAGAGGACCTCGTCCAACTCCCGTCGCGACTGGACGGAGACAGCGCCCCTGGGCACAGCCCGGGGGCGCTCGCGGCGAAACGGCCAGATCATCTGGCCCCAACCTCGTTCGACCTGGAGGCACACGGCTGATGGCGTTGTTCTGGAACAACTGACGCAACTCGTCCGGCAGCAGCCGTTCCTCAGAGCTCGCCACGGCTGGTGCGACGAAACACCATGGTCTTACTCAATGAGCTGCCGAGGACTGCCGTCGGAATCAAGCGCGAGTTCCCCGCCCATGTCGGCCCAGGTGTCGTTCCAGGCGTGACCGTGTTCGGGACCGCGCTGCCAGGTGTGGGTGAGGTGCCCGTCCGGGGCGCGGCCGAACACCGACAGGTCACCGCTGGGGTTGAGGACGACGGCCGGATCACTCGTCAACCGCCCGTGCAAGGGCGTCCACGCCGACCAGGGCCCGCCGGTACCGGTCTGCCAGCGATGATGCAGCGCGTCATCGGTACCGCGAGCGAACAGCACCATGCCCCCGTCCCGCCCGACGAGAACAGTGGGGCGTCCTTGCACAGCGCCTTCCATGTCGACCCAGGTGTCATTCCAGGCATGACCGTGCTCGGGACCACGCTGCCACGTGTGCGTGACTCGCCCATCGGGGTCGCGGGCGAACACCGACAAGGCATCGTTCGGGCTCAACACAACCGCCGGATCACTCGTCAACCGCCCGTGCAAGGGCGTCCACGCCGACCAGGGCCCGCCGGTACCGGTCTGCCAGCGATGATGCAGCACGTTGTCGGTGCCGCGAGCGAACAGCACCATGCCCCCGTCCCGCCCGACCACAACGGTGGGGCGTCCTTGCACGGCGCCTTCCATGTCGACCCAGGCGTCATTCCAGGCGTGACCGTGCTCGGGACCGCGCTGCCAGGTGTGAGTGATGCGCCCATCGGGGTCGCGAGCGAACACCGACAAGGCACCGTTCGGGCTCAGCACCACCGCCGGATCACTCGCGAGACGACCACCCAGCGACGCCCAATCCCGAGCCCACTCCCCAGCCTCGGACTGCCAGGTATGCCACAACGCCCCATCCCCACCCCGAACGAACACCACCAACTTGCCGTAACGACCCACCAACGCCCACGGACGCCCCACCGCCGCCCCCGACGGACGACCCAACGACACCCACTCCGACCACGCACCACCCGCCACGTTCTGCCACCGATGAACCACCCCACCCGACCCATCGACACCGAACACCACCATCCCCGAACCGTGATCCACCACCGACGGCACACCAACACTCACCCGTGAAGCCCATCGCGGGGGTGCGCCGACCGCGGCGCGGGCCTCCCTGAGCAGTTCCCGTGCCTTCGTCTCGGCCTGGTCGTAACGGCGGGGGAAGGCGGAACGCTGGACCCGCTGCGCCGTCTGCCCGGCGGTGAGGTGGGGAGACTGCTGCTCGACGCGCACGGCGCGGGTGAAGAACTGCTCGGCCGCGTAGGGCACGTGCATGATCTGTCCCGGCGTCCCCCAGCCCTGGCTGGGGCGTTGCTGGAAGACGCCGAGGGAGTCCAGGTCCCCGCACGGCAGATTGTTCATGTGGGACTCGACCCATCCGGCTTCGAAACCGGCGAGCATCACCTTGTCGGAGACCTTGAGATCGCGACCGACGATGTAGACGGCCTTGGTCACCTCAAGGTCGTGCTGGGGCGGGACATGGCAGGGCTTCATCGAGGTTCTCCTCGGTACGAGTCCGGGCAGGCAGGTGGAGCGGCGTCAGGCTGCGGCCGCTCCATCGGAGGCAGGCGGTGGTGAGCGTCAGCGGAGGAGACCGTCGGGCTGCGCCTGTGCTGCTGCGGCCGTTGTGGTGCCGGCCGGGTCGGGGGCAAGTTCCCCGCCCATGTCGGCCCAGGTGTCGTTCCAGGCGTGACCGTGTTCGGGACCGCGCTGCCAGGTGTGGGTGAGGTGCCCGTCCGGGGCGCGGCCGAACACCGACAGGTCACCGCTGGGGTTGAGGACGACGGCCGGATCACTCGTCAACCGCCCGTGCAAGGGCGTCCACGCCGACCACGGCCCGCCGGTACCGGTCTGCCACCGATGATGCAACGCGTCATCGGTACCGCGAGCGAACAGCACCATGCCCCCGTCCCGCCCGACCACAACGGTCGGACGCCCCACGACCGCACCCTCCATGTCCACCCAGGACTCGTTCCAGGCGTGGCCATGTTCCGGGCCGCGTTGCCACGTGTGCGTGATGCGCCCATCGAGGTCGCGGGCGAACACCGACAGAGCACCGTTCGGGCTCAACACAACCGCCGGATCACTCGTCAACTGCCCATGCAGGGGCGTCCAGGCCGACCACGGCCCGCCGGTGCCGGTCTGCCAGCGATGATGCAGCGCATCATCGGCGCCTCGGGCGAACAGCACCATGCCCCCGTCCCGCCCGACGAGAACGGTGGGGCGTCCTTGCACGGCGCCTTCCATGTCGACCCAGGCGTCATTCCAGGCGTGACCGTGCTCGGGACCGCGCTGCCAGGTGTGAGTGATGCGCCCATCGGGGTCGCGAGCGAACACCGACAAGGCACCGTTCGGGCTCAGCACCACCGCCGGATCACTCGCGAGACGACCACCCAGCGACACCCAATCCCGAGCCCACTCCCCAGCCTCGGACTGCCAGGTATGCCACAACGCCCCATCCCCACCCCGAACGAACACCACCAACTTCCCGTAACGACCCACCAACGCCCACGGACGCCCCACCGCCGCCCCCGACGGACGCCCCAACGACACCCACTCCGACCACGCACCACCCGCCACGTTCTGCCAACGATGAACCACCCCACCCGCCCCATCGACACCGAACACCACCATCCCCGAACCGTGATCCACCACCGACGGCACACCCACACTCACCCGCGGAGTCCACCGGGGAGCGGTCCACCACGTGGTCTCCCTTCGGGCACCGGCCCAGTTGAAGCTCAAGTGCACGTGGTCGGTGTGCGGGTTGTCCCCCGTGTACGGTCTCCAGCCGGCGCCGGGGCGGTACGCCTCCCAGATACGGCGGTTCCAGATCACGTACATGATCCCGAACCGGCGCGCCAGCGCGTGGGGGTTGCCGTGCCGGTCCGTGGCCAGGAGCCAGTCGATGAGGTCGGACGCGATGTGCCCTTGGGTGTGAACGTTCACTCCCCAGTCCCAGGCGCGTCCTTCCTTGTGCTCACTGCGGCCGCGTTTGCCGCACTCCCTGCTGATGCCCATGTCCCGGGTGCCCGGGTAGGCGGCGAGCACCAGGTCGCGGAACGCGACCACGCCCGGCTTCGCCGACGGGTCGCAGTCCCGCTGGCCCTCGTACGCGGCATAGGGGTCGATCTGCGGACCGAAGTTGGGTGTGCTGGGGGGCATGTGCTGCGCTCCTCGAACCGGTTCGTGGATCCGACACGGCACAGCCTTGACCCGGTCGCTCTCACCCCGGTCACTTCACGGTCACACGGCCGGGCTCCGGTCCGCCGCCGGAACTCGTCCGCGACGCCGAGCACCAGCGCGACGCCGTCCTCGGTCACGGGCGCCTGGGCCGGTGCGCGGCCCAGCGTCCGTCGGCCTCGCCCAGTCCGCTCGGCGCCGGGCCGCGCCTCCGCCTCATCCGTCCACAAGACCCTTAGCGAAGGCGAACGTCTCCACGAACTCCCGGTACGCCGGATCCGTCTCATTCGCCGCCAGGGCCGCCAGCTCATCAGCAAGCCGCCGTTTGTCCGCGTACGAGAACTGGTTGAGGAGATAACCGGCTTACTCCTGCTGCTGGAGCGCCGTGTCGTCGTCCACTACCGTTTCATCGCAGGTCTCGAAAAACCATATGTACGCCACCACTGCCTTGAGCAACTGCGCGACCAATTGACGGGATTCACTCATCCCCGTATCCCACCAGGCCCCACCGACGGACAGTCACATGCTGGGCTGAGGGGTGCAGGCTCGCGTTCCCTATGCATCAACGCCACCCAGTAGGAGCATTGCCGACTTGGCTGCCGCTCCCCCCGCCGAGGTGGTCACTAGCATCGGCGCCACAGCCTCGGTGTAGCCACTGATACGTCCACGACGCACCGAGTACCCGTCTGGGTGAGTGCGATAGGAACGCAGGAGACAACTTGGAATCCCATCTCGTGTCAGCGGTCAGCAGGAAGCACGCACGCGAGGAGGTCGGAGCCCACCGCCGACGTTCGTCGGACCACCCGGACACCGGCACCGGGATTGGAAGGAACCCGAGAATCCGTGCCCACCAAGCAGGCATCCACCTCGTCCGCACTCCGTTCCTCCCAATCCCAGAGCGCTCCAGCGACAAACTCATGCCGTCATCATGGCGTTTGCTACATTCCAACTCCCGTCGCAACCGAACGGGAGCCGAAACTTGATCCAGGCCCCGCGCTGCCCGTTCTGGTCGCTGCGTTGGGAAGCCGCGATCAACCCCCACCTCACCGAGCACGCCCCTGGCTCACCGGAGCCTAGGCGTCCTCGCGACTATCAGCGAAGCTTGAGCGCTTAACACGCGAGTGCAGCACACGAATGGGCCTCACATTGGTTTAGTGAACTGGCTTTTTGGAGCTGCACGGAACCCGGAGCACGGCCACAAGGAGCGCCTGGCCCCTGACCCTGCTGCCGAAGGTACGTCGATGCGGCCCGTCATATTTGCGGAGCCGTGCAAGCCATCGGGCACGCCCACGGGCGAGGACTTGCAAGCCTATAATCTTGTCCGATTCGCGAAGGAGGATGAGACCATGGCGGCGGTGGATGACGCCTTCCGGTCGGCTCGCATTGAAGCCGTTCGGCACATGACCGCGTGTGAGCAGGTCAGCCTGCGATGGAGCGAGACGTCGATCACCGAGATCGTGATGGCTCAGGCGGCGCGGGCAGTCACCGTTGTTCCGTTCACTCAGCGAGCCGAGGCTCTCAGTGGCGCCGACTGGGTCTGGTGGTGGGTGGACAGAACGGGTGCTTACGGGATGCTAGTCCAGGCGAAGCGCGTGACCGTGTCGGGGAGCAGATGGAGCTTCGACTTCGGATACAAAGCGAGAAGCACGGCGCCTCCACAACGCGAGGTGCTTCATTCTAGTGCGGCGCGACTCGACCTTCTGCCCGTATATGCGCTTTACCTTGGAACAGGCAATTACCGAGGGCGAGAGCGCTGTTCGGACGATCACAAGAGCGAGAACTGCATCTCTTGCACCAAGCGCACTATTTCCCTGATGCCAGCACTACTCGCAGAAGAACTGATTGTGAGTGACGCAGCAACGACCTACGAGCGGTCGGTTGCACTGGAGGACTTATGGACGCCACCTCCTGCGCGCGCATTGTTGATACCAACGCTCGAGAGGCAACTACAACCAGAACTCTTGAATTTCCTACAAGAGCCGCAGGACGGAACACGAGCAGTCACCCGTTCGATGATCGACCAAGTACTGAGAGCCCGCTACGGAGCGTTCACCGCGGTATCGACGAGCGTCGGAAGTTCGCACTCTGGTGACCACGACCGGCTTGGCCGGGTCTTTGGCGACGTCCCGGACGACACTGGGCACTGGGGTCAGAGGTACTTCGAGCACACACTCAACCCTCTACTGCACGTGCCGCCCGACTACATCCTTGAGATTGCCTCAGGTGATTTCGATCAGGACCGCTTGACATCGGACATGCCAGACAACATCGCAGGCGTTGTCGTGGTGCAAGTGCCCCAGCACAAGTAAAAGCCGCAGGTCACCAGAGCGAACTCGAAGGCTTCAGAGCCACTATCACATGACCTGATTCAGCAAGGACGACGTGCCTGCGCCTATAGCACGCTTCTCACGTACAAGCTCCGGGTTCTACCTCGGCGGTGACCCGGATGCGCCGATCTCCCAGCGCTCCACCAGCACCAGCGGGCGTCGGTCGCGGGTACCGGAGGCTGCTCGACTTCAACCTCCTCGATGGGTCGGACATCGTCTTCGAGGAGTTGAGCGGCGGCCTTTGGTTCCATGACGTTGAACCACGCCTGCTCAAGGCCGAACAGACTTCGTTCTGGAAGCCTGACTGCGGTGTCCTAGAGTTCTGGGTCGCAGCCGGGAACGTGCTGCGGGATCACAGCGACCAGATCACCGGGGACAGAGCCAATGATCTTCACGACGACGTAGGTTTCGTTTCCGTCATCAGCACGGACGACAATGCCAGCCGGAAGCCGGGTAGATCGGCAGCGTGCTCGTGGCCGTCGCGCAGGGATCCGCGTGCCAACTCCCGGATCATCCTGATCAATCGGCGGAGCAGGCGGGTGCCTTCTTCCAGGTGATGGCGCTTGTGGTCGTCGTCGGTCGGCAACAGGTGACCGACATGGGTTCTGCCTCCGAGCGGTCTGGCGTGCTCAGCGTTGTAGCGCGCATGAGCCGTCTGAGCATCACGAGTGAGGGCTTGGTAGAAGTCGTCGCCGGAGCCGTCCTCGCGTATGTCGGCGGCGATCAGCCACGGAATGCTCGTATCGCTCCAGACGGCGCCGCGCCACCGATGGACCCTGGCCTTGAAGACCACCTCGTCGTCTATCGCGCGGATCCGTTCGTGGCCGACCTCGTCCACCGCAAACTGGGCGCGGGCCTTGGCCAGCAGGGGGGTCGATCTCGTCCAAAGGCTGATCAAGCGGAGGCAGCGGGAGACCGAGGTCCTCCAGGAGCGCCCGCAGTGTCGGCCGAGTCGGTTCCATTCGATCAGATGTCCTCGCTGATCCCACCGAGCCGTTCGATGTCCTCGGCCGGGATGTCAGTCAGGAGCGAGACGCTGGAGGCAGCCGATCCGTCGAGCTTGCGGAGCTTGTCGAGCATTGCCTGACGCATCTTCTCGCGGTGGGACGCCAGGTAGGCCCGGACAGCCTCCCCCACCAGTTCCTTCTTTGTCATCCCGAGGAAGTGAGCGCCATCAGTGATCAGCTCATCCGTGTCTCGGTCGCCCTTGAGGGGCGCGCTGGCCCGTCCCGCCGTGGGCTTGGTGGCAGCCACACGATCACCTCCAAGTCTCTCTTCGAGTCCCTCCCGGACGGCGACCGAGTCAGGCCTTCTCCGTTGACGACGGGCCGGCGTGGCCGCCGTAGGTGGCGATCTTGTATTCGGTCGCCGCCAGCGAGAGGGTCAGTTCCCTGAGCTGGCGGCGGATCGTGTCGCGGTGTTCGAGGAGCAGGTCAAGGCGCTCGGGGACGGTGTCGTCGCCCTCGTCGGCCAGCCGCATGTAGTGCTGAAGGTCGCGCATGGCCATCCCGGACAGGCGCATGCGGGTCAGGAAAACCAGTCTCCGTACCGTCTGCGCGTCGTAGCTGCGGTGGCCGCCGGCATCCCGGGGCACCTCGACCAGGCCGATCCGCTCGTAGTAACGAAGTGTGTGCGGCGACATGTCGAGCAGGTCGGCGACTTCCGTGATGGTCATCGGCTCGGTGGCGGCGCTGACGTCCACCAGGCGGTGAATGACCTCGACCGACATCGGGCCGTCGACCTCGTCGAGGGCCGCGAGCGCCTTCGACATCAGATCGTCCGTGGCCATGGCCACACTCTAAATCGGCCGGGCGGATGCGGGGGCGCCGGGGAAGTCGGCGGCGCGCGCGGTAGGGGCCCAGCGTTCGAGCTCCTCCAGGTTCTGCCGGTAGGACCTTCCGATCCGCTCGACCGCCTCACGCCCGAGCGGAAGCCGCAACGGCAGCTCGTCACCCTCGACCAGGCCCACGATGATCTCCGCGGCCCGCACCGGATCGCCCTCCTGGATCCCGTCGGCGCTCGCCATATCGTTGCGGACGGCGGCCAGCAGCCCGGCGTACGCGGCGCCGGCGTCGGCGACCCCGAGCACGTCGGGCGCGTTGAACGAGGTGCGGAACCGGCTCGGCTCGACGATCATCACCCGGACGCCGAACGGCGCGACCTCGCCGGCCAGCGCCTCCGACCAGCCTTCGAGGGCGAACTTGCCGGCCGAGTACGCGCCGACACCGGGGAAGGAGATGCGCCCGCCCTGGCTGCTCATCTGCACGATCGTGCCCGACCCCTGCTCGCGGAAGTACGGCAGGACGGCCCGCACCAGCGCCGCGGGACCCAGCAGGTGCAGTTCCAAGGACGCGCGCAGCTCTTCTTCGTCCACTTCCTCGGCCGCGCCGACGATCCCGCGGCCGGCGTTGTTCACCAGCACGTCCACGCGGTCGAACCGGTCGACCGCCGCCCTGATGACGTCTCCGGCGCGTCCGGTGTCACGCACGTCGAGCTCGGCGACCAGCACTTGGTCGCGGTGGGCGTCCGCGAGGTCGGCGACCGACCCGGGCCGCCGCACGGCCAGCACCACGTTGTCGCCCCGCCCGACCGCGCACTCGGCGATGGCACGGCCGAAGCCCGCCGACGCGCCGGTGATGATCCACGTCCGCTGAGTCCCTGGTTGAGATGTCATGCCGGCGACGCTAGGAGTTCGAGCGCGCTCGAACGCAAGCGCGGCGTCCGCCGCTGCTCCCCGACACGCGGGGTTCGAGTACCACCCAGGTGAGGAGCGGCTCGCAGCTCGTGGAGGGAGTGGGCCGTGTGCCCCCCGCCACGAAGTGGAAGATCTCGGTGGTGTCGGGCGTTGGCGCGAGATGTGAAGATCGGTGAAGCCGCCCGGGTCAGTGGTGTGAGTGCGCGCTCGTTGCGGCACTACGAGGATGAGGGGCTGATCGTCCCCGGCCGGTTCAGCAACGGGTTTCGTGACTACTGCCAGTCCACGATCGACCGGGTGCTCGTCATCCGTTCTCTGCTGGAGTCCGGGCTGCCTGTGCGGCTGATCCGGGAAGCCCTGCCCGGTCTGGACGGTGGCGCCGAGGCGGTGTCCGCGGAGTTTCTGCGCGAGGTGCAGAGCTATCGTGACCGGCTCGCCGCACGCATCGCCGCTCTCAGCGATCAGCAGGCGGCCCTGGACGCCTATCTCCGGGAGGCTCGCCGCGCCGCTTTTTGAGAGGCGCTTGACCTTGACGCATGTGTCAGGTTCCTAGGTTCTGGTGCATGGAGATCAACGACTCGCAGCAAGGCCCTGAGCAGACGATGCGGGCACTGATTCAGCACTCGCTCCGGGGGCCTGAGGAGCTGAGGCTCGCCACCGGTCACCCGCGTCCCGTCCCGGGGCCCGGTGAGTACCTGATTCGCGTCGGTGCCGCCGGGGTCAACTTCGCCGATGCCATGCAGACCCGCGGAACCTATGGCGGCGGGCCGCAGGCGCACTATGTGGCGGGCTTCGAAGCGGCCGGTGAGATCGTGGGGGTCGGCGCGGACGTCGAGAGGCCGCTTCCGCTCGGCGCCCATGTCATCGGAACCGGTCCGGGCGCCTTCGCGCAATACATGACGATGCCGGCCGCCGGTGTCCTGCCCGTGCCGACCGGCTGGAGCGACGCCGAAGCGCTCGGGATGGTGCTGAACTGGGCCACCGCGCTGGCCGCACTCGGGCCGCTGGGTGAGGTCAAGGCCGGCGATGTGGTGCTCGTCCAGGCCGCGGCCGGTGGGGTGGGACAGGCCGCGGTCCGCCTCGCCCGCCACTATGGCGCCCGCGTCTTCGCCACGGCCTCCCCGGCCAAGCACGCCATCGTCGAGGCACTTGGTGCCGACGAGGTTCTGGACGGCCGCCACCCCGGGCTGGCCGCCGAGATCACCCGGTTGACCGGCGGGGCCGGGGTCGATCTCGTCCTGGAATCGGTGGGCAGGGCAACGTTCGAGACCAGCCTGGCGGTCGCCAAGCCCTTCACCGGCCGCGTCGTCGTTCTCGGCGCCGCCTCAGGCGACGCCACCCTCACCACGCACGACCTGATCTTCACCCACTATGCCCAGATCAAGGGCTTGCACATCGGTGCGCTCGCGGCCAAGGCCCCGTCCCTCTACCGATCGGTGATGAGCGAAATCCAGGCGCTTGTCGCCGACGGCGTCTACCTGCCGGGCACTCCCGAGGTACACCCCCTGGCCGACGGGCCCGAGGTGTTGCAGCGGTTGGAAGCCGGTGCCACCCACGGCAAGCACGCCCTCGATCCCTGGCGCTAGCCGGACGTGATCGGGGCGGCCTTGATGTGGCGGCCACGGGGCGCCGGGTCGACGAGGACACCGTCGTCGACGACGACCCGTCCGCCTACCAAAACCGTTCTCGGGCGGCCTGTGATGGTCATGCCCTCGTACGGCGTGTAGTCGGTGGCCATGTGCAGGTCGCCCGTGGTGACCTGCCATTCGGCGGCCGGGTCCCAGATGGCGAGGTCCGCGTCCGCGCCCGGCAGCAGCGTCCCCTTGCGGGGGTAGAGGCCGTTCGTGCGGGCGGGGTTCGCGGCGGTGAGCTCGACAGCCATGGACCTGCTCCTCCAGCAGCTCGAGCGCGGCCGCGGCAAGGCCCCCTCCACCCGGAACGGGCGCACCTACCGCGTCGGCGCCCAGCTCATCCAGCGCGGCTCCTGCGCCCCGCCCCGGGACCGCGAGGAATCCGGGGACCCGGCACCCGCCTGACGCTGACGACACGGGTGCAGGACGAAGGCCGGAGCTTCGTGGTTCTCCCGTTCGACGCCGTCCTCCGACGGCGGGGCGGCCATATCGGGCACTAATGCGGAAGCTGGTGTTGCCGTTAAACTGCCCCCGTGAGCGGAGACAAGACGCGGGGGCGGCCCAGGGATCCGGCCGTCGACCAGGCGGTCCTGCGCACGACACTGACCCTGCTCGACAGCCACGGGTACGCCGGGCTGCACGTCGGGGAGATCGCCAAGACCGCGGGTGTCGGCCTCGGCTCGCTCTACCGGCGCTGGCCGACCAAGTACGCCCTGGTCGTGGACGCGCTGCGGGCGGCGGCGGCCGAGCGCCTGCCCGAGCACGGCGACGATCCGGTGGAAGACCTCGTGGCGAGCCTGACGCAGATCGCCGAAGGGCTCCGCCACCGGGGCGCGCCGCTGCTGGCGGTGCTGCTGAGCGAGCCCGGCTCCGAACTGGCCGCGGCGGTCCGCGAGGCCAAGATCGACCCCGTCCGGACGGCCGTCCAGGAGAACCTGCGCCGCATCCTGGGCCCGGTGTCCGACCTGACGACCCGCGCCGACGCCGGAACGGCGCTGCTCCTCGTGCACATGATGATCCACGGCGACCCGCCCGACGAGCGGCACGTCCGCGAGCACATCGTGCCCCTCATGACCGCACCGCCGACCCGCTGACGCACACGAGGACCGACTCGTGGTCGCATATGAGGAGCATCCCCTGATCGAGCCGGTTCCCTGCGACGGGCGATTGCCATGAACGACGACCATCGCGGCCTCGTGCCGACTCCGGAGCGCGCAGCCGCGCTGATGCACGCCTCCCTGGCGGGGCTGTCGGTCGGCGACGCGTTCGGCGACCAGTTCTTCCTGCACGCCAACCGGCATCTCAGCCCCGCGGACGTCCCTCCCCCACCGTGGGAGTGGAGTGACGACACCGAGATGGCCTGCTCGGTCGTCGCATGCCTGCACCATCACGGACGCATCGACCAGGACGCCCTCGCCGCGTCCTTCGCCACCCGCATGGACATCGGCCGCCGCTACGGCGCCGGGGCCCTCGAACTGCTCGAACGCATCCGCGACGGGCACCCGTGGCGCGCGGCCTCGGCCGAGTCCTTCGGCGGCAACGGCTCCTTCGGCAACGGAGCCGCCATGCGCGTCGCCCCTCTGGGCGCCTTCTACTCCGGCGACCCGGCAGGCGCCGCCGCGGAGGCCGCCCTCCAAGCCGAGATCACCCACGCCCACGCCGAAGGGATCGCGGGCGCGGTGGCCGTCGCCGTCGCGGCCTCCGTCGCCGCCGCCGGCACCGCCGAAGACCTGATCGAGGCGGCACTCGACCACGTTGGGGGAACCTACGTCCGGAGAGGTCTCCAGCGCGCCCGCGGCCTCTCGAAGGCGACCCGCGAAGAGGCGGCGCGGGCCCTGGGAAACGGATCGCGCATCACCGCCCAGGACACCGTGCCGTTCGCACTCTGGGCCGCCACCCGGCACCGGGACGACTACGCCGCCGGAGTCCGGGCCTGTGTCGCGGCCGGCGGCGACATGGACACCACCGCCGCGATCGTCGGAGGCATCATCGGCGCCGGTACCGGCCTGGACGGCATCCCACCGGACTGGCTCGCCCACCGCGAACCCCTCCCGGCCTGGCTGGAGGAACGTTAGTGCAGGTGGGCGAGGGCGCTCGTGCAGCAACTCCAGCACGGCCCGTCGCGCGTACCCAACGCGCTGCTGCCGTCAGGGCAGGTCGTGCGCTCCGCGCTTGATGTCGTCGGCCAACCGGCGGAACCGCTCGACCGGGAGCGTGACGTGGAAGCCGCTCGGGTCCTTGCTGTCACGCACGGCGATACCTCCGGAGAGGTTCGCAACCTCCACGCAGTCGGACTGCCCGCTCGTGCCGCTGCGGCTCGACTTGCGCCACTGGGTCATGTGTACTTCTCCAATTCGGCCTCCAGGAGAGCCCGAGATGGGCCGACCGGGGCGGCTATGTCACTAATCGAGTCGTACCTTACTGCCACCTCTTGAACGTCGAACGGATCCATGAGGAAGCAGCCCCGTGTCGCCGCTTCGGTGTACGCGATGTCCCGGTCTCCGACCGTCAGGAGCTTGAAAGGTCCGTCGAGTCCCGGATGCGCGCCTGCGCTGTTCTCCACCACGCGGATGCTGACGTGGGGAAGCTCGCTCAATTCGATCAGCCGGGCGAGTTGGCCGCGCATCACGTCCGGGCCCCCGACGATCTGTGAGACCGCCGCCCAGGCGAGAAAAGCCGTCACCCTCGGCGGCTTGGGCTTGTCGAAGACGGCAGCCTGCCGTGACAGCCTCCGTTCAATGGCCGCTTCCAGATCGTCCGTCGTCCCGGCACTCCGCGCGGCACGTACGTAGTCGGGTGTCTGAAAGAGTCCCGGGACGAGCGATGCCTCCCACATCCTGATGCGTGTCGCGCGGGCCTCGAACTCGGCGAGTTCCAGCAGCCAGTTGCCTTCGTCGGCCTGCTCGGCGAACCCGACCAGGGCCGTGAACATGCCCTGCGTGTTCCATACGCGGTCGATGATCTCCGCGTGCTCCCGTTTGAGCTTGAGCGTGTTGGACTCGTACCGGGAAACAGTCGAACGGTCACAGTCGAGCAGGTCACCGAGCGCCTGCCCGGACATACTGTGAGCTTTTCGATAGCGGCGCAGGTGGAACGCTATGAAGTGCCAAATCGATCTTGAAGGGTCGAGTGACTCCCGCGCGAGCATGGCCTCTCCCGTTTGTTGCGGATGATTCCGGAACGTAGCGAGGCTAACTCAAAGTGAGCACGCTTATACCCGAAGCAATCGAAGACGCCCCCGAAGGTCGTAGCGATATGTCCGCACCTGCCCCAGAAATTCCGACTATTCTCCTCGAACCCAACGAGAACGCGCCGGCCCTGGCGAGAGATTTCCTCGCCGGGCTGTTCCGAGAGTGGGGCTCCGCCGACGACTACATGGCGCGCCTGGTGGTGTCCGAACTGGTGACCAACGCCTGGCGGCACGGCGAGGGGAAGATCATCCTCCGCGTCTTCCGCGACGTCCGCCCGGACCTGGCGGTGATCGAGGTGTGGGACCAGGGGGACGGGCTGCCGGTGGTCGGCCAGGAGGACTTCGAGGCGACCTCGGGCCGGGGGCTGCTGCTGGTATCGCAACTCGTCCACAGTTGGGGAACCCGACCGATCGCGGAAGGGGGAAAGATCGTATGGGCCAAGTGCGCCCTCTGAACGCTCATGTCGAGCGACACGTCCCGCGGTGGCGGACGTACCGGGGCCGCGAAGCAGCGGAAAGGTTCTTGGGCGTGTTGGCCCGTCTTCGTCACCTTTCCAGGCCCGCCTCCGGCCGCGCGCGGCGGGCGGTGGGTGCCGGGGCGGGGGGTGGGACGAGGGGCGCGCTCAGCGGGGCCAGGTTCAGGTCGTCGAAGACGGCGCGGATGTGGTGGCCCGCGCCGTGGTTGGCCGAGCCGCCCCAGTGCAAGCCGACGACGCGGGGAGCCCCCTCGCCCATGTACAGGTAGAGGGCGCCCGAGTCGCCCGTTGAGGAGAAGTCGGCGGTCCCGCCGTCGATCCACAGGTCGGCGTGCGAGCCGTGGTGGCCGCAGTCGAACTCGATGAGGTCGACGGTGCCGAAGGTGAGCCCGGTTGTCTGCCCGGTCTTCTGCACGGGCATGTCGATGGCCGCCTCGGCGATGCCGAAGACCGCGGGACCGGCGGAGGCGATGGCCGGGTCGACGAGGGCGGGAGCGAGCGGCGCCGCGATGGCCGCGTCGAGGGTCCCGGCTCTCAGGACCCGGGCGATCTGGTCCTCCGCCGGCCTGCCGCCGTCGCGGAGGGACGGCTGCGTGACCGGCGTGCCCGGGACGGAGCCGAAGACGTGCTCGTTCGACAGTGCCACGACCTGGCCGGTGAGGGCGTCCCAGACCCAGCCGCCGAGGGTTCCGGTGCCGGCGCTGTACCCGCCCGGCACCGGACGCACCCGGGCGGAGAGGTCCGGGCCTTCGGGGACGGGAGGCGCATGCTCCTGGACGTCGACGCGGACCCGGACCTCGCGCCCGTCGCGGGCGGTGTGGCGGACGCTCGTCGGGAGCAGTCTCGACGGGGGCACCCGGTCACGACTGATCTTTTTTGCGACGTGCACGACGATCGCGTACTCGTCGATCTTCTTTCCCGCTTTCCTGCGGCGTCCCACACCGGCCGCGTGCACATCGGGATTCGCCAGCAGGCGCTCCGCGACGGCCCTTTTCGCCTCGCGCGCCATTTCGAGATCTTCTTCGTTCATTCCCGCCCCCGCCTTCACCGGGGGATGCTACCCGGCCAGAATGATCCATTAGTGTCCACATGCGGACCGCCGCGCGATATTCCTTTTCGCTAAACCCTCTGCGACTGTCGCTCCAGTGGGGCTTCCGCGCAGCGGGAGACACGACGACGGGGAAGACGTATGGGCGAAACAGCACGGCGCGAAGTGACCGTCCTCACCGAGGAAGAGCTACGGAAACTGGCACTGCCCGAACCGCCGACGCCGGAGAGCATGGGGCGGCTGAACGAGAAGATCGCCGGCGACCCGATGCTGGGGCTGCGGCTCATGAAGTCGCTGATCGAGAAGCCCGGGAGCTGGGCCCTGCTGTTCACGCTGACGCCCGGGCAGGAGGCCGCGCTGGCCGGCGCGGGCACCGATGTGGGCGGCTTCGTGCAGGCCATCGACAACGTCCTGCTGCTCGGCCCGGTGGGGCAGGTCACCCTCCAGGTGACCGGGCCGGACAGCGGCGTCCCCACCGAGGAGGGGGAGACGGACAACCCCTGGTACGTCCCGGACAAGGTCACGGTCAAGGTCGAGGGCCAGACCCAGAGCGGCCCGCAGGGCGGCACCGAGCAGGTCACCGGCTCGGTCGCGGTCGAATGGCATTTCTAGCCGGACGCCACGGGAGGCGGCAATGAGCGAAGAGAATGCGACAATACCGGCGAAATGGACGATCGATCTGGGCATCTCGCTCTCCCCGGAGGCCCACGATCGCATCACCTCCGCGATACAGCGGGCCGTCCTGACCGAGATCGCGGGAATCGACGAGGCGGCCACCCTTTCCGTCCGCCTGATCGGCCCCGGAGGCCGCGGACGGATTCCGGCGCCGATGCCCGAAGGCGAGGGGCGGCTGCCCGACGAGTTCAATCCCGAATTCCGTCCGCCGTGGCTGCCCGGTCCGATCGGCATAATGCCGATCGAGCCCGACCCCGATCCGCTGCGCGACCTGTAGCGGTCGTATGGACGCCGAAAAGGACGCCGGGGAGGACCTCGCCTGCCCGAGCGGCCGCTGCCGGGAGGGCGCGGTCCTCCTGGGAATCATGACGGCCGGCGGGACCCTCGGCTATCTCTCGCCGGTGCTGCCCGTCGACCGCGAGTTCGTCGCCCGAGCGGAGCGGGGCGGAGCCGCGGACGCACGGTTCCGCTTCGCCGAACCGTGCATCCGCGGCGGCTGCGGCTACTGGACCGGCACCGCCTGCGGGCTGATCGACGGCATCCTGGAGACCGACGGTCTCCAGGATGAGGGCGCCGAAGGCCGGGAGCGGCTGCCCAAGTGCGGCATCCGGCGCACCTGCCGCTGGTTCCGCCAGCGGGGGCCGCAGGCATGCCGGATCTGCCCCCTGGTGACCCGCACGAGCTGAACCCCGGTCCCGCCGTCCTCGGCCGAGGGCGGCGGGACCGGGGCGATGTGGTGGTCGCCGCTCAGGGCCTGCGGTCGTGGAAGGTGCGGCGGAGGTCGGTGATCCAGGCCTCGGGGTTCTCCCAGGGGATGAAGTGGCCGCCGTGGTCGTGGGCGTTGACGTTGACGTGGTTGAACCAGGCGGCCTGCGGGCCGGACTTGAACGCCTGGACGCGCTCGTCGGCGCTGTGGATGCCGGGCGGGTTCTCGTAGGTGACGAAGGTGAGGCCGACCGGGGCCTGGACGACCGGGCTACGGTCGTGGACGGGCGTCCACGGGTAGCGGTTGGCGTTGGCGTAGTAGCGCATCGACGTGGCGATGGAGTTGTTCGCCCAGTAGATCGTGGCGTGGGTGAGCAGGTCGTCCTTGGTGAAGACGGACTCGACGTCACCGCCGTTGTCGCTCCACGCGTTCCAGCGCTCCAGCAGCCAGGCGAGCAGCCCGGCGGGCGAGTCGCTCAGGCCGTGGGCGAGGGTCGCGCCGTCGAGCATGTGCGCGGTGAGGTGGGACGCCAGGCGGTGGTCCAGCTCGATGATGCGGGCGCGGATCTCGGCGGGCTGGTCGTCGGTGAGCGGACGGTTCCGGGCGAAGTCCCAGGCGCGGGGGCCGTTGAAGAAGTCGAGCGGCAGCCCTGAGCCGATGTGGACGCCGTACAGCTCGTCAGGGTATTTGTGGCCGAGCTGGCTGGAGACGATCCCGCCGATGTCGCAGCCTCCGGCGGCGTACTTCTCGTATCCGAGGGTCTCGGTCATCAGGGTGTGCCAGAGGTCGGAGACCTTCCAGAAGTTGACGTCCGGGAATCCGGTGAGCGGCCCGGGGAAACCGAAGCCGGGCAGGGACGGCACGATGACGTCGAACGCGTCGGCGGCGTCTCCGCCGAACGCGGCCGGGTCGGCGAGCGGGTCGATGACCTTCGACCAGTGCCAGAACGTCCACGGCCAACCGTGAGTGAGGATCAGCGGGATCGGACGGGGGCCGCGGCCCGGCTTGCGCATGAAGTGCACGGGGACGCCGGCGACGCTGACCTGGTAGTGCTCGTAGGCGTTGATGGCGGCCTCGGCCTTGCGCCAGTCGTAGTCGTCCCGCCAGTAGGCGACCAGTTCGCGGAGGTAGTGGTCGGGGACGCCGTAGGACCAATCCTCGTTGCCCTCGTCCAGCGGTGGACGGGTCGATTTGAGGCGAGTGCGCAGGTCGTCGAGCACCTCGTCCGGCACATGGATCGGGGTGGGTTCCAAGGGGAAGTCGTGCGGCGTGGTCATGGCGTATGCCCTTCGTGGGTGAACCGGCTCGGTTCCACAGTGCAGCACCGGTAGCGTCGCGGCCATGCCCGTCCCCACCCGCAACGCGCCCCAGGCGCCGATAAAGGAGTGGACGGGGCGATTCGGCGGCTTGTAACTTGCCGGTGGCCGTGACACTGCCCGAGGAGGTGAGACCCATGAACGCTAAATCGATGTGGGTGCTCCCCTCGTCGTCATGGTCGGGCGATTGACGTAGGGGTCGCCGGGAGCGCCTCGCCAGTCAGGCACTCCCGAAAGGCAACACCCCATGGATTCTTCGCACTCCCCCTCGTACGACGTCGTCATCGCCGGGTGCGGGCCGACCGGCGCGATGCTGGCCGCCGAACTGCGCCTGCACGATGTGCGGGTACTCGTTCTGGAGAAGGAGACCGAGCCGGCGTCGTTCGTCCGGATCGTCAGCCTGCACATCCGCAGTCTCGAACTGATGGCGATGCGCGGGCTGCTGGAAAGCCTGCTGGAGAACGGTCGGCGGCGTCCGGCGGGCGCGTACTTCGCCGCCATCGACAAGCCCGCGCCCAAGGACCTGGATTCCGCCTACGCGTACCTGCTGGGCATTCCGCAGCCGGTCGTCGAGCGCCTGCTCGAAGAGCACGCGGTCCGGCTGGGGGCGGAGGTTCGGCGCGGTCGTGCGGTCGCCGGTTTCGAGCAGGACGGGGACGGTGTGACCGTCGAACTGGCCGGTGGCGAACGGCTGCGGGCTCGGTACCTCGTCGGTTGTGACGGTGCGCGCAGCACGGTCCGCAAACTGCTCGGCGTCGCCTTCCCCGGCGAGCCCTCGCGGACCGAGACGCTGATGGGCGAGTTGGAGGTCGGTGTATCTCAGGAGGAGATCGCCGCCAAGGTGGCCGAACTCCGCGAGACCCATAAGAGCTTCAGTCTCGGGCCCTTCGGCGGAAACGCCTATCGCGTCGTGGTGCCCGCGGCGGAGGTCAGCGATCGGGCGGAGCCGCCGACCCTCGATGATTTCAAGCGGGCATTGCACGCGATCGCGGGGACCGATTTCGGTGTGCACTCCCCGCGCTGGCTGTCGCGCTTCGGCGACGCCACCCGGCTGGCCGAGCGCTACCGGGTCGGGCGGGTGCTGCTGGCCGGCGACGCGGCGCACATCCACCCGCCCGCCGGCGGTCAGGGCCTCAACCTCGGCGTCCAGGACGCGGTCAACCTCGGCTGGAAACTGGCCGCGCAGGTTCGGGGCCGGGCGCCGGAGACGCTGCTGGACACCTACCACGCCGAACGCCACCCGGTGGCCGAGGAGGTGCTGGACAGCACCCGCGCGCAGGTGGCGCTGATGTCCGATGAACCCGGAGCGCGGGCCGTCCGCAGGCTGCTCACCGAGCTGATGGACTTCGACGAGGTGAACCGCCACCTGCTCGGGAAGACCACCGCGATCGGCGTCCGCTACGACTTCGGGCCCGGTCCTGACCTGCTCGGGCGGCGCCTGCGCGACATCGACCTCAAGCAGGGCGATCTCTACGGCCTGCTGCATCGGGGGCGCGGTCTACTGCTGGACCGCACCGAGCGCCTGACCGTCGGCGGCTGGTCGGACCGGGTCGACTATCTCGCGGATCCCACGGCCGACCTCGATGTTCCGTGCGTCCTGCTGCGTCCGGACGGCCATGTCGCCTGGATCGGCGACGACCAGCGGGACCTGGACGGCCACCTCTCCCGCTGGTTCGGCCGGCCCGGCGACTGATCCCGCCGCCCGCCTCGACGCCGGGCTTGTGCCCCGGCCGGGCGGCGGCCCCGGCCGAGGTCAGTCGAGGCAGAACTCGTTGCCTTCGGGGTCGAGCATGATGATGTGCCCGGCTCCCAGGGGCGGGGACGGCTCGAAGCGTTCGAGGCGGGCGGCGCCGTGGGCGGTGAGGCGGTCGGCCTCGGCCTCCAGGGCGGCCATCCGCTCCTCGCCCTGGAGGCCGGGCGCGGCGCGGACGTCCAGGTGGACGCGGTTCTTGACCCGCTTCCGCTCGGGGACGCGCTGGAAGAACAGCCGGGGCCCGGCGCCGCCCGGGTCGACGACCGCGGAGGCGTCGTTGCGCCGCTCGGGCGGCACGCCCATGGCGTCCAGGGCCTCGTCCCAGGTGGCGAAGCCGCCGGGCGGGTCCTGGAGCCGGTAGCCGAGGGCCTCGGCCCAGAACGCCGCCAGGGCGGCGGGGTCGGCGCAGTCGATGGTGATCTGGACGTCGCGGGCCATGTCAGCTCGCCTCCTTCTCGTCGTCGGTGAGCCCGTCGAGGCGGCGGCGCACCTGGTGGGTCCAGTGCCAGTCGAGCTGGTCCCGGAGCATGGAATTCATGGTCTGGCCGGTCATGGGGTCCACCTTGGCGGCAATAGCGGACAGTTCCGTTCCGTGATTCGTGGGACGATGCGCGGGTGACGGTGGAGGCGACGGCCGAGCGCGTGCTGCGGCTGCTGGGGCTGCTGCAACGGCGGCCGTCCTGGACCGCCGCCGAGCTGGCGAAGGAGCTGGGGGTGACCGACCGCTCGGTGCGGCGGGACGTGGAGCGGCTGCGCGCCCTCGGCTACCCGGTGCTGGCGGAGGCGGGCGTCGGCGGCGGCTACCGGCTCGGCGCCGGTACCCGGCTGCCGCCGCTGCTGCTGGACGACGAGGAGGCCATCGCCACGGCGGTGTCGCTGCGGATGGCGTCCGGCGGCACCGTCGCCGGGTCGGGCGAGGCGGCGCTGCGCGCGCTCACCAAGCTCGACCAGGTGATGCCGCCGCGGCTGCGCGCGGAGGTGCGGGCGGTGCACGGCGCCACCGACACCCTGGCCGCGCCGGGCGCCGAGGTCGATCCGGAGCTGCTGGTGACGCTCGCGCGGGCGTGCCGCGACGCCGTGCGGGTGCGGTTCCGCTACGCGGCGCGGGGCGGCGCCGAGCGGGAGCGGACGGTGGAGCCGGTGCGGATGGTCGCCACCGGCCGCCGCTGGTACCTGATGGCGTGGGACGTCGATCGCGGCGACTGGCGCACCTTCCGGCTGGACCGGATGCGCGAGGCGGTCGCGACGACGTGGCACTTCCGGGCGCGGGAGCATCCGGACCCGGCCGCCTACGTGCAGCGGGCCGTCGCCGAGGCGCCCTACCGGTGGCTGGCCCGGGTGCGGCTGCACGCCCCGCCCGAACGGGTGCGGGAACTGGTACCGCCGCAGGTGGGGCGGGTCGAGGACGACCGCGACGGCTGGTGCGTCCTCATCGCCGGGGGCGACGACCTGGAGCGGCTCGCCGTGCACGTGGTCCGGCTGGGCTTCGAGGCGCGGGTGCTGGAGCCGCCGGAGCTGCGCGAGGCCGCCGCCCGGCTCGCCCGCCGCCTCGGCGCGATGGCCGCCGGCTGAGCGGCGGGCGCGGGCACGGGCCCGGACTCGGGCGCAAGGGCCGGTCATCGTTCGGCGGCGGGCGGCAGCAGCCGGGGCGCCACGGCGGCGCCGAGGGTCGCGGCCACCGCCGCGAGGATCACGACCGTCCAGGCGCCGGGGCCGAGCGGGGTGCAGCCGAAGAACTGGCTCATGCCCGGCGTCTCGACGATGCCGAACAGCGCGGCGGCCGAGACGGCGCAGGTGGCCAGCAGCAGCGGGCTGTGCCAGCGGGCGATGAGGGTCTGGCCGAGCTGGGCGCCGACGAGCGCGGCGAGGCCCATCGTGGAGGCCCGGCGGCGGCCGCCCGGGACGAGCCCGGTGAGCCGCCCGGTGTGCCAGGCGGCGAGGGCGGCGACCGCGGTGGCGGTGCCGCGCACGGCCAGCACCCGCCCCATGTCGCGGCCGGTGAACCCGGGCACCGGGGAGGGGCCGAGCGGCACCTCGGCGGCGGGCCGCGGGTCGGCCGGGGTGATCGCCACGGCGAGGGACGGCAGCATGTCGGTCAGCATGTTCACCACCAGGAGCTGGCGGGTGCTCAGCGGGGCCTTCCCGCCGAGCGCCGTGCCGAGGACGGTGAAGGCGACCTCGCCCGCGTTGCCGCCGACGAGGATGGCGGCGGCGTCGCGGACGCTGTGCCACAGCGCGCGGCCCTCGCGCAGGGCGTCCAGGATGAGCGCGGTGTCGGGCGCGGTGAGGACGAGGTCGGCGGCGTTGCGGGCGGCGCCGGAGCTGCGCCCGGCCACCGCGATGCCGACGTCGGCGCGGCGGATGGCGGCGGCGTCGTTGGCGCCGTCCCCGGTCATCGCGACGACCCGGCCGGCCCGCCGCAGGTCCTTGACGATGCGGACCTTGTGCGCCGGGGTGACGCGGGCGAACACGGCGGCCCGCCGGACGGTCCGGCGGCGCTCCCCGGCGGGCATGGCGTCCAGCTCGGCGCCGGTGACGACCTCGGCGGCGCCCGGGATGCCGAGCTCGGCGGCGACGGCCGCGGCGGTCGCCGGATGATCTCCGGTGATCATGGTGACCCGGACGCCCGCCTCGTGCAGCCGCTGCACGGCCTCCTGGGCGGTGGGGCGCGGCGGGTCGGCGATGCCGATGAAGCCGAGCAGCGTCAGGCCGGCGACGTGGCCCGCGATCTCGCCGCGCACCCCGGCGGCGTCCGGGACGGGCCGCTCGGCGATGGCGAGGACGCGCAGCCCCTCCCCCGCCAGGCGCCGCACCGTCGCGGCGGCGGCGCGGCGCCGGGACGCGGTGAGCCGGCCGCCGTCCCCGTCGAGCCGGGTGCACTTGGCCAGCAGCACCTCGGGAGCGCCCTTGACGGCGATGACCCACCGGTCGCCGTCGTGGCCGAGGGAGGCGGAGAACCCGCGGGTGGTCTCGAAGGGCAGCTCCTCCTCCAGCCGCCACCGGCGGTCGGGCGGCAGGGTGCGGGCGCGTTCGAGGACGGCCCGGTCGGTGGCGTGCGGGGCGGCCTGACCGCCGGGCGGCGGACACGCGCGCGCGGCGACCCGCAGGACGCGCCGCGCGTCGTCGCCGGTGAGCGGCAGCGCGCGGGCCGGTCCGGCGGCGCGGACCAGCTTGAGCCTGCCCTCGGTGAGGGTGCCGGTCTTGTCGAAGCACAGGGTGTCCACCCGGCCCAGCGCCTCCAGCGCGCGGGCGGAGCGGACGAGCACGCCGAGCCGGGACAGCCGCCGCGCGGCGGCGAGCTGCGAGACGGTGGCGACCAGCGGCAGCCCCTCCGGGACGGCGGCGACGGCGACCGCGACGCCGGACCCGAGCGCGCCGCGCAGCGGCAGCCCGCGCAGCATCCCGAGCGCGGTGACGGCGGCGCCGCCGAGCGCGGTCGCGGGCAGCGCCCGGCGGGTGAGGTCGGCCAGCCGCGTCTGCATGCTGGCGGAGGTCTCGGCGGCGCCGGCGAGCGCGGCGGCCCGCCCGGTCTCGGTGGCGTCGGAGGTGGCGACCACCACGGCGGCGGCCTCGCCCGCGACGACGGTCGTGCCCTCGTAGACCATGCAGTGCCGGTCGGCGGGCTCGGCGCCGGGGCACGGCTCGGTGGCCTTGTCGACGGGGACGGACTCGCCGGTGAGGGTGGCCTCGTCCACCTCCAGCGACTCGGCCCACAGCAGCCGGGCGTCCGCCGGGACGACGTCCTCCGAGCGGAGCAGGATCACGTCGCCGGTGCGCAGGCGCCCGGCCTCGACGCGGTCGCCGCGGGCCTCCCCGAGCCGGGCGAGGCCGGCCGGGCCGGGCGCGGTCTCCAGCGCGGCGGCGGGCACCCGGCGGGCGTGGATCCGCTGGCCCAGCATCAGCTCGCCGAGGGCGCGCTCGGCCCGCATCCGCTGCGCGCCGCCGATGAGGGCGTTGCCGGTCATGACGCCCGCGACCAGCGCCGCGTCCACGCTGGACCCGACGACGGCGGAGGCCGCCGCGCCGAGCGCGAGGACGGGCGTGAGCGGGTCGTCGAGTTCCTGCCGGACGGCCGCGGCGAGGCGCAGCCCCGCGCGCAGGGGCCCGGTGGCGCGGCCCGGCACCTTCACCGGCACCGCCCCGAGCCCGGACCCGCCGTCCTCCCCCTCGCCGCGCGTGGCGGGGACGAGCCGCCGGTAAGCCTCCACCGCGGTGAGGGCGTGCCAGGCGTCCCGGACGACGGGCGGCGGCGGGCGGAGGTGGTTCACCCGCCGGGCGCCGATCGCGCCGCCGAGCATCGCCAGCAGCGCGGCCGCGTGCACGGGCGGGACGTCCTGCCAGGCGCCGGTCACCCGGCCCAGCCCGCCCCAGCGGGCGGGGCGCCGGGACCGGCCCGCGAGCAGCAGTGCGCCCAGCGCGGACGCGCTCAGCGCGAGCTGCGCCGAGCGCTCGCTCGCGCGCCGCGCCGCCGGGACGGCGGCCAGCAGCCGCCACGCCTCCGCCAGCCCGGGGCCGCAGACCAGGTCGGCGCGCCAGTCGGCCAGCCCGTGGCCGCGCAGGACGCCGACGCCCACGTCCGCCGCGTCGAGCGCCTCGCCGGGCCCGCCGGACAGGGCGAGGACCACATGCCCTTCGCGCTGGAGCGCCGCGACCGACCGCGCCAGGTCCGCCGCGGCCACCGGCGAGTCGTCGCCCCAGGCCAGCAGCTCCCTGGTGCTCGCGTGCTCGGTCAGCAGGACCACGTCGGCGGTCCGGTGCGCCGTCGCCAGCAGCCCCTCGGCCAGCGGGTCCAGTGAGGTGCCGACGCGGACCCGGCCGCACCGCTCCCCGTCGCCGTCGAGCAGGTCGAGGGTGATGCCGGACGGGTCGCCGGGGCCGCCGGACGGCGCGTCCCTCGCCCGCGCCAGCCGCAGCCCCGCGCCCGCCCACGGGCCGGGCCCCTCCAGGGCGGCGCGGCCGTGCCCGGCGAGCACCTCGCCGGCCGCCCGCCACACGTCCGCGTCGTCCAGCTCCGCGCTCGTGGAGACGGCGGACAGCAGCCGCAGCTCGCCGTCGCACAGCACCGCCGAGTCGAGGACGACCGCGGTGACCCGGTCGAGGCGGCGCAGCGCACCGGGATCGAGCACGACCACCCCGCGCCGGGCGAGGTCGCGGCCCAGTACCGCCGCGAACGCCTCCCGGCCGAGCCGCGCCGCCCTGTGCGTGGTCGCCAGCAGCATCTCGGCGGCGGCGGACGCGTCGCGCGTGCTCGCCAGGACGCCGCCGGAGCCGAGCAGCTGGGCCAGCGCGGTGCGCCGCGACGCCCGCTCCACCGGCCCCTCCGGGAGGGGGCGGGGCCGCTCGGCAGGGGTACCGCACTCCGGCGGCTGCCGGCCCGGCACCGCCAGCTGCGGCTCGCGGTGCCGCCACGCCTCGCGGCGCGCGTGAAGCTCGTAGAGCTGGAAGACCCGGTGCACGGCGTCGGTGAGGGGCGGCGCGATCCCCTGCCCGGCCCCGTGGACGGCGGCGGAGGCGACGCCCAGCAGGGCGTCGGCGCGCATCCCGCCGAGCAGGCGCTCCAGCGCGGTCCGCCAGCTCGGGACGGTCTCGGCGAGCGTCACCGCCGCGCGCACCGGGGCGGGCACCGGCGGGACGGCCAGCAGCCTGCCGAGGACGGCGGCGGCGACCCCGGTGCAGTCGGCCGCGAGCGCGCTCACCGCCGCCGCCCGCGCCATGTCGTCGTCGGGCCGGTGGAAGTGCGCCTTGGCGTCGAAGCGGGTGGCGCCGTGCGCCTCTTCGACGGACCGGATCGTCTCGACCAGGGTGTCCAGGTCGACCGCGCCCTGCGCGTAGGTGACGAGGACGCTTCCCGCGACCGCGTTGACCTCCGCCCAGTCGACGCCGTCCAGGCCCCGCAGGGCGTCGGTCAGCGCCCGCGTGTACCGCCGGTGGCGGGGGCCGCCGCCCGACAGGCCGTTCGCCTGGATGTGCGCCCGGCCGCCGTGCGCCCACACGCGGCGCCGGGGACCGCCGGAGGCGAGGGTGGCGATCTGGCCCAGGGCTCCCGTCCCGGCGTGCACGGTGGTCCGCACTCCGGCGGCGGTGCCGCGGACGGCCGTCCGCGCCGCCGTGTCCGGTATGGAAAGCACCGTCCTGGCCAGGGACATCCCCCGAATCCCCACCGACCGTTTCCTCCCCCTGCCGAGACCGCGACCGGCCAGGCACGGCGAGTACCCCGCCGGGGGCACCGCAAACGGCCGCCTCCCCGGGGGAAGGGCCCCGGAGAGGCGGCCCTCACCAGCGGCCGGCCTCCTCGGTGTCGCGCAGCACCGGTCGGCCGCCGACGAGGTCGTAGCGGTTCATCGCGGACAGCGGCGGGGAGTAGGCGTGCACGCTGATCGCCGGGGCGGCGGAGGCGTTGCGCACCTCGTGGACGTAGTCGGCCCCGAACGCGCGGACCTCGCCCGGCGCGACCGTGCGCACCGCGCCCGGGTCGCGCTCCTCCAGGGCGCCGAGCGCGACCGCGAACGCGCCCCGCGAGCCGCCGTGGTCGTGCAGGCCGGTGCCCTGGCCGGGGAGCCAGCTGATCAGCCAGATCTCCCGGTCGTCGTCGCGATGGAGGCGCTCGTACCAGCGGCCCTCCGGGTCGAACCGCACCCGCGCCAGCCAGTCGGCGCTGCTGCGGGCCAGCTCCGCCGCCGTCTCGGCCAGCGGGCCCGTGACGTGGGCGCCCGTGACGAGGGCGCTCGTGGTCGTCGTCATTCTCCGGTGTCCTCTCCGTGGTTCACGTGTGTCGCCGCGCTGCGCCGCCGAAGGGCGCGGCGCGGCGACACAGCGCACTCGCCAGCCGGCCGAGATCGACGTGCGGGCGCGTCCAGAGAGAGGTCCGTGCGTGCATGCGGACCAGCATGGCCAGGATTTCCTACTTAGTCAATTGGAATTACCGGAAACTTGCGCCGCGATGGCGCCCGGTTTCGGGGTATGCGAGATGGAACGGGCTCTTCAGGGAGGGATCATGCGGGCACTTCGGTTGCTGGAGTGGAAGTCCGATCCGGAGCCGGTCGAGGTCGCCGAGCCGGAGCCGGGACCGGGGCAGGTCGTCGTCAAGGTCGGGGGCGCGGGCGCCTGCCACTCGGACCTGCACCTCATGCGCGACCTCGACGGCGACACGCTGCCGTGGGGGCCGCCGTTCACCCTCGGCCACGAGAACGCCGGGTGGGTGCACGCCGTCGGCGACGGCGTCCGCGGCGTCGAGGTGGGCGAGCCCGTGGCCGTGTACGGGCCGTGGGGTTGCGGGGTCTGCGTGCGGTGCCAGGCCGGGGCGGAGAACTACTGCGAGAACCCGGCGGAGGCTCCCGTGCCCGGAGGCGGCGGCGGGCTCGGGCTCGACGGCGGCATGGCCGAGTACCTGCTGGTGCCCTCCGGGCGGTTCCTCGTGCCGCTGCCTGACGGGCTCGACCCGGTGGACGCGGCCCCGCTGACCGACGCCGGGCTCACCCCGTACCACGCCGTCCGGCGGTCGTGGGCGAAGCTGCCGCCGGGCGCGGCCGCCGTCGTGATCGGGACGGGCGGGCTCGGCCACCTGGCGGTGCAGATCCTGAAGGCCACCACGGCCGCGCGGGTCATCGCCGTCGACACGCGCGAGGAGGCCCGCGAGCTCGCGGTCTCGCACGGCGCGGATCTCGCCCTGCCGTCCGACGGCACCACGGCGGGCGCCGTGCGGGACGCGACCGGCGGGCGCGGCGCCGACGTGGTGCTCGACTTCGTCGGCGTGGACGCGACGCTCGCGACGGCCGCCGCCGCGGCGCGGACGCTCGGCGACGTCACCATCGTCGGCATCGGCGGGGGCACGCTGCCGGTGTCGTTCTTCTCCGTCCCCTACGAGGTGTCGATCCAGACGACCTACTGGGGATCGCGGCCGGAGCTGGCGGAGGTCCTCGACCTGGCGGCGCGGGGGCTGCTGCGGCCCCAGGTCACCCGGTACCCGCTGGAGCGCGCGGCGGACGCCTACCGCGACATGGAGGCGGGCCGGCTGGAGGGCCGCGCCGTGATCGTGCCCGGCTGACGCCCTCGGGAGGATCAGGGGCGCGGGGCGGGTGCGGTGGCGGCGGCCTCCACGAGCCGCAGCCGCACCGCCTGGAGCCGGTCGACGGCGAGTTCGGTGAAGCGGCGGGTCAGCTCGTAGCCGA
Organism: Actinomadura meyerae; assembly: GCF_900188445.1. Classification (GTDB taxonomy): domain Bacteria; phylum Actinomycetota; class Actinomycetes; order Streptosporangiales; family Streptosporangiaceae; genus Spirillospora; species Spirillospora meyerae. Next base: position 93,535 of record NZ_FZOR01000034.1, read on the forward strand.
GCGCGGGGTCGACCGCGCACAGGGTGCGCACCAGCCGCGCGTCGAACTCGACGGCCTCGACGCCGGTCACCGCCGCCGCCCCGAAGCGCCACCGGTACGGGCGGAACAGCCAGGACCAGCCCAGCACCGAGCCGGGACCGGCGGTGTCGACGGCGACCGTGCCGCGGCCGGGCACGCGCAGGTCGAGCGCCGCCTCGCCGTCCCGGATCAGCCAGAAGCGCTCGGCCGGCGCCGCCTCGGCGATGATCCGCCGGCCCGCCGGGATCGCGGCGGGCCGGGCCGCGGTCGCCAGCCTGGCCAGATCGGCGCCGCGCATCCCGCGCAGGAAGGGCTCCCGCGCCAGATCGGCCGCCGTAAGGGTGCTCACGGTTCGCCCCCGATCGTGTATGGGTCGGTCTCCCCCATCCCAGCGCACCGGGTGACGGCCGCCACAGGGCCGAAAGACCCTTGCCCGCGGGACCTCCGCCGGTCCGGGACCTAGGTCCCCGGACGGCGGGACGTCCGGCGCCGCCGGGCCGCTCCGGGCGCGGCTAGCGTCCGTTGTGACGGCGACGAGACGCGAGGGGCGAGGCCATGACCGGCGAGAACGCCGAGACGATCCGGGTGTTCCTGCTGGACGACCACGAGGTCGTCCGCCGCGGGGTCGCGGCGCTGCTGTCGGCCGAGGACGACATCGAGATCGTCGGCGAGGCCGGC
>NZ_FZOR01000025.1 GCF_900188445.1 Actinomadura meyerae
ATCGCTTTCACGAACTCCACATGGACCTGCGACGCCTGTGGATATGTGGATAACACCCTGACGGTCAGGCTAATTTAACGGCATTGCATCATGGACCACCCGGTTGCGGGCTTCAACGCGAACGGGATAGTCCATCGCGGTTTCTGGCTAGCGAGAAATAATGCAAAATGCGCATTTCTGTGAACAAGCCATCCCGGCGGCCGGGCGCGGGCGGCCGGGAGTCCCGGCGTCGTAGGGTGGCGGCATGGCGATGCGGGACGACGCGCGGCGCATCCGCGTTCTCACCTTCAACACGCTGTTCCGTGACCGCGTGCGGGCCCGCATGGACGCGCTGGCCCGGCTGGTCGACGAGTCGGACTACGACGTCGTCTGCCTGCAGGAGGTGATTTCGCCTCAGGTCCTGGCCCGGTTCCGGCGCGCGACGCCGTCCTTCCCGTTCATGGCGCGCGCCGGGGGATTCCCGCTCGTGCGCGGCGGCCTGGTCACGCTCTCCCGGTGGCCGATCGCCAAAAGCCACTTCCTGCCGTACCGGCTCGCGCGCCCGGCCCGGCAGGAATGGCTGCTGAACAAAGGTGCGCTTTTCACCCGCCTCCGCGTGCCCGGCGGAAGCCTGACGGTGGTGAACACGCACCTTTCCGCGAACCTGGACATGGACTGGTCCCCGTCCAATGCCTATACGAAAGTGGAGCAGTCCGAGCTGGAGCAGCTCGCCGCCGCCATCACGAGGATCGATCCGGCGGAACCGCTGATCGCCGTCGGCGATTTCAACGTCCCCCGCGACACCCGCTATTTCACCGGCTTCGCGTCCGCCGCCGGGCTGGAGGACGCCTTCGGCGGCGGCACGGAGCCCACCTACCGCCCCGAGTGCGCAGACATCGGGGCGATCGACCAGTTCCTCCACAGGCCGGGCCTGAAGGCGGACCCCCGCCTGGTCTTCACCGAGGAGACCCGCCTCCCCGACGGCACGACCGCACACCTGTCCGACCACTACGGCATAGCGGCCACGGTGACGCTCTAACCGCCGTCCCCACGCCGGTCGGATCCCTCAAGCGCCCTGCAGAGGGTGGCCGGTGGTCGCGTCCACCGACTCGGGCACGGACTCGTGGCGGTCGCCCACGCTCAAGGTGCCGGTCGGCTCGAATAGCAGGATCGAGGCGCCGCGCGGCGCGGACGGCTTGTGCTCCACACCGCGCGGGACGACGAACACCGCTCCTCTGGGAAGCGTGACCGTCCGTTCGCCGCCGGGTGCCTCGCGCAGGGCGATGGTGAGTTCGCCGTCAAGGACGAGGAAGAACTCGTCGGTATCATCATGGGCGTGCCAGATGTGGTCGCCCTCGACCTTGGCGACGCGGACGTCGTAGTCGTTCACGCGGGCGACGATGCGCGGGCTCCACAGGTCGGTGAAGGAGTCCAGCGCCGCCGCCAGCTCGATGGGTTCGCTGTTCATGCCCCCACCCTGCGGGGACGCGGCACCTCGCCGTGAGTGCTAGAAATCGCGTATGGCGCAAGGATTCTCGCATCGCGTGGTGATGATCATCGGCGCGGGCTCCAACCCGTTCGAGATGGGCGTGGCCACCGAGCTGTTCGGCCTGCGCCGCCCGGAGCTGGACCGCCCCTGGTACGACTTCGCGCTCTGCGCCCCCGGCGGCGCGGCCGTCATGCACGCGGGGCTGTTCACCATGTCGGGCATCGAGGACCTGCGGGCCGTCGAGCGGGCGGACACGGTGATCGTGCCGAACCGCCCGGACCCCGAGGAGGACCCGGCGCCCGAGGTGCTGGCCGCCGTCCGGGCCGCCGCCGCGCGGGGCGCCCGGCTGGTCGGCCTCTGCACCGGCGCGTTCACGCTGGCGGCCGCGGGCGTCCTCGACGGGCGCCGCGCGACCGTGCACTGGCGCTGGGCCGGGACGTTCCGGGCGCGCTTCCCCCGCGTCCGCCTCGAACCGGACGTGCTGTTCGTCGACGACGGCGACGTCCTGACCTCGGCCGGGAGCGCCGCCGCGCTCGACCTCGGCCTGCATCTGGTGCGCCGCGACCACGGCGCGGAGATCGCGAACGCGGTGAGCCGCCGGCTGGTGTTCGCCGTGCACCGCGACGGCGGCCAGCGCCAGTTCATCGAGCGCCCGATGCCGCGGATCCCGGACGCCTCGCTCGCGCCCCTGCTCGACTGGGCGCGGGAGCGCCTGCACGAGCCGCTGACCGTGCCCGCCCTGGCGGCCCGCGCGGCCGTCAGCCCGGCCACGCTGCACCGCCGCTTCCGCGCCGAGCTCGGCACCACGCCGCTCGCCTGGCTCACCGCCGAGCGGGTGGAGCTGGCCTGCCGGATCATCGAGCGCGGCGAGGAGCGGCTGGACGCGGTGGCTCGCGCGAGCGGACTCGGTACCCCCGCCAACCTGCGCGCCCAGCTGCGCCGCCGCACCGGCCTCAGCCCGTCGGCCTACCGGCAGCGGTTCGCGGTGCAAGAGCACGCGGTGGGAGAGGGCGCGGTGCGAGAGCGCACGATGGGAGAGGGCGCGGCGGGGCGCCGCGGCTAGGCTGGCGGCATGTGCGAGACAGGTGGCGGGCAGGCGGAGGCGTCGGCGTCCATGCCGCGCCCGGCGCCGGGCGCGGCGGTCGATCCGATCGCCCTGGAGCCGGTCGACGAGGTGGAGATCGTCACCCTGGTCGACAACGTCTACGACGCCCTGCTCACCGACGGCGAGCGCGTCCGGCGGGCGGGCGCCGGACTGGGCGCGGTGACCGCGCCGCAGTTCGAGGAGGGCCGGACGTTCGGCGGGATGATCGCCGAGCACGGCTTCTCCGCGCTGGTCACGGTGCGCCGGGGCGGCCGCTCCACCAGCGTGCTGTTCGACACCGGCCTGTCCCCCGACGCGATGGTCACCAACGCCGACCGGCTCGGGCTCGACCTCGGCGGGATCCAGGCCGTCGTGCTCAGCCACGGCCACTTCGACCACGCGGGCGGGCTCGCCGGGCTGGCGGGCAGGCGCGGGGTGCGGTCGCTGCCGATGGTGGTGCACCCCCTCGCCTGGACGCGGCGGCGCCTCGCGCTGCCCGGCCGGGAGCCGGAGGAGCTGCCGACGCTGAGCCCCCGCGCGCTGGCCGGGGAGGGCTTCGAGGTCATCGAGCGCCGCGAGCCGTCCCTCCTGCTGGACGGCAGCGTGCTGATCACGGGCGAGGTCGACCGCACCACCGAGTTCGAGCGGGGCATGCCGCCGCCGCACCAGGCGTGGACGGGGTCGGAGTGGGCGCACGACCCGCTGGTGACCGACGACCAGGCGCTCGTCGTGCACGTCCGCGACCGGGGCCTGGTCGTGCTGACGGGGTGCGGGCACGCGGGCGCGGTCAACATCGTCCGGCACGCGCGGCGGCTGACCGGCGTCGACCGGCTGCACGCGCTCGTCGGCGGGCTGCACCTCGGCGGACCGGCCTTCGAACCGGTCATCCCGCCGACCGTCGCCGCGCTGACCGACCTCGCGCCGAGCCTCGTCGTCCCCGGGCACTGCACCGGCTGGCGCGCCCAGCACGCCCTGGCCTCCGCCCTGCCCGACGCCTGGGTGCAGAGCAGCAGCGGCACGACGTACACCCTGTCCGCCGCCTAGCCTTCCTGGTAGCGGGCGAGCAGGGGGAGGAACAGCTCGTCCACGATGGCGTTGATGCGCGCGTCCGGGACGGGTTCGAACGTCATGAGCATGTCGTGGCGCAGCAGGTCGAACGGCATGGAGAGCACCGAGTCGGGGACGCGGTCGGGGTCGATCTCGCCGCGCTCGACCGCGTGCCGGTAGACCTCCCGTGACCAGGGCGGCTCCGTGCCGAGGAGCTGCTCGCGCAGTTCGGCCGGGGTGGTGCCGGCCTCGGTGAACAGGCCGCCGAACTGCGCACCGATCATGGCGGCGAGCTCGCTGCGCCGCTGGGTCGCCGACCGCATCAGCGCGATGAGGTCATCGCGCAGGTTCCCGGTGTCCGGGACGGCGACCGGATGGGTCTCCCGCCGGTGCCGGATGGCCGCGACCGCCAGTTCGCTCCGGCCCGGCCACCGCCGGTAGAGGACGGCCCGGCTGGTGCCCGCGCGGGCCGCGACGCGCTCCATCGTCAGCGCCGCGTAGCCGGATTCGAGCAGCTCGTCCCAGGCGGCGCGCAGCAGCGCGTCCTCCAGGGCCTTGCCCCGCCGCCGCCGACTCGGCTCCTCCGCCACCGTGTCCTCCGCCACCGTGTCCTCCGTTAAGAGTCACTTGTGTTTCTTAACGTGGTAGCCTACCGTGCAGATAAGAAACACTGATGACTCTTATTGGGGGATGCCATGGGGGAGCGTCTCGACCCGAAGGTGCTCAGGACCGCCGGCGTGCTGATCGCCGGCATCCTGGCCGTCGTCTTCGACACCACGATCGTCGGGGTCGCGCTGCACGATCTGGCGGCCGACCTGCACGCCTCGGTCGCCACCATCCAGTGGGTCACCACCGCCTACCTGCTCGCGCTCGGCATCACCGTCCCGCTGAGCACCTGGGCGATGGCCCGGTACGGCGGCAAGCGCGTGTGGATCTTCTCGCTGGCGGTGTTCCTGGCCGGGTCCCTGGCGTCCAGCGCCGCCTGGGACGCCCCGGCCCTGATCGCCGGGCGGGTCGTCCAGGGCATCGGCGGCGGGCTGATGCTGCCGGTGATGACCACCCTGGTCGTCCGCGCCGCGGGCGGCCGGCTGCTCGGCCGCACCACGGCGGTCATCGCGCTGCCCGCCCTGCTCGGCCCGATCCTCGGCCCGCTGGCGGGCGGCGCGATCCTCGCGCACCTCGGCTGGCGGTGGATGTTCTGGGTGAACATCCCGTTCGGCGTCGCCGGCATCTGGCTGGCCGCGCGGTTCCTCGACCGCGACGACCCGTCCGGCCGCCCCCGCCTGGACGTCCCCGGGCTGGCCCTGCTCGCGCCCGGCCTGGCCGCGACCATCTTCGGCCTCTCCGAGGCCGCCTCCAAGGGCTTCGCGGACCTCGGCGCGCTGGCCCCGCTGATCATCGGCGTCGGCCTCGTCGCGGGCTTCGCCGCCTACGCGCTGCGCCGCACCGACCCGCTCGTGGACGTCCGCCTGTTCGCCCACCGCCCGACGGTGTCGGCCTCGACCGTGCTGTTCTTCTCCGGCTTCGCCCTGTACGGCGCGCTCCTGCTGCTGCCGCTCTTCTTCCAGCAGGTCCGGGGCGCCACGGCCCTCGACGCCGGGCTCGCACTCGTCCCGCAGGGCATCGGCACGCTCCTCAGCCGCTCCCTCGCGGGCAGCCTCACCGACCGCCTCGGCGCCCGCCCGATCACCGTCGCCGGCTTCCTCGTCGTGGGCGCCGCCACCGTCCCCTTCGCCTTCGCCGACGCCCACACGAGCACGTGGACGCTCGCCGGATGGCTGCTCCTGCGCGGCATCGGCCTGGGCGCCGTCACCGTCCCCGTCATGGCCGTCGCGTACCTGGGCCTGGACCGCGAAGCGGTCGCCCACGCCAGCGTCCTGATCCGCGTGGCCCAGCAGATCGGCGGGTCCTTCGGCACGGCGGTCCTGGCGGTGATCCTGGCGCACGTCATGGGCACCGGCCACCCGGAGGACGCCTTCCACCAGGCGTTCTGGTGGGCCGCCGCGTTCGCCGGGGTCGCCGCGGTGCTGGCCCTGCTGCTCCCCGGCAGGGCCGCCGTCCAGCAGGCCGTCCCCGATGCGGCCGAGCCCGCACCGCCGACCCCCGTCCGCGAAGCACGGTGAGCCCTGCGGCAGGCGTCGGCGGTGGGCCGCGCCACGCGTCCAGCAGCGCGGTCAGGGGGTCGTGGGCTCCGGGACGCCGAACATGGGGAGGCACGGTGCGAGGCCCTCGATGGTGACGGGGACGGTGGCGTGCTTCTCCCAGTCCGCGCGCGTGAGGCGCACGTGGTGTTCGGTGGTCGCCACCCCGCGCACGACCTGGCGTCCAATGCCGTTCTCGGCGTAGCCGAGCTTGCGCGACACCGCGCGGGACGCGTGATTGTCCTCGAAGGCGGTGGACAGGGCCTCCTCGGCGCCGAGGCCGGCGAACGCCAGGTGCAGGACGGCGGCCCTCATCTCGGTGCCGATCCCCTGCCCTTGGTGGCGCATCCCGAGCCACGAGCCGCTCTGCACCTGCCGCAGGACGGCCAGGTCGCGGGCCCGGAGGTCCTGCTGGCCGACGACCTCGCCGGCGTGGAAGACGCTGAGGTTGAGCTGCCAGTCGCCGGGCGACCAGCGTCCGAGCGTCTCCCAGTGGTGCTGGACGACGCCCCGGGCGATGTCGGCGGGCGGCCGGTCGGTCCACGGCACCGCGAACGGCATCGTGTCCGGCGCGTGGACGCCCTCCACCGCGGCGTCCGCGAGGGCGCCGAGTTCCTCCGGGGACGGCAGCCGCAGTTCGAGGCGCGGTGTCCTCAGCCGGAGCCCGAGAAGCGGGAAATGGTCGACCAGCATCCACCCACGATGCCGGGCCCGGCCGCGCGGCCGCATCCGGTTTTCGCGGTGCGCGTCAGAACGGTGCGCGTCAGAAGGTGCGCGTCAGGAGGTGCGCGTCAGAAGCCCAGCAGGAGGAAGACGATGCCGCCGACGACATGGGCGAGCACGGTCAGGACTAGGACGGCGACGAACAGGTTCTTCGCGGTCGGGTGGTCGAAGTGGGAGCCGGGGCGGCCGCGGTCCGCCGAGCGTGCCTCGGCCTGCCGTTCCAGCTCGTCCAGTGACGGCAGGAAGGACGGTCGCTTCAGAGCCATCGGTCACTGTCCTTCCAGGTCAAGGGGGCGGTGCTCGTCATCTGTTCCAACGCCCGGGCGACCCGGTTCTCATCCCGGCCGCGCTGGGACCGGGGAGGCGCCTTGGGTAGCGTGGACGGCATGTCCTCCCCTCTCCTGCCGGGTGCCACCGGCCCCGCGCGGCGGGCGTCGCAGCCGACGCGGCGGCGCAACGCCGGGGCCGTGCTGCGGGAGGTGCACCGGGACGGGGCGGTGTCGCGCACCGAGCTGGCCGAGCGGATGGGCGTCAACCGCAGCACGATCCTCACGCTGATCGCGAAGCTGGCCGAGACCGGGCTGGTGCGGGAAGAGCCGGCCGCCGCGACGGGCCGCGCCGGCCGGCCGTCGCTGGTCGTCCGCGCGGCGAGCGAGCGGGCGTACGTGCTGGCCTTCGACGTCGCCGTGGACCGGCTCACCGCCGCCCGGGTCGGGCTCGGCGGGACGCTGCTGGAGCGCCGGGAGGCGCCGCGCCGCCGCGGCGAGGACGACCTCGACGAGGTGGTCGGCGCCCTCGCCGAGTTCGGCCGCGCACTGGTGGCCGCCGCGCCCGAGGGAGCCGAGTGCGCCGGCGTCGGCATGTCGTACTGCGGCCTGGTCGGGGCCGCCGACGGCAAGGTGCGGCTGGCGCCCACCATGGGCTGGACGGACCTCGACGTCGGTCCGGCGCTCGCCCGGCGGCTCGGGCTGGGGCTGCCGGTGGCGGTCGGGAACGAGGCCCATCTCGGCGCGCTGGCCGAGTACGAGCGCGGCGCGGGCGCCGGCAGCCGGAACCTCGTCTACCTGCACGGCGATGTCGGCGTGGGCGGCGGCATCATCGTCGGCGGCCGGCTGCTGGACGGCGACGAGGGCTACGCCGCCGAACTCGGCCACATGATCGTCAACCCGTACGGGGGGCGGCCCTGCAACTGCGGTTCCCGCGGCTGCCTGGAGGCGGAGGTCGGCGAAGCGGCGCTGCTGGAGGCCGCCGGACGCGCCGGCGGGCCGGTCGGCCGGGACGGCGTGCGGGCGGTCGTCGCGGCGGCCGAGCGGGGCGACCCGGCCGCACGGGAGGCCCTGGACCGGGTCGGCGGCTGGCTCGGCATCGGCGTGGTCAACCTGATCAACCTGTTCAACCCCGGCGTCGTCGTCTTCGGGGGCATGCTGAGCGAGCTCTACCGGGGCGCGGCGGCGCAGGTCGAGGCCCGCGTCCGGACGAGCGGCCTGCCGGTGTCCCGGGAGCGCGTCGCGCTCCGCACCGCCGCGCTCGGCTACGACGCGACGCTGGTGGGCGCCGCGGAGCTGGGCTTCGCCGCGCTGATGGACGATCCGCTGGGCACGCTCGGCGCCGAACCGGCGAGCGCGTAGGCCCGGACGGCTCGTCCGCCGCGGGCCTGGGAAGGTCAGCCGTTGCCGCCCCAGTGCGGGCCGCTGTACCGCAGGAGGACGCCTTCGAGCTCGCGCCGGGAGCCCTTGATCCGGTGGACGGGCATGACGACGATCCAGCCCGACTTCCGTTCCAGGTAGCAGAGCATCATGCGCGGCCCCCGGGGCGGCGGATGACCGGTACCGGGTCCGGGGGAGATGCAGAGCGACCATCCGGAGGGCGAGTCCGCGCGGCGGACCGTCACGCGGCCGATCCCGTGCCACGGGTAGCGGACGAGCCTGCCCTGGAACCGGACCTGGATGCCGTTCTGGCTGATCTCCAGGTCGCACGGGCTCACCAGCTCCCGGATGAGGGGGACGAGCCAGATCACCGGCGTGCGGATCATCGCGATGGCCACCACGCAGAGCACCGCGAGGACCAGAGCGAGAAGCACGCGGTCACCGCTGTTCGACAGGCTCCCCAAGCCCATCAGGGTGAGGATGCCGAAGGCGATGCCGAGGACGAACAGCAGGGAATGCCCGACCAGCGCGAGCACGACGGGAAACCTGTTCCCGGTGAACGCCACGGGCGGGAGATGGGGGACGGCCTGCGGACCGGGCCACGGCGTGTGACCGGAGGAGGGCGTGTGACCGGAGGAGGGCGTGTGACCGGAGAAGGAGGTGGCGGATACAGGACGGGTGCCGGGTGCGGGATAGCGGGTCAGCATCTCCTGGACGGGCGGCGGTAACCAGGCGTCGCTCCGGCCGGCCGCCGACAGCGCCTCCAGCAGTTCCGCCGGCTTCGGGCGCGCCGCCGGGTCCTTGGCGAGGCAGCGCGCGACGATCCCCCGGATGGGGTCGGGCAGGCCGTCCAGCGAGGGCTCCTTGTGGACGACCCGGTAGACCAGCGCCTCCGACGGCCCCTCGCCGAACGGCCGCACCCCCATGACGTGAGCGAGGACGGCGCCGAGGGCGAACACGTCGCAGGCGGGCGCGACCGTCCCCTCGGACAGCAGTTCCGGTGCCATGAACCCGGGCGTTCCGGCATGCCCGGTGACACCGGACGCGTCCACGGCGCGCGCGATGCCGAAGTCGATGACGCGCGGGCCGTCCGAGGCGAGCAGGACGTTCGAGGGCTTGAGGTCGCGGTGCACGACGCCGACCGCGTGGATGGCCTCCAGGGCCTCCGCCAACCCGGCCCCCAGCACGAGGGCTGACTCCAGCGGGAACGGCCCGTGCTCGGCGAGGGCGGCGGCGAGCGACGGTCCGGGCACGTAGGCCGTGACCAGCCAGGGGATGTCGGCGTCCGCGTCGGCGTCGACGACCGGGGCGGTGTGGAAGCCGCCGACCTGGCGCGCCGCCTCGACCTCGCGTTTGAAGCGGCGCCGGAACTCGGCGTCGGAGGCCAGCCCCGGATGGACGAGCTTCACCGCCACCGGGCGCCCGCCGGGGGACGAGCCGAGGAACACCTGCCCCATCCCGCCCGCGCCCAGCCGGGCCGACAGCGCGTACCGGCCGACCGTTCGAGGATCTCCAGGTCGCAGGTCCTCCACCGCGGCTCCCTGCCATCCGATGTTCACGTTTCCGCTCGCCGGGCGAGCCGGTCGCCAGTAAAACGGACCGTCACGCCGTCTGGCGGGTCATGGGACGCAGAAGCGGTGAATCGGGGAAGGCATGTACAGGCGGGCTACGCCGCCGACGTGGTGAATGCGGTGATCGTGACCTTCTGCTTGGGTGGGCCGTCATCGCCGCTCTCCGTGCCCTTCCCGGCGACCCGGTCGATGATGTCCAGCCCGGACGTGACGTGCCCGAAGACGGGGAAGGAGTGGGCGAGGTCCGGTGCGTCCCCGTAGAGGATGAAGAACTGGCTGCTGTTGGGGCCGTTGACCGCGTTCGCCATGGCCACGGTGCCTCTGACGTAGGGCGGGGCCGTGTTCTCGTTCTCGAAGGTGTAGGACGCGCCTCCGGCTCCGGTCCCGGTCGGGTCGCCGCATTGGAGGACCTTGAGGCTGGGGTTCGTCGTCAGGCGGTGGCACGACGTGCGGTTGTAGAAGCCCTGCTTCGCCAGGAAGGCCAGCGAGTTCACCGTGCAGGGCGCCGCAGGGTCGAGTTCCAGTTCCAGGTCGCCCAGGTTGGTCTTGATGGTGGCCTTGGTGGGGAGCCCCACCGGGTTGACCGGCGGCGTCCCGACGAACTTCACCTGGTCGCTCGACGAGGGCGGGTAGCTGCACTTCCCTCCGCCGGCGCCCGTCGTCTGCGCGACCGGCTTGCCGCTCTCCGAATCGCCCGGCTTCTTCCTGCCGGGATCGTCGCCGTCGTTCAGCAGGATCGCGGTGGTGAGCGCGCCCGCCACCAGCAGCACTCCGGCCGCCGCGGCACCGGCGACCAGCAGCGGGCGCCTGCTCCGTCCCTGCGCCGGACGGGTGGTCCCGGGGGCGGGGAAGCCCGGAGGCGGCCCGACGGGCCCCCGGGGGGCCGCTCCCCCGCCGAACGGAGGCGCGGGCGCGGCCGGCGGCGCGAACGGGCCGGGAGGAGGCGGCGGTGCGGTCGGCCCGGCGCTCGGCTCGGCGGTCTGCACGGCACCGGCCGGGCGGGTGGCGGCGGAGCTGCCCTCGGCCAGGAGGTTCGCGTCCGGGCCGATGCCGAGGAGCCGCTGGAGCACCTGCGTGGCGGTGAGCCGGTCCGCCGGGTCCTTGGCCAGGCAGGCCGTCACCAGGTCGCGGAGCCGCTCGGTCAGCGCCCCGAGGTCCGGCTCCGCGTACAGGACGCGCTGCATGATCGCGGGGACGGTGTCGCCGCCGAACGGCGGCGCCCCGTTGGCGGCGAACACCATCGTGCAGGCCCACGCGAACATGTCCACCGGCGCGCCGCCGGACGAGCCCGACACCTGCTCGGGCGCCATGTAGGCGGGGGTGCCGACGGCGCCGGTCATGGTGGCGGACGTGGCGTCCAGCGGCCGGGCGATGCCGAAGTCGATGACCTTCGGGCCGTCCGGGCCGAGCAGCACGTTGGCGGGCTTGAAGTCGCGGTGGACGACGCCCGCCTCGTGGATGGCGGCCAGCGCGGTCGCGGTGCCGATCGCCAGCCGCACCTGCTCGTCGGGGGACGCGGTGCCGCGCTCGGCGACCAGGTCCTTCAGCGACGGTCCGTCGACGTACTCGGTGATGATGTGCGGCGGGTCGTCGTCGGCGGTGGCGGCGAGGATGCGGGCGGTGCAGAAGGGGGCGACGCGCCGGGCCGCGTCGAGCTCCCGCTCGAAGGCGGTGCGGGCCCGCGGGTCCCGGCCGAAGTCGGCGTGCAGCAGCTTCACGGCGACGCGCTGCCCGGTCTCGTCCGACTCGCCCAGGTAGACGGTGCCCTGGGCGCCCTCGCCGATCCGGGCGGTGAGCCGGTACCCGGCCACCTCGCGCGGGTCGTTGGCACGCAACGGGCGGCTTTCCGGCATCCCCTACCTCCCCGACGAAAACGGAGGGAGAAGACTATCCAGGAGCCGCGTCCGGGCGGGCGGTCAGTCCGTCCCGCCGATGCGCAGGAGCAGGTCGAGGAGGGCGTCCCGCTCGTCCTCCCGCAGCGGGGCGAACAGCTCGGCGAGGGCCTCGTCGGCGACGGCGCTCCCGGCCGCCAGGACCTTCTCGCCGGCGGGCGTCAGCCGGTGCTCGATGCTCCGGCCCGCGCCGGGGCGCCGGTCGATGAGGCCCTGGGCGCCGAGGCGCCCGGCGAGGGTGCCGAACGCCTGCTCGCTCTGGAACGTCTCCGCGGCGAGCGCCCGCGCGGACGCGCCCGGGGAACGGCTGATCGCCCGCAGCGCGTCCCACTGCGCCAGCGTTGTGCCGACGCTCGCGAGCCGGCCGTCGAGCGCCCTGTGGTGCCGGTGCTGGGCCCGCCTGAGCGCTCGACCGAGGGCTTGTCCTTCGACGGCCATACGCCCAGCGTAGAACCGGTCAGGACGACGCTATGAGATCCCGGTACCAGGCGTAGGACTTCTTTGGGGTGCGCTTCTGCGTCTCATAGTCGACGTGGACGAGGCCGAAGCGGGGGTGGTAGCCCTCGGACCATTCGAAGTTGTCCAGCAGCGACCACGCGAAGTAGCCGCGGATGTCGATGCCCTCGTCGATGGCGGTGCGCATGGCCTTGATGTGGGCGTCCAGGAACTCGATGCGGGACGAGTCGTCCACCGTGCCGTCCGCGCCGACCTCGTCGGGGAACGAGCATCCGTTCTCCGTGATGTAGAGCGGCGGCAGGTCGTAGCGGGCGTCGAGCGTGCGGAGCAGCGACAGGAACGCGTCCGGGACGATCGGCCAGCCCATGCCGGTCGTCGGATACTCGGTGATGTCGACCATGTCGAACGGCAGCGGGCCCTCGGACGGCGTCGCCAGCCGCGTCGGCTGGTAGTAGTTCACGCCGAGGAAGTCGATGGGCGAGGCGATGACGGACAGGTCCGCCGACCGGATGTACGGCGCGTCCCCCATGAGGTCCGGATAGCGCCCGAGGAGCACGGGGTCGGTGAACAGCCGGTTCATGAACGCGTCGAACGCGTCGGCGGCGGGCTGGTCGGCGGGCGTCGCGGCCCACGCCGGGGAGTAGTGGTTCGTCAGCCCGACGGCGCGGGCGTTGCGGCTGCGCAGCGCGGTGACGGCGAGGCCGTGCGCGAGGAGCTGGTGGTGCGCGGTGGGGAGGGCGTCCATCAGCAGGGCCTTGCCGGGCGCGTAGACCGCGAACGCGTAGCCGTAGGCCGTGACGACCACGGGCTCGTTCAGAGTTATCCACATGTCCACGCGGTCCGCGAGCCGCTCGGCGGCCAGGTAGGAGAATTCGGCGAACCGGTAGGCGGTGTCGCGTTCCAGCCAGCCGCCGGCGTCTTCGAGCGGCTGCGGGAGGTCCCAGTGGTAGAGGGTGGCGGCGGGCGAGATCCCGGCGGCGAGCAGGCCGTCCACGAGCCGGTCGTAGAAGTCCAGGCCCTTGGCGTTGACGGGTCCGCTCCCGGACGGCTGCACGCGCGGCCACGCGATGGAGAACCGGTAGGCGCCGACGCCGAGGCCCGACATCAGCGCGACGTCCTCCGGCCACCGGTGGTAGTGGTCGCAGGCGACGTCGCCGGTGTGGCCGTCCCGGACGCGTCCGGGCGTGTGCGCGAAGGTGTCCCAGGTGGACGGTCCCCTCCCGTCCTCGTCCACCGCGCCCTCGATCTGGTAGGCGGCGGTGGCGACGCCCCAGCGGAAGCCCTCCGGCAGACCCATCGCGATCCTCTCCCCAAAATGCGAATAGCCTTCGGATGTTAGTGGCGGGGTGGTGCGCGCGGAAGACTCCGGTGGCCCCGGGGTGGTGAACGGCCTGGCGGTCCATGCGGGGCATGCCCCCGGTCGGGGACAATGGCCGGGTGACCGAGATCCGGACCCCGCTCCGCCGCCGTCCCGCCCAGCGCCGCAGCGCCGAACGCGTCCAGCGGATGCTCGACGCCTGCGCGGACATCCTCGACGAGGACGGCTACGACGGCCTCACCACGACGCGCATCGCCCAGCGCGCCGAGGTGGCGATCGGCTCGGTGTACCAGTTCTTCCCGGACAAGCGCGCCGTGGCGCAGGCCCTCGCCCTGCGCAACCTGGAGGAGTTCGGCGACCGCATCTCCGCGCGGCTCGCCGAGGGCGGGTTCGGCGACTGGTCCGACACGGTCGGCGCCATCATCGAGATCTTCGTCGAGATGCACCGCACCGTCCCGGGCTTCCGCGTGCTGCGCTTCGGCGACGTCGCCGACGTCAACCTGCTCGACTCCGACGCCGACAACAACGCCGTCGTCGCCGACCGGCTCCGCCGCATGATCGTGGACACCTTCGACGTCCGGGACACCCCCGGCCTCGCCACCGCGCTCGCCATCGCGGTCGAGGCCGGTGACGCCGTGCTGAAGATGGCCTTCCGCCGCAGCCCGGACGGCGACCCCGAGATCGTGGCCGAGGCCGAGCGCATGATCCATGCCTACCTCGCGTCCCATATCCGGCACTCCTGAGCGCCATCGCCCCCTCTCCCCGGGCACCAAAGGCGTAGGCGTCCCCCACTCCCGGAAAAACCGGGATGTGCGGGACTCGCTGTGGCAGACTCCCACCGCACAAGCGACAGAACGGGTGAGTCCGCTGGACGAAGAGAGACTGCAGGCGCAGAACAGGCTGCTGATCCGGCAGCGGGTGCGCCTGATGGTGAACCAGTACGAGGTGCACGCCGAGGCCCCCGGTGGCGGGGAGGGCGAGCTGCTGGCCTTCGCGCAGCAGAAGCGGCTGGCGTTCAAGGAGCAGGTCACCCTGTACTCGGACGACACCAAGACGCGTCCGATCCTCGGCTTCAAGGCGCGCAAGCGGATCGACCTCGCGTCCGCCTACGACGTCACGGACGCGCACGGGCAGCCGATCGGCGTCTTCCGCAAGGACTTCAAGAAGTCGCTGCTGGCCTCCACCTGGCATCTGGAGCAGCCGGGCCTCGGCGTGACCACGGGCAGCGAGCGCAACAAGTTCGTGGCGGTGCTGCGGCGCGTCTGGCAGATCATCCCGTACGTGGACAGCCTGCCGTTCGCCTGGCCGTACCACTTCGACTTCTACGCGGGCGACCAGGTCGTCTTCTCGGTGGAGAAGAAGTTCGGGTTCCGCGACCGCTACACCGTCGACATCAAGGACCCGCGCCTCGACCGGCGGCTCGTCATCGCGCAGGCCGTCGGCCTGGACGCCCTCCAGTCGCGCTGACCCGCCGACCCGCCGACCGGCGCGCCCGGCTCCGAGCTCTCCCGTCGCCCGCATCTCCCCGGGGAGGTGCGGGCGACGGCTTTCGCGGCGCGTTCCGCCGGGGGCCCTGGCCTCCCCGAGCTTTACATGTTACGAAGGTATGTAAAGCCGTGGGCGGTGCACGCACGCGTCGCGATGGCGCGGCGCAACGCCTGGAGGAGGATCCCCCCGTGAGTTCCTTTGACCTCTACTCCACCCCGGTCCCGACCGAGACGTGGAACGTCCCCATGGCGGGCGATGCCCGCTTCACCTGGGAGTACGACGACGGGCGCGACCGGCTGCTGAGCCTGTACCAGAAGGGGAAGGACAAGCAGTGGGACGCGCAGAAGCGCATCGACTGGGACCTTGAGGTCGACCCCCTCAACGTCGCCGGCCTGCCGGAGAACTTCAACCCGCTCCACGGGTCCGACATCTGGGAGAAGATGTCGCAGAAGGAGCGCGACGAGTTCGGCCGCCACCAGGGGTCGTGGCTGTTCAGCCAGTTCCTGCACGGCGAGCAGGGCGCGCTGAACGTGTCGGCGCGGATCGTCCAGTCCGTCCCCGACCTGGACTCGAAGTTCTACGCCGCGACCCAGACGATGGACGAGGCGCGGCACGTCGAGCTGTACACGAAGTTCCTGCACGAGAAGATCGGGATGTACTACCCGATCAACCAGGACCTGGCGAAGCTGCTCGCCGAGTCGCTGGAGGACAGCCGCTGGGACCTGCCCTACCTCGGCATGCAGGTCCTCATCGAGGGCCTCGCGCTCGCCGCGTTCGGGCTGTACCGCGACATGTCGACGAACCCGCTGGTGAAGCAGCTGCTCGCGTACGTCATGCAGGACGAGGCGCGGCACGTCGCGTTCGGGCGGCTCGCGCTCAAGGACTACTACGCCGAGCTCACCGAGAAGGAGCGGGCCGAGCGCGAGGAGTTCGTCGTCGAGGGCTGCTACCTGATGCGCGACCGCTTCAAGGGGCGCGAGATCTTCGAGACGCTCGACATGCCGGTCGAGAAATGCATGGAGTACGTCGACAACTCCGATATGTACACCCTCTATCAGTCGCTGCTGTTCAGCCGGATCGTGCCGTGCGTGCGGGACGTGGGCCTGTGGGGCGACAAGGTGCAGGCGGCCTATCGGGACATGGGCGTTCTCGACAACGCCAAGGCCGACCTGGAGGCGCTGATGAGGCAGGACGAGGAGATCGCCGAGAAGGTCGACGAGGAGCGCTACGCGGCGGAGGTCGCGGCGCGCAAGGAGGAGGTCGACGAGGCCATCTCGCTCGGCGCGGCCGAGTAGCCGGGACCGAGTAGCCGGGACAAGGGAGCCGGACCCGGTGACCAGAACGGGGAGAAGGCGGGGGCGCGCGGCGCCCCCGCCTTCTCCTATGTCGGAAATTGTCACCCTTTGGCAGATCGGGCGCGGCCGCGCATCGATTTCGGAGATCTCTCTGCCGTTTACCAATTGATTCTCGAATCGGCCGTGCGCGCCTTCTCGTTGTACTAACGTCCCCGCTCGACGGTGCGCCGAATTCGCCGGACCGGCGGGCGCACATCGCGCACATCGCACGTGCAGGGTCAAGCCGGAAAACCGGGGGGAAACAATGAACCGATCAGCCAAGGGCCTGCTGGGCGCCGCCGTCGTCGCTCCGTTCGCCGCCGTGCTCGCGGTCGCGGCGGCGCCCGCGAACGCGCACACGGCGGCGGAGGCGGCACCGGGCCCGTCCACCGCGCTCCTCTACGACGCGGCCGCCGCGGCCCACCCGGTCACCCGGGCGCTCCCGGACACCGCCGTGCGGACCGGCGGGCAGGCCGCCGAGGGCGCGACGGGCACCGTGGACGGCGCCCTGCGCGACGCTCCGGGCGCCTTCCGCGCCGCGCCCGCCGCCGCCCGGTGCAAGCTGAAGCCGGGCAAGACCGTCAACGACAAGGCCGGGACGAAGCTGCCCGAGACCTCGCTGCCGGTGGCCGGCCAGTCGCTCGGCCTGCCGCGGGGCGACTGCCTCGGCGCCGTGCGCCGGACGGCCGCGGCGCCGGCGGAGTCCGGCGGACCGGGCGGCGGGGGCCTGCTGGGCGACATCGGCGACACGCTCGCCGGCGGTACCCGCGGTACCCTCCCGGACACGACCCTGCCGGGTGCGCGCGCCGCCGGCGCGCCGGTGAGCATGGCCGCGCCGGGCGGGCTGGACGACACGGTGCCCCTCGACGTCCCGAACGTGCCGGCCGAGCTCGCCGCCGCGCGCCCGGCCGGCCTGCCGGTCGGCTCGCTGCTCTTCCCGCCGCGCTACCGCTACGCCGCGCCGGTGCCGTCCGACGTCGTGGGGCAGGCCGGCGACACCGTCGGCGAGGCCGGCGCGAAGCTCGACCGGCCCCGGCAGAACGTCGGCAGCGTTCTGAACGTGCTCAAGGCCGAGGATGCCGGCGCGCGCCGCGCCGGCGGCCCGGGGCCGCGCCCGGCGTCCGGCCCGCTGGAGAACGGCCCCGACGCCGACCCGGTGTCCATGCTGCTCGGGGGGCTCACGCAGAGCGGCCTGCCCGTCGGCGCACCCGGGCTGCCCATCGGGTGACACGCGACCCCTTCCAGCAACGCGCTCGGGGCGTTCCGCGGATGCGATCGGCATCCATGGGACGCCCCTTTCGTGCTGTTCGGGCACGGTCGCCAGGTGCTCCGGAACGGTTGTTATCTGCCCGAGATACCCGGTCGAGAGAGGGTAAAGACGATCTACAAACAGCGTGACCGCGTGAAGTTGATCGACTCCGCAGCGCAAAGAGTCGGGTGACAAACCCCACAAACCAGGGCCCTACGTCTTGATTCACACGAGACACAACGTACGGTCAAGGACTTGTGCGGCGCTTTAGTGATCAAAAGTGAAGAAGCATTTCCCGCCGCACCTGCCGGACGCCGGACCGCGATGACGCGGACGCGCCCCTGAGAGCGGCGCGGAGAGACGGGACGGGCGAGCGCGCCCGCCGGCGGCGGAGGACTCGGGGGACGGGAAGGTCGCCTGAGCGCGCCGTGAGATGAGCCGGGCGTCCGGGGCCCTGTCCCCTAACAAAGGACTCCTCTGTGGGTAGCCCTGTAAGACGTCTTCTTCGCGCGCGCCTGCGCACCGTCCTGATCGTTTCCGGCGCCGCCGTCGCCGTCCTCGCCGCCGGGGCGTTCGCCCTGGTCAGCGCGGACGGGTCGGCGAAGTCCGCGCAGGCCGCACAGACCGGGAACCCGCCCGGCGACCCGCTCGCCGGCCGTCCGGACGCCGACTCGCCGCGGGTGGGCCGCGGCGGGACCCGGGCACCGGAGCCGTCGCCGACGGCGTCGCGGGATCCGGCGAAGCCGCCGAAGAAGAAGCGGAAGAAGGCTCCGGACTCGGACGCCGTCGCCGCTCGCATGGCGAAGCCGAAGAAGACGTCCAAGAAGAAGAAGTCCAAGGTCATCGACTCGGGTTCGTGCATGGCCTCCTACTACTGGGAGGGCCAGATGACCGCGAGCGGTGAGCGCTTCGACCCGGACGGGCTGACGGCCGCGCACAAGACGCTGCCGATGGGCTCCAAGGTCCGGGTCACCAACAAGAACAACGACCGTTCGGTCGTCGTCCGCATCAACGACCGGGGCCCGTACGCGGGCGGCCGCTGCCTGGACCTGTCCAGGGCGGCGATGAAGAAGGTCGGCGGCACCGGGTCGGGTGTGATCCCCGTCCGCTACGAGGTCCTGTCCCGCGGCTGAGCCGCGCCGTCTCCCGCCCCGTCCGGGCGGGCGCTCGAACGCGCCCGCATCCGGGCGGGGCGGCTCGGCCGCCGCTCACGAGGGCCGGCCGGCCACCGCTCCCGGGCGCGCCGCCGGGGCCGCCCCGGCCCGGCCGTCCGCCGACCAGGCGCCGTGCCTGCCGTCGTCCGCCGCCCCGGCCCCGGTGTCGGCCAGGTGGTCGCGGAACCAGTCGGTGAGGGCGGTGTCCACCTGGACGGCCTCGGTGATCGGCGGGCGCGGCTCGGTGCCGGGCTCGGCGGCCAGCGCGTGCCCCATCCGGAACGTGGTGGACTCGACCGCCCCGGTGCCGTGCCGGCGCAGCAGGTCGCGCAGCGCCGTGATCTCGCGCGGCGGGACGACGCGGTCCTTGGCGCCGCCGATGAGCAGCGTCGGGACGTCGCGTCCGGCGAGGCCGGGCGCGAGCGCGCCGAGGTCGAGCCGGTCGGCGCGCTCGGACGCCCGGGGCGCCCAGTCGCGCTCGCGGCCGGAGCGCTGCTCCACCGCCCGCGCGGCCCGCGCCGGGGCGGCCACGGGCGCGACGAGCGCGGCGGTGCGCACCGGTACGGTGCCGCGCAGCACGGCCAGCAGCGCGGCGGCGGCGCCCGTGCTGAAGCCCGCGAGCGCGACGGGCCCGTCGGGGAGCGCGAGGTCGCGGCGGATGTCGGCGAGCGCGTCGGGCAGCCGGTCCACGGCGTCCTCGACCGCCGTGCAGTACGCCTCGATGGACTCGGTTTCCAGGATCGCGCCCGAGCCGAGCCCGCCCGGCGAGCGGCCCGGAAGGTCGAGGAAGGCCCGCCACACCGGCACGCCCGTCATCGGGACCGCCGCCGCGAGCGCCGCGGCCGTGCGGGGCGGGTCGAACCCGGGCCAGGCCACGATCAGCCGGACCGGACCCGAGGCCTCGGCGTCGACCGCGGTCGGGGGCAGCGCGACATAGGGGCCGCCCGCCGCGGTGCCGTGGACGGGGCGGTTCGCATGGTCGCCGCTCATATCGGTTCGTCACTCCTGCGATGCTCGACGGGCCGTGCCGGTCGTGCTGGGGGAGCCGCCCGTAGGGACATGCTGGCAGCGGGCGCCGGGCAACACGCCGCGAATCGCCGCACCTCGGCCGCCGGAGTGATGAAGAACTCACCCCCGGTGGCCTCGAACGGGGCCGCGCGGCCCGACAAGGGGGAACATTTCCGGCGATGGTCGCGTCGTACGTAGTCGTGGGCGCCGCGGGGGCGCGCCCGCCACGACCCCGTTCGGACGAGGAGTGCTCGTGAACAAGAAGCGCAGCGCGGCCGCCGCAGGCCAGGCTTGGCAGATCTACAGCGAGACCCTGCAGCCCGACGCACCGGGTCTCTGGGAGCGGATGCGGGCCGTCCCGCGGATGATCAAGTCGGTCCTGCGCGGGCAGTACAAGGGCATGTCCTTCGGGACGCTCGGCCTGCTCGCCCTCGGCCTGGTCTACATCGTCTCCCCGATCGACGCCGTCCCCGACGTGATCCCGGTCGTGGGCATCGCCGACGACACCGGCGTGGCCCTGTGGCTCGCCGCGATGCTCGTCAGGTCGGCCGGCGACTTCGTCACCTGGGAGCGCGGCGGGCGCCCGACCGTCGTGGTGGGCGAACCCGTCGACTGAGGCCCATCGACCGATCCCCGGCGCGCCTCAGACGGCGCGCGTCAGGACGTCGTGGGGCTCAGCTCCTTCGCGAACCGTTCGGCGGCGTCCCGCATGATCGGCACGACGCCCGGGACGGCCTCGCTCGTCATGCGGCCGGACGGGCCGGACACCGAGATCGCCGTCAGCGTCGGCGTCCCCGGCAGCGGCACGGCGACGCAGCGGACGCCGATCTCCTGCTCCTCGTCGTCCAGCGCGTATCCCTGCTTACGGATCCGGTCCAGTTCGGCGAGCAGCGCGTCCGGGTCGGTGAAGGTCTTGGGGGTGTGCGCGTCCATGCCCGTCCGGGACAGGATCTCCCGGACGCGCTGGTCGGGCAGCTGCGACAGCAGCGCCTTGCCCACACCGGTGCAGTGCGGCTGGACGCGCCGCCCCACCTCGGTGAACATGCGCATCGAGTGCTTGGACGGCACCTGCGCGACATAGACGGCCTCGTCGCCCTCCAGCACCGCCATGTTGGCGGTCTCCCCGATCTCGTCCACCAGGCGGGCCAGCACCGGCCGCGCCCAGGTGCCGAGCAGCCGGCTGGCGCCCTCCCCGAGCCTGATGAGCCGCGGCCCGAGCGCGTACCGCTTGGACGGCTCCTGCCGGACGTACCCCTTGTTCACGAGCGTGCGCATCAGCCGGTAGATCGTGGGCATCGGCAGCCCGGAGACCTCCGTCAGCTCCGACAGCGCCATCTCGCCGCCCGCGTCCGCCAGATGCTCCAGCAGGTCGAACGCGCGCTCCAGCGACCGAACGGCCTCCGCCACCCCGGGTCTCCTCTCCTCACCGCGGCCCACCCGATTCTACGGAGAACCGATTTCGCTATGCGAAAGATAGCTCGCCGCCGGGGTGAGGCACGTTACTAGTACCGGCGATTGGCAATAACTGTCTGTGCCCGGCGCCGCGGCGCCGCCCCCCTGGCAGCCATGACGTTGACCGCTAGGGGGAACGGTGCGCCGAAGGACACGCTGGGGCGCGATCACTGCCGCCGGCACGCTGGCCGTACCTCTCGTGCTGCTGATCCCGGCCGCCGAGGCCGTACCGGGCGGACGCCCGTCCACCGTCCGTTTACTCATGGACCAGGCGTTCTCCAGCATCGCCACATCCGGACCCGGCTACGCCCTGGCGTACACGGTCCGTGTCCACGCGGAAGGCGGCGTCGCGCGCGACGCGACGCTGCGGCTCACCGCGGAGCGCCCCCTTGCCTGGACGAGTCTCCCGGCGGGCTGCACCGAGGCCGAGCCAGGGCGACTCGACTGCGCCCTGGGGGACGTCGGCGAGAAGCCACGCGAACGGACGGGCACACTGCGGCTCCCCGCGTCCGCGACGCCGGAGGCATCGGCGAAGCCTCTGAGCATCCGTGCGGTGGCGGACGCCCCCAACGCCGTCACTCGATCGCTGCAGGCGGTGTTCGGCTTCTCGGGCACGACCTCGTCCTCGCCCCCGTCCCCATCCACGCCCCCATCCACGTCCCCATCCACGTCCTCGCCAACAGCGTCACCGACATCGACACCAACCGGTTCGAAGCCGTCCGCCGAGCCGTCCAGTCCCAAGAGCCCCAAGTCGAAGGCGTCCGGGCCGAAGCCGAGGGCGAGCGGCAGCCACCTGCCGACAAAGACGCCGTGCGGCAGCGGCAAGCCGCGCAAGAGTGCGAAACCTTGTGCAGCATCGAAGAGCCCGAGGGTGACTCCCGGCCCGTCCGTCCCGAAGCTGAGCAGCGGCGGCGGTAACTCGCCGAAGACCCGCACACCGAAGACGTCGACGCCGAAGACCCGTACGCCTAGAACGCCTGTGCCCCGGCCCACTGCGAGCCAAGAGTCGCCCAGGGAGCTTGCGGAGTTTCCCGGCCTCAGTCCGCAGACGATCGACCCGCCTGCGATCGACCCGCCTGCGGACGACCCGCCGGCGGACGGTCAGTGCGAAGGCGAGCCCTGCGTCGCGGTGGCGCCCCCTGGGAGCGGTGGAGGGTCGAACGGGGATGCGCCTCCGGGGTTCGCCATGCCGGAGTTGCCCGTCGTGGCGCCGCCGAGGGATGTCGTGCTGCCGCCCGCCAACGTCCCGCCGGGTCCGCGGGTCGCGCCCGGTGCGACCAGGATGACGCTGATGGCGCCGGCCGGGGCGGAGGAGGGCGACGAGCTGGACTGGGCGGTCGTCATCGGCGCCGCGCTCATCGCGGAGATCGGCCTGCTGTGGGGAGCCGCCTGCATCGGCCTCTACCGGAGGCGGCTGGCGCTGCGGCAGGCCGCCGCCGCCGGGTGACGCGGCCGGACGGGCGGATGGCGACGCTAACGCAGGCGTGCCGCCTTCGGACAGCCGGATCGAATGGCGAGCAATACCGGAACGGGCGTCATGTCAGTAGGCTGACCGCCTGACAGTAAAGCCGTCGTTACGGACAGGGGATCCGTTATGTCAGAGACGACGCTGCAGTGTCCGAAGTGCGAGTCGACGCTCGACACCCATGAGCGCCACGGCGTGGTGATCGAGGAATGCCCGGGATGCAAGGGCGTGTTCCTCGACCGCGGCGAACTCGAGCAGCTGATCGACGCCGAGAGCCGGTACCTCGCGGAGCTTCCGGACGAGGTCAACCCCGAGACGACGTACCAGGGGCGGCACCGCCGGGGCATCGTGGAACAGATCTTCTCCGGCGAGCGGTGATCCCGGGCACGGTCGGTGACCGGCCGGACGCCCAGGCGTGTTCCGGCGTTTTCCGGTTGTCACGGGGGTGACAAACCCGGCTTCGGCGAATGTGGCCGGGAGCTAATATCGCGTGCTGACTACCATCGGGTAGCTTGACGATCATCGCCGGTCGCCGGGGCGTGCCCCGGCCGGCCCGGCCCGCCCTCCGCCGATGGCGCCCGACCCCGTCCGCACCGGGCCCGTCCGGCCCGTCCCCTCGGGAGAATGATCAATGGCTCTGGGCTCGCTGCTTCCCGAACTGCTGCCCGGCGGCTCCGGCCGCACCCCGCTGATCGAACGGGTCGCGCGGTGGGCGAGGGAGAAGCCGGACGCGCCGGCCTACACCTTCGTCGACTACTCGGCCGACCCGGCGGGCGCGCACGTCACGGCGAGCTGGGCCGAGACCGACCGCCGGGCGCGCGCGATGGCGGCGACGCTGCGCCAGGTCACCGGGCCCGGCGAGCGGGCCGCGCTGCTGCTGCCGCAGACGCTCGAGTACATGATGACGATGCTCGGCGCGATGTACGCGCACGTCATCGCGGTGCCGCTGTTCTCGCCCGACCTGCCGGGCCACGCCGACCGGCTGATCGGCGCCTACACCGACGCCGAGCCCGCGGTCATCGTCACGACGCGGAACGCGCTGCCGCACGTGGAGAAGTTCCTCGCCGACCACGACGTCCCGCAGCCGAAGGAGATCGTGTTCGCCGAGGAGGTCGACCTCGCGCTCGCCGGGACGTGGCAGGACGAGCCCATCGGCTTCGACGACCTCGCGTACCTCCAGTACACGTCGGGGTCGACGCGGCGCCCGGCCGGGGTCGAGATCACGCACGGCAACGTGACGGCGAACGCGGCGCAGCTGTGGTCCGGGTGGGCGCCCGACAGGCCCGGCCCCGAGCTGGTGAGCTGGCTGCCGCTGTTCCACGACATGGGCCTGATCGCGACGATGGCGCTGCCGCTGGTGAACGGCGACCACGCCATCTACACCGACCCCGTGTCGTTCATCATGAACCCGATGCGCTGGCTCCAGCTGATCGCGGCGCGGCCGGGCAAGAACGTCTACACGGCGGGCCCGAACTTCGCGTTCGAGTACGTCGCGGCGGCGGCGACGCAGGAGAAGATCGCCGGCCTGGACCTGTCCGGCCTGACGACCTGCCTGAACGGCGCCGAGCCGATCCGCCCGTCGACGCTGTCGATGTTCGCGGAGGCGCTGGCGCCGGCCGGGCTGCGGCCGGGCGCGCAGGCCCCCGGCTACGGGCTGGCCGAGGCGACGGTGTTCGTGACCGCGGCGGCCGAGGACGTCCCGCCGAAGGTCATCTCGGTCGACCGGGAGGCCCTCACCCAGGGCGAGCTGCGGCTGCGCGAGGGCGGGTCGGAGCTGGTGTCGTGCGGCGGCCCCTGCGGGCAGCTCGTCGCGATCGTCGACCCGGAGACGCGGCGCGAGCAGCCGGACGGGCGGGTCGGCGAGATCTGGGTGCACGGCCCCAACACCGCCCCCGGCTACTGGCGCAACTCCGAGCGCAGCCAGGACACCTTCGGCGGCGAGCTGAGCGAGCCCGGCGACCTGCCCGCCGGGCCCTGGATGAAGACCGGGGACTACGGCGTCGTCCACGAGGGCGAGCTGTACGTCACCGGCCGCATCAAGGACCTCATCATCGTGGACGGCCGCAACCACTACCCGCAGGACATCGAGGTCACGACGCAGGAGGCGCACGCCGCGATCCGCCCCGACCACGTCGCGGCGTTCGCGCTCACCGGCGAGGAGACCGAGCGGCTCGTGATCGTCGCCGAGCGCAACCGCCGCGTCCCGCTCGGCCGGCTCGACCTGGACGAGGTCGAGGCGGCGGTGCGCGGCGCCGTCAACATCGAGCACGAGATGAGCGTGCACGAGTTCGTGTTGGTCGAACCGGGTGGCGTGTCGCGCACGTCGAGCGGAAAGATCGCACGTGCGGCGACGCGGAAGCGGTACCTCGACGGCGGGCTGCCGACGACGGCGGCGCGGCTCGCGTCCCGCGCGTAGCGGGCACGTGGCGTCCCGCAGGTAGCGTCGACGCGGGCGGCCCTCCGGCCGCCGTGACACAGGAGGATCATGCTTTCGGGGCTGGGGCGTCTCATCCACCGGCGGCGGTGGACCAGCCTCGTGCTGATCCTGGTGACGACCGCGGTCGCCGGCGCCTGGGGCCTCGGCGTGTTCGCCAAGTTCAAGGAGGGCGGCTTCGAGGACCCGGACGCGTCCTCGACGCTCGTCGCCAAGCTCGGCGCGACCTACTTCGGCAGCACCAACCCCGACGTCCTCGTCCTCTACTCCAGCGACACGATGACGGTGGACGACCCGCGCTACGAGGCGGCCGTCATCGGCACGGTGGCGCGGCTGCCGAAGGCGAACGTCGAGGAGATCATCTCCTACTGGTCGTTCGACGGCGAGGCGGCGAAGTCGTTCGCCTCCCACGACCGGCGCTCGACGTTCGTCGCGGTGAAGATCCGCGGCAGCACGGGGGCGGAGAAGGCCGAGAACTACCACGCGGTCGAGGACCGGCTGGAGAAGGCGCCCGGCCTGCGCGTCGAGCTCGGCGGCAGCATCCCGCTCGGCGAGGAGTTCGGGCAGCAGGTCGTCGCCGACATCGTCCGGGCCGAGATGATCACGGCGCTGCCGCTGCTGATCCTGCTGGTGATCCTGTTCGGCGCGCTCGTCGCCGCGCTCCAGCCGATCGTCGTGGCGATCTTCTCGACGATCGGCGGCCTGGCCGTCCTGCACGTGGTGACGTACGCGGCGGACGTGACGTCGTTCGCCCTCGAAGTCGTCACGATGATGGGCGTCGGCCTGTCGATCGACTACTCGCTCTTCATCATCAGCCGGTTCCGTGAGGAACTGGCGCGAGGCATGGCCGCGCAAGGGCTGCCACCGGGCAAGCCCTGGAAGCGGGAGCGGGACAGGGCCGCGCGCAAGGCCGCGAAGAGGGCCTACAAGGCCGACCTGAAACCCGTCCGGGAGTCGGCCCTGGCCGCCACCATGGCGACCGCGGGCCGCACCATCATGGTCAGCGGCGTCACCGTGTCGGCCGCGCTCGCCGGCCTGCTGCTCTTCCCGCAGATGTTCCTCCGGACGATCGGGCTCGCCGGCATCGCCACCGTCATGGTCGCCGTGTTCGGCGCCACGGTCCTCCTGCCGACGCTCCTGGCGCTCCTGGGGACGCGTGTCGAAGGCGGCCGGATGCCGTGGCGGCGGCCCACGGCCAAGCGCGCGCAGCGCGACCCGGCGAGCGGCTTCTGGTACCGCCTGGGCCACAGCGTGATGAAGCACCCGCTGCCGTACTTCGCGGTGGTGCTCGTCATCCTCGGCGTGATGTTCGTGCCGTTCCTGAACGTCCAGTTCGGGAGCGTCGACGCGCGCGTCCTGCCCAAGGACAGCCCGACCCGCGCCGTCGTCGAGACCGTCAAGCGGGAGTTCCCGAACGGGTCCGCCGAGCCGATCGACGTCGTCGTGTCCGGCGACCTCATCCCGCGCGACTGGAAGCCCGCCAAGAAGGGCGACCCCATCCCGCCCTACCTGGAGGAGTTCCGGCAGCAGCTCGGCAAGCTCCCCGGCGTCACCGAGGCCCAGTTCACCGGCTACTCGGGCGAGTACGGCGGCGTGCGGATCTCCGTCACGCACAAGTACGAGCCGATGGACCAGCGTGCCCAGGACCTCGTCACCGACATCCGCGGGATGAGCCTGTCCAAGGACGGCTACCCGATGCACATCGACGTCGGCGGCAGCACGGCCTCGCAGATGGACCTGATGTCGAGCCTGATGCGCACGCTGCCGAAGATGGCGCTGTTCGTCGGGGTCGCCACGTTCATCCTGCTCTTCATGTTCTTCGGGTCGATCGTGCTGCCGCTGAAGGCGATCGTGATGAACGTCCTGTCGATCGGCGCCTCGTTCGGCGCGATCGTGTGGGGCTTCCAGTACGGGCACCTCGCGGGCGTCCTGGACTTCACCCCGACGGGCGGCGTCGAGGCCACCAGCATGATCCTCATCCTGGCGGTCGTGTTCGGCCTGTCGATGGACTACGAGGTCTTCCTGCTCAGCCGCATCCGCGAGGAATGGGACCTCACGCACGACAACCGCGTCGCGGTCGCGTCCGGCATGCAGCACACCGGCGGCATCATCACCAGCGCCGCGCTGCTGTTCCTCGTCGTGGTCGCGGCGTTCAGCATGGCGGGCATCACGGTCGTGAAGCTGATCGGCGTCGGCATGTTCGTCGCGGTCGTGGTGGACGCGGCGCTCGTCCGGTCGCTGCTCGTCCCGGCGACGATGCGGTTCATGGGCGCGGCGAACTGGTGGCTGCCGCCGTTCCTCGCCGGGCTGCACGCCCGCATGGACCTGCGCGAGCACACCGCCGCCCCCGTGCCGGCGGGCGCGACCGCCGCGCCGCCGCGCATGCCGGACGAGCAGCCCTTCCCGTACGCCCTGAACTGGGCGGAGGCGGAGGCGCCGCCCGCGCCCCCGCCGCAGCCGCAGCCGGTGGACGCGCACGAAGCCTTCCGGCCGTCTCCGCAGCCGCCCGCCGAGCCGGAGCCGCCGCACCTGGTGTTCCGCTCGGCCAACGGCGCTGGGGCCGCACCCAACGGTGCCGGGCCCGCTCCGGGCACGGCACCATGGCGGCCCTGGGCGGACGGTCCGCCGCAGCCGAGGCCGCCCCGCCCGCCGCGCGTGAAGAGGGCGATCGAGCCCGCCCCGGACGGGTCGGGCTGGCGCTGGAGCGACCCCGCCGACGACCGCTGAGGCGGAGGCTGGAGCGGACTCCGGGGCTCAGCGCAGCAGCGCGTCGATGACCTCGCGGGCGCGGCCGATGCCGTCCTCCGCGCGGATGCGGCGCCCGAGGTCGGCGGCGCGGTCGGCGAGGTCCGGGTCGTGCACGGCCCGCCGGATCCGGGCCGCGAGCCGCGGCACCGCCATCGCCTTGAACGGCAGCGGCCGGGGCCCCGCGCCGAGTGCGGCGACGCGCTCGCCCCAGTAGGGCTGGTCGCCGAAGAACGGGCAGACGACGGTCGGGACGCCGGCGCGCAGCCCCGCCGCGGTCGTGCCGGCGCCGCCGTGGTGCACGACGGCCGCCATGCGCGGGAACAGCCACGCGTGCGGGACGTCCCGGACGGCGAGCACGTCCTCGTCCGACGTGGCCGGGGCGCCCTGCACGATGCCGCGCACCCCGGCGAGCTTCAGCGCCGTCCGCACGATGAGGCCGGTCATCGCGGCGTCCTTCGGCACCATGCTCCCGAACCCGACGTAGACGGGCGGCGGACCGGCGGCGAGGAACTCCGCCAGCTCCGCCGGCGGCTCCCACCCGGGCTCGTCGAGGAACCAGTACCCGGTGAGGTGCACCTCGGGACCCCAGTCGGCGGGCCTCGGCACGACGGCCGGGCTGAAGCACGCGAGCACCGGGCCGTCCGGCCGGCCGCCGCGCAGCGGCAGCCGGGGCAGCCCGAGCGAGGCGTCCCGCCACGGGTTGATGAACGGCCGCGACAGCTGCCAGGCGATCTCGTCGACGGCCCGGAAACTCGCCCGCCGCCCCCACGGGCCGAGCAGGCGCGCCTGCGGGACGAACGGATGCGGGAACGCGCCGGTCGGCTCGCTCGGCTGGAAATGGATCAGCGCCCACGGGACGCCGAGATGCTCGCCGATATGGCGGGGGAGGAATCCGAGAGTCGGCCCGAGGATGAGGTCCGCGCCCTTGC
Organism: Actinomadura meyerae; assembly: GCF_900188445.1. GTDB lineage: Bacteria > Actinomycetota > Actinomycetes > Streptosporangiales > Streptosporangiaceae > Spirillospora > Spirillospora meyerae. The sequence continues at coordinate 28,608 of NZ_FZOR01000025.1, forward strand.
AGGCGTCCGTGCACTCGGCCAGCAGCCGTTCCGCCATCGGGCCGAGGATGCGCCGGAATCCGCCGAGGAACTTCACCGGGTTCCGGCCGCCAGCGAGCAGTTCCTGCCCGGCGTCCGATTCCAGGATCTCGGCCGGGTCGGCGGTCAGCGGCGCGAGTTCCAGGCCCGCCGCGACGGCCATCGGCGCGTACCGCGCGCTCGCCACGAGCCGCACCTCGTCGCCGCGCGCCCGCATTGCCCGGCCGAGCGCGACGCACGGCTGGATGTCCCCGCGCGACCCGGCGGCGAAGATCACGATTCTGCTCACGGTGCCTCCTACCAGGCGTCGCTGCGCGGGACGGACCGCGGACCCTCCGCCGGGCCCTCCTCCTCCGGGACGTACGGCTCGTACCAGCCCTCGGGCGGTGCGGGCCGCTCCTCGACGTCCGCCGCGTCCGGGCCCGGAACGCCGGTGGCCTCGGGGGGCTCGGCGACCGGCTCGGCCGGGCTGCCGCCGCGCACCCGCCACACCGGCGTCGCGCCGGGGCCGGCGGCCTCAAGCGCCTCCTCTTCGGCCTCCTCGGCTTCTTCGGCCTGCGGCGGGACCGCCGGTATCGGGGTGGTGGGACGGGCGGTCTCGTCGGTCGGCCAGTCCTCCCACGCGTTCGCCGCGGCGGGCCGCTCGGACGGCACGACGGGCGGAGGCGGCGCCACCGGCGGGGGCGCCGCGGCGGACGGCGCGGGCGGCGCCGGTGGTGCGGCGGGCGGCGGGCCGTCGCCGGGCGGCGCGGGCCAGGGCGCCGGGATGGGGGGCCGGTCGCCGTTCCCCGGCGCGCCGTCCAGGGGCTCGGACGCGGAGTCGGTCCACCAGTGCGGGCCGGGGGTCGTCTTGGGGGCGGGCTCGTCCGGCATGGGGTCGTCGTCCTCCCAGGTGAGGGGAAGCGGGAGGGGGGCGCTCGGCGGCGCGGCGGTCGCGACGGCGACGGGTTCGGCGAGCGGCGTCGCGAGCGGCTCGGGCGCCGCCCCGACCAGCGCGGGGATCGGGTCGCGCGGGGTGGCCGTCGGGTCGTACTTCGGGGTGTCGTCGGGGATGACGGGCGGGGTCTTGCCGTGCTTCGGGCCGAGCCAGCCGCGCCGGCTGGGCAGCGTGATCCCGCTGATCAGGCCGCCGATGAGGACGAGCACGGCGCCGAGGATGAGGCCGGAGGAGGTGCCGGCGCGGAACGTCTCCAGCTCGGCGGCGCTCGCGCCCGGGTCGGGGACGTGTTGGACGAGCAGCCCGACGATCGCGATGCCGAACGCGCCGGACGCCTCGCGGATCACGTTGATGACGCCGCTCGCCACCCCGGCCCGCTTCTCCGGGACGGCCTTCAGCACGTACATCACCAGCGGCATGCCGAGCGCGGCGCCGACGCCGACGAGCATGACCCCCGGCATCAGGTCGGCGTAGCCGTCGCCGACCTTGAGCATGGAGAACAGCACCATGCCGAGGCCCATCAGCGCCATCCCGGCGCCGATCGCCGGGCGCGGGCCGACCTTGGCGGCCATCAGGAACGCCAGCGGGGTCAGCAGGATGATCGCGATGGCGGGCGGCAGCATGACCAGGCCCGCCTCGGGCGGTGAGAAGCCGAGGAAGCGCTGCAGGAACGGCTGCGAGTAGAACATCATGCCGTTGAAGCCGATGCCGTAGAGCATCTGCGACAGCAGCCCGCCGGTGAACACCCGGTTGCGGAAGAACCGCAGGTCGATCATCGGGTCGGGGGCCCAGCTCTCCACCACGATGAAGCAGACCAGCGCGATGACGCCGAGGGCGAAGACGCTGAGCACCGACGGGTCGGCCCAGCCGCGCTTGTTGCCGACCTCCAGCGCGTAGATGAACGCGAACAGCATCGTCGCGGAGATCAGCACGCCGGGCAGGTCGATGCGGGCGTGCTTGTTCTCGCCCTGCCCGGTGAGGGTGAACAGCCCGAGCAGGATCACCAGGATGCCGGGCACGATGTTGATCAGGAAGATCCAGCCCCAGTGCCAGTGCTGGACGATGATCCCGCCGATGGTGGGGCCGAGCGCGGTCGCGCCGGACGCCGCGCCGATGAAGATGATGTTGCCGATCGAGCGCTGCTTGTCGTTGCGCCCGACGGTGACCATGACCTGCGTGGCGGGCAGCGCGAGCGCGGCCCCGGCGCCCTGCACGATGCGGGCGAGGATCAGCACCTCGGACGTCTGCGCCAGGCCGCACACGGCGGACGCGGCGGTGAACACGACCATGCCGGTGGTGAACGTCAGCCGGCAGCCGAAGACGTCGGTGAGCCGCCCGCCCGTGATCATCAGGCAGGAGAACATCAGGATGTAGCCGGTGGCGACCCAGTCCTTGGCCGAGGACGACATGTCGAGGTCGTCCATGATCGTGGGCAGCGCCGTGAAGACCACCGTGTTGTCCATGGTGGTCATGAACGCGCTGACGGCCACCACCGCCAGCGCCCATCGGTACCGGCCCCGGGTCAAGAGTCCGTGCGGCGGGGGTCCCCGGACCGCCGGGAAATCCGCCGCTTCCCCCTAAAAGCAGTCGTCGCTATTGTTACTATTGGTTGGCGCTCCGTTACTCGGCCCTGGCATCTTCCGGGCGATCTCAACTATCCCATCAGGCCACATTGGTTACTGCCGAGTCTTGTCATCACCGTGACAAGACCTCGATGAGAAAAGTGGTCTGGGTGCGCATCGTGAGCCGGTCAGTGTGGGACAAAGTGGTCCCTCCGCTTCGATGAACGATCCCGGTTTCATGGGGGGAACCCACCGCATGCAGAGCAACGATCGTTCCGGAGCCGCGCGGGAGACCCCGCAGGACGAGACTCGGATCAGCGAGGATTCGATTCGCCGGCATCTGATCGAGCAGATCGCGCGCCGCTCCCGGACCACCGCCGCCGACATCGACCCCGACCGCCCGCTGGAGGAGTTCGGGCTGGCGTCGCGGGACGCGGTGGCGATCGCCGGCGACCTGGAGCAGATGCTCGGCCGGTCGCTGCCCGCGACCCTCGTCTGGGAGCACCCGACGATCAACAAGCTCTCCGTCGCGCTCGCGGGCGGCGCCGCCCCCGCCGAGGCCGCCGCGCCGCAGCCGGCGCCGGTCCGGACGGGCGCGAGCGACGAGCCGATCGCCGTCGTCGGCATCGGCTGCCGCTTCCCCGGCGGCGACCGCGACCTGACCGGCCCCGCCGACTACTGGCGGTTCCTGACCGGGCGGGGCGACGCGGTCCGGGAGGTGCCGGACGGCCGCTGGGACCCGTTCGACGACGGCTCCCCCGAGGTCGGCGACCTGCTTGAGAAGACCACCCGGCTCGGCGGGTTCCTCGACGACCTCGCCGGGTTCGACGCGCAGTTCTTCGGCATCACCCCGCGCGAGGCCGCCGTCATGGACCCGCAGCAGCGGCTCGTCCTGGAGGTGGCCTGGGAGGCGTTCGAGCACGCCGGCATCGGCCCGGCGTCGCTGCGCGGCAGCCGCACCGGCGTGTTCGTCGGGGTGTCGGCGCCGGAGTACGCGGCGTTCACCGCGTCCGACCTGGCGTCGCTGGAGCCGTTCACGGCGACCGGCGCCGCGCTCAGCATCATCGCGAACCGGCTGTCGTACCTGCTCGACCTGCGCGGCCCCAGCATGATCGTCGACACGGCGTGCTCGTCGTCGCTGGTCTCCACGCACCTGGCCGTCCAGGCGCTGCGCAGCGGCGAGGCGGACGTGGCGCTCGCGGGCGGGGTGAACCTGCTGCTGTCGCCGACCGTCACGATGACGTTCGACCTCGCCGGCGGGACGGCGGCGGACGGGCACTGCAAGGCGTTCGACGCGTCCGCCGACGGCATGGTCCGCGCGGAGGGCTGCGGCGCCGTGGTGCTGAAGCGCCTGTCGGACGCGCAGCGCGACGGAGACCGAATCCTCGCCGTCGTGCGGGGCTCCGGCGTGAACTCCGACGGCCGCTCGAACGGGCTCGTCGCGCCGAACTCCGACGCGCAGCGCGCCCTGCTGCGCGACGTGTACGCGAGCGCGGGCATCGACACGCGCGAGGTCGACTACGTCGAGGCGCACGGGACGGGCACGTTCCTCGGCGACCCGATCGAGGCCAAGGCGGTCGGCGAGGTCCTCGGCGCGGGACGCGATGGCGACGCGCCGCTGCTGCTCGGGTCCGCGAAGTCGAACCTCGGCCACATGGAGTCCGCGGCGGGCATAGCCGGGCTCATCAAGGCCGTCCTCTCGCTGCACCACCGGGTCATCCCGCCCAGCGCGCACTACAAGGAGCCCAACCCGCACATCCCGTTCGACGAGCTGCACCTGTCGGTCGTCGCGGAGGAGACCCCGTGGCCCGACAGGGGCCACCCGGCGCGGGCGGGCGTCTCCGGGTTCGGCTTCGGCGGGACGAACGCGCACGTCGTCCTGGAGGAGGCTCCCCCGCAGGAGGCGGCCGTCCAGCCGGCCGTCGTCCGGACGTTCCCGCTGTCCGACACGAGCGACGACCGCGTCCGCGACCACGCCGCCCTGCTCGCCGGGTGGCTCGCGGACCGCGACGACGTGGAGCTCGCCGACGTCGCCCGCACCCTGCACCGGCGCGCCGGCCGCGGGCGGGCCCGCGCCGCCGTCTCCGCCCGCGACCGCGCCGGGTTCGTGGAAGGGCTGACGGCCCTCGCCGAAGGGCGTCCCCACCCGGGTGTCGTGACGGGCTCCGCGATCGGCGCGCCCGGCCGCCCGGTGTGGGTCTTCTCCGGCTACGGCGCGCAGCGCGCGGGCATGGCGCAGCGCCTCCTGGAGGAGGAGCCCGCGTTCGCCGAGGCGATCGACGACCTCGACGGCCTGTTCGCCGAGGAGGGCTTCCCCGACCTGTGGTCGCTGCTCGAAGAGGGCCGCAAGCCGGACGGGCCGGCCGACGCCATGCCGGTGCTGTTCGCGATCCAGCTCGGCCTGGCCCGGATGTGGCGGTCCTACGGCGTCACGCCGGGCGCGGTCGTCGGCCACTCGATGGGCGAGGTCGCGGCGGCCGTCGTCGCGGGGGCGCTCACGGTCGAGGACGGCGTCCGCGTCATCTGCCGCCGGTCCCGGCTGCTGACCCGGCTCGTCGGCGGCGGCGCGATGGCGGTGCTCGGCGCGTCCGCCGCGGAGGTCGCGCGGCTCGCGGACGGCCTGCCCGAGGTGTACGCGGCCGTCCACTCGTCCCCGAAGCAGACCGTCGTGACCGGCGACGCCGGCCAGGTCGCCGAGGTCGTGAAGCGCGCCGAGGCCGAGGGGCGGCTCGCCCGGATGGTGCAGGCCGAGGGCGCCGGGCACTCCCCGCAGGTCGACCCGCTGCTGCCCGAGCTGCGCGAACTCCTCGCCGAGGTCGGCGCGGAGCGCGGCACCCCCCTCGCGGACGGCATCAAGCTCTACACCACCGCTCTCGACGACCCCCGCGCCCACCTCGACTCCGACGCCGCGCTCGGTGCCGACCACTGGGCCGCGAACCTGCGGAACGCGGTGCGCCTCACCGACGCCGTGTCCGCCGCCGCCGAGGACGGCTTCCGGACGTTCGTCGAGATCAACGCGCACCCCATCCTCGCCCACGCGGTCGGCGAGACCCTCGAAGGGACGGGCGCGCTCGTCACCCACACGCTCAAGCGGGCCCGCAAGGGCGAGGAGACCGACGACACGCTGACGTTCCACGCGCAGCTCGCGACCCTCGCCGCCCACGGCCTGAAGGTCGCCGTCCCGCCGGACGGGCGGATCGTCGACGTGCCGCAGTCGCCGTGGCGGCACGAGCGGCACTGGGTCGACCTGTCGGCCCGCGCGTCGGGCCGGAGCGACGAGCACCCGCTGCTCGGCGCGCACGTCGAGCTGCCCGGCGAGGACCGGCACGCCTGGCGCGCCGACGTCGGCACGGCCGCGCAGCCGTGGCTGGACGGCCTAGCCGTCCACGGCCTGCGCGCGCTGCCGGTCGCCGCGTTCGCGGAGATGGCGCTGGCCGCCGGCGCGACCGCGCTCGGCACCGAGGACGTCCGCGTCAACAGCCTGTGGATGGAGCGGCCGCTCGCGCTCGCCGACCACACCACCGTCACCACGACGTTCACCGAGGCGGAGCAGCGGGTGGAGATCCACGCGCTGACGCCCGCGGGCACCTGGGCGCGGCTGGCCAGCGCGGACGTCGGCGAGGACCACCTCGCCCCCGCGGTGCCCGAACCGGGCCCGGCGACCGAGGTCGCGGGCGCCGAGCGCGGCAGCCGCCACTACCGGCTGCACCCCGAGGTCTTCGACCGCTGCCTGTCGGTCCTGTCGGACGAGGCGGCCCTCTCGGACGGAGCGGCGGGCGGCGACGGCGGCGTCTGGCTGGCCGAGACGATCGGCAGCCTCCGCGTCCACGGCCCGACCCACCGCGGCGGCCACGTGCGGGCGAGCGTCGTCCGCGACGAGGAGGGCGTGACCGGCTCGGTCGTCCTCCTGTCGGCGGACGGCGAGCTGCTCGCCGAGGCGACCGGCATCGTCCTGCGCCGCGTCGAGCGCCCCGACGTCCCGGTGCCGCTGGAGGACAAGCTGGTCGAGCTGGTCTGGGACGAGTCGCCCCTGCCCGGCGGCGCCGGGGCGGCCGGTGAGGCCGGGGCGGCCGGCGGCGGCACGTGGCTGGTGCTGTCCGACCGGGACGACGCGCTCGCCGCCGCGACGGCCGCCGGGCTGGAGGAGCGCGGCAAGCGGGTCGTCCGCCACCAGGTCACGGCGGGCCCGCCGGACGACCACCCCGCCATGGAGGAACCGGTCGAGGGCGTCGTGCTCGTCCCGTCCGCCGACCTGGTCGACGAGGAGCTGGTCCTCACCACCGTCGGGGTGAGCCGCTCCCTGCCGGACGGCCCGCGCCTCTACGTCGCGACCCGCAACGCCCTCCCGGTGCACGGCGCGGAGGGGCTGCCCGGTCACGGGTTCATCAGCGCTATCACCCGCGTGCTGGCGTTCGAGCGGACCGTCCAGCGCGCCACCCACGTGGACGTCGACCGCCCCCAGGACCTCGTCGCCGAGCTGCTCGCCGCCGCCGGCGAGCGCGAGGTCGCCTGGCGCGGCGGCACCCGGTACGCGGCGCGCCTCGCGCAGGCCGCGCTGCCGGCCGCGCCCGCGAAGCCCAAGCGGATCGTCCGGCGCGGCGCCTCCTACATCATCACCGGCGGGTACGGCGGGATCGGCCTGGTCACCGCGCGGCTGCTGGCCGAGCGCGGCGCCGGGCGCATCGTGCTGTCCGGGCGGGGCGGCCCCGGCGCCGACGCCGAGAAGGTGATCGCCCGGCTGCGCGAGGACGGCGTGGACGTCGGCGTCGTGCTCGGCGACATCGCGGCCCCCGGCACCGCCGAGCGCCTGGTCGCGGTCGCCCGGGAGGGCGGCAAGCGGCTGTGCGGCATCGTGCACGGCGCGGGCGCCATCGACGACCGGCTGATCGCCGACCTCGGCCCGGACGATCTCCACAGGGTGTGGACGGCGAAGGTCGAGGGCGCGCGCCGGCTCGCCGAGGCCGTCCGGGACCTCGACCTCGACTGGCTGGTCATGCACTCCTCGGCCGCCGCGCTGCTCGGCTCGCCCGGACAGGCCGCCTACGCCGCCGCGAACGCCGCGATCGACGCGCTGATGGCGCACCGGCGCGCCCGCGGGCTGCCCGGCACCACGATCAACTGGGGCACCTGGTCGCAGGTCGGCGGCGCCGCCGACGCCTCGGTCACCGTCATCGACCCGATCAGCCCGGCGGAGGGCGCGGAGGCGCTGGAGGCGCTGCTCGTCCACGACGTCCCGGCGGCGGGCGTGCTGCGCTTCGACCCGGCGACCGCGGTCGGGCTGTTCCCCGAGATCCGCACCATGCCGTACTTCGCGGCGCTGACCGAGGCGGCGGGCGGGACCGGGACCGGCGACGCCGGCGACTGGCCCGGCGTCGAGGCGCTCAAGGACCTCGACCCCGCCGAAGCCCGCGCGCTGATCGCCGCGCAGGTCCGGTACCGGATCGCCTCGGTGCTCGGGTTCGACCCCGAGCGCCTCGACCCGGCCGTCCCGCTCACCGACCTCGGCCTGGACTCGCTCGTCGCCGTCCGGATCAAGAGCGGCGTCGAGCACGACCTCGGGCTGACCGTCCCGGCGTCGGTGCTGCTGCAGGGCGCCAGCGTCAACGTGTTCGAGGAGTGGGCGGCGGGCGAGCTCGGCCTCGGCGGCGCCCCGGCCCCCACCGCCGTGTCGAACGCCGAGTCCGGCTACGTCATGCCGCGCGACGCCGCCGAGCGGCTCGCGGTCCGCATCATCGAGGACGTCCTCGGCGTCGACCGCGTCGGCGTCACCGCCGACTTCTTCGCCGACCTCGGCGGCCGCGAGCACCAGGCCGACGAGGTCGTCGCCCGCGTCGGCGCCGAACTCGGCGCGGAGGTCACCCGCGGCGAGCTGTTCGAGGTCCCGACCGCGGAGAACGTCGCCGAGTTCATCCGGGCCGCCGACGAGGAGGCCGCGCGGCAGACCGTCCGGCCGCTCAAGACCTCCGGCACCCGCCGGCCGATCTTCATCGCGCATCCCGCCGGCGGCACCACCGCCTGCTACCGCCAGCTCATCGACCTGCTCGGCGACGACCAGCCGGTGTACGGGCTGGAGCGGTTCGAGGACGCGCCGTCCGTCGAGGAGCGCGCCGCCCGCTACGTCCAGCACCTCCAGGAGGCGCAGCCCGAGGGCGCGTTCCGCCTCGGTGGCTGGTCGTTCGGCGGCGTCCTCGCCTACGAGACCGCGCGGCAGCTCACCGCCGCCGGGCGCGAGGTCGAGTTCGTGGCGCTGTTCGACGCGGGCCTGCCGCTGCCGGTGGACGACGAGTCCGACACCCTCGCCCGCCGCTTCTCCGCCTTCGCCGACTACATCAACGAGACGTACGGCCTCGGGGTCACCCTCACCTACGAGGAGCTGTCCGGCCTGGACGAGGAGGCGCAGTTCGCGCTCGTGATGGAGCGCGCGGCCCCGCTCGTCGACCACATCCCCCCGGCGGCCCTCACCCACCAGCTCACGTCCCACCAGGACACCCGTTCCCTGGAGGCGTACAAGCCCGAGCCGTACGACGGTCGGGTCATCCTGTACTACGCGCCCGAGGAGACCCCCTGGGCCGTCCGGGATGCCCGCTACGTGCTCGACGGGACCAACGGTTTCGGCGGGCTCTGCTCAGACCTGGAGATCGTCACGATCCCCGGGGTGCACCACCTCAACCTGCTGGACCCGCCCGGTGTCGAGGTTCTCGCCGCGCACCTGGAGGGCAGGCTGGCCGGACGGCGGGAGCGCGACGCCGTCCTCACGTCCACCACGGCCCGCTGAGGGCCGGCACACCCCCCGAACCCCGTCGTCCCCCACGGAGGACCCCATGGCCCAGTCCGGCTCGTCCCATGCCCTGCTCGACGCCGTCCGCTCCGGTGCGAGCGGTCCGGAGCTGCAGGAGATCGACCTGCCGACCCGGTTCCGCGCCGCGTTCACCCGCAAGGACGAAGTGGGGATCTTCGAGGGCCAGACCGACAAGGACGTGCGCCGCTCGATGCACGTCGGCGAGGTCGAGATGCCCGAGCTGGCGCCCGACGAGTGCGTGGTCGCGGTGATGGCCGCCGCGATCAACTTCAACACCGTCTGGTCGGCGATCTTCGAGCCGGTGCCGACGTTCGCGTTCCTGGAGAAGTTCGGCCGGCAGGGCTGGTACGGCGCCCGGCACGACCTGCCGTACCACATCCTCGGCTCGGACGGCTCCGGCGTCGTCGTCCGCACCGGCGCGGGCGTGAAGCACTGGAACGTCGGCGACAAGGTCGTGCTGTCCCCGTCCTACGTGGACGAGGAGGACCACGGCTCCTACGACGACGGCATGATGTCGGAGACCCAGCTCGCCTGGGGTTTCGAGACGAACTTCGGGTCGCTCGGCGAGTACTGCATCGTCAAGGCGAACCAGCTCATCCGCAAGCCCGCGCACCTCACCTGGGAGGAGGCCGGCTCCAATACGCTGTGCGCCGCCACCGCCTACCGGATGCTGGTCGGGACGCACGGCGCCCGGATGAAGCAGGGCGACGTCGTCCTGATCTGGGGTGCGACGGGCGGGCTCGGCTCGTTCGCGACGCAGCTCGTCAAGAACGGCGGCGGCATCCCGGTCGGCGTCGTGTCGTCGGAGGAGAAGGCCGAGATCGTCCGGGCGCAGGGCTGCGAGCACGTCATCAACCGCAACGAGCTGAACCTCGGCGAGCAGGGGCTGCGGCACCCGAAGGCGGGCCGCGTCCTCGGCGAGGCGATCCGGAGCCTCGTCGGCGAGGACCCGGGCATCGTGTTCGAGTACCTCGGCCGCGAGACGTTCGGCGCGTCCGTCTACGTCGCCAAGCGCGGCGGCAAGATCGTGACGTGCGGCTCGTCCACCGGCTACAAGCACGAGTACGACAACCGGTTCCTGTGGATGCGGCTGAAGAGCATCATCGGCTCGCACGGCTTCAACTACCACGAGGCCGCCGAGGTGAACCGGCTGTTCGGCCTCGGCATGATCCACCCGACGCTGTCGAAGTCGTTCCCGCTGGAGGAGGCCGGGGAGGCGACCCGCGCCGTGCAGACCAACCAGCACATCGGCAAGGTCGCCGTCCTGTGCGGCGCCGAGAAGGAGGGCCTGGGCGTGGACGACCCGGTCCTCCGCGAGAAGATCGGCGAGGAGAAGCTGAACCTCTACCGCCGCTGACACCCGCTCGCGAGGGACGGGCCCGGTTCGCGCCGGGCCCGTCCCCTTTTCATGTGCCTGGTCATGCCTCCTCAGCCGCCGCTCCGTCCTCGGCCGCTCCGTCCTCGGCCGCTCCGTCCTCGGCCGCTCCGTCGTCGGCGGCGTCGCCGAGGCCGAGCAGCAGCGTGCGCAGCAGCCCGGCGAGGGCCGCCTGCTCGCGGGGGGCGAGCACGGCGAGGATGCGCCGCTCGTTCTCCAGGTGGGCGGTGACGGCGCGGTCGATCAGGTCACGGCCCTCGGGGGTGAGCGCGACGATGACCGTGCGCCGGTTGGCGGGGTCGACGTCGCGGGTGACGTAGCCCTTGGCGACGAGCCGGTCGAGCCGGTTGGTGACGGCTCCGGAGGTCACCATCGAGTGGCGCGCCAGCGCGCCCGCCGTCATGCCGCCGGGCGCGCCCGCGCGCCGCAGCGTGGCGAGGACGTCGAACTCGCCCCGCTCCAGCCCGAACTCGGCGAACAGCGCCTTGAGCTCCCGCTCGGCCATCCGCGTCACCCGGGACAGCCGGCCCAGCACGCCCATGGGGGAGGCGTCCAGGTCCGGGCGCGCGCGGGCCCACTGCTCCAGGACGAGGTCGAGGGCGTCACGCGTCACCTGAACTCCTCAACGTTGAAGTGTTTGACGTCAAGGTATCACCGCGCCTACAGTCTTCAGCGTTGAAGATTTCAACGTTAAAAGGTTTTTGGAGGGGACCTGTGGTACGCGTCAAAGCGATCGACCACCTGGTGCTCAACGTGCGGGACGCCGAACGGGCGCTCGAGTTCTACACCGGGCCGCTCGGGCTGCGACCCGAGCGTGTCGACGAGTGGCGGGCCGGGAAGGCGGGCTTCCCGACCGTCCGGGTCGGCGAGTCCACGATCATCGACCTGCTGGAGGGCCCGCGCGACGGGACGAACGTCCACCACTTCTGCCTCGCCATCGAACCCCTGGACTGGGAGCGGCTGATCGGGTCCGGCGAGTTCACCGTCATCAAGGGCCCGGTCGACCGGTTCGGCGCCCGCGGCACGGCGAAGTCGGTCTACGTCGAGGACCCGGACGGCAACGTCATCGAGCTGCGCTGGTACCCCGAGGACGCGGAGGGATGAGCACCATGACCGAGCAGAGCCCCGCGCGCGCGTGGCTGGGCGTCGCCGCCATCACGGCGAGCCTCTTCGTCTTCCTCACCACCGAGCTGATGCCCGTCGGCCTCCTCACCCCGCTGAGCGAGAGCCTGGACATCTCCGTCGGCGTCGCCGGGCTGATGGTGACCCTCTACGGAGTCTCGGCCGGCCTCGCGGTGACGTTCATCGTGGCGTGGACGCGGCGCGTCAACCGGCGCGTCCTGCTGTCCGCCCTGCTGGTGGTGCTCGCCCTGGGCAACCTGATCACGGCCGTCGCGCCGAACTACCCGGCGGTGCTGGCGACGCGGCTCATCATGGGCTTCGCGAGCGGCGTCTTCTGGGCGATCGGCGTGAGCATGGCGATGCGCCTCGTCCCGGAACGGCACGCGAGCCGTGCCGCCGCGACCGTGATGTCCGGCATCTCGATCGCCACCGTCGTGGGCGTCCCGCTGGGGACGATCCTGGAGGACCTCACCAGCTGGCGGACCACGTTCCTCATCTGGTCGGGCCTCAGCGTCCTGGTGCTCCTGGCCGTGGCCATCATCCTGCCGTCGCTGCCCTCGTCGAACGCGGTGTCGGTCTGCGAGGTCTACGGCCTGCCGCGCCACAACGCGCGGCTGCGGCTCGTCCTCACCGCCGTGGTGCTGTTCGTCCTCGGCCACTTCGGCGCCTACACCTTCGTCCGACCGTTCTTGGAGGACCGCGCGTCCGCCTCGGCCGTCTTCATCACCGTCGTCCTGATGCTCTTCGGCCTCGGCGGCGCGATCGGCAACTTCATCGCCGGCTACACGGTGAACAAGAGCCTGCGAGGCAGCTTCATCGTCGGCTCGGTCGGCCTCGTGACGTCGCTCCTCCTCCTGCTGGCGATCGGCGGAGGCAGGACGGGCGCGATCGTCGCCCTGATCCTCTGGGGCGTCTCGTTCGGCGTCGTGCAGCTCTCCCAGGTCAACATGACCCTGTCCGCCGCACCGGAGACCTTCGAGGCCGCGATGTCGCTCAACACGATGGCCTACAACACGTCCATCGCGCTCGGCGCCCTCTTCGGCGGCCTCTTCGCCGACCACCTGGGCGTCACGAACATCGCCTGGTTCGGCGTGGCCCTGACGGGCGCCGCCCTCCTTCTGGTGGCAACCACCGGCACCCGGACCTCCGACCCGACCCCGGCACCCGACCACCAGACTCCCGAACTGATCAAGGAGTGAAGGAGCAGTACCCCCTGACCGCCGGGCCGGCCCCGGCGGTCAGTGCTTTCCGCCGTCAGGGGCCCGGACGCCTCAGCCGCCGGAGTCAGCTCGCCGTCCGGTAGACGAACCCCTCTAGCGAGGTCACCGTCTCGGCGCGGTTGTGGCGGTGCCGTAGGCAGTACCGCGTGGGGTACCAGCCCGAGCGCTCGTACGCCCGCGGCAGCTTGATCGGAACGCAGCGGTCGGCGATGGTGCCGTTGCGCAGTCCGTTGTACTGCGTGAGGTTCACCATCGGCTCGTAGAAGGTGACCTTGCCGTTCCAGATGCCGTAGATGAACGAGGACGTGAACTTCGCCCCATGGAATTCGGGGGCGGTCGTGTCGACGAGGTGGTTGCCCATCCCGGGCTCGACGGCGTCGGTGTCCTCGTAGTCGGGGTGCCGGTACTTCGCGGCCGGGAGGATCTTCCCCTTCGGGTAGTCGTCGCAGTTGGTGAGCTGCGGGCACGGTCCGGGGCGGATCGCGAGCCGCTCCGCTTCGGGGTTCATGTAGAAATGGACGTCGAAATGCGGAACGTCCCATATCTGGGGAGGCATGTGCCCCATCGGGTTCCAGTTGGCCAGGACGTAGGTGAACGGCGAGTCGACCCTCTTCTTGAATTTCGGGCTCAAGTGGAGGGATCTCTCATGCCCGCCCGTGCATTCACGGTGCTGGTCGACGGTGCCGTCGCCGTTCTTGTCGTAGCACCAGATCCCGCCGGTGGGCGGTTCGTACGGGAGGCCGTCGTAGGTGCCGTCCTTGGCGAGCAGCCCGATGACCAGCGGGGTCTTCCCTCTCGTCTGCGAGAACGCGGTGAGCCTCCCGTTCCCGAGGGGCGCGCTCTGCCCGTACTCAGCACACGGCCCGGGATAGGAGAGGGAACGGGCGAGCAGCTTGCCGACGGCCTGCTTCGCCACTTGCACGGTCTTCTCGTTATGCGGGGAGCTCTTCGGCACCGCGCAAACCGTGACAGTCGAGTCGGCGGCCCCCATGGCGGGTTCCGCGCCGAATACAACCGGCGATCCCGCGAGCAATAGAAACCCGGTCGCGCTCCGCACGACCATCTGCCGACTCCAGAAAGACATACCCGCCCCCGGTGATCGCCATGGGAAATCGTCAGCCGAAGTTAAGAATGAGAAGGGCTGATCATCGCTGTCAAGGGCGCCGACGGAGACAAGTCCCTGCCGACGAAAGACCTTTACCCGAGTCGGGGGGGTCAGCCCAGGGACGAGACGAAGGCGAGGGTGACCACCGCCAGGGCGCTGAGGCTGAACCGGGTCGCCGACCGGCGGGTGGGGCGGGGGCCGTTGGAGAGGATCGCGAGTCCGAGGGGGACGAGTGCGATGCACAGGCCTGCCGTGCCGACGATCGACAGGGGTGTGGTGCCCTTCAGGACCCCGAGCGGAAGCAGCGCCATGAGCGCCAGCGCCAGGGAGCGCACTGGGCCCAGGACGCCGGAGCGCCAGGTTCCGATCGCCAGCACGATCCAGCCGAGCATGATCGCGAATGAGGCGTACTGGAAGATGTGGAAGGACTGGTAGGAGCTGCGCGGCAGCTTCCGCGCGCTCATCGAGACCACCCCCGACCTCACGGTGGTCGGGGAGGCCGCCACCGGGGCCGAGGCCGTCGAACTCGTCCGTGCCCGGCGGCCCGACGTCGTCCTGATGGACGTGCGGATGCCCCACATGGACGGCATCGAGGCCACCCGCCGGATCCACCAGGACACCGGCACCGCAGGCGTCCGCGTGCTCATGCTGACCATGTTCAACCTGGACGCGCACGTCTTCTCGGCCCTGCGCGCCGGAGCCGCCGGCTTCCTCCTCAAGGACACCCCGCCGGCCGACCTCCTCAACGCCGTCCGCGTCGTCGCCGCGGGCGAGGCGCTCCTGGCGCCCACCGTGACCCGCCGCCTGATCGCCGAGTTCGCCCGCCTGCCCCAGCCCGAACGCCCGCTCCCGCGCGCCCTCGACGGCGTCACCGACCGGGAGCGCGACGTCCTCACCCTGGTCGCCCGCGGCCTGTCCAACACCGAGATCGCCGGGCACCTGCACCTGAGCCTGGCCACGGTGAAGACCTACATCGGCCGCCTGCTCACCAAACTGGGCGCCCGCGACCGCGCCCAACTAGTGATCATCGCCTACGAGTCCGGCCTCATCACCACCCGCTGACCACCCGGCGTTCCCCAGCTCGAACGCCAGGCGAGCCTCCTCGCTCCCTGCCCGGACCTCGTCATTGTCGCGTCCCGCTCCAGGCACCCACCGCTCGTGCGGGCTGTGCTTCTCCGTCACCATCGAAGGCTATGGGCATCGAAGGCTGTCGGGGGGCGGAGACGGGAACGCCCGCCGGTGCGTCCACCGGCGGGCGTTCCTCGGTACTGCGGGTCAGGAACCGATCAGCTTGGCGTAGACGATCAGGTTGTCCTTGTAGTGGCCGATCTTCTTGTCGAAGGCGCCGCCGCAGGTGACCAGCCGGAGCGACGCGTGGTCGAGCGTCTCACCGAACACCTTCTCGTGCGGGAAGGCGTCCTTGTCGACGCGCTGGGCCCGCTCCACGGCGAACGTCGCGGTGGACCCGTCCTCGCGGGACACCGAGATCTTGTCGCCGGGCTTCAGGTCCTTCAGCCGGGCGAACACCGCGGCCTTGCCGTTGGCGTCGACGTGGCCGAGGATCACCGCCGGGCCGACCTCGCCCGGGGTGACGCCCTCCTCGTACCAGCCGGTGAGGTTCGGCTTGCTCAGCGGCGGCTCCTCGACGCGCCCGTCGGGCCGCAGCCCGATCGAGCCCACCGGGGCCGACACGCCGATCTTCGGGATGGCGATCTTCGTCGGCTGCGACTGGGACAGCGGACGGGCGTTCGACGCGGGCGTGGTCGCGCCCGTCGTCTGCGTCGCCGCGGGCTCCGGAGTCCCGGGCGAGGCGCTGCCGCCGTCGTCGCCGCCGCAGCCGCTGAACAGCAGTCCGATGAGCAGCGCGCCGGTCGCCGCGCCGACGGCGCGGCGACCGGTGGCCGAAGCAGGGAGTTCCGGCAACGTTACGACCGCTCCCCGGCCGTCCGGCGGCGCAGCGCGACGGCGCCGAGGCCGAGGGCCATCAGCGCGCCGAACCCGGCGGCCAGCAGGCCGGCCGGCGCGCCCTCGTTCTGCGCGTAGGTGCTGCCGTCACCGGTGTCGATGCGGCCGGTCGGGATCTTCGGCGTCTTCGGCTTCATCTGGCCGGGCTTGCCGGGCTTACCGGGCTTGTTCTCGCCCTTCTCCGGCTGGGTGCTGTACTTGACCGAGCCGAAGTCCTTGCAGACCACCGTGGCGACCGTCGGGTTCGGGAGGTTCTTGCGGAACGTCCCGGTGGCGGTCCAGGTGTCCTCGCCGGCCTTCTTCACCGGCAGCGGGTTCTGGGTGTAGCCGTTGCCGGTGATGGTCACCGCGGTCGGGCAGGTCACCGTGAACGTCGTCTTGTAGCCCGGCGCGACGCGCAGGCTGGACAGCTTCACCTTGTCGTAGCCGAACTTGAAGGTCGGCTTCGGGTCCTCGCCGCCGGGGTTCTCGTTGCCGTCACCGGGCTCGTCACCGCCGGGCGTGGCCGAGACCCAGCGCAGCTTCCCGTCCTTGGCGGGCTTGCACACCATGGCCGTGCCCTTGTCCGTCTTGCCGGTGGCGCCAGCCTCGTCGCAGAAGGCGCCCGGGGTGACGGTGTCGTCCGGGGTGGCGAAGGCGGGGGCGGCCATTCCGAGCATCATGGATCCCGCAGCGATTCCCACCGCGGCCAGCCGACTCGCGCGCATTGGTTCTCTCCTCTGTTGGGGCTTCTCCGTGTCCCGGGCGGGCGAGATTCGCACCGTGCAATGGCGGGGGATATGCCGCGGGCCGGCGGCTGGCAATGCAGGGCACTCGCGAGAAGGTGCCAGGGAGACGAAGGAGAATGTTGAGCCCGTAGCTTAGCGATGATCGGCCCCACCACCAGGGGGTTTGGACGGTCCATCGGCTGGATGGCCGGAGACGGACATTCGCTGCGGCCGGTAAACCGCCTCTCGCGCTTACGCGACTTCTCGCCGGTTCATGCCCGTTGATCAGTGAATATGACGCAGAGTGAGACCGCAATCGCGGTTGCCTCGACGTGATCATGATCACATGAATGGGCGACGAGGATACGGTGAGTGAAGTTCGCCTCAGCGTGGACAAGCGGCGTGTGACGCGTTTTCGGCGAGCGCCGGATGAGCGTTGGAAAACGACTCCGTGATATTTCGTGATCGGGGGCGGCGGCATTTGGCCCGCCGATGGCGAGCGCTCAGGTGGGCAGCGGGCGTTCGTCCACGACGTGCTTCATCACGAGCGTGGAGTTCAGCCGCTGCACGCCCGGCAGCGCCGACAGCACGTCGTCTTCCAGTTCCTGGTAGGCGGTCAGGTCGGCGGTGACGATGCGCAGCAGGTAGTCGGGATCGCCGAAGAGCCGCTGCGCCTGGACGACCTCGGGCACCCGCGCGACGGCGTCCTCGAAGCCGAGCAGCGTGTCCCTGTCCTCCTGCCGCATGGTGACGAACACGAGCGCCTGGAACGTCAGGCCGAGAGCGGCGGCGTCCACGACCGCGCGGTAGCCGCGGATGGTCCCGTTGCGTTCCAGTTCCCGCAGCCGCCGGTGGCAGGGCGAGACGCTCAGCCCGACCCGCGCGGCCAGATCCGTGACCGTCAGCCGCCCGTCCTCCTGGAGCACGGCAAGGATTTTGCGGTCGATCGCGTCCATGGAGAAGATCCTTCCACTGACAGCGGCGTGCTCGGGGAAAGTTGAGAACACCTTCCGGACAATCCTGATTAGTCTTCCCGCAATGACCCCCATCAGGGAGGGGAGCCATGGCGGCCGGCTCGGTACTCGCCTTCTGGACGATCGCCCTGCTGCTCATCGCGGTCCCCGGCCCGGACTGGGCGTTCACCATCGGCGCCGGGCTGCACGGCCGCTCCGTCGTGCCGGCGGTGGGCGGCCTGGTCGCGGGCTACGCCGCCATGACCCTCGCCGTCGCGGCGGGCGTCGGCGCACTCGTCGCCGGCTCCCCAGCCGTGCTGACCGTCCTCACCCTGGTCGGCGGCGCCTACCTCGTCTGGCACGGCGGGACAACGTTCGCCCGCCCCGCCACGGCGGGCGACGGCCCCGATGCGGGTACCGGGCGGCGTGCCTTCCTGCGCGGCATGGGCGTCAGCGGGCTCAACCCCAAGGGCCTGCTCCTCTTCGTGGCCCTCCTGCCCCAGTTCACCGACCCCGGCGACAGCTGGCCCATCGCCGCGCAGATCGGCGTCCTCGGCCTCACCTTCATGGCCACCTGCTGGGTCTGGTACCTCTGCCTGGGCACTCTCACCCGGACCGTTCTGAAGGGGACGCCCGGCAGGACCCGCCTGGTCGGCCGCCTGTCGGGGGCGTCCATGGTCGGGTTGGGGGCGTACCTCGTCCTAGACCACTTCCTGGCCTGACCCCGGCTCGACGCATGTGCGGTGCGGGCGGCGATCAGCGATTTCACACGCCCGTCGGCTGGGGGGACCGGTGCTGTTCAGGTGAATCGCCCCGAGCGTCCGCACCGGGCCGCCGCCCCGAGGCGGGACGGCGGCCCGGTGCGGACGGTGCGGCTCAGCGGTGCGTGAAGACCGGGATCCAGGAGCCGGCCCTGTCGGAGCGCTGGTATCCGGTGAGCGGGGTGATCTTTCCCGTCAGCGAGACCAGCAGGAGCCGGTTGCGGAACTCGTTCTTGCGGGTGCACTTGCGCACGTCGCAGCCGAGGGCGAACAGCCGGTCGTCGTCCGCCCAGGCCAGGGCCTGCTGGACGGGCAGCACCGCCACCTTGCGGCCGCTGTCCACGTCGGTGACGGTGACGGACGGGCCGGGACCGGGGCCGAACCGGGGGACCAGCTTCCCGTTCGGCGACAGGCCGGCCTCCTCCGCGTCGGTCGCCTCGTGCGCGGGCGCGGGCCGCCGCCTGCCGTCGAGGTCGTGGAAGACCTTGGCCGGGACCTGCGCGGTCGGCGACCAGATCAGCTTCCCGTCCCGGCTCCAGCCCAGGTCCTGCCGGTAGTTCGGGTTGCCGCGCTCAGGCGGCAGGGGGTGGAACGGGCCGGGGTCGGACGCGCTGCCCGTGATGTAGTAGCCGGTCCGCGGTGCCTTCTCGGGCACGCCCCGCGCGTCCGGGTCCGAGGCGTAGGACGTCAGGAGCAGCCGGCTTCCGTCCGGCGACCAGGCGACCCCTCCGACGGGCCGCTCGACCGGGATCCAGTTCGTGACCTTCCGCGTCTTCATGTCGAGGACGCCGACCCGCCGCGCGGGCAGCGGGCCCTGCAGGACGGCCGCGCGCTGCATGCCGGGCGCGACGCTGAGGTACGTCCACGGCACCTTCTCGTACTCGCCCGTCGAGGGGTTGTAGAGGTGCCAGGTGCGCCGGAGGTGCGCGGCACCGCGGTCAATGCCCCTGTTCATCGTGTAGTACGCCGCGACGGCGGTGTGGCCGGCGGCGACGAGCCGGCGGGGGAAGGCGCTGCCGGGGTCGGTCCGCACCGACGTGTCCGAGGACAGGGACACGGGCTCGAACGCGACCTCCCGCCGGTCCTGGACGCCGCCCGTGCCGCCGCCCGCGACGACGAGGACGGCGGCGGCCGCCCCGGCGAGGACCGCCCCCGTCCCGCCGAACAGGGCGAACCTGGCGGAGCGGCGGCGGGTGCCGCGGCGCAGCGCGCGGTCGGCGAGGCCGGCCGGGACGCGCGCCTCGTCCGCCCATTCCTCGAGCGTGCTCTTGACGATCGTCTCCGGCTTCATCGGCGGGCCTCCTCGGGCTCCAGGGCGTTCAGTTCGGGGGCGAGTTCGCGCAGCCTGGCGAGCGAGCGGTGCGTGGTGCTGCGCACGGTGCCGACGCCGCACCCGAGGATGCGCGCGACCTCGGCCTCGGGCAGGTCCTCGAAGAACCGCAGGACCAGCACGGCGCGCTGCTTGGGCGTGAGGCGGGCGAGGGCCGTGCGCACGGTCAGTTTCAGATCGACCGCCGCCGCGGCGTCCGGCCGGGAGGGCCCGGCCCCGTCGGGGAGGGCGCCGACCTGCGTCTCGCGCCGCCGCCGCGTCCGCCGCCAGTCGCTGACCTGCTGGCGGTACATCGCGCGCCGCACGTACGGTTCCGGGTTGTCCACGCTGCCCCAGCGCGCCGCGGTCTTGGCGAGCGCGGTCTGCAGCAGGTCCTCGGCCGCGTGCTGGTCGCCTCCCGAGAGCAGGTACGCCAGCCGCATCAGGGCCACCGATCTCGTCTCGACGAACTCGCGGAATCGCCGCTCCGCTGCGTCGTCCATCGTCACCTCCGGTTTGGTGTCCCCCTTCCAGACGCCGCCGGAGGCGCGCCGCTATGCCTCGCGCGGCCCGCTTTCTGGCGGCCCGCTTTCTGGCGGCCCGCTCTCCCCGCGGGCCGCTCTCCCCGCGGGCCGCTCTCCCCGCGGGCCGCGCGATCAGTGCTCGCTCTCCGCCGGGGCGTCGGCGAGGGGCCGGCCGACGATCCGCTGGAGCGTGGCGACGTACTCGTCGAACGCGCGGCGGCCCTCGCGGGTGAGCTTGAACCAGGTGCGGGGGCGCTTGCCGACGTAGCCCTTGCGGATCTCGACGTAGCCCGCCTTCTCCAGCGCGCTCGCGTGCTTGGACACCACCGAGTCGCTC
Organism: Actinomadura meyerae; assembly: GCF_900188445.1. GTDB lineage: Bacteria > Actinomycetota > Actinomycetes > Streptosporangiales > Streptosporangiaceae > Spirillospora > Spirillospora meyerae. The sequence goes on from NZ_FZOR01000025.1 coordinate 49,302, forward strand.
AGCCCGAGGCTGTCGCGGACGAAGCCGAACTCGGCCTCGGTCGCGGTCGCCAGCAGGGAGACCATCTGCAGCCGCGCGGGGGTGTGGATCACCGGGTCGAGGTTCATCGGACGACCTTCCCGGCGAGGCGCGCGAACACCATGTCCTCAGCCCGGCGGAGCGTCGCCGCGCTGTAGGCGGCGGTGACGGCGCCCGCGAGGACCTTCTGCCAGACGCCCGAGCCGGTGGCGAGCCCGGCCGCGAGCGGGACGACGCCCCAGACCGCGAAGATCGAGGCGATCCACAGCGCCATCACGGCGGCGGCCTTCGGCGTCCAGGTGCGCGGCCGGAACTTGATGCGGGTGCGGGCGGACAGGGCGTACACGAGGCCGAGGAGCCCGGCGACGGCCACGCCGGTGACGGCGGCCTGGGCGGCGCCGTCGAGCTCGGTCGCGACCGCGGCCGCCGTACCGAGGGCGACCACGCCCGGGAGGTACCAGACCGGCAGCCGCTGGTCGGCGTAGGCGCGCTGCTGGGTGCGCTCGATCGCGGCGAGGGCCTCGGCGGCGTCGGTGTACTGGTCGCTCATGGGGACTCCTGCTGACTCAAGAAGTACTTTCCGATGAAGAAAGTACTTTCTACTTTCCGCTGCGTCAAGTACTTGCCGGTGGTGGGAGCACGGCGCCGGGGCGGGCGCGCGGGGGTGCGTGGGGGTCCGGCGCGGGGCCTGGATGTGACGGGTCGTCGGCGGAAGTTCCCGGAGTTGTCGAACCATGGTCATCGCGTCGGCCGAAGCTGGTCGAAAGTCGACCTAGACTTTGCGCCCGAGCTCGTCACGGGTCATGATTTGCCTCACATGAGTCGCATAAGTAATTAATTACCCCCCGTGTATGGCGCGCAACGCTGGGGAACTGAGGAAAGGGAGAGTCCGTGGCGAACGACGGTTCGACCACTAATGGGCGCCCATGGGCGGATCTGCCGAGGGAACTGGCGGATCACATGCGGCCGCACCTCGACGAGGTGGCGGACGACATGATCCAGGAGATCCAGACGCGCGTCAGGGAGTACGACCGCCCCGGGGACGGCTCCTACTCCGGCACCCTGCGGCTCGCCGTCGAGCGCGTGCTGCACTACTTCGTCGACCGGGTGGCCGACCCGGCGCACGACCCCGCCCCGGTGACCGACTTCTTCCGCGCCATCGGCCGCGGCGAGGCCGGCGAGGGCCGCAGCCTCGACGCCATGCAGACCGCGATGCGGGTCGGCGGCATGGTGGCGTGGCGCCGGATGACCGAGGGCGCCGAGGTGCTGAAGGTGTCCCCCCGCACGCTGGGCGCCGTCGGGGAGGTGCTGATGCAGTTCCAGGACGAGCTCGCACACGCCGCCGCCGAGGGGTTCTCGCAGGCCAAGGCCGCCGTCGCGGGCGAGATGCAGCGCCGCCGCAAGCGCCTGCTCGACCTGCTGTTCGCGGACCCGCCGGCCGCGCAGGAGGCCATCGCCGACCTCGCCGCCGCCGCGCACTGGCCCGTTCCCCGGACGGTCGCCGCGGTCGCGCTCGGCCGGCACAACCAGGACGCCCGCCAACCCGCGTTCCCGCCGGACGTCCTCGCCGACCTGACCCGCCGCACCCCCAGCCTGATCATCCCCGACCCGGACGGCCCCGGCCGCGCCAAGCTCGTCGACCGCGCCCTCGCCGGGACGCTCGCCGTCGTCGGCCCCACGGTCCCGCTGATGGAGGCGGCCCGGTCGATCCAGTGGGCGCGCAAGACGCTGTCGCTCGTCCAGCGCGGGGTCATCGAGGCCGACAGCGGCGTCATCCGCAGCGTCGAGCACATGTCCACGCTGATCCTGTTCCAGGACGAGGGCCTCATCACCTCGCTCGCCGACCTGCGCCTCGCGCCGCTGGCGCACCTGCGCCCGAGCCAGCAGGACCGGCTCGCGGAGACGCTGCTCGCCTGGCTCCAGTCGGGCCGCAACGCCAACGAGGTCGCGATGCGGCTGCACGTCCACCCGCAGACCGTCCGGTACCGGCTGCGCCAGCTGGAGGAGCTGTTCGGCGACCAGCTGCTCGACCCGGACCTGCGCTTCGACCTGGAGATCGTGCTGCGCGCCCGCGCGCTGCTCGCCGACAACGCGGGCGAGCGGATCATCCCGCCGTCGCGCGAGGCGGTCGGCGACTCCGGCGAGGTGGTCAGCTTCCGCCGCTGAGCACCGCGGCCCGCTCGCCCCCGCCGCGGTCCGGCCGCGCGTCAGCCGCGGCGGAGCGAGCGCAGCCGCTCGGCGGTCGCGACGCGTTCGGCGAGCCGGGTCTGCGCGTCGCACAGCAGCCACAGCTCGCCCTCGTCGGCCGCGTGGATCTCCTCCAGGCAGCCGTTGACGAGCTGGTAGTCCGACAGCCGGGTGACCCTGGTGGCGCGCAGGCCCTCGCCCGAGCGTTCGCTGCGCCACCCGGGCATGCACATGGTCACCGACATGGTCCGGGGCTCCCTCGGTCGGCCTATGGTGGGTCTACCATAGGACTACCAAGCACCGCCCACAACACGTTCCGCAGAACCCCAAAAGGCCGCCCGGACGGGTGGGATCTGTACGGTGTGAGGTCAACGCACCGACCCGGAGCAGGATCTGATCTGGTATGCCGCGACCCCCCACGAAGGCACAGGTGATCTCGAACGCGCTCGCCGCCCGCATCGTCGAGGGCGAGCTCGAACCGGGGTCCTGGCTGCCGTCCGAGCGGCGGCTCGCGGGCGAGTTCGGCGCCGACCGGTCCACCGTGCGGCGGGCGCTGCGGATCCTCGCGGAGACGGGTCTGGTGCGGTTGCAGCACGGCGCGGGGGCGCAGGTTCGCACCGCGCCGAAGGTGCGGCGCGCGGCGGCCGACATCACGCGGCAGGTCGGCGAGTGGCGCGGCTTCCACGTGTCGGCGCAGCGGGACGGGCGCCGCCCGTTCACCCGGACGACCGTGACCGAGATCCGCGCGGACGAGCGGCTCGCGCCCCGGCTGGACGTCCCCGTCGGGACGCGCGTGCTGGAGCGGGCGCGAGTCCAGGGCGTGGAGGGGGAGCCGCCCGTCCAGACGGCGACGACCTGGGTCATCTGGCCCATCGTCGAGCGGATCCCCGTGCTGCTGGAGGTCGACACCGGTCCGGGCGGCATCTACTCGCGGCTGGAGGAGACCGGCCACCGCATCACGTTCGAGGAGTCGGTGACGTGCCGGCTGCCGCGCGCCGACGAGCAGGAGACGCTGCGCATCGGCCCGGACCAGCCCGTCCTCACCCTGTGGCGGCGCGCCTACGACCAGGACGACCGCGTCGTCGAGGTCACCCACCGGGTGGTGGTCGGCGACCGCCACGAACTCGTGTACCGCTACGGGTCGGGAGCCTGACATGAGCGAAGAGCCCGCGGTCCGCCGGATCGGCTCGCGGATCGTCTACGAGAACCCCTGGATGGTCGTCCGCGAGGACGAGGTCGAGCGCCTCGACGGCTCGCGCGGCATCTACGGCGTCGTCGACAAACCCGACTTCGTGCTGGTCATCCCGGTCGAGGACGGCGGGTTCCACCTCGTCGAGGAGTACCGGTACCCGATCGGCAAGCGCACCTGGAGCTTCCCGCAGGGCTCGCTGCCCGGCCGCCAGGCCGCCGAGCCGGAGGAGCTGGCCCGCCTCGAACTCGCCCAGGAGACGGGCCTGCGCGCCGGGACGCTGCGGCATCTCGGCCACCTGAACTGCTCGCACGGGACGAGCGGCCAGGGCTTCGACATCTTCGTCGCGTCCGACCTGGTGGCCGGGGAGACCGACCGGGAGCCCGAGGAGCAGGACATGCGGCAGAAATGGATGTCCAGGGACGAGTTCAAGGCGCTCATCCGGGCGGGCCGCATCACCGACGACTCGACCCTCGCCGCCTACGCCCTGCTCACGATGGACGAGACGGGCTGAGGCAGTCCGCCGAGCCGTCGAGGGGCCGCCGCTCCAGGATCTCCCTGGCCCGCGCCCGCGCGAGGTTGGCGCTCATCGCCGGCTCGTCCTCGGTGAGGCCGGCGGCGATCCTGCGCAGCGTGCACGTCCGGAGCGGCTCCGGCAGGGCGTCCAGCGCGGGCACCGCGTCGGCGGACAGCTCCCGCAGGTACCGGACGTCGATCTTGCCGAGCTGGGCGTGCCGGGCGACGTTGTGCTCGGCGATGAACCCGTCCGGGTTGATCAGCACGAGCGCGATCATCGCCGCCGCGCCGCTGCCCGCGACCGCGCGCGGCAGCCAGGGGACGCGCCCCCGCACCACGCCGGCGACGGCGACCAGCACCACGACGAGGCCGAGCCACAGCTCGAACGCGTGCACCCACAGCCGCAACCGCGTCCAGCCGAACGTCTCCTCGTACAGGTAGAGGCGGCGCAGCGCGACGGCGACGACGACCAGCGTCAGCGCGCACAGCAGACCCAGCAGGACCCGGACGGTCATCCGGTCGCCCTGGGTGGCGTCCGGCGCGTAGCGCTTGGCGGCGGCGACCACCACCAGCACCAGCACGGTCACGACGACGAGCTGGAAGAACCCCTGCCGCGCGTACTCGGCGTAGGTGAGGCCGGTGGAGCGCAGCAGCTCGTCCTTGTCGTCGGCGAGGAACACCCCGGCCTGGATCGAGCAGAACAGCAGGAACAGCAGGTCGAGCGCCGCGATCGGCACGGCCCACGACCAGCGCCCGGCGGGCTTGCCGGGCTCGGGGGCCAGCATGCGCAGCGGCGGCGGCGACTGCCCGAGGTAGGCCCCGGCGGACGCCAGCGCCATCGTCACGACGCCCGCGCACAGGTACAGGACGCCCGAGAACGGCGACACGTCGGGGACGAGGTCGGAGGCGAGGGTGCCGAACGCCGCGTCCGCCCCGACGAACAGCGCGCCGAACACCGCGAGGAGCCCGCCCGCGATCAGCGACGTCCGGATCACCGGCCACGCGTTGCTCTTCTCGGACGTCACCGTCCGGTAGCCGCTCTCCGCGACCCACGGCAGCATGGCGCCGCCCGCGGGCACGACCGCGAGACCGCCGAGCAGCACCTCCGGCCACGACCGCCCGCCGGACGCCGCGTACGACCCGGCGGCGACGGCGAGCAGCAGCGCGGGCACGACGACCCACTCCGCCTCCCGCAGCGCGGCGGACGACGCCAGGCCGAGGGCGAGCAGCCCGAACACGAGCGCCGTCCGGTTGACCCGCGTTCCCCGCCGTCCTGCGCCGGGCCGGACGATCCGTCCCGCCGACCACGCCGACGCCGCCGCCACATAGGTGACGGCCACGGCGGCGATGACGACGCCGACGCCGAGGAGCCCCGCCCGGAGCTGCGGCCCGACCGTGACGGCCCCGATCACTCCGGTGATCAGCGTGCCCGCCAGCAGTGACGGCGCCATCGGCCGCGCAGGCCGCCGCCACGCCTTCAGCGCCTTCTCGATCTTGGTGGGCTTGTAGGCGAGCGGCGGCGGAGTCCCCGGCCGCGCCCAGTAACCCGGCTGCCCCTGGTAAGGCGGAGCCGGCACCGCTCCCGGCGGCGGGGGCACCGCGCCGGGCGGCGGGGGCACCGCGCCCGGCGGAGGCGACACCGCGACGGGGGTCTTCTTCGCTTCCTCGCCGGGCTTCGGGTCCGCCTGCGCTTGGTCGGCGGGATCCTCGGGGTCGGTCGTCATGTCGGGTCTCCGCTGGTCGGGGGGATCAGGACGCGGATGCGGCAGCCGGTCGGGGTGTCCAGGACGGTGATGTCGCCGCCGTGCAGGTCGGTGGCCCAGTTCGCGATGGCGAGGCCGAGGCCGGTGCCGCCGCCGGGCGTACCGGCGCGCGTGCCGGGCGCCGCGCCGCGGGAGAAGCGTTCGAACACGCGGGCGCGCTCTTCGGGGGGAATGCCGGGTCCCTCATCGGCCACTTCGATGACCAGTCCGCCCGGAAGGTTCGCGGGACGCGCGGTGACGGTGACGGGCCGCCCGTCCGGGCCGTGCCGGGCGGCGTTGTCGAGCAGGTTCGCGACGATCTGGTGCAGGCGGTCGCGGTCGGCGACGGCGTGCAGGCCGGGGGCGACGTCGGTCTCGAACACCGCCTCCGGGTGCCCGGCGCGGGCCTCGGCGGTGACGCCGTCGACGAACTCGGCGACGTCGATGTCGGCCAGGTCGAGGACGGCCGCGCCCGCCTCCGCGCGCGACAGGTCGAGGAGCTGGGTGACGAGCCGGCCGAGCCGCTCGGTCTGCTCCAGCGCGGATTCGAGGACGGCGGGGGTCGCGGGCGTGACGCCGTCCGCGACGTTCTCCAGGACGGCGTGCAGCGCGCTGATCGGGGTGCGCAGCTCGTGCGAGACGTTGGCGACGAAGTCGCGGCGCTGCCGCTCCACCTCGGCGAGGTCGGCGGCCATCCGGTTGAACGCCTGCGCCAGCTCGCCGACCTCGTCCCGCGACGTGGCGCGGACCCGGCGGCTGTAGTCGCCGCGCGCCATCGCCCGCGCCGCCGCCGTCATCTCCCGGAGCGGCGCGGTCATCCCGTGCGCGAGGAGCTGTATCACGACGAGGGAGATCAGCACGCCGACCGGCATCGTCTGCCGCGCGCGGAACCCCAGCGGGTACCCCCACAGGACGATCAGCACGGCGACGCACGCGGTCACGACGACCACGACGCCGAACTTCACCTTGATCGACCGGAGCGGGTCCAGGGGGCGGGGCAGCCGCGCCCACAGCCGGTGGACGATCGGGCTCACGGCGCCGGCTCCAGGCTGTAGCCGACGCCGTGCACGGTGCGGATCAGCTCCTGCCCGAGCTTGCGCCGCAGCGCCTTCACGTGGCTGTCGACGACGCGGGTCCCGGAGGCGTCCGCCCAGTCCCACACCTGCTCCAGCAGGACGGCGCGGGTCAGCACCGCGCCGCGGTTGCGCAGCAGGCAGGTGAGCAGGTCGAACTCGGTGGGGGTGAGGTGCACCTCGCAGCCGTCCCGGCGGACGCGGCGCGCGCGCTCGTCGATCTCCAGGTCGCCGAGGCGGACGGTGCCGTCCGCGGGCTCCATGGCGGGACGCTCGACGCGCCGCAGCACCGCCCGGATGCGCGCCACCAGTTCGCGCATGCTGAACGGCTTGGTCACGTAGTCGTCGGCGCCGACACCGAGGCCCACGAGCAGGTCCGTCTCGTCGTCGCGCGCGGTGAGCATCAGCACCGGCACGGGGCGCTCGGCCTGGACGCGGCGGCACACCTCCAGGCCGTCGAAGCCGGGCAGCATCACGTCCAGCACGATGAGGTGCGGCTCGTACGCGCGCGCCCGCTCGACCGCCGAGGGCCCGTCGCCCGCGGTCTCGACGCCGAAGCCCTCGGCGGCCAGCCGGTCCGCCACGGCGCGCGCGATCGTCGGCTCGTCCTCGACCACGAGGACGCGAGTCTCGTTACCCGTCACGGGTCCAGACTCTAGAAGCCCGATATGCGTGCGTCGGGCGTGGAATGTGGAGGAGACGTGAAGATCAGGGCCCGGTGGGCCACAGATGGACGGGGGTGTTGCCGCGCGCGTGCTCGGTGTAGGAGCGGGTCATCATCCGGAGCGCGTCGTGGCGGGACGTGCCCGACGACTCCTCGATGGCGTTGACGGTGGCGATCTGCCAGGCGGCGCCGGTCTGCCCGCTGACGCAGCGCCGCTCGACGATGCCGAGGAGCCGGTCGCGGCGGGCGGGGTCGACGCCCCACCGGTCGAGGCCCTCGTGGGCGAGCGGCAGCAGCTTGCGGAGGACGAGCTCGGCGGCGGGGACCTCCCCCATGCCCGGCCAGTAGAGGGTCGCGTCGAGGCCGTCGCGGGCGGCGCGGTGCAGGTTCTCCTCGGCGGTGGCGAACGACATCCGGGTCCAGACGGGGCGGTCGGCCTCGGCGAGCATCCGGACGAGGCCGTAGTAGAAGGCGCCGTTGGCGACGACGTCGGCGACGGTCGGCCCGGCGGGCAGCACGCGGTTCTCGACGCGCAGGTGCGGGCGCCCTTTCACGACCGCGTAGATGGGGCGGTTCCAGCGGTAGATCGTGCCGTTGTGGAGGGTCAGCTCGCCGAGTTCGGGGATGCGGCCGCCGTCCAGCACCTCGCGGGGGTCCTCGTCGTCGCAGAGCGGCAGCAGGGAGGGGAAGTAGCGGGTGTTCTCCTCGAACAGGTCGAAGACGGAGGTGATCCAGCGCTCGCCGAACCAGACCCGGGGGCGGACGCCCTGCGTCTTCAGCTCGTCCGGGCGGGTGTCGGTGGCCTGCTCGAACAGCGTGATGCGGGTCTCCTGCCAGAGCCGGTGCCCGAACAGGAACGGGGAGTTGGCGCCCACCGCGACCTGGGGGCCGGCGATCGCCTGGGCGGCGTTCCAGTACGCGCCGAACTGGTCGGGGCTGACCTGGAGGTGGAACTGGACGCTGGTGCACGCCGCCTCGGGGATGATCGTGTCGGCGTGCATGCGCAGCGGCTCGCGCCCGTCGATCGCGATGCGCATCTCCTCGCCGCGCGCCGCGAAGATCTGGTCGTTGAGCATCTTGTAGCGGGCGTTGGCGGAGAGGGTCTCCTCGCCGATGTCGGTGCGCCGCAGCGTCGGCAGGATGCCGATCATGAGGAGCCGGCCGCCGACCTCGGTGGCGCGGTCGTCGGCGTGCCGGAGGTGGTCGCGGACCTCCGCCTCCAGCTCGCCGGTGCCCTCCCCGCCGAGTTCGCGCGGGGGGATGTTGATCTCCAGGTTGAACTGGCCGAGCTCGGTCGCCCAGGCCGGGTCGGCGATCGCCTTGAGGACGTCCGCGTTGCGCATCAGCGGATCGCCGAGCGCGTCGATCAGGTTGAGCTCGATCTCCAGCCCGATGTGCGGGCGTTCGAAGTCGAACTGGGATTCGCCCAGCATGCGGGCCAGCACGTCGAGGCACCTGCGAACCTTGTCGCGGTACCGCCGCCGGTCCTCGCCGCTGATGGTGACCGAAGCCACGTCCCTGCCCATGTGTCCGTCCCTGTGCTTCGGAGGAACCGTCATAAAACGGGATGTCCCGGTAAGTGAAGGCGAAAACCCGGCATCCACGGTTGGGGTCCCTCCTCGGTGATCGATGGATAACGTGTCTCCCCGGGAGGGCCCATGCGCATGCGCCCCCGGTCGATCCGGGCCCGGGACACGCTCGTCGCCGCCGTCATCGCCGCCTTCGTGCTCGGCCTCACGGCGGCCGGCCTCGACGTCGCCGTACGCGTCGACGTCAAGGCCGATCTCCTCCGGGAGACCCAGGTGGACGCGCGCCGGGTCAGCGGCGGCGTCCGCGACGGGTCCCTGGAGGGCGCGATCCCCGACGACACGGAGGGCCGCCTCCTGATCCAGGTCGTCGAGCCCGGCGGGCGGGTGACGAACGCCACGCCCGCCGCCGAGGGGCGCCCGCCGGTGAGCAATCTCTGGCCGTCGAGCAACCTGCGCGTGCGCGACTTCACCGTGTGCCACGGCGCCTGGCCGCGCCGCCGCTGCTATGTCGTCGAGGCGATCCGGGTCAGCACCGCGCCCGACTCCGTCGTCGTGTACGCCGCGGGGCGGCTGCCGTCCTACCTGGGGAACGGGATGCTGGAGGGGGCGCTCGGGGCCGCCGTGCTGCTGCTCGCCGGGGGCGTCGCGTGGGTCACCTGGCGGATCGTCGGCCGCACCCTCGGCCCGGTCGAGGCGATCCGGGCGCAGCTCGCCGAGATCAGCGCCACCGACCTCAGCCGGCGCGTCCCGCAGCCCCCCGGCGAGGACGAGATCGCCCAGCTCGCCCGCACCGCGAACGCGACCCTCGACCGGCTGGAGCGCGCGGTCGGGCGGCAGCGCCAGTTCGCCTCCGACGCCTCGCACGAGCTGCGCACGCCGATCGCCGGCCTGCGGGCGAACCTGGAGGACGCCGCGATGCATCCCGACGACACCGACCTGCGGGAGGTCGTCCGGTCGGCGCTGCGCGACACCGACCGGCTGGAGTCGATCGTCACCGACCTGCTGCTGCTGGCCCGCCTCGGCACCGGGGGGACGGCGGTGCAGGAGCCGGTCGACCTCGGCGCGCTCGCGGGCGCGGAGCTGCGCCGCCGCACGTTCCCGGTGCGGATCGCCACCGAGCTGTCGGCGGACGTCCGGGTGCGCGGGGTGCGGATGCAGCTCGTCCGGCTGCTCGGGAACCTGCTCGACAACGCCGAGCGGTTCGCCGGGTCGTCCATCACGGTAGAGGTGCGCCGGGAGGACGGGCTGGCGCTGCTCGCCGTCACCGACGACGGGCCGGGCATCCCGCCCGCCGACCGGGAGCGCGTCTTCCGGCGCTTCACCCGGCTCGACACGGCCCGCAGCCGCGACGCCGGCGGCACCGGCCTCGGCCTCGCGATCGCCCGGGAGATCGCGCGGGCGCACGGCGGGACGCTGCGGATCGAGGACCACCCCGCCGCCGGGGCCCGGTTCGCGCTCCGGCTGCCGCTCGCGCCGCCGCCGGGACGCGAGAAGGGCCGCCCTGTAACGGACGGCCCTTCTCGCTGATGCGGGGTGCTGGGGTGCTCAGGCGCGGACGGCCTGGATCTCCAGCTGGATGTCGACCTTGTCGCTGAGCAGGGCCTTCTCGCCCTTCAGCGGGACGTTGAACTCGATGCCCCAGTCCTTGCGGTTGATCGTGGTCTCGGCGGAGAAGCCGGCCCGCGTCCCGCCCCACGGGTCCTCGGCGACGCCGTTGAACTCGACGGACAGGGCCACCGGGCGGGTGACGTCCTTGATGGTGAGGTCGCCGTCCAGGAAGTACTCGCCGCCCTCGGCCCGCACGCCCTTGGTCGCGAAGGTCATGGTCGGGTACTTCTCGACGTCGAGGACGTCGGAGGTGCGCACGTGCGCGTCCCGGTCGGCGTTGCGGGTGTCGATCGAGCCGACCTTGATCTCGGCCGTCGCGGTCGACTCCGCGAGCTCCTCGGCGATCTGCACGGAGCCGCTGAACTCGGTGAACGTGCCGCGGACCTTCGTCATCAGGTGCCGGATCACGAACGTGACCTCGGAGTGGCTCGGGTCGATGTTCCAGGTCCCGGCGGTCAGCTCGGGCGCGACGGCGGCGATGCTCATGGATGACTCCCGTGGGGTAGTTGCTTGAAACTTCAACGACTCGTCGAAGGTTAGTTGAGGGTTCAAACACCTGTCAATCCCGGATTGTTCCACGCCCCGCGCGGCGGTCCGACGCCGAGGGGTGGTTCACCGATTGCGACTTCTCCCGCACAGCGTGCAACCTCCGGCGCGCCTCGTGCGTAGTCAGCGGGCACAGAGGTGAGCCGGAGTCCCTCCGGCGGGATCACTTGGAGTCTCCATGAGCGATGCACCACCGCGCGCCGCCCTGCCCGCCGCCCTGCCCATCGCCGGGGCCGCGGTGCCCGTCCTGCTGGCGGCGGCCCTGCTCGTGACGGGCTGCGGCGGCGGAAGCGAGCCCGCCCCGGCGAAGGCCGCGCAGGCCAAGACCGCGACCGGGCTGCCGCAGGCCACCACCTACACGACCCTCGACGACCTGCCGGTGGACACCTCGGCGGCCGCGGGAGACGGGACCGTGGTCCACCCCGACGCCGCGACCCCGGTCTCCGCCAAGCCCGGCGCGCCCGCCGTCGCGGAGCTGCCGAGCACCCAGCTGAAGGGCCCCACCTGGGTGCCCGTCGTCGAGTCCCGGCCCGGCTGGCGGCGCGTGCTGCTGCCGAGCCGCCCCAACGGGGTGTCCGGCTGGATCCCCGACACCGGCCTGAAGGCCGCGCGCAGCCGCCACGCCGTCAAGGTCGACCTCGGCGACCGCAAGATGGCGCTCTACGAGGCGGGCCGCAGGGTCGGCGCCTGGACCGTGGCCGTCGGCGCGCCCAAGACGCCCACCCCCACCGGCCGGACGTTCATGCTCGCCTCGCTCGCCCCCGCGAAGCCGACCTACAGCCCGCTGATCCTGCCGGTCGGCGCGCACTCCGACACGCTCGACACCTTCGGCGGCGGGCCCGGCACGGTCGCCTTCCACGGCTGGCCGTCCAAGGACGTGTTCGGCAAGGCCGTCACGCACGGCTGCGTCCGCGTCCCGGCGGACGCGCTGCGGAAGCTGGCCAAGGTGCCGCTCGGCACGCCCGTCGTGGTCACCGCCTGACCCAGATCTCCGGCCGGAAGACCGGCCGTCCCTTCACCCCCGACTTGAGGAGAACCATGCGTTTGCAGACACTCGCCAAGGCCGCCGCCGTCGCCGGCGCGCTCGCCCTGCCCTTCGGCCTGGCGCCCGCCGCGTCCGCCACCCCCGGCGGCACCGGGTCCGCCACCGCCATCTCCGCGACCGGCCCGGTCGCGATCCCGGCGACCCCGGCCGTGACCTCGTCGGCGCAGCGGCCGACCCGCAAGAGCATCGCCGAACTGCCGCCGAACCCCATCGTGCGGGCGCGCCTGCTCAACGCCGCCGCCTGGTCCGGGCACGCCCGCGCGTCCGTCGCGGACGTGAGGGCGCCCCGCCTCGGGCTCGCCGCGCACGCCGTGACGGCCGAGTGCGCGAACGGCAGGGGCGTCTCGCACCTGGCGAAGGCGACGCTCAACGGCCGGACGCTGAAGCTCGGCGCGACGCCCAACACCACGGTCAACGCCGACCTGGAGGGCCTCGGCACGGCCTCGGTCACGCTGAACAAGCAGGTCAGGGGCAGGGACGGCAGCCTCACGGTCACCGCCATCGAGGTGGTCGCGAAGCTGGCCGGGACGACGCAGACGCTCAGCGTCGCGTCCGTCACCTGCAAGGGGGCGGACGCCCCCGGCAAGCCCGAGGAGCCGACGAGCCCGCCGTCGGAGACCCCGGCCCCCACCCCGCCACCGGCGTCCAGCCCGGCTCCGGCTCCGACCCCGGTGACCGGCGACCTGCCCGTCACCGGCTGAGACTCCGCGGGGTGCCGGGCGGCCGGCCCGGCACCCCGCGGGTCCACATCCGGCCACCCCGCCCCGTCCCCGCGGACGCCGCACGCGGGCGCCCGGCGCGACCTAGAATCCGGTTCTCTGCCGGAGATCGAGAGGGGTCGCCCGATGGACGGGCAGGAAGCGGCTTCCGCCGGCGATGCGCTCCAATCGCACATCCCGCACTCAGCGCGGGTCTGGAACTACCTGCTGGGCGGCAAGGACAACTTCGAGGCCGACCGCCGGGCCGCCGAGCACTCCATCAGCCTGAAACCCGACATGGTCGAGCAGGCCCGCGCCGACCGGGCGTTCCTCGGCAGGGCCGTCCGGTACCTGGCGGGCGACCAGGGCGTCCGCCAGTTCCTCGATATCGGCACCGGGCTGCCCACGGCCGACAACACGCACCAGGTCGCGCAGCGCGTCGCCCCCGAGAGCCGCATCGTCTACGTCGACCACGACCCCCTGGTGCTGGCGCACGCGCGAGCCCTGCTGACCAGCAGCCCCGAGGGGGCGTGCCACTACATCGACGCGGACCTGCGCGACCCGGACGGGATCCTCGCCAAGGCCGAAACCCTGCTGGACTTCACCCGCCCGGTCGCCGTCATGCTCGTCGGCATCCTGCACCACATCGAGGACGCCGAGGACTCCCACGCGATCGTGCGGCGGCTGATGGCGGCAGTGCCGTCCGGCAGCCGCCTCGTCATCAACCACCCGACCAGCGTGGTGCACGGCGAGCGGTCGGAGCGCAGCGCGCGGATGTGGAACGAGTCCGGCGGCAGGCCCACCGTCACCCTGCGCACCCCCGCCCAGATCGCCGCGTACTTCGACGGCCTCGAACTGGACGAGCCGGGCGTGGTGTCCTGCTCCCGCTGGCGTCCGGACCCCCTCTTCCGCGAGCCAGAGGTGGACGCCTTCTGCGGCGTCGGCCGCAAACCCTAGCCCGGACCGCGATGGCGCACGCCACACCGCTCCGCCTTGTATTTACACAATCACCCTTGTAAAAAAGGAGGAAATAGGTCGACTGCGGAAGCCTGGCGGTGCGAGATGTCCGATGGAGCCGAGGTCGTCGTCGCCTGCGTCCTCGTCCTGGCCGCGGCCGTGTGGGTCGGCGGGTTCGTCGCGATCGGCGTGGTCGCACGGGTCAGCGTCCGGACGCTCGGCCCGGCCGACCGGGTCGCGTTCTTCCGGTCGCTGGGCCGCGTCTACCTGGGAGTGGGAACCGGCGCGCTGGTGCTGGCCCTGGGCAGCGGCGCCGCTCTGCTCGCCGGCCGTCCGTGGGACGGCACGCTCACCGCGACCGCCGCACTGGCCGCCGCCCTAGTGGCCGCACTCGCCTCCGGCGTCCTCCAGGCCCGCCGGATGACCCGCCTGCGCCGCGAAGCCCTGGCCCACCCGGACGACGCCTCCCTGGCGACCCGCGTCCACCGAGGCGCCCGCAACGCGGGCCTGCTACGCGCCGCCATCGGCGTGCTGACCCTCGCCCTAACCCTCCTCGGAACCGCCCTGGCCCTGTAGCCCCTCTGATTCGCCGGGCGGCCGAACCGCTCACCGCAGCAAGGCCGCCAACATCAGGCCGACCACGATCAACCCCATGCCGGTGCCGACGAGCACGCCATGCACCATGCCCAAGGCATACCGGTCGGACGCGCGCCGGTGCCGCGGGCCGTTCATGTGAACCTCACCCGGAACCAGACCTTGACGTCGTCCTTGGGCAGCATCGTGATGCCCCACTGGTCGCTGAACAGGGATACCAGGTCCAGTCCGCGACCGCCCTCGGCGTCAGGTGCGGCGTCCTGCTTCTGGGGCCGCGACCCGCCCGGCCGACCGTCGTTGTGGACGGCGACCTCCGCCCAACCGCCGTCCAGCTTGCAGGTCACCCGGACGTGCAGCCCCGTCCCGTACAGGACGGCGTTCGTGAGGATCTCCGAGAGTGACTGAAGAGCGTCGTCCACCTTGGGGTGCCCCTTGCCGAACTGCTGCTCGAGGACGTCCCGCAACCATCGCCGCCCCTCCGGGACGCTCTCCACCTCGGCTGGCAGCCGAAGAGCCCCCTCGCCCGCTGAGGCCCGTCCACTCGCCGTGCCGTGCGTCTCCCCGCTCTCCTGAGCCGCGAGACGCCTGCCCGCCTGTCCACCGAAGGCCATGAGGCGCATCCCCTCATCCGCTGCGAACGTGCTCGTCCGAATACGCCGAAGATCCGGACACGTCGCGTCACGAGTCGTTACGCTCCGAGTTTGAGTGACCACCCATGCGGTGGCAAGCGATTCAAGTGACCTAGGTCAAAAAATCGTTGGTCACTCGGTGGACGAACTTCCCGGGAGGTAACGATGACCGCAAGACGGACGAGCCCCACGGTCCGCCGTCGCCGTCTGGCGGCGATCATGCGCCAGTTGCGGAGGGACGCGAAGAAGACCCGTGAGGAGGCAGCGGCGTTCGCTGGCATCAGCCCCGTCACGATCAGCCGGATCGAGGCGGCGGCGCACAACCCGAAGCCCGGTGACATCGCGATGCTGTGCAGGTTCTACGACCTCGGCGAACAAGAGACCGACGAACTCGTCACGCTGGCCCGCCAGTGCAGGATCAAGGGGTGGTGGCAGAAGTACGACCTGCCGGAGATCGTCAGTGCGTACACCGGCCTGGAGGAAGAGGCCAACACCATCCAGCAGTACAGCGTCGACGTGCTCCCCGGCCTCCTCCAGACGGAGGCCTACCTCCGAGCACTACTCGCGGCAGAGTTGCGGACCTATTCTGAAGGGGAGATCGATCGGATGGTCGCTGTCCGCATGAAGCGACAGGAACGCCTCACCGCGGACAACCCCCTGAAGACCTGGTTCGTACTCAATGAGGACGGCATCCGGAGACTGGTCGGAGGTCCCGAGGTGATGCGCGAACAGCTTCAACGCCTGGTGGACGTGTCGCGGGGCGACAACGTGGATCTTCAAGTCCTCCCCTTCGGCGCTGGGGCGCACCCGGCCATCGCCAGCGGGGGCTTCAGCCTCCTTAACTTCCCCGAACGGATCGACCCGGATGTCGTGTATCTCGAGTTGCGGCTGAATGGCCTCTACCTGGAGGAGCCGATCGAAGTCGAGACGTACGCCCTCCTGTTCAATCAGCTGCGCGCCCGGGCTCTGGGGCCGGACGAGTCGCGTTCTCTGATCAAAGAAGTGTCCGCAAGCTGGTCCTGAATGAGGTGCCCATGCTTCTGAGTGACGATCTTGCTTGGCGCAAGAGCCGGCACAGTGCGAACAACGGTGGATGTGTCGAGGTCGGGGCCTGTGGCCGCGGTGGGACGGCCGTCCGGGACAGCAAGGACCCCGACGGGCCGAAGCTGGCATTCAGTACCGCGTCATGGCGCGCCTTCCACGCTGAGGTTCTGGCGGGACGGCACGACCTCCCGTGACCAGCTCGTCGTGCTAGGACGGTTCTGCCGCTAGTCCGTCGGCTCGACGGGTTGGCGGAGGATGGTTCTCAGCTTGTCGGGGGCGGCTCGGCGGGGGTCTCCCAGGTAGACCTCGTGGTGGTGGCCGGTCATGCGCAGGTTGTTCGCCGCCAGGTACTCGTTGTGGAGCTTGGCGAGGATGGGGCCCTCGTCGTCGTAGGGGCCGATGTGCAGGACCTGGGCGCAGAGGCCCTCGTGCATCGGCTCATGGCGGACGTCCTCGATCGTGGGGAGGCCCTTCTTCGCCAGTGCGGCCTTCTTCGCGTCGTTGACGAAGTCTTCGGTGATCCAGTCGGGCTGGCTGATGAGCATGCGCCATTGCCAGGCGTCCTTGTCCCGGGCGGTGAACACCTCCGGGCGGTCGGACCACCACAGCCCTTCGAGCGGTCCGACGACGAAGTCCCGGCCGAGGTCGCGCTTGCTGCCGAACTTGATCGTGTAGGCGACGGTGTAGAGCGCCTCGACGGCGCGGGCGTAGGCGGCGCTGGTGTTGGGGTCGCCGCTGCCGTCGACGGCGATGAACCGCTGGGCGGGCACGTCGACCAGCTCCCAGTCGCGGTTCCTCGGCGCGTAGCACCGCTTGAGCTCTCGCTTGACGTCATAGCGCGTCATGGCCGTCGCCTTCCTGGGAGGAACCGCCGGCCAGCTCCGCCCGGTAGGCGTCCAGCCACCGCTGCTCGGCGGTGAGCTGGCCCAGCGTGTAGTCGAACACGGCGCGGGCGAAAGGCGGCATCCACGGCTGGCCGTCGCGGGTCGCGCCGATGGCGGCGATCTTCTCCGCGAGGGCCGCGGCCCGCCGGTCGAGCGCGGCCCGCAGCCGCTCGGGCGGGATGGCCGGCTGGTTCGCGAGGCCGACCAGGACAGGCGGGTACACGGGCCGGAGTTCGGCCACCGCCGCCTCGGCCGCCTCCGCGCACGCGCGGCGCCCCTCGGCCGTCGGCCCGTACACCCGCCGGGCCTTGCCCCGCGCCGGCCGCTCCGCGTCGACCTCGGCGATCAGGCCGCGGTCGCGCAGCCGGGCCAGCAGGTAGTAGATCGAGCTGAACCCGATCTCGGTCCACTCGCGCATGCCGCGGGCGCTGATGACCTCGTCCAGCTCGTAGCCGTGCCTCGGCTTCTCCAGCAGCAGGCCGAGCAGGGTCAGCTCGGCGGGCGTCAACTCGGCGGCCATGGCTTTATCCTAGTACTAGAATAAAGGGGTGGCCACGGTGATCGTCCGGCCGGGGCGTGAGTCAGGCGGCGGAGCGGGTCTTCAGCGGGTGGGCGCTGCCCTCCAGGAGCGTCCGGGCCACCAGGGGCGGGTCGTCCGCCATGGGGACGTGGCCGCAGCCCTCCAGCCAGACGAAGCGGGCGTTCGGGAGCCGGCGCTGGGCGCGGATGGCCTGGCTGCGCAGGAGCAGGCGATCCTTGGTGCCCCAGGCGATGGTGACGGGGACGTCGGCGCAGGAGCCGCGGAAGCGGGCGGTGCGGCCGGCGTCCAGCGTGGGTTCGAAGCCGGGGGCGTCGCGCATGGCGCGGGCGTCGCCGGTGAGCGCCTCCATGTCCATCAGGTCGGGACGGCCGTAGATCATCCCGAACATGAGGGTGCGGCGGCGCGGGGAGCGGGCCAGGCGGGTGAGGAAGGTCTCCGGGACCCGGGCGCCGAGGCGGGACGCGCGCAGCACCGACATGGCGTAGCGGAGTTCGAGGGCGTTGAAGAAGCCCGCCGGGGACAGCGCCGTGGCGGAGCTGGCGAGGCCGCGGTCGGCCGCTTCGAGCGCGAACAGACCGCCGAGCGAGTTGCCCGCGACGTGCGGGCGGTCGAGGCCGAGCTCGGCGAAGCCCTCCGCGAGCGCGTCGATGGCGGTGTCGAGGGTGTAGGGGGTGCCGTGCGGGAGCGGCGGGGAGTCGCCGAAGCCGGGCAGGTCGACGGCGATGACGTCGCGTTCGGCGGCGAGCAGGTCCATGACCGGGGCCCACCCCTGGCGGCGGTGGCCGATGCCGTGCAGCAGGACGAGCGGCGGGCCTTCGCCGCGGCGATCGAAGACGATGTCCACGGCCGCAGGGTAGGCCGGAAGTTACTCAGCGGTCACTAGTGATGCTCGTCACTGGGCGCTCGGGGTGCACTCGGCCGGGCGGCGGTGCTCCAGGGCGTCGCGGAGCTGGCCGCGGCCCCGGTGGATGCGGGAGCGGACGGTGCCGAGCTTCACGTTCAGGGTCGCGGCGATCTCCTCGTAGGAGAGCCCCTCGATGTCGCACAGCACGACCGCCGCGCGGTACTCGGGGGCGAGGGAGTCGAGCGCCTTCTGGATGTCGGCGTCGAGGTGCCGGTCGTCGTAGGCCTGCGCGGGGGACGGCTCGCGCCCCTGCAGGCGCTCGGCGGCGTCGTCGGCGAGGGAGTCGAACCGGATCCGCTGCTTGCGCCGGGCGCGGTCGAGGAACAGGTTCGTCGTGATCCGGTGCAGCCATCCCTCGAACGTGCCGGGGCTGTAGGACGACAGCGAGCGGAACACCCGGATGAAGACGTCCTGGGTCAGGTCCTCGGCGTCGTGCCGGTTGCCGGTCAGCCGGTACGCCAGCCGGAACACCCGGGTCGAGTGCTCGCTGACGATCTCCTCCCACGTCGGCGGGGTCCACGCCATCGCGCCTGCGCTCACCACTACCCCCGTCTGATACTGAATCGTTACGGCCAAGCATGCCGGTACCCAGATAAGAGCCGTGTAAGGACCCTGGGAATGGCCGGATGAGGCGATGTGGGATGCGACTCACCGCGGGATGTGACCCATCTCATTGGACCGGGCGCCAATAGGCATTGAGTTCGCGCGCCGTCCGGCAGCAGGATCGGGATCGGACCCACCCCGACACCTGCGAGGACGTGGCATGGCGCGCAGCTACAACCTGGCCGACCTGATCGAGATCCTGGCCGCCGCCGGACCGGACCGCCCGGCCCTCGTGGCCGGCGCCGAGCGGCGGACGTACCGGCAGCTCAACGAGCGTGCGAGCCGGGTCGGTCACCATCTGGCGGATGCCGGGGTGCGGCCCGGCGAGCATGTCGCGATCCTCTCCTACAACCGGGCCGAGTGGATCGAGGCGATGCTCGGCGCGTTCAAGATCCGCGCCGTGCCGATCCCGGTGAACTACCGCTACGTCGCCGCCGAGCTGCGCCACGTGCTCGCCGACTCCGACTCGGTCGCGCTCATCGGCGAGCGTTCGCTCTTGGCGAAGGTGGCGGAGATCCGCGCGGATCTGCCCGCGCTGCGGCACGTCGTCGCCCTGGAGGACGGCTCGTCCGCCGACGCGGAGACCATCCCCGGCGCCGTCGAGTACGAGAAGGCGCTCGCCGCGGCCGACCCGAGCGACGACTTCCCCGAGCGCTCCAGCGACGACCGCTACATCATGTACACCGGCGGCACCACCGGTTACCCGAAGGGCGTCGAGTGGCGCTGCGAGGACATCTTCTTCGGCGCGCTCGGCGGCGGGAACGTCCTCGGCGACCCCATCGGCAGCCCCGAGGAGCTGGCCGCCAACGCCGACCAGCCGGGGATGGCCGTCCTCGACTGCGCGCCCGTCATGCACGGCGCCGGCCAGTGGGTCGCGTACATGGGGCTGTTCAGCGGCGCCAAGGTCGTCCTCTACACCGACCACGCGTTCGACGCCGACAAGGCGCTGCGGCTGGTCGCCGAGGAGCAGGCGAACGTGCTGATGCTGGTCGGCGACGTCATGGCGCGGCCCGTCGCGAAGGCCCTGGCGGGCGGCGGGCACGACACCTCGTCGCTGATCGCGGTCGCGTCCGGTGGCGCGCCGCTCACCGAGGGCGCCAAGCGGGCCCTCCAGGAGCACCTGCCGAACATCATGTTCCTCGACAACTACGGCGCCTCGGAGACTGGCGCGTGCGGCCCGTCCGTCGACGCCAAGGAGGGCACGGCCCGGTTCATGATGAAGCCGGGCATCACCGTCCTGGACGACGACCTCAACGTGGTCAAGCCCGGCGAGATCGGCAGGCTCGCGCGCAGCGGCCACATCCCGCTCGGCTACTACAACGACCCGGAGAAGACGGCGTCGACGTTCTTCACCGACGCCGAGGGCACCCGCTGGTCGGTCCCCGGCGACTTCGCGAGCCTGGAGGAGGACGGGACGATCACCCTGCTCGGCCGCGGCTCCCTCATGATCAACACGGGCGGGGAGAAGGTCTACCCGGAGGAGGTCGAGGTCGCGCTGAAGGACCACCCGGACGTGGACGACGCGGTCGTGGTCGGCCTGCCCGACGAGCGGTTCGGGCAGCGCGTCGCCGCCGTCGTCGCGGCCCGTCCCGGCAGGACCGTCACGCTGGAGCAGCTCACCGAGCACTGCCGGGGCCGGCTCGCGGGCTACAAGCTCCCGCGCCAGATCACCCTGGTGGACGAGGTGCAGCGCACGGCCGTGGGCAAGTCCGACTACAAGTGGGCCCGCGCCGTCCTCGGCTGATCCGTCCCCGGCGGATCAGCCACGCGTCGCGCCGTCCGCGCGGCTAAATGCGGCGCACGCGGTTATACCACGGGCGCGTGCGCTTTTCTCGTTCGGCCGCGGTCAAAAAACAATTGATGCCGTGGGAGCGTGCCTTGAGCGCGTTCCGGCGATTAACCGCGACATGAATGGGGATCGGCCGATACCGCTCGCGCGGCGGTATCGCCTGCTCTCCGTGGTCGGCCGGGGCGGCATGGGCACGGTCTGGCGCGCCTACGACGAGACGCTGGACCGGGACGTCGCCGTCAAGGAGGTGCACCTGCCGGCGCGCATCACGCAGAGTGAGCGCAGGGTGCTGTGCCGGCGGCTGCTGCAGGAGGCGCGCGCGACGGCCGCGCTGCGGCATCCCGGCGTGGTGGCCGTGCACGACCTGATCGTGGAGGACGGCCGGCCCTGGATCGTCATGGAGTTCCTGGAAGGGCGCTCGCTGAACCGGCTGGTCACCGAGGACGGCCCCCTGAGCGTGCGGCGGACGGCGGAGATCGGCGCGGCGGTCCTGTCGGTGCTGCGGGCGTCGCACGAGGCGGGCATCCTGCACCGGGACGTGAAGCCCGGCAATGTGCTGCTCTGCGACGACGGGCGCGTTCTGCTCAGCGACTTCGGGCTCGCCGTCCAAATGGACAATGGCCGGGAGCTGGCCGACACAATGCCCGCGGGTATTGAGGGATCTCCCGCTTATCTTCCGCCGGAGCGCATCGACGGGCAGCCGAGCGTCCCGGCGTCCGACCTGTGGTCCCTCGGTGCGACGCTCTACATGGCGGTCGAGGGTTTCGCGCCGTTCCTGCGCTGCCACGCCCTCGCGTCCATGGTGGCGGTGCTACTGGGCGACTACGCGAAGCCGGCGCGCGCGGGCCCGCTCACTCCCGTCATCGAGGGGCTGCTCCAGCAGCGGCCCGAGGACCGGCTGACCGCCGAGGCCACGGCGGAGCTGCTGCGGAGCGTCGTCGCCGACCTTCCGGAGCCGGGCATCACGCGGGCTCCCCGCCCGGAGCGGGTGCGCGTCCCCGCCGCGCGCCGGGCCCTCCGCGGGCCGCGCGTCCCGTGGACGCTGGGGAGCGGGAAGGCGCCGTGCGGTTCGCCGCGCGCGGGCCGGTCGGCGCCGGCGGGCCGGCTGCTCAGGATGCCGCCGTTCCGAGGGAGGCGGCTTCGGCCGGGGGCCGTCGCCGGGGTCGCGGTACTGGCGGTGCTCGCGGCGGGCACGGGCACGTGGGCGGCCCGCTGGACGTCGGTCGGCAAGAGCGACGCGGTGGCGCTGCGGCCGGCGGCGGGCGTGACGGCGAAGACCGCGAAGTACCACGAGTCGGGCGCCTATTCGGTGCGGGTGCCGGCGGGCTGGCAGTCCGAGCGGAGCGGCTCCGTCATGACCTGGAAGGACACCGGGGCCGGACGGGGCCTGCGCATCTCCCCGGCGCCGGGCGATCCGCTCGCCGGGCTGCGCACCGAGGAGCACCGGGCGATGGGGGAGCACCGCTTCCCCGGGTACCGGCGACTGCGGCTGGAACCCGCTCCCGAGGTCGCCGAGGGCGGCGCCGAATGGGAGTTCACCTGGCGGTCCGGCGCGGGCGGCGGCGTCAGGCACGTGCTGTGCAGCAGGGCGGCCGGGTACGAGTTCTGCTTCTCCGCGCCCGATCCCGAATGGACGCCGGGTCAGCGCCTCTACGACAGGATCCTGAAGTCGTTCAGGCCGGAGAAGGCGAAGGAGCGGCGGAAGCAGGAAAGGGCGCAGCAGGGCGACTGACGGATCTCCCCCGTCTCGTGTTCATGGCGGTGTGAGGGGCCGAGGGGCGATGGGGTCGCGCCGCGAGGCGGCGGCTCAGGTGGTCTGCCGGCGGCTCAGGTGGTCTGCTGGAGGCGGAGCAGGAACTCGGCGTTGGACGAGGTGCCCTTCATCTTCTCCAGGAGCTGCTCGACGGCCTGCTGCTTCTCCAGCCCCTGGAGGGCGCGGCGCAGCCGCCAGGAGAGCGCGAGCTCCTCGGGGGACATCAGCAGCTCGTCGCGGCGCGTGCCGGACGCCTCGATGTCGACGGCGGGGAACACGCGGCGGTCGGCGAGGCCCCGGTCGAGCTTCAGCTCCATGTTGCCGGTGCCCTTGTACTCCTCGAAGAAGACGTCGTCCATGCGGGACCCCGTCTCCACGAGCGCGGTCGCGAGGATGGTCAGCGAGCCGCCGTTCTCGATGTTGCGGGCGGCGCCGAAGAACTTCTTCGGCGGGTAGATCGCGGTCGTCGCGACGCCGCCGGCGAGGATCCGGCTGCTGGAGGGCGCCGCGAGGTTGTAGGCGCGGCCGAGCCGGGTGATCGAGTCGAGCAGCATGACCACGTCGTGGCCCTGCTCGACGAGCCGCTTGGCCCGCTCGACGGCGAGCTCGGCGAGCGCGGTGTGGTCCTGCGCGGGGCGGTCGAACGTCGAGTGGACGACCTCGCCGCGCACGTTCCGCTGCAGGTCGGTGACCTCCTCCGGCCGCTCGTCGATGAGCACGACCATGAGGTGCACCTCGGGGTTGTTCTGCGCGATCGCGTTCGCGACGGCCTGCAGGACCATCGTCTTGCCGACCTTCGGCGGCGACACGATGAGCCCGCGCTGGCCCTTGCCGATCGGCGCGACCAGGTCGATGACGCGGGTGGCGAGCGGGCCGGTGTCGAGGCGGAGCCGCTCGTCCGGGAACAGCGGGGTGAGCTTGCCGAACTCGGGGCGGTCGGCGGCCTCGGCCGCGGGCAGGCCGTTCACGGTCTCGACGCGGGCGAGCGAGCCGAACTTCTCCCGGCCGGACTTCGGCGCCCGCGCGGTGCCCGCGACGACGTCGCCGGGACGCAGGTGGTGCGCCTTGACCTGGGCGAGGGAGACGTGCACGTCGTCCGGCCCGGCGAGGTAGCCGGAGGTGCGGACGAAGGCGTGCTTGTCCTGGACGGCGAGGAGGCCGTGGAACGGGACGGCGGGCCCGTCGTCGGCGGTGCGCCGCGCCTGCTGGCCGCCCCTGCGGGCGTTCTGCGCGGGCACGCCGTGCGCCTGCGACCGGCGACCCGCGGCGCTGCGCCCGGTCGCGGGCTCGGAGGTGAGGGTGGGAGTGGACATGCGGGTCCCTTCTCAGGCTCGCGCGGAACGGTCCGCGCCGCCTGGAGTCGTTTCCCGGGTACGGCGGCGGAACCCGCGGCGCGTACGCGAGAGGAATGCGAGAGATGCAGCTCGGTTCACCGGGCTGACGTCGGCTCCCTTGTGCGGCGGTCCGGAACGCCAGTCGCGCCGGACCGGGAGGATCACCGGGCGCTCAGATGGCCCGGGCGGGGAAGAAGTGCCTTCGTTGCGATTCGCGGAATCCGAAGGCGCTGCCTTGACAGTACAGCACGCGACGCGGGTTGCGCATTCCCCGATCAACGCTGATTTTCTTCATGCAGGTAGAGCCCCCTGTGCCGGTGCGGTGGCGCCGCGTGCGCCGCCGCCGGCCGCCCGTGCGCGTCCCCCGACGCATGGGGCGGCCATTGCACGATACGACTCCCGCGATCGGTCCCGGGTTCCCGCCCCGCCCTCAGCCGGCGGCCGGGTCCGGCCGCCCCGGGATCGTCCGGGCATCGCGCGCTCCGTACGATGAGCCGGGTCGAGGCAGCGACGTCCGGGCCGAGGCGCGACGACGTCCGGGCAAGGGAGGACCATGGCCGCCGGGCTTGACTTCGAGGTCGCCGAGGGCGTCGGGACGATCACCATCGACCGGCCGGCCAAGCGGAACGCCATGTCCGCGGACATGTGGCGGGCCCTGCCCGGCATCCTGGAGACCCTCGCCAAGGACCCGGCCGTCCGGGTCGCGGTGCTGACGGGCGCGGGCGGGAACTTCTGCGCGGGCGCCGACATCGCCGAGCTGGGCGACATCCACCGCGACGACGACTCGCACCTGTCGACGGTCGCCGAGCGGGCCCTCGCCGCGTTCCCGAAGCCGACGCTGGCCGCGATCGAGGGGTACTGCGTGGGCGGCGGCTGCCAGCTCGCGGCGGCCTGCGACCTGCGGTTCGCCGCCGAGGACGCCCGGTTCGGGATCACCCCGGCCAAGCTCGGCATCGTCTACCCGGCGGTCGCGACGGCGCGGCTGGTCCGGCTGGTCGGGCCGGCCGCCGCGAAGTACCTGCTGTTCTCCGCGGACCTGGTCGGCGCCGCGCACGCGCTGCGGATCGGGCTGCTGGACGAGGTCGTCCCGGCGGGCGGCCTGCGCGACCGGGTCGCGGAGTTCACCGCGACGCTCGCGTCCCGGTCGCTGCTCACCCAGCAGGCCACCAAGGACATCGTGGACGCGATCGCCGCCGCCGGCCCCGTCCAGGAGAAGACGGACCGGTGGCTGGCGGAGGTCGCGGCGAGCGGTGAGGTCGAGGAGGGCATCGCCGCGTTCCTGGAGCGCCGCGCGCCCGCGTTCACCTGGACGGCGCCCACTCGCTGAGCCCCCGCTCAGCGACCCCTGTCCGCTCCTATTCGCTGAGCCCGGCCGGGGCGCCGGTGGGCCGGTCCGACAGGTCGCAGAAGCGGCCCTCCGGCAGCCGGCGCAGGCGCTCGGCCGCGCCGGGCAGGTCGTCCAGCGGCACTCCGCCCCCGGGGCGGCGCAGCTCGGCGAGCGGCACGACCCCGCACACGAGCGCGCCGGGCGTCCGGACGATGACGAGCGGCCCGATCCGGGCGCCGCCCCGGTCGACGCCGCGCAGCGCCCCCAGCAGGCCGCGGGCCGTGCCGGTGTTCTCCGGGCAGTCGTCGCGCAGCGCGGCTACGAGTTCGATGAAGTCGCGCTCCAGTGCGCGGTGATTGCGGCCGGACAGGTAGTAGCGGTCGCCGTCGGTGAGCTCGACGCGCAGCCCGTACTGCTCGGCGAACCGCTCGTACGGCCCGGCCAGCGCCCGGCGCGCGTCGGGCGGGGCGGCGGTGAGCGCCCCCGCGACCAGCTCGGCGGGCTCGGCGCCGAGGGACGCGGCCACGGCCTGGTCGAGCCGCCCGACGAGGTGCGCGCGGAGCGCCGCGACCTCGGCGGTGAGCCGGTCGAGGGCCTCGCGCTGCTCGGCGGCGGCGTCGCGCTGCTCCTTCAGCCGGGCGGTGACGTCGGGCAGCAGCCGGTCGTTGATCTGCGCCACCAGGGAGGTGATCCGGGCGTCGGCGGTGCCGAGCGCCTCCCGGTCGCGGTCCTGCTCGGCGGCGAGCCGGTCGAGCCGCTCGCGCTGCGCCGCGCGGAACCCCTCCAGCTCGTCCCGGGTGCCCTTGAGGGCGCGGAGCTGGGTGCGGATGTCGGCGATCTCGGGCGCGCCGGGGGAATGCCGGCGCTCGAACGCCAGGTACAGCTCCCGCCCGGCGATCGCCAGGCACAGCAGGACCAGAACCACCGTCATCGCGACCTCCCGGGGCCGTCTCGCGGAGCAGACTATGCCACCCGGTACGGCCCCGGCGGAGGCCGCCGGGCCTTGCTCATCTGTTCAGAAGGGCTCATCCGTTCAGACGGCCCGCTCGTCCGTTCGCACAGGGCCGCTCATTTGTTCAAGTAGGCCTCATTTGTTCAAGTAGGCCAGGACGGCGAGGACGCGGCGGTTGTCGTCGCCGGTCACCGGCAGGTCGAGCTTGGTGAAGATGTTGGCGGTGTGCTTGGTGACGGCCCGCTCGGTGACGACGAGCCGCTCCGCGATCGCCGCGTTGGACCGGCCCTGCGCCATCAGCTCCAGTACCTCGGTCTCGCGCGGGGTGAGCCGGCTCAGCGGGGTGTCGCGGGTGTTGGAGGCGACGAGCCGGGAGATGACCTCCGGGTCCATCGCGGTGCCGCCCGCCGCGACCCGGCGGACCGCGTCCACGAACTGGGCCGCGTCGAACACCCGGTCCTTCAGCAGGTAGCCGATGGCGCCGGTGCCGTCCGCGAGCAGCTCCCGGGCGTAGAGTTGCTCGACGTACTGCGACAGCACGAGCACCGGCAGGCCCGGCACCCGGCGGCGGGCCTCCAGCGCGGCCTGCAGCCCCTCGTCGGTGAAGGACGGCGGCAGGCGCACGTCGACCACCGCCACGTCCGGGCGGTGGTCGAGCAGGGCCTTCAGGAGCGACGGGCCGTTGTCGACGGCGGCGGCGATCTCGAAGTCGTGCGTCTCCAGCAGGCTGACCAGGCCCTCCCTCAGAAGGGCGAGGTCTTCGGCGAGGACAACGCGCACGGCAGCTCCAGCGTCACGATCGTCGGGCCCCCCACGGGGGAGCTGAGGGCGAGGACGCCGTCGAATGTACCGATCCGCCGCTCGATGCCGCGCAGCCCGGTGCCGCCGTCGAGGGTGGCGCCGCCGCGCCCGTCGTCGGTGATCGTGATCCGCAGCATGCCGTTCTCGTACCGCATGTCGATCCAGACGCGGGACGCGCCGGCGTGCTTGGCGGCGTTGGTGAGGATCTCCGACACCGCGAAGTAGGCGGCGGACTCGACCGGCGGCTCGGCCCGTCCGGGCAGGTCGGCGACGACCTCGACGCGCATCGGGTGGTCCAGCGCGAGCGCCTTCACCGCGTCGCCGAGGCCGCGGTCGGCGAGCACCGGCGGGTGGATGCCGCGGACGAGGTCGCGCAGCTCGTGCAGGGCCTTCGCCGACGACGCGCGGGTCTCGGCGAGCAGCAGCCGCGCCTTCTCCGGGTCCTTGTCGAGGAGGTGCTCGATCGCGCCGAGCGTCATGCCCATCGCGACGAGCCGGGCCTGCGCGCCGTCGTGCAGGTCGCGCTCGATGCGGCGCAGCTCGGCGGCGGACGCGTCCACGGCCTCCGACCGGGTCTCGGTGAGGTGCTGGACGCGCAGCGCCAGCTGGGACTTCTTCGTCGGCCCGAGGAGCGCCCGGCCCCAGTGCCCGTACACGTCCAGCATCTTCGGCCCGATCGCGTACCCGAGGGCGATGCAGGCGGTGGCGACGACCACGGTGGACAGGACGCGGCCGGGGTCGCTGCCGTACCCCTCGGTGACGTGGATGTAGGTGTACCAGTCGTTGCCGCCGTAGTCGCCGATCACGTCGCCGGCGAACGCGGCGAGCAGGTAGCCCCAGATCCCGTACAGGATCAGCATGGCGGGCAGCGCCGCGGTGAGCAGCGAGACGAACGGGTCGGTGAGGACCCACAGGTAGTCGCGCCAGGTCGCCGGGTCGGAGACGAGCGCGATGAACCGCTTGAACAGCCCGGTCAGGCCGGGCTCCTCCTCCGGCTCGGGCAGGTACGGCCGCTCGATCCGGGCGTCCGTCCATTTGTTGATGCGCTCCCGGTAGGCGTCGAGCCGGGTGCGCAGCAGCCTCGTGGCGGACGGGAACAGCAGCACCCCGATGAAGCTCGTGATCATCGAGATGACCGTGAGGAACCAGAGCCCGACGAGCGTGGCCGGGATGGCCAGCAGCCACAGCGCGAGCCCGCGCCAGGGAGCCCTCGCATGGCTCAGCAGTCGTGTTTCCTTCACCAATTCACCGCTCACTGGATCCTCCATGACTCACCTGCCGTCTGGAATCCAGTCTTCCGGCGAGCGCCCACGTCCACAGTGTGCCCGCACACCGAGCTTGGGGTGTACCTACGTCCACCCCCGGAGGCGCTTACCTCCATCGGAGGCGCTTACCTACATGGTCACAGGGCCACGAACGTGAGGCCGCGCTTCTTCAGCTTGGGGATGGCGTCGCGCAGGGCCTTGATGGTCTGGGAGCGGTCGCCGCCGCCGTCGTGGCACAGGATGATGTTGTTCTCCTTGCCCTTCAGCAGGGCGCGGCGGATGCTGCCCACACCGGGGCGGGCCCAGTCGCGGGGGTCGACGGCCCAGTCGACGGGGAGCATGCCGTGCTCGGCGACCAGCTCCAGGACGGTCTTGGACCAGGCGCCGCCGGGCGAGCGGAAGAACTGCGGGACGACGCCGGTGGCGTCCGCGATCCGGTCGTGCGCCTCGACGATCTCCTTGCGGACCTTCTTCTCCGACAGGTGCGCGATGGAGATCGGGTGCGTCTGGGTGTGGTTGCAGATCTGGTGGCCGGCGTCGGCGATGCGGCGGGTGAGCGCCGGGTACTCCTTCACCTGCTCGCCGATGATGAAGAACGTCGCGTGGATGCGGTGCTCGGCCAGCAGGTCGAGCATCTTGGGCGTCCACGTCGGGTTCGGGCCGTCGTCGATGGTCAGCGCGATCGACTTCGGCGGCGCGGGCGGGGCGAGCTGCGATAGCTCCCGGACGGGCTTCTCCAGCGCGGTGAGCTTGCCCGGCGTCCAGGACGCGGCTCGCGGGGTGGGGGTCGGCGTCGGGGTCGGGGTCGGGGTCGGATGGATCACCGGCCGCGCGCGGGGCGTCGCCGCGGGCGCGGCCGCCGCGCGGGAGCCCGAGGGCCGGGCGGCGTCGGCGCCGAGCGTGACGAGCCCGGCGGCACCCAGCAGCAGAAGCGCGTTGCGGCGGGATGTCCCACCTGACTCCTCAACCTCCACAAGTCCCACGCTATCGAGGTTTTAAGGGGGTAGGTGGTCGCTATGGGATCACAATCGGCTCATTTGGGCGGCAGATGAGCGCGACCCCGCGGACCGGCCCCTGCCGGCGTTCGTACAGGAGGAGTGGATGGGCATTGACGTCAAGGCGGTGGAGGCTCTCGGCGGCGAGGTCCTCGACTGGCGGTTCAAGGCGGTCCCCGCGTCCGCGCACGGGATGACGGTGGACGAGGCGGGTGATGCGCGGCTCCCGCTGGACGACTTCGGGACCCCGCTGCTGACCCTCGACGCGAGCGCCCTGGAGCACAACGTGCGGGCGATGGCGCGCTGGACGCGCGACGCCGGGCTCCTGCTGGCCCCGCACGGCAAGACGACGATGGCCCCGGCGCTGTGGCGGCGGCAGCTCGACGCGGGCGCGTGGGCGATCACGGTCGCGAACCTGCCGCAGTTGCGGGTGGCGCGGGCGTTCGGGGTGCGGCGCGTCCTGTACGCGAGCACGCTTCTCGACCCGGCGGGGCTGGCGTGGCTGTCGGGCGAGCTGGACGGCGACCCCGACTTCGAGTTCCTCTCGTGGGTCGACTCGGTCCGGTCGGTGGAACTGATGGACGAGGCGCTGCGCGCGGCCCGCGGCCAGCGGCAGGTCGACGTGTGCGTGGAGCTGGGCGGCCCTGACGGGCGCACCGGCGTGCGGGACGACGGCGACGCGCGGGAGGTCGCCGCGGCCGTCCGCGCGGCCCGCACGCTCCGGCTCGCCGGGATCGGCGGGTACGAGGGCGCCCTCGCCCACGACGCGTCCGAGCGGAGCCGCGCCTCGGTCGGCGCCTACCTGCGGCGGCTCGGCAACCTGCACGAGCGGCTGGAGTACGAGGTGGACGAGCCGGTCCTGACCGTCGGCGGCAGCGCCTACTTCGACCAGGTCGCCGATGAGCTCGGCGGTGCCGGCGGACGGGTGGTGCTGCGGTCGGGCGCGTACATCGTCCACGACGACGGCTTCTACCAGGGCATCTCGCCCTTCGCCCGGGGCACGGACGGCGAGCGGCTCCGTTCGGCCATGCACGCCTGGGGGCGGGTCATCTCCCGGCCCGAACCCGGCCTGGCGCTGCTGGACGTGGGCAAGCGCGACGTCCCGTTCGATGAGGGCCTGCCCGCACCCCAGCTCGTACGGGGGAAGGGCCCGCTCGAAGGCGGCCGCATCACCGCGCTCAACGACCAGCACGCCTTTCTCCGGGACACTTCCGCCGAGGTCGGCGACGTGGTCAGGCTCGGCCTCTCCCACCCGTGCACGGCGCTCGACAAGTGGACGATGATTCCGGTCGTGGACGACGCCGGCGCGGACCATCCCGTCGTGGTCGACTACATCCGGACATTCTTTTGAAGGCCCGCCTTCTGAACCGCTGCCAGGCCGCTGCCAGGCCGCTTCCGGGGCGCTTCCGGCGGGCCGCGATAAAAGAGCAACGCGTCCGCGCTGATCGTCGTAATCCTTTTACTACAGACAATCATGTTCGCCAGAGGTGTTACGGTCGTCAGTGCAATTCGGGGGCCGGACGTCCCCGGCCGGATACGAGCCGGGACGGCCGTGCGATCACGGCCCGGCGCAGCCGGCGTGTGGTGACCGAATGTCCAGGCAGTGCGCCACGGGGGCCGATCTGCACTGGACGACGCCCGCGTCGCTGACCCCGTCGCCGGGCCGATCCGACGAGAGACCGCGCGGCCCCGCGGTTCTCCCCGGCCCATCGGCCCTGCAAGCCCGTCCCCCACCATCTCGGTGGCGGCGGCCGCGCGCTCAGGGGAGCAGGCCGGCGCGGCGCGCGGCGGTCACGGCCTCCAGGCGGGTGTGGCTGTCGAGCTTGCGCATCGCCGAGCGCAGGTAGCTCTTCACCGTCTCGGGTAGCAGGCCCAGCCGTTCGGCGGCCTCCGCGTTCGTGCAGCCGATCGCCACGTACGACAGGACGTCCAGCTCGCGCGGCGACAGGGCGGGGCGCGGTGCGGCGTCCGCGTCGTCCAGCCCGGCGCCGTCGCCCGGCCCGGCGGCGGCGAGGCGCAGCGACGCCCGGCGGAGGCGGTCCCTGGTCGGCAGGTCGCTGACCTCCTCGGCCAGCGCCCGCAGCTCCGCGTGCACGGCCCGCACCTCCTCCCACCGCGCCGCCGACGTGCCCGGCGCCGCCGGCGCGCCGGACCCGGCCCGCGCGAGCGCCTCGTCGGCGCGGTCCTGGACGGCGAGGTCCTGTTCGAGGTCGCGGGCGACCTGGACGGCGGCGCCCACGATGCGGTCGGCGAGGCCGAGCGGCTCGCGGAGCGCGCCGTACAGGACGCCGCGCACCCGCCGCCGCACGACGATCGGGACCGCGACGATCGACAGCAGCCCCTCCCGCCCCACGGGCTTGTCGTAGTCATGGCTGATGGACGCCGCGCACGGGTAGTTGCTCACCCAGGCGGGGCGTCCGAGCGCCATCGCCTTGCCGCCGAGCCCGTTGCCCTGCCGGACGACGAGGCCGTTCAGCGAGTCCGTCGTGTTGCCGACCAGCTCGGTGATGCACAGCCGGTCCCGGCCGCTCAGCGCACCGCCGAACACCATCGGCAGGCCGGTCGTGCGGTGCAGGGACAGCACCGCCGACCGGACGGCTCCCGCGTCGTCGCGAGCCCCGCGGGGGGCGCGTCCTCCCGAGGCCCCCGGTTCCGCCGCATCCATGCCCCGAGCATGCCTTGCGTGACCCTCGTCACGAAAGGGTCGCGCGCGGAGAAACGGCGCGGTTGTTCCGCCGGCGGTCAGGCGTGCCGCCGGGCGGCGACGTCCTCCAGGCCGAGGATGTCGACGGCCTCCGCGCGCATCTGCACCTTGCGGATCTTTCCGGTGACCGTCATCGGGAACTCCTCGACGACGTGCACGTAACGGGGGATCTTGTAGTGGGCGAGCCTGCCCTCGCAGAACGCGCGCAGCTCGCCCGCGGTCATCCCGGGCACGCCCTCGCGCAGCCGCACCCAGGCCATCAGCTCCTCGCCGTACTTCTCGTCGGGGACGCCGATGACCTGCGCGTCCACGATGTCGGGATGGGTGTAGAGGAACTCCTCGATCTCGCGCGGGTAGACGTTCTCGCCGCCCCGGATGACCATGTCCTTGATCCGGCCGGTGATGTTGACGTAGCCGTCGTCGTCCATCACGGCGAGGTCGCCGGTGTGCATCCAGCGGGCCGCGTCGATGGCCTCGGCCGTCTTGTCCGGCTCCTCCCAGTAGCCGAGCATCACCGAGTAGCCGCGGGTGCAGAACTCGCCGGGGACGCCGCGCGGGACGGTGACGCCGGTCTCCGGGTCGATGATCTTGATCTCCAGATGCGGCAGCACGGTGCCGACCGTGGACACCCGGCGGTCGAGCGAGTCGCCCGCCCGGGTCTGCGTCGACACCGGCGACGTCTCCGTCATGCCGTAGCAGATCGCGACCTCGGCCATCCCGAGCCGGTCGATGACCTGCCTCATCACCTCGACCGGGCACGGCGAGCCCGCCATGATCCCGGTGCGGAGCGCGGACAGGTCGAGGCCGTCCAGCGACGGCTCGTTCAGCATCGCGATGAACATCGTCGGCACCCCGTACAGCGAGGTGCAGCGCTCGGCGGCGGCCGCTTCGAGGGTCGCCTCCGGGTCGAACGCCGGCGCCGGGATAACGACGCACGCGCCGTGGCTGGTCGCCGCCAGGTTGCCCATGACCATGCCGAAGCAGTGGTAGAAGGGCACCGGGACGCACACGCGGTCCTCTTCGTCGTAGCCGCACAGCTCACCGACGAAGTAGCCGTTGTTCAGGATGTTGTGGTGGGAGAGCGTCGCGCCCTTGGGGAAGCCCGTCGTCCCGGACGTGTACTGGATGTTGATGGGGTCGTCGGCGGTGAGGGTCCGCGCGATGCCGTGCAGGACGGACGGATCGCTCGTCCGGCCCTCCTCCATGAGCGCGTCCCAGCCGGGAGTGCCGATGAGGATGACGTCGCGTAGGGCGGGGCACTTCGGCCTTACCTCGTCCACCATCGCCGCGTAGTCGGACGTTTTGAAGGTGGGCGCCGCGACCAGCGTCCGTATGCCCGCCTGGTTGAGGACGAACTCAAGCTCGTGCACCCGGTAGGCGGGGTTGATGTTGACGAGGATCGCGCCCAGTTTCGCCGTCGCGTACTGGACGAGCATCCACTCGGCGCAGTTCGGCGCCCAGATCCCGACACGGTCGCCCTTGACCACGCCGAGGTCGCGCAGGCCGAGCGCGACGGCCTCCACGTCGTCGGCGAGCTGCTCGTACGTCCAGCGGCGGCCGGACGCGCGCTCGACGAGCGCGTCCCGCTCGGGGAAGGCCGCGACCGTCCGGTCCAGGTTGGCGCCGATGGTGTCGCCGAGCAGCGGGGTGGTCGACGTGCCCGACGCGTAGGAGAGGGTCATCGCAGGTCCTCCTCGCGGAACTCGCCCTCGGGCCGGTCGTCCGGGCCGGGATGCTTGTCGATCTCGCTGGTCCGCAGCTCGACCCGGCGGATCTTGCCGGAGATCGTCTTCGGCAGCTCGCCGAACTCCAGCAGCCGCACCCGCTTGTACGGCGACAGCTGCGCCCGGCTGTGCGCGAAGATCGCCTTCGCGGTCTCGGCGGTCGGCTCCCACCCGGCGGCGAGCGTCACGTACGCCTTCGGGACGGCCGCCCGGACCGGGTCGGGCGACGGCACGACCGCCGCCTCCGCGACCGCCTCGTGCTCGATCAGCACGCTCTCCAGCTCGAACGGCGAGATCTTGTAGTCGGACGCCTTGAACACGTCGTCGGCGCGCCCGACATAGGTGATGTACCCGTCCTCGTCGCGGGAGCCGATGTCGCCGGTGTGGTAGTAGCCGCCGGCCATCGCCTCCTCGGTGCGGGCCTCGTCGCCGTGGTAGCCGGTCATCAGCCCGAGCGGGCGGTCCTCCAGTTCGAGGCAGATCTCGCCCTCGTCGGCCGGCCGCCCGGTCAGCGGGTCGATCAGCGCCACCCGGTAGCCGGGCACGGCGCGCCCCATCGATCCCGGCTTCACCGGCTGGCCGGGGGTGTTGGCGATCTGCACGGTCGTCTCGGTCTGCCCGAAGCCGTCGCGGATCGTGCGGTCCCAGGCGTCCCGCACCCGCTCGATCACCTCGGGGTTCAGCGGCTCGCCCGCCGCGACGACCTCGCGCGGCGGCGTCGCGAGGCGGCCGAGGTCGGCCTGGATCAGCATCCGCCACACGGTCGGCGGCGCGCAGAAGCTCGTGATGCCGCAGCGCTCCATCGTGTCGAGCAGCCGGTCGGCGTCGAACCGCGTGTAGTTGAAGATGAAGACGCACGCCTCGGCGTCCCACGGCGCGAAGATGTTGCTCCACGCGTGCTTCGCCCAGCCCGGCGACGAGATGTTGAGGTGGACGTCCCCGGGCCGCAGCCCGATCCAGTACATCGTCGACAGGTGCCCCGCCGGATAGGACGCGTGGGTGTGCTCCACCAGCTTCGGCTGCGCCGTCGTCCCGGACGTGAAGTAGAGCAGCAGGGTGTCCTGCGACATCGTCAGCCCGTAGGGCGTGAACGACTCGCCCTCGTCGTAGGCGTCGGCGTACGACGTCCAGCCCTCGACCGGCGCGCCCACGGCGATCTTCGTGTAGTCGCCCTCGACCCCGTCGAACTTGCCCGTGTCGGCCGAGGCGACGACCACGTGCCGGGCCTTGCCGCGGGTCAGCCGGTCCCGCAGGTCGGCCGTGCCGAGCAGCGGCGTGCACGGAATCATGATCGCGCCGAGCTTCATCACCGCCAGGACGGTCTCCCACAGCTCGACCTGGTTGCCGAGCATCAGGATGACCCGGTCGCCGCGCCGCACGCCCGCCCGGCGCAGCAGGTTCGCGACCTGGTTGGACCGCCGCGACAGCTGCGCGAACGAGTACCGCGCCTCCGAGCCGTCCTCCTCGACGATCCACAGCCCGGGCGCGTCGTTGCCCGCGGCGATCATGTCGAACCAGTCCAGCGCCCAGTTGAAACCGGTCAGCACCGGCCACCGGAACTTCTCGTACGCCGTCGCGTAGTCGTCGCGATGCGCGAGCAGGAAGTCGCGCGCCGCGCGGAACTCGACTGCGGGCATGGTCTCTCCTCGTAGCCGCACGGACACCCGGTCACCTGGATGGTTGGCCATCCGGGTGACCCGCGCCACCCCCGAACGGGGGTAGTCGTGATCGTCCTACCCGCGCGCGGTGAACGTCGACCGCAGCAGCCGCGCCATGTGCTCGCCGACCTGCTCGGGCGTCCACCCGCGCTCGTCGAGCAGCGTCTCGCTCACCCCGTTGGAGACGAGCGCGAGCAGCATGTCGGTGGCGGTATCGACCGTCCAGCCGGGGGCGAGGACGCCCTCCTCGGCCAGCCGCCGGATCAGCGCCCGGTTGGTCTCCAGCCGCCAGTACAGCGCCGCCTCCCAGTGCCGCGCCGCGTCCGGGTCGGTGCCCGCCTCCCGCTCCACCGCCCGCGACACCGGCAGGATGCGCGCCATGAAGTCGGCGTGCCGGTACGCGAACTCCTCCAGCGCCGCCACCGCGTCCGGCGCGTCGCCGATCGGCGCGAACCGGCCCTCCAGGTCCTCGACCTCGTTGACGTAGCCGAACAGCTCGGCGATCAGGTCGGCGCGGGACGCGAAGTGCAGGTAGACGGCCCGGCGCGACACTCCGGCGTGCTCGGCGACGGCCGCCATCGTCGTCGCCGCCATGCCGCGCTCCTCGACCAGCTCGCGGGCGGCCCGCAGCAGCGCCATCCGGGAACGGCGGCTCCGCGCGTTCCGCGGCTCATCGATCGACCTGGCCATGGCCCCATGATCCCAGCCTTGCCGGATGTGCACATGCTGTGTACTTTTTAACTTCACAGCATGTGCAGTTTGTGTGAAGGGGGCACCGTGCGGCAGTGGTGGCCGGTCGCGGGCTGCGGCCTCGTCGTGTTCATGGCGACTCTCGACACGAGCATCGTCGCGGTGGCGCTGCCGTCCCTCGAACGCGACTTCGGGGTGCGGACGTCCGCCGCGGAATGGGTCGTCCTCGGCTACCTCGCGCCGCTGATCGCGCTCACCCTTCCCGCCGGCCGGTGGCTCGACCGCACGGGCCCGCGCGCCGCGCTCCTGCTCGCGGTCGCCGGCTTCACGCTGAGCAGCCTGGCCGCCGGGCTGGCCCCCTCGCTCGCGCACCTGGTCGCGTCCCGCGCCGCGCAGGGCGCCTTCGCGGCGGTGCTGTTCGCGGTCGTCCCGGCCATCGTGATCCGGGCCGTCCGCCCCGATCTGGCCGGACGGGCGAGCGCGCTCGTCATGACGCTCGGCCCGCTCGGCGCCGTGAGCGGCCCGCCGCTCGGCGGAGTGATCGTCCAGGCCTGGGGATGGCCGTGGATCTTCTTCATCAACATCCCGATCGGCGTCCTGGTCACGGCCATCGCCCCGGCGACCGTGCCGCCCGACGCCCTCCGGCTCCCGGACCGCGCCTTCCTGACCGAGACGGCGCTCCTCGCGGCGGCGAGCGTCACCCTGCTCCTCGCCCTCTCGCTGTCGGCGAGCCACGGCATCGGGTGGCTGTCCCTGGCCGCCTGCGCCGCCCCGCCCCTGCACCTCTGGGGACGGACGAGGGCGAGCGCCCCCGTCCGCTCCCTCCTGCGCGTCCCGGCGCTGGCCGCGCCCGTCGCGGCGATCATGCTGAACGCCCTGGTCATCTCCCTCACCGAATTCCTGGCGCCCTTCTACCTGCAGCGGACGCTGGGGCTCTCCCCGTCCGCCACCGCGGCGGCGATCCTGGCGCTCCCCGCGGCGATGGTCGCGGCGGGCCCGGCGGGCGGCGTCCTCGGCGACCGGTGGGGGACGCACCGCACGGCCGTCCTCGGAGCCGCGGTCACGGCCACCGGCGTCCTGCTGCTCGTGCCCGTCGGAAGCGACTGGCACCCGGCGAACCTGAGCTGGCGCCTGGCCATCGTCGGCGCGGGCACCGGCCTCTTCGCGGGCCCGTCCTTTGCGCGTCTCATGTCGAACGCGCCACCCGACCTCCTGGGCAGCGCGGGCGCGGCGCAGAGCCTGGCCCGCCAACTCGGCTTCTCCCTGGGGCCCGCCCTGGCGACCACAGTGTGGGCTCTGTCGGGCTACACCCTCACGGGTCTCCGCGCAGCCTTCGCTCTGGCCACCGCGACCACCTTGATGACTCTCCTCGCACTGCGCACAGGACATTGAAACGGCGGACGACCCGGGCCGGTCGGCCACGGGTCGTCCGCCGTGAGGTGTTGTCGGCTCAGCGCTTGAGGGACTTGAGGGTGCGGAGCAGGTCGCGGGTCTCGTGGCGGCGGTTCCAGGCGATGGCGGCGAAGACGACCGCGAACGCGGCGGGCATGAGGCCCCAGGCCGGGTCGAGCACCAGCAGGTGGGTGGTGATGGCGCCGGCCATCAGTCCGATGAGCCCCGTGGCGGCGAGCCCGGCCAGGCGCGGGATCAGCAGCCCGATGGCGCCGGAGACCTCGACGATGCCGGTGACGTACCGGAACCACTGGCCCCAGCCGATCAGCTCGAAGGACTCGACGGCGTCGGCCTGGCCGACGAGCTTGGGCAGCCCGGAGGCGATCAGCAGGAACGCGGCGAGCAGGATCTGCGGCCCCCACAGCACCTTGCGAAGCGTCGTGCCGCGGTCAGCGGCGGCGGAGGCGATCGGGCTCTGAACGGTCTGAGCGGTCATGGCGGTGGTCCTTCCATGCGGTGCGTCTCATCGGCCTTCACTTACGCGTCGCACGGCTCCCGGCCGGATCGACATCCCGCCCGACTTTTCTTCAAGATTTTTTCTGCGAGTTCATCACCCCAGGTCAGAGCGGTGACTCGGGAAGAGTCGCGGGCACGCGGAAGCCGCGGAAGGTGACCTCTCGGCGGGGTTCGAAGCCCAGGTGCTCGTAGAGGGCCGCCGCGCCGGTGTTGTCCGCCGCCACGTGGAGGAAGGGGCGGTCGCCTCGGGACGCGATGCGGGCCGCCAGTGCGCGGATCAGGTGGGCGGCGTGGCCTCGGCCGCGTGCCTCGGGCGCCGTGCAGACGGAGCTGATCTCCGTCCAGCCGGGCGGGCGGAGCCGTTCGCCCGCCATCGCCACCAGGGCGCCGTTGTCGCGGACGCCGAGGTAGGTGCCGAGTTCGCGGGTGCGCGGCCGGAACGGCCCCGGGCGGGTGCGCGCGACGAGGTCCAGCATCTCCGGTACGTCGTGCTCGCCCAGTTCGACCACGGCGGGGCCCGTCTCGGGGACGGCCCCGTCCGGCCAGACCATCTGCAGGCCGTCCAGGACGAAGACGGGCTCCCAGTCCGGCGGAGGGACGGCCGGGTTGCTGAACATGTCGGCGAAGCCGCCGGGGCCGAGCAGGCGCGCGAGGTCGGCCCAGTCGGACGCGGCCGGGTCGGCGGGCACGGCGCAGAAGGTCGCGACGTCCGGGAGGTAGGTGGCGGCCTTGCCCGCGCGGCGGGATAGGTGCGCGTGGTGACCGCGGAGCGATGCGCCCACGGGGTCGTCGAGCGCGGTGTTGTCGAGCGCGGGGTCGTCGAGAGCGGTGTCGTCGGGATTCATGCGGTCCGGGAGTCTGTACTACTTGGACGGGGTGTAAGGCGGTGCCACGCCCCAGCCCCAGTGGGGCATGGGCGCTTCCAGGGGCGGCTTGGCGCCGGGCTGGGAGTTGGCGAGGGCGATGCGCGTGCCCCACTCGATGTAGGAGGCGAACGCGGCGCGGAACTCGGGGTCGTCCGGGAGGCCGACCTCGTCGGCCGCGTCCATCAGGAGGGAGACCCAGCGGCGGCGCTGCGCCTCGGTGATGCCGCGGCCCAGGTGCTGGCGGACCATGTGGTGGTAGCCGCCGCGCTCCCGGCTGTAGCGCTCCGGGCCGCGGAACACCTCGCTCAGCCAGAGCGCCACCCATTTGGGGTGGTCCGGGGCCATGTGCTCGAAGAGCGGGAGGAGCAGGTCGTCCTTGAGGACGCTCGTGTAGAAGACCTCGGTGAGGCGCTCGAACGCCTCGGTCCCGCCCGCCCAGTCGTACATCGTCGGGACGGACGACCCGGCACCGGCCACCGGCGTCCGCTCGTAGTGCCGCATCTCCTCGATGTCCTGCACGTACGGCTTGATCTCGGCGAAGAAGGCCGGGAAGTGCTCGCCGCCGCGGAAGCCCCGCATGTGGTCATCGGCGGACGTCCAGCAGATGCGCAGGATGTAGGAGGACGGTTCCTCGACGCACCGCGACAGCTCGTAGTCGACGCACTGGGGCGCTGCCGAGAGCGGGACGGACGCGCGCGCGTAGGCGGCCTCGAACTCGTCGGCGCGGTCCGGTTCGATGCGGTAGCGGATGTATTCGACGATCACGGGACCCCCAGGGCGCTTCGGTCGGATCATCAATGTAATCCTGTAATCATCCGACCGGAAGCGGAAGGCTCAATCCCGTGCGGCCGAGCGGCGGCGCAACCGGCCCACTTCGAGGGCCAGGTACGCGGCGAGCACGACGACGGCGGCGGACTCCAGGGCGAGCGAGACCTTGATGACCGTCCGGTAGCCGCCCTCCTGGTAGCCGAACAGCGTGCCGGTCTCGCTGATCATGAGACCGATGATGGTGCCCGCCGAGAGGACGATCCCGCCGAGCGCCAGGAGCCCGTACGCCGCCCGCCCGATCGCCGGAGCCGACCTGATCCCCGGCAGCCAGCCGAGCGGGGCCATGAGCAGGAGCCCGAGCGCGACCGCCCCGGCGAAGTTGAGCAGGAACAGCCAGCCGATGGTCGGGACGTCGCGGTAGCCGTCCGCGAGGTACTCGTACAGGTGGATCGCGCCGACGCCGAACAGGAGCAGGGCGCCGGTGAGGCGCAGCAGCTCATGCATGGCGCTCGTGCGCGTGCCGTGACGTGCCGTCGTAGTGTTCATCGCGCCGCCTACTTGGTGACCGCGCTGCCGGACGGCGACAGCACGAACCACTTGGCTCCGAACTGGTCGAGCCCCTGCCCCTGGGTGCTGCCGGCGGTGGTGCCGTCCGGCGCGTAGTAGTAGAGGGGGTGCCCGGCATAGCTGACCTGCGTCGTCCCGTCGCTGCGCTTGGTGGTGCCCAGCTTGGACGCGTCCACTCCGGACCCCGGCTTGGGTGACGCGCTGGTCGTGGCGGGCGGCCACACCGACGCGCACGCGTCCGCGCAGGACGACTTGTCCCCCTGGTCCTTCTCGAACAGGTAGACCGTCCGGCCCTGCCCGTCGACCAGGATCTGGCCGAGGTTCCCGGTGTTCGCCGTCTTGATGGTCCCGCCGGACGCGCCGCCCGTGGGGGCCGCCGAGGACGCGGGCGGCTGGTAGCCCGATCCCGACCCGTCCGAGGACCCGCCGCCCCCGCCGCACCCGGCGGCCGCCGCGAGCGCTCCGGCCGCCGCCAGCAGGGCCGCCGAGGAGGCGTTCCGGCGCCACCGCGACGGATGATCTTTCCTGGACGGACGGCCCGTGCCGCCCGGCAATGTCTGAAGCATGCGCAACCTCCCCCGCAAGGCCCGTCGACGGTCTCCCGTGACCCCTTCCGGGGCGGCGGTACCCGTGCTCGCGCCGGGCGAACGGGCCGGGTCGCAGGCGTTACCCGCCCTTTCTCGCCCTTTCCCGTAAAGCGTGGAATCGGTGGCTTCGTGAAGTATGTCCGGCGGGACGGCCGTGAGCGGCTCGCGGCCGTCCCGCCGGACGGGGCGGGTCAGTCCTGCGCGGAGGAGCGGCGGAGCCAGGCGGCCGCGCCGCCCGCCGCCGCGACGACCAGCGCGATCAGGCCGATCCACAACCAGCCGGACGAGCCGCCCGAGTCGTCACCGGTGGTGGTCGCGGCCTGGCTGGTCGCCGGCGCGGGCGCCGGGGCCGCGGAACCCCCGGAGTCGCTCGGCGACCCCTTCACGGTGAAGGTGTAGGTGCCCTCGACGGGGTGCCCGTCGGCGGAGACGACCCGCCACCCCACCGTGTACTTCCCGGCGGGCAGCGCACCGCTGACCGCCTGGGTGACCTTGTTGTCGACCGCCCGCGGCGACCCCGCCTGGTGCTGGGCGCCCGAGGCGTCCGTCACCACCACGCGCGGCAGCCGCACCGGGTCGGTGTAGGTCAGGACGATCTCGGACGGCGCCGCGACCGTCGCGTCCTTCTCGGGGCTGGCGGACGTCAGCGCGGTGTGGGCGGAGGCCGGTGCCGCGGTCAGGGCCAGGGCCGTCCCGGCGGCGAGCAGCCCGGCCGCCAGGCGTCGCATCATCGTGATCATGCCCGGCTCCGGGCGCGGCTCAGGCCGTAGCCGCCGAGGGCGAGGCCGGCGGCGCCGACGGCGATGCCGATGCCGCCGAGGAGCCTGGCCGTCCCGTCGCCGGACGAGGCGGTGGCCTCCAGGGGCTTCCGCTGGGCGGTCAGGCCGACGGTGGCCGCGCTCCCCTTCGGGGTGAGCTGGAGTGTCGGCGCCGGGTGCTCGGGTTCGGCGGCGCCCTCGACGGGCGCCTCCTCCCACTTGACGACCTCGCCGTTGGAGTACGTCTGGTCGGCCTTGAACACCATCTGGTCGGTGTCGGTCGGCAGCGGGCCCATGGAGACGTCGAACTCCTCGAACTGCCCGGCCTCGATCTTGCCGCCCGTCCAGGTGATGGTGGTGACGGCCTCGGTCAGCTCGCCGCCGTGCGACTTGATCGGCTTCGCCAGCTTCGACTTCTCCGCCTTCACCGTCCAGCCCGGGGTGGGCCGGACGGACACCGACGAGAGCGGGTGGTCGGCCGGCAGGTGCACGACGACCTTGGTCGTGGCGGCGTTGTCGCGCTCGTTCGGCACCCGGAAGGAGACCTTGGCGTACGAGCCCTGCTCGGCGGTCTTCGGGTTGGCGGTGACGTGCGCGGACGCGGCCGTGGCCGCGCCGAGCAGCGAGACGGCGGTGAGGGAGACGACGGCGCCGGCGCGGCGCGCGGGCACGGTGAAGGACATGGGGGAACTCCGTTCGAGTCGTACGGGAAGAGCCGGAAGCGCCGCGGATCGGCGTCCGGTGACGTACGGCGCGTGCGCGTCAGATGTGCGCGAGCGCCCTCGAACGGAGCGGGGGACCCCGCCGGACGACCTCGTACCGCAGCGCGCGGTCGACGGCGGGGACGGCGGCCGGCTCCGGGGCCGGGACGACCGGGCGCGGCGGCCCGGCCGGTTCGACGGCGAGCAGGGCGAGGAGCAGCCGGACGGGGCGGTCGGCGGCCGCGGCGACCCGGCGGGCCATGCTCCACACGGACCGCTCGCCGCGCCGCAGCCACCAGGCGGCGACGAGCGCGGCGACGCAGTGCGCGAGCGTCATGACCAGCCCGTCGGCGCCGTGCGCGGCGGGCATCGCGTGCGTCGCGGCGACGTCGGGCATCCCGGCGACATGGGGCATCCCGGCGGCATGGGCCATGGACGCGGCGCCGGGCATGGGCGTCCCGCCCGGCATGGCGGTGCCGCCCGGCATCGCGGCGTGCGCCGCCGGGCCGTGCCCGGCCATGGAGTGCGCGGCGGGGCCGGCGGCGGCCGTGAACAGCGTGTGCAGCGCGAACTGCCCGCCGAGGAGGCCGCCCAGGATCGTGCCGAGGGACCGCTCGTGGCCCGCCAGCACCAGGGTCACGGCGGCGACCGCGCCGAAGCCCAGCATCCCCGCCCAGAACGGGACCGGGGCCCCGCCCGCGAGGACGTGCCCGAGCACCGCCAGCGCGACGCACACGGTGGCGAACACCACCGCGCGTGCGGCGCGCGACAGGGGCTGCGGGGAACGCTCCGGCATGACGGCACCATCGTCCCACCACCGTCCCGGGGTGTGCAGCCGACCCCGGAGATCTCGCCAACACGCCCAACATCTTGGGGTTGCACATTGATCGTCAACTAGATGTAGGGTTCAACCCCGTGCTGGTTCGCCCCCGCCGCCCGGCGGCGGGGGCGTCGTAAGAGGGAACCCGGTGCGAGTCCGGGACTGCCCCGCAGCGGTGAGCGGGAACGACCGCCGTCATGTGCACTGGGCCCGGCCGGGCCTGGGAAGCGACGGCCGGTAGGACGCCTCGGAAGAGCTCGTGCGAGCTCGGACGGGCGGTGCCCGCGAGTCCGAAGACCTGCCCGCACGCTGTTCGTCCAGGGCCTCGCGGGTGGGCCGGGGCGGAGCGCGGCATGCCGCCGCGTCCCGTTCGC
Organism: Actinomadura meyerae; assembly: GCF_900188445.1. GTDB lineage: Bacteria > Actinomycetota > Actinomycetes > Streptosporangiales > Streptosporangiaceae > Spirillospora > Spirillospora meyerae. The sequence continues at coordinate 92,614 of NZ_FZOR01000025.1, forward strand.
ATGCCCTCCGCGAGGCGGCTCGCGAGGGGAGAAGCACGTGACACACGGGGCATCGGTGGTGGCCGAGACGCCGGCCGCCGGGGGCACCGCCGCGGAAGGCGCCGGGGGCACCGCCGCGGAGGGCATCGCCGCGGAGGTCGAGGCCGCCTGCGCCGGGATACCGGACGTGGCGGCGGGACGGGTGCTGGCCGCCGTCCGCTCCGGCGAGGGGCTGGACGCGGCGGCGCTGCGGGATCTCGCGATCACCGAGGCCGCCGCCCTGGTCGCCGCCGAGCCCGGGTACTCCAGGGTCGCCGCGCGGCTGCTCGGCGCCCGGATCCGGGAGGAGGCCGCGTCCGCGGGGGTCACCTCGTTCGCCGGCTCGGTCGCCGCCGCGCACCGCGAGGGCCTGCTGGCGGACGAGCCCGCCGCGTTCGTCGCCGCCAACGCCGACGCGCTGGACGCGCTCATCGACGACGGCGCCGACGACCGGTTCGAGTACTTCGGGCTCCGCACCCTCTACGACCGGTACCTGCTGAGGCATCCGCGCTCGCGGCTCGTCCTGGAGCGCCCGCAGCACTTCCTGCTGCGCGTGGCGTGCGGGCTCGCCGGCACGGTGGACGAGGCGGCGGAGCTGTACGGCCTGCTCAGCACGCTGTCGTACCTGCCGAGCTCGCCGACGCTGTTCAACTCGGCGGCGCGCCGCCCGCAGCTCTCGTCGTGCTTCCTGCTCGACTCGCCGCGCGACGAGCTGGAGGGGATCTACGAGCGGTACGGGCAGGTCGCGCGGCTCAGCAAGTACGCGGGCGGCATCGGCATCTCGTGGACGCGGGTCCGGTCGCGGGGCTCGCTGATCCGCGGCACGAACGGGCATTCCAACGGCATCGTCCCGTGGCTGCGCACGCTGGACGCGTCCGTCGCCGCCGTCAACCAGGGCGGCCGCCGCAAGGGCGCCGCCTGCGTGTACCTGGAGCCGTGGCACGCCGACGTCGAGGAGTTCCTCGAACTGCGCGACAACACGGGCGAGGACGCGCGCCGCACCCACAACCTCAACCTCGCCAACTGGATCCCCGACGAGTTCATGCGCCGTGTCGAGGACGACGCGGTGTGGTCGCTGTTCGACCCGAAGGAGGTCCCCGAGCTGGCCGACCTCTGGGGGGACGAGTTCGACGCGGCGTACCGGGCGGCGGAGCGGGACGGGCTGTTCGTCCGGCAGGTCCCGGCCCGCAAGCTGTACGGGCGGATGATGCGCACGCTCGCGGAGACGGGCAACGGGTGGATGACGTTCAAGGACGCCGCCAACCGCGCCTGCAACCAGACCTCCGACCCCGGCGGCCCGCCTGCGGAACGGCGGGTCGTCCATCTGTCCAACCTCTGCACCGAGATCCTCGAGGTGACGAGCGAGAGCGAGGCGGCGGTCTGCAACCTCGGGTCGGTGAACCTGGCGGCGCATGTGACGCCCGCCGGGGTCGACTGGGAGCGGCTCCGTTCCACGGTCCGCACCGCCGTGCGCTTCCTGGACCGCACCATCGACAAGGGCTACTACCCCACGCCGGAGGCGGAGAAGGCGAACCGCAAGTGGCGTCCGGTAGGGCTCGGCGTGATGGGTCTCGCGGACGTGTTCTTCACCCTGCGCCTGGCGTTCGACTCCGACGAGGCGCGCGCGCTGTCGACGCGCATCGCCGAGGAGATCGCGCTGGCCGCCTACGGCGTGTCCGCCGACCTCGCCGCCGCGCACGGACCGCTCCCCGCCTACGGACTGACCCGCACCGCGCGCGGCAGCCTCCACCTGGACCACTTCCCGGACGCGGCGCCGACCCGTCCCGCCGAGTGGGCCGCGCTCCGGGAGCGCGTCGCCGCGGTCGGGCTCCGCAACTCGCTGCTGATCGCGATCGCGCCGACCGCGACGATCGCGTCCATCGCGGGCTGCTACGAGTGCATCGAGCCGCAGGTGTCCAACCTGTTCAAGCGCGAGACGCTGTCCGGCGAGTTCCTGCAGGTCAACGGCTACCTGGTGGACGAGCTGAAGGCGCTCGGGCGGTGGACGCCGGAGGTCCGCGAGGCGATCAAGCGCGCCGACGGCTCCGTGCAGGGCCTCGTGGACCTCCCCGCCGAGACCCGCGCCCGCTACCGGACGGCCTGGGAGCTGCCGCAGAAGGCGCTCATCGACCTCGCCGCCGCCCGCACCCCCTACATCGACCAGTCGCAGTCGCTGAACCTGTTCATGGAGACTCCGACGATCGGCAAGCTCTCCTCGATGTACGCGTACGCGTGGCGCAGCGGGCTGAAGACCACGTACTACCTGCGCTCCCGCCCGGCGACGCGCATCGCGCAGACGACCGTCGCGTCCGCCGGCACGGCGGCGGCCGTGTGCTCCCTGGAGAACCCCGAGACCTGCGAGGCGTGCCAGTGAGCGCGCGAACGGAAGGACGCGGCATGCTGCTCGACCCCGGCATGGACCTGACCCTGCGGCCCATGCGCTACCCCGACTTCTACGAGCGCTACCGGGCCGCGATCCGCAACACGTGGACGGTGGAGGAGGTCGACCTCGCGTCCGACATGGCGGACCTGGAGCGGCTCACGCCTCCCGAACTGCACCTCGTGAACCGGCTCGTCGCGTTCTTCGCCACCGGCGACTCGATCGTGGCGAACAACCTGGTGCTGAACCTCTACAAGCACGTGAACGCCCCGGAGGCCCGGCTCTACCTATCGCGGCAGCTATATGAGGAGGCCGTCCATGTGCAGTTCTACCTGACCCTCCTGGACACCTACCTGCCCGATCAGGACGAGCGCGCGCGGGCGTTCGCGGCGATCGAGCACATCCCGTCCATCAGGGCGAAGGCGGAGTTCTGCTTCCGCTGGATCGACTCGCTCGGCGACCTGGACGAGCTCCGCACCGCCGCCGACCGCAGGGCGTTCCTGCTCAACCTGATCTGCTTCGCGGCCTGCATCGAGGGGCTGTTCTTCTACGGCGCGTTCGCCTACGTCTACTGGCTGCGCTCGCGCGGGCTGCTGAACGGCCTCGCGTCCGGGACCAACTGGGTCTTCCGGGACGAGAGCATGCACATGGACTTCGCGTTCTCCGTGGTCGACACCGTCCGGGCCGAGGAGCCGGAGCTGTTCGACGCCGAGCTGACCGCGCAGGTCGGCGCGATGCTGGACGAGGCCGTCCAGGCGGAGCTGGCCTTCGCCCGCGACCTGTGCGGCGACGGCCTGCCCGGCATGAGCGCCGGCGACATGCGCGCCTACCTGGAGTACGTCGCGGACCGGCGGCTCGTCCGGCTCGGGCTCCCCGCCCGCTACGGCACCGCGAACCCGTTCGCGTTCATGGAGCTGCAGGACGTCCAGGAGCTGTCCAACTTCTTCGAGCGGCGGGTTTCGGCCTACCAGATCGGCGTGGAGGGGAGCGTCACCCTCGACGAGGCGTTCTGAACCAATCCGCGCGGGCACTCGTTGAGCAGAGAACCTAGGCCGAGGAGGACGCCCATGCCCATCGCCGACCGGATCAGGAGATACCTCAGCGGTCCGCAGGGCCGGAAGATGCGCGCCCGAGCCGAGCAGTACGCCCGCGACCCGCGCACGCAGGCCAAGGCACGCCGCCTGCTCGCCCGTTTCCGCGGTGGCCGCCGCCACTGACCCGGCACCGGTACGGCCCGTCCTCCCCGAGGGCGGGCCGTACCGGCGTCCGGCCGGTGGTCAGGGGCGGAGCAGGCCCTCGGTGGTCACCTTCGTCCCGGTCACGACGTGCACCTGATCGTCGATCATCGCCACGACCCGGTCCCCGGACACGGTGAAGTCGGACGGCGCGTCCGCGCTGCTCGGCGGCAGCTCGACCTGCCGCGTGACCTTCTTCGCGGCCGGCGAGTACCAGACCAGGCGGTTGTGCCCGCCGTCGCGGACCAGCGCCACGATGTGCGTGCCGCTCCTGTCGAACGCGGCACCGGCGAGCATCGCGCCGCCCTCCGCCAGCCGGATCGTGCTGATCTCCCCCGTGGCCACGTCGAGGGTGTTGACGGTCCGGTCCCGGTAGTCGCCGACCATCTCGAAGACCAGCTCGCGGCCGTCCGGTGCCCAGCGCGGCGAGTTGGCGAACGCGCGGGACGGCAGCCGGGTGACCCGGCGGTCACCGGTGGCGGGGTCGACGACCGTGATGACCCCGCGGGGGGACTCGCTCCCGCACTCCGTGCCCGCGTACGCGATCCGGCGCGCCCCCGGGGAGACGGCCAGCTGCTCCGGCTCCTCGCCCGTCCGCTGCCGCAGCGTGGCGCGGCGCAGCTCGGTGAGCGGCCCCTTCGGCCGGCCGTCCGGTTCCAGGGTGAGCCGGTAGAAGCGGATCTCGCACGCCTGCGGGGCGGCGGTCGTCAGGACGAAGGTCCGGTTGTCGCCGGAGTCGGCGGACTCCACGAAGCCGGACGATCCCGGCGGCGCCGGCACGGTCGCGATCGCCCGGCCGCTGTCGGCCTCGTGCACCGTCACCGTCGGCGACCCCGGCGGCCACGGACCGTCCAGGACGAAATCGTCGCCCGCGGACGCCGCGAGCGCGAACCGGGGAGCCGGGGCGCCCGGCCCGTGCCGCGACCAGGGCGCGACCAGGACGACCGCGACGACGGCGACGACCGCGGCGGCCGCGACGGTCAGCCCGGCGTGCGGCATCGTCCACCGGCGGCGGCGCCGGACGGGTTCGGGCAGCGGCTTCAGCTCCTCGGGGCGGACGGTGGCGGCGCCCTCGGCCAGGGCCGTCCGCAGCAGCTCGTCGGAGAACTCGGTCATCGTTCCTCCTCGTACCGGTCGCGGAGCGCGTCCAGGCCCCGGGAGATGGTCGACTTGACGGTGCCGGGGCGCACGCCCATGGCGGCGGCGATCTCCGCCTCGGACAGGTCGAGGTAGTAGCGCAGGACGATCGCCTCCCGCTGCCGGGCGGGCAGCCGCCCCAGGGCGTGGAGCACGCGTCGCCGGTCGTCGGCGATCAGCGCGTCGTTCTCCGCCGACCACACCGGCTGCGGGGTCTGGAACAGCCGGTGCGTCAGGGCCCTGCGGCGCAGCAGCGTCCGGCCGCTGTTGAGCACGGCGGTGCGGGCGTACGCGAGCAGTTCCTGCTGCGCCGAGGGCAGCCCGCTCCCTCTGCCGCGCCGCTCATGGCGCCGCTGCATGCGGGCGTACACGTCCTGGACGATGTCCTCCGCGGTGCCCTGGTCGCCCAAGAGCAGCACCGCGAGCCGTACCAGCGACAGGTGGTGGGCGCGGAACAGCGCCGCCAGCGCATGGTCCGCGTCCTCGTTCCCCTCTTCGACGGGTCTCTCCGATGCTTGCGCGCCATGGCCGGGCCCGCCGCCGGGGGCGGTCAGTCCGCGATGCAACCTCATGCCATGAGAACCAACGAGCCGAGGAAAGGTTGCTTCGCTTCGCCCGCGATCTTCACGACGACCCTTCCTGCACACTGGACGTAACTGCAACTCATTTGCAATAGTGGCCGCATGGCTGACTACACGCTCCCCGACCTGCCCTACGACTACGCGGCCCTGGAGCCCGCGATCACCGGCGAGATCCTTGAGCTGCACCACGCCAAGCACCACGCCGCCTACGTGAAGGGCGCCAACGACACGCTGGAGAAGCTCGCCGAGGCGCGGGACAAGGAGCAGTACGGCGGCCTGGTCGGCCTGGAGAAGACGTTCGCGTTCAACCTGTCCGGGCACGTCCTGCACTCGATCTTCTAGCCGCATCCCGCTCTGACCAGGGCCGCAGGTCACGAGATCTCCCGAGAGGGCACATCCAGGGCACTCGCCCCCGGAATCGTTCCCCACGTGTCGTCGATCGCCTTGCGCATCCGGTCCCGGCTGGACGGCATGAGATGGGTGTAGGTCCGGAGCGTGAATCCAGGGTCAGCGTGCCCGAGGAACTCGGCGAGCGCCCGGATGTCTACGCCCTGCTCCAGCAGCACACTGGCGAAGTGATGCCGCAGCGCGTGAAAGCCGTTGTCCCGAGTTGCCGAAACATCGGCGCGCACGAGGGCCGGTTTCCAGACGAAGCGGTTCCACTCGCTGCGATGGATTGCCGTCCCCTGCCGGGTCGTAAAGATCAGCCGAGCCGTCACCGGGTCACCGTCCGGCGCCTTCCACGGCAGAGTCACGGGCACGGGCGGGTAGTTGTCCGGCTGCATGTGCTCGGCCAGGAGCAGCCGCAGCGACTCAGGTAGAGGGATGTCGCGTTCCTTGCCGCCCTTGGGCAGAGCGAACACCTTACGCCGACCCTTGAAGATTTCGATCTGCCGCCGGACGTGCACGACCCCTCGAAGGAAGTCGACATCCTCCTCGGCCAAACCGAACGCCTCACCTTGCCGAAGTCCGAGCCGAGCCCCAACCGCCACCATCACCGCGTATCGCTCAGTGATGGCCCCACCGACCGCCGCCACCCGTTCGACCGGCCACGGTTCGAACTTCCGTCCGTCCCGCTTGGGCGCACGCACCGACGAGGCCCGGCACGGGTTCTTGATGATCACGCCGTCATCTATGGCCGCGTTGAAGACCGTGGAGACGTGCGCGAGGATCACCCGGACGTAGTTCGGCGCGATCACCTGCTGACGTCCCCGCAGCCACGCTTGCATCAGGGACGGCCGCTTGGACAGCACGCCGAGCTGCTTGTCCCCGAGGTCCGGATAGACGTGCAGGCGTAGCCGCTGTTCGATGGCATCGCGGGTCCCCTCGTCGAAGGTCTGGGCCGCAAGCCACTGCACGGCGTACTCCCGGAAGGTGATCTTCCCGGCGTTCGGGTCGACGTACATTCCGGAATCGAGGTCAGCTTTGACCTTGGCGTCAAAGGCGTCAGCGCAGGTGTTCGGGTCCTTGCCCGCCTTCTTCGCGAAGTTGCGCTTGCACTGCTTGCCGTTCTCGTCACGCCACCGGACTTGCCAGCGATCCCCCTTACCGTGGTCCGCGCTGGGGAACTGCTTGTGTTCACGGCATCGAGGCATCGCCTTGCCCTGCTCGTCGCCACGAGGCTTGGCCGTGTGCCACCGGTCGTAGACGGCCATTACGCGGCCTCCTGCTGCTGGCGGAACCAGTCGAGGACATCAGCGGGGAGGTAGCGGAGATGACGTCCCACCTTGGCCGCTTTCGGTCCAGTGCCGAGGTAGCGCCACTGATGGAGCGTGGCCACTGGGACGCCGAGGAAACGAGACACCTCCTGCGGGGTCCATGTTCGGTCGACCGGCAGGTTCACTACCGCTGTGTTTGGAGTCCTGTTCACGCCGCCTCCGCAGTTGCCGAAAGTTCTGGGGTGGGGTTGAGGGTCGCGGCGTCGAGCTGGCGGCGCCGTTGGATGCGTTCATTGATCAGCAGGAGAAGCCGTTGCTCGGCCGGTTTCACGTCCGGGTCTCCAGGCCCCGCCCGTTCCCAGACGTGGACGGCGTTCGGATCGGCCGGATTCGACACGGGGACGCCAGCCTCAGCGAGCCGGGCGAGAACCCATGCCTTGCGGTCGGCTTTGTGGTCGGCGAGGGTCTTGCCGGACCATTTGCGGGAGACCAGGACGCGGCGGCCGCCGTAGCCGAGGTGTTCGCGGCGGTGGGCTTTGCCCTTGCAGTAGCCCGGCGTGAGGCCTTTGCGCGCGTTCTTGGGCTGTACGCCGTAGCGCAGCCAGTTCGCGCACGTCGGCGAGCACGGTTCGTAGCGCAGGGCTTCGGCCATCCGGTCGACGTGTTCACGCTGCGCGCTCGTCTCGGCCCGGTGGCATTCGGCCACGCCCTTGACCAGGTACTTGGTCAGGTAGCCGATGCAGCGCCGGGAGTCGGCGGAGTCGGCGAGGACACCTTGAGCGTCGATCTGCCGCCCGAATTTCACCACGTGCAAGGGGTCGGTGTCGTCGTCCTGGCCGAGAGCGTCTAGCGCCTCATCCCAGGTGGGCAGCACCTCACCGGTGGCCGGGTCGAGGTAGCCGCCGTTACCGTCCACGCCTGCCGCGTCGTCCCAGACGGGTAGGTGTTCGCCGTCGAAGATGACGCGGTCGGTCGGAGGCCACCACACTTGGTGGTAGGTGGCCGCCACCACCTGCCTCAGCTCAGCGCGGGAAATGGTGCCCCGTATGGCCATGTGCAGGTGGGGCGCGAGACGGCGTTGCGGTTCGATGGCGGCGAAGTACTGGACGTCGTAGCCGACGAACCGGCGCAGGTTCTGCACGAACCGGTCCACCAGCTTGGAGAAGTGCAGGGCATCACGGGCCGCCCGCGCGTAGTCGTAGGACTCGGGGTCGACCGGCGTACCGTCCGAGCGCACCCGCCCGTAGGAGTCCAGGGTGAGGGTCAGGAACAGCGAGGGCCGGAAGGTCTTGCCATCCTTGCCCCGGAACACCTTGCCGACAGTGCGGGAGTCGACCGGACGCCGGGGAAGGTCGGGCGCATCCTGCCGCCGCCGGGTCGACCGAGTGCGCCGGCCCCTGGTCTCATCGCCGGTTTTGAGGGAACCGCGGACCCCGGTGCGTTCAAGCTCGTTGTCCAGGTCGCGGATCATCGCGTCCCAGAACGAGGCGTCTTCCCCGTCCGCCGTTCCGTCGACTGCTGCGCGGTCGCGAGCAGCCGCAGCGTGCGCCCGCAGCTCCATCCACGCCCGTTGCTCCTCGTCCGGGTCGGCGCGCGTGATGACCGGTTCCTCGGTCAGGTGCCAGCCCTGGCGACACTGCACGGCGCGGAGCTTGCGCTTGCGTTCGGCGCACGAGGGACAGACCGAGGCCAGGGTGTGACCGCAGGGGACATAGACCATTTCGGCCGCGCCCGTGTTCAGGTCGACCCGCCGCATGGGGACCGGACGGATACAGACGCCGTGTTCGACCGCGACCGCTTCCAGCACGCCCCGCGCCAGCGGAGCCAGTGTCTTGACGACCGGTTCCGGGCCGGGCTCGACCGACGAGGGCGGAGTGTCCTCGGAGGTGTCGTCGAGGGTGGGTTGCCTCACGCCGCCTCCACATCAGGGAGGCCGAGCGTCACCATGTCGCGAATGTCGTTGTCGGAGATGTAGGCGGCCCGGACCCGCACCGGGTCAGGGGAGGCTTCCAGTCGGACGAAGCCGACGCCCGCGCCGATCTCGGGGATGGAGGAGATCTGGTCTGCGAGGGCGCCACGGTCGCGGGCACCGTCGCCGAGGACCATGTCGACCTGTTCGTCTTCGTCCAGGCGCAGGGCGATGCGGTCGGGGAAGAGGTTGCGCAGGTTGTTGACCTCTTTGCGCGCGTCCTGCTGCGCCCCGATCACGCAGTACCCCACCGAACGCCCCTGCGAGGTCAGCACCGCAAGCGCCGACTCGGCCCGCTTCCGTAGATCCCGTTCAGGGCAGTAGGCGGTCAGGAACGCCAGCTCATCCACCATGATCACCCGGAACGGATGCTCATGCGAGGGCGTGAACGACCGGGTGACACCGGCGAACTGTTCGGCGCGGGCGTTCATGTCGGCGGCCGCCGCTTCCAGCAGTTCGACCATGCCGCCCTTGGGGTCGTCGCTGTAGCGCCCGTACCGCTCAAATAGGGGACGCCCGAAGGACAGTTCCATGCGTTTGGGGTCGACCGCCCACACCTCCACCAGCCCGGCGAGCATCAGCGGCAGCAGCGCGCGGACGGTGGACCAGATGACCGAGCCCTTGCCGGCCCCCGTTGCCCCCGCGATCAGCACATGTGTTCCGAGGAGCCGCAGCCGCCACGGCGACCCGTCCTCACACCGTCCGATCACCACCCCGGACAGGTCCACATCGGAGCCGTCCGGGACGGGCAGCGCCGGTATCGGGACGGCGAGCGCGTCTTTGCGGACGAATTCCAGCCAGATGCGGCCCGGACGGTCCCCGTCGCGGACGCGGACGAGGGTTGCGCCGAAGCCGTGCGCGAGGTTGACCGCGACCCGTTCCCACGCGTCGGGAGCCTGCCCCTTGAGCATGCGGACGAGCACTCGATCCGACGTCGGGCCGCAGCGCACGCGGACCAGGGAGGGCAGGTACTCCCGCCCCTTGTGAACCTTGGTCAGGCCAGCGGTGACCAGGACGGGTTGCCAGTCGCGCCGGTACACCGCGACCAGCCGCCACCGGGCACGGACCGGACGAGCGATCCAGCGGACGAAGGACGGACGGTCCACCCCCGCCCACACCGACAGGCCCACGGCGACGAGGGCCAGGACCACGACGGGGACCAGCCACCCGAACCGGACGCCGAGCCACCCCAGACCGGACAGGACGGAGACGGGGACGATGTTGCGGACCAGGAACACGGCCATCCGGACCAGCGTGCGGACGGCGTTGACGAGCAGCACCAGGCCCTCGGGCATGTGCCACACCGGAGGCGCCCACTTCGGGGCGGCGAACGGGTCACGCTGCGCTTCAACGGCGACGTTTTCGCCGGGGCCGAGCTTGCGGAACTCCCATGCCATGATGGGTCACCTCTTCTTTGTGCTGTTCAGGGGAGAGAAGCGGGGCGGCCGGAGGTACCAGCTCCAGCCACCCCACCCGTGTTCAGGCCGCCGTGTTCTCGGAGGGTTCGGCCGCGCGGTTCTCGACGTGGAGCCGCCCCACCTCGGCCGCGTAGGCCGCGAAGGACTCGGCGAGCTGGCGCGCGATCCGCACGTCTTCGGCGGTCGGCGTGGTCGGGTTCGTCGGAGTGATGGTCACGTTGGCGCGCGCGTGCCTCACCGAGATCTGCGCCCGCCCGTAACCGGTGACCGCCAGCACCGACACCGACTCATCCGGGTGCAGGGACACATGCACCGCCGCCGAGCCGTCCGGCTCCACCTGGACCGTTGTGTAGCTGTAGGCGTCCATCACGCAGCCGCCCCCTTCCCCGGCGACCGCGCCGACGAGGACGAGGGGCGGCGGCCCGAGCGGTACAGCCGCTCCACCTCCACCGCGTACGCCGCCGCCTGCTCGGCCAGCCGCCGCGCGAACTCCACATCCCCGGCGTTCAGCCGCTCGGGAAGCGTGAGGGTGACCAGCACCCGACCCGCCGACACGGTGAACAGCGGCGTACGCGCCCGGAACGCCCGGAACTCGGTCGAGGCCGCGCCGTCGATGGGCAGCGACAGCGCCGACATGCGCCCGCCCGCCATCACGCGGCCTCCTTGCCCGCCGCGTTGTCCTTGCCCGAGCGGTTCGCGCCGCCCTTGAAGTTGGCCGGACGCACCGCGCTCGCCTTGAGGGAGTAGGCCAGCCGTCCGGTACCGGAGTTGACGTACGGCGTCACCATCAGCCCGTCGAACTCCACCGGCACGAACGGGAACCCCGCCGGAGCCTCCGGCATGATCGGCTGCACCGGCCCCGACAGCTTGACCTTGAACGTGCCCTTGGACTCGGGGTCGGCGTCCAGCACCTCCACCGCCCACACCAGTTCCCCGGTGTCCTTGTCCCGCGCCTGCACGAAGTTCTCCCGGGTCGACCGGTCGAAGTCCCGCACCGCCTCCACCCCGCCCTTGACGAACGCCCCGAACGGGAACACGTCCCCGAACGCGACCTTGAACGGCCCCTGCACCGCCATCGCGGATCACCCCTGTCGATTGGTCTCCCTGACGACAACTCGGTTTGTCGAGTTGCTGTATCGACAGACTATGTGAGGGCGAGAGGTTTGCAAGGGGGTGTAAGTCGTCTTATCGAGTGATCTGAATCACAGTCCGTACGACTCTTCGAGCACGTGCAGTGACCCCGGGAGGACGGCCTCCACGACCAGGACCGTGCGGCCGGTGGAGTCGACCACCGATCCCAGCACCGACAGCACGGGCTCGCCCTCCACCAGGTCGAGAGACTGGCGCTCTTGGTCGGTGGCACGTCGAGCACGAAGGCGCTCATCGACGCGGGCCAAGCGGTCCTTGGCGTGCGCGGTCAAGAGCTGGCGGACCGGAACCGTCAACAGCCCATCTTGGTCCAGGCCCGAGGCCCGCGCGACATCCAGCGGAGTCCACAGCGAGACAAGCTCACTGGCGATGGAGTCGTACAGCCCCACGTATCGCCGCAGGTGGACAGGCGCCGACTCGGCCAGTCCGAGCAGCATCGCCACCGCGTTCGGAGCAGGTACGCGCCTGACCTCCACCAACCTGACCGACGAGGCGGTTTCCTGGCGGTCCAGGACGGCCAGACCGGGCCGGCTGCTACGCGCCCCAGACGAGGGAGCGGCCTTAACGAAGGTGCCCCGCCCGTGTTCACGATGCAGTTCGCCCAAGAGCTGCATCTCATTCAAGGCACGAACCACCGTGGGACGCGCCGCCCCGAACTCCCGCCCAAGCGCCGACTCGGAAGGAATCCGCGAGTTGACGGGATAGGTCCCGTCCTTGATCCGAGCGCGAAGCGTCTCCATGATCTGGACGTACTTCGGAGCGTACGAAGCGTGATCTGACACGATGTCCTGCCAACAGCTCGACAATACGAGTACCCACAGGAAACCAGACGCCACCGGCGCTGTCACGACATCACTGGTTCCCGAGCAGGCACTTCCTCGCCCAACCACCTCAGCAGCGCCCACCAGGGCCCCACGCCCCACCCTCACGCACCGCCCGCCCCAACCGGTCCAGAGGTCACCCCGATCCGGGAAGCCCAAGGAACGACTGAACCCCCGGCGAGACTCGCAGTGATCAACTGCGGTACGCCGGGGGCTCAGCTCAACCCTTGATGACGCAGGCCCGAGCAATCCACTGGACGAGGTCTCCACACGAAGGCCGTGCGGCTATTCGGGCCTTGGATTCTCCTGAACGGCCGTGAGACTTGTGGTGCCTGGGGCCGTGGAGTGACTTTGACGCCGGGTTAAGTTGGTTGCCGCCCGCCCCGCGGGCGATTGGGGAACCCCACCAGGCCGGGGGAACCGGCGGGAAGCGCTCCGCGGGGCGGGGGCCGTCTACGGGGTGGCGGTCGGGCGGGTGGGCCTGTCAACGTGCGGGAGACCTCCCACCACCGGACAGCCGACCATCCGCGCGGCGGAGAGCATGAACGCGTAATCGACGGCGATGCGCGCCCAGACGAACTTCCCTTCGCCCAGGCTGCACCATCCCCAGCCGCCGGACGCGAACGCCTGAACGATGATCAGGCCGCGCCCGCACTCGGCGCCGTCGACCGGCGTTTGCAGCGCGGGGCGTCCAGGGTGCCCGTCCCACACGCACAGCTCTATGCCAGCGTCGATCCGGCTCACCCAAGCGCGGATCGTGGTGCCCTTGCAGAGCGTTGCCGCGTTGGCCGCCAGCTCACCCATGATCTGGCAGGCGTCGCTCGCGTAGGCCGCGAGCCCCCATCCCTCCAGGGCTTCGCGCACCAGAGCACGGCTCAGATACACGCTCTCGGGACCGGCTTTCGTCAGCGTCTGCACGCGCAGATGCGCCGACTTGTCCATCAGAGCCATTGCGGTCATCGAAGGCCGCCCTCCCCGCCGGCGACCGGGCCCGCCAGCATGCCCGCCAGCACCGCCGGAGCCGACTCGACGTCGTCGACCGGCGCCACCCGCTCACCGGAGTCAGCGCGAACAAACCACCACACCCCGCCGAGTCGCTCACACCCCACGGGCACCGACCGTGCGCGGTCCGCGCCGCTCACCACCAACAACAGCGGCGGCCTGCCCGCTTGGCTCGCCAACCCACACGACAACGGCCCCCCGCCCCGCACGATCACCGCGTCCAAGGCCGCCAAGTGCAACCGACGCGCGCCAACCGCGTGATTGAGCCGACCAACGGGCCGACCGTCATCGCCAGCGCCCGATCTCATCGGCTCTATGACCACACTGGCCTTTTCCGTGTCACCCGCCATGACAACGCCTCCTCTCCCTGTGTTTCGGATACGGCGACATGGGGTCTTGCCATCACCCTGGCTCGCGGCCCGCGCGAGAGCCGAACCGGATGACGACCGCCCGCAGCATGCCGCCTGACTCGCCGACTTACGCCACCTCGGCGCGGCTCACCCCGCCGCACTCGGTGCAGCTCTCCCGCCGTCGTTCCGGCCCGCGTCCGAAGCCACCTCGCGCGACCAGCAGGTCAAGCCGGGACGACACCCAGGACCAGCCACGCCCCATGCACGAACCGCAGGGGGTCTCACGAGTCGGCTCGTTCTCTCCGGGACGAGGGATCACCAGTCATGCCTCCTGAAGCCGCATGATCAACTGTGGTCGGATGCCGTACGGTGTTGCTTGTCATAGAGGCAACCAGTCATCACGTTCTGTCAGCACCGCTAACCAGCCCCTTTCCCGCCCCCAACCCGCCCCTTTCGCCCTCTGTGAGGCAAGGCCGGATGCCCGACGCGATCCCCAACGTGCAACTCACCGCTTGGCGTGAGGCGAGGTACTCGACTCGCGCGGATATGGCCGAGGCCGTCAACCGCACATCCACGGCGATCGCGAAGGGGTTGGTCTGCGACGAGGAGCGGCTTCGCCGTTGGGAACGGGGAGAAGTGCGCTGGCCGCATCCTCCCTACCGGAAAGCACTCCAAGAGTTGACCGGCCGGACGGCTGAGGAACTCGGCTTCGTCCCACCCGCGAAGCAGAAGGAGCGCAGCCGTTCGCGCACGGAACTCGCGCCCTCCTCGCCCGCAGAGGCAGATCCCGACCACTTCGAGACGGCCGAGTTGGCGCATACGGCCGAACTCGCTCGCCTCACGCAGTGGGTAACCACGAGCGGCACCAACGAAGAGGCCATTGCACGGCTCGCAAGATCAACAGGGTCCCTTGCGGCATCCCACACCCAGGTTCCGGCGAGAAGACTGCTCCGCGAAGTGGTCCAACTGCATCGCCGTACGCAGGAACTCTTGGAACGTGGACGTCACCGGCCCCGCCACGTGCGAGAACTACTCAGGATCGATGCCGACCTTCTAGCCCACGCCGCCGTGATCTTCGGAGACGTCAATCTCGACCACGCCGCCGAGGAGTACGCCGCAGCCGCGCTCATCCTGGCCCAGGAGGCAGGAGCCAACGAGTCCCTCGCCTGGTACGCCCAGGCCAAGACGGCACGCTGGCAGAACCGATTCATCGAGGCAGCCGACCTTGCCCGGCAAGGCTTCGAGGCCAGTGCGCCCAACCCGATGAAGACACAACTCGCCTGGTACGAGGCGAACGCCGCCGCTCTCCTTGGAGACAAGACCAGGGCACGCGAGGCGGTGAACCGTGCCGAGCGATCCGCCGAGGCCGGCCACGACACCCCCTCTGATCTCTCGGTGTGGTCCTTCCCGACCGAGCGCCAAGCCCTGTTCTCCCTGTCGGTGGCCACCCGAACCGGTGATCTGGACGGCGCGCTACAAGCAGCCGAGATGGCGGACAGCGCATGGGCAGCGGGCGCCCCGGTCGCTCCCGCGAACTGGGCTCAGATACGTGTCGGCACCGGAGTCGCCCACCTGCTGAAGGGCGACCTGGACGGCACCGCCGAGGAACTGACCAAGCTTCTAACACTGGACCCCGGAATGCGGCTTGCGACCGTCACCCGCTACCTCGGCGACCTGGACCGCCAACTTGGTCGAGCACGCTTCCAGCACAGCCCGCTCGCTGCGCAGCTCAGACAGCAAATCCGTGACTTCAACGCCGCCGCCCTGACCGACGACGCAGATATGGAGAGCCCATGAGTCCGCTGCCTGCGCAGATGACTGACCGCTGGCGGAACCGCGAGGAACCCGGACCAGGCCAAGGCACGGTCTATTGGCACATCCTCATGAGCGGCCATCCCGAAGCGCAGGAACTCGCGCAGACGGCTCAAGAGCGGCTCGCCCCCTTCTCCGGCCTGCACTTGACCCCCGCTGCGTGGCTACACGTGACCACCCACGTCGCCGGCCCCTCCGACGAGATCACCGACGACCAGCAACAAGACATGCTCGCGATGGCAAGAGGTCTCCTCAGCAAGACCCCGCCCGTCGAGGCGACGCTAGGCCGGATCCTGTACCACCCCGAAGCCATCGCCGTCGCCGTCCATCCCGTGGGACCCTTGACCCAGATCCGCGAAGCCGTCCAGGCAGCCACCCTCAAAGTGACCGGCAGCGAAGGAACGCCCGAAGGCCGAGCCACGTGGGCCCCGCACATGACGATCGCCTACAGCGAGACGGACCAGCCAGCCGAGCCGATCATCACCGCACTTGGCCGAGAGCTTCCAGCACGCCAAGTCACCATCGACACCGTCACCCTGGTCGTGCAACGCGGAGCCGAACGACTCTGGGACTGGCACCCCGTAGGACAAGCCCACCTACTCGGCCATCCCTGACCGGCCCACGTCCGTCCGCGCGGGACACAACCCTTGATCATTGCCGAATTAGGCTGTTTGAGATCAAGGGGCGGCGGCGCTCAGGCCGCTGCGCGGCCCCGCGCCAGGCCGCCCGGAGCGTGCGGCGTGGGCGCCGGTCACCGGACGGCCGCGCCGGGCCGCGCATCCTGCCACCGCCGCCCCGTCCGCCACTCGCCGGCGGTCACGGGGGGCGCGCCGCCACCAAGGACGAGCCCGCGCCGTAGCGTCAAACCCCGTTTGTCGACGACCACCATGCCTTGCTGTCGTCAAGCACCGTTGCTCGTCACGGTATGCACGGGGCGAGTGGTTCAGCGTGCGCTACTGGGGAACCCCGTGGTTCCCCAGACCCCTCCTGGGGCCGGAACACCCATTCGCGCGCCAACGTCTGTCACACCACCTCGCCGTTCGCGCGAATGGGCGCTCCGGGTCGGTGCAGCGATGCGAGGGAGGAGCCGCTAGTACGGTCTCTCCGATCAGTACTTGATCACCGGCCATGGCAATCTGGCACTGTGACTACCGACCAGCCGCCTCCACAGGACGAAGCGGTCCTCCGGCTGCTCCAGGAGCGGGCCGGACTGGCCACCGAGATCGTCTTGAGCGACGGCCAGAGATTGACCGTGTTCAACATTGCTTGGGGATACGAGCCCTGGGAGGAGCATGCCCATGTGACGACCAACATCAGCCCAGGCATAGCATGCGCTGCCATCGACTTCTTCTCCACACAGGCGGTGGTCGCGATCATCGATCCCGCCAACGGTGCTGTGCTGCTCGGAGCTTCGTAGAGTCTGTGCCGTCCGTGCCTTGATCAGTGCCCGGCACATCAATCCACAGACAGACGCCGCAGACCAAGATCCGGAACATGCGCGGAACGGCTACCTGCCCCACTGTGTGTGGGAAGTGTGCACCGGCAGGTCAGAGGCCCTACCACCTGCAGGGGGCCAGCGCCCTCCGGAGCCGTTGCCGCGACCAGTGCCCCCGATGGCGCGAGGGCACATCGGGGGCACATGGGTTCGCGATCACGCGCGAGACGACGAGAACCATCGAGGGCAGTAGCGCCAGGTCAGAGCAGGAACGGGTCGCATTGCCGCAGGTCGCGATCTTGGACCGTTCAGAACTCGGTCTTCTGGAACAACCTGTCGCCCGACGGCGGCGACCGACCCGAAGGCGAGCTGGCGGCCGCGATCGACGAGCACTTCGGGACGTTCGAGGCGTTCCAGAAGCAGCTCACCACGGCGACGTCCACCGTGCAGGGGTCCGGTTGGGGCGTCCTGGCGTGGGAGCCGCTCGGCCGCCGCCTCGTGGTGGAGCAGGTCTACGACCACCACGGCAACGTCGGCATGAACACCACCCCGCTGCTGGTCTTCGACGCCTGGGAGCACGCGTACTACCTGCAATACCGCAACGTCCGCCCCGACTACGTCGAGAAGCTCTGGACCCTCGTCGACTGGACGGACGTGACGACGCGCTTCGACGCGGCCCGCGCGTCCTAGAACGGCGGCACCGGACGCGGTGCCGCTCAAGGGGGCGGCGTTCACCTGGCCGGGATCGTGCTCAGAACCTTTCCTCGCGGCCTGGTGAACGCCGCTTCCCCGTTGGGCGGACGCACCGCACCGCCCACCCGCCGCTGGGCACGGTCACCGTTCCCCGGCCCGATGCCATGCCGCCTTCGGGCCGAACATAGGCTGCCCTCCATGACCGGCGAGTACCAGTACTGGGAGAACGTCCCCACGCGGTGGAAGGACAACGACGTCTACGGGCACGTCAACAACGTCGTCCACTACTCGCTCATGGACACCGTCATCAACGAGTGGATGATCCGGACGGCCGGTTTCGACCCGGCGACGTCCCCGTCCATCGGCCTCTGCGTCGAGTCGCACTGCGAGTACAAGGCCGAGGTCGCGTTCCCGGACACGATCAGGGTCGGGCTGCGCATCGGCAAGCTGGGCCGCTCCAGCGTCCGCTGGGAGGTCGGCATGGTCCGCGCGTCCGACGGGGCCCCCATCGCCGAGGGACACTTCGTGCACGTCTTCGTCGACCGGGACACCCGCCGCCCGGTCGAGATCACCGGCCCCGTCCGCACCGAGATGGAGAAGCTGATCCCATGACCGAGACCCGCGCCGCCGTCCTCGTCGAGTCCGGACGCCCCGCCCCCTACGCCGAGTCCCGCCCGCTGGAGATCGCCGGCCTGCGCCTCGACCCGCCGGGCCCCGGCGAGCTGCTGGTGCGGATCGGCGCCGCGGGCCTCTGCCATTCCGACCTCTCGGTCATCAACGGCTCCCGCCCCCGCCCGCTCCCCATGGCCCTCGGCCACGAGGCCGCCGGCGAGGTCGTCGAGACCGGGCCCGGGACCGAGTTCGCGCCCGGCGACCACATCGTCCTGGCGTTCGTCCCGGCGTGCGGCCACTGCGAACGCTGTGTCGGCGGACGGCCCGCCCTCTGCGGCCCCGGCGCGCAGGCCAACGGCGCGGGCACCCTCCTCGGCGGCGGCAAGCGCTTCGTCGCCGCCGACGGCACCCGCCCCAACCACCACCTCGGCGTCTCCGCGTTCTCCGAGTACACCGTCGTGTCGTCCCGCTCCGCCGTGAAGATCGACCCGGACCTGCCGTTCGACATCGCCGCCCTCTTCGGCTGCGCCGTCCTCACCGGCGCCGGCGCCGCCCTCTACAGCGCGGCCGTCGCTCCGGGCGACACCGTCGCCGTCTTCGGCCTCGGCGGCGTCGGCCTGTCCGCCGTCCTCGCCGCCAAGGCCGCCGGCGCCGCGACGGTCTACGCGGTCGACCTCGTCCAGGACAAGCTCGACCTGGCCGCCTCGCTCGGCGCGCACCCCGTCCCGGGCGGTCCGGACGCCACGGACGCGATCCGCGACCTGACGTCCGGCGGCGCGGAGAAGGTCATCGACACGACGGGCGTGGTGCCCGTCCTGGAGCAGGCGTACGCCGCCACCCGCTCCGGCGGTACCACGGTGACCGTCGGCCTCCCCGCCCCCGGCGCGCCCCTGACCCTGCCCGCCCTCAGCCTCGTCGCCGAGGAGAAGACGCTGCGGGGCAGCTACCTGGGCTCCTGCGTCCCCCGCCGCGACGTGCCCCGCTTCATCGCGATGTACCGCAACGGCAACCTCCCCGTTGACGCGCTGCTCACCGGAAGCCTCCCCCTGGACGACATCAACACCGGCTTCGACCGCCTCCACACCGCCGAAGCCGTCCGCCAGGTCATCACCTTCTAACCTGTCCCCGGGTCAAGAGACAGCCCGCGCCGCAGCGAGCGCCTCCCGGTACTCGCCGAGCCACTCGGCTTCGGCCTGCTCTTCCGGAATGCCGTCCAAGCCGTCGGCCAGCAGCGCCGCCGCGGCCGTGTACTCGCCGATGCCGAGTTGCGCGACACCGATGTTGAGCGCGAAGAAGGACTGCGAATACCAGTAGACCGGCGGCGGTGGCTCGACCGCGTCCATGGAACGGTCGGCGGCCTCGTCGAGCAGCCGCCGTGCCCGCTCGGTCTCCCCGAGAGCGGCGTAGCCCTGCGCGGCCTGCAGCCGGTCGAAGGTCGCCTGGACGTGATGGCCGCCCGGAACCGCCAGCGCCGCCATCGCGGCCCGCACCACCGCCCGCGGCCGGCCCTGCCGCCGCGCGACATACCCGCGGAACGAGGTGGCGATCGCCCCGATGGTGCCGTCATCGAACTCGTCGGCGAGGTCCTCACCCCGGGCGAACAGCCCGATGGCCTGTTCGTCACGCCGGAGTGCTGCGTTCAGCCACCCCGCGTACACCGTCCACTCGGCCACCATCCGACCGAACCGGACCCGCAGCGGGCCCCGCGCGTCGCCGAGCGCCACGGTCAATGCCCCGAGCTGACTGGAGACGGGAGTGATGAGGGCGCTCGCCCCGAGCACGTCCTCCAGACGCCGCTGCCCGGCGAGAACGACGGCGAGCACATCCAGCGCGGCCGCATCGAGCCTGGCCGGACGCAGCGCGGCGAGAGTCAAGCGCTCGCTGTCATCAGGCGTGAGCCCGTCCCCGGCCCATACAACAACCCTCAGAGCCCCGCCATCGCTCCTTGTCTCCCCAGCCCGCACGCGCACTCCGCTAATGCAGTACCGACACGTCCGCGCCGTTGCGCCTGAACCAGCGCTCCAGCCGGATGCCCTCAAGCTCGTCGGCGACTCCGTGATCGGTGAGCACGATGGAGCCGACCACGCTGCCGGTCATGCCCCTCACCAGGGTGTTCGTGAAATCCGTGCCGCCGAGGCCGGTGAGCACCACGTTGGACTCGCGGAGATCGGCATTCCTCATGTCGCAGTCGATGAACGTGGCATCCCCGATGTCCGCCCGACGCAGATCGGCTCCGGCAAAGGACGTGCGTATGCACTCCGCCCGCCCGAGCCGGACCCCGTGCATCCGAGCCCCGGCGAAGTCCGCCCCGCTGAGGAACGCCTTGACGAAATCAGCGCGCGCCAGATCGGCACCACGGAAGTTCGCCCTCTCGCAGTGCGCTCTCCAGAACACGCAACGGCCGAGGCCGCAGCCGGAGAAGTCCGACCCGCTCAACCAGGCCTCGATGAAGTCCGCGCCGGTGAGATCCGCGCCCCGGAAGTCGAGATCGAGCGCGTAGAGAGTCGATACTGCGGTCCGCCCGCGCAGTGCCGCGACCGCTTCCGGGTCGAGCGGCCAGGCACCGGGCTCCCACGGGCGACCACGGATACCAGATGACCCTGCCGCTGCTTGTTCTGGCCGGTCCATCGAACCTCCCGTCCGACGGATTGTCAGGGTAAAGGTCGGCGGCGCGTCCCGGTAGGGGGCGGTCAGGTCAGTACTTGGGTTGTGAGGAGTTGCTCGAAGTCCTTCTCGAACGACTCGTAGAGGGTGCGGAGGGCTGGGCCCGGCCAGGCGGGTGGGAGTAGGGGCGCGGGGAGGAGCGGGTCGCTCAGGAGGTGGCGGAGGACGGCGGCGGCCAGGGTGAAGCGGTCGGCGATGTCGGTCGCCTCGGTCAGGGCCGTGCGGAGGGTCTCGGCCTTGGACGTCCAGGCGTCCAGGTCCCAGAGGGTGGCGGCCAGTGAGGCGGGGTCCTCTTCGGGGCGGCCCGTCAGGAAGGTGCACTGGCGGACGACCGGGTCCGGGCGGGTGCGGGTCAGGTTCGCGGGGCGCAGCCAGGTGCCCTCGCGGAGTTCGGCGAGGCGGAGCGCGGACATGGCCTGGCGCAGGGCGGTGCGGTCGGCGGCGGGGCGGCGCTCGGCGGTGATCACGGCGATCTCCCAGGTGCCGTCCCAGGGGCGCGTCGGCGGGCGGCGGGCCTCGTCCTGGCGGGCCTGGCGGGCGAGGAGGCGGTCGGTGAGCGCGTACCCGCCGGCGGACTGGACGAGGTCGTCGGAGGCCACCATGCGGGAGAGCGCGACGCGGACCGTCCCCTCGGCGATGCCGAACAGGTCGCCGACGCGGACGAGGTGGCGGGCCGGGAGCCGGGGCGGGTGGACGCCGAGCAGCGTGCTCAGCACGACCGAGCGCGCGGTGAGCGGGCGGATGTCCGGGTGGTCCATGGCGGGCTCGACCCTACCCGGCCAGCGGGTTCCGTTCGGGGACGGTCCAGGCGGTGTGCAGGGGGAGGCGGATCGTGGCGATGAGGCCGCCGCCGGGACGGGGGGTGAGGTCGAGGGCGCCGTCGTGCGCCCGGACGATGCTGCGCACGATGGCCAGCCCGAGGCCGACGCCCGCGTGCTCGTCGGTGCGCTGGCGCTGCGTGCCGCGCTGGAACGGTTCGGTGAGGGTCGGGATCAGCTCCGGCGGCACCGGCCGTCCGGTGTTCTCGACCTGCAGGACGCTCGCGCCGTGCCGCGCTTCGGTGTGGACGGTCACGGTGCCGCCGGTGGGCAGGTTGTGGACGATGGCGTTCTGGACGAGGTTCGTCACCAGTTGCAGGAGGAGTTCGGCGGAGCCGAGGGTCTGCGCCTTCTCGCCGGTGACGGCGAGCGTGATCTGGCGCCGTTCGGCGAAGGGGAGCAGTGTTTCGGCGGCCTCCTCGGCGACGAGGGACAGGTTGACCACCTCGCGGGCGAAGTTCCTGCGGTCGGCGCGGCTGAGCAGGAGAAGGGCCTGCGTGAGGTCGATCGCCCGCGTGTTGACGGTGTGGAGGCGTTCGATGAGCTGGTCCCGGCCCCGCGCGGGGTCGTTGCGGGCGACGTCGAGGAGCGTCTGCGAGATCGCCAGCGGGGTGCGCAGTTCGTGGGAGGCGTTCGCGGCGAACCTCCGCTGCTCGGCGACATGGGATTCGAGCGTTTCGAGCATGGTGTCGAAGACGTCGGCGAGTTCGCGGAACTCGTCGGCGGGGCCTTCCAGGCGGATCCGGTGGGACAGCGATCCGCTGGACGCCAGCCGTGCCGCGTCCGCGATCCGGGTGAGCGGTGCGAGCATCCGGCCGGCGAGGAGCCATCCTCCGACCAGGCCGAACACCAGCAGGAAGGCCATCGCCGTCGCCGCGCGGGGGACGAAGGCGCGCTGGAGGTCTTCTCGGCCGGGGACGAACCTCGGTCCCGGCCCCCCGGGCCGGTCGTTCCCTCCCCCGAGTTGGATGGCCCCATCGGGCACGTACCGCAGGAGGAACACCCAGACCACGGCCAGCAGGAGGGCCCCGGCGAGCATGAGGAAGCCGGCGTAGCTGAGGGTGAGTTTCAGCCGGGCGCTGAGCCCTGGGCGCCTGTCCATACCTGCAGGTTAAGCGGCGTCCCATATCGCCGGCATATGCAAAACCCGACGTCAGCCGGGCCCGGCGCACGGGGGAGACCGCCGGCGCGTTGGCTGCGGGGTCGGCCCGGTCGGCCAGCGGAAGATGCCCCATGACGCCCACGATGCGGATCCTGCGCGCGCGCTGGGCGCGGTGGGCGCGCTGAGCGAGACGGAGCAGTTCGTCCCACCGTTCGCGGGGGGGCAGCCTCGCTCTCAACGGGAATCGCGACCCTATTCACGGGCGCCTCCGCAGAAATTCGGCCGGATTCGCGTACATCGGCGGACGCCGTTCGGCGGCATCGGGATGCGGCAGTTGGATCGGCTCGACGACGCGGTACTCGAAGTGCCACCACTCATTCCGGTAGATGCGGTAGAGCCCGTACCGCCCGCCGTGCCGTTCGAGCCACTGCGCGCCCTCCGTCGGACGAACGTCGATCGCGAGGCCCCGCACATGGCTGGACTCGTCCGGCGGCAGCACCCGGCGCCGCGCCGCCGGCACCGAGCCGGTGCGCCGCACCTCCGTCCAGAAGAGCCGGTGCTGCTCCGCCGCGTCCCGGTACCCCGAGGTGAGGCCGATCAGCTGCCCGTCCCGCCAGAACGCCTCGGCCCGCGCGTGCGTGAACGCCGCCAGCGTTTCCGGCGCCAGCCCGCGGAGGTCCTCGGCCGGGAAGCGCAGGCTCAACGCCCACTGGCAGGCCAGGAAACGGGCGCGGCCCGGTGCGCGGCAGAAGGCGATCGGCACCAGCAGCACCGCCAGGAGCCGGGTGGCGACCGCCAGGACGCGCACCTTCAGCGCCGAGGATGAGTGCGCCACGGCTCACCGCCGAAGGGGCAGGTCGTGGGCGGGGCCTCGGGCGGTCGAGGAGTGGAATGCGCTCTGGTGCATGCCTCCACTGAAGGCGGACGGCTGTTGCGGTGCCGTATGCGGTTTTCCATACGCTCGCGATACACCGGCGCCCGGCCGATGCTGTTACAGGGTTCCATCATGTGACGGAGAAGCGTAATGTCGGGTTCATGACGTCCTATCTGATCGAGCCGTTCGACCGGCTGCCGTTCGGCGGCGCGGAGAAGGCGCGCCGGTACGCGACCGAGCGCTACCAGGGGGCCGTGGGCCGCAACTGGTACGACTGCGACCCCACTCTGCGGTTCCTCATGCGGCGCCACCTCGGGGACGGGTTCGGCTGGGCCGAGCCGCGGCTGAAGGAGATGGGCGCGCTGATGGGCGGGCCGATCGCCGATCGCGCCGAGGAGACCGACCGCAACCCGCCGCGGCTGGAGAAGTACGACCGGTGGGGACGCGACGTCAGCGAGGTCGTCATGCCGCCGTCGTTCGAGGCGGCCCGGCGGGACCTCGTCGCGACGTCGTTCACGCGGCCCGACTTCGTCGCGGAGGCGAAGGCCAACGGGGTCGACCCGGCGCCGCTGGGCGTGGCCTGGAGCTACCTGCTGGACCAGGCCGACATCGGCATGGCCTGCGCGCTCGGGACCGGCGGCGACATGGTCGTCCGGCTGACCGAGATGTTCGCGCCCGAGGACGTCCGGGAGCGGGTGCGGGACCTGTTCGCCGCCGGGGAGATGTCCGGCGAGGCGGCACAGATGCTGACGGAGCGGTCAGGCGGGTCGGATCTGGGCGCGCTGGAGTCGACGGCGTCCAAGGACGGGGACGCCTGGCGGCTCAACGGGTTCAAGTGGTTCGCGTCCAACGCCAACGGGTCCGCGTTCGTGGTGCTGGCGAAGTCGGAGGGCGCCGCCGACGGGGTCCGGGGGATCGCGCCGTTCCTCGTCCTCAGGGAGCGGCGGGACGGGACGCGCAACGGCGTCCGCATCCGCCGCCTCAAGGACAAGCTCGGCACGCGCTCGGTGGCCTCGGCGGAGATCGAGTTCACGGACGCGGAGGCGTTCCTGCTGGCCCCGTCGTCCAGCGCCGGGCAGGGCGGCGACGGCAAGGGACTCGCCCGCATGATGGAGCTGACGAACGGGGCGCGCCTGGGCATCTCGATGATGGGCGTCGGCTGCGCGCGGCGGGCCCTGGTCGAGTCGCTCTGCTACGCGCGGGCGCGCGAGGCGTTCGGTGCCCCGCTGGCCGACCAGCCGCTCATGCGGCGCAAGCTCGCCGAGCTGATCGTGGAGACCGAGGCCGCGCAGGCCCTCGTGTTCGACGGCTATCTGGGACGCCCGAGGCTGCGCATCGGGGCGGCGCTCATCAAGCTGAGGGCGGCCAGGCTCGGTGTGACGGCCGCCAGCGACGCCATCGAGATCCACGGCGGGAACGGCTACATCGAGCAGTGGCCGGTGGCGCGCATCCTGCGCGACGCTCAGGTCAACCCCATCTGGGAGGGCGGTGACAACGTCCTGTGCCTGGACGTCCGCCGCGCCATCGAACGGCAGGACGCGCACGAGCCGTTCCTGGAGAGGCTCACCGAGGCCGTCCGGCAGGCGCCGCCGGGCGACGACGCCACGGCCGGGCTGGTCGGCGACCGCATCGGTCATCTCCGCGAGGCCATAGACAGGTGGCGCGGCCTGGACAGGACCGTCGCCGAGGCGCGGCTCTTCCCGCTCGCCCAGTACATGGCGGACGTCTATGCGGCAGCCTTGCTGCTGGAGCAGGCGGGCTGGGAGCGCGCCGACTCCGGCACGGACCGCAAGGCGCTCGTCGCCCGGCTCTACGCCCGGACGCACCTCGCCGACGCCGGCCCGCTGCGCGCGATCGACGCGCCCGCGGAGGAGCTCGACCGCTTCGGCGAGCTGGCGGACGGCGCGTTCACCGGCGGCTGAGCGGGAGGCCGGGGCGGGGGCGGCCCGGCGCCTACGGGAATCGTTGACCGAACGCGATTCGGCCCCGTAGGTTCCTGGGTGGCGGCAGCCCCGATCGAGGAGCAGAGCGATGACGCTTACCGTGGCCGAGGCGGGCCTCGACCTCGCCGACCCGCACGCCTACGCCGACGACCGCCGGCTGCACGCGTCCCTCGCGCTGCTGCGCCGCGAGTCGCCGGTGCACCGGGTGGACGCCCCCGAGTACGAGCCGTTCTGGGCGATCACCAAGCACGAGGACGTCCTGGAGATCGAGCGCAACCACCAGATCTTCCTCAACGCGCCGCGCCCCCTGCTCGGCACCGCCGAGTTCGACCGGCTGAACCGGGAGCGGGCCGAGCAGGGCATCGCGCTGCGCACGCTCATCCACATGGACGACCCCGACCACCGGGTCATCCGGGCGATCGGCGCGGACTGGTTCCGGCCGCGCGCCATGCGGGCGCTGGAGCCGCGCATCAAGGAGCTCGCGAAACGGTACGTCGACCGGATGGTGGAGCTGGGCGGCGAATGCGACTTCGCCCAGGAGGTCGCCGTCCATTTCCCGCTGTACGTGATCCTGTCGCTCCTCGGGCTCCCCGAGAGCGACTTCGGCCGCATGCTGAAGCTGACGCAGGAGCTGTTCGGCGGGGACGACGCGGAGTTCCAGCGCGGCACGACCAACGAGGAGAAGCTCCAGGTCCTGCTCGACTTCTTCGCGTACTTCCAGGAGCTGACGGTCGCGCGCCGCAAGGACCCGACCGACGACCTCGCGTCCGCCATCGCCAACGCGCGGGTCGACGGCGAGCCGCTCAACGACTTCGACACCGCCTCGTACTACGTCATCATCGCGACGGCCGGGCACGACACCACCAGCGCGACGATCTCCGGCGGCCTGCACGCCCTCATGGAGCACCCCGACCAGCTCAAGCGGCTCCAGGAGAAGCCGGAGCTGATGCCGTTCGCGGTGGACGAGATGATCCGCTGGGTCACCCCGGTCAAGGAGTTCATGCGCACCGCCACGCAGGACTACGAACTGCGCGGCACGACCATCCGGGAGGGCGACGCCGTCCTGCTCTCCTACCCGTCCGCGAACCGCGACGAGGACGTCTTCGACGAACCGTTCACGTTCGACGTCGGCCGCGACCCGAACAAGCACCTCGCGTTCGGTTTCGGCGTCCACTACTGCCTCGGCGCCGCGCTCGCCCGCATGGAGATCCGCGCGTTCTACGAGGAACTGCTTCCGCGCCTCCGCTCGATCGAGCCGGCCGGAGAGCCGGTGGGCATCGCCACCACCTTCGTCGGCGGGCTGAAGCGCCTCCCCGTCCGCTACTCCATCGCCTGAACCGCCTCCAACTGCCTGAACCGCCTCCACCGCCTGAACCGCCTCCACCGCCTGAAGCGCGCCTCCCTCTGGAGCGCGTTCCTCCGCCCGACCGGAGCGCCTCCCCTCCGCCCTCCCTCCCCCGAAGGAAGCCCTGGTGCAGATCCAAGCCGCGGTGCTGCGCGCCGCAGACGCCCCGTACGCGATCGAGTCGCTCGACCTCGCCGACCCCGGGCCCGGTGAGGTGCTCGTCAAGATCGCCGGTGCCGGGATGTGCCACACCGACATGCTCGGGCGGGTACCGGGCGACCTGGTCGCCAAGCCCGTCGTGCTCGGCCACGAGGGGTCGGGCGTGGTGGAGGCGGTCGGGGCCGGCGTCACCGGCCTCACCCCCGGCGACCACGTGGTCATGTCGTTCGACTCGTGCGGGACGTGCGACACCTGCCGCACCGCGCGCCCCGGCGCGTGCCCGCAGATGACGGCGCTCAACATGCTCGCGATGCCGCTGGACGGCGTGCCGCGCGCCACGACCGGCGACGGCGAGGCCGTCCACACCCGCTGGTTCGGGCAGTCGTCGTTCGCGACCCACGCGCTCGGGACCGTCCGCAACGTCGTGCCGGTAACCGCCGACGTGCCGCTCGAACAGCTCGGGCCGCTCGGCTGCGGCGTGCAGACCGGCGCCGGCTCGGTGCTGCTCTCCCTCGGCGTCCGCGCCGGCGACAGCATCGCGATCTTCGGTGCGGGCGCGGTGGGGCTGTCCGCCGTGCTGGCCGCGCGGGTCGCGGGCGCGACCACGATCGTCGCGGTCGACCTGCACGAGTCGCGGCTCGACCTGGCCCGCGAGCTGGGCGCCACGCACGTGCTGAACGGCGCGGACGACGACATCGCCGGGCAGATCCGGGCGATCTCCGGCGGCGAGGGCGTGCGGTACTCGTTCGACACCACCGCCGTCCCCGAGGTGGTGTCGACGGCGGTCGCGTCGCTGTGCACCACCGGCGTGTGCGGCCTGGTCGGCGTCGGCGCCGCCGAGTACCGGCTGGACGCGAACCTCCTGCTCATGGGCCGGACGGTCAAGGGCATCATCGAGGGCGACGCCGTCCCGCAAACGTTCATCCCGACGATGATCGAGCTGTGGCGGCAGGGCCGGTTCCCGTTCGACCGCCTCATCACGACCTACCCGCTGGACCAGATCAACCAGGCGGAGGCCGACACGACGTCCGGGAAGGTCGTGAAGCCGGTTCTGATCCCGTAGCCGGGACGCCGTACCGGACGTCCGAAAAAGGGTCGACCGGGCCGGGGCCGGTGCGTACGTTGCGCTCATGGACGAGTTGGACCTGCTCAAGCGCTCCGGCGGCCCGGTCACCCGCGACGCCCTGGCCCGCGACCTGACCGCGCTCGGCCTCGCCGAGGGCGACATCGTGATGTTCCATACCCGCATGTCGGCGCTGGGGTATGTCGCCGGCGGCACGCAGACGGTCATCGGCGCGCTGCGGGACGCGGTCGGCGCCACGGGCACGCTGATGGTCACCTGCGGCTGGAACGACGCCCCGCCCTACGACTTCACCGACTGGCCCGCGGACTGGCAGGCCGCCGTCCGCGCCGGGCATCCCGCCTTCGACCCGGTGCTCAGCGAGGCCGACCACGACAACGGCCGGCTGCCCGAGGCACTGCGCCGCCATCCGGGCGCGGTGCGCAGCCGCCACCCCGACGTGAGTTTCGCAGCCCTGGGCCCGGACGCCCACGCCCTGATGGACGACCACCCATGGGACGACCCGCACGGCCCAGGCAGCCCCCTGGCCCGCCTCACCGAGATGGGCGGCCGCGTGCTCATGCTGGGCGCGCCCCTGGAAACCCTCACTCTCCTGCACCACGCCGAGGCGCTCGCCGACGCGCCCGGCAAGCGGTTCGTCGACTACGAGCAGCCCATCCTCGTGGACGGCGAGCGCGTCTGGCGGCGCTTCCACGACATCGACTCCGGGAACGGCGCCTTCGACTACGACCCGGTCGTGCCCGAGGGGGTGGACGCCTTCGAGGTCATCGCCCGCGACATGCTCGCCGCCGGGTACGACCGCCGGGGCGAGGTCGGCGCGGCCATCAGCCACCTGTTCGAAGCACCCGACGTGGTGCGCTTCGGTGTCGAGTGGATGGAGACGAAGCTCGCGGCCGGTCGCGGTTAGACGACGCGGTGGAGGAGTGCGTCCCCTCGGGCGAGGCGGCGGCAGTTCTCCACCGCGACGGCGAAGTACCTGTCCCAGGTCTCGCGGGTCAGCCAGGCGACGTGCGGCATGACGACGACGTTGTCCAGGGCGAGGAGCGGGTTGGACGCGTCCGCCGGCTCCTTCTCGAAGACGTCGAGGCCGGCGCCGCCGAGCCGGCCCGCCGCCAGCGCGTCCACCAGCGCCGCCTCGTCGATGACCGCACCGCGCGCCGTGTTGACGACGATGGCGCCCTCAGGCAGCAGCGCGAGCCGCCCGGCGTCGAGCAGGTGGTGGGTCTCGTCGGTCAGCGGCACGTGCACCGACACGATGTCGCTGGCGCGGAGCAGGTCGTCCAGCTCCCGCCAGGCCGGGTCGTCGCGGCGCGGCCGGCGCGATGTGTAGAGGACGCGCGCACCGATCGCCTCCAGCATGCCGCGCAGCAGGGACGCGATCTCGCCGCCGCCGAGCAGGCCGACCGTCCGCCCGGCCAGTTCCCCGCCGGTCAGCCCGCGGTCGGCGGGCCAGCCCTCACCGCGCTTCGTCCGCGCGTCGAACGCGACGACCCGGCGCAGCGCCGCCAGCATCAGCAGCAGCGACGTCTCCGCGACGGCCTGGGCGTTCCGGCCCGGCATGTTCGCGACGGCGATCCCGCGCTCCTTCGCCGCGTCGAGGTCGATCGTGTTGACCCCGGTGCCGAGCTTCTGGATCAGCCGCAGCTTCGGCGCGCGGTCCATGTCGGCGGCCGTGAGCGGCCGCAGCACATGCCAGATGACCTCGGCGTCCGGCAGCAGCTCCGCGAACCGCGCCTCGTCCTGCTCGGAGCAGCTCGCGATGTCGAGCCCGGGCTCGGCGTGGTCCATGTCGTAGTGCAGCAGCACCCGCATGCCGTCCCCTTTCGTCTTCCGTCGTTGGGGGAACCCCGCGTCGGCGCCGGACCTTCCCACCGGATTATCGTGCTGATCATGAGGACGAGTCGCGGCGGAGCCGCCGCCGGACCCCGGGGGCCGCGCCGGCGGTGGCCGCGCACCGCGCCGTCCCGACCGGAAACGAGGTAGGCCCATGTGGACGGACGTCCCGATCATCCAGGCGCCGATGGCGGGCGGCCCGTCGACGCCCGAGCTGGCCGCCGCCGTGTCGGAGGCGGGCGGCCTCGGCTTCCTCGCCGCCGGCTACAAGACTCCGGAGGCCATGCGCGCGGACATCGAGGCGACCCGGAAGCTGACCTCGCGCCCGTTCGGGATGAACGTCTTCATGCCGTCCCTGGACGAGATCGACCCCGCCGAGGTCGCCGCCTACCGCGACCGCCTCGCGCCAGAAGCCGAACGCCTCGGCGTGTCTCCCGGCACTCCGGGCCCTCGCGACGACGCCTACGAGGCCAAGGTCGCCGACCTGCTGTCCGACCCGCCGCCGTTCGTCAGCTTCACGTTCGGCTGCCCGTCGCAGGCCGTCGTCCGGGCGTTCCAGGCGAAGGGCGTGACCGTCATCGTCACCGTGACGTCCGTGGACGAGGCGCGCCAGGCGTCCGCCGCCGACGCGCTCTGCCTCCAGGGTTCCGAAGCGGGCGGTCACCGCGGGTCGTTCACGAACACGTCGGACGAACCGCTGCCGCTGCGCGTCCTGCTGCACTCGGTCCACGCGATGACCTCGCAGCCGCTCATCGCGGCCGGTGGCCTCGCCTCGTCCGCGGACGTCGCCGAGGTCCTTTCCGTGGGCGCCGTCGCCGCCCAGTTGGGGACGGCGTTCGTCCGCTGCCCGGAGAGCGGCGCCAGCGCCGTCCACAAGGCCGCCCTGACCGACCCGCGCTTCACGTCCACCGCGTTGACCCGAGCCTTCAGCGGACGGCTCGCCCGGGGCCTGGTCAACCGCTTCCTCACCGAACACTCGCCGCATGCACCGGCCGCTTACCCCGACGTCCACTACGTGACCTCACCGCTGCGCAAGGCATCGGCCGCGCAGGGAGACCCCGAGGGCGTCAACCTGTGGGCGGGCGAGTCCTTCCACCACACGACCGACGCCCCCGCCGCCGACGTGGTACGCGCCCTCGTCCCAGGCTGATGCCCGAGCTGGCCATCCTGATCGGCCTCCAGGCGTCCGGGAAGACAACCTTCTACCGGCGGCATCTGGCCGGGCACGTCCACGTCAGCAAGGACCTCTTCCCGAGGGGGGCACGGCGCAAGGAGGCACGCCAGCTGCGGCTCATATCCGAGGTCCTCGAACAGGACCGAGACGTGGCGGTCGACAACACGAACCCGTCCCCGGACGAATGGCGGCCGCTCATCACCGTCGGCCGCCGTCACGGCGCGCACATCATCGGCTATTGGTTCCCGCCGGACGTCACGCTCTCGATGCTGCGCAACTCCGCCCGTCCGGCCGAAATCCGGGTGCCGGACGTCGGCGTCTATGCCACGCTCAAACGTCTTCGCCGTCCGCGCCCATCGGACGGCTTCGACGCGCTGTTCACGGTGACCCCCGCCGCCGACGGCGCATTCGACGTCAGGGAGATGACCGATGAAGGACCTTGAGGCGCAGATGCGCGCCCGCGAATGGTTCCACTCCCTCACCCTGCTGCCCGGCGCGTGGACGGTCATCCGCGTGGACGGCCGCTCCTTCTCCCGCTTCACCGAGACGCACTTCGACAAACCCTTCGACCCGCGTTTCTCGGAGCTGATGACCGAGACCGCGCAGACACTCCTCACCGACCTCGGCGCCCGCTACGCCTACACCGAGAGCGACGAGATCTCCGTCGTCCTCGACCCGTCCTTCGACCTGTTCGGCCGCGAGGTGGAGAAGCTCGTCTCCCTGTCGGCGAGCATCACGACCGCCGCGTTCACCCACGCCGCCGGTGAGCCCGCCGCGTTCGACAGCCGCATCTGGATGGGCACGACCGTGGACGACGTCGTCGACTACTTCTCCTGGCGCCAGACCGACGCCGCCCGTTGCGCCCTGGAAGGCTTGTGCTACTGGACGCTCCGCAAGGAGGGCCGCTCCGGCCGGCAGGCCACCCGCGAACTGGAACGCACGTCCGTCTCGGCGAAGAATGAACTCCTCTACGCGCGCGGTATCAATTTCAACGAGATCCCGTCCTGGCAGCGACGCGGTATCGGGCTCTGGTGGGAGACCTACGAGAAGGTCGGCCACGACCCGATCCGCGGCGTCGACGTGACCGCGACCCGTCGCCGCGTCAAGGTCGAACGCGAACTGCCGATGAAGGACGACTACCGCGCCCTCGTCCGGTCGCTGCTGGAGTCTGACGGCGTTTGACGGGCGGCTTCAGGGGTAGCCGCCACACGCAGTGACAGGGGTGGCCTGCCCCGCCCACCGCGGACGCCCAAGGGGGTCGTAGAACGTGCAGGGCAACGGAGACGACCGCACGAAGCCGCAGGTTCTCTCGGAACCGGTGCCTCCATATCCCAAGCAGCGGCAGCAGCCGCCCGGCAGCGAGCAGGACGTCGAGCCGAAGCCCCGCTACCAGGCGGAGCGCTACCGCGCCGCGGACAAGCTGCGCGGCAAGATCGCGCTGATCACGGGCGGCGACTCGGGCATCGGACGCGCGGTGGCGGTGCTCTACGCCCGCGAGGGCGCCGACGTCGCCATCACGTACCTGCCGGAGGAGCAGCAGGACGCGGACGAGACGCGTCGCGCCGTGGAGGCCGAAGGGCGCAGGTGCCTGCCGCTGTCCGGCGACCTGGCCGATGCGTCGTTCTGCTACGGCGCCGTCGAGCGGACGGTGCGGGAACTGGGCGGCCTGAACATCCTGGTACAGAACGCGGCCCACCTGAACAGCCAGCTGGACCTGTCGCAGCTCTCCTTCGAGGACTGGGACCGCTCCTTCAAGGTGAACGTGTACTCGTACTTCCACCTCGTGCAGGCCGCGCGTCCGCATCTTAAGGCGGGCGACTCCATCATCGCGACCGCCTCGGAGGAGGCTCTCAAGGGCAGCGACACGATGATCGACTACGCGGCCGGCAAGGCCGCCCTGGTCAACTTCACCAAGTCGATCGCGTTCCACCTGGCCAAGGACGGCATCCGCGCGAACGTGGTGGCCCCCGGCCCGACCTGGACCGTCCTCAACATCGCCGACCAGAACATGCCGCAGGACGGGCTCGCGAACCTCGGCAGCGAGGGGCCGATGGGACGCGTCGCGCAGCCGGAGGAGATGGCGCCGGCGTACGTGTACCTGGCGTCCGACGCCGACTCCAGCTACACGGTAGGCGAGATCCTCGCCGTGACCGGCGGCCTGACCACCACCCGCTGACCGCCGCCCGCCCGCCTCACACGCCCCCGGCGGCAGGCGCTACTCGCCCGCGCCGCCGCCGTCCCGTGCCCGCGCCCGTGCTCTGCCCCTGCGTCTTTCACGCCATGACATGGGAAGGATGAGGACCCACAGCGCGGCGCCGGAGGCCAATGAGGCGTGGCCCGAGCCCCACACCGCCGACATGGCGACAAGAGCGAGCGACCACTCGACCGGACGCATCATGACCGGACGGTCTGCCTCGTCCCACCCCTGCGACAGCGCGCGCCGTCGGATGCAGACCTCGGCGAGCACGCCCACGCCCACCTGAGCGCACGCCCATACGACGAACCAGACCGACCAGAAGAGCGCCTCGCCGCCAACGGCGCTAGCCACTGAGGCGAGGAAAACCGCCAGGAGCACCACCAGCCTCAGTCCCACCGCGACACCTCCAGGACGCCCGTCCACGGCGTCCACCGTCGGACGGCCCCTCCATCAAAGCGCGGGCCCGGCCGCATGACCACAAGATCCGTTGACGTTCGTTCGCACCGAGAACTAAAGTGCTTCGTACTACATACATTCTGTACTACGAATGACTGGAGGATCCGTGAACGAGCACGTCACCCCTGGCGGCACCGAGTGACCGGCGCGCGCGCTGACGAAACCGGCCCTGCCGCGACGAGCGGAACCAAGACCCTGGCCGTCCTCGTCATCGCGGTCTTCGTCTATGCGCTGATGCAGACGGTGGTGGTCCCGGCGCTGAAGGTGCTGGAGACGGGCCTGCACACCACACCCGCCGCAGCGTCTTGGATCCTGACCGCGTTCCTGCTGTCCAGTGCGGTGATGACACCGGTGCTGGGACGGCTCGGCGACCAGCACGGCAAACGCCGGGTGCTTCTGGCGGTGCTGGTGGTCTACACGGTCGGCATGGTGGGTGCGGTCGCCTCGCAGAACATCGGCCAGCTCATCGTCGCCCGCGTCTTGCAGGGGGCTGCGCTGGCGGTGGTGCCCCTGTCGATGGCGATCCTGCGGGAGGCGCTGCCCGCCCGGCGGCTGCCCTTCGCGATGGGGCTGGTGTCCGGCATCGTCGGCGCCGGGGCGGGCGCCGGGCTGATCGTCGGCGGGTTGCTGGCCGACCATCTGTCCTGGCGCTGGCTGTTCGTCCTCGGCACCGCTCTCACCCTGGTCAGCCTGGTGCTGGCGGCGCTGTGGGTGCCCGCTGACCGGCGCAAGGCCCCGGGAGGGATCGATATGCCGGGCACCGTCCTACTCGGCGGAAGCCTGGTGGCGATCCTGCTCGCGCTGGCGAAGGGCCCGTCATGGGGCTGGTCGTCCGGACGGGTGCTGGGCCTCCTGGCCCTCGGCGTCCTGCTGTTCGGCGCGCTCATCGCGGTGGAGCGGACCAGGCGCGACGCGCTCATCGACGTCGCCGAGCTGGCCGACCGGCCGATGCTGATGACGCATCTGGCGGCGTTCCTGTTCGGCGGCGGCTCCTACTTCTTCTACCTGGCGCTGCCGCTGTACGCGCAGCAGCGGCCCGCCGGAACCGGCGTCGGGTTCGGCGCCTCGGTCACCGAGGCCGGCCTGCTGATGCTGGCGGGCGCGCTGGCCGTGATCCCCGCGGGGATGGCGGTCGGACGGCTCGCCACGGCACTCGGCCCCCGCTGGCCGATGGCGGGCGGCTTCACGCTCATCACGGCCGCGTCGGTGCTGTTCGCCGTCGAGCACGACGAGAAGTGGCAGCATGTGGTGTTCTATGCGGTCGTCGGAGTCGGAACCGGCCTGGTCATCGGTGTGCTACCCAAGCTGATCGCCGACATCGTCCCGCTGGAGCGCACGGGCACCGCCAACGGCCTGAACAACATCGCCCGCACCGTGGGCAGCGCGGTCGGCACCGCACTGGCCGCCGCCGTGATCGCCTCGGCACACGCGGCGCGCGGCACGACGCCCGACTCCACCTACACCACCCTGTTCTGGCTCGCGGCGGCCGCCGGGGCAATCGGCGTCGTGGCCGCACTCTTCGCCGTCCGGCGGCGCACCGCCGCCGAGGCCCCGGCCCCCGTCCGTCCGCAGCAGCCGCAGACCACCAAGTCACCATGAGCGTGTTCACTACGGCGGAACTCGCCTACCTGCGCGGCGGCGGCCCGCACCGGCTCGGGCGGCTGGCCACGGTCGGGGCGGACGGCGTCCCCCACGTGGTCCCGTTGGGCTGGTCGCTCGACCCGACCGCGACCTTCATCGAGATCGGCGGCCGCAATCTCGTCAGCTCCAAGAAGTTCCGGGACGTGTCGGCCACCGGCCGCGCGGCCCTGGTCATCGACGACGTGCTGCCGCCGTGGCGGCCCCGCGGCGTCGAGATCCGGGGCCGCGCCGAGGCCGTCCCCGGCCCGGCGGCGCACATCCGCCTGACCCCCGAGCGCGTCATCAGCTGGGGACTCCACGAAGGCGACACCATAGAGGCCACCTACCGGGCCCGCGACGTGAAGGAGGGCGGACGTTCCTGACCCGAGCTACGGTCTCACGTCACGGCGATCGGCCGGGCGAAGCCGTTCTCGGCCAGGATGAGCGCGACGGTCGACGCCAGCCGCTCGCGGTCGTCGCGCTCAAGCCGTCCCACCATCGAGTCCAGCCGCGCGACGACATCGTCATGGGCCCGGTCGGCGAGCGCGGCTCCGTCCTCGGTCAACGCGACGCGCCAGGCCCGCCGGTCGGCCGGATCGGCGACCCGAGTGGCCAGCCCGCGCTTCTGCACCCGATCCACCAGGCCGGTCATGCTGGACCTCTCCAGATGCATCAACCGGCTCAGATCCGTCATCCCGAGCGGCTCGCGGAGCAGCATGCACACGAGTTGCAACTGCTGCGAGGTGAGGCCGTGATCCCGCGCGACGTCGGCGAACACGTGCTGCACCAGATGCGACAGCCGGACCAGCGCGTCGGCCATCCCCAGCCCACCGGCCCCCGGGATCGTCATCACCCACCTCCGCCCGAAGTCTAAACGCCACGCCCGAAACTCCTGCTCAGCGTGATGGCGGCCTGGACATCGAACTCAGACCGATGACCTCAACGCGGGGGTCAGTGAGTGTGAGGGTGAAGGGCCGCGCGCAAGGCTGCCCGGGTCAGCAGGAGGACGGGCCCGTCCGGGTCCTTGCTGTCTCGTACCGCCACAACGCCGGCCATGTCCGCCAGTTGTCACCAGCCGAATCGGCGATCTCGTCCGCGCCGCACACGTCCTCACTCTTCCTGGCAGCGCTGGATCACCTGAAGTCACCGGGAAAACCTCACTGAGGTCCATGGGAGGCTCGCGCGGCGACCAGGCGGACGTTTTGTGTCTGTACCGTCGCGCCTCTGAGGGGCAGGGCTATCCGTGGGCCACCTCGATGACGCCGAGGACGAAGACGCAGAGGCCTATCACGGCGAAAACAGCGGTGAAAATGCGCTGATACAACACAGACTGTCGGTAGGTTTTGTGCAGTGCCCTGTTCCAGCGGCGCGCGGCGATGCGGTCTGCCCAACCGCGGTAGTTGATGACGACCGGGACGCAGATAGCCAGTACGGCGAACCCCCAGATAATCTGGGTCCAACCGCCTCCCGACTGTTCGGGTGGAATTGCCGCCGTCAGGAACATGAATCACTCCCTACGATTCGTTCCTCGTTATTCTTCAGGTTTGAGAACGTCAGCGGCTGAAGCCTTGTTCCGTCGTAGTGACGAGCTTGTCGGCGGGAGTGAAGCAGGGACTCCGTGTACCGGTCTTCGTGGTTGCGGGTCGGCGTGCGGGAGCACCGGGACGCTCGTCAAAGCTTCAAGCTTCGCGCACGTTCTCCAACACCGACCGGCTCTCATCCTCGTCATCCAGCGGTGCGTAGGGTTTCGCCACCTGCATATTATCGGACTCCGGCGCCCGGCGGCAGTGGTGGCAACGAGTCCATCAGTGAGATTTCCCGGTGATTTTTCGCTGATTCGGCGCTGCTCGAGAAGGGTGAGGGCGTGTGCGGACGAGTGGGGGGACGTAAGCCAGGCTCGACGCATTCACCGCCGTTGCTGAGGCTTCGCTTGGCCTTGCGGCACTCGGCGGTCTTCAGATCATTAGTCTTCGGTTATCTTGCGGCTTTTCCAACCTCAGTTGGTGTGAAGCCGCACGGTGACGATCGCCCGGACGGTGGTGTTCAGACGGCTTAGCCTCGATCCACCAATGAATGATCGTCCAGGTTGCGGAAACGACAAAAGGGATGCCCCGTGGCCTGCGATGATGGGCTTGTCTAGGGTCCAGCAGCGCAGAAGCAACGAGGCATCCCGTAAGTGCAATCCTCTCATGCCTGTTCGGCGGTGGCTGCCGCGTTCGACGAGCCGAACTTGATCGCCGATGCCGGGCTGGTGCCGGTGGTGCGGCTGGCCGAGCGGGCGGGGTTGCCCGAGCTGGCGGCCGAGGTGCTGCGCATCGAGGGTGCGCGCAACAGCGCCGGCGCCGCCCCGGCCGCGAAGGTGATGTCGCTGGTGGCGGCGATGTGCGCCGGAGCCGACAGCATCGATGACACCGACCGGTTGCGGCACGGGGCGATGCCGACCGCGTTCGACGGGGTCCGGGCGCCCTCGACGCTGGGCACGTTCCTGCGGTCGTTCACCCACGGCCACGCCCTGCAACTGCACGCGGTGCACCGCCGGCTGCTGGCCGAACTGGCCCGGCGGGCGCCGCTGCTGCCCGGCGCCGACCAGGTCGCCTTCATCGACATCGACTCCACCCACAAGCGGGTGTTCGGCCGCGCCAAGCAGGGCGCGCAGATCGGGCGGTTCAAAGGGGTCCGGACCCTGCATCCGCTGCTGGCCACGATCTGCACCCCGATCGCCCGCCCGGTCATCGCCGGGGTGCGGCTGCGCCGGGGCAAGGCCGCCGATGCCCGCGGCGCGCAGCGGTTCGTCGCCGAGGCCTTGGCCACCGCACCGCAGGTCGGCGCCACCGGGCTGCGGGTGCTGCGCGCCGATTCGCAGTTCTACAACGCCGATGTGGTGGCCGCCTGCCGCCGCACCGGCACCTGCTTCTCGATCACCACCGGGGCCAACCCGTCCATCAAGCGGGCCATCGCCGCCATCGACGAGAATGCGTGGCGGCAGATCCACTACCCCACCGGCGTGCCCGATCCCGACACCGGCGAACTGATCTACGACGCCCAGGTCGCCGAAATCAGCGCCTACACCGCCTTCACCGGACGGCCCAAGGCCGAGCAGGTCACCGCCCGGCTGATCGTGCGGCGCGTCCGTGACCTGGCCAAACCCGCCACCATAGGTGAGCAGGGAGAACTGTTCCCCGCCTGGCGCCACCACCCGTTCTTCACCGACAGCCCGTTTGAGACCCTGCAGGCCGAGCGCCACCACCGCCACCACGCGGTGATCGAGCAAGTCATCGCCGACGGCAAGGCCGGGCCGCTGGCCCACCTGCCGTCTGGGCACTTCAACGCCAATGCCGCTTGGCTGATCTTGTGGGCGATGTCGTTCAACCTGCTGCGCGCCGCCGGTGCGCTGGCCTCGGCCTTCCACGC
>NZ_FZOR01000023.1 GCF_900188445.1 Actinomadura meyerae
GCACCCGCCCGCCAGAGGCCACCGCAACCGACCACCAGCAGCAACCACACCATTCC
This sequence comes from Actinomadura meyerae, assembly GCF_900188445.1. GTDB lineage: Bacteria > Actinomycetota > Actinomycetes > Streptosporangiales > Streptosporangiaceae > Spirillospora > Spirillospora meyerae. The sequence goes on from NZ_FZOR01000023.1 coordinate 57, forward strand.
GGTAAAAGACCACCGCAACCAGGACCAACAACAGAACACGCGCTGGTGTTCTGCATTTGAACCCGTTAAGTAAATCTGTGCTGAGCCGTGGCGGGGTGAGGTGGAACCGAAGGGGTCGTGCCGGTGACCTCGGTCGAGCGGGCGGAGTCGGAGCGTGGGGTGCGGGCGGTGGCCTGGACACAGGCGTATGCATTGCGGTGCTGGATCGTGCTGGCTTGCGCTCAGCCCGGGTGTGCTTCAAGCGCATGTGGCCGAGCCGGGCGTCTCGCCGTCGGCGGGTCACCAAGTGGCGCACGAGGTTCATCGAGCACCGGCAAGCGGGCGCAGAACACTAGTCGAAGAAGTCGAATTCGTTGTTGCGGACGCCGGCGAGGAAGGCTTCCCATTCGGTGCGGGTGTAGATGATGACTTCGGCGTCGGGGCGGTGGCTGTGTCGGACGGCGACGCGGTCGGTCCCGTCCGCAAGTGGCCCGGCCTCGACGCAGTTCCCGCCATTATTGGGGCTGTAGCTGCTGATGTGCCAGGCGACGCGGGATCGCTCCCGCGCTCCAGGGGGACGCTCGGGTTCAGGCATGGCTGTGCCCTGTCATGTAGTGAAGAAGTCGAATTCGTTGTTGCGGACGCCGGCGAGGAAGGCTTCCCATTCGGCGCGGGTGTAGATGATGACTTCGGCGTCGGGGCGGTGGCTGTGTCGGACGGCGACGCGGTCGGTCCCGTCCGCAAGTGGCCCGGCCTCGACGCAGTTCCCGCCGCCGTTGGGGCTGAAGCTGCTGATGTGCCACGCGATGTGGGATCGCTCCTGCGGCCCGAGGGCGCCCTGGGGGTCAGATGTGTTCACGTTTCGTCCTCTCCGATCGCCGAGATCACCTCGATGGATTCGGCTGGCTCGAGAGCCATAGCTCGATGACCATCGTAAGCACGGATGAATCGGCATATGTCGGGTGCCTCAGTGTAGATGGCGCCCGCCAGAGTTTCTGTGTAGGCGACCTCCGGGAACGGCTCCGGCATCTGGAAGATCTCGAAGGATCCGTAGACGCTCGCCAGTGCCCCGGCCGAGAGTGGAAGCACCCTGATCTCGACCGTGGGCAGGGCCGCAAGCTCCGTGAGCAGGGCGAGTTGACCCTTCATGACGTCCCGCGCCCCTATCCTTCGCCTGAGCACCGACTCGTCGAGGATCACGGAAAGCTTTGGCGGGTCCTCCCTGTGCAGTATCTGCTGGCGAGTCATGCGGAGCTCGTGCCAGCGCCGCACCTGCTCGGGAGTGGCATTGGGCTCGTCCAGACGGATCGCACGCTCGGCGTAAGCAGGCGTTTGCAGCAGGCCGGGCACGACGACTGATGCATATGAGCGGATGTGGCAGGCGCGTGACTCGAGCCAGACGTAATCGATCAAAGATCCGGTCACGTCGCCCGCGTAGCCGTCCCACCAGCCTTTCTGCCATACGTCTTTGCTGAGGTTGAGAAGCTTCTGGCGGAGAGTCGGATCCGAGACGCCGTAGAGATCGAGAAGGGCGAGCAGGTCGGGCCGCCGTATGGGGTAGAAACCCGTCTCGTACCGGCTGACGGTCCCGGTGTCACGTTGCAGGTACTCGGCGGCGTCCTTGAGTAGGACGCCTTTGCTGTCGCGCAATTCGCGGAGTTGCTGGCCTAGCCATTGGGAGCGCAGGGTTCCCGCCCGAGGTGTGCCCGCCATCGCGTATGTCCTCTCCGGCATCGAAAAGATCAAGAGCAAACTGCCACAGGCAACTTGTCACAAGCTTGGCGCAGTGACATTATACGCAGAGTGCAAGGTTCGATGCGGAGAGTCGCAAAGATCTTTGATCTTAGAGGCCGGGACGGATCAACGCTTGGCGGCACGTCCGTCCCGGCCCGGGGCTCGGAAGGGAGTATCCGGATGGATGACGTCCACGAATCCGAACTAACGCCTGTCTACCACGCGGAGGTGGCGGAGTGGGCCGTGGCGCTCGGCGGTGGGGTGGCGCCCCGGCTGTTCGCGCTGGTGCGCGACGAGTCGGGTGAGGACGATACGGCCGTGGAGGAGATCCTGGCCTACGGGATCGCTCTGCCGGACGGTTCCGCCGCCACCGTGCCGCTGAGCGGGCGGGGGTTCGGGCGCTGGCTCACCCCGGAGAGCGCCTCAGATCGGACGTCCGCGGCGTTGGTCTGGCTGTCGCCGGGGCCGTGATCGAGGACGCGTGCAGCCCCGAAATCCCTGCGGGTTTCGGGGCATGGTCTAGGTGCTGGGAGCCAGGAAGACGTTCTGGCCGGTTCGGGTGACGGTGATGCGGAGCCTGCGAAGTGCGTCGGGCGCGCGCTCTGCGCGGAGCACTGATTGCGGCTGCTTCTGATCTCGCAGCGGCATTAAGAACGTGGCGCCTGCCGCGCGTCCGGTGGCGGTTCCTTTTGTGACCGTGAGCATCAGGAGCGCGCCCGGGCATTCGGGGCCCGAGTAGGGGAGCACGATGCGGCCTCCGTCGCGAGTCTGCTCGACCCACGTGTAGGGGACCGTGCGGGCCGCCGCCGTCACGATCACCCGGTCGAGGGGCGCCCGCTCGGGGACGCCCTGTTCAACTCCGCAGCGTCGATCATCTACCGCATTACGGGGAGGGCCGAGGACGAGGAGGTCGGCCAGAGCAGGCCGTTCGCGTCCTGGTCGACCTGGGTGACCACCGACTCCTCGCCTGCGACGTGCTCCGCCCACAGCTCCGGATCGTCCGCACGATCGAGCGGCTGGAGTTGCTCGCCCTCGGGCCGTATCCAGATCCGCTCCGGGATGAAGTCGGCCCTGTTCGCGGCTACCCGAGACCGGTGCAGAGTGGACACGGTCACCTCCTTCTGCGTCCCGGATCCATTGTTGGCGTGCGGGTGTCCGGTGTCCTCTGCTTGCTCGGTTCATGGTGTCCCGACAGCCACGGATCTCGGTGCCGCTGGAGGGCGAGGGGACGATCACAGCGGAGGGCATGCCGGCTTCCGCCTGGTCCACTGGGGCCGTCGGGCACAGGGCCCGGCTGGACGGCCTGCGTGTCGAGGGGTGCGAGGCCGTGCGGGAGCAGGCGGCGGAGTACGGGAGGCAAGCCCGTGCGTTCGTGTCGGGGGCGGTCGACGGTGCCGGGGCGGAGACGCCATGACGGCCCGGGGCCTTTGCTCTGGGTGGGAGCGCGGGCCCCGGGACTGCCTCAGATGCGGTTGACGCCCTCGCGGCGGGCCTGGTCGGCGACCGCGGCGGTGACGGCCGGGGCGACCCGGTCGTCGAAGGGGTTCGGGATGATGTAGTCGGCGTTCAGGTCGTCGCCGACGATGTCGGCCAGGGCGTTCGCCGCGGCCAGCTTCATGCCCTCGGTGATGCTGTGGGCGCGGACGTCCAGCGCGCCGCGGAAGATGCCCGGGAACGCCAGCACGTTGTTGATCTGGTTCGGGAAGTCGCTGCGGCCGGTCGCGACGACCTTGGCGTGCCGGCGGGCGACCTCGGGGTGGACCTCGGGGGTCGGGTTGGAGAGCGCGAACACGATCGCGTTCTCCGACATCGTGGCGACGCACGACTCGTGGACGGTGCTGCCGGACAGGCCGATGAACACGTCGGCGCCGCGCAGCGCCTCCTCGGTGGAGCCCTTGAGGTGCGACCGGTTCGTGATCGCGGCGATGCGCTCCTTCACCGGGTTGAGGCCGTCGCGGCCCTCGTGGATGAGGCCCTTGCTGTCGGACAGCGCGATGTCGCCGATGCCGCCCTCGATCAGCATCTTGGAGACGGCGATGCCGGACGCGCCGGCGCCGGCGACGACCGCGCGCAGCTCCGACAGCGGCTTGCCGACGAAGCGGGCCGCGTTCTTCAGCGCGGCGAGCGCGACGATCGCGGTGCCGTGCTGGTCGTCGTGGAAGACGGGGATGTCGAGCGCGGCGCGCAGCCGGTCCTCGATCTCGAAGCAGCGGGGGGCGCTGATGTCCTCCAGGTTGATGCCGCCGAAGCTCGGCGCCATCCGGGTCACGGTGTCGACGATCTCGTCCACGTCGGTGCAGCTCAGCGCGATCGGCACCGAGTCGACGTCGGCGAACTCCTTGAACAGCAGGGACTTGCCCTCCATGACCGGCATGGACGCGGCGGGGCCGATGTCGCCGAGGCCGAGCACGGCGGTGCCGTCGGTGACGACGGCGACGACCTTGGACGTCCAGGTGTAGTCGTAGGCCAGGTCGGGGTTGTCGGCGATGGCGGTGCACACCCGGGCGACGCCCGGGGTGTACGCGAGCGAAAGATCGTCCTTGTTCCGGACCGGGATGGTCGACCGCATCTCCAGCTTCCCGCCGCGGTGCAGCGGGAAGGCCGGATCGTCCTCCAGCGAGGGCGGTTCGGTGGGAATGGGCTGAGCAGCCACAGCGACCCCTGTCAGTGAAAGTTGGCTTTCTTGTGATGCCGCCGCGGTGGTGGTGTGTGGTGGCCTCACCTGGTGGTCATCTCGCGACGTACGGGGGTCACCCGTTGTCCGATTGTGCCACACGGGGTCCCGGCCGCCCGGTGGCCGGGGTGGGTGTTGACCGTCACGTGACGGTTGCCACATGTAGCGCCCTGGTAGCACACCGTGGGCGGAGAAGGGGTGGACATGCCCTTTGGGCGCTACCTCGTTGCGTGATTGTTTCGCACCCTTTATCCAGATCAGGGGGGTTGTACGCCAAACTGTGCACCTGACCTTCGGATCTACACGGATCCGACGAAACGATCTGGAGGGGGACCAGTGACCACCGGTTCTCTGCGCCGTCGCCTTGTCGCGGCGAGCGCGCTCGTGCTGGGCGGCGCGCTCGCCCTGTCCGCATGCGGCGACAGTGACGACTCCGGCGACTCCGGCGCGGCCGCGAACACGAGCGCGGACAGCAAGCTCGCGGCCATGGTCCCGGACGCCATCAAGAGCGACGGCAAGATCTCCATCGGCACCGACGCGTCCTACCCGCCCAACGAGTCGGTCGACCCGGCGTCGCAGAAGATCGTCGGCTGGGACATCCAGCTGTTCGACGCCGTCGCGGCCAAGCTCGGCCTGAAGACCGAGTACCACAACGCGGGCTTCGACACGATCATCCCGGGCGTCCAGTCCGGCAAGTACGAGGCCGGTGTCTCCTCCTTCACCGACACCAAGGAGCGCGAGCAGGCCGTCGACTTCGTCACCTACTACTCGGCGGGGACGGCCTGGGCGGCGCTGAAGGGCAACCCCAAGGGCGTCAACCCCGACGACGCCTGCGGCAAGAGCATCGGCGTCCAGCAGGGCACGGTGCAGGTCGACGACCTCACGGCGCGCAGCAAGAAGTGCACCGACGCGGGCAAGCCGGCCATCAAGCAGGTCGTCCGCAAGCAGCAGACCGAGGTCAACAACGACCTGGTCGCCGGCAAGATCGACGCGATGGCGGCGGACTCGCCGATCGTCGGCGGCGCGGCCAAGACGACCGGCAAGCTGGAGATCATCGGCCAGGTCTACGACACCGCGCCCTACGGCTACACCTTCGGCAAGAACTCCGGCCAGTTCAAGGAGGCCGTGCAGGCCGCGCTGAAGGCGCTCATCGCCGACGGCACCTACAAGAAGATCCTCACCGACAACGGCGTGGAGAGCGGCGCGATCACCGAGCCGGCGATCAACGCGGCGCAGAGCTGATCGAATGACGGTCGACACCGACGTCGAGAAGGGACGGCCCGAGGCGATCCGGGCCGTCCCCGTCCGTCATCCCGGCCGCTGGGCCGCCGCGGCGGTCGTGCTCGTACTGATCGCGATGTTCGTCCACTTCCTGTTCACCAGCGACGCGCTGGACTGGGCGGAGCAGCGGAAGTACATCTTCTCCATCGCGGTGCTGAAGGGCGTCCGCAACACGATCCTGCTCACGCTGGCCGCGATGCTGGGCGGCGTGCTGATCGGCACCGTCCTCGCGCTGATGCGGCTGTCGCCCAACCCGCTGCTGCGCGGCTCGTCCTGGTTCTACCTGTGGTTCTTCCGCGGGACGCCGCTGTACACGCAGTTGCTCGTCTGGGGCGCGATCGGGTCGCTGTTCCCGACCGTCGGTATCGGCATCCCGTTCGGGCCGGAGTTCCACACCTGGCAGACGCAGTCGCTCGTCACCGCCATGATCGCCGCGGGGCTCGGGCTCATCCTCAACGAGGCCGCCTACATGGCGGAGATCATCCGGGCCGGGATCCTGTCGGTGGACGAGGGGCAGCAGGAGGCGGCGAGCGCGCTCGGCATGTCCCGGATGCAGACCATGGGGCGGATCGTGCTGCCGCAGGCGATGCGGGTCATCATCCCGCCGACCGGCAACGAGGCGCTCTCCATGATGAAGAACACCTCGCTGGTCGCGGCGATCCCGTTCTCCGAACTGACGTTCACCGCGCAGACCATCTACGCCAGCACCTACAAGATCATTCCGATGCTGGTGATGGCGTGCCTGTGGTACCTGCTGCTGTCCTCGCTGATGATGGTGGGCCAGCACTACCTGGAGCGCCACTTCAGCCGCGGGGTCGGCAGGGCGGTGTCGCGCGAGCCCAGGCGCCGCTTCCGGGGCGGAGGCGGCGGCCAGTGAGCGGAGGGAAGGACATCGTGAGCAGCTCCCTCTCCACGGAGCCCGACCGGGCGCCCGAGAGCGGCGGCCTGATGGTCAAGGCCGAGAACGTGCACAAGTCCTTCGGCCGCCTGGAGGTGCTGAAGGGCATCGACCTGGAGGTGCGGCAGGGCGAGGTGATGTGCGTCGTGGGGCCGTCCGGGTCGGGCAAGTCGACGTTCCTGCGCTGCATCAACCACCTGGAGAAGATCAACGCGGGCAGGCTGTGGGTGAACGGCCACCTGGTCGGCTACCGCGAGTCCGGCGGCAAGCTCTACGAGCTGCGCGACAAGGAGGTGGCCGCGCAGCGCCGCGAGATCGGCATGGTGTTCCAGCGCTTCAACCTCTTCCCCCACAAGACGGCGCTGGACAACGTCATGGGCGCCCCGATGTGGGTCAAGAAGCTTCCGAAGGACCAGGTCAAGCGGCAGGCCCTCGAACTGCTCGAGCGCGTCGGCCTCGCCGACAAAGCGCAGAGCTACCCGGCGCAGCTGTCCGGCGGGCAGCAGCAGCGGGTCGCGATCGCGCGGGCGCTGGCCATGGAGCCCGCGCTGATGCTGTTCGACGAGCCGACGTCCGCGCTGGACCCCGAGCTCGTCGGCGAGGTGCTGGAGACGATGAAGCAGCTCGCGCTCGACGGTATGACCATGGTCGTGGTCACCCACGAGATGGGGTTCGCCCGCGAGGTCGGGGACTCCCTGGTCTTCATGGACGGCGGCGTGGTCGTCGAGGAGGGCACGCCCCGCGACGTCCTGACCAACCCGCAGCACCCCCGCACCCAGGACTTCCTCTCCAAGGTGCTCTAGCTCCCCGTTGGAGATGGGCGCTGTTGCGGCCTCGGCGCGGTTCAGCCGCCCGCGAAGAACGACACCACTTCGCGGGTCGGCTCCCCTCCCTCGGGCTGGACGAGCAGCGGGACGCGCTGTCGCCGGGGCACGAACAGGAAGCCGGGGAACGGCGTGTCGTGGCCGGGGCACGCGCTGAACGTGATCGCGTGGTCGGCCTCCGCCGGGGTGCGGGCGGCGCTCGCGGCGTCGGCGTAGAGGAGGCCCGCGGCCTCCCGGTACTCGTCCGGGACCGACAGCGTGGCCGTCTTCCCGGCGCGCACCACCACGCCCACCTTGTACCGGCCGCCGGAGCCGTGACCGGCGGGGTCGGCGTCCGCCCAGCCGCGCAGGCCCGGGATGATCAGCGGCTCCACGACCAGATCGTCCGGGCCGGTCTTGACGGGACCGGAGCGCTCCCCGGGGAACGAGGCGTTGCGGTTCGCGCAGTTCATGACCCGCGGGTTGGCGAGGCTGCCCGGCGCGGCCGCGGGACGCGACGGTGACGCGGCGGGGCGTTCCGGGGACGGCGCCGCGGTGGGACGGTCGCCGCCGTCCGCCTGGCCGGTGCAGGCCGATGTGAGCACCAGGCCCGTGAGGAGCAGCGTTCGCAATCGCATGGGCGCATTGTCGCGGAGCGCCCGTCCCTCCGGAAGGGGCGGCGGGCCCCGCTGGCGGAGCCGCGGCCCGGCACGGCTAGTGTCGGTTCATGTTCGCTGTCACGGCCACGCAGATCGACGCAGACAATCCGCTGAACGGGCTGACGCTGGGGGAGCGGCCCGAACCCGAGGTACCGGACGGCTGGACGACCGTCACGGTGAAGGCCGCCGCGCTCAACCACCACGACCTGTGGTCGCTGAAGGGCGTCGGCCTGCCCGCCGACCGGCTCCCGATGATCCTCGGCTGCGACGCGGCCGGGGTGGACGAGGACGGCAACGAGGTCATCGTCCACTCGGTGATCGGCGATCCGGAGCGGGGCGGCGGCGACGAGACCCTCGACCCGAAGCGGTCGCTGCTGTCGGAGGTCCACCAGGGGACGCTCGCGGAGAAGGTCGCGGTGCCGCGCCGCAACCTCGTCCCCAAGCCCGCCGAGCTGTCGTTCGAGGAGGCGGCCTGCCTGCCGACGGCCTGGCTGACCGCCTACCGGATGCTGTTCGACAAGGCGGAGCTCCAGCCCGGCTCGTCGGTGCTGGTGCAGGGCGCCGGCGGCGGGGTCGCGACGGCCGCGATCGCGCTGGCGTCCGCCGCCGGGTACCGGGTCTACGCGACGAGCCGGAGCGAGGCCAAGCGCAAGCGGGCGCAGGAGCTCGGCGCGGACGCCGTGTTCGAGACGGGCGCGCGGCTGCCGGAGCGGGTGGACGCCGTCATCGAGACCGTCGGGCAGGCGACCTGGTCGCACTCGCTGAAGTCGCTGCGGCCGGGCGGCCGGATCGTGGTGTCCGGCGCCACCAGCGGCCAGGTGCCGCCGGCGGAGCTGAACCGGGTGTTCTTCCTGCAGCTGTCGGTGGTCGGCAGCACCATGGGCACGCGGGCGCAGCTGGAGCGGCTCGCCCGCTTCCTGGTCAAGACCGGCACGAGGCCGCTGATCGACCGGACGCTGCCGCTGAGCGAGGCCCGGGAGGGGTTCGCCGCCATGGCGGAGGGCGACCTCTTCGGGAAGATCATCTTCACGCCGTGAGGCGCGAGCCGTGACCGGGAGCCGCGACCGGGAGCCGTGACCGGAGGCCGTGGCCGGGGTCCGGCCCGGTCACGGCCATCCGATGCGGCCAGCGGGTCGTGGCCAGCGGGGCATGGCCAGCGGGGCATGGCCAGTAGGTCGTGGCCAGTAGGTCGTGGCCAGTGGGGGCATGGCCGCCGGGTCAGTGCTTGCCGCGGTGGAACACCTCGTCGCGCAGCCGCTGCCGCGCCTCGTCCAGGACGGCCTGCGCGGCGGCGAGGCCCTCGTCGTCCAGACCGCTCTTCTTCGCCGACTTGCGGACGTCCTCGACGAACTTGCGGAGCAGGCGCTCCAGCTTGAGGCGGGCGATGTCCTCGCGGGTGCCGGTCGCCGTCTTCCAGGCGTCGTCCCAGTTCTGCCGCCACTCCTCCTTCCACGCCTGCGTCTGCTCGCGCCAGTACTCCTTCTGGCGGCGCCACTCGTCCTTCTGGCGCTCGGTGGTCTCCTTCCACGCGTCCTTGGACGTGGCCTTGCCCTGGTCGCGCATCGTCCGCGCGGCCTGGGTCAGCTCCTCGCGCAGCGTCCGGACGGTCTGCCGGACGTCCTCCTGCACGCCGCGCGCGAACTCCTGCGCCGAGGCGGAGATCTCCTCCTCCAGCTCGGCCAGCTCGTCCATCCGGCGCTCCAGCTCCTCGCGGCCCTTGTCGGTCAGCGAGTACACCTTCTTGCCCTTGACGACCTCGTGGGTGACCAGGCCCTCGGACTCCAGCCGGGCCAGCCGCGGGTAGATCGTGCCGGGGGAGGGCGAGTAGACCCCGAGGAACCGGTCCTGGAGCAGCCGGATCACCTCGTAGCCGTGCCGGGGGCTCTCCTCCAGCAGCTTCAGCAGGTACAGCCGCAGCCTGCCGTGGCCGAAAACGGGGCTCACGTCTCACTTCTCCATTCGGGGGCCGGTGGTGATCTCCGGGTCGTCGCGGCCGAGCAGGGTGATGGCGCCGGACACGGTGTTGACCGCCAGCCGGCCGCCGCCGTCGCCGAGCTTGCCGGACACGCTCTGCGCGAGCGTGCCCTCCTGCCGGCCGAGTTCGGGGAACGACGTCTTGATCCGGCCGGCGGGCGAGCTGAGCGAGACCTGCGCGCCGGTCGACTCGGGGACGCGCAGCGCCACCTCCCCGGACACCGTGTTCACCTCGAGCGTGCCGTCGGCGCCGAGGTCGAGGTCGGCGGTGATGCGGCCGCTGACCGTGCGGGCGCCGAGCCGCTCGACGGTGGCGCCGGCGAGGGCCAGGTCACCGGAGACGGAGGTGAACGAGACCGTCCCGTCCAGGCCCTGCGCCTCGATCACACCGGACACGGTGTTGGCGTCGATCGCGCCGGCCACCCCGTCCAGCGTCACGTCGCCGGAGGCGCTCTTGATGGACGTGCGGGCCGTCATCCCGGTCACGACGGCGTCCGCGGACACGAGGTTCAGCGAGACCGGGCAGTCGTGCGGGACGGTCACCGTGATCGCGGCGCGCGCCTTGCGGGTGCGCAGCCACGACAGCATGCCCTCGAACAGCTTCTCGTGGGTGAGGGTCAGCATCCCGGCCTCGTGGGTGACCATCAGCGGCGGGCCCTCGACGTCGCCGACCATGACGGACGGGCGCTCGTCGGAGGCGAGTACCGACACGCTGCCCGCGATCAGCGTGACGCGCAGCGCGACCACGCCGTCGAAGTCCAGGGAGGTGGGTTCCTCGATCGTCCAGCGCGACATCGCGACGCCCTTCGTCCGGCTCCATCGACAGTAAACACGATATGTCGCGTCGCCGGAAAGTCAAGACATATCGTGTTCGCGGCGAGCCTTATGCGTCAGTCGTCGTCATCGTCGTCATCGTCGTCATCGTCGTCATCGTCGTCATCGTCGTCCAGGTCGTCCAGCCTCGCCAGCCAGGTGGCGAGGCGGTCCACCGGGGTCTCGAACTCCGGGTTCAGGTCGACGAACTCGCGGAGCCGCTCGGCCAGCCACGTCAGGCTGACCTCCTCCGCGCCGCGCCGGTCCGTCAGCTCCTCGATGCCGCGATCGGTGAAGTACATGGGCTGGTGGTCTTCCTCCCGCGCTTTCCGCCATCGGGACGCCGAGGGCTCCGGCGCGGTGCACCGGAGCCCTCGGGTCTGCGTCGTCCCGCCTACTTCCGCTCGCCGAACAGCCGCGCCAGCAGCGCCTCCTGCTCGGCCTGGTGCAGCTTCGCCGACCCCACGGCCGGGGACGAGGACGCCGGGCGCGACACCCGCGACATCTTCAGCCCCTCGATGTGGTGCGGCAGCTTCAGCGCCATGAACGGCCAGGCGCCCATGTTCGCGGGCTCGTCCTGCACCCACACGACCTCGGCGTCCGACGGGTACTTGGCCAGCTCGGCCTTGATCTCGTCGACCGGCGGCGGGTACAGCCGCTCCACCCGGACCACCGCGGTGTCGTTCGCGCCCGCCGACTGCCGGGCCTTCACCACGTCGTAGTAGATCTTGCCGGTGGTGAGCAGCACCCGCTTCACGCCCGCCGGGTCGATCGCCGGGTCGCTCTCCGGGATCACCGGCTCGAACGCGCCGCCGGTGAACTTCTCGACCGGCGACGTCGCCGCCTTCAGCCGCAGCAGCGACTTCGGCGTGAACACCACCAGCGGCTTGTTCCGGCCCGACAGCACCTGCCAGCGCAGCAGGTGGAAGTAGTTCGCCGGCGTGGTCGGGTACACCACGGTCATGTTGTCCTGCGCGCACAGCTGCAGGTACCGCTCGATCCGCGCGGACGAGTGGTCGGGCCCCTGGCCCTCGTAGCCGTGCGGCAGCAGCAGCACGACGCCGGAGTGCTGGCCCCACTTCTGCTCGCCGGAGGAGATGTACTCGTCCACCACCGACTGGGCGCCGTTGGCGAAGTCGCCGAACTGCGCCTCCCAGCAGACCAGCGCGTCCGGGCGGGTCATCGAGTAGCCGTACTCGAAGCCCATCGCCGCGTACTCGCTGAGCAGCGAGTCGTGCACGTAGAACTTCGAGACGCCCTGCCCGAACTGCTTGAGCGGCGTGTACTCCTCGCCGGTCTTGCGGTCCACGAGCACCGCGTGCCGCTGCCCGAACGTGCCGCGCCGGGTGTCCTGCCCGACGAGCCGCACCGGGCGGCCGTCGATCAGCAGCGAGCCCATCGCCAGCAGCTCACCGGTCGCCCAGTCGATCGCGTCGTCCTCGATCATCTGGGCGCGGCGCTGCAGGATCGGCTGGAGCCGCGGGTGCGGGGTGAAGCCCTCCGGCAGGCTGACCTGCGTCTCGATGATCCGCTTGACGGTCTCCTGCGGGATCGCCGTCCCGGCCTTGCCGTGGTCGATCGGGATGCGCTCCTCGACGTCCGGCTTGACGACCGAGCCCGGCTCCAGCGGCTTCTTCACCGCCTCCCGGGTCTCGGTGAAGGCCCGTTCCAGCTGCTCCTGGTAGTCGCGGAGCGCCTGCTCGGCCTCCTCCACCGTGATGTCGCCGCGGCCGATCAGCGCCTCGGTGTAGAGCTTGCGCACCGAGCGCTTCGCGTCGATCAGGTCGTACATCAGCGGCTGCGTGAACGAGGGGTTCTCGCCCTCGTTGTGGCCGCGCCGCCGGTAGCAGACCATGTCGATGACGACGTCCTTCTTGAACGTCTGCCGGTACTCGAACGCCAGCCGCGCCACCCGCGCGCACGCCTCCGGGTCGTCGCCGTTGACGTGGAAGATCGGCGCCTGGATCATCCGCGCGACGTCGGTCGCGTAGACGCTGGAGCGCGAGTACTCCGGCGCGGTGGTGAAGCCGACCTGGTTGTTGATGATGACGTGCACGGTGCCGCCGGTGCGGTACCCGCGCAGCTGCGACAGGTTCAGCGTCTCGGCCACCACGCCCTGCCCGGCGAACGCGGCGTCGCCGTGGATCAGCACCGGCAGCACGGTGAAGCCGGCCTCGCCGACGTCGAGGATGTCCTGCTTGGCGCGGACGACGCCCTCCAGCACCGGGTCGACCGTCTCCAGGTGGGACGGGTTCGCGACCAGCTCGCAGTGGATCTTCGAGCCGTCGCTCGCCACGAAGTCGCCGGACGCGCCGAGGTGGTACTTCACGTCGCCGGAGCCCTGCGCGCTGCGCGGGTCGAGGTTGCCCTCGAACTCGCCGAAGATCTGCCCGTAGGACTTGCCGACGATGTTCGCCAGCACGTTCAGCCGGCCGCGGTGCGCCATCCCGATGACGACCTCGTCCAGGCTGGCCTTCGCCGCCGCCGAGATCACCGAGTCCAGCAGCGGGATGACCGACTCGCCGCCCTCCAGCGAGAACCGCTTCTGCCCGACGAACTTCGTCTGCAGGAACGTCTCGAACGCCTCGGCGCTGTTCAGCCGGCGCAGCACGTGCAGCTGCTCCTCGCGCGACGGCTTGTCGTGCGGGACCTCCACGCGCTCCTGGATCCAGGCGCGCTCCTCCGGGTCCTGGATGTGCATGTACTCGATGCCGACCGTCCGGCAGTACGCCATCCGCAGCACGCCGAGGATGTCGCGCAGCTTCATCGTCGGCTTGCCGCCGAACCCGCCCGTCGCGAACTCGCGCTCCAGGTCCCACAGGGTGAGGCCGTGCTTGAGGATGTCGAGGTCGGGGTGCCGGCGCTGCTTGTACTCCAGCGGGTCGGTGTCGGCCATCAGGTGGCCGCGGACCCGGTAGGCGTGGATCAGCTCGTGCACGCGGGCGACCTTGGCGACGTCGTCCTCGTGCGTGGCGGAGATGTCCTTGACCCAGCGCACCGGCTCGTACGGGATGCGCAGCGCCTCGAAGATCTCGTCGTAGAAGCCGTCCTCGCCGAGCAGCAGCTCGTGGATGCGGCGCAGGAAGTCGCCGGACTGCGCGCCCTGGATGATCCGGTGGTCGTAGGTGGAGGTCAGCGTCATGACCTTGCTGATCCCCATGCGCGACAGCGTCTCGCCGGACGCGCCGGCGAACTCGGCGGGGTACTCCATCGCGCCCACGCCGATGATCGTGCCCTGGCCCGGCATCAGCCGCGGCACCGAGTGCACCGTGCCGATCGTGCCCGGGTTCGTCAGGCTGATCGTGGTGCCCTGGAAGTCCTCCAGGGTGAGCTTGCCGCCGCGGGCCTTGCGGACGATCTCCTCGTAGGCGGCCCAGAACTGGCGGAAGTCCAGCGTCTCGGCGGCCTTGATGCTCGGCACGACGAGCTGCCGCGAGCCGTCGCCCTTCTGCAGGTCGATCGCCAGCCCGAAGTTGACGTGCTCCGGCCGGATGAGCACCGGCTTGCCGTCCACCTCGGTGAACGCGGCGTTCATCTCCGGCATCGCCGCGAGCGCCTTGACGATCGCGTACCCGATCAGGTGCGTGAACGAGACCTTGCCGCCGCGCCCGCGCTTCAGGTGGTTGTTGATGACGATGCGGTTGTCGATGAGCAGCTTCGCCGGGACGGCCCGCACGCTCGTCGCCGTCGGCACGGCGAGGCTGGCCTCCATGTTGGTGGCCGTCCGGGCCGCGACACCGCGCAGCCGGACCTCCTCCGCGCCCGCCGGCACCGGCGGGGGCGCGGGCTTGTCCGCCGCCTTCGGCGCCGGCTTCGCGGGAGCCGAAGGCGGCGCCGCCGGGCGCTGCGGTGTCGGCGGAGCGGCCGCGGTGCCGTTCGCGGCCGTGCGGGCCGCGCTCTCGGTCGGCGCCTGGGGGGACGCGGGGGTCGCGGACGCGGGCCGGCTGTCCGGCTGGTAGTCCGCGAAGAAGTTCCACCAGGCTTCGTCAACGGAGTTCGGATCTTCGAGGTACTTCTGGTACAGCTCGTCGACCAGCCACTCGTTGGCGCCGAAATCTGTGATCTTTGGGTCGGCACTTGTTTGCGACGACTCTGTCGACACGGCGGAGATCGCCCTCTTCCGCAGCTCGCAGGTGAGTTCTGAGACGCACCCCAGGCTACCGTGTTTATTGCCTTGCCCTCGGCGGTCGGCGCCTGGGGCGCCTCCCTTCAGCGGGCAAGGCGCGCGATCGCTGTGTTGATTGCTCCGCCCTCGGCGGTCGGCGCTGGCGCGCCTTCCTTCCACGGGCGAAGCGGCGATCGCTGCATCGCTCCGGCTCGCCTTGCGGCTCGCTTCGCGATCAGGTTCTCGCTTCGCTCGAACCTGGCTTCGCACGCGATCGCACCGTTTCGGTCGCTGCCGCCTCGGGTTACGGACGGTCTGGTTGCCGTCTGTGCGTGGTGCCGTGGTGGCTGGGGTTGGTGGTGCTGGGGTGGTGCGGGTCAGGTGGGTGTGTCAGTGGGTGTGGGGGGCCACCGTGGGGCCCTCGCTGGCCTGGATCAGGACGAAGCCCTGGCCCTGGTAGGCGAGCTGCATGGCCTCACCGCTGCCCCGGCCGATGAGCGCGCCGGCCTTGAAGGTGCGGTTGACGCCCACCTGGAGGCTGGTGCTCCATGCGACGGCGGACTGGCCGTCGGCGAACGTGGGGGCGCGGCCGCAGTCGAGCATGACGGGCGTGCCGTGCGTGGTGAGCGCCACCCAGCCGGTGCCCTGCAGCGTGGTGTTGAACAGGCCCCCGGCGGCGATGCCCGCGCCCTGGACGCGCTGGATGTCGGACTGCAGGTGCGAGTCGTAGGCGAGGATGTTCTTGCCGTTGACCGTGATGCCCTCGTTCTCCAGGTAGAACAGGTGGATGTCGTCCGCGTCGTTCGCGACGAACAGCAGGCCCTGCCCCTTCACGCGCATCAGCGGGACGCCCTCACCGGTCAGGGCCTTCTTCATGAACTTGCCGATGCCGCCCGCGCCCTCGTAGTCGAACTCCATCTGGCCCTGGAACGCGACCATGGAACCCTGCCGGGCCAGGACGTCCCCGTTCAGGTGGACCCGGAGCATCTTGGAGTTCTGGAGCGCGAAGTGGCCGGGAAGCTGCTGGCCCTGGTCGAGGTTGCCGAAGAACTGGCTGCGCATGGTCGGGCATGCCTTTCGTGCGGATTGGTGGAGATCCGCCAGCATAACGAGGCGACGGGGTCAGCGGTTCCGGTCGTGGGGCGCGGTCCAGTCGATGGCCGGGCCCTTGGGGACCACGCCGGACGGGTTGATGTTGCGCTGCGTCACGTAGTAGTGGCGCTTGATGTGGTCGAAGTTCGTCGTCTCGCCGAACGCGGGGATCGAGTACAGGTCGCGCGCGTAGCCCCACAGGTTCGGGTAGTCGGCGATCCGGCGCAGGTTGCATTTGAAGTGGCCGTGGTAGACGGCGTCGAACCGGGCCAGGGTCGGGTACAGCCGGACGTCGGCCTCGGTGACGGCGTCGCCGAACAGGTAGCGGCTCGTGGAGAGGCGCTCCTCCAGCCGGTCGAGGGTGTCGAAGAGGGCGTCGAACGCCTCCTCGTAGGCGTCCTGGGAGGTGGCGAACCCCGCCTTGTAGACGCCGTTGTTGACCGTCCGGTAGACGAGGTCGTTCAGCTCGTCGATCTGCGGGCGGAGCGCCTCGGGGTACAGGTCGGGCGCGCCGGCCCGGTGCAGGGCGGTGAACTCGGTCTCGAACGTGGTCGTGATGTTCGGGAAGTCGTTGGTGACCAGCCGCTCGGTCCGGGTGTCCCAGATGCACGGGACGGTGTAGCGGCCCTGGAAGGACGGGTCCGTCGACAGGTACAGCTCGGACAGGAACACCGCACCGGTCACGGGGTCGCGGTCGGGGAACCGCCAGCCCCGCTCGTCCCGGATGGGGTCGACGACGGCGACGCTGATCGCGTCCTCCAGGCCGAGGAGGCGGCGGACGATCAGGGTGCGCTGCGCCCACGGGCAGGCGTAGGAGACGAACAGCCGGTACCGGCCGGGCTCGGCCGGGTAGCCGGACGAGCCGTCCGCGGTGATCCGGTCGGTGAACCGGTTGGCCTGCCGGACGAACCGGCCTCCCTCGACCTCCTGCACGCTCACGGCGCCTCCTCCGAAAAGCCGATGGGCCGGGGCGGATCCTCGTCCTCACGGCCGGTTCGGGGACGTGTCCCCGCGGCTACCATAACCGTCGGTGGCCGGCGCGAAACGGCCGCGACCTGTCCAGGCGCACACGAGATGGCGGGGGTCCATGCTCGAACAGTTCAACGCCCTGGTGGACGGCCTGCCGCCCGCGACGGTCTACCTGATCATCGCCGCGCTGGTGTTCGCCGAGGCGGCGCTCTTCGTCGGGTTCGTGTTCCCCGGCGAGACCGCGATCGTCGTCGGCGGGGTGCTCGCCAGCCAGGACGTGCTGTCGCTGCCGGTGCTGCTGATCATCGCGGTGGTCGCGGCGGTCGCGGGCGACTCGGTCGGCTACGAGATCGGCCGCAAGTACGGGCCGCGGCTGCTGGACGTCAAGATCATGCGAAAACACCGCGCGAAGGTCGCGGGCGCGCAGGACCTGATCCGCCGCCGGGGCGCGTTCGCGGTGTTCATCGGGCGCTTCACCGCGCTGCTGCGGGCGCTGATGCCGGCGCTGGCGGGCAGCTCGAAGCTGCCGTATCCGAAGTTCCTGCTGTTCAACGTCATCGGCGGCGTGGTCTGGGTGGTGACGTTCACGCTCGGCGGCTACTTCGCGGGCGCGGCGTTCGAGCACGCGGCGAAGCTGGCGGGCCGGGGCCTCGCGATCGGGCTCGCGGTGGCGGCGGTCGTGGGGCTGGCGGTGTGGAGCGTCCGCAAGCGCCGCAAGGAGGCCGCGGAGGAGGCCCGCGCCGAGGCCGCGGAGGCCGGGGCGGGAGAGGTCGAGCCCGCGCGGCCGCTGCCGTAGGGCTCGGGTGCGGGCGGGGCTCAGATGTGCATCCGGCCGCTGATCATCGGCAGGTCGAGGTAGGTGCGGATCCCGGGTTCGGCGGCGCACACCGCGGGGACGGAGTTCAGCGCGTGCGCGGACGCGGCGGAGATCACGTCGGTGGCCCAGTCCTGGTCGACCGCGAGCGTCAGCGCGGGGCGGCCGTCCACCCGCAGCGAGTAGCCGGGGCGGCCCCAGTCGTCCGGCATCCGGGCGGCGTCGGCCTTGTGCACCACCTCGACGGTGATCACGGGGCGGCCGGCGGCGATCCCGCTGAACGTCCAGCGCGCCGCGGCGACGGTGCCGCGCGGGATCGGCCCGGCGGCGGTGGCGAGGTCGGTGCCGGCGAGCCGGTAGTCCGCGTCCACGTCGATCTCGTCGAGGTCGACGCCGAGCCCGGCCGCGACGAGGTGCAGGCTCTCGGAGAACTGCGCGCGCATCGCCGCGCGGGTCGGCCGCAGCGCGCGCTGGTACGCCTCCTCGGTCTTGCCGAAGCCGAGCATCTCGTGGACCATCCGCCACGACGGGTGCCGGGCGAAGTCGGAGCACTCGCGGGCGTAGACGTGGGTGATGCGGCGCGACAGCCGCGACAGCACGAGCGGCATGACGTCGGCCATGAAGCCGCCGCTGATGCCGCTGCCGTGCACGGACGTCCCGCCCCGCTTGCACGCCTGCTCCAGTTCGCCGACGTACTGGGGGCCGTGGGCGTGCGGGTACACCAGCCCGCTGAGCGAGATCAGGTTCTTGCCGGACGCCAGCAGCGCGCAGATCGTGTCGAGCTCGGCGAACCGGTCGTGCACGGGGCTCGGGGCGTAGATGACGCAGTCGGCGTCCAGCGCGAGGATGTCGGCGATGTCGCGGGTCGCGGCCAGCCCGATCGGGGCGCGGCCCGCGAGGGCCCCGGCGTCGGCGCCGTCCTTGGCGGGGCTGTGCACCCAGACGCCGGCGAGCTCCATGTCGTCGCGGTCGAGGACGCCCCTGATCGCGCTGCGTCCGATCGCGCCCGTCGCCCATTGCACGATGCGGTAGGGGCGGCGGCCGGTGCCCGGCGCGGCGGCGGCGATCATCGGGTCGGGACCTCCGTTGCTCCTCGCGGCTTCGCTGGAGACTACGCGCTGGCTCCGGCGAATTGCGGCATTCAACGCAACTTCCCTCGCTCTCATCGTACGCGGGGACGACCCCGGTGCGGCGCGGCCGAGCGAGATTCGGTTTAGTGGTACCACTCGGTGGCCCCGGATGGTTGTCTGGTGGCCAGGTCTCGATGTGAGGGAGATGCGAATGTCGGAACTGCGCTACGACGGCCGGGTCGCGGTCGTGACCGGGGCCGGCCACGGCCTCGGCCGCCGGCACGCCCTGGAGCTCGCCGCGCGCGGCGCCAAGGTCGTCGTCAACGACCTCGGCGGCGACCGGTCCGGTGTCGGCGCCTCCGCGGGCCCCGCCCAGGAGGTCGTGGACGAGATCAAGAAGAACGGCGGCGAGGCCGTCGCGAACCCAGACAACGTCGCGACCCCCGAGGGCGCGCAGGCCGTCGTGCAGACCGCGCTGGACGCGTTCGGCAAGGTCGACATCGTCATCAACAACGCGGGCATCCTGCGCGACAAGTCGTTCAAGAACATGTCCGTCGAGGAGTTCGACGCGGTCATCGCCGTCCACCTGCGCGGCTCGTTCCTGGTGTCCAGCGCCGCGTGGTCGCACCTGCGGGAGCAGGGCTACGGCCGGATCGTGAACACCTCGTCCCCGGCGGGCCTGTTCGGCAACTTCGGCCAGGCCAACTACTCCACCGCCAAGATGGGCCTGGTCGGCTTCACCAAGACCCTCGCCCAGGAGGGCGCGAAGTACAACATCAAGGCCAACGCGATCGCCCCGGTGGCGTGGACGCGGATGACCGAGGACCTGCTGCCCGCCGACTTCGCGGACAAGCTCGGCGTCGACCAGGTGACGCCGCTCGTCGCGTGGCTGGTGCACGAGTCCAACGAGGACTCCGGCGAGGTCTACACCGTCGGCGGCGGCCGGATCGCGAAGATCTTCGTCGCGGAGGGCCCCGGCTACGGCCAGAACTCCACGCTGTCGGTGGAGGACGTCCGGGACAACTGGGCGGCGATCAGCGCGAACGAGCCGCTCACGGTGTTCCGGAACGTGGGCGAGCAGATGGGCCCGCTGATCCAGCAGCTCACCTCCTGAGCCGTTGGGCGGGATCAAGCTCGACCGGCGGGACGGGGTGGTCACGATCACCCTGTCCCGGCCGGAGCGTCTGAACGCCGTCGACGGCGCCCTGACCGAGGAGATGCTCGACGCCCTCAACGAGCTGGCGCGCGACGCGTCCACCCACGTGGTCGTGCTCACCGGCGAGGGCCGCGGGTTCTGCTCGGGCATGGACATCCAGGGCGGCGACCCGGGCGGGGAGAGCGCCGAGGGCCGCGTCCAGCGGCTCTACGGGGGCATCGCGCGCGGCGCGGAGGTCACCGCGCGGCTGCGGGAGATCCCGCAGCCGGTGATCGCGGCGCTGCACGGGCCGGTCGCGGGCATGGGCGTGTCGTGGGCGCTCGCCAGCGACCTGCGGGTCGCCGACCCGACGACCCGGTTCGTCATCCCGTTCACGAACCTCGGCCTGTCGGCCGGCGACTGCGGCCTGTCCTGGCTGCTGCCCCGCCTGGTCGGCCCGGCCAAGGCCGCGGAGCTGTCCTACCGCGCCCAGCGCCTGGACGTGACCCGCGCGAACGAGCTCGGCCTGATCACCGAGATCACCCCGGAGGGCGGTGACCAGGAGGCCGCGCAGGCCCTGGCCGACGAGCTGCTCACCAAGTCCCCGTACGGCCTGCGCCGCACGAAGGAACTGCTCAACGCGTCCCTGGACGCCCCGGGCCTGCGCCGCCAGCTCATGGCGGAGACGGCCGTCCAGACCCTCGCCTTCTTCAGCGAGGACCTCGCGGAGGGCATGACCGCGACCCTGCAGAAGCGCACACCCGATTTCAAGAACCGCTGACGCCCGACAGGCCACGGGCCGGACGACGAAAAGCGCCCAGCGAAGGCCGCCCGGCCCGTGCCGCAATTGTCAGGCGAAGCCCTACAGACCAACAACCCCAGCCCCGGTACGGGTCGGGCGGCCGGAGGGCGCCCAGCGCCCGGAGGCCGCACGGCCCGCCGAGCCGGGCGACCGCAGCGACACGACGAGAGCCTGCACGGTCGTAGGACACCGGCACCGTGGCGTGAGGATCGACCGGCTCGTGACGGGGGTTCCAGGGGGTCGCCCCCCTGGGTTGACGCAGCACGGGTAGGGCCGCGGAGCGAGCGCTAGCGAGCGCGGCGGCCCTGCCCGCCGAGCCGGGCGACCGCAGCGGCACGACGAGAGCCTGCACGGTCGTAGGACACCGGCACCGTGGCGTGAGGATCGACCGGCTCGTGACGGGGGTTCCAGGGGGTCGCCCCCCTGGGTAAACACAGCTCAACCAGCCAGTGCGGACGACAGAGCTTCCACGTAGCGGAGTGCGGCCAGGCGGGCCAGGGCGGGGTGCGCGCCGAGGGGGGCGGAGTGGGCGGCGCCCACGCTGGCGGCGGCGGGCGGGATGAGGGCCGCTTCCGGTTCGGTGCCGATCACGTGGGGGGCCACTGCGATCGACGCGGCGCCCGCCATGCGCAGCTGCTCGGCCGCGGCCTTGACCGACGCCTCGTCGTTGAGGGAGGCGGTGAAGACCGGCGCGGCGAGCCGGGAGGCGAGCAGCACGCTGGTGACCTCGGCCTGCCGTACGGCGGTCGCGTCGCCGGGGGTGGCGACGATGAAGCCGGACGCGGCGGTCACCATGGTCATCAGCCGGATGCGGTCGGCGCGGGCGAGGCCGGCGTCGGCGAGCCGGTCGTGCAGCGCCTCGGCGATGAGCGGGTGCGGGCCGAGCGGCTCGGCGGCGACGGCGCGCACGGGGGCGGCCGCGACGGCGGCGTGCACGGCGCGGTCGAGCGCCGGGTCGGGGCCGGTGGTCAGCGGGACCACGACGGCGGCGAGCTCGTCCTGCTCCTGGCGCAGCCCGGCGAGGACGCCGTGCAGCGGGGCCTCGGCGCCGTCCAGGTGCCCGACGTAGGCGGGCTGGCCGGTGTGCTCTATCTCGACGAGCCGGGCTAGCTCGGCGCCGACCTCGGCGCCGGCCTGCCGGGCGTGCCCGGGCACGGCCAGGACCAGCGTGGGGGAACCGGGGGGCAGCAGGAAGGACTCGTCGCCGCGGTGCCGGCCGCCGCGGGGGGTGCGGCGCCGTCGCGACGGCAGTGCCTCGGATGCCTGGCTTTCGGGACTCACGGCGGGCATCGTAACGCCCTCGGGGCCCGGAGCCCTCCTCCCGTCCCGGCCTCCGTCGTTGCCTGTATGAATCGTGGATCTCCTTTCCGTGCCGGCGCGACGCGAACGGGGGTGGTGCGAGCGTGGTGGCGCGAGCGGTGGTGAAGAAGCAGAGTATGGCGCAATGCCCGCGAGCAACAGGGGGAAATGAAGTAAATTGTCCGGATTTGCCGCTATCTCCTTGCGGAAGCCGCGGCAAGATCACTCCGGTCCCGCGCATCGCCGCAGGTGACGCGGAATGGTGCGGATCCGTCCGAAAGGCGCCAAAGGGGTTGCGGTCTCGTCGCGGGCCGCCTTTATGATCCAGGGACCCTCCACGACGGAACGGTCGAGGTCACATGAAATCCCCCCGTACGCGCTCGATCCGCTCGAAGGTGACGGCGCTGCTGCTCGTGCCGCTGCTGTCGCTGGTGGCGCTGTGGGGGTACGCCGCGAGCGCCACCGGGCGGGACGCGCTCGCCCAGCGCAAGTACCACACACTCGACCGCGTGTTCGGGCCGAGCGGGCAGAGCCTCCTGGTGGAGCTCGGCAAGGAGCGCCAGTCCTCGGCCGTCTTCCTCAGCACCCCGCGCTCCACCCCCGGCGGCGTGCCCGTCACGCTCGTCGCCCAGCGCACGCGCGTCGACAAGGCCGTCGAGAACTTCCGGCGCCAGGCCGCCTCGGACGCGGCGCGCGGCGCCACCACCGAGGAGATGAAGGGCCGCGTCACCGAGGTCCTGCGGGCGCTCGGCGGGCTGGCCGGCCTGCGCTCGGCGGTCGACGGGCGGCTCGTCGACCGGCTGACCGCGATCAACGGCTACAGCACGATGGTGGACGACCTGCACCGGCTGTACGACGGCCTCGTGGTCATCGACGACTCCGGCCTCTACAACTGGATGCTGGCCACCCGGCACGCCGCGCGCGGCATGGAACTGCTCCAGCGCGAGAACGCGCTGATCGCCTCCGCCCTCGTCACCAAGGGCCGGATGACGCCCGCCGAGCACCGGCTGTTCGTCGAGATGACCGGCGAGCAGCGCTGGCAGTGGATCAAGCAGCGCACGCTGCTCGACCCGGTCGTCTACCGGACCGGGACCGCGCCGGTCTTCGCGTCCCGCCGCTACCAGGACTTCAAGGCCATCGAGGACCGCGTCGCCGCCGCCGACCCGCGCAAGCCGCTGCCCGTCGGGGAGGCCGAGTGGCGCCGGACCGCCGACCCGCTCGTGGCGTCGGTCAGCGCGATGGTGCTCGGCAGCTCCAAGGGGGCCGCCGAGCGGGCCGACCGGCTCGGCCGCGACGCCTACGTGCGGCTCGGCGTGGTCGGCGGCCTCGGCCTGCTGGCGATCGCCGCCTCGGTGCTGCTGTCGCTGCGGTTCGCGCGCGGGTTCGTCCGGGAGCTGGTCGGGCTGCACGGCTCCGCCGAGGAACTGGCCGAGCGGCGGCTGCCCGGCGTCGTCGCGCGGCTCAGCCGCAACGAGAGCGTGGACGTCGCCGCCGAGGCGCCGGGCCTGCACGCGGGCGGCACCACCGAGATCGCCCGGCTGGCGGACGCGTTCGCCAAGGTGCAGCGGACCGCCGTCGACGCCGCCGTCGGCCAGGCCGAGCTGCGCGCCGGCGTCAGCCGCATCTTCCTCAACATCGCCCGCCGCAACCAGTCGCTCCTGCACCGCCAGCTCACGATGCTGGACGGCCTGGAGAGCCGCGCCGAGGCCGACGACCTGGAAGACCTGTTCCGCATCGACCACCTCACCACCCGCATGCGGCGGCACGCGGAGAGCCTGATCATCCTGTCCGGCGCCACGCCGGGCCGCGGCTGGCGGCGGCCGGTGCGGCTCACCGACGTGCTGCGCGCCGCCGTGTCGGAGATCGAGGACTACACCCGCGTGACCGTGCTCACCGACTCCGAGGACGGACTGGTCGGCGCCGCCGTCACCGACGTCGTGCACCTGCTGGCCGAGCTGATCGAGAACGCCGCCGTGTTCTCGCCGCCGAACACCGAGGTGCGCGTCAAGGCCGAGCGGGTCGGCAACGGGTTCGCCGTCGAGATCGAGGACCGCGGGCTCGGCGTCCGGCCGGAGCTGCTCGCCGAGGCGAACCGGCGGCTCGCCGAACCGCCGGACTACGACCTCGTCGACACCGACCAGCTCGGCTTGTTCGTCGTCGCGCGCCTCGCGGCCCGGCACGGCATCGCCGTGACGCTGCAGCGGTCCCCGTACGGCGGCGTGACGGCGGTCGTCCTGCTGCCGCACGATCTGGTCGTCCCGGCGGAGCAGATGGAGGCGGGCTCGGCCGAGGCGTCCCCCCTCGACACCGCCACCGACGGCGAGCCGGGTGCGGCCCTGGTGCCGAGGCCCCGGTCCGAGGCCGTCGTCCCGCTGCGCGAGGCGCCTCCGGCGGAGGCGGGGCTGACGGACGCGGGGCTGGCGGACGCGGGGCCCGCGGAGCCGGTGGAGGCGCCGCCCGCGCTGCCCCGGCTCACCGGCCCGTGGGGCGACCCGGCCCGGCCGGTGCTCGCGGCGCCGCCGCGCAGCGCCCCGAACCCCTGGTCGGATGATGCCGCCGTGGGCGGGACCATGGGCGAGACCGCTGCGGGAGACGCCGCCGGGGAGCCCGCGGAGGGCGGGACGGACGGCGGCATCGACGGCGGCACCGAGACTGGCGCGGACGCCGGCGACGACGACTGGCGGCCCGCGGGGACCCATGCGGGGCTGCCCCGCCGGGTCAGGCAGAAGAACCTGGCACCGCAGCTGCGCAAGCGGCCCGCGCCGCGTCCCGCGGCGCAGGCCGGGGCGGGCGTGTCCGGGGGCGTCGCACGCTCCCCGGAGGAGGCGCGCTCGCTGATGGCATCGATTCAGCAGGGTTGGCGGCGCGGCCGCGCGACGGATGTGGGGGATGAGGAAACCCGATGATGCACAACACCGCGACCGGTGAACTGAACTGGCTGCTCAACGACTTCGCCGAGCGGGTGACCACGGTGCGGCAGGCGGTGATCCTGTCCCGGGACGGGCTGGCCGTCGCCGCCTCGAACGAGCTGGCCCGCGAGGACGCCGAGCACCTGTCCGCGCTGGCGTCCGGGGTGCAGAGCCTCGCGCGCGGCGCGGGCCGGCACTTCGCGGGCGGCAACGTCCGGCAGACCATCATCGAGATGGACGCGCTGCTGCTGTTCGTGACCGCCGCGGGCGACGGCACCTGCCTCGCCGTGCTCGCCGAGGCGGAGGCCGACGCCGGCCTCGTCGCCTACGAGATGGCGGTGCTGGTCAAGCGGGTCGGCCAGCACCTGCAGGCGGGCCCGAGGTTCGGCGCGGACGCGCCCGGCGCGGACTTCGGCGCCGGAGGGCCCGCGCCACGGGTCTACTGAGGGCCGCCGACCCATGGACCCGTCGGCAGAGCGGTGGCTGGACCGGGACGCCGGCCCGGTCGTGCGCCCGTACGCGCGGACCCGGGGCCGCACCCGCCCCGGCGGCCCCGGCTTCGAGCTGATCGCGGTGGTCGCCGCGACCGGCGTCCCGGCCGGGGACCGGCTGCGCTACCGCCCCGACCACGCCCGGGTGCTGCGCCGCTGCGCCGCGCCCGTCCCGGTCGTCGACCTCGCCAGCGACCTCGGGCTGCCGATCGGCGTCGTCCGCGTGCTGCTCGGCGACCTGCGGGACGAGGGGCTCGTCGCGGTGGTCGCCGAGGCGCGCTCCGCCGCGGGCCGCCGCCCGCCGGCCGGGGTGCTGAGGGAGGTGCTCAATGGCCTCCGAGCACTTTGACCGGGCGCCCTTTGAGGGAACTCGCGAGGGGGCGGTGCCGGAGGTCCGGCCGCCGATCACCACGAAGATCCTCATCGCGGGCGGGTTCGGCGCCGGCAAGACCACCATGGTCGGCTCGATCAGCGAGATCCGGCCGCTGCACACCGAGGAGCCGCTGACCGACCGCGGCGCCGGAGTCGACGACGTGTCGGGGGTCGGCGCCAAGTCGACCACGACCGTCGCCATGGACTTCGGCCGCATCACCCTCTCGGACCACCTGCTGCTCTACCTGTTCGGCACGCCCGGCCAGGAGCGGTTCTGGTTCATGTGGGACGAGCTGGCGGCCGGTGCGATCGGCGCCGTGGTGATCGCCGACACCCGCCGGCTGGCGGGCAGCTTCCCGGCCGTCGACTACTTCGAGCGCCGGGGCATCCCGTTCGTCGTCGCGGTGAACTGCTTCGACGGGATCCGCACGCACCCCGCCGAGGACATCGCGATCGCGCTCGACCTCGACCCCGGCGTCCCGGTGGTGCTGTGCGACGTCCGCCGCCGCGAGTCGTCCAAGGAGGTGCTCGTCGCGCTGATGGAGCACGTGCTGAGCTGGCCCGACGACGAGCCCGACGCCGAGCCCGACAACGAGGAGGTGGCGGACGGTGATCGGTTGCGCGATCATCGTGAACCCGCGACGTAGTAGGCTCCCGCACACCCCCGTACTCCACGCATCGGGAGGTTTCCCCCGCATGTACCGCCCCGCCCCCCAATGCCAAGCCCCCCAAGCCCGGACGATCCAGTGCAGGAGGACGAGCCAGTGAGCAGGGTCCGCCAGCGGTGAAGGTCCGCGGTTTCTCCTCCATCCGGGCGAGGATCATCCTGCTGGTCCTCGTGCCGCTGCTGGCGCTCGCCTCGCTGTGGGGCTTCCTCACCGGCATCACCTACGGCGACGCGCACCAGCTCCTGCAGAGCCGGGCGTTCCAGCAGAAGACGCTGCTGCCCACGCAGCGGCTCATCAACGCGCTGCAGAAGGAACGCCGGCTGTCGATGACCGAGCTGGGCGGCGCGCGCGTGGAGCCGGGCGCGATGCGGACCCAGCGCAACTCGACCGACGAGGCGGGCGAGGAGTTCCGCGCCGGCGCCCGCGACGGAGGGCTGCGGGACGCGATCCAGCCCGAGGTCGTCCGGCGCATGGACGAGCTGTCCGCCAAGCTCGGCACGCTCCAGTCGCTGCGCCGCGGCGTGGACGAGCGCACCGGCGGCCGCGCCCACGTCCTGCGCGAGTACAGCGAGCTCATCGACGCCTGCTATGCCATCTACACCTCGACCACGCCCGGGGACGGGTCCATCACCGCGAGCGCCCGCACTCTCACCGCGTTCGGTATGGCCCGCGAGTTCATGTCCCGCGAGGACGCCCTGCTGACGGGCGCGCTCGCCGCGGGCCGCATCACCGGCGCCGAGCGCGCCCAGTTCGCCAAGCTGGTCGGGGCGCACCACACGCTGCACGAGATCAACGCGCGCGACCTGCCCGCCGCGGGCAAGGCCCGCTACGACAAGCTCATGTCGTCCCCGGCCTTCATGCAGATGATGAAGCTGGAGGACCAGGTCATCGCGGGCGCCGAGCCGCCGCAGGCCGCCGCGCGCCGGACCCGCACGTCCACGACCCGGGGGACCGGCACCCAGGGAACGACGCCCGCCCACGGCACCGCCGGGACGAGCGCGACACAGGGGCAGACGCAGGGGCACGCGCAGGGACGGCAGCAGACGGGCGCCGCGCGGGGCCCCGCCGTCATCGAGCCGACCGTGTGGCGGTCGGTGGCCGACACCGCCGACGGCGAGCTCTACGAGCTGGAGAACAAGGTCCTCGACGAGATCGCCGCCCGCGGGCGGCACATCGCGGTCGGCGCGTTCACCCGGCTCGGCCTCGCCGGCGGCCTCGGGCTCGTGGCGATCGTGCTGTCGCTGGTCATCGCGATCCGCGTGTCCCGGCGGCTGGTGCGCGAGTGCCGCACGCTCGCGGCCGGCGTGGTGAACTTCACCACCGAGCGGCTGCCCCGGCTCGCCGCGCAGATCATCGCGGGCCGCGGCGCCGAACCGGAGCCGGAACCGGGCATCGACTACCGCATCACCGAGGTCCGGCAGATCGCCGAGTCGTTCGACCGCGCCCGCGCGGCGGTGCTGGAGGCCGCCGAGGGCGAGGTCGCGGCGCGGCGCGGCATCAGCGAGGTGTTCGTCAACCTCGCGCGCCGCAACCAGGCGCTGCTGCACCGCCAGCTCAGCCTGCTCGACAGCATGGAGCGGCGCACCGAGGACCCGTCGGAGCTGTCGGACCTGTTCCGCCTCGACCACCTCGCGACCCGCATGCGCCGGCACGCCGAGGGCCTGGTCATCCTGGCGGGCAAGTCCGCCGGGCGCGGCTGGCGGCGGCCCGTCCCGCTGGTGGACGTGGTGCGCGGCGCCGTCGCCGAGGTCGAGGACTACCCGCGCGTCCGGGTGCAGCCGCTGCCGCGCATCGCGCTGCTCGGCTCCGCCGTCGCCGACGTCATCCACCTGCTCGCCGAGGTGGTGGAGAACGCCACCACGTTCTCGCCGCCGCAGTCGCCGGTGCGGGTCAGCGGGCAGCCGGTGCCGAGCGGGTTCGCGATCGAGATCGAGGACCGCGGGCTCGGCATGACCGAGGAGGCGCTGCGCGCCGCGAACGAGCGGCTCGCGAACCCGCCGGAGTTCGACCCGTCCGACAGCGCCCAGCTCGGCCTGTTCGTCGTGGCGCGGCTGGCGCAGCGGCACGACATCACGGTCACGCTCCGCCCGTCCCCGTACGGCGGGACGACCGCGATCGCGCTGATCCCCGGCTCGCTCATCGTCGAGCACGCGGACGCGGAACCGCCCGCGCGGCGCCCGACCGGGCCGATGCGCGCGCTCCCGGACCGGCCCGCGGCGCTGTCGGCGTCCGCGCGCCCGGCGGTCGAGTCCGGCGGCGTCGTCCGGCTGGTCGCCGAGCCGGAACCGCCCGCCCCGCCGTCGGCGCGGCCGGAACCACCGCAGGAGCGGCCGGAACCACCGCAGGCCCGGCCGGAACCGGCGCAGGCCGCACCCCCCGAGGCGCCGCTGAAGGAGGGCGAGCTGCCCAAGCGCCGCAGGCAGACCCATCTCGCGCCCCAGCTCAAGGAGCGGGTGGACGCGCATCTCGCCGCGCGGGGCCAGGCGCCGCCACCGGGCGCCGAGCCCGCGGGCCGACCGGGCCAGGGGAGCCGGGAGGGGCAGGGGAGCCGGGAGGGGCAGGCGGAGCCCGCCGGGTCGCCGCCCGAGCCGGCCGGGATGCCGCTCGCCGCGCCCGTCCCCATGGACGAGCCCGCGCCGCCCGGCGGCGGGACCGTTCCGCCGGGCGCCGCCCCGGACGCGGCTCCGGGCACGGGCCCGGGCGAGGCTCCGGACGGCGACGCGGCGCGCTCACCCGAGGCGATGCGATCGATGCTGTCCGCCATGCAGGCCGGATGGCGGCGTGGCAGGCAGGACGCGGCCGACGCGGAAGCGCAGGCCGAGCGCAACCCAGGCGACCAGGAGGACGACACCCCATGACACGAGCCCAGCACTCCGGCGCGGAGGTCCCGGGTGGAGCCGGAGGTGACCTGAACTGGCTGCTCGACAGCCTGGTCCAGCGGGTCGCCGCGGTGCAGAACGCGGTCGTGCTGTCCAGCGACGGGCTGAAGATGGCCGCGTCGCGGGGCCTGGCCGCCGAGGAGTCCGACCACCTCGCCGCGGTGGCCGCCAGCTTCCAGAGCCTCGCGCGCGGGGCGGGGGAGTCGTTCGGCGGCGGCCCCGTCCGGCAGACCATCGTGGAGATGGAGTCGTCGTTCCTGTTCGTCACCGCCGCCGGGCGCGGCGCGTGCCTGGCCGTGCTGGCCTCCGCCGACGCCGACCTCGGGATCATCGCCTACGAGATGGCGATGCTCGTCACCCGGGTCGGGCAGCACCTGTCCGCCGACCCGCGGGTGGCCGCGGCCGAGCCGGGCGGCGTGTGAGGTGGGCGGCACGGCCTGGTACGACGACGCTGCGGGGCCGGTGGTCCGCCCGTACGCGGTCACCGGAGGCCGGACGCACTACGACGGCGACGACTTCGACCTCGTCGCGCTGATCGCCGTCGCGGACCCGCCGCCGGAGCCCGCGGACGGCGCGCCGTCCGCGGGACCGTGGGCCCCGGAGCCCGAACATGACATGATCCTGGAGCTTTGCCGCACCCCGTTGTCGGTCGCCGAGATAGCGTCGGATCTGGAACTCCCCCTCGGGGTGGTCCGTGTCCTGCTCGGTGATCTGCTCGACCACTCGCTGATACAGGTCCGGCGTCCCGCGCCGGTGGCGCAGTTCCCCAGCGAGCGCGTACTCAAGGAAGTGATCGATGGAATCCGTGCGCTCTGACGCGGCGGCCCAGCAGGGCGAGTCCGCGCTGACGGTGAAGATCCTCGTGGCCGGTGGTTTCGGCGTCGGCAAGACCACCCTGGTGAGCGCGGTCAGCGAGATCCGTCCGCTGCGCACCGAGGAGGCGCTGACCGAGAAGAGCATCGGGGTCGACGACACCAGCGCCGTCGCGTCCAAGACGACGACGACCGTCGCGATGGACTTCGGCCGCATCACGCTGCCGAACGGCCTCGTGCTGTTCGTCTTCGGCACCCCCGGCCAGGACCGCTTCTGGTTCATGTGGGACGAGCTGGCCAAGGGCGCCCTCGGCGCGGTCGTCCTGGTCGACACCCGCCGCCTGGCCGACTGCTTCGCCTCGGTCGACTACTTCGAACGGCGCGGCGTCCCGTTCATCATCGGCGTCAACCGCTTCGACGGCGCCGGCGTCCACTCGGCCGACCAGGTCCGCGACGCGCTCGACCTCCCCGCCGACGTGCCCGTCATCAACTGCGACGTGCGCGACCGCGAGGACGCCAAGCGCGTGCTGATCACCCTGGTCGAGCACATCATGCGCACCATGAGCGGCCGCCAGTACGCCTAGCAGCACGCCTGGCAGCACGCCTGGCAGCACGCCTGGCAGTACGCCCATTAGCACGCCTGGCCGCACCGCCGTGACGCATCGCTGACGGCCCGTACTCTCCGCGTTCCGCGGGGGTGCGGGCCGTTGCTTTCCGTGACTTTGTCCTCTGGGTGGAGAAAGTTTGGATGATCTAGAGAAAAGGTCTTCTCAAGGCGGCGAAAGCGGGTTACGGTCTCGGCCATGAGACCGGGGTCACACCGCCCCGGGAATCCCGAGAGGACGGCGTGATGCGCATGTCGGCTCGCCCGCAGAACGTGCATCAGGCACGGCTGCTGCGGCTGCTGCGGGACGAGGGGCCGCGGTCGCGCGCCGAGCTCGGCGACGTCGTCCGGCTGTCCCGGTCGAAGCTGGCCGTGGAGCTGGACCGGCTCGTCGAGCTGGGGCTCGTCGAGGGCGCCGGGCTCGCGGCCTCGCGCGGCGGGCGGCGGTCCGGGATCGTGCGGCTGGCGCCGAGCCTGCGGTTCGTCGCCTTCGACATCGGCGCCACCTCGATCGACGTCGCCGTCACCGACGGGACGCTGGAGGTGCTCGGGCACGTCAGCGAGCAGTGCGACGTCCGGCAGGGCGCGACCGTGGTGCTGGAGCGGGCGCTCGACCTGCTCGGCAAGCTGCGCGACGAGGGCCTCATCCCGCAGGTGCACGGCACCGGGATCGGGGTGCCCGGCCCGGTCAGCTTCCGCGACGGCATGCCGGTCGTCCCGCCGATCATGCCGGGCTGGGACCGGTTCCCGGTGCGCGACGCGATCGGCCAGGAGCTCGGCTGCCCGGTGCTCGTCGACAACGACGTGAACCTCATGGCCCTCGGCGAGCTGCACGCCGGGCTCGCCCGGTCGGTGGACGACTTCCTGCTCGTCAAGATCGGCACCGGCATCGGCTGCGGCATCGTGGTGGACGGCGCCATCTACCGGGGCGTGTCCGGCAGCGCCGGGGACATCGGGCACATCCGCGTCGACGACGACGGTCCGATGTGCGCGTGCGGGAACGCGGGCTGCCTGGAGGCGTTCTTCGGCGGCGCGGCCCTCGCGCGGGACGCCGCGGCGGCGGCCCGGTCGGGGGAGTCGCCGGCGCTCGCGGCGCTGCTGGAGGCGCACGGCGAGCTGACCGCCGAGCACGTCGGCGAGGCCGCCGCCGCGGGCGACCCGGCCGCGGTGCGCATCATCCGGGAGGGCGGCCGGCACGTCGGGCAGGTCCTCGCCGGGCTGGTCAGCTTCTTCAACCCCGGCCTGGTGATCATCGCGGGCGGCGTCGCCGGGCTCGGCCACACGCTGCTCGCCGAGATCCGCAGCGTCGTCTACCGCCGGTCCGCGCCGCTCGCGACCGGCAACCTGCCGATCGTGCTGTCCGAACTCGCCGGCGCGGCGGGCGTGGTCGGCGGCGCGCGGCTCATCAGCGACCACGTCTTCTCCGCGTCCTGAGGAGGCCTCCCGATGGAACCGCTGCTGCTCATGCGCGGCATCGTCAAGCAGTTCCCCGGCGTCCGCGCGCTGGACGGCGTCGACCTCGACGTCCGCCCCGGCGAGGTGCACTGCCTGCTCGGGCAGAACGGCGCCGGGAAGTCCACCCTGATCAAGGTGCTGGCCGGCGCGCACCAGCCGGACCGCGGCGAGATCGTCTTCGCCGGCGAGCCGGTGCGGCTGGCCGGGCCGACCGCCGCGATGCGGGCCGGCATCGCCACCATCTACCAGGAGCTCGACCTGGTCGACGGGCTGTCGGTCGCCGAGAACATCTTCCTCGGGCACGAGCGGGCCCGGTTCGGGTTCACCCGGCGCGGGGACGCCGAGCGGGCCGCGCGGGACCTGCTCGGCCGGCTCGGGCACGGGGAGATCCCGCCGCGCCGCGAGGTCGGCCGGCTGCCCGCGGCGGGCAAGCAGGTCGTCAGCATGGCCCGCGCCCTGTCCCACGACGCGCGGCTCATCGTGATGGACGAGCCGTCCGCCGCGCTCGCGCACGACGAGGTCGGCAACCTGTTCCGCATCATCCGCGAGCTGACCGCCGCGGGCGTCGCCGTCGTCTACATCTCGCACCGGCTGGAGGAGATCCGCGAGATCGGCGACCGGGTGACCGTCCTCAAGGACGGCCGGGCCGTCGCGGGCGGCCTGCCCGCCAAGACCACCCCGACCGGCCGGATCGTCTCGCTGATGACCGGCCGGGACGTCGAGTACGTCTTCCCGGAGCGGCCGGAGCCCGGCGGCGAGCGGGCCGAGGTGCTGCGCGTCGAGGGGCTCACGCTGCCCGGCGCGTTCGAGGACGTCTCGCTCACCGTGCGCGCCGGCGAGATCGTCGGGCTGGCCGGGCTCGTCGGGTCCGGGCGCTCGGAGATCCTGGAGACCGTCTACGGCGCCCGGCGGCCCGCGCGCGGGCGGGTGCTCGTGGACGGCCGGCCCGTCCGCCCCGGCGACACCGGCGCGGCGGTGCGGCGCGGCATGGGCATGGCGCCGGAGGAGCGCAAGAGCCAGGCGCTGCTGCTGAACGAGTCCGTCGCCGGGAACGTCAGCGTCGCCGGGCTGTCGCGGTACGCCTCGTTCGGCTGGCTCAACCGGCGCCGCGAGCTGGCCGACGTCCGCCGCCTGATCGCCTCGCTCGACATCCGGCCGCCCGACCCGCGGCGCCCCGTCGTGACGCTGTCGGGCGGCAACCAGCAGAAGGTCGTCCTCGCCCGCTGGCTGCTCGGCTCGACCGGGCTGCGGCTGCTGATCCTTGACGAGCCGACCCGCGGCGTGGACGTCGGCGCCCGCGCCGAGCTGTACGCGGTGATCCGCGAGCTGGCCGGGCGGGGGATCGGGGTGCTGCTGGTGTCCAGCGAGGTCCCCGAGGTGCTGGGGCTCGCCGACCGGGTCCTCGTCGTGCGGGAGGGGCGGGTCGTGCACACCGGCGACGCCCGCGACCTCGACGAGGCCGCCGTGCTCAACATGATCATGGAAGGGAGTGCCCTGTGACCGATACGGGACGCCCTGTGACCAAGCCGGGAGTGGGCGAGCGCGGCGGGACGCTCGTCGCGAAGGAGCCGGGCGGCGGCGGGCCCCGGCGGCTCCTCGCCCGCCTCGGCGCGGGCGGCCGGGAGATGCACCACCTCGGGCTCGTCGCCGCGCTGGTGCTGCTCGCGGCCGTCGGCCTGGTGACCGAGCCGGACAACTTCGCCACCTCCGGCAACATCGTCGGCATCCTGGCGCTCGCCGCCACCATCGGCGTGATCACCGTCGGCCAGACCTTCGTGATCATCGGCGGCGGGATCGACCTGTCCGTCGGGTCGGTGATGGCGCTCGCGTCGGTGTGGGCGACGACGGTCGCGACGCAGTCCTACGGCCCGGCCGTGATGGCGCTGTGCGCGATCCTCGTCGGGACCGGCTCCGGCGTCGTGACCGGGCTGCTGATCTCCTACGGCCGGATGGTCCCGTTCATCGCGACGCTCGCGATGCTCGTCGCGGCGCGGGGCCTCGCGCAGCGGATGTCGGACCGCAAGACCCAGCTCGTCCGGCCCGAGAACGACGCGATCGAGGCGCTGTCCACCACGAAGCTGCTCGGGCTGCCCCTCGTCGTCTACATCTTCGCGGCCGTGGCGATCGCCGGGTGGCTGCTGCTCAACCGCACCACGTTCGGCCGCCGGACGTTCGCGGTCGGCGGCAACCCGGAGGCGGCGCGGCTGGCCGGCATCGACGTCCGGCGGCACACCCTGCTGCTGTACGCGCTGTCCGGGTTCTGCTGCGGCATCGCGGCGCTCATCATCATGGCGCGCACCACCACCGGGTCCAGCACCCACGGCGACCTCTACGAGCTGGACGCGATCGCCGCCGTCATCATCGGCGGCACGCTGCTCACCGGTGGCCGCGGCACCGTCGTCGGGTCGATCCTCGGCGTGCTGATCTTCACCGTCATCACCAACCTGTTCATCCTGAACGGCCTGCAGACCAGCGACCAGCTCATCGCCAAGGGCGTGATCATCGTGATCGCCGTGCTGCTGCAGCGCCGCGGGCTCCGCTCGCCCACCTGACCCCCGTCCACCCACCCCCCAGGTCCAGCGCCGCGCGCCGCGGGGAGGCGCGCGGCGGGGGACGCCCCATCCCTTCACCAGGAGCACGTCATGCGTGATCAGAGCCCTCGTCCCACCCGCAGAGGCGTCCTGTTCTCCGGCGCCGTCGTCGCGGCCGGCGGCCTCGCCGCCGCCTGCACCAGCAACAGCGAGAAGGACGACCCGGCGCCCGCGGCGCAGGCCGGGTCGCTCGCCGGCGACAACGACAAGCCGGGCAAGCAGGTCACCCTCGGGTTCTCCGCGCCGGCCGCCGACCACGGCTGGATCGCGGCGATCGCCAAGAACGCCGAGGCGCAGGCCAAGAAGTACCAGGACGTGACGTTCAAGCCGGTCGAGCCGACCAACGACATCAACCAGCAGATCTCCGCCGTCGAGTCGCTGATCCGGGCGAAGGTGAACGTGCTGGTGATCCTGCCGAACGACGGCGAGCAGCTGAACCAGGTCGCGCGCAAGGCGATGGACGCCGGCATCCCCGTCGTCAACCTCGACCGCGTCTTCCCCGACAAGCTGTCGTACCGGACGTGGATCGGCGGCGACAACTACGGCATGGGCGTCTCCGCCGGCCACTACATCGGCAAGAAGCTGAAGGACAAGGGCGTCTCGAACCCGGTGATCCTGGAGATCCAGGGCATCGCGACGCTGCCGCTGACGCAGGAGCGCAGCAAGGGCTTCGCGGACGCGCTCAGGGCCTACGGCTTCAAGGTCACCGCGCAGCAGGACGCGAAGTTCACCGTGGAGTCCGGCAACCAGGTCGCCTCCAACCTGCTGCAGGCGCACAAGAAGATCGACGCGGTGTGGAACCACGACGACGACCAGGGCGTCGGCGTGCTCGCCGCGATCAAGCAGTCCGGCCGCAAGGAGTTCTTCATGGTCGGCGGCGCCGGGTCCGCCAACGCGATGCGGGAGATCAAGTCGGGCGGCGGCGTGCTGGAGGCGACCGTCACCTACCCGCCGACGATGGCCGCGTCCGCGATCAAGCTGGGCCGGCTCATCGCGCAGGGCAAGGGTATGGCCGACCTCGTGGAGCTCCAGGTGCCCCAGTCGGTCACGCTGGCGTCCGAGACCGTCACCAAGGACAACGTCGACACGTACATGCCGCTCGGCTTCGAGTCCTGAGCGACGGGGGCGCCGGCGCGCCCGCCCGCCGCGGCGGGCGCGCCGGCCCCGCGGGGCGGGGGGCGTCCCGGAGGACGACCCGCGAGCCCGGAAGACCACACAGAGAGGTGAGCTGAACATGACGACCGTCGGAGTCGGGATGGTCGGGCACGCGTTCATGGGACGCGCCCACTCCCAGGCGTGGCGCAGTGTCGGGCCGTTCTTCGGGCCGCCGCTGACGCCCGTCATGACCGCCCTGGCCGGACGCTCCGCCGACCGGGTCCGCGCCGCCGCCGACGCGCTCGGCTGGGCGTCGGTCGAGACCGACTGGAAGGAGCTGCTCCGCCGCGACGACGTCCAGCTCGTCGACATCTGCACGCCGGGCGACAGCCACGCCGAGATCGCCGTCGCCGCGCTGGACGCCGGCAAGCACGTCCTGTGCGAGAAGCCCCTCGCCAACTCCGTCGCCGAGGCCGAGGCGATGGCCGCCGCCGCGGAGCGGGCGCGCGAGCGCGGGATCCGCTCGATGGTCGGGTTCAACTACCGGCGCGTCCCGGCGGTCACCCTCGCGCGGCGGCTCGTGGAGGAGGGCCGCATCGGGACCGTCCGGCACGTCCGGGCGCAGTACCTCCAGGACTGGCTCGCCGACCCGGCGGCGCCGTTCACCTGGCGGCTGGACCGTGACAGGGCCGGGTCCGGGTCGCTCGGCGACATCGGCGCGCACATCATCGACACCGCGCAGTTCATCACCGGGCAGTCGCTCGTCGGGGTGTCGGCGCTGATGGACACCTTCGTCCCCGAGCGGCCCCTGCCCGGCGGCGGCACCGCCCAGGTCACCGTGGACGACGCGGCCCTGTTCATCGGGCGCACCGACGGCGGCGCGCTCGCCTCGTTCGAGGCCACCCGGTTCGCCACCGGGCGCAAGAACTCGCTGCGCATCGAGGTCAGCGGCTCGTCCGGCGCGCTGTCGTTCGACCTGGAGGCGCTCAACGAACTGTGGTTCTACGACCGGGCGGAGGACGACGCGACCGCCGGGTTCCGCCGCATCGTCGTCACCGAGCCCGTCCACCCGTACGCCGGGCACTGGTGGCCGCCCGGCCACATGCTCGGCTACGAGCACACCTTCACCCACCAGATGGCCGACCTGCTCACCGCCATCGCGGACGGCACCGACCCCCGGCCGTCGTTCGCCGACGGGCTGCAGGTCCAGCGCGTCCTCGCCGCGGTCGCCGACAGCGCGGCCTCCCGCGGCTGGGTCGACGTCGAAGGGAGCGCATGACCATGGCACGACCGATCACCCTGTTCACCGGCCAGTGGGCGGACCTGCCGTTCGAGGAGGTCTGCCGGCTCGCCTCCGGCTGGGGCTACGAGGGCCTGGAGATCGCCTGCTGGGGCGACCACTTCGAGGTCGACAAGGCCCTCGCCGACGACGACTACGTCCCGCGCAGGCTGGAGACGCTCGCCAAGCACGACCTGAAGGTGTGGGCGATCTCCAACCACCTGGTCGGGCAGGCCGTGTGCGACAACCCCGACGAGCGGCACAAGGCGATCCTGCCCGAGCGGATCTGGGGCGACGGGGAGGCCGAGGGCGTCCGGCGCCGCGCCGCCGAGGAGATCAAGGACACCGCGCGGGCCGCCGCCAAGCTCGGCGTCGACACCGTCGTCGGCTTCACCGGCTCGTCGATCTGGCACACGGTCGCGATGTTCCCGCCGACCCCCGACGCTATGGTGGAGCGCGGCTACGCCGACTTCGCCGAGCGCTGGAACCCGATCCTGGACGTGTTCGACGAGGTCGGCGTCCGGTTCGCGCACGAGGTCCACCCGAGCGAGATCGCCTACGACTACTGGACGACCGTCCGGACGCTGGAGGCCATCGGGCACCGCCCCGCGTTCGGGCTGAACTTCGACCCGTCCCACTTCGTGTGGCAGGAGCTCGACCCGGTCGGGTTCCTGTTCGACTTCCGCGACCGGATCTACCACGTCGACTGCAAGGACACCAAGGTCCGCACGGGCGACGGCCGGCGCGGGCGGCTGTCGTCGCACCTGCCGTGGGCGGACATGCGGCGCGGCTGGGACTTCATCTCCACCGGCCGCGGCGACGTGCCGTGGGAGGACGTCTTCCGCGCCCTCAACGCGATCGGCTACGACGGCCCCATCTCGGTCGAGTGGGAGGACGCCGGCATGGACCGCCTCCAGGGCGCGCCCGAGGCGCTGGAGTTCGTCCGCGGGCTGAACGCCATGACGCCGCCGGAGGGCGCGTTCGACGCCGCGTTCTCGTCCGACTGAGCGTTCTCGTCCGACTGAGCGTTCTCGTCCGACTGAGCCTTCTCGTCTGACTGAGCGTCCTCGTCCGACTGAGCGTTCGGTTCAGGGGGAGTCACGGCAGGGCGCGGAAGTCGGCGAAGTCGAAGCCGGGGGAGACCACGCAGCTGACGAGGACCTCCTCGTCCCTGGCGGGGCGCGCGGCCTGCCACACGCCGGGCGGCACGACGGCCTGGGGGACCTGCCCGTCCGCCAGGCCGTCGCCCAGCAGCACGGTCTCCGGGTCGCCGGACGGGCGGTCGCCGTCGCCGCCGAGCAGCAGCGCCAGCGGCCCGCCGCGGTGCCACAGCCACACCTCGGCGGACCGCACGGCGTGCCACATCGACTCCTCGCCGGGCGGCAGCAGGAAGTAGATGGCGGTCGCGCTCGCGCGCTCGCCCGGATAGCCGTCCGGGACGAGGGAGACGCCCGACCGCCACGTCTCCCGGTACCAGCCGCCCTCGGGGTGCGGCAGCAGGTCGAGCGCGGCGGCGGTGGCGGGCCGGTCGAGCAGCGCCGCGTGCCGCCCGTCCGGGCCGCGCCGCAGGTACCGGACGCGGGACGCGGTCGTCGTGTCGATCGTCCCGCGGCCGGGGACGGCGCCCGGCGCGGGGTCGAGCTCGACGGCGACGACCTGCCCGCCGCCGGGGAACGCGTCGTCGGCGACGGCGAGCGCGGCCTCCTCCGGCGCCCACACCGCCCCCGCGTCCGAGAGGACGAAGCGCGGCCCGGCCGCGGCCCGCCAGGCGTCCAGCGTCGTGATCAGCAGCACGGTCAGTCCATTTCGGAGAGGCGGGCCGGGTCGAAGGCGATCGGGTAGGGGCGGTCGACGGCGAGGACGTCGCCCGAGCGCGCCCTGCCCGCCACCTCGTAGCGGCCGTCCCGCAGTTCGAGCAGCGTGACGGCGGGGCGCGGCTCCAGGTCGACCAGCCAGTAGTGCGGGATGCCCGTCGCGGCGTACTCCTCGACCTTGCGGACGCGGTCGATCTGCTCGTTGACCGTCCGCGGCGTGACGACCTCGGCGACCAGGATGAGGTCGGGGCCGTAGTAGGTGCGGGTCTGCCGCTCCAGGGCGGTGCGGGCGACGTCGCGGGCCACGGCGAAGACGTCGGGCTTGCGGATGCCGGACGGCGTCGTCACGTCCTGCGGGGCGCCCGCGATGTGGACGTCGGCGTCCGCCTGGCGCGCCGCGTCCTTCAGCACGGTCTTCAGCTGCTCGGCGGCGTGGTCGTGCCACAGGTCCCCGGGCAGCTCGTTCAGCCAGCCGTCGGCGAGCTCGTAGCGGCGGCCCTCCTCGGGAAGGGCGTCGAGGTCGTACAGCGTGTACGGGCCGTGCGCGCGGCCGAGCGTCCCGCCCATGGATCGTCCCCCCTCTCCTCGATCTACGGGCGGTTCCGAATCTAGCGGACCGGCGTCCGAAGGGGCCGTAAGCATGATCGCGCGTCGGGATGCGGCCGAATGTCTCGATCGCCGCGCGGCGGCGAGTTACGATGTATCGCGTTTGACCCTCCACATGCTGGAGGGTGCAGGCTGCGAGGGCCGGCCTCGAAGGAGAGATGCGATGAGCGTCGAACAGCATCCCGCACTGCGCGCCTCGGACCGCGACCGCGACGAGATGCTCGTCCGGCTGCACACCGCCTTCGCCGAGGGGCGGCTCGACGAGCCCGAACTGGACGAGCGCATCGACCGCGTGCTGGCGGCCCGCACCCACGCCGACCTGGGCGCGGTGGCCGCCGACCTGCCGTCCGCCCGCAGCGCCCCGCCCTGTCCCGGGGCCGCGCCCGCCGGGCGGTTCCAGCTCGCCTACAAGACCTCGGTCACCCGGGCCGGGCGGTGGCGGCTGCCCGAGCGGTTCACGACCGTCGTCTACAAGGGGTGCGGGACGCTCGACCTCCAGGCCGCCGAGCTGCTGGGCCGGACCGCGGTGCTGCGGGTGCTCGCCTACAAGTCCACGGTCGAGATCATCGTGCCGCCCGGCATCCGCGTGGAGGCGGAGGGGGCGGGGATCTCCACCGAGGCGCACGGCGATCCGGTGCACGGCGATCCGCTGCACGGTGCCCCCGTCGTCCATGTCCGGGGTTATGCGTACAAGGGGGCTATCCGCGTGAAAGGTCTGATACGTCGGCTCTGAAGTGATAGAACGCTCCAGCGGCCCCCTAGGCCGCCGTTCACGCGGATGTCGGTACACGGCGTCCCGTGGCGCGATTTGATGGTGGTCCGACAGGACCGTGAAGGAGCGCGTGTGACGGCGAGCACCCCGGAGCAGGACGAGGCCCCGCGGACGGCCGGAGACGAGCCGGCGGGCTCCCGCCAGGCCCGGCGCCGGCTGACGTTCGGCGTCGCCGGCGACATCGCCGACCTCCCGGCCGCCCTCTCGCCCTGGCAGCGCGCCTACGAGGCATGGCGGGCCGCCGGGCTGACCTGGGGGCACGGCGCCCCGCCCCGCGAGCGCGCGAAGGCCGCATCCCCCCGCGAGACCGCCGAGTCGGAGCCCGCGACCGAGGCGGCCGCGCCGAAGCCTCCGAAGCCTCCGAAGCCCGCCAAATCTGGGAAGCCCGCCAAGGCCGGGAAGCCTGCGAAGGCGGAGAAGTCCGCGAAGGCCGGGAAGTCCGCGGAGCCCGCGAAACCGGCCAAGCCTGCCAAGACCTCGAAGGCCGCGAAGCCCGATCCCGGGGACGTGCTGGTCGCCGGTCCGTCGAAGCACGCGCAGCCGCCGGCGCGCAAGCCGGTGCTGTGGCGCAGGCTGCGGGTGCGGGCGGCGGTCGGTGGGGTGCTCGTGCTCGCCGCCGCCGGGACGATCGTCGCGGTGGCGCAGCGCGCGGACTCTCCCGCCGAGCCGGGCATCCCGGGTCCCGTCGCCGCCGACGGGCTGTTCGCCCCCGACCCGGCCGCCGCGTCCGACGGCCTCGTGCAGAACCTCACCTCCGTCGCCTCCGCCGGAGCGGCGATCGTCGCCGCCGGCACCGAGGGCCCCGGCGCGCCCGCCGCGGCGCGGGCGCGCTTCCTGGTCTCCACCGACGCGGGCCGCGCCTGGGCGCTCGCCGAGATCCGCACGCCCGACGGTGCCGCGCCCCCGTCCGGGGAGGCCCCGCTCTTCGTCGCCGGCGCGGCCGGGCACTGGGCGGCGCTCGGCCGGACGCCCTCCGGCGCCGCGGTCGCGTGGACGAGCGAGGACGCCCGCACCTGGACCCGCCGCCCGGCGGGCACCGCCTTCACACCGTCCGACCAGGTGACCGGGCTGACCCGCACCGCCCAGGGCTTCCTCGCCGTGGGCGCGGCGAAGGGGCGCGCCGTCACCTGGACCTCCGCCGACGGGCGGGCCTGGCAGCGCGGCACCGCCCCGGCCGCCACCCGCCTCGACGGCGTGGCGGCGTCCGGCGCCGTCGTCGTGGCGCACGGCACGACCGCCAGGAAGGTCGTCAAGAAGCGGGGCCGCAAGAAGGTCACCCGGACGGTGGTGGGCGAGGGGTTCTGGCGGTCCCCGGACGGCGGCCGGACGTGGGCCGCCGCGTCCGTGGCGCAGGCGCAGGGCTCCTACGGGCCCGCGAAGGGCCTCGCCGTGGGGCCGGGCGGGTTCGCGACCGTCCGCGAGGGCAAGCAGGCGACCGGGAGCAAGAAGCGCCGCAAGACCGCCCGGTTCGGAGTCCTGTTCACCTCGCCGGACGGCCTCAAGTGGCGGCCGGCGGGCCGGTTCGGCGGTGGCGGCATCGAGCGGTTCGGCGGCACGCCGGACGGTCTCGCCGCCATCGTGCGCGGCGCGAAGGGCGTGCGCACGGTCCTGCGCAGCACCGACGGCCGCACCTGGCGGCCCGGCGGCACGGTCCCGGCGCCCGTGCGCGCCACCGGGCTGACGGTCGCCACCGGCGGCGCGCTCGCGATCGCCGGCGGGCAGGGCGCCGACGCCTACCTGCACGGCGTCGACCTGAAGGCCGTGCCGGGCGCCGTCAACCCCGAGCGCTCGGTCAGGGCGCTCGCCGCGGGGCCCGCGATGGCGGTCGCGGTCGGCAGCACCAACGGCGCCGCCGCGCTGTGGACCGCGCCGGACGGCCGGCGCTGGGCGCGGGCGCAGATACCCCCCGGCCGCATGCTGACGGACGCCGTGCACGGCGGCCGCGGCTGGGCGGCCGTGGGCCGCACCGCAGGGGCCGTGGCCGCGCCGCTGGTGCTGACCTCGCCGGACGGCCGGGCCTGGCAGAAGGCCGCGTTCCCCGCCGGGCCGGTGCCGGTCGCCGTCGCGGCGGGCCCGTCCGGGTACGTCGCGGTCGGCCCCCGCACGGCCTGGCGCTCCGCCGACCTCCGCACCTGGAGCCGCGCGGTCCTCGACGGTGTCCCGGCCGACATCGCCGCGGCGGACGGTGCCTACGCGGCGGTCGGCGCGCGCGGCAAGGCGCCCGCCGTCTGGACGTCCCCGGACGGCGTGAAGTGGACGGCCGCCAAGACGCCGCCCGGCTTCACCGCGCCCCTCACCGGGGTGGCCGCGCACGGCCGCACCCTCGTGGCGCTCTCCGCGACGGCGAACGCACTGGTCTCCACCGACGCCGGGGCGACCTGGACGCAGCGCAACCTCGGCCCCGGCCTGACCGCCGCCGCCGTCACCGCCACCCCGCAGGGCTTCGTGGTGACCGCCGCCACCGGGAGCGACGCCGCCGTCCTCACCTCCCCGGACGGCACGACCTGGCGCCGCCTCGGCGTCGCCGGGCTGAGCGGCCACGGCGAGCAGCGGCTCACCGCGCTGACCACCCTGGGCGCGCACCTCATCGCGACGGGCACCGACGAAAGCGGCCCCACCCTCTGGCACACTCCCGTTCCGGAATAGCCGCCGGCTCCGGGCGATGTGTCAGCCTGGGCTGACAAATCACGGATGTCAGCCTAGGCTGACGTCATGACGTCCGTGAGGGAACTGGCGGAGGCCGCCGACAGTGCCGATCCCGCGGTGGGGCTCGCCGCCGTGGCGGCGCTGCGCAGGCTCACCGACGAGCTGGAGGCGCTGCACGTCCGCAACGCGCGTGCGCAGGGATGGTCGTGGCAGGCCGTCGCCGCCGCGCTCGGTGTGCGGCGCCAGTCCGTCCACAAGAAGCACGCCGCACGGCTGAGCGGGGAGAGGCGATGACCATGCTCGACAGGTTCGCACCGGACGCGCGGCGCACGGTCGTGCGCGCCGGAAGGCTGGCGGTCGAGTCGGAGCGCGCCTGCCTGACCGACGCTTTCCTGCTCGCCGCGCTCGCCGAGGCCCGCCCGGTCGGCGCCGCGCCCGACGACGTCGGGGCGGCCGCGGGCGCGCGTCCCGGCCGGGACCGCGAACTTCTCGCGACCCTCGGCATCGACCTCGACGAGGTGCGGCGCCGGGTGGGCGAGGCGACGGCGGCCCGCGCGGACGACCCGGCGCTGTGGACGCTGCGGCGCGCGCCGCTGCATCCGCTGCGGGTCACCCTGGCGGGGCCGAGCACCGCGATCGTGCTGGACGAGAGCGCCCGCAAGGCCGTCGAGGTCGCGTTCTGGGCCGCGCGCCGCGCGCACCGCGCGCACGCCGGCCTGGACGACCTGCTGTGGGGCCTGCTGGCCGACGGCGCCGGCGGGGCGGTGGGCGTCCTCCGGGACCTCGGCGTCGACCGGGGAGCGCTGTGGGCGGATCTCCGCCGCGCGGCCTAGCGGCATCCGGCCGCGCCTACGTGTGACCGGTGGGGGTCAGCCGTTGCAGCCGCAGGAGCAGCCCTTCGCGCAGGAGCATCCGCCGCCGTGTCCGCAACTGCAGTCTTTTTTCGTCATGGGCGGAAAGTAACCCTCTGGGCACTGCGCGGTCTATGACCGGGACGCGATGTGCGCCTGTCCATCGCGATGTGCGCCTGTCCATCGCGATGCGCGCCTGTCCATAGGGACACGGGCCGCCCCGTGGCGGGGGACGTCGGGGGCGGCCCGTGCCCGGTTCGGGGGGCTCAGAAGTCGATGTGGAAGTCGACCCCGAGCAGGACGAGGATCCACAGGAAGACGGCCAGCAGCGCGCT
This sequence comes from Actinomadura meyerae, assembly GCF_900188445.1. Classification (GTDB taxonomy): domain Bacteria; phylum Actinomycetota; class Actinomycetes; order Streptosporangiales; family Streptosporangiaceae; genus Spirillospora; species Spirillospora meyerae. The sequence continues at coordinate 44,337 of NZ_FZOR01000023.1, forward strand.
CACGACGCGCTGGACGAGGTTCTCGTCGATGTAGCCGCGGTCCCAGGCGATGAACACGCCGATGATGATGTAGATGAGGCCGAGCAGGCCGATGTGCGGCCTGTAGCGGGTCGCCATGGAGGGCGTCTCCTCCCGGTGGGGGGTGTGACGAACCATCGGTGCCCGGCCGGGTCGGAGAATAACACCGGCGGTATTCCGGACCATGCCATGACGATCGTTTCGGCATCTCCCAAATCGGGAGGCGGCTACTTCCCGGACATGTCTACTTCCCGGACATGTCGATGCGGACCACCGTCGGGTCGCGCTCGCCCGCCCGGTCCGCGAACTCCGCGTTGCGGTGCACGATGTCGAACTCGTGCTTGCGCTTGCGCAGCGACGCGCTGAGCAGGATGTGGTCGAGGTCCTCGGCGTTGCCGCCCGTCACCGCGGTGTAGCGGTCGACCGCCGGCAGTTCGGCGGGCAGGTCGGCGAGCCCGGCGCCGGGGGTGCGCCAGGCGCCGGTGGTGAGGGTGCGCAGCGGCGTGGACGTCCCGCGGTCGTTGAGGTCGCCCGCGACGATCACCCGCGCGTTCGCGTCCACCTTGCGGACCGCGTGCACGAAGCCCGTCACCGTCCGGGCCTGCGCGAAGCGGCGCCACCCGGTGGGCTGGGACGGCGGCTGCCGCCGGCCGAACAGCGGCTGGTCGTCGCCGGTCCGCGGGTACCACCGGTTCGCGATCACGATGAACCGGTGGCCGCGCCAGGTCAGCTCCCCGGCGAGCGGCTTCTGCGTGCCCGCCCAGGCGGCGTCGCGGGGCGCGATCCGGCCGGGGCTGAGCGTCAGCGCGGCGGTGCCGCCGCGCCGGACGACGCGGGCCGCGGTGACGGCCGGGTCGGGCCGGTCGGACGGCGCGTCCGGGATCGGGTCGCCGGGCGCGGGGCGGTCGACGAACGCCAGGCCCCGGTCGGTGCGGAACAGGAACCCGGACCGCTCGTTGTCGCCGTCCTCGCCGCCGTCGGCGTTGTCGCGGGGGTCCACCGAGCGCCAGTCGTAGGCGGGGCCGCCCGCCGCGCTGATCGCGGTGACGAGCTGCGCGACGGTCTGGTCGGTGGCGACGGTGCCGTCATCCTCGGGGCCGCTGTTGTCGCCGACCCCGCTGACCGCGATGAGGTCGGGGGAGCGCAGGCCGTGCACGATGTCGTCGGCGAGCGCGGCGAACCGGGCGGGCGGCGCGTCCGGGTGCAGCCCGTCGAGCGCGGCGGTCGCGACGGCCATCTCGCCGGGCCGCTGCGGGCGCGTCGACTCGCGGGCCAGCGTGCCCGCGGCGCGCTTCGGGGCGGCGGTGAGCAGCAGCTTGTAGTCGCCGTAGGAGTAGTCGAGGACGCCGTGGTTCACGCCGGGCAGCCGGTCGCCGACGTTCATGGCGGGCAGCGGGGCGAGCGCGTCGTCGAGGATGATCCGCTCGGGGTTGGGGTCGCGGTCGCGCAGCAGGATGCCGCCGCGCGCGGTCCGCACCCCGGCGCCGGCGCCGTTCGCGGGCAGCACCGGCAGCTCGCCGTAGCGGGACGGGCCGACCGCGACGGCGTCGCCGATCGCGATCCGCATCCCTTCGAGGGCCTCGTAGAAGTCGAGGCCCTCGCGGCGCGGGTCGAAGCCGCCGCCGCGCTCCACGTCGCCGTGCCCGCGGTCGACCACGGCGCCGGGGGCGCGGCGGCCGTGCGGGCCGCCGAGCACGACCGGCGGCGGCAGCGGCCGCCCGTGCGCGGTGACGGCGACGGCGGTGGCGTCGATCTCGGTGCGGGTCAGGCCGCCGGAGGACGCGCCGTCCGGGCGGAACTCGCTGACCCGGCCGTCCACCCGGACGGCGTCGCCGACGGCGGCTTCGGGGCGGGTCCGGGTGAAGACGTAGATCCCCTCGGACGTCGCCGCGCTCCGGTCGGGATGCGGGTCCTGCATCCAGAAGCCGTTCACGGTCACGGCCGTCACGACGCCGGGGACCCGGGCGACCCGGGCGCCGTTCAGCGGCGAGATGTGCGCGGCGCCCTGGATGTCGTGGATGCGGGCCGGGCGGGGGGCTGCGGAAGCGGGGGACGCGAGGGCGACGGGCGCGGCGACGGCCGCCGCGGCCAGGATCGTCCCCAAACCGTGGATCACCCGAAGGATGATACGGGCGGGACGGCCCCGGCCGCGCCTCGTCGCGGACTCCGCGGGCCCGTCTTCGGTGCGGGCCCGTTCCGGGCCGGATCAGTCGAACAGCCGGATCAGTCGAACGGCCGGATCAGTCGAACAGGACGACCTGGCGGATCACTTCGCCGTCGGTGAGCGCCCGGACGGCGTCGTTGAGGTCGCCGAAGCCGATCCGGCGGGTGATGAGGCCGTCGATGTCGAGCTTCCCGGCCCGCCACAGGTCGACGAACAGCGGGATGTCGCGCTTGAGGTCGCAGCCGCCGTACAGGGACGCCTTGACGCTCTTGCCGTCGAACAGCAGCGCGAACGCGGTCTGGCTCCAGCTGTCGTCGGCGGCGCCCGCGCCGACCACGATGACGTCGCCGCCGCGCCGGGTGGCGTTCCACGCCGTGGTGATGGCCGCGGACTTGCCGACGACCTCGAAGACGTAGTCGAAGCCCGCGCCGCCGGTGAGCAGCCCCTTGGCCTCGTCCAGGCCGTCCAGCGTCGCGGTGTGGGTGGCGCCGAACCGCTCGGCGACCGGGTGCTTGGCCTCGTTCGGGTCGATCGCCAGGATCGTGGCCGCCCCGGCGATCTTGGCGCCCTGGATCACCGAGAGCCCGACGCCGCCCGCGCCGACGACCGCGACCGTGCTGCCCGGCGCGACCTTCGCGGTGTTGAACACCGCGCCGACGCCGGTGGGGACGCCGCAGCCGAGCAGGGCCGCGTACTCGAACGGGATGTCCTCGGCGACCTTGACGACGCCCCGCCGGGGGAGCACGACCTCCTCGGCCCAGGTACCGGTGCCCGCCATGCCGAACGCCGGGCTGCCGTCGCCGAGCCGGAAGGCCGGCTCGCTGAACGACCGCGCCAGGTGGGTCATGCACAGGTACGGCTCACCGCGCAGGCACTCGGCGCACTCGCCGCAGTCCGGCGTCCAGTTGACGACGACGTGGTCGCCGGGCGCGACGCCGGTCACCCGGTCGCCGACCTCCGTGACGACGCCCGCGCCCTCGTGCCCGATGACGGTCGGCAGCGCCGCCGGCAGCACGCCGCTCATGGTCGACAGGTCCGAGTGGCAGACCCCCGTCGCCTTGATCTTGACCTTGACCTGGTCGGGACCCGGATCGATCGTCGAGACGTCGTCGCGCAGGTCGAGTTCCTTGTCGCCGACCGCATGCAGGACCGCGGCACGTGCCATCGCTGCCTCCACGTTGAGGAGAGGAAAGGGGGAGAGGGGACGGGGGGACGGGGCGGGGACAGGGCGGAGGGCGGCTACTCCTCCAGCGTCAGCGCGGCCTTCGGGCACGACCGCACCGCGTGCCGGACGCGGTCCTGCTGGTCGGCCGGGACGTCCGGCTGGAGGATCTGGAGCTCGTCGTCGTCGTTCAGGTCGAAGACCTCCGGTGCGAGCCCGACGCACACGGCGTTCGCCTCGCACACCAGCGGGTCGACTCGTACTCTCATCGTTTCTCCGTTCCAGGGTGCACCGTGACCGCCAACCTACCGAACCAGGTTCGGAAAGGGGCGCCCACCCCCGAAAGTAGAACACGTTCCAGTCTGGCTGGGCAAGACCGGCGTCCCGCCCCCGGAGCGCGGATAGTAGGGTGCCCCGACGGAGGAGATCGATGACCCACAGCAAGGCGTCCGCCGACCCGGGGACGACCCCCCAAGCCGCCCCCGAGATGCCCTCGGAGCTGCTGCGCGCCGCGCGCACGGCCAAGGGCTTCATGCCGGACGACGAGGGCCGCGCGCTCTACCAGACGGGCCTCGGCTACGGGGCGCGCCTCGCCGCGACCGGCCCCATGCTCGAAGTCGGCACCTACTGCGGCAAGTCCGCCGTCTACCTGGGCGCCGCCGCCCGGGAGGCGGGCACCGTCCTGGTCACCGTCGACCACCACCACGGCTCGGAGGAGAACCAGGCGGGCTGGGAGCACCACGACCCGTCCCTGGTCGACCCGAGCACCGGCCGCATGGACACGCTGCCGACCTTCCGCAAGACGATCGGCGCCGCCGGCCTGGAGGACGAGGTCGTCGCCATCGTCGGCCAGTCGCGCACGGTGTCGGCGCTCTGGCGGACGCCGCTGGCGCTGCTGTTCATCGACGGCGGGCACGCCGAGGAGCACGCCCAGGGCGACTACGAGGGCTGGGCCCCGCACGTCGCCGTCGGCGGGGCCCTCGTCATCCACGACGTCTTCCCCGACCCGAAGGACGGCGGGCAGGCGCCCTACCACCTCTACCTGCGCGCCCTGGAGAGCGGCGCCTTCGAGGAGCGCCGGGTGGTGGGGTCGCTGCGCGTCCTGGAACGCGTCAGCGACGCCGACCCCCTCGGCACCCGGTAGCTGGGCACCCGGTAGCCCGCGGCCCGGCCCGCGCCGGCCGGCCCGGGCGGGTCCCCCCGATCAGCCGCGGCCGGCCGCCGGTACGAGCGCGCACCCGCACGCGAGCGGATCGGACGCCTCAGACGGCCCGAGCGGCCGCCCGGCGACCTCCTTGAACAGCCGGGAGCCGGGGGAGGCGTCCGCCAGCGCGTCGGCCGCGAGGATCACCGCCGCCGCCGTGTAGGTGGAGCGGTCCCCCGGGAAGTGCCGCTCGTTCTCGAACTGCCAGCCCGTCCAGTACGAGCCGTCCTCGTGCCGCAGGTGCTGGATCGTCGTGAACAGCTCCAGCGCCCGGTCGCGGTCGCCGGACGCGTCCAGCGCCAGCACCAGCTCGCAGCTCTCCGCCGCCGTCACCCACGGCTGGTCCGACACGCACCGGCAGCCGAGGCCCGGCACCACGAACGTGTCCCAGCCCTCGGCGAACCGCCGCGCCGCGTCCGCGCCGCGGACCGGGCCGCCGAGCACCGGGTAGTACCAGTCCATCGACCAGCGGCTCTTGTCGGCGAACGCCTCCGGGTGCGCGGCCACCACGTGCCCGAGCTGGTCGGCGGCGAGCTCCCACTCCGGCTGCGGCTCGCCGAGGTGCTCGGCCAGCGCGACCGCGCAGCGCAGCGACTGGTAGATCGACGAGCAGCCGGTCAGCAGCGCGTGGTCGGACGGCTCGCCGCTCTCGTGCCGGATCCAGATGATCTCCCCGCGCCGGGTGCGCAGCCCGAGCGTGAAGTCGATCGCCCGGCGGACCGCCGGCCACATGTGCCGCGCGAAGCCCTCGTCGCCGGTGCACAGCAGCTCGTGCCAGACGCCGACCGCCACGTAGGCGGCGTGGTTGGACTCGCCGCCCGGCTCGGTGACCTCGCCGAGCACCCACTTCGCGGGCCAGGACCCGTCCGGCCGCTGGACGCTCCGCAGCCACTCGTAGGCCCGCCGCGCCTCCGCGCCGAACCCGGCGACGGTCAGCGCCATCGCCGCCTCGACGTGGTTCCAGGCGTCCACGTGGCCGGGCACGCCGCCGGTCGGCGAGAACCACGGGATGGCGCCGGACGCCTCCTGCTGCGCCACGATGCTGCGCGCCGTGGCGACGATGTCGTCGGAGGTCAGGACGCCGGGGACGGAGGGCGGGGCGGCCTCAGACCGCATCCGCCGTCTCCTTGGCCGGGGCCGCGGGCGTGCCCGGCACGGCGGGCTTGGCGAAGTACACGACGACGCTCTTGCCGATCAGCGGGTTCATCACCCGCTCGGCGAGCCGCGTCGCCAGCGGCCGCTTCATGATGTCCCACACGAGGATCTGGTGGTACGCCTTGGCGAGCGGGTTGGCGTCGTTGTCGACCCCCACCGCGCACTTGATCCACCAGTACGGGGCGTGCAGGCCGTGCGCGTGGTGGTGGCCGCCGACCTTGAAGCCGATCGACTTCAGCTTGGCCTCCAGCTCGGCGCGGGTGTAGATCCGCACGTGCCCGCCGGGGGCGGTGTGGTAGTCCTCGGACAGCGCCCAGCACACCCGTTCGGGCAGCCAGCTCGGCACCGTCACGGCCAGCTTCCCGCCGGGCTTGAGGACGCGGAGCAGCTCCCGCATCGCCCGCATGTCGTCGGGGATGTGCTCCAGCACCTCGGACGCGATGATCGCGTCGAAGTGGTCGTCGGGGAACGGCAGGTCGAGCGCGTCACCCTGCACGGTCTCGGCGGTCGCGCCGGCCGGCACCTCGTCCGCGAGGCGCATCGCCCCGAACATCTTCTCCACGCCCGCCAGCTCGTCGGCGTCCATGTCGAAGGCCACGACGTGCGCACCCCGGCGGTACAGCTCGAAGGCGTGCCGTCCGGCGCCGCATCCCATGTCGAGGACGCGGTCTCCGGGGGTGACGCGGAACCGCTGGAAATCCACGGTCAGCAGGGTCGTGCTCCTTCCGTACAGGGGGCCCGGCGGGCGTCCCCTACTTGCCCTTCGCGGCCAGCCGCAGGTAGTTCTGCTGGGCGATGGCCGCCCGGTAGTGCTCGACGGTGGCGCGTGCCACGGCCGGCCAGGCGAAGCGCCGCTGGACGCGGGCGAGCCCCGCGGCACCGGTCCGTGCCCGCTCCTCGGCGGAGTCGTGCAGGCGGTGCAGGGTCGCGGCCAGCTCCTCGACGTCCCCGGGCGAGACGAGGATCCCCGCGTCGCCGACGACCTCGGGCAGCGCGCCGGCGCGGCTCGCGACCAGCGGCGTGCCGGACGCCATGTGCTCCACGGCGGGCAGCGAGAACCCCTCGTACCGGGACGGGACGACGGCGATCTCCGCCGACGCCAGCAGCTCGCCCAGCTCGTCGTCGCTGATCCCGCTGACGAACCGCACGCGGTCGCCGAGGGCGAGCTCGCGGACGAGCCTCTCGGTCGGGCCGTCCTTCTGCGGCCTGCTGACGATCACGACGTGGACGTCCCGCTCGGTCGCGACCTTGGCGACCGCGCGCAGCAGCACGTCCACGCCCTTGATCGGCGCGTCCGCGCTGGCCATCGCCACGATCCGGCCGGGGACGCGCTCGCCGCGCGGGTGGAAGATGCGGGTGTCGACGCCGAGCGGCAGGATCTCGATGTCGCGCGGGTCGACCTTGAAGTCCTTGACGATGTCGACCTTGGACGACTCCGACACCGTCAGCACCGGGCCGATCCGCCGCGACACCTGGGCCTGCATCGCGACGAACCCGTACCAGCGGCGCTTGCCGAGCTTCTGCTTGATCCCGCGCGCGGCCTCCAGCTCGATGCGCCGGTCCACGCTGATCGGGTGGTGGATGCTGGTCACCAGCGGCAGCCCGAGCCCGGCGATGCCGAGGTTGCCGAGCCCGAGGACCTGGTTGTCGTGCACCACGTCGAAGTCGCGCCGGCGCCGCTTCAGCAGCCGCAGCGCGCGCAGCGAGAACGTCAGCGGCTCGGGGAAGCCGCCCGTCTTCATGTGCGCGAACTCGAGGACGTCCACCCAGTCGCGGAACTCGCGGAGGGCGGGGGTGCGGAACGGGTCCTCGTCCCGGTAGAGGTCCAGGCTCGGGAGCTTGGTGAGGACGATCTCCTCCCGGTCCAGCTCGGGATACGGCTGGCCGGAGACCACCTCGACCGAGTGCCCGAGATCGACCAGCTCCCGGCTCAGATGCCGGAGGTAGACCCCCTGGCCGCCGCAGTGCGGCTTGCTCCGGTACGAGAGCAGGGCGACCCGCAGGGGGCCGTCCTGCGCATGACCGCCCGCCTCGCCTGCCTCACCCACGCCAGCCCCTGCCCACGCACCACTCCCGTCAGTCGAGGGACGCCGGACGCACACGCACCGGCATCTCCTTTATGCCGTTGATGAAACTAGACCTTAGCCTGCGAACGTTACCGCTGAGTTCAATATTGGGCACAGTGTCCAAAAGTGTTTCGAAGAGCACACTCAGCTCGAGTCGGGCGAGGTGGGACCCCAGGCAGAAGTGCGGCCCGCCGCCGCCGAAGCCGAGGTGGGGGTTCGGGTCCCGGCCCACGTCGAACGCCCACGGGTCGGCGAACACGGCCTCGTCGCGGTTCGCGGAGGAGTAGAAGACGACGACCTTGTCGCCCTCCTTGATCGTCTTGCCGCCGAGCTCGGTGTCCCGGACGGCGGTCCGCCGGAACAGGTTGACCGGCGTGACCCAGCGGACGATCTCGTCCGCCGCCGTGCGGACCAGCGACCGGTCGGCCTTCAGCCGCTCCCACTGCTCCGGGTGCTCCAGCAGCGCGAGCATGCCGCCGGTCGCCGCGTTGCGGGTGGTCTCGTTTCCGGCGACCGACAGCAGCATCACGAACAGCTCGAACTCGTCGCCGGTGAGGACCTCGCCGCCGGCGTCCGGCTGGAGGAGCTTCGTGACGATGTCGTCGCGCGGGTTCTCCCGCCGCTCGGCGGCCAGGACGTTGGCGTAGGCGTACAGCTCCGTCGCCGCGGCCTGCCCCTCCTCGGGCGTGCGCTGGAACTCCGGGTCGTCCCCGCCGATGAGGGTGTTCGACCAGGTGAAGATCTTCTCCCGGTCCTCCGGCGGGGCGCCCAGCAGCTCGCAGATCACGTACAGCGGCAGCGGCGCCGCCAGGTCGCGGACGAAGTCGGCGTCCTCCCCCCGCTCCACGGTCTCCGCGACGAGCCTGCGGCAGATGTCGCGGATGTGCTCCTCCAGGGCGCCGATCGCGCGCGGCGTGAACCCGCGGTTCACGATGCTCCGCTTGCGCGAGTGCTCCGGCGGGTCCTGGTTGAGCATCATCATCCGCTGCAGGACGAGGTGCTCCTCCGGCGGCTCGTCGAACAGCGCGAGCCGCCGCCACGAGGAGAACAGCTCCGGGTGCCGCGACACGTGCACGACGTCCTCGTGCCGGGTGACCGCCCAGAACGGCGGGTAGTCCCGGCTCGGGTCGCCGTGGTGCCAGTGGACGGGATCGTGCTCGCGCAGCCAGGTCAGCTGCTCGTGCGGGATGCCGCCGCGCTCGTAGGCGCCCGGGTCGACCAGCTCGATGTCAGGGGTGGCGTCAGGGGTGGCGTGGGGGGTGGTGGTCATCGTCTCGAACCTCCTCGTCCGCAGACGCCGTCAGCCCCCGAGCGGGGCGGACGGTGTGAAGCTCACCGGGATCTCCTTGTAGCCGTTGACGAAGTTGGACCGGAGCCGGCGGGGCTCGCCGGCGAGCCGGATGTCGGGCATCCGGTCGAGGATCGTCTCGAAGATGATGCGCAGGTTCAGCCGGGCGAGGTGGGTGCCGAGGCAGTAGTGCGGGCCGCCGCCGCCGAAGCCGATGTGCGGGTTCGGGTCGCGGCCCACGTCGAACGAGAACGGGGCGTCGAAGACCCGCTCGTCCCGGTTGGCGGAGCCGTAGAACAGCACGACCTTGTCGCCGGCCTTGATCTGCTTGCCGCCGAGCTCGGTGTCGACCAGGGCGGTGCGGCGGAACTGGTTGATCGGGCTCACCCAGCGGACGATCTCCTCGACCGCCGTCGGCAGCAGGCTCCGGTCGGCGCGCAGCCGCTCCCACTGGTCGGGGCGCTCGAAGAAGGCCAGCATGCCGCCCGCGGTCGCGGTCCGGGTGGTCTCGTTCCCGGCGATCGACAGCATGATCACGAACAGCTGGAACTCCTCCAGCGTGATCCGGTTGCCGTCCGCGTCGGGCGCGAGCAGCTTGGTCACGATGTCGTCGCGCGGGGTGGACTCGCGCGCCGCCGCGAGCTGCCCGCCCCACTCGGCGAACTCGGCCGCGCACAGCGTCGACTCCTCGCGGCCCCCGATGAACTCGGGGTCGTTGAAGGCGACCAGCTTGTTCGACCAGTGGAAGATCCGCTCCCGGTCCTCCAGCGGCGCGCCGAGCAGCTCGCAGATCGTGTAGAGCGGGAGCGGCGCGGCGAACTTCTCCACGAAGTCGCACTCGCCGAGCGGCGCCGCCTCGTCGATCAGCTCGTTGCAGATCCGGCGGATGTGGTCCTCCAGCCGGCCGATCATCCGCGGCGTGAAGCCCTTGTTCACCATGGCCCGCAGCCGGGTGTGGTCCGGCGGGTCCTGGAACAGCATCATCTGGCCGTACATGTCGATGTCGTCGGACGAGAACTCCTCGAACATCGCGGTGCGCTCGTGCGAGGAGTACGGGTTGGCGCGCCGCGACACCGACACGACGTCCTCGTGCCGCGTCACGGCCCAGAACCCGGGGACGCCCTCGTTGGGGTCCTGGTGCCAGTGGACGGGGTCGTTGTCGCGCAGCCACTGGAACTGCCGGTGGGGGATGCCTCCGCGCTCGTACACGCCCGGATCGATGACGTCGATCTCGGGGGCGCGGAACACCCGATCGTGCGGAGCGATGGACGTCGCGAGTGCCATGGAAGACCCTTCGTGCCGGGACGGTGCCAGATCGCTCGACTGAGCGCTTGCTTGGCCGCAGACCTAGAACACGTTCTAACATGAGACTGGAGTCTCATCAAGGGCCCGGACGGCAAAGGTGACCTGGCTCGCACACGGCCCCTTCCTCCCCGTTCCGGCTGATGCGTGGATCCGCGCTCCAGCAGCGCGGGAGCTCGCCGGCGCCCGCGCCGCGCCGGCGGCGTTCGACGAGGCGGCCCGCGCCATGTCGGCGAGGGGGACGTCACCCGCGTCTGACGCTGTCGCGTTTGAGGCTTCGGGCGTCGCTACCTGGGGGCAGCGCCCGAAAGCTTCACTCGTCCTTTCAAAGTTACGATTAAGGCACATGAGTCAGGAGATTCACGACTTCGTGTCCGCGTCATGCGAGCTGCTGGCGCTCGGCGAGCCCGCCCACCCGTCCCAGGAACCGGTGTTCGGGGACGTCCGCAACGAGCTGCTCGCCGCGCTGGCGGACCTGGGCTTTCGCTCCATCGCCCTGGAGACCGATCGGGTGGCCGCGCTCGCGGTGGACGACTTCGTCCGGCGCGGGACGGGCACCCTCGACACGGCGATGGCCGAGGGCTTCTCGCACGGCTTCGGCCGGCTGGAGTCCAATCGCCGGCTGGTCGCCTGGATGCGCGAGTACAACGACGGCCGTCCCGCCGGAGAGCGGCTGGCCTTCCACGGCTTCGACGTCCCGGCCGAGAACACCAGCGCGCCCAGCCCGCGCCGCCATCTGGAGTACGCCCGCGACTACCTGGGACTCGACCTCGACATCGCGGCCATGCTCGGCCCCGACGAGAGGTGGAGCCGCCAGGAGGCCATCCTGGACCCGGCGGAGTCGCCCGGCGGCAGCCCCGAGGCGGCCCGCTCACGGGCGGCGGCCGACGACATGCTCACCTCGCTCTACGCGCGGGCACCGGAACTGATCGCGGCGACCTCGCGCGCCGCCTGGTTCCGCGCCCGCACCCACCTCACCGCGGGCATCGGCCTGCTCCGCTACCACGCGCAGGCCGCCCGGCGGATCGAGGAGAGCGCGCGGATCTCGGGCCTGATGGCCACGCGGGACGCGCTCATGGCCCAGCACCTCCTGGACGTCCGCGCGATCGAGGCGGAGCGCGGCCCGACCCTCGTCTTCGCGCACAACAGCCACCTCCAGCGCAACCCGAGCAGCATGAGCATGGCGGGAATGGACATCGGCTGGTCGTCCGCCGGAGCCATCGCGGGGTCGCTGCTGGACGGCCGGTACACCGTCATCATCGGCAGCATGGGACGCAGCGAAGCCCTCGGCCTGGGCGAACCCGACCCCGGCACCTACGAGGGCTTCCTGCAGCACCGCACCATGACGTGGAGCCTGACGAGCGCCGGCGCGATCCCTCCCGCGCGCACACGCACCGACATGACGCCGGGACGGCACTACGCCGCCCTCGACGGGCCGGGCGTCGCCGCCGCCGACGCGGTCCTGCACGTCGCCGCCGCCGGTGTGCAGGCCGCGGACGGTTGGTGAGCGGTTAGCGGGCGGTCAGCGCAGGACGTAGCGCAGGGGGTCGTCCGTGCCCTCGCGGCGGGCGACTCCTCGCGTCTCCAGGGTGCGGAGGTGGGCGGCGGCCTCGGCGGCGGCCATGCGGCGCGACTGCTGGGACATCTCGGCCCACGGGTGCCGCCAGCTGAGGCCCGCTGTCAGGTCCCACAGCGTGATGGGCGATGGGGACAGCAGGGCCGCCACCTCGGCGAGCCGCTCCTCGTGGTGCGCGATGATCTCGCGGGCGCGGCCGGAGAGGCCGTTGAAGCGGTACTGGTGGGCGGGGAGCACCTCGTCCACCCCCATGGCCGAGACCTTGTCGAGCGAGCCCAGGAAGTCGCTCAGCGGGTCCACGTCCGGGGTGTCGTACGGGTAGAGGCCGATGTGCGGGGTGATGCGCGGCAGGACGTGGTCGCCGGTGAAGATGCGGTCGCCGTCCTCGAGGTGGAGGCAGATGTGGCCGGGGGAGTGGCCCGGCGTCCAGATGGCGCGCAGCCGCCGCCCCGGGACGTCGGCCAGGTCGCCGTTCGCCAGCTCACGGTCGGGGATCGCCGGCGGCGACACCGAGGTCCGCCCGCTCGGGCCGGTCAGCTCGGACTCGGCGGCACCGGCGCGGCGCAGCGCGGTCAGCTCGAACTGGCGGCGGTCGCCCTGCCCGGCGGCGTGGAACATCCGGACGACGTCGGCGTCCGCGTGGTGCATCGCGATCCAGGCGCCGGACGTCTCGCGGACGCGCCCCGCGAGCCCCGAGTGGTCCGGGTGGAAGTGCGTGACGACCACGCCGTGGACGTCCGACATCTGGATCCCGAACGTGCCGAGGCCGTCGCGGAGGGCCGCCCAGGCGTCCTCGTGCTGCCAGCCCGCGTCGATCAGGACGGGCCCCTTCGGGCTTTCCACCGCGTACACGAGGGTGTACGCGAGCGGGTTGTCCGGGATGGGGACGGGAACGCTCCACAGCCCGCCGCCGAGGTCCTCAGGTTCCGGCTGCACCGAGACCGCCTTTCGCGCCTATATGAAACATGGGGTCGAGACATGGGTCCGCCCCGGCAACGGTAGCCGGGGCGGACGAGCGGCTCAGATCCGGTCGAGGATGGTGGCCGTGGACAGCGCGCCGCCCGCGCACATGGTGATGAGGGCGGTGCCGGCGTCGCGGCGCTCCAGCTCGTGGAGGGCGGTCGTGATGAGCCGCGCGCCGGTGGCGCCGACCGGGTGGCCGATGGCGATGGCGCCGCCGTTGACGTTGACCTTGTCCATGTCGGGCTTGTGGACCGACGCCCACGACAGCACGATCGACGCGAACGCCTCGTTGATCTCGGTGATGTCGATGTCGCCCATCGTCATCCCGGACCGCTGGAGCACGCGCTCGGTCGCCTGCACCGGGCCGTCCAGGTGGTAGTACGGCTCGCCGCCGACCAGCGCCTGCGTCCGGATCCGGGCGCGGGGGCGCAGCCCGAGCGCCTTCGCCTTCTCCTCCGACATCAGCAGCACGGCGGCGGCGCCGTCGGAGATCTGCGACGAGGTGCCCGCGGTGTGCAGCGCGTCCGGCATGACGGGCCGCAGCTTGGCGAGGCCGTCGGCGGTCGTCTCGCGCAGGCCCTGGTCGCGGGTGACCTCCCGGGTCTCCCCGGTCGGGTTGCCCTCGGCGTCCAGGACGGGCGCGGTGACGGGCGCGACCTCGCGGTCGAAGCGGCCGTCCGCCCACGCCTTGGCGGCGAGCTGCTGCGAGCGGGCGCCGAACGCGTCCAGGTCGGCGCGGGTGATGCCGCGCCGGGCGGCGATCCGCTCGGCCGCCTCGAACTGGTTCGGCATGTCGAGCGACCAGTCGTCCGGGCGGGGGTTCGCGGGCATCACGTTGGTGCCGAGCGGGGCGCGGCTCATCACCTCGACGCCGCAGCCGATCGCGACGTCCACCACGCCCGCCGCGATCTGCGACGCCGCGAGGTGGACGCCCTGCTGCGAGGAGCCGCACTGCGCGTCGATCGTGGTGACGCCGGTCTGCCACGGCAGCCCCGCGTACAGCCAGGAGTAGCGGCCGATGTGCCCGCCCTGCTCGCCGGCCTGCGTGACGCAGCCGGCGAAGACCTGCTCCACCTCGGCGGCGTCGATGCCGGACCGCTCGACCAGCGCGTTCAGCGCGTGCGCCAGGACGGCCATCGGCTTCAGGCCCGCGAGCCATCCGTTGCGCTTCCCGAGCGGCGTGCGCACCGCCTCGACGATCACCGGGGTACCCATGCGGTCTCCTTCTAGAATACGATTCAGCTTTGAATGTAACGTGTTCTAACTTTTCCCGGCCAGGGCGGGTCCCGGTGAGAGGGATCGGGGAGCGGGCGGTGGGGGCGATGGCGGCCCGCTGTCAGTAGCGGACGCGCAGTTCCTTGATGCCGTTCAGCCAGGCGGAACGGAGCCGCCGCGGCTCGCCGAGGCGCGTGATGCCCGGCATCTGGTCGGCGATCGCGTCGAACATCAGCCCGATCTCCAGGCGGGCGAGGTTCGCGCCGATGCAGTAGTGCGCGCCGGTCCCGCCGAAGCCGAGGTGCGGGTTGGGGGAGCGGGTGATGTCGAACGCCATCGGGTCGGTGAAGACGTCCTCGTCGAAGTTGGCGGAGCTGTAGTACATCGCCACGCGGTCGCCGGCCTTGATCTCCACGCCGCCCAGCTCGGTGTCGCGGACGGCCGTCCGCTGGAAGGCGGTGACGGGCGTCGACCACCGGACGACCTCGTCGGCCGCGGTCTCGGGGCGCTCGGCCTTGTAGAGCTCCCACTGGCCCGGATTCTCCATGAACGCGATCATCCCGTGCGTGATGGCGTTGCGGGTCGTCTCGTTGCCCGCGACCGCGAGCAGGATCATGAAGTAGCCGAACTCGTCGTCGGACAGGCCGTGCCCGTCCACGTCCGCCTGGACGAGCTTGGTCACGATGTCGTGGGCGGGGCAGCCGCGGCGCTGCTCGGCGAGCCCCATCGAGTAGCCGATGATCTCGGCGGCGGCGCAGGCCGGGTCGCCGTCGTACTCGGGGTCGTCGTAGCCGAGCATCTGGTTGGACCAGTCGAACAGCCGCCGCCGGTCCCGCTGCGGGACGCCCATCAGCTCGGCGATCGCCTGCAGCGGCAGCTCGGCCGCGATCTCGGTGACGAAGTCGCCCTCGCCGCCGCGCCGGCGCGCCTCGGTGACGATCCGCTCGGCGCGCTCGGCGAGCGCGTCGCGCAGGCCGTTGACGACCCGCGGGGTGAAGCCGCGCGACACGATCTTGCGCAGTTTGGCGTGCTGCGGCGGGTCCATGTGCAGCAGCAGGTTCTCCCGCTGGACGTCCAGTTCCTCCGCGCCGAACCGCTCGTTGAACCGGATCACCGCGCCGTTGGCGTTGGACGACCACTGCTCGTGGTCGCGGGAGATCTCCTTGATGTGCGCGTGCCTGCTGATCACCCAGAAGCCGTCGTCGGCGAAGCCGGTGGTGCCGCGGGGCTGCGCGTTCCACCAGGGCGCGCCGGTCCGGCGGAGCAGCGCGAACTCGGCGAGGGGGACGCGCTCGGCCATCAGGCCGGGGTCGGCGAAGTCGAATCCGGCGGGCACGGTGGCGGGGACGGTGGCGGGGACGGCGGCGGGGACGGCGGCGGTCTCCGAGACGGTGGCGGTCATGCGGCGGTTCCTCCCGATGGGACGGCGCTTGCGCCCACCGTAGAACCGGTTCCAGGGCCGGTTCAAGAGTAAATGAGACTCAAGTCTATTCTTCTGTCTCCATCAACTGTTTGATTGATGACCATGCAGTCATGATCGTCTCCAACTGGTCCGACGTGCGGCGCGCTCCCGCATGCCACGACCGTGGGCGTGCGGCAAGGGCGGCGTCCGGTGAGCTTCCTCACCGGATGTCGAGGTTTATGTAGAACGCGTTCTAGAAACGTGCCGGAGTGGACGCCGGGAGGGTCGCATAGCCTGGTCGTCCGACCTCCCCCGCGCCGGAGAACCCCATGGCCGCAGATTTCGACGAGCCCGTGTTCGACGAGGAATTCGTGCGGAGCGCCGCGTTCACCGAGCCGTCGGCACGCGAGCGCGCACGCCCCCCGAGCCGCCGGGAGCGGCGCCGCTACCGCCGCTCCGCGCGGCGGGCCGCCGGGGCCGGCCGCCTGCGCCGGCGCCGCCGCGGAGCCGAACCGAGCCACCGCCGATCGGTGCTCCAGCTCATCGGCGGCGTGCTCGTGCTGTTCGCCATCTCGTTCGCGCTGTGGTGGTGGAACTCCGCGCCCCGCGAACCGGAGCCGGTGCGCCCGGTCAGCCCGACGATCACGCACTCCCCGGAGCCCGCCCCGACCCCCAGGGCCCCCGCGACGACGGTGCCGCCGACGATGGAGATCCCCGAGGTCTAGCCGTCCCGCCGGGCGAGCCGCACCCGCAGCTCGGCGTACGCCGGGACGAGCACGCCGCGCGCCAGGCGGCGGCCCACCACCCGGTACGGCCCGCCGTCCGCCAGCAGCGTGTCCAGCATCCGCGCCGCCTGGGTGCGCGCGACGGCCGCGCCCAGGCACAGGTGGCGGCCCCCGCCGAACCACAGCTGCCGCGTCTCCGGGACGTACTCGCGGCGGATGTCGAACGGCCCCGCGCCGTTCGTCGCGCGGTACGTCAGCAGCAGGACCCGCTCGCCCGCGCGGAGCCGCCGCCCGCCGACGGAGGCGTCCCGCTGCACGTGCCGCCCGATCACCGGGGCCGGGGTCGCGACGCGCAGGCCCTCGCGGACCGCGTTGCCCAGCAGCGACGGGTCGTCCAGCAGCGCCCGCTGCTGCCCGGTGTCGTGCAGCAGCGCGACCGTGCGGGCGGTCCCGGACGCGCCCGTCTCGGTCCCGGCGATCACCAGCAGCGTCGCCAGGCCGCGGGCGAGCGGCAGGCCGAGGTCCAGCTCGCGGCAGCGGCCGAGGAGGGTGTGCGTCCCGGCCGTCCGGTAGGCGTCCGGGACGGCGGCGGTGATCTCGCCCGCGATGCCCCGGGCCCGCGCGAGGACCGCCGGGTCGAGCTCGGTGGACGCGGTGGTGCCGAGCGCCAGCCGGGCGAGCCGCTCCCCGGCCGCGAACAGCTCCCGGTAGCCGCCGTCGTCCCGCCGGGCGGGCAGCCCCAGCAGGTCGGCGACCATCCGCCCGCCGAGCACGCGCGCGGCGTCCGCGACGTCCACGGTGCCGCCCGCGGCGAGCCGGCGGGCGAGCACGGCGTGCGAGGGGCCCTGCGACCGCTCGACCAGCTCGCGCGCGGCGTCCTCGGTGAACAGGTCCCGGGCGCGGGTGCGGATCTCCGCGTGCCGCGCGCCGCCGAAGAACTGCGCCATCTCGTCGCCGAACAGCTGCGTCCACAGGTGCCCGACGCCGCCCTCGCCGTTCATGCCGAAGGCGGCGTGGTCGTTGAGGACCTGCCGGGCGAGCACCGGGTCCGTCACGACCCATCCGAGCCTGGGGACGCGCGCGATGGGACCGGTGTGGCGGGCCGCCTCGAGGAGCGCGAACAGGCCGGGATTGGCCGCCCACAGCAGCCGCGCCTCGTGCCGCGCCGCCGCGCGCACCCCGCGGGAGGTCTTCGTGCTGGTCATCCGGCGATTGTGCCGGGTTGGGAAACCGGCCGGTACGGAGGTACTACTCAATCCGGATAAGTGGCGGTACTCACGGCGAACCGGGTACAACGCCCGGCCGAGGTTCCGTAGGGTCTCCCTCACCGGAGGCGCCCGGGGTCGGCGAGGCTTGCCGCGACCGAGCACGAGGAACCGGGGGAACCCCAGCCCATGAGAGCCCGCATCACCGCCGTCGCGGCGCACCTGCCCGAGCGAACCGTCACCAGCGCCGAGGTCGAGGCCCGGGTGGCGGCCGAGAGCGCGGGGTACCGGCCGCACCCCACCATCGTCGAGCGGATGACCGGCATCCGCGCCCGGCACGTGATGGACGACGGCGAGCAGGCGTCCGACCTGGCCGTCGCCGCCGCCCGCCGCGCCCTCGCCGAGCGCGGCGCCGAACCCGCCGGCCTCGATCTGCTGATCTTCGGGTCGGCGTCGCAGGACCTCATCGAGCCCGCGACCGCGCACATCGTCGCCGCCAAGCTCGGCGCGACCTGCCCGGTGTTCGACGTGAAGAACGCCTGCAACAGCTTCCTCAACGGCCTGCAGATGGCGGACGCGCTGATCCGCACCGGGCAGCACGAGCGCGTGCTCGTGTGCACGGGGGAGAGCCCGTCCCGCGCGGTCCGCTGGAGCGTCCGCGACCGCGCCCAGTTCGTGGACGCGTTCGCCGGCTACACGCTGTCGGACGGCGGCGCCGCGATGCTCGTCGAGGCCGCCCCCGACGGCGGGATCTTCTACCGCGACTTCGCCGCCGTCTCCAGCGCCTGGCGGGTCGGGACGCTGCCCGCCGGCGGCTCGATGCACCCCCGCGACCCCGAGTTCACCTACTTCAGCGGCGACGGGCGCCGGCTGAAGGACGCGTTCCTCGCCGGCGGCCCGGAGATCTTCCTGACCGCGCTGGAGAAGACCGGGCTGACCTGGGACGACTTCGCGGTGGTCGCCGTCCACCAGGTGACGCTGCCCTACCTGGAGGTGCTGCGCTCGGTCCTCGGCGTCCCCGCGGACCGGCTCGTCGTCACGCTGCCCGAGCACGGCAACGTCGCGTCCGCGAGCCTGCCGCTGCAGATCGCCGCCGCCCGCGCCGAGGGGCGCTGCGGCCCCGGCGACCGCGTCGCGCTGGTCGGCCTCGCCGGCGGCATCAGCCTCGGCGTCATGTTCGCGGAGCTGTGACGATGAAACTCTGGGTCGTCATCCCCGCCTACGACGAGGAGCGGTCGATCGGCGCGACGCTGCGCCGCCTCGCCGCGCAGACCGACACCGGCTTCGCGCTGGTCGTCGTCGACAACGGCAGCACCGACGGGACGGCGCGGGTCGTCAAGGAGTTCGCCGCCGGGCACCCCGGCCTGGACGTCCGGATCGTGCACGAGCCCGAGAAGGGGACGGGCGCCGCCGCCGACACCGGCGTCCGGCACGCGATCGCCGCCGGCGCCACCCACATCGCCCGGACCGACGCCGACTGCCTCCCGGCCCGCGGGTGGGTCGCGGCGGTGAAGCGCGCGTTCGGCGATGGGCTGGAGATGGTGTCCGGGCCGCTGCTGCCCCGCACCGACGAGTTCCCGCTGAAGTTCTGGGAGCGGCGCCTGCTGCCCGCCGTCATCGACGCCGCCGCGCTGTTCGGCCGCTTCCGCCCCGGCAACCAGGACCCGCTCTACCTCGGGCCCTACGTCATGATGCCGGGCTGCAACCTCGCCATCACCGCGGACCTGTACGAGCGGTCCGGCGGCTTCCCCCGCACCCGCATCGAGGACGTCCACGAGGACCGCGCGCTCGTCAACCGCGTCCGCTACATCACCGCCGCCTACGGGCTGCGCAAGGACGTGACCGTGTACGGGTCGGTGCGCAGGCTGCGCGCGTTCGGCCTGGTCAGGACGCTCGGCTGGTACGCCGACCACCGCTACCGCCCGCCCGTCGTGGACATCCGGTGAGCGGCCCCGACTGGGAGCGGCGGCTGTACCTGGCCGCGCATCCGCTCGCGTACCCGCTGCTGCGCGGTGTCGCCCGGCGCGGCCCGGTCGTCCGCGTGCCCGGCGTCGGCGTGGTCGTGAACGACGCGGCGGCGGCGCGCGAGGTCCTCATGGACGGGGAGACCTTCCGCAAGGACGGCCCCGGCTCGCCGGGCGACCTGTGGACGCCGGTACTCGGCCCGTCCGTCCTGCTCAACATGGAGGGCGAGGCGCACCGGGCGCTCCGCCGCCGGCTCACCGAGCTGTTCGTCCCGTCCTACACCGAGGCGCTGTGCGGGCGGGTGCTGGACGCGCCGCTGGAGCGGCTCGCGGACCGGCTCCGGCGCGGCGCGACCGTCGACCTCGTGGACACCGCCCGCGTCCTGGCCGGCACGGTGATCGGCGAGGTCATCGGGCTGGAGGGCGGCGGCGAGGCCGCCTACCGCGACCTGTTCGAGCAGGGCGAGCGGATCGTGTCGATGGTGTCGCTGCGCACGCGCCGGCTGTCCCCGGCGCAGGTGCGCCGCGCCCGCGCCGTCCTCGACCCGCTCGGCGACATCGCGGCCAAGGCGTACGAGGCGGGGGACGAGTCGACGGTCATGGGGCGGATGCGGGCACTCGGCCTGTCCGCCGACGAGGCGCGCGGCGCGGCCGGCGCGTTCTTCCTGACCGGCACCGAGACCGTCGCGACGCTGCTGCCGCGCCTGATCGCCCTGCTCGCCGACCACGGGCAGCTCGGCCGCGTCGCCGCCGAGCCCGCGCTGCTGGACCGGGCCGTCGAGGAGGCCATGCGGGTGACGACGCCGACCCCGGTGATGCTGCGCAGCGTGCACCGCCCGGCGCGGGTCGGGGGCGTCGCGATCCGGCCCGGCGACCGGGTGCTGATCGCCACGCACAACTGCTGCCGCGCCCTCGGCCCGTTCGACCTCGACCGCCCGCACCCGCCCGAGCTGCGCCGCCTGTGGTTCGGCGCCGGGCCGCACTTCTGCCTCGGCTACCCCCTCGCGATGGCGCAGATCCGGCTGGTCACCCGGACGCTGCTGGCCGCCGCACCGCTGAAGATCACCCGCCGGGCGGCGGCGCGCGGCGTGCTGATCCCGACCTACCGGTACCTGGCCGTGCGAGCACAGGACGCTCGGGAGAGGGGCGCCGGGGAGAGGGGCGCTGGGGAGAGGGAGGCGGCGTGACGCTCGTCAGGCGGCTGCTCGACCAGGCCGCGCGCATCCCCGGCGAGGTCGCACTGGTCGCGGGGGACGGCACGGAGCTGACCTACGGCGAGCTTCGGCGGCAGGTGCTCGCCGTCCGGCACGGGCTGATCGAGGGCGGGCTCGCCGCGGGGGACGGGGTGCTGTTCTCCGTGCGTCCCTCACCGGAGTCGCTCGTCCTCGCGCTCGGCGTGGTCGCGGCCGGGGGAGTGGTCGTGTTCGCCGACCCCGGGGCCGGGCCCGAGATGTTCACCGCGCGGCTCCGGCTCGCGCGCCCGCGCTGGTCGGCGGCCGAGTCGGTGCTGTACGCGGGCAGCCGGCTGCGGGTCGTCCGGGCCTACGCGCGGCGGCGCGGGCTGCTGCTGCCGGACCTCGCCGGCCTGCGGGTCCCGGGCGAGGGCCCGATGCGGCACATCCACGTCGGCCGCCGCCTGCCGGGGGTACCGCGCGGCGCGGTGCCGTTCGCGCGGCTGGCCCGCGGGGACGCCCCCGAGCCCGGCCGCGACCCCGACCCGGACGCGCCCGCCGCCGTGATCTTCACCTCGGGCACGACCGCGCGGCCGCGCGCCGTGGTGCACACGCAGGCGTCGCTCGCCGCGGCGCTCGACCTGTTCCGGGCGCGGCTGCCGCTCGGCCCCGGCGACGTCGTGCACACCGACCAGCTCATGCTCGGCCTGCCGACGCTGATCGCGGGCGCCCGGTGGTCGATGCCGCCGCTGTTCTGTGCGCCCGCCGCCTTCGCCCGGCTGATGCGCGAGCGGGGCGCGACCCACACGTTCTGCGTCCCCGTCCATCTGGCCGAGGTCCTGGACGCGTGCGGGGAGCTGCCGCCGTCCGTCCGGTACGTGCTGCTCGGCGCGGCGCCCGCGCCCGCGCCGATCCTGCGGAGGGCGGTCGCGGCGGCGCCGAACGCCGAGGTGCTGTCCGTATACGCGATGACGGAGATCCTGCCGGTGGCGATCGCGTCCGCGGAGGAGAAGCTCGCGCACACGGGGCCGGGCTCGGGCGACCTCCTGGGCGCGCCACTGCCCGGTGTGGGCGCACGCCTGGCCGACGACGGCGAACTGCTCCTGTCGGGGCCCAACCTGTGCCGCGGTTACCTGGGCGATGACCCCGTCACCGAACTCCCGACCGGCGACCTGGCCCGCATCGACGATGGACGTCTCGTCCTCACGGGCCGCAAGAAGGACATGCTGATCCGAGGCAAGTTCAACCTCTATCCCGGCCTGTACGAACCATCGATCGCGGCCCTGCCCGACGTGGCCGAAGCCGCGATCGTGGGCGTCCCCGACCCGCGGACGGGGGACGAGGAGGTCGTGCTGGCCGTGGTGGGGCCGCCTCACCTGCCCGCCCGGCTCCAGCGCGAGCTTCCCGACGTCATCGACCATGACGCACTGCCGGACCGGATCGTCGTCCTGGACGACCTCCCGCGCTCCGGCCGCACCCGCAAGCTCGACCGCGACCGGCTCCGCGAACTGGTGGCGCGATGAGGCCGGTGGTGTGGTGAGGCCGGGTGGTGTGGTGAGGCCGGGTGGCATGAGGATCGCGGTGACCGGGGCCTCGGGTTTCGTGGGCGGTGCCGTGTGCCGGGCACTGGCGGCCCACGGCATCACGACGTACGCGTTCGGCCGCCGCCTGTCCGTGACCCCGGCCCACGTGGGCGGCGCGCCCTACCGTTCATGGGACCTGACCAAGGGCCCGCTCCAGGACGCCCCCCGTGTGGATGCCGTCGTCCATTGCGCGGGCAGCGTCACCGACTGGGGACCGGCGTCGACCCTCTTCGCAGCCAACCTCACCGGCACCCGCAACGCCCTGGCGACCTTCCCTGACGCGCGGTTCGTCCATGTGAGCACGGCGAGCGTCTACGACCCGTTCCGCCCGAGCGTCATGGCGCGCGAGGACGAGGCCCCGGTGCCGCGCTACATGAACGCCTACGGGGCGTCCAAGGCGGCGGCCGAGCGTCTGGCGCGGGACCACGGCGCGATCATCCTGCGCCCGCACGCGGTCTACGGCCCCGGCGACACCACGCTGCTGCCGCGCGTCCTGTCGGCGGTGCGCGGTCCCCTGCTGCCCGCCGTGGGCACCGGCCGCCAGCGCGTCAGCCTGACCTCGGTCGGCAACCTCGTCCAGGGCTGCCTGCTGGCCGCGACGGGCCCGGTGGCCTCCGGCGCCTTCAACATCGCCGACGCGGCGCCGGTCACGATCGACGGCGCGTTCCGCGAGATCCTCCGCGAGCGCGGTGTCAGGGCGCGGCCGGTCTACCTGCCCGCCGGTGCGGCCCGCCCGCTCGCCGCGCTCGCCGAGGGCGCCTTCCTGCTGGCCCGCCGCCCCGAGCCGCCGCGCATCACCCGTTACGCGATCAGCCACCTCGCGGTCGAGCGCACCCTCGACATCACCGCCGCCCGGCAGGTCCTCGGCTACGACCCGCACCCGACCTCCTTCGCCGGGGCCGCCGACTGGTGATCGTCAACCACTGGTTGACGCTCGGGGATCGTCAACCTATGGTTGACGCATGACCGAATCGCAGCAGCCCGAATCTCGGCAGCCCCAGCTCCACGTCCGGCTGGACGACCTGATCAACTCGATCAAGAAGGTCCACCCCGACGCGCTCGAACAGCTCTCCAGCGCGGTCCTCGCCGCCGAGCACCTCGGCGAGGTCGCCGACCACCTCATCGGCCACTTCGTCGACCAGGCCCGGCGCTCCGGCGCGTCCTGGACCGACATCGGCCGGAGCATGGGCGTCAGCAAGCAGGCCGCGCAGAAGCGCTTCGTGCCCAAGGGCGCGGACGACCTCGACCCGTCCCAGGCGTTCTCCCGCTACACCACCCGCGCCCGCAGCGTCGTCGTCGCGTCGCAGAACGAGGCCCGCGCCGCCGGCAGCCCGGAGATCACGACCACCCACCTCGTCCTCGGCCTGCTCTCCGAGCCCGAGGCGCTCGCGGCCAAGGCCATCACCGGGCAGGGCGTCCTGCTGGACACCGTCCGCCAGGCCGCCACCGCGGCGCTGCCGCCGGAGTCCGACGACCTCCCGGCCCTCATCCCGTTCGACCAGGGCGCCAAGAAGGCCCTCGAACTGACCTTCCGCGAGGCCCTGCGCCTCGGCCACAACTACATCGGCACCGAGCACATCCTGCTCGCGCTGCTGGAGTTCGAGAACGGCTCCGGCATCCTCTCCGACCTCGGCATCGACAAGGCGGCCGCCGAGGAGAGCATCGCCGAGGCGCTGAAGGCGTTCACCGGGCCGCAGGCTCAGTAGGCCTGCCGCAGGCTCAATGGGCCCGGCCGCGGGCGGCGCCGATGAGTTCTGGAGGGCGGGCTGGTCTGCATCGGCATGGAGAAGCTCATCACCGCCAACGGCGTCGACCTTTGCACCGAGACCTTCGGCGACCCCGGCGACATGCCGGTGCTGCTGATCGGGAACACGATGCTCACCTGGCCCGACGCCCTGTGCGAGCGGCTGGCGGCCCTGCGCCGCTTCGTCGTCCGCTACGACCTGCGCGACACCGGGCGGTCGGCCGCCGCCGACCCGGAGGCGCCCGCCTACACCCTCCGGGACCTGGTCGCGGACGCCGCGGGCCTGCTCGACGCGCTCGGCCTGGCGCGCGCGCACGTCGTCGGTGCCGGACCGGGAGGGTGGATCGCCCAGCTCCTCGCCCTCGACCACCCCGGCCGGGTCGCCACCCTCACCCTGATCGGCACCCGCCCCACGGCGCCCGGCCCCGCCGACCCCGACCTGCCCGAGCACGCTCCCGAGCTCATGGAGCACTTCATGAACCCGCCGCGCGTCGACTGGTCGGACCGGGCCTCCATCGTCGCGTTCCAGCTGGAGAACGCCCGGCACACGGGCGGCCGCGACTTCGACGAGGACGAGGCGCGCGAGAACATCGAGCGCGTCCACGACCGGACCCGGCCCGGGGACCCGGGCGGCGCGGCGCACCGCGCCGACCAGCTGGGCACCGTCTTCGCCGCGCTGGACTGCGGCGACCGGTGGCGCGAGCGCCTCCCGGAGATCACCGCGCCGACCCTGGTCGTCCACGGCGAGGACGACCCGTTCTTCCCGCTCGGCAACGGCGAGGCCCTCGCCGCCGAGATCCCGGGCGCGGAACTCCTCGTCCTGCCGCGTACGGGGACGGGCCTGCCCCGGCGCACCTGGGACGCCGTCGTCCCCGCGCTCGTCCGCCACACGAGCTGACCTGCCCCGCGCGCGGTGCAGATCGCGCGCGGGTCAGGTCAGGCGGAGGGCCAGGTCAGGCGGAGGGCCAGGAAGAAGTCGACCCGGTCCTCCAGCCGGGACAGGTCGCGGCCGGTCAGCTCCTCCACCCGCTGGATGCGGTACCGGACGGAGTTGACGTGCAGGTGGAGCTGCTCGGCGCAGCGCGTCCACGAGCCGGAGTGCCGCAGGAACGTCTCCAGCGTGCGGACGAGGTCGGCGCCGTGCGTCCGGTCGTAGTCGAGCAGCGGGTCCAGCAGGCGCACCGTGAACATGCGGCGGACGTCGTCCGGCACGCTGGCCAGCAGCAGGACGTGGGTGGCGAGCTCGTCGTGCCGGACGACGCGGGCCGGGCCGGGGCGGGCGGCGGCGAGGCGGCGGGCGTGCCGGGCCTCCTCGACGGCGCCGCGCAGGTCGGGGGCCGCCGCCACGCCGCTGACGCCGACCGCCAGC
Organism: Actinomadura meyerae; assembly: GCF_900188445.1. Taxonomy (GTDB): domain Bacteria; phylum Actinomycetota; class Actinomycetes; order Streptosporangiales; family Streptosporangiaceae; genus Spirillospora; species Spirillospora meyerae. The sequence continues at coordinate 69,614 of NZ_FZOR01000023.1, forward strand.
CCGCCCCCGGCCCGGCCGGGTGAGAGCAGGCCGGGCGACAGCAGGTCGAGCGCCGCCTGGAGTTCCGCGGCGACATCGCGCCCCTCGGCCGGGACGAGCCCGACCACCTCGTCCTCCAGTTCGTCCTCCAGCAGGGCCGCCATCCGGAACGGGAGGATCTCCGCGAGGACGGTCCGGACCTCGCCCGGCCGCAGGGCGCCCCCGCCGGAGGCCGCCACGGCGGTGTGCCGCGCGTCCGCGGGCAGGCCGAGCCGGGCGGCGTCCCCGGCGATCAGCAGGTCGGCGTCGACGGCGGCGGGCGCGTCGCGGCGGGCCCGCTCCAGCGCGACGATCGCGGCGAGCTCGCCGGTGAGGGCGCGCCGCTCGGCGGGCCAGTCGGCGAAGTCGCCGTCGAAGACGAGGAACCAGTCCGCGACGCGGGGCGTGCCGCCGCCCGCGACCGCGAACAGCGACGCGTCGAGCGCGGGCTCGTGGTGCGGCAGCCGGGGCGCGGTGAGGAAGGCGCGGGCGAGGGCCTCGGCGTCGGCCGGGGCGGAGCCCGCGACGACGCGCCCGGTCGGGGCCAGGACGTGGCAGTGCCCGACGAGGTCCAGGACGGCGCCGAGGCCGGTGCCCTCGACCAGGCGGCGGTGCCGGTCCAGCACGGCGGCGAGGTCGGCGGCGCGCGCGCTCGACAGGTGCCGGACGACCTCCTCGGTGACGGTCGCGAACGCCACGTCCTCCGGCACCTTGAACAGCGGCAGCCGGTGCCGGCGGCACGCGTCGACGAGGTCGTCCGGGATGGCGCCGAGGGTGAGGTCCCACGCGGCGAGGCCCGAGACGCCCGCCCCGGCGAGGGCCCGCACGAACGTCTCCGAGTCGGCGGGACCGGTCCGCCACACGAGCCCGGTCAGCACGAGCTCCCGGCCGCGCAGGTAGCGGCCGGGATCGAGCAGGTCGGTCGTGACCACCCAGCGGATCGTGCGGTCCAGCTCGTCCGCGCCGGTCACCACCTCCAGCCGCAGCTCCGGCATCGCGAGCAGGGAACGCAGTCTCATAGGGAACGCAGTCTCATAGGGAACGCAGCCTCATATGGAGGAACCTACAAAACGCCGCGCGCGGCCGGGAGCACAGTTCGGACGTCCTGTGCCTCGACCCGCCGGCGGGGGCGTGTGTGTACTGGCAGGCGTGGAGCTGAGCGAGGCGGATCTGGCGGCGTGCTGCGCGTCCCGCCGGTGGGTCGCGGCCGTCGGCGGGCACCGGGACCCGGCGGCGCTGCGCGCGGCGTCGCGGCGGGCGCTGGACGAGCTGGCCTGGGCCGACATCGAGGAGGCGCTCGCGGCGCACCCGCGCATCGGGGAGCGGGCGGGCGGCGGCGGGCGCGAGGCCGGCTGGTCGCGGGGCGAGCAGTCCGGGATGGACGGCGCGGCGGCCGAGCTGCGCGAGGCGCTCGCCGAGGGCAACCGCGCATACGAGGAGCGCTTCGGGCATGTGTTCCTGATCCGCGCGTCGGGAAGGTCGGCCCTGGAGATGCTCGCCGAACTGCGGGAGCGGCTGCGGAACGACCCCGAGACCGAGCGCGCGGTCGTCCGGAGGGAGCTGGCCGAGATCGTCGACCTGCGGCTGGCGAAGCTGGTGAAGGAGTCCCGATGAGCCTGTCGACGCACGTGCTGGACGCGGCGCGGGGAGCACCCGCGGCGGGCGTCGCCGTCCGCCTCGACCGGCGCGACGGGGACGGCTGGACCGTCCTGGCCGAGGCCCGCACCGACGGCGACGGCCGGATCCGGGAGTGGGACGCGGAGCCGGGACAGGGCGTGCACCGGCTCACGTTCGACACCGCCGGCCTGTCGGAGTTCTACCCCGAGGTCACCGTGGCGTTCACCGTCGACGACCCGGGACGGCACTACCACGTCCCGCTGCTGATCAGCCCGTTCGCGTACTCGACCTACCGGGGGAGCTAGATGGCCGTCGTCCTCGGACCCAACCGCTACGGGAAGGCGGAGACCCGCGTCGTCCGCGTGACCAGGGACGGCGGCACGCACCGCCTCAAGGACGTCAACGTCAGCGTCTCGCTCTCCGGCGCGATGGACGAGGTGCACCTGACCGGCGACAACGCGGCCGTGCTGCCGACCGACAGCCAGAAGAACACCGTGTTCGCGTTCGCCAAGCGGTACGGCATCGGCGCGATCGAGGAGTTCGGCCTGCTGCTCGCGCGGCACTTCACCGCGTCGCAGCCCGCGGTCGCGCACGCGCGAGTCGAGATTCACGAGTACGGCTGGCGCCGCATCTCGGGCGGGCACTCGTTCGTCCGGGACGGCGGCGAGGTCAGGACGGCACTGGTGCACCACGACGTCGGCGGCACCGGGACCGTCGTGTCCGGCCTCACCGACCTCGTCGTGCTGAACTCGACCGGCAGCGAGTTCCACGGGTTCGCGCGGGACGAGTACACGACCCTCGAACCGACCCGCGACCGCGTCCTCGCGACCGCCGTCACCGCCCGGTGGCGCCACCGCGGCACGGAGGCTGCCTGGGACGACTCGTACGCCGCCGCCCGCGATGCCTTGCTCAGCGCGTTCGCCGAGACGCACAGCCTGTCGCTCCAGCAGACCCTCTACCAGATGGGCCGCGCCGTCCTCGACGGCCAGGACGGCGTCTGCGAGGTCAGGCTGGCGCTGCCGAACAAGCACCACTTCCTGGTCGACCTGGAGCCGTTCGGCCTGGAGAACGACAACGAGGTCTACTTCGCGGCGGACCGCCCGTACGGGCTCATCGAGGGCGCGGTCCTCACCGACGACGCGCCGGACGCCCCGTCCGCCTGGAACTGAGGGACCCTGGAGACATGGACTTCCTGCGACCGCTGACCTGGGAGGACGCGCTGGCCGCCAAGGCGGCGCGGCCGGGCGCGCGGCCCGTGCAGGGCGGCACCGACGTGATGGTCGAGATCAACTTCGACCGGGACCGGCCGGAGGCGCTGCTCGACCTGACCCGGATCCGCGCCCTCACCGAATGGGACACGGCGGACGGGCGGCTGCGCGTCGGCGCCGGCGTCCCGTACGCGCGGCTGATCACCGAGCTGGGCGGGCGCCTGCCCGGCCTCGCGCAGGCGTCCCGGACGGTCGGGTCGCCGCAGATCCGCAACCGGGGCACCGCCGGCGGCAACCTCGGCGCCGCGTCGCCCGCCGGGGACGCCCATCCGCCGCTGCTCGCCGGGGACGCGGTGATCGAGGTCGAGTCGGCGGCGCGCGGCGTCCGGATGATCCCGGCCGGGAGCTTCTTCACCGGGGTGAAGCGCAACGCGCTGGAACCGGACGAGCTGATCCGCGCGTTCTGGGCGGCGCCCGCGTCCGGCCCGCAGTACTTCTCCAAGATCGGCACCCGGAACGCGATGGTGATCGCCGTGTGCTCGTTCGCGCTGGCCCTGCATCCCGGGGAGCGCCGCGTCGGCACCGGCCTCGGCTCCGCCGCGCCGACCCCGCGCCGCGCGCCCGAGGCCGAGGCGTTCATCTCCGGCGAGCTGGACTGGGACGGCCGCCGCCCGCTCCCGGAGCCGGCGGTGCGGCGGTTCGGCGACCTGGTGCGGGACGCGGCGTCCCCGATCGACGACGTCCGGGGGACGGGCGCCTACCGCGGGCACGCGCTGTCGGTGATGGCGCGCCGCACCCTGACCTGGGCCTGGGACGAGTACCGGGCGGGAGCGAACGGAAGGAGGGCGTCCTGATGCGCGTGAACCTCACCGTGAACGGGTCGGCGGAGGCCGTGGACGACGTGTGGGAGGGCGAGAGCCTCCTCTACATGCTGCGCGAGCGGATGGGCCTCCCCGGCTCCAAGAACGCCTGCGAGCAGGGCGAATGCGGCTCCTGCACCGTCTACCTGGACGGCGTGCCGGTGTGCGCGTGCCTGGTCGCGGCAGGGCAGGCGGAGGGACGCGCCGTCGTCACCGTCGAGGGCCTCGCCGAGGGGCCGCCCGGCGGCGAGCGGCTCGACCCCGTCCAGGAGGCGTTCGTGGAGGCGGGCGCCGTCCAGTGCGGCTTCTGCACGCCGGGGCTGATCGTCCAGTCGCACGACCTGCTCGCCCGGAACCCGGCGCCGAGCGACGCCGAGATCCGCGAGGCGCTCGCCGGGAACCTGTGCCGCTGCACCGGCTACGAGAAGATCCTGGACGCGGTGCGCCTCGCCGCGCGGCGAGGGGCCACCTCATGATCATCGAGAACGCGCACGTCGTCACCGTCTCCGGGGAGGAGTACCCGGACGGCCACATCGTCGTCGACGGCGACCGCATCACCGCCGTCGGCCCCGGCAGCGCCCCCGATGGGGCTCTCGGCGCCGAGCATGAGCGGATCGACGCCCGCGGCTGCCTCGCCACCCCCGGCCTGGTCAACACCCACCACCACCTCTACCAGTGGGCGAGCCAGGGCATGGTCACCGACGGCACGCTCTTCGAGTGGCTGACCACCCTCTACAAGCCCTGGTCGAAGATGGACGCCGAGGTCGCCGCGGGCGCGGCGACCGCCGGGCTGGCGTGGCTCGCCAAGTCGGGCTGCACCACCTCCACCGACCACCACTACCTGTTCCCCAAGGGGCGCGGCGACCTGTTCGCGGCGGAGATCGAGGCGGCGCGGGAGGTCGGCGTCCGGTTCCACCCGTGCCGCGGCTCCATGGACCGGGGCGCGTCGCAGGGCGGCCTGCCGCCGGACGAGGTCGTCGAGGACCTCGACACGGTCCTCGCCGCGACCGCGGACGCGATCGACCGGTACCACGACCCGTCGCCCGGCTCGATGCTGCGCGTCGCCGTCGCGCCCTGCTCGCCGTTCTCCGTCTCCCGCGACCTGCTGGTGGAGTCGGCGCGGCTGGCCCGCGACAAGGGCGTCCGGCTGCACACCCACCTCGCGGAGACCGTCGACGAGGAGGAGCACACCCGCGAGCAGTTCGGCATGACGCCCGCCGAGTACATGGACTCGATCGGCTGGCTCGGCCCCGACGTGTGGCTCGCGCACTGCGTCCACCTGCACGACACCGACGTCAAGCGGCTTGCCGAGACCGGCACCGGCACCGCGCACTGCCCCAGTTCGAACGCGCGGCTCGGCGCCGGGATCGCCCGCGTCGCGGACCTGCTGGCGGAGGGCGCGCCGGTAGGTCTCGGCGTCGACGGCTCGGCGTCGGCGGAGCTCGTCCCGCTCGCCGGCGAGGTGCGGCAGGCCCTGTACATGCAGCGCGCCCGCTACGGCCCGGCCGCGCTGACCGCCCGCCAGGCCCTGGAGATGGCGACCCTCGGCGGCGCCCGCTGCCTCGGCCGGGAGGACGAGATCGGCGCGCTCGAACCCGGCAGGCTCGCCGACATCGCGCTGTGGCGGATGGACGGCTTCCGGGCGGCGATCGACGACCCGGTCGTCGCGTTCGCGTTCGGCCCGGTCCCGCCGCTGCACCGCCTCATCGTCGGCGGCCGCACCGTCGTGGACGGCGACGCCCTCGTGACCGTCCCGCAGGACGAGGCGGCGCGGCGGGGCGCCGACGCCCACCGCCGCCTGATGCGACTCGCGGAGGAGGTGCTCTAGATGCGGTCACCGTCCGGCAAGGCGTTCCCGTCCGGCAAGGCGTCACCGTCCGGCAACGCGTCACCGTCCGGCAAGGCGTCACCGGTGAGGAGCCCCGGACACGTCGCCGCGCCCGGCATCGGCGGGGTCGGGGAGAGCCCGCTGCGGCCGGACGGGACGCTCAAGGCCACGGGCGAGTTCGCGTACGCGTCCGACCTGTGGATGGAGGGCATGCTGTGGGGCGCGACGCTCCGCAGCCCGCACCCGCGCGCGCTGATCCGGTCGATCGGCGTCGGCGCGGCGCTCGCGCTGCCCGGCGTCCGGGCCGTCCTCACCCACGCCGACGTGCCCGGCCGGAAGATGTTCGGCATCGACCACACCGAGGACCAGCCCGTCCTCGCGATCGACCAGGTCCGGCACCAGGGCGAGCCGGTCGCGCTCGTCGCCGCCGACCATCCGGAGACGGCGCGGCGCGCCCTGGAGCGGATCGCCGTCGAGTACGAGGTGCTGGAGCCGATCACCGACCCGCGCGCCGTGGTCGCCGACCCGGAGCGGCTGAAGGTCCAGGACCGCGGCGGCATCACCCGCCACCAGCCCGTCCGCGTCGGCGACGTGGACGCCGCGAAGGCCGCGGCCGACGTGGTCGTGTCGGGGGAGTACGAGGTCGGCATCCAGGACCAGGCGTTCCTCGGTCCGGAGTCGGGCCTGGCGATCCCGTCCGAGGACGGCGGCGTCGACCTGTACGTCTCCACCCAGTGGATCCACAACGACCTCAAGCAGATCGCGCCGTGCCTCGGGCTCGCCGAGGACCAGGTGCACATGACGCTCGCGGGCGTCGGCGGCGCGTTCGGCGGGCGCGAGGACCTGTCGATGCAGATCCACGCCGGGATGCTCGCCCTGCACACCGGCCGGCCGGTGAAGATGTCGTACGACCGGTACGAGTCGTTCTTCGGGCACGTCCACCGGCACCCCGCCCAGATGCGCTACGAGTACGGCGCCACCTCCGAGGGGAAGCTGCTCTACGCGGACGTCGAGATCATCCTGGACGGCGGCGCGTACACCTCGTCCACCATGAACGTCGTCGGGAACGCGGCGTCGCTCGGCGTCGGGCCGTACGAGATCCCCAACATCCGGATCGACGGGTACGGCGTCTACACCAACAACCCGCCGTGCGGGGCGATGCGCGGGTTCGGCGCCGTCCAGGCGTGCTTCGCCTACGAGTCGATGATGGACAAGCTGGGCGCGGCCTGCGGCCTCGGGCCGCTCGAGATCCGCCGCCGCAACGCGGCCGGTCAGGGGTCCAAGCTCGCGACCGGGCAGGTCATCGAGTCGCCCGCGCCGCTCGCCGAGATGCTGACCCGCCTGGAGGCGATGCCGCCGCCGCCCGCCGCCGACCGCTCCGACCTGCGCAACCTGCCGGGCGGAGTGGCGCAGACGACGCACGGCGAGGGCGTCGTGCGCGGCGTCGGCTACGGCGTCGGGATCAAGAACATCTGCTTCTCCGAGGGCTTCGACGACAAGTCCACGGCCCGCGTCCGGCTGGAGGTCATCGGCGGCGAGGCGACCGCGCTCGTCCACACGGCGGCGGCCGAGGTCGGGCAGGGGCTCGTCACCGTCCAGGCGCAGGTCGCGCGGACCGAGCTGGGCGTCCAGCGGGTCACCATCGCCCCGGCCGACAACGGGGTCGGCGACGCCGGCTCCTCCAGCGCGTCCCGCCAGTCGTACATGACGGGCGGCGCGGTGAAGGCGGCCTGCGAGGCGGTGCGGGCGCGGCTGCTCGCGCTCGCCGAGCGGCGGCTCGGCCGCACCGGCCTGAGCGTCGCCGGCGGGAAGATCGTCGAGGGGGCGGGCGGGGTGCTCTGCGCCATCGAGGACGTCCTCGGCTCCGACGCCATCGAGGAGATCCGCGAGTACCACCACCGGCCCACCGCCCGCATGGACCCCGTCACCGGGCAGGGCCGCAGCCACACCCAGCTCGCGCTGTGCGTGCACCGGGCCGTCGTCGACGTGGACGTGGAGCTCGGCCTGGTCAAGGTCGTCGAGCTGGCCGCCGTCCAGGACGTCGGTAAGATCATCAACCGGCTGTCGCTGGAGGGCCAGATCCACGGCGGCTCCGCGCAGGGACTCGGCCTCGCCGTGATGGAGGAGATCGTCGTGGCGGACGGGCTCGTCCGGAACCCCTCGTTCACCGACTACCTGATCCCCACCATCCTCGACATGCCGCCCATGCGGCTGGACATCCTGGAGTACCCCGACCCGGAGGCGCCGTACGGGCTGCGCGGCGCGGGCGAACCGCCGACGCTGTCGTCCACGCCCGCCATCGTCGCCGCGATCCGGGACGCGACGGGCCGCGACCTCACGCGCGTCCCCGTCCGGCCGGAGCACATCGTCCGTCCCGAGCAGAGCGCTCGGGCCGAGCAGACCGTCTGAGGAGCGCCATGACGCGACGGTTCGCCGTCAACTGCTCGATCCTGTTCACCGAGCACCCGCCGCTGGAGCGCCCGGCGGCGGCGCGCGCGGCGGGCTTCGGCGAGGTCGAGTTCTGGTGGCCGTGGAACGGCGAGCCCGAACCGTCCGCCGCCGACACCGACGCGTTCTGCCGGGCGATCGAGGACGCGGGTGTGCGGCTCATCGCGCTGAACCTCTACGCGGGCGACATGGCGGCGGGGGAGCGGGGCGTGCTGTCCGACCCGTCCCGCGTGGAGGAGTTCCGCCGGAGCCTCGACGCGCTGCTGCGGGTCGCCGAGCGCACGGGCGCCCGGTCGTTCAACGCGCTCTACGGGCAGCGCCTCGGCGGCGCGGACCCCGCCGAGCAGGACCGGGTCGCGACCGAGAACCTCGTCCACGCCGCCGGACGGGTCGGCGAGATCGGCGGGACGCTGCTCATCGAGCCGCTGGCGCGCGGCCTCAACGGCGCCTACCCGCTGGAGACGGCCGCCGACGCCGCAGGGGTGGTGGCCCGCGTCCGCGACGCGGGCGCGCCGAACGTCCGGATCCTGTACGACACCTTCCACCTGGCGACGAACGGCGACGACCTGGAGAAGGCCGCGCGGGCGCACGCCGCCGGCATCGGGCACGTCCAGATCGCGGACGCGCCCGGCCGGGGGCGCCCCGGCACCGGCCGGATCGACTTCGGCCGGGTCTTCGCCGTCCTCGACGACATCGGGTACGGCGGCCGGATCTCCCTCGAATACGTGCCGCGGGGGCCCTCGGCGGAGGAGTTCGCGTGGACGACCTCCTGATCAGGTCGCGCCGCGCCGTGCTGCCGGACGGCGAGCGCCCCGCCGCCGTCTCCGTCCGCGGCGGCCGGATCACCGCGGTCTCGCCCTACACGGCCGGCGTCCCCGCCGCCGCCTCGGTCGACCTCGGGGACGTGGCGCTGCTGCCGGGCCTGGTCGACACCCACGTCCACGTCAACGAACCGGGCCGCACCGAATGGGAGGGCTTCACCACCGCGACCCGGGCCGCCGCCGCGGGCGGCGTCACCACGCTCCTCGACATGCCGCTCAACGCGCTCCCGCCGACCGTCGACCCGGCCGCCCTCGCCGCCAAGCGCGCGGCCGCCGAGGGCGCCTGCGCCGTGGACGTCGGCTTCTGGGGCGGTGCCGTCCCCGGCAACCTGGCGTCGCTGCGCCCGCTGCACGACCTCGGCGTGTTCGGGTTCAAGTGCTTCACGTCCGACTCGGGCGTCCCGGAGTTCCCGCCGCTGTCCGGGACGGAGATGCGGGCCGCGTTCCGGGAGATCGCCGCGTTCGGCGGGCTGGTGATCGTGCACGCCGAGGACCCGGCGCGGCTCAGCCCCCCGCAAGGCGGCGGCTACGCCGAGTTCCTCGCCTCACGGCCGCCGTCGGCCGAACGGCTCGCCGTGGAGCGGGTCGTCCGGCTGGTGGAGGAGACCGGGGTGCGCGCCCACATCCTGCACCTGTCGGCCGCGGACTGCCTGGACGTCCTCGCCAAGGCACGGGCGGACGGCCTTCCCGTCACCGCCGAGACCTGCCCCCACTACCTGGCCCTCTCCGCCGAAGAGGCCGACGGGACCGCCTTCAAGTGCTGCCCGCCCATCCGCGACGCCGTTAACCGCGAACTGCTCTGGCAGGCCCTCGCGGACGGCGTCATCTCCTGCGTGGTCACCGACCACTCGCCCTGCACGCCCGAGCTGAAGCAGGGCGACTTCGTGACCGCCTGGGGCGGCATCTCGTCCCTCCAGCTTGGCCTGCCCGTCGTCTGGACGGCCGCCCGGGAACGAGGCCACGGCCTTCACTCGGTCGTGCGCTGGATGTCCGAGGCGCCCGCCGCGCTCGCCGCCGTCCCCGGCAAGGGCGGCATCGCCCCCGGCAACGACGCGGACCTGGTCGCCTTCGCCCCCGACGAGACGTTCACCGTCGACCCGGCGGCCCTCCACCACCGCCACCCCGTCACCCCCTACGCGGGCCGGACGCTCACCGGCGCCGTCCGGACCGCCTGGCTGCGCGGCGAGCCCACCGGCCGCGGGCGCCTGCTCCACCGGGAAGAGAGATGACCGACTTCACCGCGCTTCCCGACCTGGCCGTCCGCACGCTCGGCGGCTCCGTGGTCGCGGCGAGCGACGAGTCCTTCGCCGCCAAGGAGAACCTCGTCAACCCGTGGGCCCCGGCGTTCTCCCCGGAGACGTTCGGCCCGAAGGGGCAGCTCTACGACGGCTGGGAGACGGCCCGCCGCCGCTCCGGCGGCCACGACTGGGCGCTGGTCAGGCTCGGGCTGCCCGGCGTCGTCCGCGGCGTCGTGGTCGACACCGCCTGGTTCAAGGGCAACTACCCGCCCCGCGCGTCCGTGGAGGCGTGCGCCGTGGACGGCTACCCGGCGGACCTGTCCGGCGCGGACTGGGTGGAGATCGTCCCGGAGAGCCCCCTGGAGGGCGACACCGCGCACTCCTTCCCGGTGGACGCCGAGCGGCTGTTCACCCACGTCCGGCTGAACATGTTCCCGGACGGCGGCATCGCCCGGCTCCGCGTCCACGGCGAGGTCGTCCCCGACCCCCGCCTCCTCGCCGGGCTCACCGTCGACCTCGCCGCCCTGGAGAACGGCGCCCGCGTCACCGAGTGCTCGGACATGTTCTACTCCTCGCCCGACAACATGCTGTTCCCCGGCCTGGCCCGCAACCAGGCCGAGGGCTGGGAGACGGCCCGGCGCCGCGACGGCGGCCACGACTGGGCGGTGGTACGGCTCGCCGCGCCCGGCGTGATCCGGCTCGCCGAGATCGACACCGCGAACCTGAAGTTCAACGCCCCCGGCTCGGCCGCCCTGCACGGCCGCGACGCCGCCGGGGACTGGCACCCCGTCCTGCCCCGGACGGACCTGCTCCCCGACACCAGGCACCGCTTCCGCGTGACGTCGCCCGAGGTCACGCACGTCCGGCTCGACATCCACCCGGACGGCGGCATCGCGCGGCTGCGCCTCCTGGGCGACCTGACCGAGGCCGGCGCCCGCGCGGTCGAGGGCCGCTGGAACGCCCTGAAACATTAGGCAAACCATTGACGGCCGCCAGGTATCTGCCTAAATTCTGAGCACCCGTCGCCCCTGCACTCCCCTTCACTCCCGTTCGCGGCCAGATGTTCGACAAATTCCTGACGCCCGCTACGCCCACATCCATTTATTGAGCCCGGCCCAGGAGGAACCCCCATGAAACGACTCCAGGCAGGTGCGCTCGCCGCCGTCCTGGCGGCGCCCTTGGCCCTCACCCCGGCGGCCCAGGCGTCCGCCGCCCCCGCGCACTACACCGGGACGCTCCCCGACGGCGCCACCTGGATCGCCGACGTCCCGGCGCACTGGAACGGCACGCTCGTCCTGTTCAGCCACGGGTTCGGGCCCCTCACCCCGGCCGACCGCCCGAGCGAGGCCGCCGGGAAGGCCCTCCTCGACCGCGGCTACGCGCTCGCCGGCTCGTCCTACGACCCGAACGGCTCCCTGTGGGCCCTCGGCAGCGCCGTCCGCGACCAGATCGGCACCCGCGACGCGCTCGTGAAGCTCATCGGCCGCCCCCGCCGCACCCTCGCGCTCGGGCAGTCCATGGGCGGTCTCGTCAGCGCCGAGCTCGCGGAGACCCGCGCCGTGGACGGCGTCCTCACGGCCTGCGGCATCGTCGGCGGCGGCGTCGACCTGAACAACTACCAGCTCAACGCGGGCCACACCATCGCGACGCTCCTCGCGCCCTCCGAGGAGATCAAGCTGACCGGCTACACCTCGCCCGAGCAGGGCGTCGCCGCCGGGACCCAGCTCACCGCGGCCGTGACGGGCGCCCAGTCCACCCCGGCCGGCCGCGCCCGCATCGCCCTGGCCTCGGCCTTCCTCAACCAGTCGTCCTGGTTCGACGGCGACTCCCCGCCCGCCCGCCGCGACTACGCCGCGCAGGAACTCCAGCAGTACCGGTGGCTCTCCTCGGGCGTCCTGACCTTCATCTTCAGCGGCCGCTACTCGATCGACCAGGCCGCGGGCGGTGACAGCGCCTGGAACAAGGGCCTCGACTACGCCCGCCTCCTGCGCACGTCGGCGAACTTCCGCCAGGTCAAGCACCTCTACCGCGAGGCCGGCCTGAACCTGGGCGCCGACCTCGCCGCCCTGTCCGCGACCGCGGACAAGCGGGTCGAGCCCGCGCCCCTGGCCTGGCTGACCCGCACGTCCGAACCCACGGGCCGGCTGACCGTACCGAACCTGACCATCCACACCATCTCCGACCAGCTCGTGCCGGTCGAGCACCAGAGCGAGTACGCCCGAACCGTCCGCGCCGCGGGCCGCACCCCGCTCCTGCGCCAGGCGTACGTCAAGCGCACCGGCCACTGCAACTTCACCGCGTCCGAGTACGTGGCCTCGCTCCAGGCATTGGAGAAGCGCGTGGAGACCGGTCACTGGCCCGGCACGACCGCGAAGTCCCTGAACAAGGCCGCCGCGTCCCTCAGCCTGGATTCCGCGGCCTTCACCCCGTACCGCCCGGCCCCCCTCGTCGTCCAGCCCGCCCGCCCGCGCACTACCCGACGGTAACAGAGAGTGAGATCAATCACACAGCGAGTCATCCAATAGTGAAACTATCCAACGGTGATCGCAAAGTAACGTTCCGTGCATGGTCACCGCAGAACACGAGTCCCCCATAAAGATCATCCGGGACCATCCCGAGGTCATCGTCCAACTCCTGGAGGTCGCCTTCGACATCAAGGTGTCCGCGGACGCCACGATCAGGTCGGCGAGCGAGGCGTGCACCCAGCTCGCCCCGACCGCCTACACCGCCGACAACGTCGTGGAGATCTACGAAGGCGCCTCCACCGAACCGACGCTCAGCGTCGTCGCCGAGACCCAGCGGGGAGTGGACGCCAGGAAGCACCGCAGCTGGCCGCTCTACGTCGCCGAGCAGTTCGCCAAGACCCTGCGTCCGTGCTACCTGGTCGTCATCTCGCCCAGGCGGTCGGTGGCCGACTGGGCGCGGCAGCCGATCAAGCTCGGCCATCCGGGGTTCGACCTCACGCCCCTGGTGGTGGGTCCGGGCACCGGCCCGCTCATCACGAGCACGCACCAGGCCGCGCGGATGCCGGAGATGACCGTCCTCAGCGCCCTGGCCAACGTAACGCCCCACACCAGGGAGTTCAAGGAGATCACCCATGCCGCCCTGGCCACCATCGACAACCAAAATGAGAAGAGCGGCGAGCTATACACTGACATGGTGATGGCCGTGCTCTCGAACGCCGCCAAGCAGATCCTGGAGGAGTACGTGACCACCGGTACCGCGGACTACAAGTTCAAGAGCGAGCCCTTCCTCCGCCACCGCGCCGAAGGCAGGGCCGAAGGCAAGGCCGAGGGCAGGGCCGAGGGTGAGGCCGAAGCGCTTCTGGTGATCCTCGAAAATCGTGGTGTGGGTGTGTCCGGCGCCGCGCGGGAGCGGATTCTGGCCTGCCGCGACGAGTCGGTGCTGCGGGAGTGGCTGCGTCGTGCGCTCACCGCGACGTCGGTCGACGAGCTGTTCCGCTGACGGCCGCTCAACGCGAGGGAGAGCGGAACGTGTCGGAGGGATACGTGGCCACCGGTACCGAGGAATACAGGTTCAGGAGCGAGCCCTTCCTCCGCCACCGGGCTGAAGGCAGGGCTGAGGCCTGGGCTAAGGCCTATGCCGAGGGCAGGATCGAAGGCATGGCCGAGGCGCTTCTGCTGGTGCTCGAAGGTCGCGGTGTGAGGGTGTCTGATGCCGCGCGGGAGCGGATTCTGGCGTGCCGCGACGAGTCGGTGCTGCGGGAATGGTTGCTGCGGGTCGGCATCGTGGCATCGGCCGACGAGTTGTTCGGCTGACTGTCCGCTCCGCGCTTGAGGAGCTGAACCGGCGTCCCCGGGGGTGGGGACGCCGGCGGGGGGCGTCAGTGGGTCTCGGTGGGGTCTTCTTCCAGGAGGTCGTCGAACTCGCCGTCCTTGACGCCGGCGATGAAGGCGTCCCACTCGGCCTCGGTGAAGTAGAGGATCGGGCCCTCGGCGTTCTTGGCGTCGCGCATCACGACGGCCCTCTCACCGAAGTCCTTGTGCTGGACGGGGACGTCCTTGCCATCGATGAACTCGATGATGACCCCGTCGCTGAGGATCGGTTCCTGCTCGGTCACTGGCACACCTTCTTCGTCCTGGCTCCTGTCGGGTTCAAGGCTAGTGCGGAAGGGGCCCGCGCCACACGGTAACCGTGCGGACGCTCAGGGGTCGATGAGGAGGCGGGCGGCGGTGATCTCCAGCCGGGACTGGATCTCCTCGGCGGTGGCGTTGCCGCGCAGCATCTCGATCATCTCCATCGTCCAGATGCCGGACAGCGCGCGGGCGGCGAGCCGGCGCGGGTCGTCGGCGGGGATGTCCTCCGGGGGGCCGGACGCGGCGCGCAGCAGCAGCCCGCTCATCCGCTCGCCGAAGTCGGTCTTGACGTCGGACAGCAGCAGCGAGCGGATCAGCGCCTCGGCCAGCTCCGGCTCGCGCATGAGGCCGCGGGTGGCGCGCATCAGCACCTCGACCGCGCGCTCCGGCGCGGTGCCGCCGCGGGGCGGGCGGCGCTCGATGCTGCCCTCGAGGAGGTCGAGCTCCTCGCTGACGACGGCGACGACCAGGTCCATCTTGGACGGGAAGTAGCGGTACAGCGTGCCGAGCGCCACCCCGGCCCGCTCGGAGACGGTGCGCATCTGCATCGCCTCGATCCCGCCGCGCGACGCGAGCGCCGCGGCGGCCTGCACGATACGCTTGCGCCGCTGGTGCTGGCTGCGGGAGCGCACGCCCTGCCCCGCCGGCTGACCGTCCCCGGTCACTGTCGGCTCTGCGGTCACAGTCGCCTTCCCTTCTGTGCGGGCTCGGCCGCCCGACGTGTCCCCCCGAGTCTACCGCTCTTGTGAGAACGTGTTATCTGCCGCCGCGACCGCGGGTGCGGTCGCGGTCTTTCCGTATCACTCGTTTCCGCGTATTGGGCAGGCCAACCGGCGCCGACGCGGGAATGTTCCGACCTCTGGACAGAGACTAGAATCTGTTCTACTTTTTCGCCGTGGGCTGGTCCGGGAGGTGGGCGTGGAGAGCGTCGCGGCGCTGCTGGGGGCTCGGGCGGACGACGATCGCCCCGGGCTGCGCTCCGCCGATGACGGACGGGCCTGGACATGGCGGGAGGCCGTCGCCGAGTGCGCGGTCCGCGCCGCCTGGATGGCGGGCCGCGCGGGCGCGGAGCGCCCGGTCCACGTGGGCGTGCTGCTCGACAACGTGCCCGAGATGGTGTTCCTGCTCGGCGGGGCCGCGCTCTCGGGCGCGGTGGTGGTGGCGCTGAACCCCACTCGCGGCGCCGCGGAGCTGACCGGCGACGCCGAGCGCGCCGACTGCGACCTCGTCGTCGCGCAGGACCGGTACGCGGAGAAGGCCGCCGCGCTGGGGATCCCGGTGCTGGACGCCGGCGCCCTGGAGGCCGAGCTCGCTCCCTTCGCGGGGGCGCCGCTCCCGGACGCCTCCGCGATCGGGCCGGGCACGCTGCTCATGCTGATCTTCACGTCGGGGACGTCCGGCCGGCCGCGCGCCGTGCGGATCACCCACCGCAAGATGGTCGTGCCGGGGGAGATGCTCGCCGAGCGCATGCTGGACCCGGAGTCGGTCGTCTACTGCCCGATGCCGCTGTTCCACTCGGGCGCGATCATGGCGGCGTACGCGCCGGCGCTCGCGGCCGGTGCCGAGCTGGTGCTGCGCGCCCGGTTCTCGGCGTCCGGCGTCCTGCCCGACGTGCGCGCGCACGGCTGCACCTATCTGCACTACGTCGGCAAGGCGCTGTCGTACGTGCTGGCCACGCCGCCCGGCGAGGACGACGCGGCCAACCCGCTGCGGTTCGCGTTCGGCAACGAGGCGGCGCCGCTGGAGCAGAAGGCGTTCGCGGAGCGGTTCGGCTGCTTCGTCGTCGACGGCTACGGCTCGACCGAGACCGCGATCTCGCTGTCGCCCGACCCGTTCGGCCCCCCGGGCGCGCTCGGGAGGCTCCCCGAGGACGTCGCCGTCCTCGACCCGGCGACCGGCGAGCCGTGCCCGCCCGCCGTGTTCGACGCCGCCGGACGCGTCGTCAACGGCGGCGAGGCCATCGGCGAGCTGGTCAAGACCGGTGACATGGGCCTGTTCGACGGCTACTACAAGGAGGACGCGCCCGACCGGATCCGCGATGGCAGGTTCTGGAGCGGCGACCTCGCCTACGCCGATGCGGACGGCTACGTGTACTTCGCGGGGCGCAGTGCCGACCGGCTCCGGGTGGACGGTGAGAACTTCGGCGCCGTCCAGGTCGAGCGCGTCCTGGCGGAGCTGCCGGGCGTCCGGCAGCTCGCCGTGTACGGGGTGCCGGACGCGGCGTCCGGCGACCAGGTGATGCTGGCCCTCGCCGCCGACGGCTTCGACCCCGAGGCGTTCGCCGCGTACCTGCGCGGCCGCGCCGACCTGGGCCCGAAGTGGGTCCCCCGGTACGTGCGGGTGGCGCGGGAGCTGCCCGCGACCGCCTCCAACAAGATCCTCAAGCGCCGGCTGGCCGTGGACGGCTGGCGCACCGACGACCCGGTGTGGTGGCGGCCCGGCCGCGACCTCGCCTACCGGCCGATGACCGCGCGGGACGCGGACGATCTGCGGGCCGAGTTCGCGCGGCGCGGCCGGCTGCACCTCCTGGAAGGGAGCGGATGAGTGGACTTCAACCTCGACGAGACCCAGCAAGAGATCAAGGGGCTCGCCGCCGAGGTGCTCGGGCGCGAGTGCGCGCGCGAGCGGCTGGAGGAGTTCGAGAAGAGCGGCGCCCCCTTCGACGAGGCGGCGTGGAAGGCGCTCGCGCAGGCGGGGCTGCTCGGGATCGTGCTCCCCGAGGACGCGGGCGGCGCCGGTCTCGGCCCGGTCGAGCTGGCGGTGGTCCTGCGGGAGGTCGGCCTGCGCGCCGCGCCCGTCCCGGTGTACGCCTCGCTGGCGCTGGCGGCCCTGCCGATCGCGCGGCACGGGACGGCCGAGCAGCGCGCGCTGCTGGCCCCGCTGACCGAGGGAGCGATGGTCCTGACCGGGGCGTTCCGCGAGGTCGGCACCGCCGGGGAGGTCGCGGCGACGGCCCGCGAGGACGGCGGCGGGTACGTCCTCGACGGCGTGAAGACGTTCGTCCCGTACGCGCGGGAGGCGGCGCGGATCCTCGTGCCCGCCCGCGTCGAGGGCGCGGGCATCGGGGTGTTCCTCGTCGAGCCCGCCGCGGTGGCGCTGACCGAGCAGCCGTCGGCGACGAGCGAGCCGCTGTACCGGGTGGTGCTGGACGGCGCGAGGGCCGGCGCGGGCGACCTGCTCGGCGGGACGGCCGACGGCGCCGCCTGGGACACCCTCCGCCGCTGCGCCCTGGCCGGCGCGGTCGCCGTCTCGTCCGGCGTCATCGACGGCGCGCTGGAGCTGACCAAGGAGTACACGAGGACGCGCGAGCAGTTCGACCGAGCGCTCGCGCAGTTCCAGGCCGTCACGATGCAGATCAGCGACGTCTACATCGCCAAGCGGGCGCTGGACGTGGCGGTCTGGGCGGGCGTGTGGCGGCTGGCCGAGGGCGCCGCCGACGCCGAGGAGCTGCTGGAGATCGCCGCGTACAACGCGGGCGACCCCGTCATCAGGGCGCTCTACACCTGCCAGCACCTGCACGGCGGCATCGGCCTGGACATCACCTACCCGCTGCACCGCTACTTCGCCTGGGGCAAGCACTGCGCGCACCTGCTCGGCGGCGCGGACGACCGGCTCGACGCGCTCGGCGCTCTGATCGCTCAGGAGGCCTGAATGTTCATCGACCTGACCGACGAGCAGAAGAAGCTCCGCGCCGAGCTGCGCGAGTACTTCGAGAACTGCCTGACCGCGGAGCAGCGCGCCGCGATCGCGGCGGACCCGTTCGGCGAGGCGTACATGGAGCACTGCCGGCGGCTCGGCCGCGACGGCATGCTCGGCGTCGCGCTGCCGAAGGAGTACGGCGGCCGCGGCTACGGGCCCGTCGAGCAGACGATCTTCGCGAACGAGATCGCCCGCGCCGAGGTCACCTACCCGCTGATCACGCTGAACTCGGTGGCGCCGACGATCCTGCAGTACGGGTCGGACGCGCACAAGGAGTTCTTCATCCCGCGCATCCTCGCGGGGGAGTGCCACTTCGCGATCGGGTACAGCGAGCCCGGCGCCGGCACCGACCTCGCGGCCCTGCGCACCACGGCGGTGCGGGACGGCGACCACTACGTGGTGAACGGGCAGAAGATCTTCACGTCGGGCGCGCACCACGCCGACTACGTGTGGCTCGCGGCCCGCACCGACCCGTCCGCGAAGAAGCACAAGGGCATCTCGATGTTCATCGTGGACTGCGAGGACCCGGGGTTCTCCTGGACACCGATCATTACGATGGACGGCGCGCACCACACCAACTCGACGTACTTCCAGGACATCCGCGTCCCGGCGGACATGCTGATCGGCGAGGAGAACAAGGGCTGGGACCTCATCGTCAACCAGCTCAACCACGAGCGGGTCACGCTCGGTCCCGCCGGCAACATCGGGCACACCTACCTGCGCTTCGAGCGCTGGGCCCGCGCCACCGCCGGGCGGGACGGCCGCCCGCTCATCGAGGAGCCGTCCGTCCGCCGCGCGCTCGCCCAGGTGTACGCCTACTTGCGCGTCAACGAGATCCTGAACTGGCAGGTCGCCGCGAACCAGGACCTCGGCTGGCTCGGCGCCGCCGACGCCTCCGCCACGAAGATCTACTCCTCGGAGCGGATGCAGGACGTCGGCCGGATCGTCGGCGACGTCCTCGCCCGGCACGGCGACCCCGGCGATCCGGAGACGGCGGCCTTCATGGCGGCAGTCGACCGGCTCGCCAAGGGCGCGCTCGTGCTGACCTTCGGCGGCGGCGTCAACGAGATCCAGCGGGAGCTGATCGCGATGATCGGCCTCGGGCTGCCCCGCGCACCGCGCTGACCCCGCCGCGCCGACCCCGCCGGGCGGGAGTCAGTCCGGCATGGGGTGAGCGGGCTTGGGTTCGGCGCCGTGCGCGAACCCGGACGACTCGGCGGCGCTGCGCTGCGGCCCCGGCTGGGACTCCAGCCGGGGCAGGGCGCGGCGCAGGTCGTCCAGGAACAGGTCGGCGAGGTCGTGCCCGAGCCCGTTGCGCACCACCACCCGCAGGACGTCGAGGTCGGTGCGGTTCGCCGGGAAGGTGTAGGCGGGCACGAGCCAGCCGAACTCGCGCAGCGCGGCCGACACGTCGAACACCGTGAAGGCGCCGGCGTCCTCGCGGACCCGGAACGCGAACACCGGGATGTCGCCGCCGTCGGTGAGCGCCTCGAACGGCCCGAGCCGGTCGATCTCGGCCGCCAGCCGCGTCGCGACGTCCCGGCACGTCTGCTGGACGCGCCGGTACCCCTCGATGCCGAGCCGCAGGAAGTTGTAGTACTGGGCGACGACCTGCGCGCCGGGGCGGGAGAAGTTCAGCGCGAACGTCGGCATGTCGCCGCCGAGGTAGTTGACGTGGAAGACCAGATCGTCCGGGAGCGCGCTCTCGTCCCGCCACAGCGCCCAGCCGACGCCCGGCATGACCAGGCCGTACTTGTGGCCCGAGGTGTTGATGGACGCGACGCGCGGCAGCCGGAAGTCCCATTCCAGGCCCGCGTCGAGGAACGGCGCCACCATCGCGCCGGACGCGCCGTCCACATGGACCGGGACGTCCAGGCCGGTGCGCCGCTCCAGGTCGTCGAGCGCGGCGGCGATCTCGGCGACGGGCTCGTAGCTGCCGTCGAAGGTGGAGCCGAGGACGGCCACGACGCCGATGGTGTTCTCGTCGCACAGCTCCACCGCCTCGGCCGCGCCGAGGTGGAAGCGGTCGCCCTCCATCGGCACGTACCGGGGCTCGACCTCGAAGTAGTTCGCGAACTTCTCCCAGCAGATCTGCACGTTGACGCCCATGACGAGGTTCGGCCGGTCGGCGGGCAGCCCGGCGGCGCGCCGCCGCTCCCGCCAGCGGCGCTTGAGCGCGAGCCCGCCGAGCATCGCCGCCTCGCTGGACCCGGTGGTCGAGCAGCCCACCGCGCGGCGCGGGTCGGGGGCGTGCCACAGCCGGGCGAGCATGTGCACGCAGCGCATCTCCAGCTCGGCGGTGCGCGGGTACTCGTCCTTGTCGATCATGTTCTTCTCGGCGCACTCGGCCATCAGCCGCCGCGCCTCCGGCTCCGCCCAGGTCGACACGAACGTCGCGAGGTTCAGCCGCGCGTTGCCGTCCAGCATCAGCTCGTCGTGGACGATCTGGTACGCGGTGCCGGGGTCGAGCTCGCCGGCGGGCAGCGCGTACCGGGGGATCGTCAGCGGCTCCCGGCTGAAGACGGGGTTGACCCGCAGGTCGCGGTCGCCGCTCGCGGAGGTGTGGGGATGCTTCCGGGCCATGTCGCCGTCCTTCCGCGCGCACGGGGGCACGGCGTCCCCCGACTGCCGCATGCGGTACCCGCGGCGGCCCGTCCCACACCGGGCCCGGCGGTGCGCGGGCGACCAGCCCGGGCTACCAGCCCGGGCTATCCGGCCGGGTGCACCGGTTCGTTGAGGCCGTTCTCCAGGATGGCGAACGCCTGGTCGACCGCCTCCGACAGCGAGGCGAACGTGCCGCCCATCTGGCGGGCGGCGTCGGCGGCGGCCTGGAACGCGCTGTGCGTCGCGGCGGCGATGACGTGCGGGCGCAGGTCGGCGGCGGGATCGAGGCCCATCCGCCGCGCGACGATCTCGGTGATCAGCGCCTGCTTGCGCTGCGCGTGCTCCAGGCTGCCCGCCAGCAGCGCGGGGCTGTCGCCGACCATCGTCAGCATGCACTCGAAGCGGTCGGGGTCGAAGCCGAGCTCGCCGGCCTCGCAGGCGCGGGCGATCTCCACCACGGTGCGGCGCAGCGCCGTCATGATCGGCTCGTCGGCGGGACGGGCGGCCAGCGCGGCCGTGACGGCCTGGACCTGCTCCTCCTGGAACGTGAGCGCCACGTCCTCCTTCGAGGCGAAGTAGCGGAAGAACGTGCGGGCGGAGACGTCCACGGCGTCGGCGATCTCCTCGACGGTGGTGGCGTCGAACCCCTTCTCGGCGAAGAGGGTGAACGCGGCGTCGATGAGCGCCTCGCGGGTGCGCTGCTTCTTGCGTTCGCGCCTGCCCGGGGGCTGGGATCCGGGACCGGGGGCGCCGGTCTCGGGGGCGGTCGCGGTCATGGGCGAAGTGTAACGAGCGAGGGCGCCCGCGCCAACCGTCAGCCGGAGAAAGTTGTCTCAACGTGACTCATGTCGCAAACCGACGATCGGCAGTTGACGACAAGTGTCATCTCATGACACTTTGAGGGCCTGCCAAGCCGGAGGTCGACTATGACTCATTCGCAGAGCGCCGGAACACTCGAACCCGGCGCCGCCCACGTCCCGCCGCGCGACCAGCCGCGCGGCCGCCCCGCGAGAGCGGGGCACGGGCATCCCTGGCTCACGCTCGTCGCCGTCGCGCTGGGCGTGATGATGGTCGGGCTGGACGCGACCGTCGTGTCCATCGCCAACCCCGCGATCGCCGCGGACCTCGGTGCCAGCCTGTCCGGATTGCAGTGGGTGACGAACGCCTACCTGCTGGCCCTCGCCGTCACCCTGATCCCGGCCGGGAAGATCGCCGACCGGTTCGGGCGCAAGCGGACGTTCCTGGCCGGGGTGGTCGGGTTCGCGGTGTCCTCGGTGCTGATCGGGGTGTCCGGCGGGCTCGGCATGGTGATCTTCTGGCGCGTCGTGCAGGGCTTCGCCGGCGCGCTGCTGCAGCCCGCGAGCCTCGCGCTGCTGCGCAACACCTTCCCCGCCGAGCGGCTCAACACCGCGATCGGCATCTGGGGCTCCACGGTCGGCATCTCCATCGCGGGCGGCCCGATCGTCGCCGGGCTGCTGGTCGAGAACGTCAGCTGGGAGTCGGTGTTCTTCCTGAACGCCCCGCTCGGGCTGGTCGCGCTGCTCGTCGGCCTGTGGGTGATCCGCGAGTCCCGGGACGAGGACGCCGCCGGCTCGTTCGACCTGCCCGGCGTCGCGCTGCTCACCGGCGCGCTGTTCGCGCTGGTGTGGGGCCTCATCAAGGCCGGCGAAGACGGCTTCGGGGAGGCCGTCCCGCTGGTCTCGTTCGCCGCGTCGGCCGTGCTGTTCGCCGCGTTCGTCTGGAACGAACTGCGGGTGGAGCGGCCGCTGCTGCCGCTCGGGCTGTTCCGCTCGGTGTCGCTGTCGGCGGCGACCGGGCTCATCGTCCTCGGCTTCTTCGCGATGTTCGGGACGATCTTCTTCATCACCCTCTACCTGCAGCAGGTGCACGGGATGAGCCCCGTGGACGCCGGCGTCCGGATGCTGCCGATGACCGCCGTGTTCATCGTCGCCTCGCCGGTGGCGGGCGCGCTGACCAGCCGGTTCGGGCCGCGGCTGCCGCTCGTCCTCGGGATGGCGTTCACCGCCGCCGCGATGTTCGGGCTATCGCGGGTCGGGGTGGACGCCCCGTACGTCCAGCTCTGGCCCTGGTTCATCCTGGTCGGGCTGGCGTTCGGGATGGTCATCGTCGCCGGAACCGAGGCCATCGTCGGCAACGCCCCCGCCCACCTCGCTGGCGTCGCGGGCGGGCTCCAGCAGACCGCCTCGCAGGTCGGCGGCGTCCTCGGCACGTCGGTGCTGGGCGTGCTGCTGTCCACGAAGGTCGGCGACGTGCTGTTCGGGCGGCTCACCGACGCCGGCGTCCCCGCGCCGGCCGCGCACCGGCTCGAAGGGGCCGGCGGGCTCGTGTCGCAGGGCGTGGCGCCCGTCCCGCCGGGCACGCCGGAGGGCACCGCGGACGCCATCACCACGGGGAGCCACCTGGCGTTCATGGACGGCTTCCAGACCTCGCTGAGCGTCGCCGCCGCGGTCGCGCTCGCCGCCGCCCTCGCCGCGCTGCTGGTGCGGCGCGGCAGCACCGCCGTCGACGGTGCCGTGGCGGTCTGAGGACGGGCCGGGGGGACCGGGTTAGGCTGCCGGTGTGATGGGCGCGTTCGCGCGGCGGTACGCGATGCCGCTGACGTTCCTCGGGCTGTTCGCGGCGGTGTGGACGGTGCAGGCCCTCGTCCTGCCGCCGCACGCCCGGCACACGATGATCGCCTGGGCCAGCACGAACCTCGCCAACCTCGCGGTGAACCCGGTCGGGACGATGATCGCGTCGGCGTTCGTCGCCGAGGGGGCGCAGGGCGTGCTGATGGTCGCGGCCGCGATCGGGCTGTTCCCCCTCACCCGGCGGTTCGGGAACCTGCGGGCCGTGGTGCTCGTCGCCGCCTCGCACGTCCTCGGCACGCTGGTCAGCCAGGGCATCGCGCTGGTGCGGCTGGAGGCGGGCCTGCTGTCGGAGTCCATCCGCACGATCCCCGACGTGGGCCCGTCCTACGTGCTGTGCGCGGCGCTCGTCGCGGCGTTCCTGTACGGGCGCGGGCGGGCGCGGAGGCTGCTGGCGTTCGCCGGCTGGGCCGCGCTCACGCCCGCGCTGCTGGACGGCCTGCTCGGGCTGGAGGTCGCGGCCGTCGGGCACGTGGTCGCGATGCTGGCGGGGGCGCTGATCGGCTGGCTGCTCCTGCTGCCGGAACGCCGCCGGGCCGTGATGCCCGCGCCGGGGGACCCGGTGCGGCGGGCGGGCCCGACGGCCGGCGCCTGACCGCCGCCGCCTGCCTGACTGCTACCGCCTGCCTGACTGCTACCGCCTGCCCGCGCGCCGTCAGTCCTGCCCGGGGTCCGGAGCGGGGTTCGCGGTCGGGCTCGGGGCCGGCGTCCCGGAGTCGTCCGGCGGCGTCGACGGGGTGTCCGTGGGCGGCGTGGAGCCGTCGTCCGGCGGGGTGGTCGGATCGGACGGCGTGGTCGGCGGCGTCGCCGGGGGAGTGGTGGCCGGCGGCGTCGACGGCGGCGTGGTCGGCGGCTCGGGCCGCGACGGCGTGTCCGTCACCGGCTTCTCCTCCGGGGCGGGTTTCCCGGCCGGGGTCGTCGGCGCCGGTGCCGGACCGCCCGGCGTGCCCGGAGCGGCGCCCGCCTGCCGGGGCGGGCCGTCGTAGGCGCTGGTGACCGGGTTGCCGGACGCGGTCGGCGAGCCGCCCTTCGCCCGCTCCGAACCGGTGAGGCCGGGCAGCGGCTGCTGCGGGACGCCGCTCGTCCGCGCGGACGCGGGGTTCGTCTGCCCGTTGGTCGCCGTCGGGACGAGGGAGGCGGCTCCGTTTCCGCCCTTGGCCGCGGGCCAGGAGACCAGCAGGCCGACGACCGCGGCGGCCGACGCGGCGACCCCGGCCGCGGCGCCGAGGCCCTTGGAGACGCCGCCGGAGAGGCCGCGCTTCGGGCGCTCCTTGCGGCGCTCCGGGCCGATCACGACCAGGGGGCTCGGCGCGGCGACGGTCGGCAGCGGCCGGGCGGCCTCCTCCTCGCAGGCCGAGAGCACCCGGTCGCGCAGCCAGCCGGGCGCCGTCGCGGGGGCGCGGCGGGCGAGCAGCTGCGGCAGCCGGCCCTTCTCGAACGCGGTGATGAGGTCGAGCCGCGGCTCGGTGGTGCCGCGCATGAGGATGTCGAGGACGGTCCGCTCCAGCCGGGTGCGCGCGGCACCGAGCAGCTGCGCGACGGTGTCGGGTGCGATGCCGAGGACGCGCGCGATGTCGTGGGTCTCCAGCCACTCGCCCGCCCACAGCAGCAGGACCTCGCGGTGGTCGGGGCGGAGCCCGGCGGCGGCGCGCAGCAGCGGGTCGGGGTCGGCGAACAGCATCCCGCCCCGGCCGGCGAGCTCGCCGGTGAAGGCGCCGCGGTCGGCGCAGGCCGTCCGGGAGAGGGAGTACAGCCACAGCACCCGGTCGCCGCGCGGCGGCTGGTGCACCGCGGCGCTGAACGTGTCGCCGACGGCCGCCGCCGCGAGCTGGTCGCCCACGAGCGACCAGCAGTACGCGTACAGGCGGTCGGCGTGTGCGTCGTAGAGCGAGCCCAGGTCCCCGCGCATGTGCCCTCCCGTTCCCGTCCGGCTGGTCCAGTGGACCGACAAAAAGTGCATATACCGCAGATCACCGGGACTCTAGCGCCTCCCGTCCACCGCTGAGAAGTCCGCGGCCCGGCGGTGCGCCGACGTGCACCGAAGGTAGCCGGTGCGGCTGCGGACGGTGATGTCCGCGGAGATTTATGGAAGTTCCTGCACATCGGCGGATATCTGATGCGGTTCACCAGGGAAGGACTCGAACCCGTTGTCGATGAACGTGAGGAGGCAGCGGTGACCCGTTTGACGGTAGACGGCGTCTACCAGCACATTCGCGGTGTCTGCTTCAAGACAGGGCCGCCCGGGACGGTGGGCGCGGAGACGGAGTGGTTCGTCGTCGACACCGCCGACACCGGCGCGCACGTGCCCGCCGAGCGGGTCCGCGCGCTCGTCGCGGACGGCGGCCCGCCGGCCGCCGGCAGCAAGATCACCTACGAGCCGGGCGGGCAGCTCGAACTGAGCTCCGCCCCCTTCCGCGGCCTCGGCCCGCTGCACACCGCGCTCGGCCGCGACATCGCGCAGGTCCGCGACGCGCTCGCCGCGGGCGGGCTGGCGCTCGCCGGGCACGGCGTCGACCCCGTCCGGCGGGCCCGGTTCCAGGCCGACCACCCCCGCTACGCGTGCATGCGCGACTACTTCCGCGCGAGCGGCTTCCAGGCCGCCGGCCTCGCGATGATGTGCTCCACGGCGTCCGTCCAGGTGAACCTCGACATCGGCGCCGACGACGCGGACGCCGCCCGCCGGTGGCGGCTCGCGCACGCCCTCGGGCCGGTGCTCGTCGCCGCGTTCGCCAACTCGCCGCTGCGGGACGGCCGCCGCACCGGGCTGCGCTCGTCCCGGCAGGGCATCTGGACCGAGCTCGACCCCTGCCGCACCCTGCCCGTGCTGCGGGACGGGGCGGACGGCGACCCCGCCGAGGCGTGGACGCGGTACGCCCTCGACGCCCGGGTGATGCTCGTCCACACGGCCGAGGGGAAGTGGGTCTCCGACCCCGGCATGTCGTTCCGGGAATGGCTCGGCAAGGGCGAGCCGCGCGAGGACGACCTGGCCTACCACCTGTCCACCCTGTTCCCGCCGGTCCGGCCGCGCGGCTGGCTGGAGCTGCGCATGATCGACGCCCCGCCCGGCCGCTACTGGCCCGTCCCGGTCGCCGTCGCGACCGCGCTTCTGGACGATCCGGCCGCGGCCCTGGCCGCCGAGGCGGCGACCGAGCCCGTCGCGGGCCGGTGGGCGGCGGCGGCCCGGTGCGGCCTGTCGGACGCGCCGCTCGCCGCCGCCGCGCGGTCCTGCTTCGCGGCGGCGCTCGACGCGCTGCCCCGGCTCGGCGCCGCCGGGCTCGTCCCGCTGGTCGAGGAGTACGCGCGGCGGTACGTCGAGCGCGGCCGCACGCCCGCCGACGACGCCCCGTCCCCGTCCTCGATCCCGTCCGGGCTCCGCTCCCGGCCGCGGTCACCGATTCCGTCCGAGCTCCCGTCCGAGCTTCCGTCTGAGGAGGACCCCACATGGCCCCGTTGAGCTCCCCGGGCCCGCTCGACACCCGCGACGACGCGGCGCTGAAGGAACTGATCGCCGGTGAGCTGGGCGCAGTGCGCGACCGCAGCTTCGGCCTCACCACCGACGTCCTCGCCGAGGACGACCTCACGGCGCAGGTGTCGCCGCTGATGTCGCCGCTGGTGTGGGACCTCGCCCACGTCGGCAACTACGAGGAACTGTGGCTGCTGCGCGCGGCGGCGGGCCAGGAGGCGATGCGGCCGGAGATCGACGACCTCTACGACGCGTTCGAGCATCCCCGCAGCGAACGGCCGACACTGCCGCTCCTGCGGCCGGACGAGGCGCGCGCCTACATCGGCACGGTCCGTTCCAAGGTCCTCGACTCGCTCTCGTCCGTACGGTTCGACACGGCGAATCCGCTGACGTCGGGCGGCTTCGTGTACGGGATGGTGGTGCAGCACGAGCACATGCACGACGAGACCATGCTCGCCACCCATCAATTGAGAAAGGGCGCCCCCGCGCTGCTCGACCCCTTGGCCGAGCCGCTGCGGAAGCCCGCCGAGGGCATCAGCGCGGACGAGGTGCTCATTGAGGCGGGCCCGTTCCAGATGGGCACCTCGGAAGAGCCATGGGCGTACGACAACGAACGTCCCGTGCACATCGTCGACCTCCCCGCGTACTTCATCGATGTGGAGCCGGTGACCAACGCGGCCTACCTCGCCTTCATGGAGGCGGGCGGGTACGACGACCCGCGCTGGTGGGACCCCGCCGGATGGGAGTGGCGCAACCGCAGCGGCAAACGCGCCCCCGCCTTCTGGACGCGGGAAGGGGGCCAGTGGGTCCGGCGCCGGTTCGGACGGACGGAACCCGTCCCGCCCGCCGAACCCGTCCAGCACGTGTGCTGGTACGAGGCCGACGCCTACGCGCGGTGGGCCGGCAAGCGGCTCCCGACCGAGGCCGAGTGGGAGAAGGCCGCCCGCTGGGACCCCGCCGAGCAGCGCTCCAGGCGCTACCCCTGGGGCGACGTGTACGAGGAGGGCCGCGCCAACCTCGGGCAGCGCGCGCTGCGTCCGTCCGAGACCGGCACGTACGCGTCGGGTGCGTCGGCCTACGGGGTCAGGCGCCTCCTGGGGGACGTGTGGGAGTGGACGTCGTCCGACTTCCACGGCTATCCCGGCTTCCGCTCGTTCCCCTACAAGGAGTACTCGGAAGTCTTCTTCGGCCCCGACTACAAGGTGCTGAGGGGCGGCTCCTGGGCGACGCACCCGCTCGCCATACGCGGCTCGTTCCGCAACTGGGACTACCCCATCCGCAGGCAGATCTTCTCCGGGTTCCGCTGCGCCCGCACTCCGGGGGAGGACGGCTGAATGTGCCGCCATCTCGGCTACCTGGGGCCTGAGCAGACCCTGCACTCGCTCGTCTACGGCGGCGAGTACTCGCTGGAGACCCAGGCGTACGCACCGCGCATGACGCAGGGGAACCTGCTGAACGCCGACGGGTTCGGCGTCGGCTGGTACCAGGACGGTGCGGCCGTCCGGTTCCGCCGGGCCCAGCCGCTCTGGACCGACCAGTCGTTCCGGGAGGTCGCCGGTGCCGTCCGGGCGTCCTGCGCGGTCGCGGCGATCCGGTCGGCGACCGTCGGGTTCCCCGTGGACGAGTCGTGCGCCCAGCCGTTCCGCGCCGGGAAGTGGCTGTTCAGCCACAACGGCAAGATCGAGGGCTACGGCGGTGTCGAGGCCAAGCTCCGCGAACTGGCCGGGGACCTCGCCGAAGTCCCGGACGCGCGCGCGCCGCTCGACTCCGCGCCGCTGTTCGCGCTCACCGTCCGGCAATGGCGGGACGGCGCGCCGCTCGGCGACGGCCTCGCCGCCGCGGTCGCGGCCGTCACCGCGCTCGCGCCCGGCCGCTACAACCTGCTCGCCTCCGACGGGGCGTCCCTCGCCGCGACGACGTGGGGCGACTCGCTGTTCGTCCGGGAGGACGCGGACGCGGTCCGCATCGCGTCCGAGCCGCTCGACGACGACCCCGCCTGGCGGCCCGTCCCGGACCGCTCCCTCGTCACCGCCGCGCCGGGCGCCGGCGTGCGGATCCGACCACTGTGACTCCGAGCCCGCGAAGGAGAACCACCCTGTGAACGACCGCATGGACCGGTTCCTGACCGCTGACGACCTCGCCAAGACGCTCCGCCGGGACGTCCGGGAGGGCCTGACCGCGACGCCCAAGACCCTGCCGCCCAAATGGTTCTACGACGAGCGCGGCAGCGCGCTCTTCGAGGAGATCACCAAGCTGGAGGAGTACTACCCGACCCGGCGCGAGCGGGAGATCCTCACCGCGCGGGCACCCGAGATCGCCGTCGCCACCGGCGCCCGGACGCTCGTGGAGCTCGGCGCCGGGTCGGGGGAGAAGACCCGGCTGCTCCTGGACGCCCTCTCCGGCACGCTGCGCTCCTACGTGCCGGTGGACGTCAGCGGCGACTTCCTGGAGGAGGCCGCCGCCGGGATCGCCGCCGACCACCCGGGACTCGACGTTAGGGCCGTCGTCGCCGACTACGAGCAGCACCTGCCGCTGCTGCCCGGCGGCGAGCGGCGGCTCGTCGCCTTCCTCGGCGGGACGATCGGCAACATGCCGCCCGCCGAGCGGATCGGGTTCCTCGGCGGCGTCCGCGCCACCCTGGGCGACGGCGACTTCCTGCTGCTCGGCGCCGACCTCGTCAAGGACCCCGGGCGGCTCGTCCGCGCCTACGACGACGCGGCCGGGGTCACCGCGGAGTTCAACCGCAACGTCCTGTACGTCATCGACCGGGAGCTGGAGGCCGACTTCGACCCGGAGGCGTTCGAGCACGTCGCCGTCTGGAACGAGGCGGAGGAGTGGATCGAGATGCGGCTGCGGTCCGTCCGGGACCAGCGCGTCCGCGTCGGCGGCCTCGACCTGGAGGTCGCGTTCGCGGCGGGGGAGGAGATGCGCACCGAGATCTCCGCCAAGTTCCGGCGCGAGCGCCTCGAGGCCGAGCTGGGCGCGGCCGGGATGGCCGTCGCCGCGTTCTGGACCGACCCCGAGGGCGACTTCTCCCTCACCCTCGCCCGCCCCGCCTGAGGCCCGGCGCCTCCGCCCGGGGCTCGGCGCTTGCGGGCCGGCGGGCTCAGCGCTTGCGCGCCGGGTGGGCGAGGCCCAGCCGGTCGAGGTCCGCGACCAGGCGGGTCGCCACGTAGCGGTGGCCCGTCTGGTTCGGGTGGGTGCGGTCCCGCTTGATGTACCGGGGCGCGTTGCCCTGCCCGGTCACCCAGTCACCGGTGATCCACTTCTCGCCGATCGGGTCGATGAACGGGACGCCGAGCTGCCGGGCGAGGTTCCGCAGCGCGTCCCGGACGGCGAGCGCCCCCGGCGTCGGCGCGCCCGTCCCCCACAGCGGGCCCACCAGCACCACGCGGGTGCCGGGCCAGCGCTGCCGGGCCCGCTGGAGCAGCACGTGCGCCGCCGCGGCGACCTTCGGCGCCGGGAGCCGCCAGTCGTTGTGGCCGCCGGACACGATCAGCAGGTCGGGGGCGGGGCGCCAGCCGAGCTGGCTCTCGTACAGGCCGAGGAACGCCTGCGTCCCGCGCCCCTTCGCGAGGAACCCGGTGCCGGCGCGCCCGCCGATGACGACCTGCCAGCCGAGCAGCCGCGCCGCGGCCGCCGCGTACGTCGTCTCCGGCTCCACCCCGCGGTCGCCCACCGTGTAGCTGTCGCCGAGGAACATCACCACCGGCGGGCTCTTCCGGGAGCCGCCGTCCTCGGCCGGGGCCTTCCGCGGGCCGTCGGCGGCGGCCGGTTCGTGGACCGAGCCCGTGAGGACGGAGCAGCCGGTGACCGGCAGGGCCGCCACCAGGCTCAGGCACAGCATCAACGTCGCCGCGCCGCGTCGGGCGCGGCGATATGTCATGGAAGACCACCCAAGAGTTCCAGGGGATGCATGCGGCATCTTACTGATCCGCCGCCCCCGCCGGGGGCGTGTCGCGGCGCATCGGCTCCGCTGGGTGCGGTGATCGTGGCTGACAGTTCCCGGAGTGCTGACGTACCCGATGTGCGCGTGGCTGGAGCCCCTGCGGCGCTCGGCGGAAACGTCTAGTTTTGTCGGCCATGTAGTTTTGTCGGCCATGGTGGACGGGGCTGTCCTGGCCGCGACGGCGCTGAGCCTCCTGGCCGTGCCCCGGTGGACGCGGTGCCGCGCGCGCGGCGGGAACCGGCGGGTCCGGCGAGGAAGTGAGCGGCGGGCGCGCCGGCTGGTGCGTCCGGAGACGCTCCTGGGCCTGGTGGTCGCTCTCGTCTACCTGAACCAGGTGCTCTTCACCGTGTACGTGCTGCGCGTCCACGGCGGGGACGCGTCGTTCATCGCGCGCTACCTGCCGGAGGGCTGGTTCGCGCTGGCGGACGGTTCGGCGATGCGCGCCTTGGCCGAGCACTTCCCGGCGCCCGGACTGCTGGCACCGTCAGTGCTGCGGGTGCAGGCGTTCCTTGAGCTCCCGCTCGTACTGCTCGCCTACGCCACGGTGCTGAGGTGGCTGGACCACGGTTGGTACCGGCGCCTGACCGGCTCATGGTCGGTGTGGGCGGCGTCCGTCTCCTACACGTTCGTCTTCTGCGTGGTCGAGTGGGACCTGCACAACCCCTACACGGTGGACGACATCGCGATCCGCGTGTGCTCCGCCGTGGCGACCCCGTTGCTGCTCTTGTGGCTGGCAGACCATGAAGACGACGCTCCAGAGCATTCGTCGTCTTCTGAGCAATCGTCACGTGCAGAGCAACCGTCGTTCGCGCAGATGCTCCTCTTCGCCGTCTCCGTGTGGGCTCTGGGGCATCTCGTGCTGACCGTGTACGACACCGCCCTCCTCTACAACCTGGGCCACTTGGGCGGGCGCCTGCCGGGCGCGGTCATCGCCGTGTGCGCTCTCGTCGCCGCGCGCCTGGCATCGTCCAGGGTGCGCGGCGGTGAGCCCGGTGTCGCGCTGGCGTCCGTGACCAGTGGTCTGAAGTGGGCGCTGGTCCTCTTCTTCGTCCCGGCCCTGGCCGTCCGCTACGGCGTGAACTTCGGGACACCACTGGTCGCGGTGGCGGCGGCCCTGGCCATCTGCCTGGCCGCCGCCCTGCGCGTCCGGCGGGAGACCCTGTCGGGCGTCGGCGCGGGGCGCGTCGCCCTCTGGGCAGGGCAGGTGGCCACCGCGCTCCTCGCTGCTGCCGCCGCCGGGTTCGCGGCGCTCCGGCTCGTGACCGACACCTACTACGAGGCGGGCCTCCTCCGGGCGGCAGGCATCGCCTTCGCCGTGGCCGTCGCCGTGTGCGCCGCGACCGACCGGTGGCTCACCCGCCGCTCGGAAACCGCCGCTGTCCCGTGACCCTGGTGTGACATCTCCGCTGGGGCGGGCGCTGAACGAGATGTGAGCGTCCGGTCGATGTGAGCGGGCTTCGGCCGGACGCCTTCCTCCGGCGGGCCCGCGTTCCCCCGGTCGGGCTCGCCGGAGGCTCCACCCTGGAACGGTCCCGTCAGGCGGGCGGGGCCGCGTCGCCGTCCTGCGGCCGCAGTTCGTCGGTGTAGCTGACCGGCAGCCGCCGCATCACCCCCGACTCGTCGACGGAGTACTGGCCGAGCCGCTGGAGCGGCGGCGAGTAGGCGTGGATGGAGACGCTGGCCTCCTCCACGCCGGTGAGCCGGTGGATGTGGTCGGGGCCGAAGGCGAACGACTCGCCCTCCCGGACCACCGTCCGCAGCGGCTCGCCGCCCATGCGCGGATTGTTCTCCTCGATGGCCCCGGCGACGACGCGGACGGCGCCCGACGACACGTCGTGGTCGTGCCATCCCGTGTCGTTCTCGGGCGTCCAGCACAGCAGCCAGACGTCCACGTGCTCGTCCCGGTGGAGGGACGCGTAGTGGCGCCGCCCCTCCGGGAACTCGACGTGGGGGCGCCACAGGTCCGGGCGCTCGGCCAGGCCGTCGACCAGCTCCCGCAGCTCGCGCTTGTCGAGGGGACGGCCGGGCAGGTTCTCCAGGCCGGTGGCGCGGGTCAGGACCTCCGAGGACACGGGTGCTCTCCTTTCGGACATGACACAGCCGGACATGACACAGCCGGACATGGCGCAGGGGATGCGGTGAGAAGTCGCTGGACAGCGCTACTGAACCGCATCAGTTAACCGGTTCAGTGAACCGCTTCAGCGCGCGTCCCGTCAAGGTCGTGCTCCTTGTCCTGTCGGTGGCGGCCTCTAGGGTTGGAGGGATGTCGGAGAAGCGCAAGCGCGCGACCATCCGGGAAGTGGCGCAGGCGACCGGTTTGTCGCCTGCGGCGGTGTCGTACGCGCTGCGCGGCATCCAGACCTCGGAGGAGACGCAGGAGCGGGTCCGCGCCGCGGCGGACGAGCTCGGCTACGAGGCCCATCCGATCGCCCGCGCCCTGGCCAGCGGCCGCACCGGCCAGGTCGGGCTGCTGTGCGGCTCCCTGGAGGACTACTGGCAGCAGTCCCTCGCGGTCGGCATCGGCCGGGCGCTGCTCGCCCGCGACCGCTACGCCCTCATCGTGGACGCGGGCGGCGACCCCGAGCGGGAGCTGGCCCTCGCCCGCCGGCTGCGCGACCAGCGGGTGGACGGGCTGATCGTCCAGCCGCTCGACCCGGCCGCCGCGCTGTGGGCGGAGCTGGCCGGCACCGTCCCGGTCGTGTCGATCGGCGACGCGCTGCACGGCGGCAGGGCGCAGGGCGAGGTCGTGTTCGACAACCGGCGCGGCGTCACGCTGGCGCTGGAGCACCTGCGCGACCTCGGGCACGAGCGCCTCACCGTGTTCACCCCGACCCGCGCGAGCACCCCCGACCGCCCCGCCGACGTGCACGTCAACGCCGAGGCCGAGCGGCTCGGCCTGCACGTGGACGTCGTGGTCGTGCCGCAGTCGCTGGCCGCGGCCACCGAGGTCGCGACGCGGGTGCTCGGCGGGCCCGGCCGGCCGTCCGCGGTGTTCTGCTTCGCCGACTCGATCGCCTACGGCGTGTACGCCGCGACCCGCGAGCTCGGCCTCGCCGTCCCCGGCGACGTGGCGGTCTGCGGGTACGACAACCATCCGATGTCGGCGCTGCTCACCCCGCCGCTCACCACCGTCGACTGGGACATCGACGGCATCGTCCACTCCGCCGTCCGGCTCGTCGTGGACGTCATCGACGGCAAGCCGCGCAAGCGCCGCGTGGTGCGCGAGCCGTCGCTGCGCGTCCGCGCCTCGACCGGCGGCCGGGCGCGGTAGGGCCGGTCAGGGATGCAGCCGGGCGAGCCGGGGCAGCAGGTCCGCCGCCGCCGCGATGTCGGCGTCGAGCGGCCGGTCCTCCACCCGCGGGTCGAGGACGGCGGCGGCCAGGTCGGTCGCCGCCCGCAGCGGCCCGCCGGAGGGCGCCCGCCCCTGCATCCGCAGCGCCCGCGCGGCGGCGACCAGCTCGCAGCCGAGCCCGAGCCGGTAGGCGGCGACGGCGTCGGTCGTCGCCCGCGCCGACTGGGTCGAGAAGCCCGCGTGCTCCTCCACGCCGCGCGACAGCACCGCGCTGCCGAGCGCCGCCGGGGTGGCCAGGCGCCGCACGTCGGCGAGGCACGAGTGCGCCACGTACTCCAGGATCATGATCCCGGACGACGCCTCCGTGGCGCCCTGGAACGGGTAGAGGCCGGTGAACGACGGCTCGGCGAGCGTCCCGAGGCGGGCCGCGGCGAGCGCCATCGTCTGGAACAGCGCGGCGCGCGCCGAGTCCAGCGCGAGCCCCACGTAGGCGGTGTGGAAGTTGCCGTTGTGCCAGACCCGCCGCCCGGCGACGTCGACCAGCGGGTTCTCGGCGGCGGCGTTGATCTCCCGGGTGACGACCTCCTCGGCGTACCGCGCCGCCTCCAGTGCCGGCCCGTGCACCTGCGGGAACGCCCGGTACCCGTACGGGTCCTGGATGCGCACCGGCGCGGGCCGGTCGAAGGCGAGCAGCGCCCGCATCGCCGCCGCGGCCTCCCGCTGGCCGGGGTGCGGGCACGCGTCCTGCACCGCCTCGGCGTACGGCTCCTCCGAGCCCCGCACGGCGAAGTGCGACAGCGCCGCGACGACCGTGGAGGCCCGCAGCAGCTCGCGCAGGTCGGCGACCGCGAGCGCCGCCTCGCCGAGCGTCGCGGCGTTGGAGCTGATGAACGCGAGCGCGTCGGCGGAGCCGAGCCGGTAGCCGGGCCCGCGCGGCGCCGCCCCGTCGGGGTCGTCGGCCGCGTCCGGGCCGGCCAGCCACGGCCGCTCGCCGAGCAGGCACAGCGCGGTCGACGCCAGCGCCGTCAGGTCGCCGGTGCCGATCGCCCCGTACACCGGCACCGGAGGAAGGAGGCCCAGATTGAGGACGTCCGCGAGAGCGCCCAGCACGCCCGGTTCCACCCCCGACCCGCCCGCCGCGATCTGGTTCAGCCGGACCGTGAGCATCGCCCGGACGATCTCCGGGGCGACCAGCGGCCCGGCCCCGGCGGCGTGGCTGCGCAGCAGGCGCAGGCCGTGCGCGTCGGAGTCCTCCCACTCCACGTCCACCGCGCGGTTCGCGCCGACGCCGGTCGTCCGCCCGTACACCGGCCGCGTCGCGGCGGCCTCGCGGGCGGCCAGCCACGCGGCGCGGGCCCGCTCGACCCCGTCCGGGCCCATGACGATCGTCACATCCCCGCGGGCCGCCGCGACCACCTGGCCGCACGTGAGCGCGGTCCCGTCGATAACGATTCGGCTGTTCTCCACGCGGCTACGCTACTTTCCCCCGTTTACCGGTAGTTATGCTCGACAACCGACGTTCCGGACAAGCTGGGACACCGAGGTGACCGTACCCATTGGTTACGGTTGGCGGGTAGGCCGAAATCGACCGTCGGCGTCGCGGGCGCCCAACGAGGACGTGAATCGTTGATCACCTTTGAGGGCGTCACCAAGCGCTACCCGGGCGGCACCGTCGCCCTGGACGACGTCAGCCTCGAATGCCCGACCGGGCGCATCACCGTGTTCGTCGGCACGTCCGGCGGCGGCAAGACCACCGCGCTGCGGACCATCAACCGGATGGTCGACCCCACCTCCGGCCGGGTCCTCATCGACGGGCAGGACGTCCGCGAGCGCAAGCCGGCCGAGCTGCGGCGCGGCATCGGCTACGTCATCCAGCACGCCGGGCTGTTCCCGCACCGCACCATCGTCGACAACATCGCCACCGTCCCCTACCTGGTCGGCTGGAACAAGAAGAAGGCGCGCGCGCGGGCGCTGGAGCTGATGGAGCGGGTCGGGCTCGACCCGGCGATGGGCAAGCGGTACCCGTTCCAGCTCTCCGGCGGGCAGCAGCAGCGCGTCGGCGTCGCGCGGGCGCTCGCCGCCGACCCGCCGATCATGCTGATGGACGAGCCCTTCAGCGCCGTCGACCCCGTGGTCCGCGGCGAGTTGCAGGACGAGTTCCTCCGCCTGCAGGACGAGCTGCACAAGACGATCGTGTTCGTCACCCACGACATCGACGAGGCCATCAAGCTCGGCGACCGCATCGCCGTGTTCGAGACCGGCGGCAGGCTCGTCCAGTTCGACAGCCCCGAGGACCTCCTCGCCCGGCCTGCGAACGACTTCGTCGCCGGGTTCATCGGGCGCGACCGCGGCATCCGGCGGCTGTCGTTCGTCCCGGCCGCCTCCGTCCCGCTGAACGAGCGCGGCGTCCTGCCCGCCGGCACCCCGGTGGCCGAGGCCCCGTCCGAGGGGTGGGTCCTGGTCGTGGACGGCGACCGGCGCCCGCTCGGCTGGGCCGCGGCGGGCGACCTGCCGTCCGGCGGCGTGCTCGGCGACGCGCGGCTCGCGCCGGTCGGGCACACCTTCGACGCCGGGGCCGACTCCGTCCGGGCCGCGCTGGACGCCGCGATCCTGTCGCCGTCCGGCCGCGCCGTGGCCGTCGACGCCGGCGGGCGGCTCGCGGGCGTCGCCGACCAGCAGGACCTGACCGCCGCCATCACCCGCTCCGCCGCCGGCACCGAGCCCGCCGCCGCGGGGTCCGCGGCCGACACCGAGCCCGCCGCCGACGCGGAGCCCGCAGCGGACGCCGAGCCCGCCACGGACGCCGAGCCCGGCGCGCCGACCCTCTCCAAGGAGGGCGGCTGATGGACATCGACTGGGGCTGGATCGGCGAGCACACCGACTCGCTGGGCGAGCACGCCCTCCTGCACCTGCGGCTCGCGCTGCTGCCGGTGCTGTTCGGGCTGCTCATCTCGCTGCCGCTCGGCGTGCTGTGCCGCCGCTGGGGCTGGCTGTACCCGCCCGCGCTGACGCTCTCGAACGTGCTGTACGCGATCCCGTCGCTGGCGCTGTTCATGCTGTTCATCGACTACACCGGGCTGAACCCGGCCACGGTGATGATCCCGCTGACCCTCTACAGCCTGTCGGTGCTCGTCCCGAACGTCGTGGACGGCCTGGCGTCGGTGTCCGACCCCGTCCGGCAGGCCGCCACCGCGATGGGCTTCGGGCCGCTGCGCCGGCTGCTCCAGGTCGAGCTGCCGATCGCGGTCCCGATCGTCATCGCCGGGACGCGGGTCGCCGCGGTCTCCTCCATCAGCCTCGTCGCGGTCGGCCAGCTGATCGGGCAGGGCGGGCTCGGCGAGGACATCATCCGCGGCTACCAGCTCCAGTTCCAGACGCAGATCATCGCGGCGACCGTCCTGATCGTCCTGCTGGCCCTGGTCACGGACGCGATCCTGGTCACCGTCCAGCGGCTGCTGACGCCCTGGGCGCGGGCAGCTCGGGGGGCATCGTGAACGACGTGTGGCACCAGATCGACCTGTTCTGGACGTGGCTGACCGCCTCGTCCCAGTGGCACGGCGCCGACGGCATCCCGCACCGGCTGCTCCAGCACCTCTACTACAGCGGCGTGTCGCTGGCCGCCGCCGCGGTGATCGGGCTGGCGCTCGGCCTGCTCATCGGGCACACCGGCCGCGGCGGCTTCCTCGCCATCACGCTCGCCAACTTCGCCCGCGCGATCCCCACCTTCGGGCTCATCCTGTTCATCGTCGTGATCGAGTACAGCATCACGCCGGTGCTGGTCGCGCTGGTGGCGCTGGCCGTCCCCCCGATCCTGGTGAACACCTTCGAGGGCATCCGCGGCGTCGACGCCGACGCCAAGGACGCCGCGCGCGGCATGGGCATGACCGGCTGGGGCGTGCTCTGGCACGCGGAGCTGCCGATGGCGCTGCCGCTGATCCTGCTCGGCCTGCGCACGTCGGCGATCCAGGTCGTCGCCACCGCGACCATCGCGGCCTACCCCGGCTTCGGCGGCCTCGGCCGCTACATCATCGACGGGCTGGCCCGCAACGACTACCAGCTCGTGATCGGGGGGACCGTGCTGGTCGTCCTGCTCGCCCTGATCGTCCAGTTCGTCTTCGCGGCACTGCGCCGCGTCGTGATCTCGCCGGGACTGCTCGGCTCCGCCCGTTCCTCCTGACCGACCGAAGGACAAGGACCATGAAGAAACTCATCCGCGGCGCGGCGATCGGCCTCGCGGCCGCCCTGACGCTGTCGGCCTGCGGCGGCGGGGACTCGTCCGGCGACGATGAGAACCCGCTCGCCGGCGGCGGCGGCAACGGCACGATCACCGTCGGCGGCGCCAACTTCCCCGAGAGCAACCTGCTCGGCGAGATCTACGCGCAGGCGCTGGAGGGCAAGGGCCTGAAGGTGACCCGCAAGTTCAACATCGGCGCCCGCGAGATCTACTACGACCAGGTCGTCAAGGGCGGCATCAGCGTGATGCCGGAGTACAACGGCGCCCTGCTCACCACCTCGGTGGACAAGAGCAGCACCGCCGCGACGACCGAGGAGATCAACGCCGCGCTCAAGGCGAAGCTGCCGCCGTCGGTGGAGATCCTCGACTCGGCCCAGGCCGAGGACAAGGACTCCGTCACCGTCAACCCGCAGACGGCCGCGAAGTACAGCCTGAAGTCCATCGCCGACCTCAAGCCGGTCGCCAAGGACCTCGTCATCGCCGGTCCGTCGGAGTTCAAGACCCGCCAGCAGGGCCTCGTCGGCCTGCAGAAGGTCTACGGCCTGGAGTTCAAGAAGTTCCAGCCGTTCGACGCGGGCGCCCAGGCCACCCTGGTTAAGCTGCTCACCGAGAACAAGATCCAGGCCGCCGACCTGTTCACCACCGACCCGACCATCCAGCAGAACAAGCTGGTCGTCCTGGAGGACCCGGAGAACGTCTTCAGCGCCCAGAACGTCACGCCGCTGATCAACAAGGAGGCGGTGAACGACCAGGCGAAGGCGGCGCTCAACGCCGTGTCCGCCAAGCTCACCACCCAGGACCTCCTGGACATGATGAAGCGCATCGCCATCGACAAGGACGACCAGGAGAAGGTCGCCGAGGAGTGGCTGAAGAAGTCCGGCCTGGCCTGACGCCCACTACCGCAGGGGCTCGTCGCGCGCCGCGCGGCGGGCCCCCTTGCGTTCTGGACGGCGGGCCCGTCACGGTCACCGTGGGGGCATGGGGACGGTCCGGTAGGGCTCGATCCAGTCGCCTTCGCGGAGGTCGGGGAAGTCGACGGCGACCCGCATCTTGGAGTTGGGCCCGGGGCGCAGTGACCGCTCCAGCAGGCCCTGCGCGACCACGCTGCGGATGCTCGCTCCGTCGGCGATGACGGTCCTGCCGCGCAGGACGCGGGCGCGGTGCCCCGCCGCGAGCCCTTCGGCCGGATTCGCCGACTGCACGTACTCCCTGATCGGCAGGACCACGGCGCGGGTCACGGAACCGGTGGCCTCGATGCCGGTGACGCTGAGCGTGGACGTCCGCTCCTCCGTCGTCTCCGGGGCGGGCACGGCGTAGGCGACGACGGTGTCTCCGTCGCACAGGTCAGGGTGCCCGAGGTAGAGCGTCCCCGGCCCGCCCGCCGCCAGCTCGTCCAGCGGCCGGCCTGCGTCATCGGTCACGAGCAGCAGCCGCAGCGCGTCGGCGAGGGGGCGGCCCCGGCGGACGACCCGCACCCGGTCGCCCGCCCGCAGACGGCCCTCGACGGCCTCGGCCACCGCGCCGGGCCCCGCCAGCGGATCATCGGCCGTCCCGCGCACGGTGGCGCGTCCGAGGGGGACTTCCCGCTCGCCGGGCACGGCCCAGCAGGCGGCCGCCGGTTCGGCGCGGGTGTAGAACTCGAACTGGTCGTCCGCGCGGACCCCGCCGTGCCCGGCCGCCACCGCGACCCGCCGGAACTGGCCGATCGCGGCCCGCGCCTCCAGCCGCGTCCCGATGACCTTCTCCCTGATCAGCGCCCCCGCGCGGAGGTCCTCGGCGATCAGGGCCCCGCCCCGGAACAGCCGCGCCCGGACGCCCCGCGGAAGCTCGCCGCCCTGCCCCCGGCCCTGGGGCAGCTCGCCGAATCCCGGCGTCTCCCGGAAGCTCGACACCCTCATCCAGCAATGACGTCGCTCGCCCAGCCAGGCCGAGTCCTCACCCATGAGGTGTCCCCAATCGTCCCGGTACCTCCGGAGATGCGGCAGCCTACCGCCGGTGCGGGCGGGGGGGTCAGCGCGCGCGGGGGCGTCAACCGACCTTCAGGTGGGCGATCACGGGGTCGTGGTCGGAGGGGTAGGTGTCGCCGTCGCGGTAGGGGTCAATCTCCGTCCAGACCGTGCGGACGCCGCCGCGCGCCAGGATCCAGTCGATGCGCCGGCCG
This sequence comes from Actinomadura meyerae, assembly GCF_900188445.1. GTDB lineage: Bacteria > Actinomycetota > Actinomycetes > Streptosporangiales > Streptosporangiaceae > Spirillospora > Spirillospora meyerae. The sequence continues at coordinate 109,799 of NZ_FZOR01000023.1, forward strand.
TCCCGCTCCGGCGGGAGCCAGTGGTTCTCGGTGCGGTACTGCGGGCCGTGCCGGTCGGCGGTCGTCCACGTGTCCCGGAAGGCGTCGGCGCCGGTGAGGATCGAGTACGCCTCCGACGCGCCGGCGGCGGCGTTGAAGTCGCCGGTGAGCACCACGGGCACGCCCGCCTCGAACGCGCGGACCCGGTCGAGGATCAGCCGGGCGCTCTTCACCCGCGAGTCCGCCGACATGTTGTCCAGGTGCGTGTTGGCCTGGTACAGCACCGTTCCGGTGCGGCGGTCGCGGAGCTTGGCCCAGGTCACCATCCGGACGTAGCCGTTGCCCCAGGTGGCCGAGCCGATGACGGACGGGGTGTCGGACAGCCAGAAGTGGTCGAAGTCGAGCACCTCGAACCGGTCCCTGCGGTAGAAGACGGCCAGGAACTGGTCGCGGGTGCCGCCCTGGCTGCCGAGCCCGACCCAGCCGTAGTCCTTCAGCACCCGCGTCAGATCCCGCACCTGGTACCAGCGGGCCTCCTGGACGCCGAGCAGGTCGGGCCGGTGGCGGCGCAGGAGGTGCCGGACGAGCGGCAGGCGGGTCTTCCAGTCCCGCGGCGGCGGGTCGTTCACGCCGCGCAGGTTGTAGGTCATCACGCGGACCGTGCCGTCGCCGTCCGCCCTCGGCGCGCCCAGCACGAAACCGGTGACGAGCACCGCCGCCGCGGCGGCGACCAGTGGCCAGAACCAGCGCCGGCGTCGGACGCGTCCGAGCATCGTTCCCCTCCCGCCGCTTCGAGGATAGATCCTGTGCGGGCGGGCGCCCGGGGGCCGCGGTCCGCTGCGGATTTCCGCAGGGTGCGGGGTGCGGTGATGCGGCGCGATCGGGTGGCTCACCGCATGGGACCGCGAGCGGCCCCGCCCTAGCGTCGTCCGCGTGAAGATCAAGAAACCGGTGACGGTGCGGGTGGCGCGGTGGAGTGCGCGGCGGCCCTGGACGGCGATCGGCCTGTGGACCCTGTTCGTCGTGCTGTGCCTGGCGCTCGGCGGCGCCGCCGGCACCGACAAGATCAGCGACGCGGGGTCCGGGGTCGGGGAGTCGGGGCGGGCCGGGCGCATCGCCGCGTCCGGGCACTTCCCCGAGAAGCCCGAGGAGAGCGTCCTCATCACGCGGACCGACGGCGGGCGGCTGGACGCGCGGACGGCCAAAACCGCCGCGGCGGACGTCGTCCGCCGCATGAGAACCCTCCCCGAGGTCGAGTCGGTCGGACGGCCCGCCCGCTCGCCCGACGGCACGGCCGTGCTGGTGCCGGTCACCATGACGGGCGACACCGAGACCGCCGACCGCCGCGTGGACCCGCTGCTCGCGCAGAGCGCGGAGGTGCAGCGGGCCCACCCCGGCCTGCGCGTGGAGCAGGCCGGGACGGGCTCGACGGCCAAGGGCCTCGGCGAGACGCTCGGCGAGGACTTCCAGCGGGCCGAGTTCATCAGCCTGCCGCTCACCCTGCTGATCATGCTGGTGGTGTTCGGCGCCGTCATCGCCGCGGGCGTGCCCGTGGTGCTGGCGCTGTCCTCGGTCGCCGCCGCGATGGGGCTGTCCGCGCTGGTCTCGCACCTGCTGCCCGCGACGAGCGCGATCGGCAACGTGATCCTGCTGATGGGGATGGCGGTCGGCGTCGACTACTCGCTGTTCTACCTCAAGCGCGAGCGGGAGGAGCGGCGCCGGGGCAGGCCGGACGCGATCGAGGTGGCGGCGGAGACGTCCGGGCACACGGTCGTCGTGTCCGGCATGACGGTGATCGTGGCGATGGCCGGGCTCTACCTGGCCGGGGAGGCGACGTTCTCTTCCCTCGCCACCGGCTCGATCATCGTGGTCGCGGCCGCCGTCCTCGCGTCCCTCACCGTGCTGCCCGCGCTGCTGGCGAAGCTCGGGCGCTGGACGGACCGCCCGAGGATCCCCGTCCTGTGGCGCCTCACCCTCCGCCGCGGGGAGTCGCGGCTGTGGCCCGTGCTGCTGCGTCCCGCGCTCGACCACCCGGCGGCCACCCTGGCGGTCTCCACCGGGCTGCTCCTCCTGCTGGCCGCCCCCGCCCTGGACATGCGGCTCAAGCAGCCGGGCTCGGACGACCTGTCCCGCGACATCGCCGTCGTCCGGTCGATGGACCGGCTGACCCGCGCGTTCCCCAGCGAGGGGACCGTCCACGAGGTCGCGGTGCGCGCCCCTGCGGACAGGTCGGACGAGGTGCGGACGGCCCTCGCCGCCCTGGCCCGGCGCACGGCCGCCGACCCGCTCTTCGCGCACGACCGCCGTCCCGCCGTCAGAACGTCGGCCGACCACCGGGTGCACCTGATCGGCATCGCCACTCCGCACAGCCCCAACAGCGACGGAGCCCGCCGCTCACTGGAGACGCTCCGCGCCTGGGTGCCGCAGGCGGTCGGCACCGTCCCCGGAGCGGAGTACGCCGTCACCGGCAAGGTCGCGGAGGGCGTCGACTTCACCGAGCACCTGGAGAAGCGGCTGCCCCTGGTGGTGGGCTTCGTCCTCCTCCTCACCCTCGCGACGATGGGCCTCATCTTCCGCTCGCCCGCGATCGCCCTGTCGACGACCCTGCTCAACCTGCTGTCGGCCGGCGCGGCGTTCGGCGTGCTCGTGGCCGTCTTCCAGCACACCTGGGCGGAGGGCCTGCTGGACTTCACGTCCTCCGGCGCGATCGTCTCCTGGCTGCCGCTGTTCCTGTTCGTGATGCTGTTCGGGCTGTCGATGGACTACCACGTGTTCGTCGTGAGCCGGATCCGCGAGGCCGCCCGGCGGGGCCTGCCGGCCCGGGACGCCGTCCGCGAGGGCATCACCCGCTCGGCGGGCGTCGTCACCAGCGCCGCGATCGTCATGGTCGCCGTCTTCTCGGTCTTCGGGACGCTCAGCATGGTCGAGTTCAAGCAGCTCGGCGTCGGCCTGGCGGCCGCCATCCTGATCGACGCGGTCGTCATCCGCATCTTCGTCCTGCCCGCGCTCATGGCCCTCCTCGGCCCCTGGAACTGGTGGCCGGACCGTCCGTCCACGCGGATTCCGGACCTGGGCGACGGGCCTGGACGCAGCAACGTGCCCAACCCCGCTGGCTCGGGTTGGGCACGTTACTGAACGGGAGCGGTAGAGGGGCACCGCCTCAGCGGGTGGTGCAGACCCAGGAGATTGAGCGGCCGCCGCCCGCGTTGGAGATGGCGTTGCGTTGGGCGGCGGCCTTGGTGGGTCCGTGGCCTCCCCAGTACTTGTTGGTCTTGGAGTTGTAGGCGACGGCGCCGCAGCCGTTGACGAAGGTGGTGAGGACCTTGCAGCCGGAGGTGGGGCACTCGTTGAGGGCCCGTCTGCGGGCGGCGGCGGCGCTGTCGTAGTCCCAGGCCTTGCCGATCGCGCCGTTGCTTCCTACGGCGATGGCGCCGTAGTTCCGCGGAGGCGGCGAGTACGTGGGCGTCCTGGTCGTCGGCTCCGAGGTCGGGTAGGACGGGGGACTGTACGTGGGCGGCGTGCGCAGGCCGGAGTACGTGGGTCGCGAAGCCACCGACGTCGTGCTCGGGGAGTCATCGTCGTCGGACCAGACCAGCACGACCGCCGCGCCGCCGACCAGCAGCAGGAAGCCGGTGACGGCGATGATGACGACGATCATCGCGTTGCCGCCCTTCTTCGGCGGGCGCGGCCCTCCCGGGCCCCATCCCGGAGGGCCGGGAGGACCGGACGGAGGAAAGTGAGGCGGCGGGCCGCCCTGCGGCGGAGGAGGTGGTTGCACGGTAAAAGCCCCCGGTGTGCGTCGGTATCCGGAAGATCATGGTGAATCTCCCATCGGACGGACGGCCCGACCGCACGGTTCCCTGCTCATCGCGGTTTCGGCTCGCGAGGGTTCCCGGCTCGCCGGCATCGGCCGGCGGGGCTCCTAGCGGGTGGTGCAGACCCAGGTGATCCAGCGGCCGCCACCGGCGTTGGAGATGGCGTTGCGTTGGGCGGCGGCCTTGGTGGGTCCGTGGCCTCCCCAGTACTTGTTGGTCTTGGAGTTGTAGGCGACGGCGCCGCAGCCGTTGACGAAGGTGGTGAGGACCTTGCAGCCGGAGGTGGGGCACTCGTTGAGCGCGCGTCTGCGGGCGGCGGCGGGGCTGTCGTAGTCCCAGGCCTTGCCGATGGCGCCGTTGCGTCCTACGGCGATGGCGCCGTAGTTCTGCGGAGGCGGCGAGTAGGTGGGGGCCGTGCTGGGAGGCTCATAGGTCGGCAAGGACGGAGGGCTGTACGTCGGCGGGCTGTAGGTGGGCGGTGTCGGCAGTCCGGAGAAGGGCGTCGATGCCACCGTGGTCCCGCTCGGGGAGTCATCGTCGTCGGAGAGCAGCACGACGGCGCCGCCGATCAGCAGCAGGAAGCCCGTGACGGCGATGATGACGACGACCATCGCGTTGCCGCCCTTCTTCGGCGGCCGGGGGCCGCCCGGACCCCATCCGGGGGGACCGCCGGGCGGCTGCCCCCAGCCGGGAGAGCCGGGAGGGCCGGGAGGACGCGGAGGCCCGCTATAGGGCGGTTGCGGTGGTTGCACGGTGAAAGCCCCCGGAGTGCTGTGACATTCCGGAAGATCATAGCGATTCCTCCATTCCTCGGCCACGGTCGGAGACGGAATTGAGTCCTGTCGGAAATGTTCGCCCCCTTGTTCGAACGGAACGGATTTGACGGCGGAGGAACGAGGGGGCGGGAGGGGCGGTGGTGGTTGCGCCGGGCGCGGGCGCGGGCACACTTGACCCGTGATCAGAACGCTGCGCCCCAAGGACTACAACGAGGTCCTCCACGTCGGGCACTTCTTCCGCAAGGGTGACCCTGTGCTCATGGATCTCACCGAGGTGACCGACGACGTGGCCCGGCAGCTGGTGGATTTCTGCGCCGGGCTCATCTGCGGGCGAGGCGGTGAGATGGAGCGGCTGGACAGGAGGCTGTTCCTCCTCCAGCCCCCGGCCAGGCCCCGGATCGACGCCGCGCACATCCCGGACCTGGCCCACGTCGCCGACTGATCCGCCGCGCGGCGCCCGCCCGGAAGGGCCCGCGCGGGCCGGGCGCCGGTCGGGTGCCGGTCGGGTGCCGGTCAGGCGTCGCGGCGGCGCAGGACGGTGATCCCGCCCCACAGCGCGGCCGCCGTCCACGCGGCGATGATCAGCAGCGCGACCGCCGCCGGATAGGGGCCGTCGCCGTCCAGCAGGTGCCGTCCGGCGGTGCTCGGCAGCCCGTCGGCGACGTCCTTCAGCAGCTCCGCCCGCGCGTTCACCAGCGTGATCGGCAGCACGAGGACGAACAGGAACGCGGCGGTGATCGTCACCGCGGTGCTGCGCAGCATGGCCGCGACGCCCAGGATGAACGCGCTCATCACCGCCAGGTACACGCCCGTCAGCAGCGCGTCGCGCACGGCGTCCCCGGCGTCCAGGCGCCCCCACTTCCCGAGCCACGGGTAGGCGATCGCCGTGCCGGTCAGCGCGAGGACCACGCCGGTGGGGAACATGACCGCCACCGCGACGAGCGCCTTCGCCGACAGCAGCCGGCCGCACGGCGGCACCCACTGGAGCGTCGCCCGGATGCTGCCCGTCGCGTACTCACCGGTGATCATCAGGATGGCGAGGGCGAGGACGACGAACTGCACCATGTCCACCGAGCCGGTGGCGATCCCGCTCACCGACACCACCCCGGGCGGTTCCTCCCCGGCGGGCGGGTGGGTGTTGTTCGCGACCGTCCCCTGCGCCAGGATCACCGACATCAGGGCCATCAGCAGCACCGCACCGGCCAGGCCCCACCAGGTGGAGCGGACCGACCACAGCTTCGTCCACTCCGCCGCCAGCGCCCCCGGCAGACCGCCGCGCCTCATCGTCCCACCCCGTACTCCACGCTCGCCCCGGTCAGTTCCAGGTACGCCTCTTCGAGGGACGCCTCGACGGCCCGCAGCTCCAGCACCGGCACCCCCGCCTCGAAGGCGATGAGCCCGACCCGGTCCACCGGTACGCCCGTCACCTCCAGTCCGTCCTCGTCCATCCGCCGGACCGCGGCCCCGACGGCGGTCAGCCGCGCCGCCAGGTCGGCCGCGCCCGGCGTGCGCACCCGGACGGCGTTGCCGGACCCGCGCGCGATGACCTCGCCCATGGGGGCGTCCGCGAGCAGCCGGCCCCGGCCGATGACCACCAGCCGGTCGGCGGTGAGCTGCATCTCGCTCATCAGGTGGGACGACACGAACACCGTGCGCCCCTCCGCCGCGAGGCCGCGCATCAGGCCCCGCACCCACAGCACCCCGTCCGGGTCGAGCCCGTTCACCGGCTCGTCGAACATCAGCACCGGCGGGTCGCCGAGCAGCGCGCCCGCGATGCCGAGCCGCTGCCGCATGCCGAGCGAGTACGAGCCGGCCCGCCTGCCCGCGACCGCCTCCAGCCCGACCAGGCCGAGGACCTCGTCGACCCGCGACCGGTCGATGCCGTTGCTGCGGGCCATCGCGAGCAGGTGCGCCCGCGCCGGCCGGCCCGGATGGACGGAGCCCGCGTCCAGCAGCGCCCCGACCTCGCGCAGCGGGCGCGGCAGGCCCGCGTAGCGCCGCCCGCCGACCAGCGCCTCGCCCGCGCTCGGCCGGTCCAGCCCGACGATCATCCGCATGGTCGTCGACTTGCCCGCGCCGTTCGGGCCGAGGAACCCGGTGACCTTCCCGGCCGCCACCTCCAGCGTCAGGCCGTCCACCGCCGTCCTGTCCCCGTACCGCTTCGTCAGGCCCCGCAACGTGATCAAGAAGGTCTCCCCCCGGTGGTCGGTCGTTCCGGGTTCGAACCTAGGAATCAGGGGGCGGCGGACGCTCCGCCCGAACGCCATCCGCCGCCCCTGTCTTCCGGCAGGGGTCCGCCTCAGCCGGGGAGACGGCCGGTGAGGCGGGTCGTCAGCGCCTCGGCCGTCCTGCGGACGGGCGCGGCGAGCCGCGGCCAGGTCTCCACCGGGTGCGCGTCGCGGCGGAAGGTGACGGTGATCGCGGCGGTGGGGTGGCCGGTGTGGTCGAAGGCGCAGGCGGCGATGCTGGCGAACCCCTCGGTGATGTGGCCGTCCTCGACCGACCAGCCCCGGCGCGCGTCCTCGGCGAGGGTGCGGCGCAGCTCGCGCAGGGACACGGGGCCCCGGCCCGTCCGGTCGACGAAGCGGCCCGGGAACAGGGCCCGCACCTGCGCGGGCGGCAGGTGCGCGAGCAGCGACAGGCCGCTCGCGGTCAGGTGGGCGGGCATCCGGACGCCCACGTCGGTGACGAGGGTGGCGTGCCGGGGCGGCTGCTCCTTCAGCAGGTACAGGGTCTCCGCGCCGTGCAGGACGCCCAGCTGCGCGATCTCGCCGACCCGGTCGACGAGGCGGCGCAGCAGCGGGCGCGCCAGCCGCTCCAGCGGCTCGTGGCGCAGGTACGCGGAGCCGATCTCGAACGCCGCGACGCCGAGGCCCCAGCGGCGCTCCTCCGGGACGTAGGCGACGAAGCCGTCCGCCGCCATCGCGGTGAGCAGGTGGTAGGTGCTGGAGCGCGGGAGGTCCAGGGACCGGGCGATGGACGAGGCGGGCAGCGGCCCGGGCGCCGCGGCCAGCAGGCGCAGCACCGCCAGGGCGCGGCGGGCTGCGGGGACCTGCGACATGGCCGCATTGTCTCGTATCCGAGACAGAAGGCGCCGCCCGGGGGTGGGGCGGGCGCCGCCGGGCGGGTCCAATGGTGGGTATGGGTGTTCCTATGGTTGAGGTCGGGCCGGAGGCGCTGACGTTCGCGCAGGTCGCCGCCGTCGCGCGCGACGGCGCCCGGGTGGCGCTGACCGACGAGGCGCTGAAGCTGATCGGTGAGGCGCGGGCCCACATCGAGGAGCTGTCGGCGCGGCCGACACCGGTGTACGGGGTGTCGACCGGGTTCGGCGCGCTCGCCACGCGGCACATCGCCCCGGAGCTGCGCGACCAGCTCCAGCTGAACATCGTCCGGTCGCACGCGGCCGGGTCGGGGCCGGAGGTCGAGCGGGAGGTCGTCCGCGCGCTGATGCTGCTGCGGCTGCGGACCCTCGCCACCGGGCGCACCGGCGTGCAGCCGGCGACGGCCCGCACGCTCGCCGCGATGCTGAACGCCGGCATCACCCCGCAGGTCTTCGAGTACGGGAGCCTCGGCTGCTCCGGCGACCTCGCGCCGCTCGCGCACGTCGCGCTCGCGCTGATCGGCGAGGGGTCGGTGCGGGACGCGGCCGGCGAGCTGAAGCCCGCGGCCGAGGCGCTCGCCGCGGCCGGGATCGCGCCGGTCAGGCTCGCCGCCAAGGAGGGCCTCGCCCTGCTGAACGGGACGGACGGCATGCTCGGCATGCTCGTCCTCGCGATCGGCGACCTGCGCCGACTGCTCACCGCGGCCGACGTCGCCGCCGCGATGACCGTCGAGGCGCTGCTCGGCACCGACCGCGTCTTCGCCGCCGACCTGCAGGCGCTGCGGCCGCATCCGGGGCAGGCCGCGTCCGCCGCCAACCTGCGGGCGCTGCTCGCCGCGTCCGAGATCATGGACTCGCACCGCGGCCCCGACTGCACCCGCGTCCAGGACGCCTACTCGCTGCGCTGCGCGCCGCAGGTGAACGGCGCGGCCCGCGACACCCTCCAGCACGCCGAACTGGTGGCGGGACGGGAGCTGGCGTCCGCCATCGACAACCCCGTGGTGCTGCCGGACGGGCGGGTCGAGTCCAACGGCAACTTCCACGGCGCCCCGATCGCGTACGTGCTCGACTTCCTCGCCGTGCCGGTCGCCGACGTCGCGTCCATGTCGGAGCGGCGCACCGACCGGATGCTCGACAAGGGCCGCTCGTACGGGCTGCCCGCCTTCCTCGCCGACGACCCCGGCGTCGACTCCGGGCACATGATCGCCCAGTACACCCAGGCCGGGATCGTGTCGGAGCTGAAGCGGCTCGCCGCCCCCGCGAGCGCCGACTCCATCCCGAGCTCGGCCATGCAGGAGGACCACGTCTCCATGGGCTGGAACGCGGCCCGGAAGCTGCGCCGGGCCGTGGACGGGCTGGCGCAGGTCGTCGCCATCGAGATCCTCACCGCCGCGCGGGCGCTGGACCTGCGCACCCCGCTGCGCCCCGGCCCCGCGACCGGCGCGGTCGTGGCCCGGCTGCGCGAGGCCGTCCTGCCGCCCGGCCCGGACCGCTACCTCGCCCCCGAGATCGCCGCCGCCACCGCGCTGGTGCGGGACGGCTCCCTCGTCGCCGCCGCCGAGGCCGTCACCGGCCCCCTGTCCTGACCGGCCCGCCGTCCTGACCGGCCCGCCGTCCTGACCGGCCCACCGTCCCTAGGAGCCAGACATGTCCGGACCCCGTCCCGTCCGCGCACCGCGCGGCACCGCGCTCACCGCCAAGGGCTGGCCGCAGGAGGCCGCCCTGCGCATGATCCAGAACAACCTCGACCCCGAGGTCGCCGAGCACCCCGACGAGCTGGTCGTCTACGGCGGGTCGGGCCGGGCCGCCCGCAGCTGGGACGCCTTCGACGGCATCGTCCGGTCGCTGGCGGACCTGGAGGGGGACGAGACGCTGCTCGTCCAGTCCGGCAAGCCCGTCGGGATCTTCCGCACGCACGAGTGGGCGCCGCGCGTGCTGATCGCCAACTCCAACCTCGTCCCGCAGTGGGCGACCTGGGAGGAGTTCCGGCGGCTGGAGTCGCTCGGGCTGACGATGTTCGGCCAGATGACCGCCGGGTCGTGGATCTACATCGGGACGCAGGGGATCCTGCAGGGCACCTACGAGACGTTCGCCGCCGTCGCGGCGAAGCGGTTCGGCGGCACCCTGGCGGGGACGATCACGCTGACCGCCGGGCTCGGCGGGATGGGCGGCGCGCAGCCCCTCGCCGTCACGATGAACGGCGGCGTCGCGATCTGCGTCGAGTGCGACCCGTCCCGCATCGAGCGGCGCGTCGCGCACCGGTACTGCGATGTGCGCGCCGGCTCGCTGGACGAGGCGCTGCGCCTCGCCGAGGAGGCGCGGGCCGCGCGGCGCCCGCTGTCGGTCGCCGTGCTCGGCAACGCCGCCGACGCCGTCCCCGAGCTGCTGCGCCGCGGCGCCCCGATCGACATCGTCACCGACCAGACCAGCGCGCACGACCCGCTGATGTACCTGCCGCGCGGCGTCGCGTTCGAGGACATGGCCGCCGAACGCGACAAGGACCGGGACGGCTTCATCGCCAAGGCCCGCGAATCCATGGCCGTCCACGTCGAGGCGATGGTCGGCTTCCAGGACGCCGGCGCCGAGGTGTTCGACTATGGCAACTCCCTCCGCGGGGAGGCGCAGCTCGCCGGGTACGCGCGGGCGTTCGCGTTCCCCGGCTTCGTCCCGGCCTACATCAGGCCGCTGTTCTGCGAGGGCAAGGGCCCGTTCCGCTGGGCGGCGCTGTCCGGCGACCCGAAGGACATCGCCCGCACCGACAGGGCGATCCTCGACCTGTTCCCCGACAACGAGCCGCTGACCCGCTGGATCCGGATGGCGGGGGAGAAGGTGCACTTCCAGGGCCTGCCGTCGCGGATCTGCTGGCTCGGCTACGGCGAGCGCGACCGGGCCGGCGAGGCGTTCAACGACCTGGTCGCGCGCGGCGAGATCAGCGCGCCGATCGTGCTCGGCCGCGACCACCTCGACTGCGGTTCCGTCGCCAGCCCGTACCGGGAGACCGAGGGCATGAAGGACGGCTCGGACGCGATCGCCGACTGGCCGCTGCTGAACGCGATGCTCAACACCGCGTCCGGCGCGACGTGGGTGTCCATCCACCATGGCGGCGGCGTCGGGATCGGCCGGTCCATCCACGCGGGGCAGGTCTGCGTCGCGGACGGGACGGCCCTCGCGGGCGAGAAGCTCCGCCGCGTCCTGACCAACGACCCCGGCACCGGCGTCATGCGGCACGTCGACGCGGGGTACGAGCGGGCGGCCGAGGTCGCCGAAGAGCGCGGCGTGCGCATCCCCCTGGCGCAGGGAGAGGCGAGCGGAGGCGCATGAGCTTCGAGGAGATGTGGGCGGCGCTGCTGCCGGTCGGGCGGGACGAGGCGACCGGCGGCTACCACCGGTTCTCGTGGACGCCGCCCGAGCTGGAGTGCCGCGCCTGGTTCCTGGACGAGGCGCGCCGCCGCGGCCTCGACGTGGAGCACGACGCCAACGGCAACATGGTCGCCTGGTGGCTGCCGGAGGACGGCACCCGGCACGGCGCCGTCCTGACCGGCAGCCACCTCGACTCGGTGCCGGGCGGGGGAGCGTTCGACGGTCCGCTCGGCATCGTGTCGGCGTTCGCGGCCGTCGACGAGCTCAGGAGGCGCGGTTCCACGCCCGCGAAGCCGATCGGGATCGCGGCGTTCGCCGAGGAGGAGGGCGCTCGCTTCGGGGTGGCCTGCCTGGGGTCGCGCCTGGTCTCCGGGGCGATCGACCCGGCGCGGGCGCGCGCGCTGACCGACGGTGACGGCCACACCTTCGCCGAGGTCATGCACAACGCCGGGTTCGACCCCGAGGCGATCGGTCCCGACGACGACCTCCTGGGGCGCATCGGCTGCTACGTCGAGCTCCACGTCGAGCAGGGGCGGGTCCTGGAGGAGCCGGTGGGCATCGCCAGCGCGATCGTCCCGCACGGGCGGTGGCGGTTCGACTTCACCGGCGAGGGCAACCACGCGGGGACGACCCTCCTGGCCGACCGCCGCGACCCGATGCTGCCGTTCGCCCGGATGGTCATCGCCGCCCGCGAGGCCGCCGAACGCAACGGCACCGTCGCGACGGTCGGGAAGGTCGCGGTCGTGCCGGGCGGGGTGAACGCGATCGCCTCGTCCGTCACCGCCTGGCTGGACGCGCGCGGCCCCGCGGACGAGCGGGTCCGGCGCACCGTGCGGGAGATCGACGAGGCCGCCCGCGTCGCCGCCCGCCCGCACCGGGTGAGCGTCGACCTCGCCGAGGAGTCCTACACCGAGATCGTCGACTTCAACCGGGCCCTGCGCGACCGGGTCGGCGCGGCGCTCGGCGGCGCGCCCGTCCTGCCGACCGGGGCGGGCCACGACGCGGGCGTCCTGTCCGCGCGGGTGCCCGCCGCGATGCTGTTCGTCCGGAACCCGACCGGGGTCTCGCACGCGCCCGCCGAGTTCGCCGAGCCGGCCGACTGCCTGGCGGGCGTTGCGGCCCTCGCCGCGGTACTGGACGACCTGGCGCGCGGGTAGGGGTCCGGTATGCAGTGGCATGCCCAGTTCGCCTGGCTCGGCGACGGCGTGGCGGCCGATGTGCTGATCGAGGCCGACGGAGAGCGGATCACCGGCGTCGCGCCCGGCGTCCGGTCCGCGCCTTACGCCCAGCGGCTCCCCGGCCTCACGCTCCCCGGCCTCGCCGACGCCCACTCCCACGCCTTCCACCGCGCCCTCCGCTCCCGCGTCCAGGCCCATTCCGGCACCTTCTGGACGTGGCGGGAGCAGATGTACCGGGTCGCCGACCGGCTCGACCCCGAGTCGTACCGCGCCCTCGCCACCGCCGTCTTCGCCGAGATGGCCCTCGCCGGGATCAGCTGCGTCGGCGAGTTCCACTACCTGCACCACCGGCCCGGCGGCGCCCCCTACGCCGACCCCAACGCGATGGGCCAGGCGCTGATCGCCGCGGCCGCCGACGCCGGCATCCGGATCACCCTCCTGGACGCCTGCTACCTCACCGGCGGCATCGGCCGCCCCCTGGCCGGCCCGCAGCTGCGCTTCGGCGACGGCACCGCCGGCAACTGGGCGCGGCGCGTCGACAGCCTCTACGAGCAGACCGACAAGGCGGGGCGGCTGCACGCCCGCGTCGGCGCCGCGATCCACTCGGTCCGGGCGGTGCCCCGCGAGCAGCTCCGCGCGGTCGCGTCCTGGGCGAAGGAGCACCGGGCGCCGCTGCACGTCCACCTGTCCGAGCAGCCCGCCGAGAACGAGGCGTGCCTGGACGCCTACGGCATGACCCCGACCCGGCTGCTCGCCGAGGCGGGGGCGCTCGGCGCGCTCACCACCGCCGTCCACGCGACGCACCTCACCGACGAGGACATCGGCCTCCTCGGGACGACGATGACCGGCGTCTGCATGTGCCCGACCACCGAGCGCGACCTCGCCGACGGCATCGGCCCCGCGCGCGCCCTCGCCGCCGCCGGCTCCCCGATCTGCCTCGGCTCCGACCAGCACGCCGTCATCGACATGTTCGAGGAGGCCCGCGCCGTGGAGCTGGACGAGCGGCTCCGCACCCGCACCCGCGGCCACTGGACGGCCGGGGAACTGCTCGCCGCCGCCACGTCCGGCGGCCACTCCGGGCTCGGCTGGCCGGAGGCGGGCCGCATCGAGCCGGGCGCGTACGCCGACCTGGTCACCGTCGACCTCGACTCGGTCCGCACCGCCGGCGCCGCCCCGGACTTCGCCGCCGAGGCCGCCGTGTTCGCCGCCACCGCCGCCGACGTCCGGAGCGTCGTCGTCTCCGGCCGCCCCGTCGTCCACGACGGCCGCCACCTGCTCGTCGACGACGTCCCCGCCGCCCTCGCCCGAGCGATCGCCGATGTCACCGCACCCGCCTGAAGCGGCGGCCCGGGGCCCGGAAGGTGCGTGAGATGCTGCCGTGGTGAGCACGTTGATCACGAACATCGGGGAACTCGTCACCAACGACCCGGCCGCCGGCGGCCTCGGCGTCGTCCGGGACGCGGCCCTGGTCATGGACGGCGGCACCGTCGCCTGGACGGGCCCGGCAGCCGCGGCGCCCGCCGCCGACGAGTCGTTCGACGCCGCCGGGAGGGCCGTCCTCCCCGGCTTCGTGGACTCCCACGCCCACCTCGTCTTCGCGGGCGAGCGCGCCGAGGAGTTCGCCGCCCGGATGAGCGGCGAGAAGTACGCGGCGGGCGGCATCCGCACCACCGTCGAGCGCACCCGCGCCGCGTCCGACGACGACCTGCGCGCCAACCTGCGCCGCCTCATCGGCGAGATGGCGCGCCAGGGGACGACGACCGTCGAGTGCAAGTCCGGCTACGGCCTCACGGTCGAGCAGGAGGAGCGGGCCGTCCGCATCGCCGCCGAACTCGCGGACGAGGTCACCTACCTCGGCGCCCACGTCGTCCCCGCCGAGTACAGGGACGACGCCGCGGCCTACGCCCGCCTGGCCGCGACCGACATGCTCTCCGCCTGCGCCCCGCACGCCCGCTGGGTGGACGTCTTCTGCGAAGAGGGCGCGTTCGACGCAGACCAGGCCCGCGAGATCCTGCAAGCGGGCGTCAAGGCGGGCCTGAGCCCCCGCCTGCACGCCAACCAGCTCACCCAAGGCCCCGCCGTGCGACTCGCCGTCGAACTGGACGCCGCGTCCGCCGACCACTGCACGTTCCTGAGCGACGCCGACGTGGACGCCCTCGCCTCGTCCCGGACGGTCGCGACCCTCCTGCCCGGCGTCGAGTTCTCCACCCGGCAGCCCTACCCCGACGCGCGCCGCCTCCTGGACGCGGGCGCGACCGTCGCCCTCGCCACCGACTGCAACCCCGGCTCCTGCTACAGCTCCAGCATGGCGTTCTGCATCGCCGTGGCCGTCCGCGACATGCGCATGACTCCGGCCGAGGCCGTCTGGGCCGCCACCGCGGGCGGTGCCCGCGCCCTCCGCCGCACCGACGTCGGCCACCTCGCTCCGGGCGCGCGCGCAGACGTCCACGTTCTGGACGCTCCATCGCACATCCACCTCGCCTACCGGCCCGGCGTCCCCCAGACCCACGCGGTGTGGAAGGCGGGCCGCCGGGTCCGCTGAAACGGCTAGACGGGCAGGTAGCGGCGGTTGACCCGGACCAGGGGAGAGCGGTCGCGGGACACGTAGTCGGTGGCCAGCGCCTCCGCGACGAAGAGGGTGTGGTCGCCCGCCTCGATCACCTGGCGGGTCTCGCACTCCAGCGCGGAGACGCCGGTGTCCGGGATCAGGGCGTCCGAGTGCGGGCCGCGGTGGTGGGGTTCGGCGGCCAGCAGGATGCGGGCGCTCGGACGGCCCTCCGCGGCGAAGCGGCCCGCCAGCGCCCGCTGCGCCGACGCCAGGACCGTCGCCGCCCAGCGGGGCCGCCGGTTCAGCACCTCCGCCAGGTACGACGACGTCGCCACGCTCGCCACCACCAGCGGCGGGTCGAGGGAGACCGACATGAACGAGGTCACCGTCGTGCCGAGGTCGTCGCGGCCGTCGCGGACGGTCAGCACGGCCACCCCCGTGGCGAAGCCCGCGACGGCCTCGACGAAGTCGGCGCTCAGCGGATCTCCCAGGCGCCCGGCAGGGTCAGCGGGCCCGCGGCGGGCAGCCCGAGGCGCGCGGCGAGGCCGCCGAGCGACCCCCACCCGTCGAAGCGGGCGGACGCGGCCGTGCGGTCCTCGCTGGACTCCGGCGGGCGCAGCCGCTCCAGCGGCGAGGTGTGCGGGTACGCCCGGACCGGCGCGTCCGACGCCAGCCCGGCCTTCTTGCGGGCCAGGTCGAGGGCCGCGTCCAGGCCGCCGAGCTCGTCGACGAGGCCGTGCTCCTTCGCGTCCGCGCCCGTCCACACCCGGCCCCGGGCCAGCTCGTGGACGCGCTCGCGGGACAGGTCGCGGCCCTCGGCGACCTTCGCCGTGAAGTCGTCGTAGATCCGGTCGAGGGAGGCGTTCACCCGCTCCCACTCGGAGTCGCTGAAGTCCTTGGTGGCGCTGAGCATCCGGGCGTGGGCGCCGTCGGCGACGGCGCCGAGGCCGATGCCGACGCGGTCCAGCAGGCCGTTCACCACGGCCTTGCCGACGACGACGCCGATCGAGCCGGTGAGCGTGCCGGGCTGCGCGACGATCGTGTCCGCCGCCATCGAGACGTAGTAGCCGCCGGACGCCGCGACGTTGCCCATCGACACGACCACCGGCTTGCCGGCGCGCCGCGCGAGGACGACCTCGCGCCAGATCGCGTCGGAGGCGACCGCGGACCCGCCGGGGCTGTTCACCCGGAACACGATGGCCTTGACCCGCTCGTCCTTCACCGCGGCGCGGAACGCGGCGCCGATCGTGTCCGAGCCCATCGCGGGCCCCGAGTTCGGCAGCGGCCCGCCCCGCCCGCTGCGGCCGAGCCGGATCGGGCCCTGCCCGTTGATCAGCGCGACGACGTCCTGCCGCCCCGGCTGCGGGAGGCGGCTCGCGAGGCCGTGCGCCCGGTTGTACCGGGACACGTAGCGGAGCTGCGCCTCCTCGCCGAACCGCTCCCGCAGGTCGGCGTAGACCTCGTCGCGGTAGGCGAGCCGGTCGACGAGGTTCTCCTCCAGGGCCTCGTCGGCGAGGAACGGGCCGCGGTCGACCAGCGCCCGCACCGCCTCCTCGGAGAGGCCGCGGGCGGCGGCGACCCCGGCGGTGATCTGCTCGCCGAGCGAGGCGACGAGCCGCCGCGACGACTCCTCGTGCTCGGGCGTGTAGGCCTTCTCCATGAAGGTGTTCGCCATGGTCTTGTACTCGTACCGCTTGGCGAACCGCGGCTCGATGCCCGCCTTCTCCAGCGCGCCCGCGAAGAACGGCTCCTCCAGCGCGACGCCGGTCAGCCCCACCTCGCCGGTCGGCTGCAGGTACACCTTGTCGAACGCGGTGGCCAGGTAGTACGGCACGGTGCCGCGCCCGCCCTCGCCGTAGGTCTCGGCCCAGGCGACGGTGAACTTGCCCGCGTCCCGCAGCGCCCGGACGGCCTCGCGCAGCTCCTGGACGAGCGCCAGCCCGACGCCGCCGGACACCTTCACCACGAGGGCGCGCACCCGGCTGTCGGAGCGGGCGCGGCGCAGCCCGTCCAGGACGTCCCGCAGGTTCGCCCGGCGCATGGACAGGATCGCCGAGATCGGGTCGGCCGGCGCGGTCTCCACGAGCCCGTCGGTCAGGTCGAGTTCGAGGATCAGCGGCGCCGTCCGGCGCTCGCGGGCCTGCTTGATCACGTTGACGACTGTGCCGGGATCCACCATGGCCCCAGCCTATGCGGTCCCTTTCGGCCCTTCCTGCACCTCTGGTCCAGCCGCCCTCCGACGCGGGGAGGAGGCGTGGGAGGCCGCGCGAGAGGACGCGTGCGGGGCCGCGGGGGAGCAGGCGTGCGAGGCCGCGGGACGGCTCAGCGGGCGAACGCCTTGTTGGGGATGACGCTCGCGGACGCCTGCGCGACGGGGCGCCCGGCGGTGTCGGTGATCAGCGCGTTGGAGACCATGCGGGTGGCGCCGGGGTGCAGGCACGTCCCGGTCACCGTGTAGGTGTGGCCGGACTGGACGCCGCGCAGGTAGTCGACGTTCAGGTTGAGCGTGAGCATCGGCATGAACCGGTCGCACGTGCTGCTCGCCGCCATGCAGACCGCGTTGTCGAGGATCATCGCGATGTAGCCGCCGTGGACGGTGCCGCCGGGGTTGCAGAGCTTGTCCCCGGGCGTCCAGGCGATCTCCACGCGACCGGGCTCCGCGGACCGCACGGCCTGCCCGATGTACTCGCTGATGTCGGAGAACTCCGGCACGCGCCGCTCCACCATGGCCTGGATGAAGTCGGCGCCGGACAGCGTGTTCCACAGTTCGGCGGCCTCCTGGAGGGCCGCCGCGCTCGCGTCGACGCTCAACTCACTCTCCCTGGTCAGCGGTGATCTTCGAATGGTATTCGGTGCCCGGCCGGGCGGCACTGTGCCGTTCGTCACGAGCGCCCGGCGCTATGGTCGGACGCATGGGAGACGGCGACGGCTGGGCCGGCTGCGATCAGGGGCACACGCACTGGGGACGGTTCGGCGCGGCGGGCCTGCTGGCCTACCACCGCGACGACGCCGGCCAGGTGTGGATCCTGCTCCAGCAGCGCGCGTGGTGGGGGCTCGGCGGCGGGTCGTGGGGCATGTTCGGCGGCGCGCTGCACAGCCACGAGGACGCCGTCACCGGCGCGCTGCGGGAGACCTCCGAGGAGTGCACGCTCGACGTCCGCGCGGTGGAAGTGCACGGCACCAGCGTCGAGGACCACGGCGGCTGGATGTACACGTCCGTGATCGGGTCGCTGTCCGAGCGCGTCCACGTCGGCCCGGCGTCCAGTGAGACGCGCAGGGCCGCGTGGGTCCGGGAGGAGGAGGTCACCGACCGCAAGCTGTTCCCGCCGTTCGCCCGGTCGTGGCCCCGCCTGCGGGGCGCGATGAAGGAACTCGTCCTCGTCGTGGACGCGGCGAACGTCGTGGGCGCGCGCGCCGACGGCTGGTGGAAGGATCGCGCGGGCGCGAACGCCCGGCTCCGCGACGACCTGAAGGTGCTGGCCGGCGGCGTGCGGGGCCTGCCCGGCGGGGTCGTGCCGTTCGACCAGTGCTTCCCGGAGGTCGTGCTGGTCGTGGAGGGCGCGGCGCGTTCCGTCGCGGACGAGCCCGCCGAGGGGGTGACGGTCGTGGCGGCGCCCGGCAGCGGCGACGACCGGATCGTGGAACTCGTCGAGGAGGCCCGGCCGGGCACCGTGCACCTGGTGGTCACGGCCGACCGGGAGCTGCGCGGCCGCTGCGAGGCCGCCGGCGCCGCCGTCACCGGCCCGCGCTGGCTCCTGGAACGCCTGTAGTCCCTCGGCCTCTGGAGACTCGGCCGCGGCGGCGCGCTACTGCGTCTCGACGCGGTGGCCCGCGGCGCGGAGCGCCTCGGTGGCGTCCTTCAGCCGGTGCTCGGAGACGAGGACGAGGTCCGCGTGGTAGGTGGACACGACGAAGACCGGCACTTCCGCGTCGGCGAGCGGCTGGACGATCGAGGCCAGCACGCCGGGCACGTCGAGGCCGTCGCCCGGCTCCCCGTAGAAGCCGACCCAGCGTTCCGCCTCGGTGAACGGCGACGCCTCACGCACGACGGTGAGGCCCTCAGGGGCACGGATCAGCGCGACCCATTCGTCGTCCTCCGGGAACGTCGAGTGCGGGAGATGCTCGACAAGGAACTGGCCCGGGACGATGTGGAGGCGCTGCATGCGCCCACCCTATGACCGAGCGGGCCTGCGCGCGCGCCCCTATCCGGGGGACCGGCCGGACCGCTATTCGGGGACCAGCCAGACCGCGCCCAGCGGCGGGACGCGCAGCACCGCGGACGACGGCAGGCCGTGGCAAGGCTCGCCGGACGCCTCGACGCGGCCCAGGTTGCCGACGCCGCTGCCGCCGTAGTCGTAGGAGTCGGTGTTGACGACCTCGCGCCAGCCGCCCGCGCGGGGCAGCCCCAGCCGGTAACCCTCGTGCGGGTTCCCGGCGAAGTTCACGACGCACGCCAGGACCGGCGGCTCGCCGCCGTCGGGGGGCGGCGTCCCGTAGCGCAGGTAGGAGAGGGTGTTGCCGCCCGCGTCGTTCCCGTCGATCCAGCGGAACCCCTCGTGGTCGCTGTCGCGCGTCCACAGCGCGGGCTCGGCGCGGTAGGCGCGGTTCAGGTCGCGGACGAGCTTCTGCAGCCCGAGGTGGTTGGCGCCCTCCGCGGCGTTGTCGAGCAGCCACCAGTCGAGCGGGCGCTCCTCCGCCCATTCGGCGCCCTGCCCGAACTCCTGGCCCATGAACAGCAGCTGCTTGCCGGGGTGCGACCACATGTAGGCGAGCAGGGCGCGCAGCCCGGCGAACTGCTGCCACGCGTCGCCTGGCATCTTGCTCAGCAGCGACCCCTTGCCGTGGACGACCTCGTCGTGCGACAGCGGCAGGACGTAGTTCTCCGAGAACGCGTACACCAGCGAGAACGTGATCTCGTTGTGGTGGTAGTGCCGGAACACGGGCTCGTGGCGCAGGTATTCGAGCGTGTCGTGCATCCAGCCCATGTTCCACTTGAACCCGAACCCGAGCCCGCCGAGGTGGGTGGGGCGGGACACGCCCGGCCACGCCGTGGACTCCTCCGCGATCGTCATGACGCCGGGGTTGCGCTTGTAGACCGTCGCGTTCATCTCCTGGAGGAAGGAGATGGCCTCCAGGTTCTCGCGGCCCCCGTAGATGTTCGGCGACCACTCGCCCTCCTTGCGGGAGTAGTCCAGGTACAGCATCGAGGCCACGGCGTCCACGCGCAGGCCGTCGATGTGGAACTCCTCCAGCCAGAACGACGCGTTCGCCACCAGGAAGTTGCGGACCTCGGCGCGGCCGTAGTTGAACACCAGCGTCCCCCAGTCGGGGTGCTCGCCGCGTGTCGGGTCGTCGTGTTCGTACAGCGCGGTGCCGTCGAACCGGGCCAGCGCCCATTCGTCCTTGGGGAAGTGGGCCGGGACCCAGTCCATGATGACGCCGATACCGGCCTGGTGGAGCCGGTCGACGAGGTGCCGGAAGTCGTCCGGGTTCCCGAAGCGCGAGGTGGGCGCGTAGTAGGACGTCACCTGGTAGCCCCAGGACGGCCCGTAGGGATGTTCCGCGACCGGCAGCAGCTCGACATGGGTGAAGCCCATGTCGCTCACGTACTCAGTGAGTTCGTCGGCCAGTTCCTTGTAGCCGAGCCCGGGGCGCCACGACCCGAGGTGCACCTCGTACACGCTCATGGGCTCGTGCAGCCAGTCGTGGTCCTTGCGGCCGTCCATCCATGTGCCGTCGCCCCATTCGTAGGACGAGGTGAAGACGCGCGACGCCGTCGCCGGGGGACGCTCCGTCCACTGCGCCATGGGGTCGGCCTTGGTGCGCCACACGCCGTCCGCGCCGAGGATCTCGTACTTGTAGCACGTGCCGTCGCCGACGCCCGGGACGAACAGCTCCCATACGCCGGTGGAGCCGAGCGAGCGCATCGGGTGGCCGCGGCCGTCCCAGTGGTTGAAGTCGCCGATGACGCGCACGCCGCGCGCCGTCGGCGCCCACACCGCGAAGCCCGTCCCGTGCACGGTGCCGAGCGCGGACGCGTAGGAGCGGGGCTGCGCGCCGAGCGCCCGCCACAGCTCTTCGTGCCGCCCCTCGCCGATCAGGTGCAGGTCGAGCTCGCCGAGCGTCGGCAGGTGCCGGTAGGGGTCGTCCTGGACCGTCTCGACGCCGTCCCCGTAGGTGACGGCGAGCCGGTAGTCGGGGACGGCCAGCGGCGCCTCGCGGTCGTCGTCGCCCGCGAGCGACGCGCCCTCCGACAGGGTCCCCTGGAACAGGCCCTGGTGGAAGTGGCGGAGCGGATGCCGGTTCCCGTCCGGCAGGACGACCTCGACCTTCTCCGCCAGCGGCCGCAGCGCCCTGACGGTCACGCCGTCCCTGCCGGGATGCGCCCCGAGCACGCCGTGCGGATCGTGGTGGTCGCCGCCGACGAGCCGGTCGATCTCCGCGCGCGTCACCCGTGCCATGGCCTCAGGGCCTCCCGTCACTGTTCTCTACTCCTGTAGGAGTGCCCCGAGATGGGGTGGTCTCACATGACGGGAGGACCTGTTTCCGCGAGCTTGACGTTCAAGATCGCCGATCGGCCGCGATGGGGCCCGATGACCGGTTCATCCGCGCGGCGGAGCGATCGGCCGGTGGTGCGATCGGCCCGCGGGCGGAGACGGTTGCGGCCGCACGGGCGGCTCGACTCTTTCGTCGTGGGGTCGCGCCGAATGCCGCCGCCCGTGCGGCCACGTTCCGTGGGCGGGTCACGCCCGCCACTGCTGCGGGGTCATGTCCGCCTCGTCCCGGAAGTGACATCGACCCCGCCGCCCGAGGATCCACTCCTGTGTCACCTCAGCGACACAGGTACCTTGCGCACCCGGGCCCCCGGGCCCGGTCCGCCCCCGCTCGCGGACCGGGCCCCGCTGTTCCCCATGGCCTCCGTTCACCGGTCCCCGGGCCTCCCGCGCTCCTGCTCGGCGAGGAGGCGGCGGAGCCCCTCCGCGTCGTCCGCCGCCACCGTCATCGCACATCCCGCCTGGAGTTCGGCATCGGTGAGGTCGCCGCTGCGGGTCGCGTACCAGCGCCCCGCGTCGCTGCGCCACACCTGCCAGCCGGGGAACTCGCCCTCGATGGCCGCCTTCAACTCGTCGAAGTCGCCCATCAAGGTCGTCCCTTCCCCGAGGCCGTTCTTCTGTATACAAAAGTCTTACTCGGGCTAAGAGGTGTCAAGCTGTCCGTAAGCGGACCGTGCCCTCCCGGATAGCGCACGGAAGGTACGGACGGCGGGGAGGACGGGCCGGGATCGAACGCCGAGTCGAACATCGTTCGAACGCCGCGCCGGGCGCGCGCGGCGCAGAGTAGGGAGGTGACGCCGGTGCCGGACCGTCCCGCCTACCTGCGCATCGCCGACACGCTGCGGGAGGGGATACGCGACGGCAGCCTCCCGCCGGGCACGCGTCTGCCGACCATCGCCGAGCTGTGCGAGACCCACGGCGTCTCCGAGATCGTCATCCGGCAGGCGGTCGCGCTGCTGCGCGGCGAGGGGCTCGTCGAGACCCGCCGCGGCGGCGGCACCCTCGTCAAGGTCGTCCCGCCCGCGCGGCGGGTCGCGATGGACCGGTACCGCGCGGTGACCCGGCCCCTCGCGGTCCCGGAGACCACCTTCACCCGCGACCAGAAGATCGGCTGGGACGAGTACCGGCTCGACAAGGAGTTCAGCCGGGTGCGGGCCGACGGCGAGCTGGCCGCGCTGTTCGAGCTGCCGGCCGGCACCGAGCTGCTGCGCCGCCGGTTCGTGTTCCACGCGCGCGACGAGCCGCAGCAGATCTCCGTCAACTACCTGCCGTGGGACCTCGTCGGCGACACCCCGGTCGCCGACCCGGCCCGCGAGCCGTGGCCCGGCGGGACGCTCGCGCAGCTCGCCTACCTCGGGCACCCGCCCGTCCGGGTCGAGGAGTCCGTCCGCTCCCGGATGCCGACGCCGGAGGAGGCGGAGACCCTCCGCATGACCGGGGGCGTCCCCGTCCTCGGCATCACCCGCCGGCTGCTGGCGCGCGCCGGGGTGATGGAGGTCTGCCGGGAGATCGTCCTGCCCGCCGACCGCGTCGTCCTCGACTACGCGATCGACCTGTGAGAGCGGCCGCCCGCCGGGTCCGGCCCCGGGCTCAGCCCGCCAGGCGGGCCAGGGAGCGGAGGGGCACGGGGAGCCAGGACGGCCGGTTGCTCGCCTCGTAGCGGACCTCGTAGACGGCCTTGTCGCACTCGAACGCCCGCACCAGCGCCGCGTGCGCGGCCGGGTCGGGGCCGCCCGCGGCGGCGTACCCGGCGCAGAACGCCGCGCGGTTGCGCTCGGCCCAGGCGCGGGCGCGCAGCTCCAGCGCCTCCGCGGTGCCGTCCGGCAGGCCGTGGTCCCGCGCGAGCAGGAACCGCGCCGCGTACTCGAAGGAGCGCAGCATCCCGGCGACGTCGCGCAGCGGGTGCGCGAAGGCGCGGCGCTCGCCCGGCGCGCGCGCCGGCTCGCCCTCGAAGTCCAGCAGCACCCAGCCCGCGTCGGTGCGCATGACCTGGCCGAGGTGGTAGTCGCCGTGGACGCGCTGGAACTCCAGCCCGGACGCGTCGGCCGCGACCCGGTCGAACACCTGGCGGATCCCGTGCGCGTGCGGGCGCAGCGCCGGGACGGCGGCGGTGACCTGGTCGAGCTGCTCGTTCATCCCGAAGACGAGGTCGCGCACGGCCTCCGGCGGCGTCCGCACGACGCCGAACGCGGCGGCGAGGTCGCGGTGCACCTCGGCGGTGGCGGCGCCGAGCCGCTCGGCCTCCGCGGCGAAGTCGCCGCCGGCCTCGCCCGCGTCCTCGGCCGTGACCTCGCCCGTCTCGCCCGCCTCGTCCGGCGGCGCGGGCTGGGCGAACCAGTCGCGGACGCTGGTGAGGGCGAGCTGCCAGCCGTCCGTCCCGGTGCGGAGGAACTCCGACAGCAGCGCGAGCGTGACCGGCTCCGCGCCGGGCTCGGCGGGGTCGCCGGGGTCGAGCTCGGCCCAGCCGTGCACGGCGGCGATGTGCGCGCAGCCCTGGCGGGTGAGCGCGAGGTTGACCTCCAGGTCGGGGTTGACGCCGGGGGACAGCCGGCGGAACAGCTTGCAGATGTAGGCGTCCCCGAAGATCAGCGAGGTGTTGCTCTGCTCGGCCGAGGTCGGCAGCCCCTCCAGCCCGGTGCGGATGCCGGTGCCGGGCGCGCGGCGGAACCGCAGCGGCCCGGCGGACGCCTCGCTCGCCATGAATTCGAGCAGGACCTGGGTCAGGTCGGGGTCGTGGGCCGCGTCGTACACGTGCCCGGTGATGGGCGGGTGCCCGTCGGCCTCGCCGATCGCGGCGGCGTGCAGCCGCTCGGGCAGATGGCGGCGGACGCCGAGCAGGAGCTGGTAGTGGTCGGTGGTGCCGTTCTGGCGGACGTCGAGGACGAGGTGGTGCAGGGCGGGGTCGCCGGTGCGCAGTTCGGTGGCGGTGCCGATGGACAGCTCGTCGATGGGCGCGTCCTTGCCGCCGAACCACCGCTGCCGGGGCAGCCAGTCGGACAGGAGCCGAACGAGGGAATGGTCGGGCGGCGGCACGGCTACATCACTCCTTCTCCCGGGTCGCGCTCGGCGGGCGGCGGCGGGAGCAGGAACCAGTAGAAGCCGTGCCCGGGGAGCGTCAGCAGGTAGGGCAGGTCGCCGATGGCCGGGAACTGGACGCCGCCCATGCACTCGATCGGTGCCGAGCCCCGGAACCGCCGCAGGTCGAGTTCGACCGGCTGCGGGAAGCGGGACAGGTTGTTCACGCAGAGGACGGTGTCCATGCCGCCCCACTGGTTGGTGTCCGACCCGTCGATCTCGCGGGTGAAGGCGAGGACGGAGGGGTTGGAGGCAGACAGTTCGACGTAGGAGCCGACGCCGAAGACGGGGTGGCGCTGCCGGATCTCGATCATTTTGCGGGTCCAGTGCAGCAGGGAGCCGGGGTTGTT
>NZ_FZOR01000011.1 GCF_900188445.1 Actinomadura meyerae
ACTCCACGGTCCAGGCGATGGAAGTGCTCACTCACCGGCGGCTACCAGGCACCGAGTCTGTCAGCAGTGGCCGACCCGGCAGCTCCCATTAGGCGGACAGGGCGGAGCCTCAGGCGTACAGGGCGCAGCCTCAGGCGTACAGGGCGGACAGGAAGCGGATCAGCAGGGACTCGCGGGTCGCGGGCGGCAGGGCGTCCAGGATGGCGTTGACCACGGCCATCTCGGGGTCGCCGCCACCGGCGAGGTCGACGCCGACGGAGGCGAGGAGCCCGGCGAAGCCGGCGTCGTCGAGGCTGTCGAGATCGAGCCCGGCGAGGGCGCCGACCAGCTCGGCCGGGACGTCCGGCGGCCCGGCGGCGCGGGCCGCGTCGGTGGCGGCGGTGAGCGCGCCGAGGAGCGCGTCGACGTCGCTGACGCCGGTGACCGTGAAGTGCAGGTTCGGCGGGATGCCCTGGTAGGAGAGCTGCGGCTGGAAGAACCAGCCGCGCCGCCGGGCCTCGTCGGCGATGACGAAGACGTCCAGTTCCGGGTCGGTGGAGGCGACCGCGACGAGCGGCGCGACCGGGTCGCCGAGCACCCGCAGGCCCGGTATGCCGGCGACGCCCGCGCTGAGGCGTTCCGCCGACTTCATGGCGCTCTCGGCGAGGTCGCGGTAGCCCTGCGCGCCGACCGCGTTGAGGGTTGCCCAGGCGGCGCCGAGCGGCCCGGCGCTCTTGCTGCTCTGGACGGTCGCGTTGATGACGGTGTATCCGGGCCATTCGGCGGACGCGAAGTAGGCGGCCCGGCGGTGCGACTCGTCCGCGAACAGGACGACCGAGGCGCCCTTCGGCGTGTACCCGTACTTGTGCAGGTCGCAGGAGATGGACGTCACGCCGGGCACGGACAGGTCGAACGGCGGGACGTCGCGGCCCGCGTCCCGCAGCCACGGCAGCACCCAGCCGCCGACGCACGCGTCCACATGGCAGGGCACGCCGGCCTCCGCGGCGATCGCCGCGATCTCCGGGACCGGGTCCATGGTCCCGTGCGGGTAGGACGGCGCCGAGGCGACGACGAGCGCGGTGCGGGGCGTCAGCGCGGCGGCGGTCGCGGCCGGGTCGGCCCGGTACGCGGTGTCCACCGGCACGTGCACGACCTCCATGCCGAGGTAGTGCGCGGCCTTGTGGAACGCGGGGTGCGCCGTCGCCGGCAGGACGACCTGCGGCCGCCCCTCGACCGGGTGCGCGTCCCGCGCCGCCTTCACCGCCAGCATGATCGACTCGGTGCCGCCGCTGGTGAAGATGCCGGAGCCGCCGCCGAGCTTGGCCGCGACGAACCCGACGATCTGCCGCTCCAGCGCGACGATGCTGGGGAACGCCGTCGGGTCGAGGCAGTTGACCTCCAGCATCTCCCGGTAGGCGGTGGCGGCGAGGTCGTGCACGGGCTCGCGCCCGGTGTCGTAGACGTAGGCGGTGACCTTGCCGCCGCGGACGGGCAGGTCCGCGTCCCGCAGGCGGGCGAGCTCGGCGAGCAGGTCGGCGGGCGGGCGGCCCGCCTCGGGCAGGTGCTCAGACGGCATGTTCGGGTGTTTCCTCCACGGGACGGCGCCCGGTCGCCCGCCGGAACGCGAGCAGGGGCGGCACGCTGATCAGCAGGAGCAGCGCGGGGACGAGGGAGAATCCGGCGCTCAGCCCGGTGAGGGCCGAGTCCGGCTGGACGACCGGCGTCTCGAAGTCGGCGGAGCGGAACGAGGTCGCGGCGAGGATCAGCGCGAACACGCCGGGCCCGAGGGCGAGCGCGCCGGTCTCCGCGGCCGTGTAGAGGCCGGTGAACGCGCCGGACTGGGCGTGCCCGGTGCGTCCGGTGTCGGCGTGGACGGTCTCCGGCAGCAGCATCAGCGACAGCAGCTGCATGGCGGCGTAGCAGACGCCGACCAGGCAGGCGAACCCGAGCACGCCGGGGGTGGAGCCGAGGACCGGGTACGTCGCGGCGGCCGTCACGGCGAACATCAGCACGCCCGCGATGTAGCACTCGACGACCCCGAACCTGCGCGCGAGCCACCGCCACATCGGCACCGCGAACGCGCTCGGCCCGACCATGCAGACGAACATCGCGGACGTCAGCCCGTAGTCGTCCAGCCGGTAGGTCGCGACGTACGGGGCGCCCGCCAGCATGATCCCGACGGCGAGGATCTGCGCGACGGACGCGTAGAGCAGCAGGAAGAACGGCCGGTTGCCGCGCGCGGTGTGCAGCGCGGCGGCGAGCCCGAGCGGGCGCGGTCCGGGCCGGGACGGGATCCACCGGCTGGCCAGCGTGCTCGCGATCATCGCGGCGCCCATGGCGAGCCCGATGACGGCGCCCATCAGCGCGTACCCGCCGCGCCCGCCGCCGGCGGCGTCGGTGATGGCGGGGGCGACGCCGCCCGCGACGAGGATGCCGAGCGTCAGGCAGACGACCCGCCACGCCATCGCGCGGCCCCGCTCGGACGGGTCGGCGGAGATCTCGGCGGGCAGCGCCACGTACGGGACCTGGTAGCAGGCGAACGCGGTCGCGGCCAGCAGGAACGCGACCCCGGCCCAGGCGGCGGCGAGCCCCGGGGAGTCGCCCGGCACCGCGAACATGGCGGCGAACAGGACCGGCAGCGTCACGGCGCCGGTCAGCAGCAGCCGGGTGCGGCGGCCGGTGCGGACGGCCTCGCGGTCGCTCGCGGCGCCGACGACGGGGTTGAGCAGCACGTCCCACGCCTTGGGGACGACCAGCACGGCCCCGGCGATCGCCGCGGACACGCCGAGGACGTCGGTGAGGTAGTACAGGAGCAGCAGGCCGGGGACGGCGGAGAACACGCCGGTGCCGACCGAGCCGACGCCGTAGCCGAGCAGGCGCCGCCGCGACAGCGGGGCCGAGGGGTCGTCCGGCGGGGGGTGCGCGGCAGGGGGGACCGCCGCCGGGGGGAGGCCGGTCATCCGCGGGCCCGGTCGGGGGCGCCGATCGCCAGGGCGATGGTGCGGCGCATGTGGCGGCGGAACCGGTCCACGGCCTGCGGGTCGTCGGCGCCGTGCCGGTGCCCGCCGGGGTCCAGGACGCCGCCGCGCCCGAACCCGTGGGTGCACCACACGACCGTCCACACGACGTAGTCGACGTCGATGTCGTCGGGGACGACCTTGCGGACCGCCTCGGTGACCATCTGCATCAGCGGCCGGACGTACTGCTCCTCCAGGTGGACGACGTCGCTGGCGTCCGACAGCCAGCGGTGCATCCACAGCGCCGGGATCTCCGGCCGGGCCAGGCAGAACCCGACGTAGGCGTCGACGAGGGAGAGCAGGCCGTCGACGTCCGGGGTCATCCGGCCGAGCGCCTCCTCCAGCGCGGCGCGCTCGGCCTCGTGGGCGCGTTCCATCACGGCGAGGTACAGGTCGCGCTTGCCGCCGACGTGGTAGGCGACGGTGGCGACGTTGAGCCCGGCCGCCTCCGCGATCATGCGGGTGGACGTCCCGTCGTAGCCCAGCGCGGAGAACAGCCGGGTGGCCGCCTCCAGGATCCGTTCTCGGCCCGATTCGCTACTGCCCATGGCCTCACGCTAGGCGCTGCTCCGGAGCCCGGTCAATCGCTTGATTGATCGCCCGCGGGCTCGGTGAGCCGGACGGTGAGCACCATCTCCATCTCCATCCGCGCTTCCGGGTCGTACAGGCGCTCGCCGAACAGGTCCTGCAACTGGTGCAGCCGGTACCGGACGGTCTGCGGGTGGACGTGCAGGCGGTGCGCGACCTCGGTGGCGTTGAAACCGTTCTGCAGGCACGACAGCAGCGTCCGCATCAGCCGCTCCCGGTGCCGGGGCCGGACGCCGCGCAGCGGCGCGAGCCGCAGCTCCGCGACCGTCCGGACGAGCTCCTCGTCCTTGAACATCACCAGCGCCGGCATGTGGTCGGCGCAGCGGATCAGCCGGCCGGACGGCAGGATGCCGCGCCGCGCGAGCGGCAGCGCCTCCCGCGCCCAGCGCAGCGACTTCGCCGCCTCCTCGGTGCCGACGGTCGGGCCGAGCGCGGCGACCCAGTCGCGCAGCGCCGACTCCAGCATCCGCCCCCGGCCGGGGCCGTCCGGGTCGGGGACGAGCAGGCACGGCTCGCGCCGGTTGACGTCGGCGAGCACGTCCGGCGGCAGCGACGGTTGCGAGAACGGCCGCCGGCCCCGCTCGTACAGCACGACCGCGGCGACCGTGCGGGGCACGCGCCACTGCGCGAGCCGGGCGAGGTCGGCCACGGCCTGCGGGGCGGCGGGCGGCTCGGCGAGCAGCAGGTCCAGCAGCCGGCGGCGGCGGTGCTCCAGCTCGCCGGCCTCCTGCGCGCGGGCCCTGGTGTAGCCCTCGGTGGCGGCGCGGGCGATCTCGTCCAGGAACGCGAAGATCGCCTCGGCGATGCTGGCGAGGGTGCCCCGCGAGATGTCGTACCGCTCGGACTCGGCGGCGAGCCGCCGCCAGGCGACCCGGGCGCCGAGCCGCAGCGAGGTCTGCAGGATGTCCAGGCCGCGGCCCTCGCGGGCCTCGGCCCGGCCGATCTCCCGGTAGACGGCCGCGACCGGCTCCCAGGAGCTGTCCGGGTCCATGATCAGGTCGACGAACTGGTGGAGCGCGCCCTCGACGGCGAGCCGGACCAGCCGCGCGTACTCCTCGTCCCGCGGGCGGGAGTACTCGGGGATCCCGGCGAGGATCTCCTCGATCATCTCCTCGGCGAGCGCGTCCAGGTGGGGCCGGAAGGCGGTGGACAGCTCGCTCGGCACGCCGGCCCAGGGCTTCAGCGGGGAGCGGTTCTCAAGCGTCGTGGTCACCGTTCGCACCTCCGGCCCGGAAGCTACCCGCGCCGGGCCGGACGGGCTGCACGACCGGTTACGCATTGCGGTGCCGCGCTTATCAACCGATTGACAATCCGGTCTGACAAATCCACCTGGCAGTGCAGGTCGGCGGGTCAGCACGGTGTGTCAGGCGCGGCGGGTCTTTCAGAGAATCAGGCGCAGAGAATCCGGCGCAGAGAATCAGGCGCAGGCAATCAGGGCGCGGCGGGTCAGGCGCGGCGGGCGCTCGGTCCGGCGAGCATCGCGCCGGCGCCGAGCCCGAGGTAGACCAGGCTCGTCGCGTACCGCTGCCGCCGCCGGAACGCGGGACGGGTCCGCAGCCACGCGCCGATCGACCCGGCGGCGACCGCGTACCCGAGGTCGACGGCGAGGCCGATCAGCGCGAGGGCCAGGCCCAGCACGGCGATCTGCAGCGGCACGGCGCCCGCGTCCCGGTCGACGAACTGCGGCAGGAACGCCAGGAAGAACAGCACGACCTTCGGGTTCAGGACGTTCACGAGCGCACCGTCCAGGTAGACGCGGCGGATCGGGCGGGGCGCGAGCCGCGTCTCGGCGAGGTCGTCGCCGCCGCGGAACGTCCGGTAGGCGAGGTACAGGAGGTATGCGGCGCCCGCGTAGCGCAGGAACCCGAAGGCGGTCGCGGAGGCGGCGACGAGCGCGGACAGCCCGGCCGCGGCGGCGGCGATGTGGACGAGCGTGCCGGTCTCGACGCCGAGCGCGGACGCGATCCCGGCGCGGCGGCCCTCGCCGATGCTGCGCGCGGTGATGTAGAGGTGGTTCGGGCCGGGGATGGCGACCAGCGCCAGCGCGGCCAGCAGGAACAGCGGCGGATTCGTCACATGCAGCACGCTAGGAGCCGCGGTGGTCCTGCCTCCAGGTCCAATCAGACCGGGAAAACGTGAACCAATCGGGCGGTCAGCTGGGCGCGGCGGCGGACAGCGCGCCGGCCAGCACCAGGCGCCCGGCCGTCCGGACCATGGTGGCGACGTCCTCGACGGGCTGCCGGAGCGTCGCCAGGCTGATCAGCCCGGCGAGCAGGATGTGCCCGAGGACGAGCTCGACGTCCTCCCGCTCGGGCACCGGGTCGCCGATCGCGGCCGACAGCCGGTCGCGCAGGTACTGGAACAGGACGGTGCGGGCGTCGTCGACGCTGGAGTCGTCCGAGGTCACCGCCTGGATGATGGCGGACGTGAGCGTCGGCTCCTGCGCCGCGACGTACACGATGCGCTCCAGCAGCGCGGTGAGCCGCTCCAGCTGGGTGTCGCCCACCGCGAGCGCGTCGATGTCGTCGGTGACGTGGTGCGCCCAGGTCGCCGCGACCTCGGTGAGGAGGTGGTCCTTGGTGGCGAAGTAGCGGTAGACGGTGGCGCGGGCGACCCCGGCCCGGTCCGCCACGTCGTGCATGGTGACGGCCGGGTAGCCGCCCTCCAGCGCGAGCTCCCTCGCCGAGTCGATCAGCCGCTCGCGCCTCGCCTGCTGGTCCTTGCTCAGCGTCCGCGTCACGGTGAACCGAACGTCGCCGCTCAAAACGCCTCCTCGCTGTGGCCGCCCCCATTGTTCCGCACATTGGCCCCGAACGCGTGCACCGAGGCCCTTCGTTCCCTTTACCGCCCGCGCCCGCCGGGTCACCATGGACCGGACACATACCTAGCACTTGCTTGGGTGAGACGTTAGTCTAGATTCGCGTCTATCCGATCGCCGGGCGACTGCCGCACTCCCCACGAGCCCCTGTCCGCAGCGTTTTCCGAGGAGTGAGCCATGGACATCGACCTTCTCGACGGCGAGATGTACGCCACCGATCCCTGGTCCGTCTACGCGCGCCTGCGCGCCGAGTCGCCGGTGTACCACGACGAGGAGAACGGCCTCTGGGGCGTGTCCCGGCACGCCGACGTGTTCGCCGTCGAGCGCAACCCCCGCGTCTGGACGAACTCGGGCGGGTACCGGCCGCAGCTCCCGTCCGACCCGTCCATGATCGGGCAGGACGATCCGGAGCACGCGCACCGCCGCCGCATGGTCTACCAGCGGTTCACGCCGCGCGGCGTCTCGCGCTACGAGGAGCGGATCCGCGCCACCGCCGTCGACTGCATCACGGCGGCGCTGGACGCGGGCACCGTCGACGCCGTCCCGGCGCTGGCCGCTCCCCTGCCCGCCCGCGTCATCGGCTGGCTCCTCGGCTTCCCGGACGACGCGTGGCCGAAGCTCGTCCACTGGTCGGCGACCGCCGTCTACGCGGGCGGCGGGCGGCGCTACATCACCGACGAGGCGACGATCGCCGCCGGGGAGTACGCGCTCGCCGTCCTCGAGATGGCCGAGGACCGCCGCGCCCGCCCGACCGACGACCTGCTGTCGGTCTGGTCGAACGCGGGTCCCGATCAGCCCGCCTATGACGACGACCACCTCGCCCACGAGGCGCTGCTCCTGCTGGTCGGCGGCGCCGAGACGACCCGCACGGTCATCGCCACCGCGCTGGACGCGCTGATCCGGCATCCGGACCAGTGGCGGCGGCTGCGCGACGACCCGTCCCTCATCCCGGACGCCGTCGAGGAGTTCGTCCGCTGGACGACCCCGATCCTCAACATGTGCCGGGTCGCCGCGACCGACGCCGAGATCGCCGGGGTGAAGATCCCGGCGGGCGGGCAGATCCTGCTGATGTACGGGTCCGCGAACCGCGACGAGGCCGTCTTCGACGACCCGGACGCCTTCGACGTGACCCGCCGCCCCGGCGACCACATCGCCTTCGGCCTCGGCCCCCACTTCTGCCTCGGCGCGTCCCTGGCCCGGCTGGAGCTGCGGATCTTCTTCGAGGAGTTCGTCGCCCGCGTCGCCACCGCCGAGTGGGCCGACGACGAGGGGCCGCGCATCCTGCGCAACGCCTTCGTCCGCGGCGTCACCGAGTTCCCGGTGACCCTCACCCCGCGCTGACCCTGACCCCGCGCCGGCCAGGGCGGGCCTGGCGACCCGCGGGGGATGTTGTGTCACAAACGGGCGGGGCATCTCGTCACTCTTCGTGGAAGCGGAACACGATGGGGAGTGATGGTCATGCGCGTCTTCGTGGCAGGTGGGACGGGGGTCCTGGGCAGGCGGCTGGTGCCTCGGCTGCTGGAGCGCGGCCACCAGGTGACGGCGACGGCGACGAGCGCCGCCAAGCTGAAGATGCTCGCGGACATGGGGGCCGAGGGCGTCGTGATGGACGGCCTCGACGCCGAGTCGGTCAGCGCGGCGGTGTCGGCGGCCCGGCCGGACGTGGTGGTCCACCAGATGACCGCGATCTCGGTGGCGCACGCGGGCAAGGCCGACATGAAGCACATGGACCGGTGGTTCGCGGGGACGAACCGGCTCCGCACCGTGGGCACGGACAACCTGCTGGCGGCCGTCGAGGAGTCCGGCGTCCCGCATGTCGTCGCGCAGAGCTACGGCGCCTGGAACGGCCTCCACGAGGGCGGCTGGGTGAAGACCGAGGACGACCCGCTGGACCCGATGACCGGGACGCCCGCGGAGCCGGGCATGGCGGCGATCCGCCATGTGGAGGAGGCGGTCGGCGCGGTCGGCGGCGCCGTCCTGCGCTACGGCTGGTTCTACGGGCCGGGGGCGATGGACGACCTGGTCGAGCCGGTCCGCAAGCGGCAGTTCCCGGTCGTCGGGGGCGGGCGCGGGCACTGCTCCTGGCTGCACCTGGACGACGCGGCGAGCGCGACCGTCCTGGCCGTGGAGCAGCAGGCCCGCGGCGTGTTCGCCATCGTGGACGACGAGCCGGCCCCGGCCGCCGAGTGGCTGCCCTACCTCGCCGAGTGCGCGGGGGCGAAGCGGCCAATGCGGGTCCCCGCCTGGCTGGCCCGCCCCCTCGCGGGCGACGTGGCGGTCATGGTGATGACCGAGGGCCGCGGCTTCTCCAACGCCAAGGCCAAGCGGGAACTCGGCTGGGAACTGCGGTACCCGTCCTGGCGGCAGGGCTTCAAGGAGGAACTGGCCTAGCGGCTCGGACGGCGGCCGCCGTCGCCGTCCGAGCCGGGCGAGCCCCGAGGACGGGACGGCCGTCAGGCGGAGCGGCTCTTGGTCACCGTGCGCGCGCCCAGCCAGGCGGCGTAGACGGCGGTGCCGATGAGGCCGGCCTTGCGCGTCTTGTCGACGGCCAGGGCGACGCCCAGGGCCAGTTCGGTGGCGCCGTTCCGCTTGATCCAGGTCTGGGTGTCCTCGGGGAACGGCACCCGGGAGATCGGCTCGAACGCCTTGGGCGCGGCGAAGTGCGCGGCTCCCGTGGCGGCGAGGACGACGCCGGCGGCGCGGAGAAGGGCCATGAGGGGATTCCTTTCAAGCGGTGTACTCGTAGTCGTCGAGATCGAACGTCCGGCTGCGGCGCAGCACGTGGAACCCGGACTGCGGACGGACGTACGGGGCGTCGCCGTGCCGGTCGAAGTAGTAGGAGTTGGCGCGCGCGCAGCTCGGCTGGCCGAGGATCGTGCCCTTCATGCGCTCGCGCATCCGGGCGGTGAAGTCGTCGTGCGGGCGGCGCCTGACCACCATGCGGGCGGCCCGCCGCCGCCGCGCCTCCGCGACGCACCGCGCGATGTGGGCGCTGCCCGCCTCGATGATCGAGAACCAGGACGCGCCGGTGACGGTGTACGGGCCGTTCATCAGCCAGAAGTTGGGGGCGAGGGGCGAGGCGACGCCCTCGTAGGTCTGGTAGCGGTGCTCGTCCCAGTGGGCGCCCAGCTCGGTGCCGCCCAGGCCGACGACGGGGAACGCGGGCATCGCCCCGATCTCCAGCGTCTTGAAGCCGGTGGCCAGGATCAGGGTGTCGATCGGCCGCTCGCGTCCGTCCCGGGTGACGATCCCGTGCTCGGTGATCCGCTCGATCGGGTCGGTCACCAGCTCGACGTCGTCGCGCATGAAGGTCGGGAAGTAGCGGTTGGAGAACGAGGGCCGCTTGCAGCCGAAGCCGTAGCGCGGCGTGAGGGCGCGGCGCAGGCGGCGGTCGGGCACCTGGCGGCGCAGGTGCGCGCGGCAGATCAGCTCGGTGCCCCGCACCAGGAACGGGACCTTGCCGTAGTGCACGATGCCCAGCACCATGATCACCTCGGAGGCGGCCGTGGTGATCAGCCGGGCGAGCGACTGGACCGGCGGCACCGCCCGGAACAGCGCGCGGACCCCGCGCGGGACCGTGAAGTCGATCTTCGGGAAGACCCAGATCGGGGTGCGCTGGTAGACGTCCAGATGCGCGGCGACCGGCGCGATCTCCGGGATGACCTGGAGGCCGGACGCACCGGTCCCGATCACCGCGACCCGCTTCCCGCGCAGGTCGTGGCCGTGGTCCCAGCGGGCGGTGTGGATCACCTTCCCGGCGAACGTCTCGATGCCGGGGATGGCGGGGTTCTTGGGCTGGTCGAGCGGGCCGACGGCGGCGATCAGGAACCGCGCGACGATCTCGCCCTCGCCCGTGTGGACGCGCCACACGTCGGCGTCCTCGTCGAAGACCGCCCGCTCGACCCTGGTGCCGAGCCGCAGATGCGGCCGCAGCCGGTACTTGTCGGCGCAGTGCTCGGCATAGGCGCGCACCTCCGCGCCCGGCGCGAACGCCCGCGTCCAGGACGGGTTGGGCTCGAACGAGTAGCAGTACGTGGTGGACGGGATGTCGACGGCGACCCCCGGATAGGTGTTGTGCCGCCACACGCCACCGACGCCGTCCGCGGCGTCCAGGATGACGAAGTCACGGACGCCCCGCTGCCGCAGCCGGATGGCGACGCACATACCGGAGAACCCGGCGCCGACGATGACCACCTCATGGTCGGGCTCCATCCGGCGCCACCTCCCCCAGCCGAGATACCGACGGTATTCAGCAGTTGGACGAGGTGTCAATACATCTGCGAGGGGTCGCCGCGCCCGGCCGGATACCGTCGGTATCCGAAGGTTCACGCCCCCTACCATGGCGGGATGGCACGACTGAGCAGGGCGGAAAGCCAGGCGCGCACCCGCGAACTGCTGATCGCCACGGCCCGGCGGCTGTTCCTGCGTGACGGGTATCACGCCACCACGCTGGAGAAGGTCGCGGAGGCGGCGTCCTTCTCCAAGGGCGCCGTCTACTCCAACTTCGGCACCAAGGACGAGCTGTGCCGGACGGTCATCGACGCCATCCGCGCCGAGCAGGTGCAGGCGGTCATGGACGCCTTCCTCGGCGAGGGCTCCGACGAGGACCGGCTCGCCGTCTTCGAGGCGTGGGCCGAACGCACGATCGGCGACCCCGGCTGGACGCTGCTGGAGGCCGAGTTCGCCATCCACGCCACGCGCCGCGACCCCCGGCTGCGCGCCGAGGTCGCCGCCGGCGGGCGAAGCTGGGCCGGGGCGCTGCGGTTGCTGCTGGAGGAAGAGGCCAGGCGCCGCGACCGCCCGCTCCCCCTGCCCGCCGCCGAACTGGCCGACGCCCTCCTCAGCCTCGGCATCGGCCTCGGCCTGCGCCGCGCGGTCGACCCGGCGCTGTCCCCGAACGCCCTGACGAACGTGATCCGCCTGCTGCTGGCGCACCCCACCTGACGGCCGGAGTTCAGCCGTCGGACTGGGCGAGGAAGGTGGCCAGGGTCTGGCGATTGCGTCGCAGGACGTCGATGCGCCCGTCCAGGGCGGCGAGTTCCCGGTCGAGGAGGTCGCGGATGTCGGCGCACCAGTCGAACTCCGACCCGTCGCCCCGCGTGCAGGGGAGCACCACCCGGATGACCTCGGTGGACAGGCCCGCGTCCAGCAGGACGCGGATCTTCCGCACCGTCGTCACGGAGTCCTCGTCGTAGTGCCGGTACCCGTTCGCGCCGCGCGCGGCGTCGAGGAGGCCCTGCTCCTCGTAGTAGCGCAGCAGGCGCGGGCTGACACCGGTACGCCGGGCCAACTCCCCGATCAGCATGTCACCGTCCCATGTTGACCTTCTCACCGATGTGAGGCCTTAACGTCGCTCCGCGAAAGCTCATTCCGCCTGTTGGGGGCACGCTCATGGCCTTTTTCACCGTCCAGCGCAATGGCCGCGCCGCGACCGCCGAGGATCTGGCGCCGCTGGCCTTCGCGGGCTACGCCCACTTCACCGCCATGCAGGTGCGCGGGAGCAGGATCCGCGGCCTCGACCTCCACCTGGAACGGCTGCGGTACGCCTCGGAGGAACTGTTCGGCCGCGCTCTGCCCGACGACCGGATCCGCACTCTGCTGCGGACGGCATTGGCGGCGAGCCCGCCCGACGTCTCACTGACGGCCACCGTCTACTCGTCGCCGGGCGAATTCACCGCCGATTCGACGGAGCTGGACGTCCTGGTCCGGACCGGACCGCCCGCATCCGGCCCGGCGGGACCGCTGGCGCTGACCGCGGTCGAGTACGAGCGGCCCCTGCCCGCCGTGAAGCACGTCGGCGAGGTGGCCAAGACGTACTACATGCGCCGGGCCGTCCGGGACGGCTTCGACGACGCCGCGTTCGTCGACCGCCGTGGCCGGTTCAGCGAGGCGACGATCTGGAACCTGGCGTTCTGGGACGGCGAGGCGGTGCTGTGGCCCGACGCCGAGATGCTGACTGGGACGACGATGGGCATCGTCCGCCGCCAACTGGCCCGTCTCGGCGTCCCGCAGCGCACGCGGGAAGTCGCTCTCGCAGATCTGCCGGCGCTGGGCGGGGCCGTCGTCATGAACTCGTGGACGCCGGGCGTGGCGATCCGCCAGATCGATGCCGTGCCCGTCCCGGAGGCACCGCGTTTCCTGGAACTGCTGCACCAGGCGTACGAGGCGGAACCGCTCATCGAGCCTTGAACCTGTTGACGGCCGCACACCATCCGGTTTCGATGACCTGTGCGCCCGCCGCCACGGCCAGGCAGCCGTCGGCGGACGATGCGGAGGAGTGCCGTTGAGCAAGACAGTGCCGGTGATCTCCGGTGGCGCCATGTTCTGGGCTTATGACGTGGCACTCGGGGTTCTCTTCATCGAAGCGGCGCGAGTCGGGGCGGAAGCGCCGCCGGACGTCCGCCCTTCGTGGTGGCCGGAGCTGGAGCAGGACTTCCACACATACGCGCTGGTGGGCGGCAGTTCCACGGTGCTTCTGGACGACTTCAGCGGGGACCGGCGACAGATGTTCGTGCAGTGCATCGTGGAGGCGGCTCGCCGGATCGAGGCTCGCGGCGGCGTAGGCAGGGCCGAAGTCTCATCCTGGCCGGACCACGCTGCGCACTGCCGCACCCGAAGGCCCTTGAATATGGATCGCTTCGTCCGCCGTCACTGTGCGACGTTGATCGCGTGCCTCAACCGATCCTGCGCACCGACAGGCTGATGCTGGTCCCGCTCGCCGACCGGCACCTCGACCTGGAAGTACGGCTCGACTCCGACCCCGAAGTGCTTCGCTACCTCTCCGCGCGAGTGCCGACCAGGGACGAGGTGGTCGCCTCTCACGAGCGGCGGATGGCGATGGCGGGCAAAGTGGACGGCCTTGGTTTCTGGATGGCCTTCGCCGCGTCCGACAGCGGGGCCTCGCCGCCGGCGCGGGAGGAGGACGGCGAGTTCGTCGGGCTGATGATGCTGCCGCCCGCGCACGGTCCCGACCAGCCGGACGATCCGACCGTTTCGGATCTGGGATACCGCCTCCTCCGGCGGCACTGGCGGCGGGGTTTCGCAGGCGAGGCGTCCCGCGCCCTTCTGCGGCATGCCTTCGACACGGTCGGGCAGAGCCGCGTCATCGCACAGACCATGACCGTCAACGCCGGTTCCGTGGGTGTGATGCGGTCCATCGGCATGCGGTACGTGCGCACGTACTACCCGCAGTTCGACGAGCCGTTGCCGGACGCGCACCTGGGCGAGGTCGAGTACGAGATGACCCGCGCCATGTGGGAGCAGATGCGCTGAGGCCGCGGGCATCCGGGAACCCGGTCGTCTTGGCGGACAGTCCAGGTACATGGAGACAAGCATGCGCGCCCGGGTCCACGCCGGTGACCCGGACGCGTTCAGGGAGCTGTTCGACGAACACGCTCGCTCGGTGTACAACCTCGCCTTCAGGTTGACGGGGAACTGGTCGACCGCTGAGGACGTGGTGTCGCTGACCTTCCTCGAAGCGTGGCGGCTGCGCGAGCGGGTCGACGTCGCCCTCGATACCGATGCCGGCGGCGGGTCGTTGCGTCCATGGCTGCTGGGCATCGCCACCAACGTCACGCGGAACGTACGCCGAGCCGCCCGGCGGCACGCCACCGCGCTCGTCCGGCTGCCGAAGGACGACGCGGTGCCGGACATCGCCGAGGAGGTCACGTCCCGCGTCGACGACCGGCGACGGCTCGCCCTGGTGCGGACGGCGCTGAGCGCGCTGCGCCGTCCGGAGCGCGAGGTGCTGGTGTTGTGCGTCTGGTCCGGGCTGGATTACGCCGAGGCCGCCGCAGTGCTCGGTGTGCCGATCGGCACTGTGCGCTCCCGGTTGTCGCGAGCGCGGAAGAAACTGAGCGGCCTCGTCGACACCGCCGGTCTTCGTCCGTCCGGAGAAGGCCGGGAACCCGGTACCGGCCGCGGACAGCTAGAGGATGACCGCGGATTCGCGGTCCGGTCCATGCAGGAGAACACCCGATGAATGCCACCCAGTCGCAGCGAGATTCCGGCGAGCACGAGGAATTGGCCCGGTTGCTGCCGGGACCGGCGGAGCGGGATCTGCCGAGTGACCGTCACCAGCGTCTCAAGGAGTTCGTGATGAGTCAGATCCAAGAAGACCTGCGATCGTCCGAGCAGGCCCCGCGCCGTCGCAAGGGACGCCGGCCGGTGGTCCTGGTGTCGGCGCTGACCGCCGCCGCTACGGCGACCGCCGCCGTGGTGGTGCTCGGCATGAGCGGCTCCGAGGACTCGCGGGCCGGGTCGGACGGCCGCTCCACCGCTTCCGCCGCCGCCTCACCGTCGGGTCAGCAGATCCTGCTCGTCGCTGCCACCACCGCGGAACGGACGCCGGCGGGTTCCGGCACCTACTGGTACGTCAAGACGACGTACACCAAGCGCGAGGGGGGCGCCCGGATCTCGCTGGAGAGCTGGACTCGCCGGGACGGCCGCGTCTGGTGGAAGGGAGCCAAGACGCAGGGCAAGGTGGTCCGGCTCGCCACTCCCGCCCCGTTCCGGCTGGGCGGCGCCGCGGTGAGCGTCGAGCAGCTCGACCGGCTGCCCACCGAGCCGGAAGCGCTGCAGGGCTGGATCGCCGACGCGGTGAAGCGCGGCGGGGTCACGACCAGCGCCGGACGCGCCGACGCGAAGACCCGGGAGCGGTCCGTCTTCGACGGGCTGGTCTCGCTGGTCTCGCAACTGCCGTCCCCGCCGAAGGCCCGGTCCGCCGCCTTCCGCGCGCTGGCCTCCTACCCCGAGGTCAAGAACCTCGGCCCGGTCAAGGGCGGTCAGGGCCTGACGATCTCCTTGGGGAAGGGAGAGGTGGCGAACCTGGTCCTCGACCCGAAGACCTCGCGCATCACCGACACCGACTACTTCGTCTCGGCTGACGGCGCCCAGGTCACGGCCCCGGGCGGCGCCACCATCGTCGCCCAGTGGACGAACCGGCCACCGAAGTAGACCCGGTCCGGCGACGCATCGTCACAGGCCCGCATGCTCACCCGAGCGTGCGGGCTTCAACCGTTCACCGGACCGGAGGAACCAATGCGCGATGACCAATGGGATGATCCCGACCGGATACCAGATGACATCGACGAGGTCGAACTGGGCGCCCAGCAGTTGACGTGCGAACCAGCTGCGTTCGGAGATGGCCTCGGGTATCGAGGTGAGCTGCGCGAACTCGATGAACCAGCAGTATGCGATAGCGATGGCACCGGCGAGCAGCGGACGGATCGACGGCCTTATGAAGACCGCAATCGTGTACACGATGGCGCCCGAGAAAGCGGCACCGGAGTACTGCTCGATAGGCCCGTCCATCACGGCACGGGTCCCATAGGCCGCACCTGCAAGACCGACAGCCGCCGCGACCATCAACAGCCGAGTCCAGCGCGCTGAGAACGACATCGCGCAAGCATAGAAGCCCCACAGCCCACATCAACGCGATTCAGCCGCACACGGCCAAGTCACGTCCAATGTTGATGCACCTAAAGATTCTTGAGGGCGTCGGCGAGGTCACGAAAGTCACCACGGCTGATGACTAGAAGGAGGCCGTCAGCGTCCTGACTGTCACGGATCAAAACCGCCTCATCGGTGACCGCCAACTCGATACAGGCATCTCCACACTCGTTACTGCGTGAAGACTTACGCCATGCTGTTCTGGCCAGAGACATCGACCTCATACCCCTCCAGCAGCAAGAAGACCCGACCTACAGCCCTTTGACCACCTCGGCAAGGAGTCGAAAATCGCCGCGACTGATCAGAATCTTAGGACCATCCGGGTCCTTGCTGTCACGAAAGGCAACGGCACAAGACACTGAAGCCACCTCGACACACGCGTCACCTTGTTCGCTACTGCGAGTTGACTTGCGCCACGATGCGCCTTCCGGATCCACCGCGCCTTTCACCTCCTCACAGAGTTTTGAGCGTCTCAGCAAGTCGTCGAAAGTCGCCGCGACACATGAGAATCCGCGGACCGCTCGGGTCTTTGCTGTCACGAAGTGCGACTATAT
Organism: Actinomadura meyerae; assembly: GCF_900188445.1. GTDB lineage: Bacteria > Actinomycetota > Actinomycetes > Streptosporangiales > Streptosporangiaceae > Spirillospora > Spirillospora meyerae. Next base: position 16,407 of record NZ_FZOR01000011.1, read on the forward strand.
TCGACAACTCGGCGACCTCGACGCAATTGGAGCCGTCTTCTTTGCTTCGAGCGGCTCTGCGCCATGACGTTCTGGCCGGAGACATTGTCCCCTCCAATGGCGAGGCAACCAGACTTACAACTCTTTGATCACATCGGCAAGGCGCCGGAAGTCGCTACGCGGGACCAGAATCCCGGGACCGCCGGGATCCTTGCTGTCGCGAATGAAAATCTCATCCGCGATGGACGCCAACTCGATGCACGCATCGCCTTCTTCGTGGCTCTTGGAAGCTTTACGCCAGGTCGCCTCACTCAGGTCCATCGTTCCTCGATCACCTTTCTGATATATGTACGCGAGTCTTCCGTGTTGAGCGCCTTCGCATTCAACGTGTGCATCACCGTACTAAGTCTTGCAAGCTCGCGGGGATCGCGCGTTATCTCACCTCCCGTTGCTTTGACCACGTAAGCGACTTCACTCCGGTCCGGGAGTGTCGCTATATTAAAGGATGCCCGTGCATCTCGATAGTGCGCAGTCTTAGCTATTTGAATGAAAATGCCCTCTCGCCTGGACAGCTCGATCAAGTGCTCAAGCTGCTCTCGCATGACCTCCTTGGAGCCAATCTGCCGACAAAGGACGCTCTCCTCCAAGACCACGCTGATCATCGGACACGGCTTCCGAGACAAGAGCTCCTGGCGCTTCATCCTGGTCGCTACCGCGTCATCATCGACCAACACGACACGAGCATACGCCTCCGTTTGAAATAGGCCATAGACCAGATGCGTCTCATACGCCCGCAGCTGATCGGCCGACGCCTCAGCCTTTGGGAACGCCACGAAGTGGGACGGGTACCTGACCTGCTTGATCTGCTCCAACAGGTCGTCCCACGCCTGGACGATCTTGCCGCCAGCGTTGAGGACATCGTCGACGCGTTCGGCGAAGTCTCGTCGGCACTTCGTCCGACCGCACTCGACGTGGCTGATGTAGGACCGTGCGACGCTGACGAGGTCCGCCAATTGCCCCTGCTTCAGACCGGCCGCCTCACGGGCCCGCTTGACCACCGCCCCGAAGCCCGCCAACTCGGGATCGATCTTCGGCCGGACGCCACGAGATGCGGGCATGGCTGCTCTCCTCACTGAAGCTAGTAGCGGGCTACTAACCGCTACCGGATTGTGGGCACTGGACGACTCTCCTGAATTCTAGGGCGCCGCATGACTTGATGGTGGTCGTTCAGTTACACAGGGTGATCAGAGTGGGTTCTTCCGGTTTGGTGGATTGGCCCGTTCGTGGTCGCCTCCGTCCAGGCTGGAGGGTTACCGATGCCAGCGGTCATGCTTGCGCCAGAGACGCCGCCACTCGTGCTGGAGCCGTGCGACGAGGCTCCCGCCAAAGCGCGGCGCTACCTCAGCGACCGGTTCCGCGAACTGGGGCACACCGACGACTTCGTCGGCCGGCTCGTGGTTACCGAGCTGGTCACCAACAGCTACAAGCACGTCGGGACCGGGCACATCGTCGTCCGCGTCTTCCCGGACGTGCGCGAGCCGCTCACCGTCATCGAGGTCTGGGACGAGAGCACGTCCCTCCCCGTCGTTCAGGGCGAGAGGCTATGCGCTGAGGGCGGGCGCGGTCTGCTCCTGCTGGCCGAACTCGTCCACGACTGGGGCGTCCGGCCGCTCAACGAGGAGGGCAAGATCGTATGGGCCCGCTGCGCCCGCTGAACGTCCCGGCGGGCCGCCACCTAATGGCGTGGCGGACCCGCCTGGGACGCTCCACCGCGATCCGCAACCTCGACCAGCTCGCCGTCGCCCTCCAGGCCAGGCGCTACCGGCTCGTCAAGCTCTACCAGGCCGACGAGCTCCCCGGCCGCCCACCGCTGCTGTGGGTGTTCGCGCTCGGGCCGGACGAACACGTCCGCATCGCGGTGGGGGTCCGGGCCATGCTCGGCGGCGGCTGGGCCTACTACGAGGCCGGACGCGGAGCACGCGGCTACCTCTCCTCCTGCGACAACCTCAAGCACGCCACCGACCAGGTCGACGGCCTGCTCAAACACCGCATGTTCCCCTCCACCTGGTAACCCCGTCAGCTCGGCGGAACCGTTCCGCACAAGCGGTTCGTGGCGTCGAGCGCGAGGACCAGTAGACCGCTTCGCACAGCAACTGGGCGGCCGCATGGGCGCTGCAAGCACCCGCGAAGCGACGCTACCGGGTGCCGGCAAGGCGCGAACCTGGCCGGGTGCCAGCGCCGGCGATCGTTTTACGACAGGTGATCAGCCATGCCGTGAGCCAGTCCAACAGGCTTTCGCCCGGTCGCTCCAGAGAAGTCGAGCGTGCCGCCCTCGAACCGGGCGTCATTGAAGGAGACCGTGCCCTCCGCGAACCGGACACTGCCGAAGCCGACAGCGCCGCCCGTGAACCGTGCTTTGTCGAAACGGACCCTGCCGCCCTCGAACCGAGCGGCTTTGAAGGAGACCATCCCCCCTGCGAACCGGGCACCGCCGAGGTCGACCAGACCGGCCGTGAAACGGGCCTTGGCGAAGCCGACCACCCCGCCCGCGACCCGGGCGTCGTCGAATGAGACCGTGCCGCCCTCGAACCAGGCGGCGAAGAAGCCGACCAGGCCGTCCTCGAACCGAACGCTGTCGAAGGAGACCCTGCCGCCCTCGAACCGGGCGCCGACGAAACCGACCGAGCCGCCCTCGAACCAGGCGCCGTAGAAGGAGACGATGCCGCCCGCGAACCGCGCGTCGTCGAAGGCGACCGTGCCGTCCTCGAAATGAGTGTTGGTGAAGGCGACCGTGCCGCCTTCGAATCGAGCACTTTTGAAGGAGACCCGGCCGCCCGCGAACCGGGCACCGCTGAATGAGACCCGGCTGGCGTTGAAGGTGGCGTGGCTGAAGTCGCCGCCGTCGAAGATGACGTCGGTGAAGTCGAGGTCGTGGCCCTGCCAAGAGACTGCGGCGTCGTCGCGCAGGTGGTTGCCGATGATGCGGATGACGGTGTGGCGGACCTCGCGGATCGCGCGGAAGGCGGCGCGGGCCCGAGCATGGTCGGCAGGGCCGTGGCCTTCGGCGGGCGCATCGCCGGGATCGGGGTCGTAGGGCAGTCGCAGGTACGCGCACAGCACGTCGATACAGGTCTGCCGTAGCTGGCGAGTGGGGGCATCGTCGGCCAAGCCGGCCAGCGCGTGCACCCCGCCCAACTGGACGGCGGGCGAGGAGTCGCCGAGTTGCGCGACTGCGGCCGTGAACCGGTCGCTGTGCAGCTTGGTGTCCTCGCGCAGCGCCGCGTTCTCCTCGGTGCGCTGCTTGCGGTAGGCCACCACCAAGGCCACCAGACCGCCCAGCCCCGCCACGACCGCGAACGACAGCTTCACCAGATCGAACAGCACCGATGACGTGATCTGCTTCTCGCGCTTGACGCCGTGCACGTCCAGAAGACCCAGCCCGAGCCACAGCGTCGCCCCAGCGACCGCAATGGCAGCGGTGAACGTGGCCGTCAGCGCCACCCATACCGGAATCAGCCGCGCCGGTCGCCGCAGCTCGCCTCTACTCATCCGCCGTCCTAAGCCCGCACCTCTCACGCCGTTCAGACGCGCCCGCCATCCCCGGCGTTCACCGGCGGCCCTGCCTTCAACCGCGCCCAGATGCGGCCGGTAACGGGTCAAGGCCGCCCTCCACCTTCAAACCCTCTGTCAGTGGGGTGGTGGGGGTGTTTTGCGGAGGCGGTTCGTCGCGACGAGCAGGAGGGTCCAACCGACCGCCTCGCACAGGAGCTGGACGGCCATGTGGATGGTGAAGGCACCAGCGAACGATCCTCGCCGTCCTTCCAGGACGTTCAGGATCAGGGTGGTGAGGGAACCGGCTAGGGTTCCGGCGGCCAGGACGACGAAACCGGCGCCGGACGCCCGGCCTTCGCCCCGGCCCGCGGTGAGCAGGACGACTCCGCCCGCGAGGACCGCGATGCCGCAGAAGATCCCCACGACGGTGTCGGCGAGGAGCATGATGCCCTCCATCAGCGCGCTCCCGTCAGGCCGGTGACGTGCGGTGCCGGGCGCGGGCGGCGGAGCCGGCCGAGGAAGCCCGCGAAGATCAGACCGAGCGCGGCGACCGTCACGATGTCGCTGAGGAGGGCGAGCGTGCCGGTCAGCACGATCGCCGCCGAGTTCTGGTCCGTGTCCAGGCTCAGCCATCCGGCGATGGGCGCGAGGACGGCGAGGACACCGGCCGCGATCTTGCAGCCGAACCCGGACGCCAGCAGGGCTCCGGCCCGGGGCGCGGTGCGGCGCACCTTCAGCGCCACCACCAGGCCGGCGATGCCCACTCCGAAGCGGACGATCAACCAGACGAGCCCCAGTGCTCCGAGCAGTACCGCTTCCACGATCGCCTCCCGTGCCCGTTCCGTCCCACTATGACGATCATGACGCGGGCGGGGTTCAGGTGGCGGAGGCGGGAGCCGGGGTGGACACAGCCCGTCCGGGCTTCCGGCGGAAGGGTGGAAAGCCGGACGGGCTGATTCTCGGACGCGTCGCCACGGCGGGCGGTGCGCCGCGATCAGGTTAGGACACATCCCGGAGGGGGGTCTTTCCGGGTCCGCACCGGCCGGTGCGGATGAGGTCATGCCCCGCTGATGTCCATCAGCGGGGCATGACCCTGGCTTCGGTGTTCGCCGCCGCGACGGCGGCGAGCGAGCCGATCAGACGGCCCGTGCCGTCATGAGAGGGCTCTTCGACCGGATCACGGTCTGCCCTGCGGCTCCACCTAGACCTGCGGCGCAGCCTGGCCCTGCTGAACGCCCTGGTCCGGCTGCGCGGCCTGGTTCTGCTGCGCGGCCTCCGGGGCAGCGCTCAGCTGCTCGGGCTTGGCCTGCTCGGCGGCCTGGCCCTGGTCCTGCGCGGCGGGCTGGGCGGCCTCCTGCTGCGCGGCGTTCTGCTGCGCGGCCTCCGGCGCGGCGGCCTCAGCGCCCTCCGCGGCCTCGCCCTGCTGCGCCGGCTGGCCCGGCTGCGCGGCCTCGGCACCTTCCGCGGCCTCGGCACCTTCCGCGGCCTCAGCGCCCTCCGCTGCCTCAGCGGCCTCGCCCTGCTGCGCCGGCTGGCCCGGCTGCGCGGCCTCGGCACCCTCCGCGGCCTGACCCGGCTGCGCGGCCTCGGCGCCCTCGGCGGCCTCGGCGGCCTCCGCGCCCTCGGCGGCCTCGGTGCTCTCCGCGGCCTCGGCGCCCTCCGCCTCGCCGGAGTCCTGCTCGGGGCCCTCGACCTCGATGACCACGGGGCTGTGGTGGTTGCCCTTGATCTTCGGCTTGATGTCGCCGGTCGTGACGGGCTTGTTCCCGAGGTTCGGCGAGGCGTGCGGCGACTTGACGACCTCGGCGTAGTTGAGGTCGCCGGGGCCGTTCTCGACCACGTAGCGCGGCTTGATGTAGATGTTGATCTGCTGCGGCGGGCCGGTCTCCGCAGAGGCGGCGGGCACGGCCAGGAAGCTGCCGCCGACCGCGACCGCGATGACTGCCGACGCACGAGCTATGCGTTTCATTCCTTTTCCCCCTTTTTTGGAACCTGGTTCGCAGCGCTGCGAACTAGTTGATCATAACAAGATGATTGCATCGAGCTGAATACGGGTGGCCGATATTTTCTGCGCGATCGCCCGCCCGCAAAACCGACTTGCTGCCGTTTTGCAGATCGGCAGTAATGTCGGAATTACAGGTCACCGCGTCCGATGTCCGGGCAGTGCGGGCCACGCCGGCCGGTTTGCACGCCGGTTCCGGAGGGTTCCCGGTCGCCCCGCACGAGGCGGGACGGGGCCTTGCCCGCGCCCGCCCGCGACGGTGTCGCCCATGTGCGCGGGCGTGTGCAGCGCATCCTCCGGTTTCCCGCCGGTGTCCGGCGCTCGTAGGACGCCCGCAGCCCCGCCGGCGCCGCCGCCTGCGGCTCGTTCCACCGCAGGTCGACGCCCAGGGAGGGCCTCATGGGGGCACGGTCCGGTACGGCCACGTACCCGGCGAGATCCGGAGGCGGCACGGGCGGTGCCCGGCCGGGGACGGTCCCGAACACCTCCGTCCACAGGTCGAGCAGACCGCCCCAGGGGACCCGCACCGTGTAGGTCGTGGCGAGCTTGAACTCGGTGCCGAGGCTCCACGACCGCCGGGTCACCGGCGACCCGGCGTGCCCTTGAGCCCGTCCCCTCGCCAGCGATATCGGCTTCGTCCTGAAGCGCGTACGGAAATTGCCCGTCTTGGCGTCCATATATCCCCGCATCACGCCATGACGGGAAACTGTCACACCGAAGTCGGGCGGCCTGACGAAGCTCAGCCTTCCGCTCGTCGAGGCCCGCGCCTCGAAAGCCAGACCCGCCTCGGGCTGCCCCGCCGCCGAGCCCACGGAAAAGGACCCGCCGACTCCGGCTCCGCCTTCGAAAGTGAAAGCCAGACCGTTCCGAGTAAATGAACTCGTCACGCCGCCGCCAAGGCCGCGGTAAAAGCTGAGCTTCAATACGAAGCCGTCGCCGTCCACCGGTAGCGAGAAAGCGTGCCGCTGGACATCGTCCCAGTCGGCTGCACCGCCTCCGGGCGCCGCGAACCGCCAGCCCGCGAACGGGGAGTGGTTCGGCCGGAGGCCGCTCGACATCCACGAGCAGGACGGATCGGCGGCGCATCCGCACGCGCTACCGGCGTCCGCCCGCCCCTCCAGGACGATCGCCGTCGCCGCGGCGGCCAGCACCACCGCGGACACCATGATGATCCGGACATACCTGCTTCGCCATGCCTGCTCCATGATTCCTCAGCCCACACGCCTGACTCACCCGCACAGAACAGAGGCCATCATAACGGTGTGTAGGCAAATGAATACATAAAGTGACTATCGCCCTCTTTAAGCACGATGGCGGCACCCGCCGGCACGCGGGTGCCGGCGGGTGCCGCCAGGCCGCCCCGCACGCGGGCCCTCCGGCGGAAGGAGGACGGCCCGGCGGGCGGGGCGGCGGATCAGGCTCGGATCAGGCTCGGATCGGATGTCGGCTCGGGTCCGGGTCAGGCGACGTCGAGTTCGCGGCGGCGCTCGGCCCACTGGAGGGAGTGCCGGATGGCGTCCTCGATGGTGTACTCGGGCTTCCAGGCGAGCAGGTCCCACGCCTTGGCCGGGTTGACGTAGGCGCCGACGACGTCGCCGGGGCGGGCCGGGGCGTCCTCCGCGACGAAGCCGTCGCCCACGACCTCGCGGAAGGCGGCGACCAGCTCGCGGACGGTGGTGCCGTCGCCCGTCCCGAGGTTGATCACCTCGTAGCGGGCGTGCTCGCCGACCGGCGGGATGATCGAGTCGAAGCGGGTGGCGGCCTCGTAGAAGGCGCGGGCGATGTCCCAGACGTGGATGTAGTCGCGGATCGCCGTGCCGTCCCGGGTCTCCCAGTCCACTCCGGTGATCTTGAAGGGGACGCCCAGGCCGTAGCACTCGATCATCTTGCCGAGGGCGTGCGTCGGCTTGCTGCTCTGCAGGCCGGTCCGCAGCCGCGGGTCGGCGCCGATCGGGTTGAGGTAGCGCAGCGAGATGACGCGGAAGTCGTACGCCTTGCAGAAGTCCTGCAGGAGCAGCTCCGCCATCATCTTCGAGCGGGTGTACGGGTTCTGCGGGTCGAGGACCGAGGTCTCGGTGACCGACAGGTCGGGTTCGGGACGGTACATCCCGGCGGTGGACGCGAAGATCATCCGGTTCCGCCCGTTGCGCACCAGGTGGCCGGCGAGGTCGAGGGTCTTGGACAGGTTGACCCGGTAGTAGCGCAGCGGGTCGGCCATCGAGTCGGGCACCACGATCAGCGCGGCGCAGTGGACGGTCGCGATGATGTCGGGGTGGTCGCGGAAGATCCGGTCGACCAGGTCGCCGTCGGCGATGTCGCCCTGGTAGAAGATCTTCCCCGCGGTGAACTCCGAGCGGCCGGTGACGAGGCTGTCGAGCACGACCGGCGTGATGCCGCGCTCGGCGAAGGCGGAGGCGATCGTGCTGCCGATGAACCCGGCTCCCCCAGTGATCAGCACTTTCATGTGGCTTCCCCTGCGGCCAGTGCGTCCCCTGAAATGACAGCCACAGGATCCGCAGGCGGTCGCGGACGGTCAATGTCCCGTACGCAAGGTGACCGGGTCCGGACGCCGGTGAACCGCGCGGCCCGCCGTCGCGTCCGCGCGCGGTTCTCTCCCCCTTCCGTGCCGCGAGTACAGCGTTTGCAGGATCCGCCGGGCGCGCCGAGCCGTCATCGTCGGTGGATGGAACCGATCCGCGTCCTCATCGTGGACGATCACGCGCTGTTCGCCGAGGCCCTCGCGGCCCGGCTGGGGCGCGAACCCGACCTGGTGATCCTGCCGATCGCCGACGACGTGCGGCGCGCGCTCGCGCTGACCGCCACCGAGCGCCCGCGGGTGCTCGTCCTCGACCTGATGCTCGGCCACGAGAGCGGGCTGGACGTGCTGGACCGCCTCCGCGCCGACCACCCAGACGTGCGGGTCGTGGTGCTGACCGCGGTGAGCGACCTCGACGCGATGGTGCGGGCCGTCCGGCTCGGCGCGGTCGGGTGGCTGGAGAAGACCGAGAGCGCCGAGCTGGTCGCGCGGGTGATCCGGTCGGCGGCGCGGCGCGGCGGGTGGATCCCGCCGGACCTGCTCGGCGACCTGCTGCGCGCGCTCGTCCGGGACGGCGGGGAACCGGGCGGGGAGCCGCTGGCGGAGCTGACGCCGCGCGAGCGCGAGGTCCTGCAGTGCATGGTGGACGGCCTCAACCGCGGCGAGATCGCCGAGCGGCTGGGGCTGTCGGCCAACACCGTCCGGACGCACACGCAGAACCTGCTGGCGAAGCTCGGCCTGCACTCGGCGCTGGAGGCGATCACGCTGGCGATGCGGGCCGGCATGCGGCCCGGCGGCTGATCCGCGACCGCCCCCGCGTCCGGCCGCTCTTCGCCCACTGGTGCAAAAGGCGTAGATCGGGGTCGTCTTTTGCGCGATTGCCCCGGCTCGCCCCCTTCCTACGCTCGCCGTGACGAAGCCGGAGGGGAAGATCGTGGAGATCGATGAGGTCGCGGCGCGGGTCATGCGCAGCTACTGGGCGCTTCTGCTGGTCATGACGGTCGTCCCGCTGGTGCTGGTGGGCCTGGTGATGAGCGGGCAGGAGCCGCCGGCGGTCGCGAAGTCGCGGCTGCAGGCCAGCAGCCGCGCCACCGACGCGGCCCCCGGCGACGCGGGCGTGTCGATCGTGGTCAGCCAGGTGAAGGCGTTCGCGACCACGGAGAACCTGCTCCGCGAGGTGCTGCGGAACCAGCGGGTGGACCGGTCGACCACCAAGACCGCCAAGGCGATCGAGGTGACCGGGCTCGGCACGTCCACAATCGTCGAGCTGTCGGTGAAGGACCCGGACCCGGACGTGGCGCGGCGGCTCGCGGACGCGATCGGCGCCGCCGTCGTCCGGGAGATCAACGACTCCAACCAGGGGTCGATCCAGCGGCAGATGGACGGCATCGACAAGCGGATCCGGGAGCTGGAGCGCCGGCTCGGCCCGCTGTCGCGGCGGGCGAACGCGCAGCCGAACCCCGACATCGACGCGATGAACGAGCGCGAGCGGGTGCAGGCGGAGCTGACCGACCTGCGCGCGAACCGCTCGGACCTGCAGACGCAGCTGTCGACGGCGGGCACCGCGTCGGTGGTGCAGCCGGCGGTGCTGGCGCCGCGCTCGAACCCGGTGGTCATGATGGCGTCGATCGCGGGCCTGGTCGGGCTGATCGGCGGGATCCTGATCGCGGTGGTGACGGAGATGGCCCGTCCGACGATCCCCGGGCAGCGGCGGGTGGCGCGGCGGCTCGGGGTGCCGCTGCTCGGCTGGGCCGACCGGGGCCCGGGGGGGCTCGCCGACCTCGGGCGGCGGATCCGGCTGGCGGCGCGCAAGGAGGGGGTCGGGCGGGTCGCCCTGGTCGGCGCGCCCGGCCCCCTGCCCCCGGACCTGGTGTCGGCGGTGGCGTCCGCGGTGTACGGGGACGACACGAAGCTCGTCACGGCCCGTGCCGGCGACGACGACGAACCCGGCGGCGGCAGCGGGACCACCCGCGGGGACGGCGGCGAGCCGTCGTCCAACAGCAGCGGGCCGGGCGGCGGCAAGAGCACGTCGGTGGTCCGCGCCGGCGGGGGGACCGCCGTCATGGCGAAGAAGTCCGCGCAGGTGTCCCCCTCGGAGATCACCCAGCCGGTCCCGGTGCGCCGGCTCTGTCATGTGCACGCGTTCGAGGACATCGATCCGGGGTCGGACGAGGAGGTCGGCGTGATCGTGCTGGTCGGCCCGGTGACGCGGGTGGCGGGCCTGGAGACGGTCCGCGACCTGGTCGCCGCGTCCGGCTGGCCGCTGCTCGGCGTCGTCGGCGCGACCCGCAAGATCCCGTCCCGCAGGAGCAGGGGGTAGCCAGATGAGTTCGTCCGTCCCGTTCACGATCCCGTCGGTGTCCGGCGAGGTGTCCGACGCGGTCGTCAAGGTGCTCGACTCGGGCTGGATCACGACGGGCCCGCAGACGGCCGCGTTCGAGCAGGAGTTCGCCGACCACCTCGGCGCCGCGCACGTCGTCGCGGTGGCCTCGTGCACCACCGCGCTGGAGCTCAGCCTGCGCGCGCTCGGCCTGCCGCCCGGCTCGGCGGTGCTGACGCCGAGCCTGACGTTCTGCGGCGCGATCAACGCGATCCTGCACGCGGGGCACCGGCCGGTGCTGGTCGACATCGACGAGGACACGCTCGTCCCGAGCCCCGAGACGGTCGCGGCGGCGGCGCGCCGCTGCGACCCCGCGGCGATGATCGTGCAGAACCAGGGCGGCTACCCGGTGGACGTGCCGGCGCTCGCGGCGGCGGCCGGGCTCGACCGGACGCGGGTCGTCGAGGACGCGGCGCACGGTCCCGGCGCGGCGCGCGGCGGGAAGCGGGTCGGGTCGGAGTCGTTCGCGGCGTGCTTCTCCTTCTACGCGACGAAGAACATGCCGATCGGCGAGGGCGGCGCGGTGGCGTCCGGCGACCAGGAGTTCGCCGACCGGGTCCGCGCGATGCGGATGCACGGGATGAGCAAGGACTCCTGGAAGCGGTACCTGCCGGGCGGAAGCTGGCGCTACGACGTGAAGACGGTCGGGCTGAAGGCCAACATGACCGACGTGCAGGCGGCGATCGGGCGGGCGCAGCTCGCGGCGCTGCCCGGCTGGCAGGAGCGGCGCGCCGCGATCGTCGCCCGCTACGACGCCGCGCTGCGCGACCTGCCGGGGCTCGTCCTCCCGCAGCGGAACCTCGACGGGATCCAGCACGCCTGGCACCTCTACCAGGTGCGCGTCCGGGACCGGGACGCGGTCAGCGCCGACCTGGAGGCGGCGGGCGTCGCGACGTCCGTCCACTTCATCCCCGCGAACCAGATGACCGCCTACCAGGAGATCCTCGGCGCCGAGGAGTGCGCGCAGGTGCCCGTGACCGACCGGGTCGGCGAGGAGCTGCTGTCGCTCCCGCTGTACCCCGGGCTGACCGACGACGGCCTGGATCGCGTCGTCACCGCGCTCACCGAGGCCCTGCGGACGCGGAGCTGACCGTGCGGAGGTTCCTGCCGCGCCGCGGACCAGCGGCGCCCGCGCCGGCCCCGGCCAGCCCGCTCGCCCTGCTGATGGGGCGGGACGAGGTGGCCATGGCGCCGCATCGCGGGCGGCGGCTGGTCCGCGGCCGGCGGGTACTGGTCACGGGGGCGTGCGGGACGGTCGGCCGGGCGCTGTGCCACCAGGTCGGGCTGCTCGAACCGGCCGCGCTGTGCCTGCTCGACCGGGACGGCGACGGCCTGGCGGACCTCGGCCGGGACCTCGCCCGGCACGGCGTGGACCCCGGCACGCTCGCCGAGGCCGACGTGCGGGACGCCGACCGGGTCGGCGAGGTCGTCGCGGCGGCCCGTCCCGACCTGGTCTTCCACACCGCCGGACGCAACGAGCTCGCCGACCTCGAACGCGACCCGTGCCGGGGCGCCGCGCACAACGTCCTCGGCACCCGGCACGTGATCGACGCGGCGGTGCGGCACGGCGCGGAGCGGCTGGTGTTCGTCTCCTCCGACAAGGCCGCCGACCCGACCTCGGTACTCGGCGCGACGATGCGGCTCGGGGAGCTGCTGCTGCGCACGGCAACGCCCGGCCCGACCTGCTTCGCCGCCGTGCGCGTCGGCAACGTCATCGGCGGTGCGGGCCGGCTGCTGACCGTGCTCGCGCACCGCATCTCCTCCGGCGAGGTCGTCACGATCGCCCACCCGGAGGTCGCGCGGCACTTCATGACCGTGGAGGAGGCGGCCGGGCTGCTGATCGAGGCGGCGGCGATGGCGGAGGAGGCGGAGACGTTCGTCCTCGACATGGGCCGCCCCGTCCCGGTGGTGGAGCTCGTGCACCGGTACGCCGAGCAGCTCCGGCTGCCGGAGGTGACGATCCGGTTCAGCGGGCTCGGGCCGGGCGAGAAGCTCGCGGAGAAGGCGTTCGCCGACTCCGAGCGCCGGATCCGCACCGCGCACCCGAAGATCTGGGCGACCCGTCCCGCGGCGCCGCCCGCCGGGCTCCCGCAGCTGCTGGACGAGCTGGAGGCCGCGGCCGGCTCCGGCGACTGCGACGCGGTGCGGCTGCTGCTGCGCCGGCTGCTCCCCGAGTACCACCCGGTCCGGCGGGCGGAGCCGTCCGGCGCCCCGCCGCCCGGGCCGAACTGCCTCTGCGGCGCGGGGTGCGACCCCGCCCCGCCCGGCCTGTGAGGTGCGCATGACCAGCACGAGGAAGCCCGGCACGGGCAAGCTCAGAGTCGCCACGGTGATCACCCGCTTCAACGGCGGGGCCGGGCAGGTCGCGCTGAACGGCGCGCTCGCCCTCCCGGACGGCGGCTACGAGCGCGCGATCGTCACCGGCGGCGTCGGCATGGACAGCACGGCAGCGTCCACGGGAAACAGCGTCCTCTACGGGGACGATGCCGTCGCCAACGCCGCCGCCGGTGACCTCACTCCCGCCGCGCACGCGGCCGGGATGGAGATCGTCCAGGTGGGGCCGCTGGTGCCGCAGATCTCGCCGCGCGACGACGTCGCCGCGCTGCGCACCCTGACCCGGGTGCTGGCGGAGGGCCGCTACGACGTCGTCCACACCCACAGCGCGAAGGGCGGCGTGATCGGCCGGGTCGCCGCCGCCCGCGCCGGGGTCCCGCGCATCGTGCACACCTGGCACGGGTTCCCGTTCAACGAGTTCCAGTCGTGGGCGCGGAGACGTATATACATAGGTCTCGAACGGATCGCCGCCAAGCGCACCGACGCGTTCCTCGCGATCGGGTCGGAGACGGTGACGACGGCGCTGCGGCTCGGGCTCACCACGCCCGAGCGGGTGCGGCTGTCGTGGCCGGCGGTGGACGTGACCGCCTACGCCGCCGCGCCCGGCTCCCGCGCGCAGGCCCGCCGCCGCCTCGACCTCCCCCTCGGTGTGAAGGTCGTCGGGTCGGTCGGGCGGCTGACGTTCCAGAAGGGCCCCGAGGTCTTCGCCAAGGCGATCGCGCGGCTGCCGGACGACGTGTTCGGGCTGTGGGTCGGCGGCGGGCCGATGGCCGGCGAGCTGGCGAAGCTGACCGCGAAGCTCGGCATCACCGAGCGGATGCGCTGGCTCGGGCACCGCGACGACGTCGCCGGCGTGCTGCCCGCCTTCGACGTGATGGCGATGGCGAGCCGCTGGGAGGGGCTCCCGTGCGTGCTGGTCGAGGCGATCGCGGCGGGGATCCCGCTGGTCGCGACGGCCGTCCCGTCCAACCAGGATCTGGTGCTCGCCGGTGAGACGGGCATGCTCGTCCGTCCCGAGGACCCCGAGGGGCTCGCCTCCGCGGTGTCGGCGCTGCTGGACGACCCGTCCGCCGCCGCGCGGATGGCCGAGCGGGCCCGCGCCCGGGTCGGCCCCTGGTTCTCGCCGGAGCACCTCGGGACCGTCCTCGACGAGACCTACCGAGGGAACTCCGCGCGCCCATGACATCGACCATCGAGGCCCCGCCCGCCCCGCCGCGCCCCGCGGCCGGGGCCGGTGCCGCGTCCGCGCCGCTGAAGCGCGGGACGCGGCTGACGGCCGTGATGACCGTCGCGGGCATCGCCTCGCTGCCGATGCTGATGCCGGCCGGGCTGCCGCCGGGGCCGGGCAACACGGGCCTGCCGGACCTCGCGCTCGTCGCCGTCACCGGCACGCTGCTGCTGTGGGCGGGCACCCGGAGGCGGCCGATCCACTGGCCGTTCCTCATCCCCACCCTGCTGACGATCATCGCGGGCGGCATCGCCGCGATCGTCAACGAGGCGGGCGCGCTGACGCTGGTCAAGGACCTGTTCGTGCTGCTGTGGGCGGTCGCGATCGCCAACTTCGGCCGCGACACGTCCCTGCTGCGGCTCGCGCTCCGCGCGTTCGTCTGGATCGGGACCTGCTACGCCGTCGTCATGATCGCCGGCTTCGTGCTGGGGATCGACGCGCTGTCCGGCAAGCAGGTCGACGGCGAGCGCGCCATGTTCACGTTCGGCGACGCCAACTACGCGTCCAACTGGTTCATCTGCATCTTCTTCATCGCGCGCGCGAGCCGCTTCCCCGGGACGCCCTGGAAGCGCTGGACGGTCTGCGGCGTCCTGCTCACCGCCGAGCTCCTCACCGGCTCCAACGGCGGGCTGCTCGCGCTGTCCATCGCGGTCCTGCTCGGCTACCTCTTCCGGCTGTTCCGCGAGGGCAAGGCGCACCACGCCATCGCGGTCGGCGCGCTCGCGGTGTTCCTCGGCGGCGCCGCCGTCACCGTCGTGTCGGCGGTGAACATCCAGCCGCTGCTGGACCGGGCGAGCCAGGCGTCCCCGATCCTGCGCGACTCCATCGGCCGGACGACCGGCGAGAGCACCAACTCGCGCAGCACCGTCCTCGCCACCACCCTCCAGATGATCGACGCGCAGCCGCACCCGTGGGGCATCGGGCCCGGCCAGACCGAGAAGCAGATGCTGGTGCGGCAGGAGACATACGTACGGGAGGCGCACAACGACTACGTCGCCGCCGTCCTGGAACGCGGGTTCCTCGGCGGGATCGCGCTCATCACCCTGGTGTACGTCCTGCTGCTGAAGTGCGTGCGGATCGCCCGCCGCGGCGCCCTGGCCGGCGAGTACGCGCGGCTCGTCCCCCGGCCCGAACTGTTCGGCGCGCTCGTCGCCGTCTTCCTCATCTCCGGACTCTTCTACGAGACCCTCCACTACCGCCACGGCTGGGCGTTCTTCGGCCTGATAGCCGCGCTGGATCTGTTCGGAAGGGAGCGCGCCCGATGACCGGCACCCAGTCCCCCGCCGACAGCCAGGCGTCCGTGTCCGCAGCGGGTGCGGAGTCGCGGTTGCGGCGGCGGCTGCTGGCGCTCGTCGCGGGCAACATGGCGGGACGGATCGGGGCGCTCGGCTCGCTCGGCATCGCCACGATCCTCGTCGCGCGGGTCGGCGGGCCGAAGCTCGTCGGCGCGTTCACGCTCGTCCGGATCCTCCCCGGGCTGCTGTGCCAGCTGTCCAGCGCGGGCCTGCCCGGCGCCGCGCCCTTCTTCCTCGCCCGCGCCGACTACGACCAGCGCCGGGTGCGGCCCACCCTCGCCTGGCTGACCGTCATCGGCGCGACCCTGTCCGGGATCGGGTGGCTGGCCCTCAGCCCTCTGCTCTACCTGGTGTTCTTCAAGTCGTTCGGGCTCTGGGTCGCGGTCGCCGCCGCCGCGCCGTCGTTCACCCAGGGCTTCGTGTCGGTCGGCAAGGGCCTGCTCCAGGGGACGGACGACCAGCACGGCGCGAGCCTCGCCATCGCCGTCGAGGAGTTCGTGTTCCTCCCCATCTACCTGGTGATCCTGACCGGCTGGTACGGGCCCGGCGCGCTGATCACCGGGCTGGTGCTCGCCGACATCGCCGCCGCCGCGTGGATCGTCCGGCGGCTCGCCCGGCGCGGCTTCTTCTCCGGGTGGGGACGCGCCGACCGGCGCCTCGGCCGCTCCATCGCCGGGTACGGGTTCCGCGGCTACCTCGGCCAGTTCATCGACCTGCTGCAACTCCGGTTCGACATGGCGCTGCTCGGCGCGCTCGCCGGGCCGAAGGTGCTCGGCGTCTACACGGTCGCGAGCAAGTTCGCCGAGCTGGTGCAGCTGCCGGGGCTCGCCGTCAACTACGTCCTGTACCCCGACTTCGCCAAGGAGGACCGGGAGACGGCGACGAAGCGGACCTCCCGCCTGATCCTGCCCGCGCTGGCGGTGTCGGCGATCGCCGCGCTGCCGCTCGCGCTCATCGCCGGGACCGCGCTGCCCTGGGTGTTCGGGGACGTGTTCGACGACGCGGTCGTGCCGACCTACATCCGGCTCGCGGGCGTCGTCACGTTCGGCGTGACCGGGCTGATCATGGCCTACCTGTACGGGGTGGGACGGCCCGGCGCCGCGTCCACCGGGCAGGGCATCGGGCTGCTGGTCGTCGTCGTCCTCGGCGCCGTGCTCATCCCGGCGCACGGCGCGACCGGCGCGGCCGTCGCCACGTCGCTGTCCTTCGTCGCCACCACGGCCGCGCTGCTGGTGTGGTTCCAGCACGTCAAGAACCAGCGCGTCACGAACCCGCCCGTCACGAACGTTGCTCTCGATACCCCCGCGACCGATGCCCCCGCGACCCGCAGACCACCCGTCTCCGAACCCAAGGGGTGATCATGTCCGAGCTTGCGAGCCGTCCCCTCGAACCGTCCGGCGGGATCGCGCCGTCCAGGCCGCGGCGCGCGCTGGACATCGCCGGCGCGGTCACCGGGCTGCTGCTCCTCAGCGTCCCGCTGCTGCTCATCTACCTGCTGGTGCGGCTGTCCAGCCCCGGGCCCGGCGTCTTCCGGCAGACGCGGGTCGGGCAGGGCGGGCGCCCGTTCACCATGTACAAGTTCCGGACCATGCGGGAGGGCGTCGGCGGCCTCACCGTCACCGCCAACTGCGACCCGCGCCTCACCCGGGTCGGCAAGCTGCTGCGCCAGTGGTCGCTGGACGAGCTGCCGCAGCTCGTGAACGTGCTGCGCGGCCAGATGACGCTCGTCGGGCCGCGCCCGGAGACCTACGACCTCGCCGTCCACTACGCCGCCGACTGCCGCTGGGTCTTCGACCACCGGCCCGGCCTGACCGGCGTCTCGGAGGTGCGGCTCCGCGACTTCGACGTCCTCGGGCCGGACGAGGAGGTCGACCTCGACAACTACATCACCCGGATCGTGCCGGCGCGGGTCGCGGTCGACGCCGTCTACCTGCGCGACCCGTCGATGCGCGCCACGTTCGGCGCGCTGTGGGACACGGTCAAGCACATCCTCGGCATCCCGGTGCCGCCGCTGCCGCCGCTGCGGCGGGACGCGGCCGGGGCCGAGCCGCCCGTCCGTCCCGCGGAGGAGCCCGGCTCCGCCGCCTGACCAGCCGAAATCGGGGAGGAAGCATGGACATCCGGGACGTCCGGTTCCGGATCTGGGCCATCGTGACCGCGGTCGTCCTGGTCGCCGGGTTCCTCTTCTACGTCGGGCACCGGAAGGCCGGGTACGAGCCCTACCGGGGGCCGCTCGCCTCGCCCGGCACGACCGCCGCGCATCCGCCGCAGACGCGGCGGATCGCGCTGAACACCCAGCCCGCCGACTACCCGCGGCTGAGATCGCTCGGCTACGACCTGGTGGACGTGAAGGCCGACGAGGCCCTCGTCGCCGGCGTCCCCGCCGGGATGCAGGCGCTGCTGTGGGTCGGCAACTTCACCTGCGGCGGCTTCGAACTCGACTGGGAGGCGTTCCAGCGGGCCGTGCGGCGGTTCGGGCGCGACCCGAAGGTGTACGGCTGGTACCTGTCGGACGAGCCGAACCCCGGCGACTGCCCCGGGATCGCCGGGGAGATCCGCCGCCGCGCCGAGTACATCGAGCGGCACGCGCCCGGCCAGGTCTCGTTCATCTCGCTGACCGACTGGCCGATGAAGCCGCTCGCGCCGAAACGCGTCGGCGTCGACCTGGTCGGGCTCGACCCGTACCCGTGCAAGGGGTCGGCCGAGACCCGCGAGCGCTGCGACATCGGGGCGATCGACCGGATGGTCCGGATGGCGGACGCCGCCGGCATCCCGCGCGCCAGGGTCGCGCCCGTCCTGCAGACGTTCGGGCAGGGCTGCAGCAAGGGCGACAAGAAGTACTGGCTGCCGACGCGGACCCAGTTCCGCGAGATCCTCGCCCGCTGGGACCGGCTCGCGCCGCGCCCGCCGCTGGAGATCTCCTACTCCTGGGGCCGCCAGGACGAGTGGGCCTGCCCCACGCTCGCCGACGCGACCGGCGGGAAGCACCCCGACCTGCAGAGCATGATGCGCGCCCGCAACCTCGGAAGCTGACCGGGCCGATCGAACGACCGGGTTCAGAGGCGGGCGGGGCTAGCCTCCGCCGCCCGGGTTGTCGGCGACGGCCGGATGCTCGGCGCCGGACGGCACCGGGAAGTCGAACGACCCGATCTTCAGGGCCGCGATCTCCAGCACACCGACGAGCAGAACGAACGCGACGGCCAGCAGGCCGAGCTTCTTGCGGTCCACGCCCCGCACCCCTATCGAACCCCCCAAAAACGCAGGTCAAACCTAACACAAAATGATCTACAGGCCGGGCCTGAACGCCTCCTCGCGCACAAGACGTGACCACGTTGTTACAGTGCGCCCGCGTGTCGCGCGCCCGCCGGACGGCGGGCCGCCGGCAGCACTGCGGGCCGGGCGGCGCGGAACGCCCGGCCCGTGGCGGCCGTGGGTTCTAGGCGAGTCGGCGGCTGGTGAGGTTGGCGGCCCTGGCGTTGAGGCACTCGCCGGTGGCGAGGTCGAAGGCGAAGTTGTGGGCCAGGCAGTGGATCGTGCCGTCGCGGACGACGGCGCCGACCGACAGGTCCTCGCCCGCGTGCGGGCAGTAGCGGGGGATGTCGTAGCGGGCGCCGTCGCAGGCGACCGTGATGCGCTCCGACTCGTCCCGCCCGGTCTCGTACGCCTCGACGGCCTGGAGCGCGGGCGCGTTGGCGTGCTTGAGCAGGCCGACCAGGTGGTCGTTGTAGACGTCCGGGTCGCGGTAGAGGCTGAGCCGGAACGAGATGAGCAGGTCCTCCCAGGCAATCCGGCCGGTGAGGACGGCGTCCAGCCAGCGGCCGGCGGTGGTGATCCGGTAGTGCGGGCGGACGTCCGGGCCCGCCTCCGACACGGCGACCCCGTCCGCGGTGAAGTCGACGTCCCAGGTCCCGCCGTTCGGCCCGGTCACCTCGAAGCGGACGATCATCGCGATGCGGCGGCGGAAGTAGTCGCTGAGGCCGCCCAGGTAGGTGAAGTGGGCGGCGAAGCGGTCGAACAGGTCGGGGCCCGGTTCGGGGTACTCGGCGAGCACCTCGGCGATGGCGGGCGCGCGGTCCTCGGCGTACCGCTTGAGGTACTCCTGCCGGTCGGCGTCGGCGAAGGAGAACCGCGCCGAGACCGGGTCGCGGGCGATCCCACCGGTGTCCAGGTCGATCGCGTCGCCGGGCAGGAAGTGGTCCCAGCGCTGCCGCGGCAGGTGCTCGCGCAGCCACGCCGTCGAGACCTCCGGGTCGCAGAACGCGCCGTCCGCCTGGCCGAGCACCCAGTTGAGGTGCTCGACCTCGGCGTCCAGGAAGCACGGCGGACCCGCGAACGGGACGGCCAGCTCCGGCTCGGTCTGCCGGACGAGCCGCTGCACCGAACGCAGCTTGGAGATCCGCTTGGCCATGGACAGCTCGGCCATCTCGGCCGCCGGGTACTCGTAGCAGATCGGGTGCCAGGACGCCCCGGACGTCTGCACCGCCATGAGGTCGAGCCGGTCGCCGGCGAGGTGCTTGGCGCGGCGGGCCTGCGCGGCGGTGAGCCGGGCGTCGTTGCAATGCAGGATCCCGCGCCCGTCCGCCACGATGAGAAAGGCGGCATCGTGGCACATAGGTGACAGTTCCGGAATCGCCGTGATCCAGGACCCGCGATTGTCCAGCGGGTATTTCCCCCAGGGTTCGATCTCGATTACCTGGCGGCCACCCGCGGCCGCCGCCATGCGTTCCCGGAAGGCGGGTCCGGGATAACGCGGAATGAGGATCCGGGTCCGCACGGGAAGGCGGGCGATGACCCACGGGTCGAAATGATCTAGATGCTCGTGCGACACCGCGACCCAGTCGGCGTCGAGCACCGCGTCCGGATTCAGATGATCGTTTCTCGGATACTGGTGCCAGGCTCCGAGAAAGGCCCCCGTTGGAGCGAGCCACGGGTCCGCGAGCAGGCGGAACGCCTCCGCGTCCAGCGCGATCCCCGCATGTCCGAGAAATGTGACCGTAGGCATGGTCCGACTGTCCCGCCGCGGGGCCGCCGGCGCACCCACCGGAATGCGCAAAGCGGCTACGCCACCGGTATGAAAGAAAAGTCACCGGCCGAACTGACAAACCTTACTGGGACGTTCCGACAAAGCAATGAGTTTGCCCCGGTGGGGCACATGTCCACTTCTGGACAGGCAGCGGTCTGTTGCGGCCAATTGACTGGACATGCGCCGGGAGGCCGGGTGACCGTCTATGGGGTGCTGGAATAGCGGACGGGGGACTTTCATGGACAACGGACGAGCGCGGTCCTCCCCGGCGGGCTCCCCCGCCGGCCCCGCGGGCGCGGGCGCGCACGCGGGGACGTACGCGGGGACGGGGACGCTCGCGGGCGCGCACGACGGCGGCCACCCGGCCGGGCGGGGCGAGCAGGTGCTGTGGCGGCGCCGGCTCCGCCACGACATCCGGCACGAGCTGGGCACCATCATCATGCTGGCCTCGGCCGTCGTCGTCGCGGAGGACGTCGGCGACACCAGCCGGGCCCGCATCGAGCAGCTGCTCGGCGAGACCCGCTGGCTCGACCACCTGCTCCGCCGGCTCGACGAGGACGACACCGGCGGCGCGGAGGGCCCGGACGGCCGCCCGCTGCCCGGCCCCGAGCGGCTCCGGGTCGACGAGCTGACCGCCGAGGTCGTCACCGGCATGCGGCTCGCGACCCGGCACGAGGTGTGCTTCACCGGCGCCGAGACCTGGGCCCACATGGACCCGGTCGCCCTGTGGCGCGCGATCCGCAACGTCCTCGACAACGCGTGCCGCGTCGCGGCGGGCCGCGTCGACGTGCGCGTGGAGGCCGACCAGGGGTGGATCGTCATCCAGGTCGACGACGACGGCCCCGGCTTCGGCGCCGCCCCGGCCGGGCGCCCCGGCCGCGCGGGCCGCGGGCGGGGCCGGCCCGGCCTGGCCTCGCTCGGGCTCGGCATCGTCCACGACCTCATCTCCGGCTACGGCGGCAGCCTGGAGATCCGCACCTGCGAGATGGGCGGGGCGCGGGTCCGGATGCTGCTGCCGGCGGCGCCGCCGCCCGACCCGGCCGGGCCGCGCGGCATCGGCGACGACGCGTTCGCCGACGACTGGCGGCCGCACCCATGAGAATGCTCATCTGCGACGACCACGCGGTCTTCGCCGAGTCGCTGTCGCTCGTGCTCGCGGACGCCGGGCACAGCGTCGTCGGGGTCGTCTACTCCCCCGCCGACGCGCTGCCGGTTCTCCGCTCCCGGCAGCCCGACGCCTGCCTGATCGACCTGCAGTTCCCGTCCGGCACCGCGCTCGACTGGATGCCGCGGCTGCGCGCCGCGTCCCCGCGGACCAGCTTCGTCGTGCTGACCGGCTTCCTGGAGCAGCCGGTGCTGGACGAGGGCGTCGCGGTGGGGGTGCGGGGGTTCGCGCACAAGGGCCAGCAGGCCGGCGACATCCTCGCGGTGCTGCGCCGCGTCGCGGACGGCGAGGTCGTGATCGACCAGGCGGCGCTGCGCGGCGGCGCCCGCCCGAGCACCCGCGCGCAGAAGGTCGCGCGGTTCCTCACCCCGCGCGAGCGGGAGGTGCTGACGCGGCTGGCCCGGGGCGAGTCCACGCAGGCGCTGGCCAAGGCCATGGGGGTCACCCGCAGCACCGCGCGCAGCCACGTGCAGAGCGTGCTGTCCAAGCTGGGCGTCCACTCGCAGCGGGAGGCGGTGATCGAGGCGGCCCGGCACGGGCTGGTCAGCGTGGAGACCGGGGAGTGGCTCGCGGGCTGATCCACCGGGCGCCGCCGTGACCGCGGCCCGCGCATGGGACCCGCCGGGCTCCGGGGACGGCCGAATCCGGCCCTTCAGGGTTCGGCCGGGACGCGTTAGCGTCTGCCTCGGAGAGGAGGTACCCATGCCGCAACGGCGCGGCGCGCCGGCGATCTCCACCGCCCGTCCCCCCGGCCGCGCGGACGCCCACGCCTGCGGGGTCCCGCACGACCGGCTCGAACGGCTCCGGGCGCGGACGCCGGTCGCCTGGCTCGACGAGCGCACCGCCGGGCAGCCCGGCGCCTGGGCCGTGCTCCGCTACTCCGACGTCCGCCACGCCCTCACGCACCCCGAGGTCTTCGCTCCGCAGATGGGCGGGCCGCTGCACGGACCCGTGACCGGCGGCGAGGCCCACGGCGCGGCGCACATCGACATGGACCCGCCCGCGCGCGACATGCTCGCCCGCATCCCGTCCGGAGAGGCGGTCGACTTCGTCGGCGAGGTCGTGCCTGAACTGCCCGAGACGCTGCGCAACACCCTCGCCGGGGGCCTGTACGCGCTGCTGCGCCACCCCGGCGAATACGCCCGGCTGCGGGAGCGGCAGGACGACGACGCGCTGATCGACAGCGCCGTCGAGGAGATGCTGCGCTGGTGGACGCCGGTGCTCCAGGTCTGGCGGACGGTCCTGCGCGCCACGACGGTCGGCGGCGTGCCGCTGCTGCCCGGCGAGAACGTGGCGCTGTGGCTCGTCTCCGCCAACCACGACGGCGAGACGTTCCCCGACCCCGGGCGGTTCGCCCCGGACCGGTTCGTCCAGGCCGCGCGGCCGCACCTGTGCTTCGGGTTCGGACACCGCGCCTGCCTGGGCGCGCGGCTGGCGCGGGTCCACCTGCGCGCCATGCTCGTGGCGCTGCTCGAACGCCCCGGGGCGCCCCGGCCCGCGGGCGAGCCGGTGCCGCTGCGGTCCAGCGCCCGGCACGGCTTCGTCCATCTGCCCGTCCGCTGGAACGACTGAGCCTCCCGGCGGCGCCCGGCCGGCCCGGCTACCTCCGGAGGAGTACGGACGCGCACTCCCCGGGGCCGACGTGGCGCGCGGCCCCGATGACTTACCGTGCAGGCATGAGCACCTCACCGCCGCACGGGCACGGCCGCACCGGCTGGCCCCTCCCCGGCACCTGGCCGGTCTGGGTGGTCCCGGTCCTGGTGGCCTTCCTCCAGATCGTCGGGTCGCTCGGGGCGCAGAGCGGCGGCCCGTCCGGCGGCGAAGGGCCCGGCGGCCCGCCGTGGGAGCACGGCGGCGGGGCGTCCGAACCGGGCCGCACCGACCTCGACGCGCTCGGCTTCGCGCTGCTGCTCGGCGGCCCGGCGCTCCTGCTGCTGCGGCGCCGCCACCCGGTGTTCACGGTGTGCGCGGTCTCGGCCGTGACGGCGCTGTACTTCCTGCGCGCCTACACCTACGGCCCGGCGCCGCTCGCGCTGGCCGTCGCGATGATCGCCGCGATCACCGCCGGGCACCGGCTGCTGACCTGGGCCGGGGCGGGCATCGGGCTCGCCGCGTTCTTCACCCTCACCGCGCTGATCGGGGTCCCCGCGGGCGAGCGGGGGCAGGACGGGCCGTTCCCGGTGGAGGAGCCGACCCTCGCCGGGTCGAGCTTCGTCGTCGGCTGGGCGCTGGTCGTGCTGATCGGCGGCGAGCTCATCCGGATGCGGGCGCAGCGCGCCGCCGAGACCGCGCGGACCCGGGCCGAGGAGGAGCGCCGCCAGGCCAGCGAGGAGCGGCTGCGGATGGCCCGCGAGCTGCACGACGTCCTGGCGCACAACATCTCGATGATCAACGTGCAGGCGGGGGTGGCGCTGCACCTCATCGACCAGAACCCCGAGCAGGCGCGGACGGCGCTCGCCGCGATCAAGGACGCGAGCAAGGAGGCGCTCACCGAGATGCGCGGCGTGATCGGCGCGCTGCGGTCGGAGGGCGAGACCGCGCCGCGCGCCCCGGCCGCCGGGCTGGACCGGCTGGACGACCTGCTCGACCGGGCGCGGTCGGCCGGGCTCGCCGTCGACGCCGAGATCACCGGGGACCGGCGGCCCCTGCACGCGAACACCGACCTCGCCGCGTTCCGGATCGTCCAGGAGGCGCTGACGAACGTGACCCGGCACGCCGGTCCCGGGCCGGTGACGGCGCGGGTCCTGATCGCCTACCGTGAACACGGGATCGAGGTCCGGGTCGAGGACGACGGGCGGGGCGCGCCCCTGCTGGACGACCGGCCGGGCGGCAGCGGCCTGCGCGGGATGCGCGAGCGCGCCGCCGCGCTCGGCGGGACGTTCGACGCGGGGCCGCGGCCGGGCGGCGGGTTCCGGGTGCGGGCCGAGCTTCCCCTGCCCGAGGGCGACGCGGGCGGGGACGGCGTGGACGGCGGCGACGGCGGGGCCGGAGGGAGTTCGCGGTGATCAAGGTGATGCTGGCCGACGACCAGGTGCTCGTCCGGGCCGGGTTCCGCGCGCTGCTGGACGCGCAGCCGGGCATCGAGGTGGTCGGCGAGGCGAGCGACGGCGAGGAGGCGGTCGCCGGGGCGCGCCGGCTGCGGCCCGACGTCATCCTGATGGACATCCGCATGCCGGGCCTGGACGGGCTGGAGGCGACCCGCCGGATCGCCGCCGACGAGCGGCTCGACGGCGTCAAGATCGTGATCTTGACCACGTTCGAGTTGGACGAGTACGTGTTCGAGGCGCTGCGCGGCGGCGCCAGCGGGTTCCTCGTGAAGGACACCGAGCCGGTGGAGCTGATCCACGCCGTGCGGGCCGTCGCGGCCGGTGACGCGCTGCTGTCGCCGAGCGTGACCCGGCGGCTGATCGCCGAGTTCGCCGCGCGGGCCAAGGAGCCCGCGCCCTCGCCGCGGCTGAACGCCCTGACCGACCGCGAGCGGGAGGTCATGGCGCTGGTCGGGGAGGGCCTGTCGAACGAGGAGATCGCGGCCCGGCTCGTGGTGAGCCCGGCGACCGCGAAGACGCACGTCAGCCGCACGATGGTGAAGCTCGGCGCGCGCGACCGCGCGCAGCTGGTGGTGTTCGCCTACGAGTCGGGGTTGGTCAAACCCGGCTGGCTGCCCTAGAAATTTACTCTGCATCGATTCACTGTTGCCGTCGGCGGGAGCATGACAGGCTGGACGGCACAGGCCGCCACCGACGTTGAGGAGTCCAGTGCCGCACGACACCAGGATCCTGGCCGTCGACGACCGCGAGGAGAACCTGACCGCCCTCGCGGCCGTGCTCGACGCCCTGCCGGTGGAGGTCGTGCCCGTCACGTCCGGGCACGCGGCCCTGAAGGAACTCCTCAACGACGACTTCGCGCTCATCCTGCTCGACGTCGTGATGCCGGAGATGGACGGCTTCGAGACGGCCGAGCACATCAAGTCCCGGCCCCGCACCCGCGACATCCCGATCATCTTCCTGACCGCGGGCGGCGACGCCGGCGAGCAGGCGTACCGGGGCTACGCGACCGGCGCCGTCGACTACCTGACCAAGCCGTTCGACCCGTGGCTGCTGCGCGCGAAGGTGTCGGTCTTCGTCGACCTGCACCGCCGCAACCTGGAGCTGAAGCAGCAGGCGCGGCTGCTGCGCAGCACGCTCGGCGGCGACGACGCCGACGCCCTCGCGGGCTGCGACCGGCTGCTGGCGGCCCTGGACGAGCGGCTCGCCAAGGTGGAGGGCGACCTCGTCCGGGTGCGGGCGGCCGGTGCCGGGCCGGTCGACGATCTCGAACGGCACGTGCGCGAGCTGCGCCTCGCCGTGGACGCCTTCTCGGCGGGGAGCTGACCCCTCCGGGAAGCCCGCCCGCCGCGGTCTGGTTCAGGACCTCCGTCCCGCGACACCGGGGATCTATGGCCCGTGACGATCACTCTTGGTAGCTGATAGAGATTGATCCTCACCGGCCCTTATTGACATCGAGTTCAAGAGATCCCGCAGGTAAATGCCCCGATTCTTTACCTTCGAGCAGTCCGCCACCGTTTGCCGCAAGTAAGTACTTGGTAGTAACTTGCACTCACCGTCACGAGATCGACCGGTGCCGCCGGGGCTCCGCCCGGCCCGCCGAGACCCCCAGGAGCAACCCCCATGACCGATTCCCCCGACCCGTCCGGCGCCCCCGCCGGCCCGTCCGGCGCCCCCGCCGCGGCCCCGGTCGGCCGCGTCCGCTGGAAGCGGTTCGCCGCCCTCGCCGTCCCCGCCGCGATCGGCGCGGGCGCCCTCGCCTTCATGACCGCGGAGGGCGCGGTCGCCTCCTCCTTCGCCGTCTCCGGCGGCAGCTTCAAGGTCAGCGCCGACTCCCTCAGCGGCCAGGGCTTCGTCCAGTACGGCGGGGTCGACACCGGCAAGGACGGCAAGCAGCACCCGGTGCAGATCTCCGGGATCAAGTCCGCGCAGATCCGCAACATGTGCCAGTCGGTCAAGGTCGGCCCGTTCACCCTGCGGCTGACCGCCGGGACGGGATCCAAGCCCGTCGAGGCGTCCGACCTGATCCTGGACGTCGAGCAGCTCGACGCCGACGCCACGTTCTCCGACATCGAGATCGGCCGCGACGCCGGCACCCTGGACAAGGGCCCGAACGGTGCCCAGGGGCCCGCGGGCATGTTCGGCCAGCAGGCGTCCAGCATCGAGCTGCGCAACGTCAAGCAGGTCGCGTGGGCCACCACCGCCGGAACCTTCAAGCTGAACAACCTCAGCATGAAGCTCGGCCGCGAGTGCTTCTGAGCGCCATGGACTCCGCCGGACCCCGTGGATTCCGCCGCTGGCGGCGGACACGCCCCTTCTGGGGCGGCGTGTTCGCCGTCCTCGGCGGCCTGGAACTGATCGCGATCCCGCTCGCGCCGATGCCGCTCGTCGTCCATCAGGGCATGGCCGGGGTGGCGAGCTGGCTGATCGGCGCGCTGCTCGTCACGGCCGGGCTGCTGCTGTGGCTCCAGCCCGCTCAGCGCAGCTTCTACGGCGTCCTCGCCGTGCTGCTGTCGCTGGCGTCGTTCCTCACGTCCAACTTCGGCGGGTTCTTCGTCGGCCTGCTGCTCGGCCTGGTCGGCGGCGCCCTCGGCTTCGCCTGGTCTCCGGCCGCTCCCGCGGCCCAGGCTCCCCGGAGGACGGCCCGGCACGGCGGGCGGCTGACCGCCATCGCGCTTCCCGCCATGCTGGGCATGCCGCTGCTCGCGCCCTGGCCCACGCCCCTCTGGCCGTGGGCCACCCCGGCGCCCACGGCGACGCCCGCCCCGACGGCCGCTCCCAGCACCGCCCCGACCGCCGAGCCCTCCCCGACCGCCGCTCCGTCGGCCGCTCCTTCGACTGCCCCGTCTGAGAGCACCAAGGCGGCGGCCTGCCCGGACGTCCCCGCGAACGGCACCGGGCTCTCCCAGGACCAGCTCCGTGCTCTCCTGAAGAAGTTGCAGTCGAGCAAGGATCCGGCCTGCCAGGCGAAGGACGGGCAGTCCGCCGCCAAGCCGGCCGCCGGTTCCGGGACGCGGATCTACACCGGTGCGTCGACCCTGCGGGCCAGCTCACTCACGATGTCGGGGCTCAGCTACGACGGCGTCGCGTCGCTGCCGTCGGCGGGCGGGGCGGTGAAGGCGCTGAAGTTCAGCATGTCCAAGGCCGTCCTGAAGAACGTCGACCAGACGGCGTCCGGCGGCCGGGCCGCGGCGCGGACGCGCACCCCCGAGCTCACGCTCTCGGGCGACGTCGTCATGTACACGACGAAGATGTCGTCCAAGCTGCTCGGGATCCCGCTGACCTTCACCCCGGAGAGCCCGCCGCCGCTGACGCTCCCCTACATGGTGATGACGGACGTGGTGTCCGAGCAGCCGTCGGTCACCGCGAACGGCGCGCAGATCACCGGGCTCGGCATCGCCTCCGGCTGAGCGTTCGAGCGCAGCTTGCCGCGCAGGATGAACGCGCCGAGCAGCACCGCCGCCACGACGAGGATCACCGCGAGCGTGACGACCAGCACCGTCTTGTGGCGCTCACCGCCCGCGGCCATGCGCGGCGGAGGCTGCGGCTGCTGCCAGTTCGCGTACTGCTGCGGCTGCTCCCACGGCGGCGGCGTCTGCGGCGGGCCACCCGGCCCGGACCGGGTGCCCGACCTGGACGGCGGCGGCGCCCACTCGGTCTCCAGCAGGGTCTGGGCGTCGCGCTCCCCCGCCCCGCCGGAGCCTCCGGTGCCGGCAGGGCTTCCGGAACCGGCGGGGCCGGGGTCGCGGCGGGTCACCGGCTCGGGCTCGGGCGGATCGAGCCGGGTCACCGGGTCGCTGTACCCGGCCGGGTCGAGGACGGTCTCGGCCGCGTCGTCCCGGCGGGCCGGCGGAAGGCGCCGCGCGGACGGCTCGTCCATCACCGTCGCGCTCGGCGGCTGCGCGGCCGACCCCACGGGACGAGACGGTTGGGACGGATGGGGCGGCCGGGGCGGAGGGCCGGGGCGAGACGGCGCCGGCATCGCCGCGACCTGGGCGAGCAGCGGCTGCGCCTGCGCCGCGGTCATCCGGTGCACCGGCTGGCGCGCCAGCAGCCCGTCCAGCACCCGGGCGAGCGGGCCCGCGTTCCGCGCTATCGGGACCGGCTCGGTCAGCACGGCCTGCAGCGACGACATCGCGTCCGACCGCTCATAGGGCGAGCGGCCCTCGACCGCCGCGTACAGGGTCGCGCCGAGCGCCCACAGGTCCGACGCGGGCACCGCGCGCTCGCCCTGCGCCCGCTCCGGCGGGATGTAGGCGGGCGACCCCATGACCAGGCCGGTCTGGGTGAGCGTCGCGTCGCCCTCCATCTGCGCGATGCCGAAGTCGGTGAGCACCACCCGGCCGGACTGGGTGATCAGCACGTTGCTGGGCTTCACGTCACGGTGCAGGATGCCCTTCTCGTGGGCGTGCCGGAGCGCGCCGAGCATCTGCAGGCCGATCTCGGCGACGCGGCGCGGGTCCAGCGGGCCGCGCTCGATGACGTCCTGGAGCGACGGCGCGGACACCAGCTCCATGACGATCCAGGGCCGGTCGCCCTCCTGCACCACGTCGTGGACGGTCACGACGCCGGAGTGGTTGAGCCGCGCCGACGCCCGCGCCTCCCGGAACGTCCGCTCGTACAGGACGGCGCGCTCGTCCTCGGTCAGGCCGGGCGGGAACACGACCTCCTTGACCGCGACCTCGCGGTCCAGCATGACGTCGAAGGCGCGCCACACGGTGCCCATGCCGCCGCGGCCGACCACCGAGTCCAGCCGGTAGCGGTTCCCGAGCAGACGTGCCTGTGCCATGTCGGAAGGGTCCCCCCGTCGGTCATCCCACCCCGGAGGGACGGAACGTGTCGAGCACATTCTTCACGAGCTGCTCTCTGCCGTTCCACTGGGACGCGGGAACCGCCACCACCACGGCGTACGGCCGGCCCCCGACGATCACGCCCCGGTCGCGGGCGCGGGTGAGGCCCGCGCTCCGGGTCCAGGTGAACTCGATGTCGGCGGCGGGGTGCCCCGCGACGGTCGTCCGGGTGATCGGCCCGACCCGCCGGAAGTTCTGCAGCTTGCCGTCCGCGATGGCCTCCCGCTCCCAGACGACCCAGTGCTCGTAGGGGTCCCCGGTCCAGATCGTCTGGTCGACCTGGATGTAGGCGGTGGACGCGGGGTCGGTCCAGACGACGCTGTTGCCCCGCACCGTGCGCACCCATCCGCGCGGGATGCCGATCGTGAAGCCGCTGCCGCCCGTCCGGACGAGCCCCGGCGGGAGGGCCGCCGGGCTGGTCGCGGGGTGCGACGGGGACGTGCTGGTCTGGGAGTCCTGCGTGGCGGACGGCGTGCTCCCGGCGGCGGCGGGCGGGTTCGTCGTGAGGTCCTGCGAGCCGCCGCCGGACGAGGGGCGGTTCGCCCAGAACACGACCCCGGCGACCGAGATGATCACCGCCGCCGCGGCGAGGCCGCCGAGGAGCGGCACAAGCGACGACCGCTTGCGCGGCGGGGCGGGCGGTACCGGCGCGGGCGCCACCGGCGGCGGGACGGGCACGGATCCGGTCGTCGCCCCCTGAAAGCCCGCCCCCTGAAAGCCCGCCCCCTGAAAGCCCGTCCCCTGCCGGCCCACGCCCTGCTGGTCGGTGCCGGGTGGGAACGGCGCGGTCACGTCCAGGGCCGGGGCGGGCACGGGGGGCGGGACCGGGACGGGCTGCTGCATGGTCGCCGCGTGCGTCATGGCCGGTTCGGCGGCGCGGCCCGCCGCGACCGCCTTGAGCGCCTCCTCGGCCCGGTCGCCGCTCAGCCGCCGCACCGGGTCGCGCTCCAGCAGCGCGGTGAGGACGGGCGCGAGCGGGCCCGCGTTCCGCGGCGGCGGGACGTCCTGCGTCATCACCGCGGCGAGGACCGCCATCGCGTCGGAGCGGTGGTGCGGGGCCCGGCCCTCCGTCGCCGTGTAGAGGGTGGCGCCGAGCGCCCACAGGTCGGACGCGGGGATCGCCGGATCGCCGTTCACCCGCTCCGGCGACATGTAGGCGGGCGACCCCATGATCAGCCCGGTGCCGGTGAGGGTGGCGTCACCCGCGAGCTGGGCGATGCCGAAGTCGGTGAGGACGGCCCGGTCGTCCCCGGCGACCAGCACGTTCGCGGGCTTGACGTCGCGGTGCAGGATGCCGATCGCGTGCGCGGCGCGCAGCGCGCCCGCGACCTGCCGGCCGATCTCCGCGACCCGGCCGGGCGGCAGCGGCCCGTCCTCGTCCACGATCTCCTGGAGCGAGCGGGCCTCGACCAGCTCCATGACGATCCACGGCCGGGCGTCCTCGTCCACGACGTCGTGTACGGTCACGACGCCCGGATGGTTCAGCCGCGCCGACGCGCGGGCCTCGCGGAGCGTCCGGCGGTGCCGGTTCTCCCGCTCCTCGTCGCTCAGCCCGGCGGGCAGCACGACCTCCTTGACCGCGACCTCGCGGTCGAGGGTCTCGTCGCGGGCGCGCCACACGGTGCCCATGCCGCCGCGCCCGACCACGGATTCGAGCCGGTACCGTCCGGCGAGGAGACGGCCGCCCATCAGTCGTCCGCGGGCTTGAAGTGCGCGTAGACCGGCTGCATCTCCTGGAAGACCTTGTCCCAGGCGGCCTCCGGCGCGCGCAGCAGGATCGCGTAGCCGTGGCCGTTCGCCACGAACCCGCGGTTGAGGATGTGCACCCGGCCCCCGTCGCCGCTGTAGGTGAACTCCCAGTCGGCGGAGTCGTCGCCGTCGCCGGTGTCGCGGACGGGCGGGTGGTCGCCGGTCGGAGCGATCTTGATCCTCTTGTAGCCGGGGAACCCGGCACCGCCGCGCTCCTGCCGCCGCCAGTCGCCGATCGCGCTCTCGCCCGGATCGTCGGTCTGGCCGATCTGGATGTAGACCTTGCGGTCGGGCGAGTAGAAGAAGTCGCCGCCCTGCTTGCGCTCGGGACCGGTGTACCCCTTCGGGACGGGGACCGCGTAGCCGGTGCGGTCCTTGTGCAGGCGGAACCCGGCGGGCAGCCCGCCCGGCGACGCGCTCGCCGAGGCGGTGGACGACGCGCTCGACGCCCCGGCCGTGGCGAGCGTCGACGGCGCCGGGCCGCCGGACGGCGTGGCGGCGCCCTCCTTGCGGTCCCCCTTGTCGTCGTCGCCGCTGCTGGCGAGGGCGATGCTCGCGATGACCACGATGATGACCAGCACGATGGCGGCGACGATCAGCACGTTCCGGTTGGCGGCCAGCGCGGGCCGTGCGGACGGGTGGTGCGTCGTCGGCGGGAAGTGCGTGGCCGGGCCGGGCGGGTCCTGCTCGGAGGGGACCGTGTCGGAGCGGACGGCGCCGGCGGGCTCGGTGCGCGGCCCGGACCGCCATGACCTGACCCGGTCGGGGTCGGGCGCGGTCTCGGCCGGGTCGCCGGCGCTCGCCCGGGTCGCCTCGCTCCCCCGGCCGCCCCGCTTCGCCGCGCGGGTCACTTCGGCGGGGAGGTCGAGGCTGGTCAGCTGGTCCGGCCGCGCCTCCTGGGCGTTCTCGGACGCCGGAGCCCGCGGTGACGACGCGGACCGTGCGGACGGAGCGGCCGGGGCCGATGGAGCCTGCGGGGCCGGCTCGGGGGCCTCCGGGCCGCCCTGCTCCTCCAGTTCCTCGGGGAGCGGCTGGTCGGGCGCGTACGTCTCCGGGTACGGCTCGGCGTACGCCTCCGCGTACGGCCGCGACCGGTAGGCGGAGTCCTGGACGGTGCCCTGCGGGTCGGCGAGGTCGTCCATGGAGAACTCGACGGCCATGGTGCGCTGCGTGTCGACCGTCTCCTGGCGGACGATGTCGTCCAGCAGCGCGCCGGCCTCGATCGCGTCCATCCGCTGGTCGGGGTTCTTGCGCAGCAGCCCCTCGATGACCGGGACGAGCCGGCCGCCCTTCTCCGGCGGGTCGGGCTCCTCGGAGATCACCGCGACCAGCGCGGCCATCGGCTCGGGCCGCTCGAACGGCGACCGGCCGTGCACCATCGCGTACAGCGTGACGCCGAGCGACCACAGGTCGGACGCCGGGCCGGCGACGCGGCCCCGCGCGCGCTCGGGCGCGATGTAGGCGGGCGAGCCCATCACCAGGCCCGTCTGGGTGAGCGTGGCGTCCCCGGCGGCGGTCGCGATGCCGAAGTCGGTGAGCACCGCGCGCTCGCCCATCCGGCCGGTCCCGGTGATCAGCACGTTGCTCGGCTTGACGTCGCGGTGCAGGACCCCGGCGCCGTGCGCGGCGTGCAGCGCGGCGAGCATCTGCCGGCCGATCTCGGCGGCGCGGCGCGGCTCCAGCGGACCGTCCTGCTTGATCACCTGGTCCAGCGAGCGGGCCTTGATCAGCTCCATGATGATCCACGGCCGGTCGTCCTCCTCGACGACGTCGTAGACCGTCACAACGCCGGGGTGGCCGAGCCGCGCGGCGGTGCGGGCCTCACGGAACGTGCGCTTGTGGTGCACGGCGCGTTCCTCATCGGTGAGACCATGCGGGAGGATGACCTCCTTCACCGCAACGTCACGACCGAGGACCTCATCGTGCGCCTGCCAGACCGTCCCCATGCCGCCTCGGCCGACCTGGGTCACCAGGCGGTAGCGGCGGGCGAGCAACCGCTCACCGGTGGGTTCATTTGGCATATCCGCGACCATATCGACTTTTGCTGACAACCTTGGACCGAGCTTGCAAGCCACATCCCCCTATCCGTACGACGTCCGGCACCATCCCGAGGTTCGCCGCCGGACGGGCCCCCGCCGCGGACGAAAGCGTGATGGACGTGACACCCGGTAAAAAGAACAGAGCCGAACCACGCGGGGACCGGGGGGGCATGACGGAGAAGGAGCCGCCGGGCACGGGCACGGGCGGCCTGCGGGGCGAGTGGGAGCGCCTCATCCAGGCCGCACCCACGATCTTCTTCTGGTACACCCGACTCTCCGGGATCCTGTCGCTGCTCGCGTGGGTCTCCTATGGTCTCATCCTCGAGATAGCCGATATCTGGGCGCTGCGCTGGATCGGCTACCTCGGCTGGTTCCCCAGCGTCCCCGTCGGGCTGCTGTGGATCCTGCTGTCGATGGGCGTCCGGCGGCGCAAGAAGGCCGCCTGGCGGATCCTCCTGCTGATCTTCTGCCTGCCCACGGCGCTCGGCGTCACCGCCGTGCTGACCACGCTGTTCAACCCGGAGCGGCCCACCCCCGTCGGGCTGATCGTCACGGCCGCCGTGTACCTGGCCGTGCTCGGCCTGCTGATCTCCGCGCGCGGCGAGTTCACCACCCTCCCGGACCGTGCCAACCGGCGGCTCGCGACCATCGTCTTCACCAGCCTCCTGATCGTGACCTGCGGGATCGGCACGTTCCTCGTCACCGTGACCGACGGCAACCGCAGCGGCGACCTGTGGACGCATCCGCTCTACGCGATCGCGCAGACCGTCCTCGGGCCGCGCGTCACCGGCAAGCCGATCGACGTCGCCGTGCCGTTCTGGGTCGACGCGATCCTGTGGAGCCTCGGTACCGGGCTGCTGATCGTCACGTTCTGGGCGCTGTTCAAACCGGGGCGGCGCGACCCCGTCCTGTCCCCCGGCGAGGAGCTGTCGGCGCGCGCGCTGCTCGCCGAGTACGGCGACCAGGACTCGCTCGGCTACTTCGCGCTGCGCCGCGACAAGGACGTCATGGTCGCGCCGAACGGTAAGGCGGCCATCGCCTACCGGGTCGAGGGTTCGGTCTCCCTCGCCAGCGGCGACCCCCTCGGCGACCCCGAGTCCTGGGACCAGGCCATCGAGGCGTGGCTGGAGGAGTGCCGCGCGCACGCGTGGATCCCCGGCGCCGTCAGCGTCGGCGAGCGCGCCGCCCACATCTACAAGCGGCACGGGTTCGACGCGCTGGAGCTCGGCGACGAGGCCATCATCGACCTCACCGACTTCAACCTCGACGGGCGCGAGATGCGGCAGGTGCGGCAGGCCGTCCGGCGCGTCGAGCGGGCCGGGTACACGGTCCGGATCCGGCGGCACGCGCAGATCCCCGGCTGGGAGATGGCCAAGCTCATCCGCAGCGCCGACGCCTGGCGCGGCGAGGAGACCGAGCGCGGCTTCTCCATGGCGCTCGGCCGGCTCGGCGACCCCACCGACGGGCGCTGCGTCATGGTCGAGGCGTTCGACGCGCACGGGGAGCTGCGCGGCCTGCTCAGCTTCGTCCCGTGGGGGCGGGCCGGGCTGTCGCTCGACCTGATGCGCCGCGACCGGCTCGCCGAGAACGGCCTCAACGAGTACATGGTCGCCAAGCTCGCCGAGAAGGCCGCCGCGATCGGCGCGCAGCAGCTGTCGCTCAACTTCGCGATGCTGCGCTCGGCGTTCGAGCGCGGCTCCCAGATCGGCGCCGGGCCCGTCGCGCGCCTCTACTACAAGTTCCTGTCGTTCGCGTCGAAGTTCTGGCAGCTCGAATCGCTGTACCTGTCGAACGCCAAGTACATGCCGCACTGGCGGCCCCGCTTCATCTGCTACACGCAGAGCCGCCACCTCGTCCGGCTCGGCCTCGCCTACGCGCGCGCCGAGGGGTTCCTGCCGAGCTTCAACCGGCCGAAGCTCGACCGGGCCGCCGCGATGGTCCCGTCCACCGACCTCGTCGACAAGATCCACGAGATCGAGGAGGCGGCGGACGCGGCCCGCGCCCCGCAGCGGCGGCTGTCGGAGCAGGAGCGGGTGCGGCACGCCAAGCTCGACCAGATCCGCGCCGCCGGGATGGAGCCGTACGCGCTCGGCTGCGAGCGCACCGACTTCGCCGCCGGGATCCGCGACCGCTTCCCCGGCCTCGCCCCCGACACGCGCACCGGCACCGAGGTCGCCATCGCGGGACGGGTCGTGCTCGCCCGCGAGCACGGCCGGCTGATCTTCGTCACGCTGCGGGACGAGACCGCCGACCTGCAGGTCATGCTGACCGCCGACGCGCTCGGCGAGGAGTCGCTGCGCCACTGGAAGACGCTCATCGACCTCGGCGACCAGGTCGGGGTGCGCGGCGAGGTCGTCACGTCGCGGCGCGGGGAGCTGTCGGTGCTCGCCGCGTCCTGGACGCTCGCCGCGAAGTGCCTGCGCCCGCTGCCGAACAAGAGCTCCGGGCTGTCGGACCCCGAGGCCCGCGTCCGGCAGCGGTACGTCGACTTCATCGTGAACGACGAGTCCCGCCGGATGCTGCGGATGCGCGGCGACGCCATCGCCGCCGTCCGCGAGGGGCTGCGCGACCGCGGCTACCTCGAGGTCGAGACGCCGATGCTCCAGCCCGTCCACGGCGGCGCCGCCGCGCGGCCGTTCACGACCCGCATCAACGCCTACAACATGCAGCTCTACCTGCGGATCGCGCCCGAGCTGTACCTGAAGCGGCTGCTGGTCGGCGGGGTCGGGCGCGTCTTCGAGCTGAACCGCAACTTCCGCAACGAGGGCGTGTCGCAGAAGCACAACCCCGAGTTCACAATGCTGGAGGCGTACGAGCCGTACGGCGACTACGACACGATGGCGGAGCTGACCCGCTCCCTCGTCGTGGACGCGGCCCGCGCCGCCCTCGGTACCACCGTCGTCGTCCGGGACGGCGTCGAGTACGACCTCGCCGAGCCCTGGCACGAGATCACCGTCTACGAGTCGGTGTCGAAGGCCCTCGGTGAGGAGGTCACCCCGGGGACGCCCGCGGACGTGGTCCGCGGCTTCGCCGAGCGGCACGGGCTGAACGCCGACCCGCAGTGGGGGCAGGGGAAGGTCGTCCAGGAGCTGTTCGAGGAGCTCGTCGAGGAGCAGCTGACGGCGCCGACGTTCGTCCGCGACTACCCGGCCGAGACGTCCCCGCTGACCCGCCCGCACCGCGCCGACCCGCGGCTCGCCGAGAAGTGGGACCTGATC
This sequence comes from Actinomadura meyerae, assembly GCF_900188445.1. Classification (GTDB taxonomy): domain Bacteria; phylum Actinomycetota; class Actinomycetes; order Streptosporangiales; family Streptosporangiaceae; genus Spirillospora; species Spirillospora meyerae. The sequence goes on from NZ_FZOR01000011.1 coordinate 52,801, forward strand.
GTCTTCGGCCTGGAGCTGGGCACCGCCTACTCCGAGCTGATCGACCCGATCCTGCAGCGCAAGCGGCTCACCGAGCAGTCGCTGCAGGCGGCGGGCGGCGACCCGGAGGCCATGGAGCTCGACGAGGACTTCCTGCGCGCCCTGGAGTACGCGATGCCGCCCGCCGGCGGCATGGGCATGGGCATCGACCGGCTGCTGATCACCCTCACGGGCCGCAGCATCCGGGAGACGATCCCGTTCCCGCTGGTGCGCCCCGGTTCCTAGAGGGTGCGCGGGACGGGCCGGTAGCCCTGCTCGGCGAGCCAGGCGCGCGCCGCGCCCCGCCGGGCGTCCTCGCCTTCGGGCAGGGCGCCCGGCGGGATCGGCAGCCAGCGCCACGGGTCCGCCGGGGACGCCTCGTCCTCCGGCAGGACGTCGCCGCGCTCCAGGTCGAGCAGGTGGCCGCCGTCGTCGAGGGCCGCCGCGACGGCGCCGAGGTCGACCGGCAGCGGGCCGAGCGGTTCGGCGGGCGGGGCGCCGTCGAGCGCGGCGGCGAGTTCGGCGGCCAGCTCGGCGTCGCCCGGCAGGCCGCGCGTTCGCAGGCCGTCCAGGCAGGCGCGGGCGAGCGCGCCGTCGCCGCCGTCCCGGGACAGCGCGGCGAGCAGCACGTCACCCGCGTACTGGAGCACCGGATCGAGCGGACGCCCCCGGAGGACCGAGGTGTCGCCGTCGCCCCGATGGGCGGCGGCCCGCAACCGCGCCAGCGCCTCCTCGTCCCATTCCGTCACATGACATTTGTACAGACATCCGCTGACATCAGTACCCGAATTCACCGAGCGCGCTTGTCCTCGACATGGAGCACGGAGAGTTCCCGGGCGTCCTGATCGCGTTTGCTCCGCCCGAACAGGCCCACGACCAGATCGTCCGCGGCTTCCTCGACCTCGTCCGGAGCGACATAGGTGAGGATGTCGCCGTGGTGCCCGTACACGGCCCATCCGGGGGCCGCGTCGAGGTCGATCGTCCCGAAGTCACCGGCCGGGGTGCCCCCGTGAACGGGCCCGTACTCGCGCAGCAGTGCCACCGCCTGGGCGCTCAGATCGTCCTCGGGCTCCATCAGGATCACGCACGTGCCGTGCTCGAACAGGACCCACGACTTCTCGTCGCCCAGAATGACGTCCCGCCACACCTGGACCAGTTCTCCGGTCACCATGCGGGCGATTCTGCCGGTCGCCACCGACACTTCGCACACCCTTTACCGCCGCCCGGCGCTCCGGTAGTGGTAGGTGCGCATTTCGGTGAAGCCCGCCCGCGCGTAGAGCCGCGACGCCGCCGCATTCCCGCGTTCGACCTGGAGGTACATGCGGTCGGCATCGTTCGCGTCCGCCCAGCCGGCCAGCGCGGACAACACATTCCGGGCGGCGCCTTTCCCGCGCGCCTCGGGAAGCGTCGCCATGCTGAAAACGCCCGCCCACCCGGAATCGAGCACCGCCCGGCCGACCGCGACGACATCGTCTCCGATCAGCGCGGACACGTAGGCGGACGGCAGGTCCACGCGGGCCAGCATCTCCCACTCGGCGGCGGACTCGCCGTTCACCGCCTGCCAGGCGGCATACCACGCGCGCGTCGGACGCTCGTCCACTCTGGCATTCAGCGTGCTTTCGAGTTCGCGGACGCGTGCGGTGCTCGCGGCGCGCAATGACACGGGGCTGTGCCGCCGATAACCCCGCCGTTCGAGAAGGTCGTCGAGCCCCTCAGGGCACACCCCAGGAGTGAGCTGGAATCGCGGCACCGCGCCATGGGCGGCATAGAACTCCTCCGCCGCGACGACCCTGCGTTCCATCTCGCCCGGCCCGGCCGCGCCATGCGGAAGCGCCGCCCCCACCCACCACGAGCCTTCGGGGGCGAGCCGCAGCAGCCATCCGCCGGCGTCCTCGACCCGCTCCGCCGGCTGGCCGCGCGCCGCCTTCTCCTGGAGAGACCGCACGAGTTCGCCGACCATCAGAGGTCAGTCCTCCGCCTGCTGCCGGTAGGTCTCCACGGCGTAGCGGAGCCGCGCGCCGACGAGGAGCGCCTCATCCTCGGGGCAGGCGAGGAGCCGCGCGACCAGCTCGACGAGCTGGTCATCGCTGAGGTCCGGCTCCCGCTCGGCGATCCGCCCGACGATCTCGACCAGCTCGGGCCGCTTGTAACTCACGATCGACTGCCCGCGCCGCACCTTCGCGTGCTCCCCGGAGCCGTCCCGCTGCGGCGGCACGTCCACGGGCTGCGTCTCGTCCGCCGGACGCGGCGAACTCGGAGAGGGAGGCGGCACGGGCGGTCCCTGCTCCTCCGGAGGATGCGGCGCCCCGGACCGAAGCGGCGAGTCCAACCGGCGCGGCGGCATGGGCCGACGCCGCGACTCCGGCGGCCGCGGCACGTCTGGGGGTCCCTGCACCTCCGGCGGACGCGGCACCCCGCGCCGACGAGGCGAGTCCGGCGCGCGAGGCGGCATCGGCGGGCCCTGCGGGTCGTCCAGCGGGCGCTGCCTCTCCAGCGAACGCGGGGGAACCGGTCGGCGCGGAGGCGGCCCCGGGGGACGCTGCGACTCCATCGAAGGCCGCGTCTCAGCCGGAGGTCGCGGAGCATCCTGCGGGCGTGGGGGCTCCTGTGGGCGCGGGGGCTCCTGCGGGGCCTGCCGCTCCAGTGATCGTGGCGGAACCGGTCGGCGCGGTGGTCCGGCCGGGCGCCGTGGCTCCGCAGGAGGCTGTGGCTCGGGCTGGCGTGGGGCTTCCTGCAGGCGTGGGGGGTTCTGGACGCGTGGGGCCTCGTGCTCGCGCGGGGTTTCCTTCGGGTGCGGGGCTGGGGGGTGCTGGGGCTTCGGGGGCGGGTGGGGGCCGGGGGTGCCCCACAGGGCGGGGATATTCGGCGTTGCAGGGGGACGGCGCTCCGGTTCCGGGGGCTCGGGCGTCGTGTCCGGGCGTCGGGGAGGGGGGCCTGTCGGGGGGCGTCGGGGTGGGGCGGCCTCGGGTGGGTTCGGGCGCGGAGCGTCCAGGCGGCGGGGCGGGACGCGGCGGGCGCCGGGCTCGTTCGCTTCGCGTGAGGGCAGGGACGGGGCGTCCAGGCGGCGGGGCGGGGTCTTCGCCCGGGGCGGTTCCTGCTCCGTCTCGTCGCGGGGGGCGGTCAGGGCGGTGAAAAGGGTGGTCGTCGGGGTGATCGCCTCGTGCAGGTGGGGTGGGAGGCGGGTGGCGGGGAGGGGGCCCTCGGGGGGCGGGAGGTCGGCACCGGCGGGGCCGACGAGGATGGCGCGGGGTGCCAGCCAGAGGAGGAACAGGGCCTCGGCGCCGGCCTCGTGCTCGCCGTCCACGATGACGGCGTCGAACGAGTCGGGTTCGGGCGGCAGGACGTCCGGGATGCGCCAGAGCGGGAGGATCCAGGCGGGGACGTCGGCGAGGTCGGCGGCGGCCGTCCACGCCTGGGCGGTGGTGAGGGCGGCGCGGGCCTCGGCGAGTTCCTCTTCGGCGGCGGCCAGTTCGGTGCGGGCGGGCGGCGGGGTGGCGGCGGCGCGGCGGGCCCAGGCCCAGGCGTCGTCCCAGCGGCGGGTGCGGTCGTGCCAGGCCTCGTCGCCGTCGGTGGCGATCATGAGGTTGGCGAGGTCGGGGTGGACGGCGCGGACGCGGTCGAGGAGCTCGGTGCAGCGGATCTGCAGGGAGCGCTCGTGGCGGGCCTCGGCGAGAGCGCCGAGGGCGCGGCCGTAGGCGGCGGCGTCGCGGGCCTCGATCGCGGCGATGGCGGCGCCCAGCTCGGGGGGATCGTCGGCGTGCGGGGGGCCGATCGAGTCGCGGAGGGCGTCGAGGTCGGCGGTGGCGCGGTTGACGCCGAGCCCTTCGAGGGCGTTGCGGAGGGCGGTGGCGTAGGCGTGCCACTGCGCCGGGTGGTTGATGGACACGCCGAAGCCGTGCCGGTCGAGGAGCGTGCGCGTCGAGTCGACGGCGGGCATGGCGTCCCGGACGCGGGCGAGGCGGGCGTGGGCGCGGACGAACCGGGCGATGCGCTCGGCGGGCGGGAGGTCGGCGGGGAAGGAGATGCCCGCGGCCTCCCAGACGTACTGGAGCTCGCGGCAGGTGATCCGCACCATGAGGTCGGTGTGGACGAGGTGGAGCAGCTCGGCCGTGGTGGGCGCGGCGCCGTCCACGGTGACGGTGGCGAGGAGCGTCTCGGCCTGGCGCTGGGCCGCGGAGCGCAGGGGCCCGCGCTTGAGGGTGCCGCCGCCGGCGAGGTAGCCGCGCAGGTCCTGCGCGGCTGCGGCGAGGCCGCGCAGGTCGGCGTCGGCGGGCAGCTCGACGCGGTGGCGGCCGAGCCCGGCGAGGGCGCGCTCGGCCCACTGGGCGCGGTCCGTCATCTCCACGACGCGGGCCCAGATGAGCGGGCGGCGCTCGGCGAGCGCGTCGCTGAACGCGCGGACGGCGAGGTCGGCGGGGTTCCAGCCGCCGGGGTGGCCGTCCAGGCCGAGGTCGCGGAGCGCGGCGGCGACGATGGACGCGTCGCCGTCGAGGCGGGCGAGGAGGGTGACGTCGCTGTCGCGGAGGCGCTGCGACAGGTCCGTGCGGGCGCGCTCGGCGCGCTCGGCGGCGGCCTGCTCCGCCTCGATCAGCGTGCGCACGTAGGCGGCGCTGGGCAGCGCGCCCGGGTCGACGTCGCGCTGCGCGGTGCGGGCCTTGCGCTCGGGGCTCTCCTCGGCGAGCAGGACGACCAGCTCCGCCGCCTCGGACCGGGAGATCGGCGGGGTCGGCGGCAGGTCGGGCCGGACGGGCAGCCACGACAGCTCGGGGTCCTCGTCGCGGCGGTCGGGCGCGGGCGCGGCGGACTCGCCGTCCAGCCGCTCGGCGAGTTCGGTGACGCGCCGCGCGGCGGCCTTCTCGCGCTCGGCCGGGGCGGCGGCGTCGGGCCGGGCGGCGCGGACCGCGTCCCGCACCTGCGCGCCGGTGGCCGCGTCGGTCGCGGTGAGCTCGGCGAGTCCGGGCGGGAGGGCGGCGCGCAGCGCGGTGGACGCGCCGGGCCCGGACGTGGCGACGAGCACCCGGTGGCCGCGCGCCAGCATCCCGGCGAGCAGGTCGGGGACGGTCTGCGGCGTCCGCTCCGGGATGTGCATGACCTGCGGTCTGCGGCCGGGCGACACCAGCCGCGCCAGCCCGTCCGGCACGCGCCGGGGCAGCAGGCTGAGCAGCCGGGCGTGGTGGTCGGCGACGGCGTCGCGGCCCGGCGGCCGGACGACGAGCGCGGGCGCGAGCCGGATGCGCGGGGCGGGCGGCCCGCCGTCGGTGCCGGGCGTCCAGTCCTCCCGGTACTCGGCGGGGCCGGTAAGCGCCGTCTGGGCCCATTTGCGCAGGACGTCGCCGACGGACGGGTTCAGCCCGAAGCCCTGCCCGGCCTGGACGGCGTCGGCGATCCAGCCGGCGGGCCGGAACCCGGGATGCCCGGCGAGCAGCTCCCGGTCGCGCAGGGTCGTGTGCCCGGTGAGGACGACGTCGACGCGCTCGGTGCGCTCGTCCACGACGATGCGGACGGGCGTGCTCAGCAGGTGGTCGTGGACGGCGGGGCGCCACGACAGCAGGCCGGTCGCGAGCACGACCTCCTGCCCGGCGAGCTCCCGCAGGACCCGGTACCAGTTGCGGAGCGCGAGCCAGCCGTCGAACTCCTCCAGCACGACGGGCGGCGTGAGCGGGATGACCGGGATGCTGAACAGGACGTCGCCGGGCCCGGCGTCCGCCTCCACGTAGACGTCGCCGGGCAGGTCGGCCAGCCACTCGACGTGGTCGTGGCCGGCGAGGTCGCGGGACGGGCGCCGCCGGGCCCGCGCCAGGTCGCGCAGGAACCCCAGCAGCCGGGCCGCGTACTCCGCCTCGCGCGCGGCGGCGGCCTCCTCAGGCACCTGGCTCCTCCCCTTCCCACGGAGGGACGGGCCCCTTCCGGCGTTCCCCGCCCGGGCGACCGGACGGCGGAAGGGGTCCGATGGTGGTGCCCCGATCTAACACCCATGCGGGTGCCCGGTCGAGCACTATCGATGATCTTGGAGCTAGCGGACGCCCGCCGTGTGCCGGTCCTCGTCGGGCATCATCACCCACAGGACCAGGTAGACGACGAACTGCGGGCCCGGAAGCAGGCACGAGAGGACGAAGAGCAGGCGGACCATCCCGGGCGTCATGCCGAACCGGCGGGCGAGGCCGGCGCAGACGCCCGCGATCATCCGGCCGTCGCGCGGGCGGTAAAGACCGTTCATGGGTTCTTCTCTCCCCGATTAATCGAGCGGTGAACGCGGCCGCGGTCTCCGTCGCGGCCACGTTCTCCACGCTACGAACCGGGCGAGCCCCCCACATCGGCCGCAAGACCCGTTCCGGCGCCATACTCGCGGATTAGGGGACATCCCCTAGGGGCGGTCTCGGACGCGCCCCAGTGCTACCGGGCGTTGTACTCGGCGACGAGCTTCGGCAGGTCGACCAGGTCGTCGAGGACGAACAGGCAGTCGCGGAGCGCGGCGTCGTCCCGCTGGATGTGGCCCCAGGGGCCGCGCCGCAGGAACGCCGCCCGCATCTCGAACTCCAGCGCCGGGCGGACGTCGTTGTCGATGCGGTCGCCCACGTACAGGACCCGGTCGGGGAGCACGTCGGCGAGCTGGGCGCAGCGCTCGAAGAACTCGGGGGACGGCTTGCTGACGCCCCACACGTCCGAGATGCCGACGACGTCCGCGTCCAGGGCGATCTCCGCCATGTGCGCCGCCGCCTCGACCGGCTGGTTGCCCGCGATCCCGACGTAGAGGCCCTGGTCGCGGAGCCCGGACAGGCAGGCCCGCGCGTCCGGGTACAGGTCGTCCGGCCCGAACCCGTTCGGGACGCCCGCCTCGGCGCGGCGCCGCTCCTCCTCCGCCAGGTCGAACCCCGGCCGGAAGTACTCCAGGACGTCCATGTGGGTGCCGCCCGTGGCGAGCACCGCGCCGAGCTTCGCCAGGAACGTGTGCCTGGGCACGCCGAACCAGTCGGCCCACCGCCCGTAGATCTCCCCCTCGTTGATGAGGGTCTCGCCGATGTCGAAGAACACCGCCCGGATGGGCGGCGGCGCGGAGGCGGGGGGCCGGGGGCGAGGGGAACCGGTCATTTGGCGGCCAGGTCCACCGTGGTGCCCGGGGTGAGGCGGACGTACTCCTTGCCCTGCTCCTTGCCCGCGTTGCCGACGAAGTTCTGCAGCACCTGCAGCCCGATGTCGTTCAGCAGGCCGTCGTGGACGATGAAGGCGCGCTCGGGGCGGACCTCCCGCGTGTACTGGATCAGCTCCGGGATCTTCATCCAGGGCGCGTTCCCCGGCAGGCACAGCGTCGGGACGGGCTCGGACGGGACGGTCCACGCGTCGCCCGGGTGGAACACCTCGCCGTTCACCAGGAAGCCGACGTTCGGGATGGGCGGCACGTCCGGGTGCAGGATCTCGTGCTCCTCGCCGTAGACGTGCACGTCGAAGCCCGCGATGGTGACGGCGTCGCCGTGGCCCACCTGGTGGACGCGCCCGCCCAGGTCGGCGAGGCTCTCGGCGACGACGCGGGACGTCCAGACCTCCAGCTCCGGACGCTCCGCCATCGCGGCGCGCAGCGCGTCGGCGTCGAAGTGGTCGAAGTGCTCGTGGGTGATCAGCACGGCGTCGGCGGCGGCGACCGCGGCGGCACCGTCGCTGAAGGCCCCGGGGTCGATGACGATCGTGCGGTCGTTCTCGGTGAGCTGCACGCAGGCGTGCCCAAGCTTGGTCAGACGCATCCGGCCATGTTTTCACGCCGGGGGTCCCGCACCCATTGACCGCCCCCCGGCTCGTTGATAGAACACGTTCTACTTTGCTGCGGCGCAAGGAGGCGGCATGCCCGTTCCCGACCAACGCGATCCCGAGATCACCCGGCGCGCACTGGCGGACTGGCTGGCCGGGCGGCTGCCCGGCGCCGCCATCCCCGCCGTGGAGACCCCGCAGACCAGCGGGTTCTCCAACGAGACCCTGCTGTTCGAGGCCGAGTGGGCCGACGGCGGCGAACCCCGGCGCGAGCGGCTCGTCGCGCGGGTCGCGCCCGTGAAGTACCAGGTCTTCCCCGAACCGCGGTTCGCCGAGGAGTACCGGCTGATGCGGATCCTGGACGAGCGCACGAGCGTCCCGGTGCCGCCGATCCGCTGGTACGAGCCGTCCCCGGACGTGCTCGGCGCCCCGTTCTTCGTGATGGGGCGGGTCGACGGCCGCGTCCCCACCGACATGCCGCCGTACCACCTGGACGGCTGGGTGACCGAGGCCCCGCCGGAGGAGCGGGCCGCGATGTGGTGGTCCACGCTGGAGATCCTCGCCGTCCTGCACCGGCTGGACGTCCGGGAGCTGGAGCTCGGCTTCCTCGACCAGCCGCAGTGGGGCGCGCCCGGCCTCGACCAGCGGCTGAACTACTACGAGCACTACCTGCACTGGGCCTACCAGGGGCCGCAGGAGACGGCGCTCAAGGCCCTGGAGTGGCTGAAGGCGAACCGCCCCGAGGAGCCGGACGAGCCGGTGGCGCTGTGGGGCGACGCCCGCATCGGCAACGTGATCTTCCAGGAGGGCGTGCCCGCGGCCGTCCTGGACTGGGAGACCGCCGCGCTCGGCGCGCCCGAGGAGGACCTCGCCTGGTTCCTGTTCCTCGACCGGCACCACAGCGAGGGCGTCGGCGCGGCCCGGCTGGACGGCTTCCCCTCCCCCGCCGAGACCGTCGCCCGGTACGAGGAGCTGCTCGGCCGCCCGATGCGGGACATGGCGTACTACGAGGTCCTGTCCGGCTTCAAGTTCTCGGTGATCATGGCGCGGATCGGGCAGGCGATGATCGACTTCGGCTGGATCGAGCCGTCCTCCGACTTCCCGTACAACAACAACTGCACGCAGCTGCTCGCCCGCATCCTCGGAGGTGACCGGTGACGCTGTCGCCGCTCGACGACTACCCGATCCACCAGGCGCCCGAGGTGATGCGGCACGTCACCACGTCCGACCGCAACTTCTACGACCGGTACTACTTCAACGCCCACCCCTGCTCGGACGAGCTGATGCTGATCATCGGGATCGGGCAGTACCCGAACCTCGGGGTGATGGACGCGTTCGCGGTCGTGCGGCGCGGTCCGATCCACAAGGTCGTCCGCGCGTCCCGCGAGCTGGGGAACGACCGCATGGACACCAGGGTCGGGCCGTTCCGCGTCGAGGTCGTCGAGGGGCTGAAGCGGCTCAGGGTCGTCCTGGACGAGAACGAGCACGGCCTCGCGTTCGACATGGTCTGGGAGGGGGCGATCCCCGCCACCCTGGAGCCGCCGCACTACCTGCGCTGGCAGGAGCGCGTCATGTTCGACTCGCGGCGGCTCGCGCAGACCGGACGCTGGTCCGGCACCATCACGGTCGACGGCGAGACCATCGCCGTCACGCCCGACCACTGGTGGGGCTCGCGGGACAGGTCCTGGGGCATCCGCCCCGTGGGCGAGCCGGAGCCGCCGGGCATCCAGGTCAAGAACGCCGGCACGTTCTACTGGCTCTACACGCCGATGCAGTTCGAGGACCACTCGATCCTCTGCATCGTCCAGGAGGACGAGAAGGGGCGCCGCGTCCTGGAAGAGGCGACGCGCGTGTGGTCCGACCCCGACCGCGAGGCGGAGTACCTGGGACGGCCCGAATACCGTCCCGAGTACGCCGAGGGAACCCGCGACGTGGTCACCGCCACGCTCCGCTTCGCGCCGCCCGGCGGCGAGCCCTTCGAGGTGAGGGCTACGCCGATCCTGCCCGTCCACATGATGGTCGGCACCGGGTACGGGCTGGAGCCCGGCTGGAAGCACGGCATGTACCAGGGGCCAGACCTCAAGGTGGAGGGCGTCACCCATGACGTCCGCAACCCGGAGGACGCCGCCCGCATGTGGGGCATGGTCGACGCGGTCGGCAAGTACGAGTACCTGGACGGCGCCCAGCCGACCAGCGCCGTCACCGGCTACGGCCTGTACGAATACTGGGCGCTCGGCCCGCATCCGTCCTTCCCCGAGTAGCGGATCTGGGAGACTGGCGAGCGTGACGACCCCGTCTTCGCCCGACCCCCAGGACGCGGATCGGCCGTCCCGGAACGAACCGGACGGGTCCTCTGCGGAGCAACGGCCTCCCAGGACCACAGGGAAGAGCAGCCGCCGGTCCGGCTCCCTCCGCTCCGCCGGCGCGCTGCGAAGGGAACTGGACCAGCAGGTGCGCGACCACTACGGCACATGGCGCGACCAGCCGCGCGGCCTGGCCTGCGCGGTGATCGCCGCCTTCATGATCCTCACCACGGTGGCGTTCGTGTTCGCGGTGCTCGCCGTCGTCGCGGCCATGCGCTGAACGCGCGGGGCTGAACGCACGGGGGCCGGGACCGCTCGCGGCGGCCCCGGCCCTCGCACGTCGTTCGGGTGGGTCAGGTAGGGGTCCCCTCGGTTCCCTCCGCGATGGTGAAGGCCACATCCCCCTGCGGGTCGACCTGCGCGTCGAGGGTCTTGTCGTCGAGCATCTCCGCGACGGCCGCCTCCAGGTACACCTTGGCGCCCTCCTCCTCGACGACCTGGTCGCCGGCCTCGGGCGCGGGGGCGACCGACAGCCGCAGCGCGTCCGAGCCGTCGAGCCCGGACTCGATGCGGATACCGGTCTCCGGCGGAAGCTCCGGATTGGCGGTCACCGTACGGATGACCTGGACGGCACCGCTGGTCAGCGTGAGCACGATCAGCTCCTCACGTCTCTGTCTGTTCGGATCTGCCCCACCCTCCCCGAACGAGGGCGGGGCAAACATCCGGACGCAGCCGAGCGGGACGCGGCCGGCGGGTGTCAGCCCGCGCTGGGCGCGAGCGCTCGCGCCGCCTCCACCGGGGAGAGCCCGCCGCCGGGGACGACGGCCAGGACCGGCGTGGTCAGGCCGCTATCCACGTACTCGCGGACGCGCGCCCGGCACGCCGCCGGCGACCCGTGCACGATCAGGTCGTCGACGACCTCGTCCGGGATGACCTCCAGGGCCTTCTTCCGGTCGCCGGCCGCCCACGCCTCGTTCATCGGGCGCAGCGCCTCGCCGCGGCCGAGCCACTCGTGGAACGCCCGGTACACCGGGACCGTCATGTACGCGGCGATCATCCAGCGGCCGATCGCGCGCGCCTCCTCGGCGTTCTCGGTCGGGCAGACGAACAGCCGCGCGATCAGCTCGGGCTCCTCGCCGATCACGCCGCGGACCGTCCGGACGTCCTTCGGCGCGAGCCAGTTGGTGATCGCGCCGTCGGCCTCCCGCGCGGCGAGCCGCAGCATGCCGGGGCGCAGCGCCGCGAGGACGATCGGCGGCGGGGCGTCCGGGACGTTGTCCAGCTTGAAGCCCTTGACGGTGAAGGTGTCGTACTCCTCCTTCACCTTCTCGCCGGCGAGGGCCTTGCGCAGGAAGCGGAGCGTGTCGCGGACCCGCTTGTACGGGTCGTCGAACGGGATCCCGTTCCAGCGCTGCACGATCGTGTCGGACGAGGTGCCGATGCCGAGCACGAACCGTCCGGGCGCGAGGCCGGCGATCGTCGCGGCCTGCTGGGCCAGCAGCGCCGGTCCGCGCGTGTAGACCGGCACGATCGCGGGACCCAGGCGCAGCTCGGGGCCCCACTGGGAGGCGAGCGCCAGCGGGGTGAACGCGTCGGTGCCGTTGGTCTCGGCGGACCAGGCGTCGGTGTAGCCGAGCCCGGACAGCTCGGCGACCAGCTCGCGGTGCTCGGCCAGCCCGAGCCCCGTCATCGGAATGGTCAGTCCCCAGCGTGACATGCGGGCCTCCTAGGCGATCGACGCGCGGATGGTGGCGCCGCCGTCCACGACGAGCGTCTGCCCGGTCATCCAGGACGAGGCGTCGCCCGCGAGGAACACGGCCGCGTTCGCGATGTCCTCCGGCTCACCGAGCCGCTTGAGCGGCATGTGCTCGCTGATCTGCGCCTCGTTCGGCTCCCAGAGCGCGCGGGCGAGGTGGGTCTTGACCAGGCCGGGGGCGATGCAGTTCACCCGCACCTTGGGCGCCAGCTCCATCGCGAACTGGCGGCTGAGGTGGATCACCGCGGCCTTGGTGGCGTTGTAGTAGCCGATGCCGTGCTCGGTGATCATGCCGCCGACGGAGGCGATGTTGATGACGGCGCCGCCGCGCTCGGCGAGGCCGCCCTTCAGCGCGAGCTGCGTCCACTGGACGATCGCGAACTGGTTGACCTCGACGGTCTTGGCCGCGGCGGCGGGCTCGATGTCGGCCATCGGGCCGTAGTAGGGGTTCGTCCCGGCGTTGTTGACCAGGATGTCGATGCCGCCGAACTCGGCGACGGCCGCGTCCACGCAGGCGGCGGCCTCGTCGGCGTGGCCGACGTGCGCCGCCTTCGCGAGCACTCCCGCGCCGGGGCTCGCGGCGGCGATCTCCTTGGCGACCTCGTCGAGCGCCTCCTGCTTGCGGGAGGAGATGACCACATTGGCGCCCTCGGCCGCCAGCGCCGCCGCGATCGCCTTCCCGATGCCTCGGGACGCCCCGGTGACCAGGGCCGTCCTTCCGTTGAGACCAGTCCGCATCCGCGCGCTCCCTACTGCTTCGCCACTGCTTGCAACTCGCTCGCACCCTGTGGGCGGCATGGGCAGAATCCGACTCGGTCCACTGTAGCGAAGTGACTGACGAGTCAGTTACCTCGGCCCCTGGGTTCGTCCCGCTGACCGGACCCGGCATTCTTTCTAACGATTGTTTGATTGGTACTCTCGCCGTGAAGACACGAGGAGGGCCGCGTGACCACGACCAAGGAGCGCCGTCCGGCCGCCGAGGGCTGGTACACCACCGCGGACGGCGACGTCCGCCTGCTCGGTACCCGATGCTCGTCGTGCGGCACGCCGTACTTCCCGCGCAACGAGCTGGCGTGCCGCAACCCCGGCTGCACGGGACCGAAGGACGGCTCCGAACTGGAGCCCTACGCCCTGTCCGCGCGCGGCCGCGTCTGGTCGTACGCCGACTCGCGCTACAAGCCGCCGCCGCCGTACGTCGCCGCCGAGCCGTTCGTCCCCTACGCCGTCGCCGCCGTCGAGCTCGAAGCCGAGCGGATGGTCGTCCTGGGCCAGGTCGTGCCCGGCGTCACCGTGGACGACCTGGAGGTCGGCATGGAGGTCGAGCTGACCGAGGGCATCCTCTACGAGGACGACGAAGCCGAGTACACCGTCTGGATGTGGAGGCCCGTCAAGTGAGTCGCGACATCGCCGTCCTGGGCGCGGGCATGCACCCGTGGGGCAAGTGGGGCCGCAACTTCGTCGAGTACGGGCTCGCGGCGGCGCGCCAGGCGCTCGCCGACGCCGGGCTGTCGTGGACGGACGTCCAGTACGTGTCCGGCGCCGACACCATCCGGAACGGGTACCCGGGGTTCATCGCGGGCGCCACGTTCGCGCAGGCCCTCGGCTGGTCGGGCGCGCGGGTGTCGAGCTGCTACGCGGCGTGCGCCTCCGGGGCGCAGGCCATCAACACGGCGCGCGCGCAGATCCTCGCGGGCCTGTGCGATGTCGCGCTGGTCGTGGGCGCCGACGCCGCCCCGAAGGGCTTCTTCAAGCCCGTCGGCGGGGACCGCCCGGACGACCCCGACTGGCTGCGGTTCCGCCTGCTCGGCGCGACCAACCCCATCTACTTCGCGCTGTACGCGCGCCGCCGCATGGCCATGTACGGCGCCACGCTCGACGACTTCGCCGCCGTGAAGGTGAAGAACGCGCGGCACGGCCTCGGCAACCCGAACGCCCGGTACCGCAAGGAGGTGACCGTCGAGGACGTCCGCGAGTCCGCCGTGGTCGCCGACCCGCTGCGGCTGCTGGACATCTGCGCCACCAGCGACGGCGGCGCCGCGCTCGTCCTCACCTCGATGGAGTTCGCGCGGCGGCACGGCGTGGCCGACCCGGTCCGCATCCCGGCGGTCTCGACGGTGACGCCGACGTTCCCGAAGACCGTGCTGGACCTGCCCGACTTCGCCACGGACTCGGCGATGACCGCCGCCGTCCCGGAGCGGCCGTTCCGCTCCGCGATCGCGCACGCCGCCTACGAGGAGGCGGGCCTCGGCCCCGAGGACCTGTCGCTCGCCGAGGTGTACGACCTGTCCACCGCCCTCGAACTCGACTGGTACGAGGACATCGGGCTGTGCGAGCAGGGCGGCGCCGAGGAGCTGCTGCGCTCCGGCGCGACGGCGCTCGGCGGGCGCGTCCCGGTGAACCCGAGCGGCGGCCTCGCCTCGTTCGGCGAGGCGATCCCGGCGCAGGCGATCGCGCAGGTGTGCGAGCTGACCTGGCAGCTGCGCGGGCAGGCCGAGGGCCGCCAGGTCGAGGGCGCGCGGGCCGGCATCGCGGTGAACCAGGGCCTGTTCGGCCACGGATCCGCCGTCATCGCCGTCCGCTGAACGGCCGGCCCCGAGACCTACGGAGGCGACGGCTTCACGCGACCGTGAAGCCGTCGCAGGCCATGAAGTACGCGTCGCCGTTCGGGTGGACGTGCATCCAGATGACCGTCCAGACACCCTTCATCAGCGGGTAGGTGCCGTTCCCGGCGCCCTCCCACTCGAAGTCCGCCGGGTACCGGAGCTTCACGTCCTGGTTGTCCTTCGGTACCAGGTGCGGCTTGCTCACGACCACGCCGGTCACGCCGTTGCCCTGCTGCTCGGCGGGCGGGCGGATCTGCGCGGCCACGTAGTAGCCGGACGGCTGGGCGTACTTGAAGCGCATGCTCAGCTCGATGGACGACGCGGTGACCGGCTGGCGCGGCGCCGACCTCTGCAGGTCCCTGGCGAGGGCTTGGTCCTCCGGGCGGACCGCCGGGAGGCAGGTGAAGTCCTTCCAGGAGAAGCGGGTTCTCTGGTAGTCGTCGGTGGGCTCCTTGACCAGGATGACGTCCGGCGGGCGGCCGTCGGCGGACGGGGTGCGTCCGGCCGGGGCCGCGGTCTTCTGCCCGCCGTCGGCGCCCTGCCCGGCCTGGGCCGTGGTCGAGCTCTTCGACCCGCTCGCGCCGTTCTCGCCGCTTCCGCCGTCGTCGCCGTTGAGGAGGACGCGCGCCGCGAAGGCGCCCCCGAGGACGACGGCGACCACCGCGGCCCCGGCGGCGATGACGGCGGCGCGCGACCGCGCGGGCCCCGCGCCGGGCACGGTCCGCGTCCGGTCCGGCGGGACGAGGCCGGACGCGGCGGCGTCGGCGAGGCTCAGCGGCGGCGCCTGGACCGGCCCGACGATCGCCCGGTAGGCGGGGTCGGCGGGCAGCGGCTCGACCGGCCCGATCTCTCGCAGCAGCTCCTCCGCGCCGATCCGCTGCTCCGGGTCCTTCGCGGCGCAGCGGCGGATGAGGCCGGCGAGGCGCGGCTCGACGCCGTCCACGTCGATGTCGCCGCTGAGCGTGCGGTGCAGGACGGCCTCGATGCGGCCGCCGCCGAACGGCGGGCGTCCCGTGGCCGCGTAGGCGACGGTGCCGGCGAGCGAGAACACGTCCGACGCGGGGAGCGGCTGCTGCTCGCGGACGACCTCCGGCGCGACGTAGCCGGGGGTGCCGTTCCACGCGCCCGTCTGGGTGATCTGCGTCTGCCCCTCGCCACGCGCGATGCCGAAGTCGATCAGGCGCGGGCCGTCCGGGGCGAGGATCACGTTGCCCGGCTTGAGGTCGCGGTGCTGGACGCCCTGCCGGTGGATCTCCAGCAGGCCCTGCGCGAGCGCGGCGAGCAGCCGCAGGCAGGTGCCGGCGGGGACCGGGCCGTGCTGGGCGACGGCCTGCCGGAGCGTCGGGCCGGGGACGTACTCGGTGGCCAGCCAGTACGGCGGCGCGTCCAGCCCGGCGCCGACCATCGCGGCGGCCGACCGGGACCGCACCCGCTCGACGGTCGCGACCTCGCGGCGGAACCGCGCGAGCGCCTGCGGGCCCTCGAAGTCCTCCCGGATCACCTTGACCGCGATGTGCCGGCCGCCGCCGGTCAGGCCCAGGTAGACCTGCCCCATCCCGCCGGCGCCGAGCCGCCCCAGCAGCGGGTAGCCGCCGATCCGCGCGGGATCCTCCGGACGCAGCGGTTCCACGGTTCACCGGCCCCTCGTCGTCGCCTCCGCGAATAAATGATCATAGGGGCGGCGGCGGGGGCGTGCGGGCCGGTCGCCGAGGTCGGTCCGCCTCGCACCCCTGCGACATTGTGATGGAAGTCACCCCCTATCGCCCGTGTGACCTGGGGCGGAGCGGTCACGTGTCTGATGTCACCGCTCTGGCGGGTTCGCGTAGTTTTTCCCCAGGCTAAATTTGAACTGACCGGTCAGTTCAAATTGTGGGGAGCTCCGATGAAGCCCGCGCACCAGACTCCGGGGACGGCTGCCGCGGCCGGGGGGACCGCCGCGACCGTCCCCGGACCCCGCCCGAGCGGCTCCGGGACTGGCGGGGGCCGTCCCGGAGCCGCCGGAACCGCCGGTGCCGCGGTCAAGGCGAGGGGCCTCGGCGTGCGCGGCCCCCGTGGATGGGCGTTCCGCGGCGCGGACCTCGACGCCCCGGCCGGCTCGCTCGTCGCCGTGAGCGGCATCGCCGGGACGGGACGCACCGCGTTCCTCCTCACCCTGGGCGGCCGGATGCGGCCCACCGAGGGCACCGTCGAGGTCGGCGGCCGCACCGGGCTCGGCGAGATCCAGCGGGTCGCGGCGCTCGGCATCGTCCCCGGTGTCACCGAACTCGACCCGGCGCTGACCGTCCGCGAGCACCTCGACGAGGCGCTCGCCCTGCGCGAGGGCGTCTTCGGCAGGTGGCGGGGACGGGAGGCGCGCCGCCGCCGCGCCCTCGACCGCGCCGGGCTCGACCTCGATCCCCGGACGTCCGCCGCCGAACTCGCACCCGACGAGGAACAGCTCCTCGGAGCCGCCCTCGGCCTCGTGGGCGACCCCGGCCTGCTCCTGCTCGACGACATCGGCGAGGGGCTGGACGCCGAACGGCAGCGCGCGCTGTGGCGGCGGCTCGCCGCCATCGCGTCCGGCGGGGTCACCGTCGTCGCCGCCTGCCATGACGCCGCCCCTGCCGAGGGCCTCGCCACCCGCGCACTCTCGCTCTAGCTCGGAGATCCCCCCATGAGACTTCCCGCGCTGACGCCGGGCGCCCTCGAACTGCGGCGCTTCCAGCGCAACCGGCTGACCCGTATCGCCCTGGCGGGTCTCGTCCTCCTGCCCCTGCTCTATGCCGGGCTGTACCTGTGGTCGTTCTGGGACCCCTACGCCCGGCTCCAGCATGTGCCGGTGGCGCTGGTGGTCGAGGACCGGCTGGCCAAGGCGGACGGCAAGACCGTCCATGCGGGGGCCGACCTCGCGGACGAACTACAGAAGCGCAGGGTGTTCGACTGGAAGACCGTGTCGGCGCATGAGGCCGACAAGGGCGTGCGGTCGGGGAAGTACTACCTGTCGCTGACGATCCCGTCCGACTTCAGCGCCCGGATCGCCTCGCCGTCCGGGGACGGGACGCCCCGTCCGGCCGATCTCCGGCTCCGGATGAACGACGCGAACAACTACGTCATGGGGACGCTCGCGCAGGCCGCGTTCAAGGAGATCAGCGCCGCCGCCGGGACCGAGGCCGTGCGCGGGTACTTCGACCAGGTCTTCCTGTCGTTCGGCAAGCTGCACGGCGAGCTGGGCGAGGCCGCCGACGGCGCGGGCAAGCTCGCCGAGGGCTCCGGTCAGGCCGAGGACGGCGCCGGCAAGCTCGCCGCGGGCGCGGGCGAGGCCAAGGCGGGCGCGGGCCGGCTCAAGGGCGGCATCGACGAGGCCCGCTCCGGCAGCGCGGAGCTGACGTCCGGGCTGGGCGACCTGCACGACGGGACCGAGCAGGTCGCCGCCGGGATGCGGCGGCTCACGGCGGCCGCCGACCGCGCGGGCGGCACGCTCGTCCCGCTGCTGCGCGAGAACGCCCCGGAGATCCGCTCCGCCGCGCTGGCGGTCGCGCGGGGCGCGGACGCCCTCGC
The DNA here is from genome assembly GCF_900188445.1 of Actinomadura meyerae. Classification (GTDB taxonomy): domain Bacteria; phylum Actinomycetota; class Actinomycetes; order Streptosporangiales; family Streptosporangiaceae; genus Spirillospora; species Spirillospora meyerae. The sequence continues at coordinate 70,758 of NZ_FZOR01000011.1, forward strand.
CGACGGCGCCGGACGGCTGCCCGCGCGGACCGGCGCCGCCGTGCGGCAGGCGGAACGCGCGCAGCAGGAGCTGGAGACGGAGCTCGCCGCGCACCCCGAGATCCCCTCGGACGTCCGCCGGGACCTCACCCGGTCCGCCGCGCAGGTCGTCGCCGTGGCGAAGCAGGTGGACGGGTACGTCCGCGGGCACACCGGCGACCTGCGCGAGGTCGCGGCCGACGCGCGGACGGTCGAGCGCGCCGCCCGAAAGATCGCCGAGGAGGCGCCCTCCCTCGCCGCCAAGGTCGACAAGGCCCGCCGCGACATCGACCGCCTCGACGCCGGGACGCGGCAGGTCAACGCGGGCGCCGGGCGGCTGCTCGCCGGATCGTCCCGGCTCACCACCGGCCTCACCGCCCTCACCGGCGGCGCCGGGGAGCTGGAGGGCGGCCTCGGGCGGCTCTCCGGGGGCGCGGTGACGCTGGAGACCGCCCTCGCGCAGCTCGCGGACGGCAGCGGGAAGCTCGCGACCGGGCTGGACGACGGCGCCCGGCAGGTCCCCGCGTACGGCGACGAGGAGCGCGCGGCGCGGAGCGACATGATGAGCGACCCGGTGCGGCTGGCCGCGACCACCGACAACCGGGTGCCGAACTACGGGACGGGGTTCGCGCCGTTCTTCGTCCCGCTGTCGCTCTGGGTCGGCGGCATGATCATCTATATGCTGCTGCGGCCGCTGAACCCCCGCGCGATGGCGGGCACCGCGCCCGGCCGCCGCGTCGCGCTCGCCGGCTGGCTGCCCGCCGCGGCGCTCGGCGCGGCGCAGGCCGCGGTCGTCCTCGCGGTGCTGCGGTTCGCGCTCGGGCTGCGCGCCGAGCACTGGCCGGGGCTCGTGGCGTTCCTCGCGCTCGCGTCCGCCGCGTTCCTCGCCGTGATCCAGTGGGTGAACGCGCGGTTCGGGCCGGTCGGCCGGATCCTCGCGCTCGCGCTCCTCATGCTCCAGCTCACCTCGGCCGCGGGCACCTACCCCATCGAGACGAGCCCCCGGTTCTTCCAGGTGATCCGGCCGTACCTGCCGATGTCGTGGGTGGTGGACGGTGTCCGCCACCTGATCGGCGGCGGGCCGATGACCGCGGTATGGCAGGGTTGTGCGGTGCTGGCGGCGTTCCTGGCCGGCGGGCTCGCGCTCACCGCCCTGGCCGTCCGGCACAACCGGGTGTGGACGCTGAAGCGGCTCCACCCCGCCTTGAAGCTCTAGGGCCCTGACGTTTCGGGAGGCGCGAACGTGGCGCGCGGCACGACGCGGGAGAAGACCCGGGAGAAGCTGTTCGCCTCGGCGATCGAGCTGATCGCCGAGAGCGGCCTCGCCGCGACCACCGTCGACCAGATCGCCGAGCGGGCCGGGGTCGCCAAGGGCACCGTCTACTACAACTTCGGCAGCAAGGCCGCCCTGTTCTCGGCGCTGCTGGAGTACGGCGTCGACCGGCTCGCGACCGCGCTGCGCGGCGCCGCGTCCGGCAGGGCCCCGCTGGACGCCCTGGAGGCCGTCGTCGCCGCCGAGCTCGCCTTCATCGGCGAGCACGAGCCGTTCGCCCGCGTGCTGATCGCGGAGACGTGGCGGGCGGGCGGCGACTGGCAGCACGCGGCCCGGCTGATCCGCGAGCGCGCGATCGAGGTCGTCGCCGACGTCCTGCGCGACGCGGTTGCCGCCGGCGACCTGCGCCGCGACCTCGACACCGGCACCGCCGCGTCCGCCGTCTTCGGCATGGTGCTGACCGTCGCCCTGGACTGGCGGGCCCTCCAGCCCGCCCGCCCGCTGACCGACGTCCAGTCGACCGTGATGGCCCTCCTCCGCGGCCGCCTGACCCCCTGAGAACGCCGCTCCGCGGTCGGGGGCGCGGTCAGGGGAGGTCGCGGATCTCCTGGATGACGGCGGGCATCGCCGTGTTGTTCTCGGTGATCCAGCGACGCAGGACGGCGAGCTCCTCATCGGTGTAGGTGGCGAGGCGGTCGCGGAAGGCGCGGGCGATCGGCTCGAAGTAGCGGCCGAACTCGGCGACGTTCTCCTCGACCAGCTCGACGATCACGCGGCGGCGGTCGTCGGGGTCGCGGGTGCGCTTGACGTAGCCGGCGCGCTCCAGCCGGTCGATGACCGCGGTGATGGCGCCGCCGGTGGTGATGCCCATCAGGTGCGCGAGCTGGCCGGGGGTCTGCGGGCCGTCCAGCACCAGCGCGCTGACGCACTGCGCGTCGGTGACGTTGAGCCCCGCCTTGCTCGCGGTCGCGTGGTGCAGCAGCACGGTGAACATCGTGCTGCGCTGCATCGCCCGCTGGAGTTCCTCCAACTGGTCCGGGTCCCGGGTCGCCACGCCCACCTCTTCCGCACGTCTCCGCAATAGAGAGAGCCTAGTGGCCGCATCCGGTCAGGAACCAGCCTGGCGGCGCGGCGTGTGGCGCAGGACTCACACCTCGCCGATCAAGGCACTCCCAGGTCACCCCTATCATGGGAGTCGTTAGGACCACTAACAGAGGTCCGCTCCTGGCCCCGAATCCCACGAAGGTTCGGGGCCGACCTCTAGCGACTCCCCTACCGGACCTCCTCCGCCACCTGCTTCGCCCACCGGTAGTCGGCCTTGCCCGCCGGGGAGCGCTTCATCTCCGCGACGAACGCGTAGACGCGCGGCACCTTGTAGCCCGACAGCTCCCGCCGGCAGTGCGCGTCCAGCTCCTCCGAGGACGGCGCCTCGCCCGCCGGCTGGATCACCGCGGCGACGCGGTTGCCCCAGCGCTCGTCCGGGATGCCGGTCACGACCGCGTCGTACACCGCCGGATGGCCCTTCAGGACGGCCTCGACCTCCTCCGGGAACACCTTCTCGCCGCCGGTGTTGATGGCCTGCGAGCCGCGCCCGTACACGGCGATCGACCCGTCCTCCTCGACGGTGGCGATGTCTCCGGTGAGCAGCCAGCGCTTGCCGTCCACCACCGGGAACGTCTTCGCCGTCTTCTCCGGGTCGTTGTAGTAGCCCTGCGCGATGTGGCCCGTGCGGGCGACCTGGCCGATGACGCCCGACCCCGGCTTGACGGGCTGGAGCGCGTCGTCCAGGACGGTGACGTTCTCCACGTCCGGCGCGAACTTCAGGCCCTTCTCCGGGGTGGACCCGGCGACCGCCTCGGCCGTCGAGCCCGACTCGGTCGAGCCGAACCGGTCCAGGATCATGACGTTCGGCAGCAGCCCCTGGATGCGCTCCCGGACCGTCCCGGTGAAGATCGCGCCCGTGGAGACGAACGCGAACAGCGAGGAGGTGTCGTAGTTCCCGCGCGCCAGCTCCTCCGCCATCGGGATCGCCATCGCGTCCCCGGTGATCGTCAGCGAGTTGACCTTCTCCCGCTCGATCGTCCGCCAGATCTCGGCCGCGTCGAACTTGCGGGTGTAGACGAGCGTCGCGCCCATGAACCAGGCGATCCACGTGGCGACCTGCGCCGCCCCGTGCATCAGCGGCGCCACCGGCATCATGAGCAGCGGCCCGCCGGTGCGGGCGTTCTCCACGATGTCCTCGGGCCGCGACGGGCGCGGCACCGTCGGGTTCCAGAACGCGAAGATGATCTGCTCGGCCGACCAGATGACGCCCTTCGGCATCCCGGTCGTCCCGCCCGTGTAGATGATGTAGAGGTCCTCGCCGGACCGCGCCGGGAAGCCCGCGCGCGTCCCGTCCGCGTCCTTCAGCGCCGCGTCGTAGGCGACCGCCCCCGCGATGGACGGCGCGCCGCCCACCGCGATGAGGTGGCGCAGCTCCGGCACCTCCGGGACGGTCGCCGCGACGCGGTCCTCGAACTCCACGTCGTACAGCAGCGCGACGCTGTCGGAGTCCCGGTACACGTAGAGCAGCTCGCTCTCCACGTACCGGTAGTTGATGTTGATCGGCACGGCCCGGATCTTCAGCGCGGCCAGCAGCGCGGCAGCGTACTCCACACCGTTGTAGAGCTGCACGGCGATGTGCTGCCCGGGGCGGACGCCCGCGTCCATCAGGTGGTGCGCGAGCCGGTTCGCGTGCTCGTCCAGCTCGGCGAACGTGAGCCGCTGATCGCCGCACACCAGGGCGACACGGTCCCCGATCGCGTCCGCGATCCCCTCGAACAGGTCAGCGTGGTTGAACTCCATCGGACGTCCCTTTCGGGGTCTGGGGTGGTCCCCATGGAGGAACAGGGGTCTGGGGTCGTATTCGCGCCTCGGTAAGGGTCAGATCAGGGCTTGTCGCTGCCGACGATCCACATGGCGAAGAACTGGGCGCCGCCGCCGTAGGCGTGGCCGAGCGCGCGCCGCGCGCCGTCCACCTGGTGCTCGCCCGCCTGCCCGCGCACCTGGAGCGCCGCCTCGGCGAACCGGATCATCCCGGACGCGCCGATCGGGTTGGACGACAGCACGCCGCCGGACGGGTTCCACGGGATGTCGCCGTCGAACGCCGTCGCGCCCGCCTCGGTGAGCTTCCAGCCCTCGCTCTCGCCGCAGAACCCGAGGTTCTCCAGCCACATCGGCTCGTACCAGGAGAACGGGACGTACACCTCGGCGCAGTCCAGCTCGCGGCGCGGGTCGCTGATGCCGGCCTGCCGGTACACGTCCGCCGCCGCGTCCTTGCCGCCCTGCGGGCTGACGCTGTCGCGGCCGGCGAACTGCATCGGCTCGGACCGCATCGACGTGCCGTGCACCCAGGCGGGCGGGTTCGGGGCCTTCTTCGCCGCGTCCTCCGACGCCAGCACCATCGCGCAGGCGCCGTCCGAGGACGGGCAGGTCTCCAGGTAGCGGATCGGCTCCCACAGCATCGGCGTCGACTCGACCATCTCGCGGGAGATGCCGGGGATCTTCAGGTGCGCGTACGGGTTGCGCAGGGCGTTCTGCCGGTCCTTCACCGCGACGAGCGTCCCGATGTGGTCGGGCGCGCCGGACCGCCGCATGTACGCGCGGATGTGCGGCGCGAAGTAGCCGCCCGCGCCGACCACGAGGGACGTGGTGAACGGCCCGTTCACCGTCAGCGCCCACGTCGCGTTCGACTCCGACTGCTTCTCCCAGGCGAGCGTGAGGACCCGCTCGTGCACCCCGGACTGGATCAGGTTCGACGCGACGATCGCCGTCGACCCGCCGACCGAGCCCGCCGTGTGCACCCGCAGCAGCGGCTTGCCGGCGGCGCCGAGCGCGTCCGCCAGGAACAGCTCCGGCATCACGACGCCCTCGAACAGGTCGGGCGCCTTGCCGACCACGATCGCGTCGATGTCCTTCCAGGTCAGCCCGGCGTCGTCGAGGGCCCGGCGGGCGGCCTCGCGGAGCAGGCCCACCATCGAGACGTCCAGCCGCTTGGTCTTGTACTGGGTCTGCCCGATGCCGATGACCGCACAGCTCTTAGCCATTGTTCTCTCCCGACAGCACGCAGACGAGGTTCTGCTGGAGGCAGGGGCCGGACGCGGCGTGCCCGAGCGTCCGGGACGCCGTCCCGTCGTGGATGCGGGCCGCGGCCTCGCCGATCCTGATGAGGCCCGCCGCCATCACGGGGTTCGCCGACAGCGCCCCGCCGGACGGGTTGACCGTCACGCCGTCGTCCAGGCCGAGGGCCTCGCGCAGGATCAGCTCCTCGTGGCTGAACTGCGCGTGCAGCTCCGCCACCTCGACGCCGGCCGCGCCCGCCTTCTCCCCCGCGATGCGGGCGGACTCCGAGCGGGTCAGGTCCCGGACGCCGAGCGCGTGCGGCTCGGTCCGGTGGTCGATGCCGGTGATCCACGCGGGCCGCTCGCACAGCTCCCGCGCCTTGTCGCCCGCCGCCAGCACGATCGCGGCGGCGCCGTCGGTGACGGGCGCGACGTCGTAGGGGTGCAGCGGCGCCACGTCGTAGCCGTCCCCCTCCGGGTCCGGCAGGTGCAGCGCGAACGGGTTCTCCCGCCCGGACGCCCGGGACCGCGCGGCGACGGCGCGCAGGTCGTCCTCCTTGACGCCCGACTTCTCCATGTACGCGCGCGCCTGCATGGCGGCCATCGACACCTGGTCGACGCCGAGCGGCGCCAGCGTGTACGGGTCGAGCTGCTGGGACATGATCGCGCGGAGGTCGCCCTGGGACGACTTGCCGAACCCGTACACCAGCGCGGTGTCGATCTCGCCGAGCTGGAGCTTCACCCACGCCTCGTACAGCGCCCACGCGCCGTCCATCTCGACGTGGCTCTCCGAGATCGGCGGCCAGGCGCCGAGCGTGTCGAGCGCGGACACGAACGCGAACGGCGCGCCCTGCAGGTAGTCGCACGAGCCCGAGCAGGTGAAGCCGAACCGGGACAGCCCCGTCCGCTCCTTGATCTCGGTGATCACCGGGAGCACCATCTCGGTCTCCGCGATCCCCTGGTCCTCGCCGCTGTGCCGGCTCTGCGCGAATGCGACGACTGCGACAGCACGCATCACATGAAGTCCTTGATCTCTTCGAAGGGGACGTCGGGCTCGTCGATCGGCTCGAACCACTTGATGTTGGCCATCGACCGGTCCCACTCCTCGCGGGGCCGCCACGCCGCCTTCACCCGCATGCCCATCCGCACCTGGTCGGCGGGGATCCCGGCGACCAGCGTGAGCATCGTCAGCCCGGCGCCGTCCAGCAGCACGTAGGCGGACACGAACGGCACCTCGGGGGCGCGCGGGTCGGGGATGTTGTTGACCGCGAAGGTCGTGACGGTGCCGGTGTCGGGCAGCTCCACCTCCTCGGAGGTGGGGACGCCGTCGCGCGGGCAGAACCCCCGCATCGGCACGATGACCTTCTCGCACACCGGGCAGCGGTGCCCGATGATGCGGCCCTCGGAGACCCCCTCCAGGAACCGGCCGAGCGCCTGCCCGCCCTTCAGCCGGTAGCCCAGGCTCGCCTGCGGGTTGATCATGGTGACCTCGGGCAGGAAGCACTCGATGTCGCCGATCGTCCCGGTGCGCTCCGCGCGGTACTTCAGCCGCACCCGCATCCCGGTCTTGAGGAACCGCGGCGGCTTCGCGCCCGCCTCGAAGACGCCGAGGTCGAGCGCGTGCAGCAGCGCGGTGTCGGCGCCGTCCGGGCGGATCAGCGCCCACGCGAATGGGCGGTCGAACGGGTGCTCCTTCGCCGGGTGCGGCACCCACGACCAGGTCGTGACCGTCCCGGCCGGGCCGACCTCGACGAACTCGTCCGTCACGTCCTCGCCGGTGTCGGGGTCGCACTCCGCCGGCGGGACGAGCACCCGGCCGCCCGCGGTGCGGACGCCGACCAGCCGGCCGTCGCGCAGCTCGCTGAGGAAGCGCCCGAGCACCGGCCCGACCGAGCGGGTGTACCCGCCGGGGAACTCGACGACGTGGTTGGGGGTCTGTGATGGCGCCGTCTCAGATGGCACTGTCGCGGTCCTTCCAGTACGGGTCCCGCAGCTTGCGCTTGAGGAGCTTGCCGTTGGGCTCGCGCGGCATCGTCTCGATGAAGTCGATGGACTTCGGCCACTTCATCTTCGCGAGCCGGCCCTCCAGCGACGCGAGGATCTCGGCGGCGAGCTCGTCGCCGGGCTCCACGCCCTCCGCGGGCTCCACGACGGCCTTGATCTGCTCGCCCCACTCCTCGTCCGGGATGCCGAACACCGCGACGTCCGCGACCTTCGGATGCAGAGTGATCTCGTTCTCGATCTCGGCCGGGTAGATGTTCGCGCCGCCCGAGATGATCATGTCCGCCTTGCGGTCGGACAGGAACAGGAACCCGTCCTCGGTGAGGTAGCCGATGTCCCCGACGGTGAAGAAGTCCTTGAGGCGGTTCTTCTCCGTCTTCTCCTTGTCGCCCTTGTACTCGAACTGGACGCCGGCCATCTTCATGTAGATCGTGCCGTGCGTCCCGGCCGGGACGGGGTTGCCGTCGTCGTCCACGATCAGCAGCTCGCTGATCGGCCAGGCGTTGCCGACCGTGCCGGGGTGCGCGCGCCAGTCGGCCGGGCTCGCGATCGTCCCGCCGCCCTCGGTCGCCGCGTAGTACTCCCAGATGCAGTCGCCCCACCAGTCGAGCATCTGCTGCTTGATCGGCACCGGGCACGGCGCCGCCGCGTGGATCGCCCACTTCATGCTCGACACGTCGTACCGGGACCGGACGTCCTCGGGCAGCGCCAGCAGCCGCTTGAAGTGCGTCGGGACCATGTGGGTATTGCTGACGCGGTATTTCTCGATCACCCTGAGGGTGTCTTCGGCATCCCACTTGTCCATGTAGACGAGCGTGTGGCCCATCTGCAGGGCGGTGCCGCCGAACTGGGTGACGGCCGTGTGGTAGTTCGGCGAGGTGATCAGATGGGCCTGGTGCTCGCCCCCGGCGGGGATGCCCGGCGGGATGCCGAACAGGCCGAGCAGGAACGTCATCAACTCGGCGCTGTCGTCGGGGTCGATCCCCATCAGCGCACGCTTGACGCCCTTCGGCCGCCCGGTGGTACCCGACGTGTAGTGCATCGTGGCGCCGTTGGTGCGGTCCTCGGGCAGCGTGTCGGGCTGGCCGTCGACCAGCTCCTCGTACGGGCGGAAGCCCTCGATCTCACCGAACGAGAACCGCCGGTGCGCCTCGATCTCCTCGCCGGCGCGCGCGCCCTCCTTGGCGTACCGCTCATGGACGAAGAACGCCTTGGCCTCGCTGTCGGCGACGATGTACCCGATCTCCGGCCCGGTCAGGTGCCAGTTGATCGGCGTGTAGTACCAGCCGGCCTGCAGCGCGGCGAGGTACAGCACGACGCCGTCGATGCCGTTCGGGACGAGCCCGCAGATGCCGTCGCCCTTCTCCAGTCCCAGCGCGCGCAGCCCGTGCACGAGCCGGTTCGAGCGGGCGAGCAGGTCGCCCGCGGCGTACTCGGTTCCGTCCGGATCGACGGCGGCGATCCACTCGGGATCCGCCTGCGCCAACCGCCAGAAGCCCAATGACCCCATCGGATCTCCCCTAAGTGACCACAGTGAGCACCGACACACCGCGGCGCCCGGCAGCCAAAGTAGATCACGTTCTCGTTTTGCAGTTCAACCCCTACCGGTAGGGCAGTGGCTTAACTAGAATCTGTTCTCGTTTGACATCTGAGCTGGAGGAACCCATGGCGGAACGGCTGCCGATCAGCACCGACCACTGCATCGTCGAGCGCGACGGGCACGTCGTCATCGTCACGATGAACCGGCCCGAGGCGCGCAACGCGCTCAGCTCCTCGATGCTGGTCGGCCTCGCCGACGCCTGGGCGTACATCTCCGAGACGCCGGAGGTGCGGGTCGGCATCCTCACCGGAGCCGAGGGGACGTTCTGCGCCGGCGCCGACCTGAAGGCGATGGGGCAGCCGCCGTCGGACCCGCGCGTCCAGGAGCGGATGGCGCAGATCCCGGACTTCCACTGGAAGGGCCTGCTGCGCGACAGCCGCCCCACCAAGCCGATCATCTGCGCCATCGAGGGCTACGCGGTCGCCGGGGGCACCGAGCTCCTCGTCGGCACGGACCTGCGCGTCGTCGCCGAGGGCGCCACCCTCGGCCTGTACGAGGCGAAGCGCGGCCTGTTCCCGATGGGCGGCACCGCGATCCGGCTGCCCCGCCAGATCGGCTACGCCAACGCGATGGACATCATGCTCACCGCGCGCTCGGTCAGCCCGCGGGAGGCGCTCGCCATGGGGCTGATCAACAAGATCGTCCCGGACGGGCAGGCGCTCACCGCGGCCCGCGAGCTGGCCGACCAGGTCGCCGCGTGCGGCCCGCTCGTCGTCCAGGGCATCCTGCGCACCTACCGGGAGACCGAGCACCTCGCGGAGGAGGAGGCCCTCAAGATCTCCGACGAGATCGGCTGGCCGATCCTCGGCTCCGAGGACGCCAAGGAGGGCTCGCGCGCCTTCAAGGAGAAGCGTCCCGCCGTCTACCACGGCAGATAGCCCCTTTCCGGCCATGCCGCGGTGCCGGGGCCTCGCCGTCCCGGCGCTGCGGCATGTGCGGTATCGGTCGTCCGTAAATCGGCCGGAGTTTTGCCGTCCCTCTCCCGTGGCACCGCTCAGGGCAACCGAGTCACGGAAGGACTGAGCAGGCCATGGCCTTGCACATGCGACGCAGACGGCCCACCACGACGGAAGAGGCGCCGCCCCAGCGGTGGACGTGGCGCCGGCGGGGCACGGGCGGCGCCGCGACGGCCGAGCGCAGGCCGGCGCGCTGGCGGCGCGCCAGGCCGAACCCGGTCAGCGCGATCATCATGGCGGCGGGCTGGGCCGCCGCCGCGCTCCTCGCGCTCGGGATGCTGCTGACCTGGGGCGAGGCGAACCCCGGCAACGTCATCGTGGACGGCGTCCTCGACGCGGGCCGCTGGCTCGCCACCCCGTTCCACGACGTCTTCACGCGCACCGACCCGGAAGAGCAGCTCTACATCAACTGGACCCTCGCGGGCGTCGTCTACTACGTCCTCGCCCGGACCCTGTCCTGGATGACCCGGTTCTGAGCACCCGAAAGGCCCCGGCCGGCATGGAGGGATGTGGCCGGCCGGGGCCCTCTCGGGGGGATCAGCCTTCGGTGATCGTGTTGAGGCGCTCGATCGCCTCGACGTACTCCTCGATCAGGTCGTAGACGACCTGCGCGGCCGGCTTCACCTGGTTCATCGAACCGACGATCTGGCCGACCGGGAACGTCACCAGCTCGCCGTCGCCGGACCGCTGGATGCGCGGCAGCGCGTCCGCGATCAGCATGAACTGCATCGGCATCGGCAGGTAGCCCGGCGACTTCTCGCTCTCCCACGCCTCGGTCCACGCGGTCTTGAGGAAGCGGGCGGGCTTGCCCGTCCACGCGCGGGACCGGACGGTGTCGCGGGACGTGGCCTCCAGCAGCTTCGGCAGCGCGCGCTCCGGCGTGTCGGCCTCGTCCACCGTCAGCCAGATCGAGCCCGTCCAGACGCCGTCGGCGCCGAGCGCCATGCCCGCGGCCATCTGCCGGCCCCGGCCGATGCCGCCCGCGGCCAGCACGACCACGTCGTCGCCGACCGCGTCCACGACCTCGGGGATCAGCACCATGGTCGCCACGTCGCCGGTGTGGCCGCCGGCCTCGGTGCCCTGCGCGACGATGATGTCCACGCCGACCTCGACCTGCTTGCGGGCGTGCCGCGCGTTCGAGGCGAGCCCCGCGACCTTCACGCCGTGCTGGTGCGCCTGCTCGACGACGTCCGCCGGGGGCGGGCCGAGCGCGTTCGCCAGCAGCGCGATCGGGTGCTTGAGCGCCACCTCGACCTGCGGGCGGGCGGTCACGTCCGTCCAGCCGAGCAGCGCCTTGCCCGCCTTCTCCGAGGGCGGGTCGACGCCGTGCTCGGCCAGCAGGTCCTCCAGGAACTGCTTGTGCTCGGCCGGGATCATGCCCTGCAGCTTGCCGAGCAGCTCCTCGGCGTCGCCCATGTCGGCGCCCTCGTACTTGGCGGGCATGACCACGTCCACGCCGTAGGGCTTGCCGCCGACGTTCTCGTCGAGCCACTTGAGCTCGAGCTCGAGCTCCTCGGGGGTGAAGTGCAGGGCGCCGAGGACGCCCATGCCGCCGGCGCGGCTCACCGCCGCGACGACATCGCGGCAGTGACTGAACGCAAAGATCGGGTACTCGATGCCGAATAGTTCGGTGACTCGTGTCCGCACAGCCTCGACCCTAAGCGCGCTCCCCCGAAACTGCAACAGGTTCTACTTACAAATCTGGGCGCGGCCGGCGCGGGGCACCGCGCCGAGCGCGCCCCTTTATGCCCCACTCGTCGGATTGCCGCCCGACAACCGGGCCGTTCCTTCGTCCACCCGGCGTCCCATCCCTCCCGCAGGGCACCGCACTAGAACACGTATCACCCAGCCCTCGCCGGGCGGGCGTGACGTTCTCGGGCGTGTGCGGCCCGGCGGGCGGGCAGGCCGGCACAGGACGGGAGACCGGCGGCCATGCGTCACCGGCCCGCGACCAGAAGCGCCGGGGCGGGCTACCGGGCTGCGCCGTGAAGAGGGTCGCCGTCAGGGGCGGCGGGAGGGGCCGGCGGCCTTGCGCTGCTGGCGCTGGCTGCCGGGCGCCTGGCGGCGGGACGGTGCCGGCGCTCCCTGCCGGGCCGGTGACCCCTGCCGGGACGGCGGGGAGGGAGGGGACTGCGGGGAGGGGGGCCGCGGCGGGCCCTGCGGGGTCATGTCGCCGAACTTGCCGTCGGCGCGGCGGGGCGCCTCGATGGGCGGGGGCTCGCGGCGGGCCAGCCCCATGAAGCCGCCGACGAACAGCAGGATCAGGCCGACGAAGATGGACCCGGCCGGAAGGTAGCTGCGCACCAGGTCGATCTGCAGCGCCGTCCCGTTGGCCATGTCGACCATGGCCTTCTGGTCCTTGTCGACGCTGATGAGGTCGGCCTGGGCGACGATCATCTTGCCCTTGCCGTCCGCCGTCTGGACGGTGCTGCGGATGTTCTTGCGGTGCTTCACCGGGATGCCGGTGCGCGGGTCGACCCAGACGGTGTTGTACGCCTCGGTGTAGCGGTCCACCTTCTGGTCGGGGGTGCCCTCGGGCAGGCCCAGCATCTTGGCGGGCAGCTTGGTGTCGAGGGCCGCCGTCTTCGTCAGCGGAATGGTCTGGGTGAACCGGTACGTGGTGAGCCCGTGGACCTTCTCGACGGCGTTGAACTGCATCGGCGCCGACTGCTTGGTGGTCATGTCGAAGAACGGGTAGTCGCGCTTCTGCACGTTCGCGATGGGGAACAGCAGCCCGTAGCCCGACATGCGGACGGCGTTGTCGCCGTCGACGTTGACGCCGCAGCAGTTGACCAGGACGCCCGTCCGGCGGTCGAAGGCGATGCGGAAGCCCTGGATCTGGACGGGCGTCTCCGGCTTGGCCTGGTCGTAGATGTTGGTCGTGGAGTCCCAGACCGCGATGTCGTCGTTGCCCTCGTTGGCGCGGACGTCACCGCGGACGGTGTTCTTGGCCAGCAGGGTGACGCCGGTCTTGACCTTGAGGTCCGCCTGGTCGAAGTACGTCGCGTCCTTCGACTCCAGGGACGTCACCTGGTAGCGGTTCAGCGGCGCGACGACCACCTGGTCTGCGATGTAGAAGCGGATCAGCGGCGCGAGCGCGAGGAAGAAGGCACCGAGGCCGATCAGGACCAGGCCGACCGGTCGCCGCATGAACACCTCCGAGGGGGTGCCGTCGTCATCGCCGACGGCCGCGTCATCGTCAACGGCCGAGAGGCCGGGTCCGGGATGCCCGGATCACACTACAGGACCCCTTATGCGGGAGCCCGACAAGTCCCGTTCCAGAGTAGGGGACGGGTGCGCGCCGGATGAGTACCGGCGGGTAAGCTCCGCGTTACCTTCGGACGTGATGACCCGGTGAGGTGGGCGTTGACCTCGGCGTATGGCCATCGGGTGGCGCGGAGCGAGCCGGTTCCCCGGCACTCCGCGACACTGGCGCGGTCGGTGCGGCTGCTGAACGCGTTCCGGCACGAGCGGAGGGATCCGGAGCGCTTCTACGACCTCATGGCGCGCGACACCGTCGCGCTGCTCGCCACGTACACCGAACTGAAGGACGCGACCGTCATCGACGTGGGGACGGGCTCCGGGTTCTTTGCGCGCGCGCTGAGTGCGGCGGGTGCGCGCTGCACCGGCCTCGACCACGACCTCGGTGAGCTGACCGCGCACGGCGAACCGGGGGCGAACCAGCTCGTCGCGAGTGCGCTCGCGCTCCCGTTCAGGACGGCCGCCGCCGACGTGTGCTTCTCATCGAACGTCCTGGAGCACGTCCCCGACCCGTGGCGCATGGCAGGCGAGATGGTCCGCGTGACGCGGCCGGGCGGGACGGTCTTCCTGTCGTTCACCAACTGGCTGTCCCCGTGGGGCGGGCACGAGACGTCGCCGTGGCACTACCTCGGCGGCGACCGGGCCGCCCGCTGGTACGAGCGCCGGACGGGGCGCCCGCCGAAGAACCGGTACGGGCGCACCCTGCATCCCGTGTCGGTGTCGGCGGCGCTGGCGTGGGCCCGGGGGCGCGACGACGTCCGGGTCCTGGACGCCCTGCCGCGCTATCATCCGCGCTGGGCCGAGGCCGTGGTGCGCGTCCCGGGACTGCGGGAGGTCGCGACGTGGAACCTCCTCCTCGTGCTCAGGAAGAGGGAGTCGTGAGACCTGCCGCGCCGCCGCCGATCTCGGGCCACCAGGACACGATCGACGGTGTGCGCGCGGTCGCGGCCCTCGCCGTCCTGGTCTTCCACGTCGCGAGCTCGGCGGGAACCATCACGAACCCGGACGGGCCCGGCTGGCTCTTCAACGGCGGCCAGATCGGCGTGCCGATCTTCTTCGCGCTGTCGGGTCTGCTGCTGTACCGGCCGTGGGCTGCGGCGGCCCTGGACGGGCGGCCCTCCCCCCGCACGATCACCTACCTGCGCAGGCGCGTCCTGCGCATCATGCCCGCCTACTGGGCCGTGATCGTGGTCTTCATGGTCACGGCCGGCCGGGACCACATCGGCGACCCGGTCACCTGGGCGTCGCTGATGACGCTCACGCAGACGTACGTCCCGGACGCCTGGTGGCCCACCGGCCTCGGGCCGTCGCATCTCGGGCAGTTCTGGAGCCTCGCCGTCGAGGTCGCCTGGTACGTGACGCTGCCGGTCACCGCGGCCGTCCTCGCCTGGTACGCGCGCCGGACGCGGACCCACGACGTCGGTGTGCGGGCCAGGCGGCTGCTGGTCGGCATCGGCGTGTACGCGTCGCTGTCGCTGCCGTGGTCGGTCGTGCTGTTCGTCCCGGAGCGGCAGGAGCGGATGGGCCTGTTCCTGCCGCGGTACTTCGCGTGGTTCGCGATCGGGATGGCGCTCGCGGTGGTGACGGTCTGGGCGCGGCTGGACGACCGCCGCCCGGTCGCGGCGCTGTGCCGGGCCGTGTCGGACTCGTGGGCGGCGTGCTGGGCGGCCGCGGCGATGCTGTACGTGGTAGCGGCGACGCCCGCGGCGGGCCCGCTCAGCCTCCAGGACCCCGACGTGTTCTGGACGTCCGTCCTGCACGTCGTCGTGTTCGGGCTGTGCGCGGCGGCGTTCGTGGCGCCGGTCGCGCTGGCGCCCGCGGGGCAGCCCGTGCTCGGCGCGATCCTCGGCAACCCGGTGATGCGGTTCCTCGGCCGGATCTCCTACGGCGTGTTCCTCTGGCAGCTCCTGATCATCGTCTCCTGGTACGACGCGGCGGACCGGACGTTCCGGGGGGACGTGGCGACGGATCTGCCCCTGATGGCGGCGGCGACCATCGCAGCGGGGACCCTGAGCTACTACCTGGTGGAGTGGCCGGTGCAGCGGCTGGCCCGGCGCCGGGACCGGGCCCGTCCGGCCCCTGCCCCGGTGCCGTCCAGCTGAGCGAGATCCGCCGCGCGCCGGGGTCGCCGCCGGGCGGTCTCGGCCGCCACAGCTCCGCCGCGAGGCGCCCGACGATCGCGATGCCGAGCAGTTGCGGCGCGATGTCGGCGAGCGCGCCGGACGGGGCGGCGGGGTTGCCCGGCACGTCCAGCCACCGCGCGGCGGCGAGGCAGCCGGTGCCGGCGAGCATCGCGGCCGCGATCACCCACGGGGAGGCGAGCGCGCGCAGCACGGCGGAGCGGCGGGTGCGGGCCCACCCGCACACGGCCGCGACGCCGAGCGCGACGGCGAGGCCGGGTACCCCGGCGATCCAGCCGCCGAGCGCGGCGGCGAGCCCGATCGCGGCCCACGCGGGCCAGCCCGTCCCGGCGACCATGGCGCGCGGGTCGGGGCGGCGGCGGCCCGCCGGGCTGCCCGGCCAGACGCTGGCGATCAGCAGGACGAGCAGCAGGTTGAGGCCGGTGACGACGGCGATCCGCTGGGCCCGGTCGGGGGTGTAGGCCAGCTCGATGACGCCGCTCGTGCCGGCGGGCACGAGCCAGCCCTGCTTCCACCCGTCCAGCCGGACGGCGCGCAGCTCCTTGCCGCCCGCGGTCGCGCGCCAGCCGGTGTTGAAGTTCTCGTTCACGGTCAGGAACGAGTCGGCGGCCGCGTCCACCCGCAGCTCGCGGGAGCTGGAGCCCCAGTTGAGGACCTCGACCTGCTGCGGCGGCGCGGCGTCGGCGGACGCCCGCGGCCTGGCCCCGACCGTGACGGTGTCGATGCGGTAGTTGTCGAACGGCATCGCCGCGAGCCGGTTGCTCCCCTCGGCGAGCACGGCCTGCTTGCACGCGCTGAACTTGAGCGGGCGGCCGGCGAGCAGGTCGCCGAGCGTGCCGGTCGCCTTCGTCTGCACGACCCCGCTCTCCCGCTGCCCGGCGGCACCGCGTCCGCGCCCTCCGCCGCCGTTCCCGCCGCCGTTCCCGCCGCCGGTCTCACCGCCGCCGGCTCCGGACTCGCCCGACGTACCGGCCGCACCGGCCGCGCCGATCCGCAGCTTGGGCCCGAACCCGCACGGCAGTTCCAGCGGGTAGGAGCGCACGTCGGGGAACGGCTTCACCCCGGGCACCTTCAGCTCGGCGAGCTGGATCGGCTGGGGCCGGCCGTCCCGGAAAAAGGTGATCTTCAATCGGTCGGTGGTCATCGGCGCGAACGACAACTTGCCCGCGGCGTCCGACAGGCCCTCGCGGGTCTGGCCGCCCGCGCCCTCGACGCGCAGCCGGACCGGGCCCGCCGCGCCTGGCGGGCGGGTGGCCGTCACCGTGGACACCCGCTTGCGGCCCTTCCACCGGACGCTGTAGGCGGGCTCGTCGTCGCTCTCCCCCGCGATCCAGGACGTCGCGGGGTCGCCGTCGAAACCGGACCTCGCCTGGTCGGCCGGGTGGCCGGACAGCGTGGAGGTCGCGGCGACGGACGGCTGCCCGTGCACGGTCGTGTACCGGTCGATGAGCCGCCGGTCGGTGAGGACGGCGGTGCCCGTGACGGGCGCCCGGCCCGCGACCGCCGAGGTGAACGTCCGGTCGAAGCCGTCGCCCTCCTCGTCGCCGGAGCCGAGGGCCGGCGAGCACACCCAGCGCGCGCTGCCCCGCACGCACTCGCTCCGCGCGCCCGGCGCGCGGCTCATCACGTAGGTGGCCGGGCCGTCGACCCCGGACGGCGCGGGCAGCGCGTAGGTGCGGGTCGGGGTCACGCCCGCGATCGCCACCTCCGACACCGCCGCGCGCGCGAACGCGGGCACGGCGGGCTTGGAGGCGAGGGCCGTGATCCGCAGCCGCAGCCAGCGGGTCGGGCCCTCCGGCACGCGGAGCGCCTGCGGGTCGGCGCTCGGCCGGACGGCCTGCTCGACCGCGCCGTTCTCGGTCTCGACGGCGACGCGCGACACCGGCGGGCCGAGCGCGGCGTCCTGCGGGAACGCGGCGGTCATGGTGCGCACGTCGCGAGGCCGGTCGAAGTCGGCGCGGAGCCACTGCCCGACCGGCCCGTCGTAGCCGGCGGTCTCCCACGCGGACAGCGGGTCGCCGTCGAAGGCGGCGAACGGGACGGCCTCGGGCTTGCGGGCCTGCGGGATCGCGTCGTCGCCGCCCGCCGACGTGGACGCCGTGATGTCGCGGACACCGCCGCCGTAGGCGGCGTGGGTGGCGTACCGCGCCCAGCCCGTGTCGAGGACGTCGGCGGCCTTGCCCCGCTGCGCGGCGGACAGCGTCGGGGACGTCTGGTGCAGCTCGCCGAAGTTGCGGCGGACCAGCCGGGGCGAGTCGGTCACGACCGGCGTGCCGCCGAGGTCGGCGGCGTCGTCGTCCAGCAGGACGGGCGCGTCCGGCAGGGCGCCGTCGTCGGCCATGGCGAGCAGCGACTCCGGCCCGCCGTAGACGCGGACGGAGTCGCCCGCGCCGGTCAGGCTCGCGACGTCGGCGGCGCCCTCGACCTCGTACACCTCCAGCGGCGGGTACCGCTGGTCGACGGCCGCGACCGCGTCGTCGCCGCCGCCGACGGGCGCGCCGAACGCGGCGACCCTGCGCAGGCCGGGCGAGTCGTCGAGCGCCTGGTGGAGGCGGGCGGGCCAGCCGCCGCGCAGCGCCTCCCGCCGCAGGTCGTTGCGGACCAGGACGTAGCGGACGCCCATCCGGCCGAGGAAGGCGCTCAGCCCCGGCGAGCCCTGCCCGGAGCGGACCTGCTGGTCGATGGCGTCCAGCGCCCGCGTGTAGCCGGGCGACCCGGCGGGGACGAGCTGGCGGACGCCCCACCGCGCGGTCAGCAGCGGCTGGACGATGTCGTCCATCGGGCGGCCCCACAGGTACTCGCCGAACGGCGCGCCGGGCACGGCGAGCACGCCCTGCTGCCCGGCCCGCGCGTTGATCCAGGACGCCGCGTCCCGCCAGTACCTCGGGACGTCCTTGAACTCGCCGGGGCCGGACAGGCCGTGCGAGACGACGGTGAGGCCGATGCCGCCGAGCGCGACGGCGGCGACGGCCGGGAGGCCGAGCAGCGACCGCGCGGCCTGGCCGAACCCCTGGCCGGACCCGCCGCTCAGGCTCCGCACGCCGCTCTCCGGCCGCCGCGCGGCGCGGGCGTCCCGGGCGGCCCGGGCGCGCCGCCCGGCCGCGGCGAGCAGGTGCGCGAGGCCGAGCGCGAGCGGCAGCCGGACGACCGCGTCGAACTTGTGCAGGTTGCGGAGCGGCGCGAGCGGGCCGTCCAGCAGGTCGCGCAGCTGCGCCGCGAACGGGCCGGGGATGTCGCTGAGGTGGCCGAGCGAGATGACCGCCACCCCGGCCAGCAGCGTGACCAGCAGGAACGTCCGCTCCGGGAGGAGGCGGGCGAGCAGCCCGGCCAGCCCGAGCGCGGCGACGACGCCGGTGCAGACGATCGGGACGGGACTGAGCGAGAGGCCGTGCCCGACCGGCCACCAGACCTGGCCGTCGACGATCAGGTAGTTGACCCAGCGCTCGGCGCCGCGCAGCACGTTGACGAGGCCGGTCGGCCCGGTCGTCGTCGCGGCCTTCTCGGTGTAGGTCAGCCAGGAGAACCCGTACGTGCCGGTGAGCAGCAGCGGCACCAGCCACCACGCGGTCGCGGCCCCGGCGGCCGCCGACCACCAGGCGAGCATCCGGGCGCGGAACGACCCGCGCGGCCGCGTCAGGATGTAGAGGAACGGGACGACGAGCACGGCGACGGTGGCGGTCGCGTTGATGCCGCCGCAGCACGCGATCGCCAGCCCGGACCGGGCCGCGGCCTTCAGCCGGCCGGTCTCCCCGGACGCGGCGGCGGCGAGCGGCAGGACGATCCACGGCAGCATCGCGACCGGCAGGTACTCCGAGGAGATCTGGCCGAGCGTGGCCAGCCCGTTCGGCGCGAGCGCGTACGCCATCGCGGCGAACAGCCGGGTGCCCTGGCCGTCGCCCTCCGGCCCCGAGCCGCCGACGCCGAGCCGCCCGGCCAGCCGCCAGGTGCCGACGAAGGCCAGGCACATCAGCAGCGACAGCCAGAACCGCTGGGTGATCCAGGCGGGCATCCCGGCCAGGTCGCCGAGCGCGAAGAACGGGCCCATCGGGAACAGGTAGCCGACGGCCTGGTTCTGCAGCTGGCCGAACTGCTCCGGGTCCCACAGGTGGAGGGCGCGGCCGAGGAACCCGAGCGGGTTCACCGCCATGTCGATCTTGGTGTCGGCGAGGATGGCGCCGGGCCGGGTGGCGAACGCGAGCGCGCTCAGCGCCAGGCAGCACGCGAGCACGCGCAGCCGCTCCCGCAGCCGCGCGGCGGCGTCCGGGCCGGCCGGCCCGGACGCCCCGCCGGGCCCGCGGGACGCGCCGGCGCGGGGCGGATTCGCCTCTCCCACGGCCATGCTCGCCCCCTGCCCCTCTCGTGCCCGTCGTCCGGGACCCATCCGTCCCGGGTGCCCCGGTCCTCCCGGGATGTCAGCCTGAGTGTCCGCCACCGTACCGGCGGCCGCCCGCGCTTCCGGCGGCGGCGCCGTCGCGCACGGCGGCGGTCACGAGGTCGCGCATCCGGCCGGCGGTGCGCGCCCAGTCGAACTCTGCCGCCCACCTCTGACATTCCGTGGCCGTCCGCTCGCGGAGCGTGGGATCGGCCAGTTCCTTGAGGGCGCGCTCGACGACTCCGCCCAGGTCATCGCCCTCGCGGACGAGCCAGCCGGTCGTCCCGTCGCGGACGGCGTCGCGGAGCCCGTCCACGTCGAAGGCGACGGTCGGGACGCCGAGCGCCGCGGCCTCGATCACGCTGAGGCCCCACCCTTCGCCCTGGGAGGCGCTGAGGTGCAGGTCGGCGCGGGCGACCAGGGCCGCCTTCACGTTCTCCGGGACGTATCCGTGCGGGATGACGACGCCGTCCAGGCCGCGCGCGCTGATGGCGGCCTTCAGCGATGGCGCTTCAGGGCCGTCCCCCACGATGTGGAGCTTGAGCCCGGGGTGGCTTCCGGTGAGGCTCTGCGCGAGGTCCAGCAGGAGGTTGAGGCGCTTGTGCGGGACGAGTCGCGTCACGCACACCAGCTCCGGCTCGCCCCGCGCTTCGGGCACCTCGCCGTCCGGTTCGGCGACAGACGACCCGTTGTGGACGACATGGGCGGGACCGGTCCAGCCCAGCCGTTCCCTGACGGCGCGCAGCGTGGACGGCGAGACGACCACGAACGCATGCCGCCGGTAGGTCCAGCGGCTCACCGGCCCCTCCAGCACTTGCCCGAGCCAGGCGAGCCATCTGGGGAAGTACAGGCCGAACTGGGCGTCGTGCACATGGTGGACGACGCAGAACACCGGTACACGGCGCGCCAGCACCCACGGCGTGAAGAAGGGGATGCCGTTCTGGCAGTCGATGACCGCGTCGAAGCGCCGCCGGTGCAGCAGCATCCAGAGCAGGACGAGCGGGTAGACGGTGAAGCGCCCGCCGAGGCGGACGAACTCCACGTCCTCCACGCGCCCCCCGCGCCGCTGACCGGGGGCCCTGCACGTCACGTAGTGGACCTGAGCGCCTTCGCGGGCGAACCTGCGCGCCAGTTCCCAGGCGTACCGTTCGGCACCGCCGGCGGCGGGGTGCCAGGGATCCCGCCAGTTGACGACCGCCAGCCGCAGATCCGCGCTCATCCCGACTTCGCGCTCGGCGCCGGCGCCTGCTCGGGGACGGCGACGGCCGCCGGGCGCGGCTCGGGGAGCTTCGGCTCGGCGAGCATCGTCCGGACCGGCACCACCGGGATGATCGGCGTCGCCGGAAGGCGGGGCATGCGGAACCCGACGCGCGCGCGGATCCGCGTCAGGTCCACCAGGCATTGGAACGAGTGGCGCCACACCGAGAAGGTGGAGCCGGGGCGGTCACGCCAGACGACCGGAATGGCCGTGACCGGCGCCCCCTGCCGCACGCAGTGGGCCAGCAGTTCCACGTCGAACGAGAACCCGGTGGTGCGCAGCCGCTTCGCCGCCGTCCGGCCGAGCGGACCGTCGAAGAACTTGAACCCGCACTGGGTGTCCTGGATGCCTCCCACCAGGTCGCGGACGATCCGGTTGAACGTGATGGCCCCGAGCCGCCTGACGGGCAGCGCGTATCCTTGGACGACCGACCGACCGTGGCGCCTTGACCCGACCACGACCGGGCGGCCCTCGCGCAGCAGGACGATGGCTTCGTCCAGCGCGGCGAGGTCTGTTGCCATATCGGCGTCCATGAACCCCACGTACGGGGCCCTCGTCTCCAGCAGCCCGGCACGGACCGCCGCACCCTTACCCCTGACCTCGCACCGCACCAGCCGCACCGGCACCGGACCCTCGAAGGACCGGACGATGCCGGCCGTTCCGTCGGTGCTGGCGTTGTCGACGACGATGACCTCCGCCCGCAGCGGCAGGGCCGCGAGCTTGTCGCACAGCAGCGCCAGTCCCGCCGGAAGCCGGTCGGCCTCGTTGTAGGCGGGAACGACGATCTCCAGCAGGGCGGGGCCGTCACGCCGGGTCCCCATCAGGGCCTACAGGTCACCGGGAGCCGTAGTTGTACAGCGGCTCGATGACCGGGTCCTTCTGGGAGGCGTTCACGAGCTGGACCGTACTGAACGACACTCCGGCGGCCAGCAGTACGCCGACCAGCGCGGCGATGGCGATGCGCATCAGGGGGTCCTTCGTCGATGAGTGCTGCGGGGCTTGGTACTGCCGAGTAATGGAAGGCTCAGAGTAGTACGTGGGGCCAGGATTGACCAGAAAACGACCAGACTGAGGATGCCCCAGGCGGCGGCCACCGGCGGCACCGGCACCGCCGTCCCGCCACCCTTCGCGGCACTGCCCGCGGCCCCGTCGATCCGGTAGACGGCGAGGTCGGCGCCGCGCAGCACCTCGACGGCCGCGCCGGACGGGCGGACGGAGCCGATCTCCGCGTCCACCACGACGTACCGCACGCCCATGTCGCGGAGCGTGTCGGCCCGCGGCGCCCCACTCTTCGCGACGGGCGCGAGCCGCACCGCCCTGGGATCCTCCTGCGGGACGGTCGTGCCGCCCACGGTGACGGCGTCGTCGACGATGACGCGTCGGTGCAGGTAGCGGGGCAAGGGGTCGAGCACGCGGCGCCCATGGTTCCATGGGTAGCTCCGGTACGACGCCCATGGCAGCACCAGCACGTCGCCCTCCGCCGGGTCGCGGTCGATGATGTGCTGCGCGCGCGCCCAGTCGTCGGGGTAGTGGACGGCTCGCAGGTCGCCCGCCGCCCCCCACGCCAGTGTCGGCAGGAGGAGCACGGGCACGGCCATCGCCGCGGCGGCCACCCCCGGCCATCTCGCCTCGGCCGCTCTGTCGGCGGCGACTCCGAGCCCCACCGCGACCACGACGGCCAGCGGTGCCGCGTACTGCTGCCCGTCCCGCAGCACCGCGAACCCCGGCCACAGGCCGATGAGCCCTTCGAGGACGGGAGCGGCGACCGCGCCCAGCGCGGCGATCGCGAACCCGGCCGCCGCCGCGACCGCCGCCCCGCGCCACCATTCGGGTTCCCGCCCCCACACGCCGTACGCGACGAGCGCGCCCACCACCACCAGGAGCCAGAGCGTCGCCGTCACCGGCGCCCCGTAGCCGCTCGGCACCGTCTCGCCGTTCCATACACCGCCAAGCAAGAGCAGGCTCCCGAGCGTCCCGAAAGGCGTGTCGGCCCTGGCCGCGAACAGGTCGACGGCCGCTCCGTCCCCCGGCAGGCCCGCTGGCCGCAACAGCCCCGGCACCAGCCAGGGCAGGCTCAACACCGCCGCCGACGCGATGACTCTGAGACCAGCACGACCCTTGAGACCAGCAAGGCCCCTGAGACCAGCACGGGCCTTGAGGCCGGCGCGCGCGGGGCCGCGACCACTCGCCAGCGCGACCGCCAGAGCGGTGACGGCGGTGACGGTCAGTGCGGCGAACCCGCCGATGGCGGCGGGCAGCATCGTACGGACGAGGCGGCGCGTCCCGCCGGGCTCGTCCGTCCGGACGGTGGCCCCCACCACCCACGGCAGCGCCGCGTAGCCGAGCAGCAGCGCCCACTGCCCGAGCAGCAGCCGCTCGGCGACGAACGGGTTCCACGCGTAGCAGACCCCCGCGGCGAGCCGGGGCAGGAGGCGGCGGGACGGCACCAGCGAGGCCGCCGACGTGCACGCCATGACGAAGACCGCCAGCAGGACGAGCTTCTGCACGGCGTCCGCCGGGACGGCGGCGGCGAGCGCGGTGACGAACGCGTCGCTCGGGACGTGCCGGGGCACGATGCCCGTCAGCCCGAACGTCAGGCGCGTGAACGCGGGGTCGGGCACGAACACCATGTCGTACGACAGCACGAAGCCCGGCACGAGCCCCGGCCCCAGTGCCGCAAGCCCGAGCCCCAGCCCGGTCAGTGCGGCCACCAGATGCCGCGTCCCGCCTCCCATGTGAGCCTGGACGCTACCTCACCGGCTCGGGGTCCCGGGGAAGCCCGAGGATGCGCTCGCCGATCACGTTGAGGTTGACCTCGGTCGTGCCTCCGCCGATCGTCATCGCGCGCGAGGCGAGCAGGTACCGGGTCCAGCGCGCGCGCAGGTCGTCCTTCCAGCCGCCGGTCAGCGCGCCCTCCTCGCCGAGCAGGGTGAAGCCGAACTCGGTGACCTGCTGGCCGTGCTCCATCGCCACCAGTTTCCGGACGTTCGCCGTCGCGCCCGGGTCCGTGCCCGAAAGCTGCTTCAGCGTGGCGCGGAGGCCGAGCAGGTTGAACGAGTGCTCGTCGCAGGCGAGCCGCCCGAGGCCGTCGCGGACCACCGGGTCCCCGTCGAGGCCGAGCCCGGCCGCGAGGTCGAGCAGCTTGGGCAGGTCGCCGCCGAGCTGGAAGCTGCTGGTCAGGCCGACGCGCTCGTTCGCGAGGGTGGTGCGGGCGACCCGCCAGCCCGCGTTGACCGGGCCCACGACCAGCTCGTCCGGGACGAAGACGCCGTCCAGGAACACCTCGTTGAACACCGCGTCGCCGGTGCACTCGCGCAGCGGCCGGATCTCGATGCCCGGCGACTTCATGTCGACCAGGAAGTAGGTGATGCCGTCGTGCTTGGGCTTGCCGGGGTCGGTCCGGGCGATGCAGATGCCCCACTGCGCGTCGCGGGCGAGGGACGTCCAGATCTTCTGGCCGGTGATCGTCCAGCCGCCCTCGGTCCGTTCGGCGCGGGTGCGCAGCCCGGCGAGGTCGGAGCCCGCGCCCGGCTCGGAGAACAGCTGGCACCAGATGATCTCGCCGCGCAGCGTCGGCGGCAGGAACCGCTCCTGCTGCTCCGGCGTGCCGTACTGGACCAGCGACGGGACGACCCACGCCGCGATCATCAGCGGCACCGGGCGCACCTTCGCCGCCTTCAGCTCCTGCTGGATGACGATCTGCTCCAGCGGCCCGGCGCCGCGCCCCCACGGCTTCGGCAGGTGCGGCGTCACCCAGCCGCCCTCCGCCATCGCCGCCCGCTGCTCCAGCGGCTCCATCGCGGCCAGTTCGGCGACGCGGGCGCGGATCTCCTCGCGGACCGGCTCGGCGCCCTCGTCCAGCTCGATGCTCATCGGCCGCCGGACGCCCCGCACCGCCAGCGCGGCGACCGCGGCGCGGTGCTCGCTGGCCCGCCCCAGCAGCGCGCGCAGCGTCAGGGCCCGCCGGTACACGAGGTGGGCGTCGTGCTCGTAGGTGTAGCCGATCCCACCGTGGATCTGGATGTTGCCCTCGGCGCAGGTGACGGCGGCGTCCGCGGCGAGCGCCGCTGCGACCCCCACCGCGTAGGCGCGCTGGTCCTCGGGTTCGCTCAGCGCGCGCGCCGCGTCCCACACGGCGGCCCTGGCGCGCTCCACGGCGATGAGCATCCGGGCGCACAGGTGCTTGACGCCCTGGAACTGCCCGATGGGACGGCCGAACTGCTCGCGCAGCTTGGCGTAGGCGACGGCGTCGTCCAAGGCGCGCCCCGCCACACCGCATGCCTCGGCCCCGAGCAGGACGACGGCGAGGGCCTGCGCGTCGACCCCGTCCAGGAAGGCATCGACGGTCACGCCATCGACGGTGACCGATCCCACGGGCCGTGTGATGTCGAGCGACTCCAGCTCCCCCACGGTGACGTCGTCCTTGCCCAGGACGACCCAGCGGTCACCGGCCGGGAGCACGAACAGGTCGGCCAGCGGGGCGCCCAGAACGGGCTGCACCGTGCCGGAGACCGTGGAACCGTCGACGTCCAGGCCGCCGGACAGCGCCACGGCCGCCGTGCGGGAGCCGTCCGCCAGACCGGACGCGTCGGCCCCGGCCGCGTGCAGGATCGCCGAGGCCAGCACGGTCGGCGTGTACGGGCCGGGCGCCAGCACCCGGCCCAGCTCCTCCAGCGCGACGGCCTGCTCCAGGACCCCGAAGCCCTGCCCGCCGGACCCCTCCGGCAGGTGCAGGCCGGGCAGCCCCTGAGCGGCGAGCGCCGGCCAGAACCCGGCGTCGGCCTCCCGCGCCGCCGCCGGAGTGATGTTCCGCTCCGCGAACCCGCGCACCGACGCCGCCAGCGCCTCGTGCTCCTCGGTCAACCCGATCGCCATGGCCACACCCCTTCTCGAACGTGGCCACAGCCTATTAGAACGCCATTCGGGTTGTCAGCGCGCGAGCTTCAGGTGGGTGAGGAACGCGTTCAGGTCCGGCCAGTACTTCTTGTGCGTGTTCGGCATCGAGGCGAACACCACCGCCGGGGCCTCCCGGCCGGTGTCGACCACCGCGGTGGCCACGACCTCGCCGGTCGCCCGCACGCCGTCCCGCTGGTAGGTGAGGTAGGAGGCGATCAGCCAGCCCTTGCGCCCGCCCACCGTCAGCTCCTGCGACGCCAGCGGCGCCGTCTTGTGCGGGAACGCGTAGTACTGCCCCTCGTACCCCTGCGCGGCCAGGGCCGTGACGTTCTTCACGCTCTCCGGGCCCTGGTAGGCGGACAGCAGGGTCGGGGCCAGCGTGCCGGTGAGCAGCTGGCCGTACCAGAGCTGCTGCGCGCGCCGCTCCGTCACCATGATCTGCTGCCCGGACCACCCCGGCGTGCCCAGCTTGTTCTTCTTCGTGGGCAGCTGCCAGGGCGCGGCGAAGCGCGGGTAGGACAGCCCCGAATGGGTGTCGTTCACCCGGCCGAGCATCCGGCTCGGCCGGCCCTTGAACGTGGCGAGCGGCTTGTCCGGCGGGAGCTGGACCCGCGTGGCCTCGGACTGCTCGGCCGCGGCCCGCTTGTCGGCGTTGCCCGCCGGCTCGCCGGACTCGTCCCCGCCGCTCTTGACGAAGTACACCGCGCCGGCCGCGATGAGCGCGACGACCAGCAGCCCGACCCCGCCGAACAGCACCAGCCGGGACCGGCCGCCGCCGTCGTCGAACCCGTCACCGGACGGCTTCGGGGAACCGCCGAGCTTGGCGTCGGCCGACTCCTCGTCGGCCATCCAGTCCGGCATCTGCCAGTTGCCGCTGCTCGGCTTGCCCGGCTTGGCGGGCTGGCCGCTCCCCGTGGGGACGGCCGGAACGTAGTTGGAATCACCCGGGCCGGAGTCGCCCGCGCCCTCGTCGAAGAGCAACCCCTCCCACTGGGGGGCCTCCTCCTCCCGGCGCGCGGCGGGCTCCGCCTCCGCACCGGACTCGGCGACCGGCGCGACCTTGACGTCGTCGGCCTCGCGGTCGGCCTCGCGGTCGGCGGGCTCCTGCGCCGGGGGCTCCTCGACACGGCCCCACACGTCGTGCGGCGCCGCGCCCTGCTCGGCAGCGGCCTTGCCACCGGCGGGATCGGCGGGCGCGAACTCCTCCGCCTCGGGGAGGGCCGTTCGCGGACCGGTCGCCTCGTCGGCGCCGGGGCCCTGCGGGAATCCGTCCCGCGGCTCGTTCTCGCTCATGTCGGTCCAGCGCACACCGCGCTCCCCCTGATCGGACATGCGGCACACGTTACGCGAAGATCAGCAGTCGCAATCCGGGCGGTCATCACGCTCCGGACACATCTTCCCATCGGCTCAGTGATGCTGCGCCATACCGGCGTCACCCGCTGTGACCAGTGGGTCATCTGCCAGCCGCTCACGGGCCATCAGCGTCGCCCCGGCCACCGCGCCCGGCATCGCGAGCACCGCGCCCAGCGGGATGAGGAACACCACAAAAGTCGCCGCGCCGAACCCGACGACGAGCGGCCGGTCGGCCCGCATCCGGGCGAACCGCTCCCTGCGCAGGATCCCGCGCCGCTCCAGCGCGACGGAGGTCAGCTCCCCCGCGAGGAAGTATCCGGACACCAGCGCCGCGACCACCGGGACGACCGTCTGCCCCACCACCGGCAGGAACCCGCACGCGAAGAACACCACCGCGAACCCCAGCGCGATCGCCCCGACGACCAGCGTGTCGGCGATCGCCCGCCCGATCTGGGTGAGCAGCGGGACGTCCGGCTCCGGCGGCGCGCCGCCCTGCGACTCCTCCACCCGCACCGCAATGGCCTCGTAGAAGGGGTCGCCGACCAGCAGCGTCACCGCGGTGAACGTGATCATCGCGAGGAACAGCGCGGCACCGTAGATCGCCACGCCCGCGACGATCCGGGCGGACGTGCGGGCGGCGTCCGCCCACCCGTCGGCGAAGCCCGTCACCCAGCCGGCGAGGTCGTCGACCTTGAACGCCAGGAAGACCAGGGCCGCCATGTAGACGGTCAGCACGATCAGCGCCGGGATCAGCCCGAACAGCCACTGCGCGGGGTGGCGGGCGGTCCAGCCGAGGCCGCGCAGCAGGTAGCCGGCGCCGCCGAACAGATCCTTGACCGCGGACGGCTTCGCCGCCGCGGGCTGTGGGAGGTGCGGTTGGCTCACGCACCCTGACCCTATAGGGAGGGCAGCCCTACGAGCCGGGACGAACAATCCCAGACCGCCCGCTGCAACTCCCGATCCTTCAGCGCTCCCACCGTCGGCAGGAGCCCGGCGCCGGGCGTCGAACTGTGGAAGCCGCCGCTGCGCGTCTCGAACTCCTCGTGCAGCGCGACCTTCAGCGCCATCCGCGCCCCCTGCGCGGGCGTCCGCATGAACGGGGTGCGCGACAGCAGCGCCCCGGCCCGCCCGGTCCCGGGGACGTCCCGCAGCAGCCCGGTCGCCACGACGCCCGGACAGACGGCGTTCACGGTGACCCCGCTGCCCTCCATCCGCCGTGCCAGCTCCTGCGCGAACAGGATGTTCAGCAGCTTCGACCGCCCGTAGACCCGCACCGACCCGGCCGGCCCGTACGACCCCGGCTCCGCCAGCCGCTCCACCTCGAACCGGTCGGCCTGCCGGTGCGCCTCCGACGCCATCACCACCACGCGCGACGGCGCCCCCTTCTCCAGCAGCCCCAGCAGCCGGTTCGTCAGCAGGAACGGCCCCAGATGGTTCGTCGCGATCATGCGGTCGTACCCGTCGGCGCTGACCTTGGCCCGCAGCAGGTGGACGCCGGCGTTGTCGACCAGCACGTCCAGCCGGTCGAACCGCTCCTCCAGCGACGCCGCGACCCGCTCCACGTCCATCCGCACCGACAGGTCCCCGAGGAAGGTCTCGACCCGCGCACCGGGCACGTCCCGGACCAGCTCCTCCACGGTGGCGGCGGCCCGCAGCTCGTTCCGGCAGACGATCCCGACCAGGAACCCCGCCCGCGCCAGCCCCCGCGCGATCTCCTTCCCGATCCCGGACGTCCCTCCGGTCACCACCGCGATCTTCCCCATGCCCCCACCGAACCACCCCGCCCCGCCGACCGGCAAGGGACCTCCGCCCCTACCCGCCCCCCAGCACCCGCCGCCGGACCTCGACCCACACCATCAGCAGCAGGCGCTTCCACTCGGGCAGCAGCAACACCACCAGGACGTCGTCCCGGATGCCCCGGCGGTCGCGGGCGTTCCCGGCCCAGGCGCGCGCGAGCTCCACCATCAGCGCCCGGCTCGCCGGATCGCGCACGGCGACGGAGGTGAACAGCCCGACGATCCGCGGCCGCAGGTCCGGCCGCGCCTCCGCCGTGTCGAGCCAGAGCATGATCGCCTCGGGGACACCCTCCCGGCCCGCCCGAGCCAGCGTCTCCATGGCCAGCAGCGCCGACCATGCCGATGCGCACGCGGTCGGCTCGACCGCGCCGGGCCCGGTCAGGACGGCCGCGAGCCCGTCCGCGCCGCGCAGGCCCGCCAGCTTCAGGAACAGCTCCGCGCCGAACATCGAAAGCCGCCCTCCCATCGGGGACGGGTCGTCTCCGGCGCCCGCCCAGACGAGCGCCGCGCGCAGCACCGCCCCCCGGTGGACCTGCGCCAGTCGCAGCGCCGCCTCCAGCGCCACCGCCCGGACACCCGGGCCGCACACCGCCAGCCGCGCGACGGCGTCCAGGACGGCACCGGCCCTGGGCGGGCCGGCACCGTCCGGCAGGGCGAGCAGGACTCGCAGCGCCACGCCCGCGAGCCGGGCGGCGTCCCGCTCCGAGGTGAAGCGCGCCGCGGCACCGCACCAGGCCAGCGCCGCCTTGGCGACCTCCTCGCCGTGGGCCGCCGCCAGCTCGACCGCCGCGTCCACGACCTCGTCGCGGACCTGCTGGTCACCGTTCGCCGCGAGATGCTTGAGCCGGGTCAGCGCGACCGACGGATACGTCCCGCCGAGCACCTGGCAGACCCGGACGATCGTCAGCTTCAGCGTCTGCGGCGTCCCCCGCTCCTTGGACCACTCGTAGAGGAACCTGCGCACCCGCCCGCCGACGACGGGATGCAGGCAGGTCCCGACCAGGGCCAGGTAGGCCAGGTCCGCCAGACCTCGCCGGGCCCACTCGGACACGGTCGGCCGGATGAAGCTGGGCAGGTCGGCCGCCGCCGCCAGGTCGGCGAACACGGTGGCCACCCTGCGCTGGAGCGGGGCGTCCAGGCCCACCGCCTCGTCGGTCGGCAGCTCCGACAGCCACGCCAGCAAGTCGGTCCGCACCAGCGGGTAGTCGCGGCACGCGTGCCGCAGCACCGAGGACGCGTAGCCGTGCCGGCGGAAGAGGATCCGGTCGTCCTCCCGGTCCGCGCCGAGCAGATCGCTGAGCTCGGCGGACGGGCACCAGGCCAGCCCGCCGCCCTCCACGTTGATGCGCAGGTGCCGGGCCAGGGACAGCGCGGCCCCGTACACGCTCGACTCGCCCGCGGGCGCGATCGCGGCGGCGGCGATCAGCAGCGCCCGGTTCCGCAGGTCCGGGTAGTCGGCGAACCAGCCGCGCAGCTGCTCCTCCCACTCGCGGTAGGCGCGCTCGGCCTCCCCGGCGTCGCCGGTCTCCCGGACAAGGTCGGCGAGCCGCCGGCCGTCCGCGGGGGAGGCGCCCTTCAGCAGGTCGGCGGCACGCCCCCAGTGGGGCCACTGCGTACCGCCGAGACCGCACACGTCGAGCCGGCGCCGGTAGACGGCGTCGGCGGACGGCGGCTGCACCGGCACCGGCCGGAGGAACTCCGCGAACCGGCGCAGCTCGGCCGCGGTCCCCACCACGAGGACGATGCCCCGGGAGCGACCGAGGACCACCTCCAGCCGGGACCGGAGGCGCGACGCGTCGTCCTCGTCGGCCGCGCGCACCAGGTACACGCAGTCGACGCTCCAGTCCTCCTCCGCGTCGTCCTCCGCCGAGGAGAGCGGGCGGACCGGCAGGTCCGGACGGAGTTCCCGCGCCGCCGCGACCGCCGTGGTCGTCACCCCGGCGCCCTCGTCCCCGGCGAGCGCGACCACGCGGTCGCGCCGCAGCACGTCCACGATCAGGTCGTGGTTCCCCGCGCGCACGTAGCCCGCGACGCGGTCGGCGATCTCGCTCTCCGACAGGCCCATCGTGGAGCGCGCGCGACCGGCGTGGAAGTGCATGATCAGGTCGCGGGAGACCGTGTTCCCGATCGCGTTCTGCGTGCCGTCACCGATGATCGTGACGTCCCCGCCGTCCCGGCCGTCCCCGCCGAGCACGTCGTCGAACGGCGCCATCACCGCTCCTGCCGGAAGTCGCCGCCGACCGTGTTGCCGATCGCGTTCTGGGAGCCGTCCCCGCTGATCGTGATGCCGCTGACGGACGGCCCGGCCGCCGGTCGCGCGGGCGCCGCGGCGGCGCCGGTGGGCTGCTCGCGGTGACCCGGCCGTCCCGCCGCCGACGGCACCGGCACGTACAGGTACGCCGGCCTGGCGTACTGCTTGACCTTCGCCTCCACCTCCGTGAGCTGGCTTGCGCGAAGGGCGGTGCGCCCGCCCTCGACGTAGGCGGTGAACAGTTCCCGCGAGAACGCGAAGACCGCGAAGGTGACCTCCGGGTCGCTGTTCTCGAGCGCGTCGCGCAGCGGGCCGCTGTCGAGCAGCCGGCACGCGTCGACGACGGCGGTGGAGATCCCGGGTGCGGCGGGGCGCTCGTCGTCCACGAGGCCCACGTGCAGCGCGGCCCGCAGCCGCAGCCGCAGTCCGCGCGCCCGCAGCCCCGGCGCGCCCGCGGCCAGCTCGTCCTGGAGGCGGCGCGCGAACGGGTCGACGAGCGCGGGCACCGCCTCGTGCGGCAGGACGGCGAGGATCCCGTCGCCGGTGCTCTGCGTGAACCGGGCCTTGCGCCAGGTCTCCCCCAGCCCGCTCGCCTCGAAGGCGGCGGCCAGGACCCGCCGTATCTCCAGGTGGACGTCCGGCAGCTCGGCGTCGCGGTGAGCGCTGAACTTCTCGGCGTCCACGACCAGGACGGCGCGGTACTCCTCCATGCGGCCTCCCAAGTGGTGCGGATGGCCACAACACTGGCGACATTCCGTCCGGTGCTCTGTCAGGAATCAGACAGAGTCCCGGCCTGATCCGGCCAAGGCGCGGAGCACGCGGCGGTCGGTGATGACGGTGCGGCCGCGTTCGGTCGACACGGCGCCGAGCTCCCGGAGCCGTGCCAGCTCGGCGGCGACGACGCCGCGGGACAGGCCGACCGCCTGCCCGATCTCCAGCTGGCTGAGCCCGACCTCGCCGCCGGTCACGGCGAGGCGCAGCAGGGCCCGGACGACGCGGGGGCCCGCGGGCAGCGCGGCGGTCTCCGCGCGCCACTCCTCCCCTTCGCGCAGCCGCCGCATCGCGTGGCGCAGCAGGTCCGCCTCCGCGCCGGCGGCGCGGACCATCGCGCGGAAGCGGTCCGCGGGGAGGACGCGGGTGACGCAGGGGTCCATCGCGACGACCGTCGCCGAGCGGCCGTCACCGCCCAGGACGGCGATCTCCCCGAGCAGCTCGCCCGGACCGCGCACGGCGAGCAGCAGGACCCCGCCGTCCGGGAGGGTGAGCAGCGCCTTGATCCTGCCCGACAGCAGGAGGAGCACGTGGGACGGCGGGTCGCCCTGCCGGAGCAGGACGTCGCCCGCGCGGAAGCGCCGCTCGGCGCCCGCCTCGACGAGCGAGGCCCAGGTACGGGGCGGGACACCGGCGGGGACCATGCGTCCATGATGCCTGGCATAAAATTAGAACGGGTTCTAGTATCTGGGCATGAGGTTCACCTACGCCGAGGCCATGACCGACCCCTCGTTCTACGTGCCGCTGGCCAGGGCCGCGGAGGCGGCCGGGTACACGAGCATGTCGGTCGCCGACTCGCTGGTCTATCCGAAGGAGTCCGACTCGACCTACCCCTACACCGCGGACGGCAACAGGGAGTTCCTGGAGGACAAGCCTTTCATCGAGACCTTCACGCTCATCGCGGCGTTGGGGGCGGTGACCAGCACGCTGCGGTTCACGCCGTTCGTGCTCAAGCTGCCGATCCGGCCGCCGGTGCTGGTGGCCAAGCAGGCCATGTCGGTCGCGGCGCTGACCGGCGGGCGGCTCGGGCTGGGCGTCGGGCTCAGCCCCTGGCCCGAGGACTTCCAGGTGATGGGCGTGCCGTGGGAGCGCCGCGGGCGGCGGATGGACGAGGCCATCGACATCCTGCGCGGCCTCAGCACCGGGGAGTACTTCGAGTTCCACGGCGAGCACTTCGACGTCCCGGCGATCAAGATGGCGCCGGCGCTGCCGTACCCGATCCTCGTCGGCGGGCACAGCGAGCCGGCGCTGCGGCGGGCGGTCGTGCGCGGCGACGGATGGATGCACGCCGGCGGCGACGACCTGGACGCCCTGCTGGCCAGGCTGCGGAGCATCCGCGAGCAGGAGGGCAGGAGCGGCGAGCCGTTCGAGATCCACGTGATCTCCATGGACGCCTACACGCCCGACGGCGTGAAGCGGCTGGAGGACACGGGCGTCACCGATGTCATCGTCGGCTTCCGCATGCCCTACGCCAAGGGCCCCGACACCCAGCCGCTGGCCAAGAAGATCGAGGCGCTGGAGCGGTTCGCCGAGGACGTGATCGCCAAGGTCCAATAAAACGAGAACACGTTACAATTCCGCCATGGACGCGATCACCTGGAACGCCTCCGAGGCCGACCACCCGGCGCGCCGCGCCGCCCGCGCCTCGATGGCCGCCGTCGTCGAGGGCCGCAAGGACGACTGGCTGGGCCTCTTCGCCGAGGACGCCCTCATCGAGGACCCCGTCGGGCCGTCCTTCCTGGACCCCACCGGCAACGGCCACCGCGGCCCGGAGGGCATCAGGGCCTTCTGGGAGAACTTCGTGTCGACGATCGCCGGGTTCCGGTTCACCGTCGCGGACTCGTTCGCCAACGGGCCCTGCTGCGCGAACGTCGCCACGATCACCACGACGACCCCGGACGGCTCCACCATGACGATCGACTGCGTCCTGATCTACACGGTGGACGGGGACGGCCGGATCACCTCGCTGCGCGCCCACTGGGAGCCCGACCGCGCGATGGCCACCCTCACCAAGGGATGACGCCTCAGCCCGGCCAGGCGTCATCGGCGGGCGGCAGCAGCGACTGGGCGATCGTTCGCTCCAGGCGCCGCACCGCCATCGACTCGCCGACGAACCCCTGGATCGCCTGAAGGAGCTGCTGCAGGCCGCCCGAGTAGTCCAGGCACGTCTGCACGATCGCGAACAGGTCGGCGCGCGCCTCCGCCGACCGCGGCACCGCCCCGGCGATCTCCGCCGACAGCGCCCCGACCACCTGGTCCCGCCCGCGCTCGGCGCGCAGCCGGGGGATCTCCAGCAGGCCGTCCACGACGCGGAACAGGGCGGGCAGCGGCACGTCGGACGGGCCCGGCGGCGGCTCCTCGGACCGGAACCGCGGCTCCTCCGACCGGAACGGCGGCTCCTGCACCGCCGGAACCCCACCACCGACCGGACGCACAGGACGGCCGCCCGGCACGCGCACCCACGCCTCGTCGGACGTCTCCTTCACCCGAACCTCGACCCGGTAGTAGTCGTCCGGATCGACCAGCCCGCGGCCGTGGCGCACGACGTCCTCGTACACCCGCTTGGACACGATCACCGCGATCCCGGTCTCGGCCGCGGCGACCGCCTCCTTCAGCGGCGCGGCGTCCAGCAGCCGGAACGCGTGCGTCAGCGCCGTGCTGACGACGCCGTGCGCGTCCGTCTCCGCCTCGCCCGCGCCGACCGCCACCCGCAGCCGCATCCGCGCGGCCTCGCTCGCCGCCGCGTTGTGGTGCCGGACCTCCGCGCGCAGCCGGTCGACGACCCCCGTCAGCAGCAACTCCGTCCGGACGTGCGGCGGCAGGACGACCATCACCCCGTCCCCGCGGTCCTCGTGGTAGCAGTCGCCGAGCCGCAGCCCGGCGCCCGCCAGGCTCCGGTCGAGCCCCTTGTACATCGCCTCGCGCACCCGCACCCGCACCGGGTCGGCGCGGGACGCGGCGCTGAACCCGGCGATGTCGCAGAGGAAGAACGAGCACATCCCCCCGGGCCGCCATCCCTTCGGGGCCGGGCGCAGGGTCTCCGTCACGGGCACCTCACCGGTGGTCGCTGCCGATCCCACTGTGCAACCCTCGGCCGACTCCGGCAATAAAAGTGCGTCAACCGTCACACTCCGGGCGTCGTCCCAGGAAGCACGGCATATTGGGCGCTCACGGTGATGGACGGGGGAATGGCCACCACCGGGACGCGTTTCGGCAAGACCTCCCTCCCCGCGCCTCCGAAGAACGGCCGGGCGGGCGGACGGCGCAAAGAATTCCACGGCGCGTCTTCTCCGAGTTTCGCGCGCGGGACGCCACCGGGTCCATATGATCGTCGCGTCGCGGCTAGTCTGGTGCTCCTGGGCCCACAGAGGGAGCGCGACGCATTTCCGATTCGCTGGACAAGCGGGAAAAGAAGGGGAGACGGCCGTGCGGGTCACTCATGGCAGGGCAGCAGAGTCCGGCGGCCTCGCGGGCCCCTTCTGGACGCCTCCCACCCGGCGCGAACTCGACGCCTCCACGGCGTCCGAGGGCACGGTGCTGAGCTCCGCGCTGCGGCGCGCCCGCGATGAGCGGCGCGACCCGCGCCGCGTCTGGGCGGGCTTCGACAACCGCGTCTGATGCCCGCGGCCGGAACCGGCGAATGGCCGTTTCACGGCCTCGACATTCCCGCGCTCGCGGCCGGCGGATGGCGGCCCGTGCCGTTCTCGGAGTTCGTCCTCAAGATCCACGGCCGGTGCAATCTCGCCTGCGATTACTGCTACGTCTACGAGGGCGCCGACCAATCCTGGCGGGACCGCCCGGCCGCGATGCCGGACGCGGTGCTCGACGCCGCGGCGGCGCGGGTGGCCGAGCACGCGCGGGCCCACGCGCTGACCAGGGTGGCGGTCGTCCTGCACGGCGGCGAACCGCTGCTCGCCGGCCGGGCCGCGGTCGCCGCGGCGGTGGCGCGGTTCCGCGCGGCGATGCCGCCGTCCTGCGAGGTCGAGGCCGGCGTCCAGACGAACGGGGTGCTGCTCACCGACGCGATGCTGGCGATGCTCGACGAGCACGACGTCGGCGTGTCGGTCAGCCTCGACGGCGACCGCGAGGGCCACGACCGGCACCGGCTCCGCGCGAACGGGCGCGGGAGCCACGCCGAGGTGATGCGCGGGCTCAACCGGCTCGCGGGCTCCTATCGCCGGCTCTACCGCGGGCTCCTCTGCACGGTCGACCTCGGCAACGACCCGATCCGGACGTACGAGGCCCTCCTCGAAACGGGCCCGCCGCGCATCGACTTCCTGCTCCCGCACGGGACGTGGACGGCCCCGCCGCCCCGCCGCCCCGTGGACGGCGGCGGCACCCCCTACGCCGACTGGCTGATCGCGGTGTTCGACCGCTGGTACGGCGCGCCGCGCAAGGAGACCGGCGTCCGGCTGTTCGAAGAGATCATGAACGTGCTGCTCGGCGGGCAGAGCCGCAGCGAGAACGTCGGGCTGTCCCCGGTGGCGATGCTCGTGGTCGACACCGACGGGACGCTCCAGCAGGTCGACTCGCTGAAGACGTCCTACGCGGGCGCGCCCGAGACGGGCCTCACCGTCTTCGACCACCCCCTCGACGACGCGCTGTGGCATCCCGGCGTGGTCGCCCGGCAGATCGGCCGCGCCGCGCTGCCGGGCACGTGCGCGGCGTGCGCGGTCCGCGACGTCTGCGGCGGCGGCGCCTACGCGCACCGGTACCGGACGGGCCGCGGCTACCTCAACCCGTCGGTGTACTGCCCCGACCTGAAGAAGCTCATCGGCCACATCGGGCGCACCGTCCAGCGCGACCTCGCCCTCGCCGGACCCGCCGCCGGCCGCTGACTCCGCCCAGCGCCACCGCGCCTCACAGGGCGGTGGGCTCGATGTCGCATTCGAGCAGTTCCCCGCGCTCGGCGGCGCGCACCTCCGGATGGCCCGCGCCGAGCACCCGGGTCAGCAGCGCCAGAGCCGGGGCGACGTCGTGCTCCTCGCCCATGGCGGCCCGCGCCCGCTCCAGGTTGAGCGTGGCGGCGAGCGCGTAGGGATGCCGCTCGCCGAGCAGGGCGACCATCTTGCCCCGCGCGTCGGCCAGCAGCCGGACCGCGGCCTCCAGCTCGCCGAGCAGGTAGTAGTCGTTGGCCAGCCCGACCGTGGCGCACAGCGCGTAGTAGTGGTGGGGCCCGAGGATCCCGGCCTCGAGGCTCGACAGCGCCGCCCGGTCGGCCTCCTGCGCCGCGTACACCTCCGCCAGCCGCCGCAGGACGACCGCCCGGTCGATGGCGCAGACCAGCGCGAACGGGTGGGTCTCCCCCATCTGCCGGCGGTACCCGTCCAGCGCCTCGTCGATGAGCGGCAGCGCGTCGGCGGGACGGCCGATCGCGGCGGTGGTGAGCGCCAGGCAGACCTTGCTCGCCAGCGTGCTCGGATGCTCCTCCCGGAACCGGCGGACGTGCGCGGCGAGCGTCTCGGCGGCCAGCCGGTGCGCCTCCTCGTGGCGGCCGAGCTTCCGCAGCGTGCCCGCGTGCGTGATCTTCGCCTGGAGCACCATCGCGTGCCCCGGGCCGAGGACGGGCCGCGGGTCGGCGAGGTTGCCGGCCTGCATGTCGTACGCCTCGCCGTACCGCCCCAGGGCGTGCAGGTCCAGGGCGAGGTGGTGGTTGATGCGGAACTGC
Source organism: Actinomadura meyerae (assembly GCF_900188445.1). Classification (GTDB taxonomy): domain Bacteria; phylum Actinomycetota; class Actinomycetes; order Streptosporangiales; family Streptosporangiaceae; genus Spirillospora; species Spirillospora meyerae. The sequence goes on from NZ_FZOR01000011.1 coordinate 108,473, forward strand.
TGCCGGTACGGCTGCCCCGGCTTGCGCTGCGCCTGCCACACCTCCAGGTCGATCTCGTAGGCCTGCTGGAACTCGCCCAGGACGCGCAGGTCGATGGCGAGGTTCGTGGCGGACAGCTGCGTGTTGGGGTGGTTCCGCGCGAACAGCCGGCCCATCCGCCGCCAGGCGTCGAGATCGACCTCGTAGGCGCGGCGGAACTCGCCGCGGAACCGCAGGTCGGCGCCGAACCCGGCGGCGGCGAACAGGGTCTGGATGTGGTCGGCGCCGAACTTCTGCCGCGTCCGGGCGAGGTTCTCCTCGCTGAGGTCGGCGGCCGCGCGGTTGTCGCCGAGGCCGCGCAGGGCGTTGGCGAGGACGCGGGACACGTCCAGGACCGCGTCGTCGTCGGCGCCGTACCGCTCCAGCCAGCGGTCCAGCGCGATCTCCGCCAGCCGCCGGCTGCCCTCGTACTCCCCCGACATGTTGAGGAACTTCGCCTGGTCGATGCCGACGACCCGGATGCCGTAGTCCTCGGCCTCGAACACCCCGGACGGGACGACATGGGGCGTGATCTCGGCCCGCCGCTCCCAGGTGGACTCCACCTCCGGCGGCTCGCCGGGGGTCGCCGCCTCCAGCATCGCGTGCACCTGGTCCCGGACGCGGCGCCGCCCGTCCTCGCCGAGCCGGTCGTTCAGGATGGCGCGGACGAGCCGGTGCACCTGGAGCGCCGCCGACTCCTCGTCGAAGCGGGCCAGCGAGAACCGCGCGATCGCGCGCATCGCCTCCCGCAGCCGCGTCTCGTCCGCGAGCAGCCCGGCGAGCTCGGCGGGCAGCGCCGCCGACCCGCCCGCGGCCAGCAGCCGGCAGGACACCGGTTCGGGCCCGAACACGCCCCACAGCTCCAGCAGCGCCCAGGCGACGGGCGCCTTCTCGCGGAGGAGGTCGAGGTTCAGGCTCACCCCGGCCGCCAGCGACACCGGGAAGTCGTCGCCCGACGGGGCGGCCGCGACGATCTCGGTCAGCCGGCGGTCGAACAGCCGCAGGTAGTCCTCCACGGTGCCGTCGGTGACGGCCTGCCACGCCGCGGCCTGGTGCACCGCGAGCGGGAGGTCGCCGACGCGTTCGGACAGCAGGTCGGCCTCCGCCTCCGACAGGCGCGGCACCAGGCGCCGCAGCAGCGCGATGCTCTCCGGCCGCTCGAAGACGTCGACGTCCACCACGGTCGCGTGCCGCTCCCAGCGGCGGTCCCGAGAGGTCACCAGCACGTGGCGGCCGGGGCCGAGGACCTGACCGGGCTCGCCGAGCGCGGCCGGGGTCAGCGGGACGACCTGCTCGGGGTCCTGCGCGTTGTCGTAGATGAGCAGCCAGCGGCCGTAGGGGCGGCCGTCGCGCAGCGCGCGCAGGACGTCGTCGACGGTGTCCTTGATGTCGTCGCTCATCGGCATGTCGAGCTGCCGGGCCAGCAGCGCGAGCGCCGCGCGCGCCGAGGTCGTCTGCTCGGCGGGGATCCACCACACCAGGTCGTAGTCGTCGGCGTGCCGGTAGGCGTACTCGACCGCGAGGTTGGACTTGCCCTCACCGCCCATCGCGAATTCCGACCGCGGCAGGAGGGCCGCCGCGCCGTCGCGCAACGCCGTCCGCACGGACGAGAGCAACCGGTCGCGGCCGACGAAGTCGGGGTTGCGCGAGGGGAGCCACCGGCGCGGCGCCGGCGCGGGCTCGGCGCGCGCGCCCGGTACCGTGCCGGGCGGCCGCGCGGTGTCGTCCGGCGCCGCTCCGGTGAGGGCGTCGGGCGCGGCGCCGCCGCTCGCGAGCTGCTTCGCCAGCTGCCGGTACGGCCCGCCGAGGCCCGCCAGCGCCTGGGCCGCCACCTGCGCGAACGGCAGCTCCGGCGGGAGCTGCGCCTCGCCCCGTCCCACCGCGGCGAGCAGCGCGGGGAAGTCCAGGGACGACCCGATGCGGTCGCGCACGACCCCCCACACCGCGCGCAGCACCTGGTACACCTCGCGCCTGCGCAGCCCCTGGAGCAGGATCTCCCGGACCCCGTCGTGAAACTCGTAGGCGATCTCCTCCTCGCCGCCGCCGGACGGGCGGCCGACCAGCCGCAGCAGGCCGCTGAGGAACACCTCGGCCAGGTCGGCCGACGTGGACTGCGGCAGCATCGCCTGCTGGACGAGCCGCATCACCGGCAGCCGCAGCGGGGCCGCCGCCAGGAACGTCGCCAGCCGGAACGCCGCCGGCGAGGACGACGCCCGGAACTGCTTGACCCGCATCTCCGGGGACACGTCATCGCCGCCGGTCTCACCGGGCGGCGGCTGCGCCACCGCCCGGCCGGTGAACAGCGCGGCGCCCATGACGTCCCTGCCGCCGCGGGCGACCATGCCCGCCCACGACCGCAGCCACCGCTCGCTCAGCTCGACCACCGGGATCGGGATGCCGGGCGGCCGGTCGCCGGACGGCCGCAGCGGCGGCAGCGCCACGGTGAGCAGCTCGTTGGCGACCGCCGGTCCGGACGCGCCGAACCGCACCGGCTCGATGGCCGCCGCGGTCCGCCACCAGAGCCGCTGCGGCAGCGGCTGGACGATCGCGACGGTGCCGGCGCGCCCCCACCGGTCGAGCAGCGCGGCGGCCCGGCCGTCCTGCCACGCCGGGCCGATGCAGTCGCTGACGACCAGGATGAGGCGCCGGCGGGTCGGGTCGACCAGCTCGTCCGGGTCGCGCTCGGCGCCGGGCCCGAAGGCGGAGCCGGTGCGGAGCGACAGCCCGCGCGCGCCGGTGTCCATGTACCAGGTCCGCATGTCGCGGAACGCGCCGAGCTGCTGCAGCAGCAGCCGCAGCTCGTCCACCGTCTGCCGCCACACGATCATCGACGGGCCGACGTCCGCGACCAGGGCCAGGTCGTGCCGCCGCTCCTGCGCCGGCACCATGACGGGCTCGCACACGCCGGTCTCGGCGATGCGCTCGGCGGTCGCCGCCTCGTCCAGATGGCGGCGGGTCAGCGACGGCACGGTCGTGCGCAGCGAACGCAGGGCGCGCGACAGCGGCAGGGTGCCCGTGATGGCCGGCATGGCGGGCATCCGGACGGGGAACGCGGTCGCCGGCACGTCCTGCCCGGCGAGGTAGAGGCCCGCCTCCACGGTGCGCGGCGGCGTGGACTCCCGCCCGGCCGGCGCGGACGGCTCCCGCGGCGGGACGGGCGGCGGCGCCGGGCCGGGCCGCTCGCCGCCGTCCGGCTCACCGGTGCCACCCGCCGCCAGATGGGTCGGGCCCTCGTGCGTCCGGAGCCAGTCGGCGAGCCACAGCGCGTCCGCCGTCTCCTCGGCCGTGGGCGGCGGATCGAGCCCGCCCAGGGCCTCGACGAGCCGCTCGATCATCCCGCGCCGGGCCTCTCGATGGGCCGCAGCACGGTGTCGAGGATCTCCTTCAGCTTGGTCTCGGGCGGCCGGCTCCCGGACGTGGCGAGGTAGACGGCGTTGAGGAGCTGGTCGGTGGCGAGGGCGCCGTCGGCGCGGCGGGCGAGGAACTCCTCGATGAGCCCGTCGCTCGCGTCCCGCGCGGCCGGGCCGAGGTGCGCCTCGATGATCTCCGCGAGCTGGTCCCGGTCGGGCGGCTCGATCCGCAGCCGGACGCACCGGCGCAGGAACGCGGGCGGGAACTCGCGCTCCCCGTTGCTGGTGATGATGACGATGGGGAAGTGCCCGCACCGCACCTCGCCGCGGTCGATCGGCACCCGCTCGCCGCCGTCGGCGGTCATCACGCGGATGCGCGACTGCTCCTCCGGCAGCCGCTGCAGCTCCAGGATGCCGAACCGGCCCTCCTCGAAGACGTTCAGCAGGTCGTTCGGCAGGTCGATGTTGCTCTTGTCGAGCTCGTCGATGAGCAGGACGCGGGGCAGGTCGCCCGGCAGCAGCGCGGTCCCGAGCGGCCCGAGCCGGATGTAGCGGCCGATGTCGGGCGGCTCGGCGGCGTCCTCCCGGCCGCCCGCGCCGCGCAGGCTGCTCTCGTGCAGCCGGCCGATCGCGTCGTAGTCGTACAGCCCGGTCTTCAGCGTCGTCGTACTGGTGATCGACCAGTACAGGACGTTGCCGAGCCCGAGCTCGTAGGCGACGTTGTAGGCGAGCGTGGACTTGCCCGATCCCGGCTTGCCCGTCACCAGCAGCGGGCGCCGCAGGAGGAGGGCCGCGTTGACCTTGTCTATCAACGACTCGTCGGGCCGGTAGGAGACCGCCTGCCGCAGGTCCCGCTGCCGCTGCCCGTCCGGCGCGTCCTCCGGGCTGAAGCGGCGCCAGGGCGGGGGCGGCGGTAACCGGCGCACCCGGTCGTGCGGCCGGCTGTCGCCCCGGTAGATGCGCCAGTCACCGTCGAGGCCGCGGGTCTCTGGTTCTGTCGTCATGGACGCCTTCCGGGGGGAGGGTGCTATGCGGGTGGCCGGAGCCGCACGTACGGCTCCGGGATGCGGTCGGCATCGTCGAACACGAGCGTCAGGTGCAGGCCGAGATGGCCGGAGCCGGTGCCCTCGGAACCGCTGGACAGCGCCTGCCTGCGCAGCTCCATCGTCCGGCGCGGAAGCTTCATCAGGTCGGCCGCCATCAGCTCCTTGACCTCACGGGCGAACTGGGCGGGGTAGCGCCCGTCCCGGCACCAGGCGACGACGGGGATCCCGGCGACCAGCCCGACCCAGTGCTCGTCCGCCTCGTCGTCCTCACCGCTCCACGGCGGGAAGGCCAGCGCGAGGACGGCCGTGGACTCCTCGGAGAGCCGGGAGAAGAGCTCCTCCTTGTCGTACTCGCCGGACCGTGCCACGAGGCAGACCGGCGGGTCGACCGAGTGCCCGGACAGCCAGTCCCACTTGTGCCGCCAGTAGTGGTGGAGCTCGGCGTGCCGCATCCGCTCCAGGCTGCGCACGACGACCGGGTACCGGATGCCGACGCGGTGCTCGAACCCCGCGACCTTGATCCTGATCTGCTCGACCGGGTGGTCCAGCAGGTCGCGGGGCAGGATGAACTCGATCGTGAGGTCGGGACCGCGCCGCCCGATCACCGAGCTCTCCGCGGTGAGCAGCCGTTCGAGCAGCTCGGGGATCCGGCTGAGCGGCAGCGCCTCGTCGCTGCCGTACAGCGTGCTGCCGGGCTCGCGGCCCACCTGGAGCCACGCGGTGATGAGGTAGCGGTCCGCCTCCAGTGCGTCGGGCGCGCACTCGATGACCAGGTAGTTCTCCGCCGGCTCCGGCGGCCCTCCGCGCACGGCCGCGGGCCCGCCGCCCCCTTGTAGCACGGCGCGGTCGAGGCCCTGCGCCTCGATCTGCCGGCGCACCCAGTCGCGGAAGGGACCCGCCGTCGGATACCCCGCGTACTCGGCCAGGTCGCTCACGAACACCAGCAGCGGCGGGGTGCCGTCCGGCCCGTCGGGCATCTCCTCTAACAGGGCGACGACGTCGTGCAGGCTGCGGACTTCGCGGTCCAGCGAGGGCCAGGCCGGCCCGACCGCCCGCCGGTAGAGCATGGGAAACCGGCCAAGGTGCGTCAGGCCGGGGTCGGTCCGCTCCAGCGACGTGATCAGTTCGTGCAGCTCCCGCCGCTCCGCCTGGTCGAGCCACGGCTCCGGCAGCAGCTCGGCGACGACCTCCCCGAGCGCCCTTACCGAGAGGCTGGCCGGATAGAACGTCTGCAGGATCCGCACCAGCGCCTGCGCCGCGCCCGGATAGGCCAGCAGCGCGTCGACCAGCGCCCACACGTCGAGCATGTCCTTGTCGTGGCGGACGTAGTCCAGCCGGTGCCCGAGCTCGCGCTCCAGCGCCTGCACATGGAGGGCGCGCTCGCGCTGGACGCTCATCGCGTCGACGCGGCGGATCGCCTCGACGAGCCGATGCTGATCAGCGACGTTCAGCGACGTGATCAAACGCGCCTCCGACCGAAGGACGGCGGCGAAGAATGCCGCCAGGTTCGACGCTGGAAGCGTACCTCCGCGACACGCGCCGCAAGGCGCCCCTTACCCCCGATCCGAAGCGACCGGAATTGGCCGCCCGCATTGTGTCCCCTTACACAGTGATCATGGCGGAGCGCGGGCTAGGTGTCTCCCGCGGCCGGCAGCGCCGCGCCTCCCGCGGCGACCCTCTCCCCCGGCCGCGGGGCGTGCGCCTGCGCGGGCCGCCGCCAGGAACGGCGGTCGGGAGTCCGGATGAGGACGAATGCCGCGAGGCCGATCACCCCGAATGCGATGGTCACCGCGGCCGCCGCCGGCCGGGTTCCGAGTGCGGTGATCACATAACCTCCGGAAAGGGCGCCGAACGTCACCGCACCGGTCGTGATGAACCGGTGGACCCCCTCAACTCGGCCCAGAACTCGGCGCGGAATGACCCTGCCCTGGTACACCGCCAGCGCGACGTTGATGTGGGCCCCCGTGAAACTGCAGGCGCCCCATGCGCACAGGCCGACCAGCGGATCGTCCACGCCCGCGACGATGAGCAGGAGCGGCAGCCACAGCGCAACACCCCACTTGACCGTCGGGCCGGGGGTGAGGAAGCGAACGGTGGCGGGAGCGGTGACCGCACCGAGAAGTCCGGCGGCACCGGACGTGGCGAGCATGGTGCCGATGATGGAACCGGAGAATTCGCGCCGCTCGGCCTCGACCACCAGCAGCAGAATGACGACTTGGAAACCGACGTTCGCGACCGCGCAGGCTCCGAGCGACACGGAGAGGAACTTGTCGCGATATATCCAGCGAAACCCTTCTTTGAAGGAGTTCAGGACTCTTCTCGCCGAGATCTCCGACAGTTTCGGCAACTTTTGCCGGGGAGCTCCGATGGATTTGAGGCGGGATCTCAAGGCGATGAGCGAGAAGACGGAGAGGAGCGATGTCAGGCCGTCTAAAATGTAGGGTGCGGCGCGCCCGAGCGTGAACATCACGCCCCCCACGGGCCTGCCGAGAACAATGGCCAGATGATGCCGGGCCTCGCTCGTTCCCATCGCGTTCTCGGCCTTGCCGTCCGGTACGACGTAGCGGACGGTGGCCAGTTCGGCCATCCGGAAGAAGACGGCGCACGATCCGTCGACCACCGCCGCCAGCACCAGCATCGGCCAGGGCGCGGTGAACGCGCAGAGGCAGCCGACCAGGACGATCGAGTTGACCACCCGGATCAGCTGGCTGACCAACATGATCCGCCAGCGGTCCGAGCGGTCGACGATCAGCCCGACCGGCAGGTGCAGGAGCAGTCCCGGGATCGTGCTCGCGGCCGCCACCCAGCCCGCCACGATCGGTGAGCCCGTCAGCGCGAGGGCCAGCAGCGGATTGGCCGCGGCGGCGCCGAGCGTGCCCAGTTGCGACAGCACCGAGCCGCTCAGCAGCAGGCGGAAATCCCGGCGCCAGTAATCGTCATTCCCACCATTAGCATCGGCCTCGCCGCCGCCATCCTGAGAGGCCGTTCCCGGCGCGGCGGCGGTCACCTTCCGACTTCTCCTCGCTCCAGACCGCGGCCCCACCTCGGCCGCGTCCACCTGTGCAGTTCACTATCGACCTGCCCCGGCGAACGGGACACAAGGTCGCGCCGGGCACAAAATTCGACCAGGAGTCGCCCAAAGTACCCGGCCGCCACCCATTCACGGCCTGACGATAAGACAGACCCGGCGGCGCCGGAATCTTAGCGTACAATTGCCCGGACACCGAATCGACATCTCTGCAAATCGGACAAAAAAAGCGACTTCTGCCGTTCGGGGCAAAGTCCGCGCACCTAAGGAGACTCGCCACAGAGGGCACATTGGGCGATATGCGCGGAGGAACAGGCGCGGGTTACGCGATGCCGGACAGGGCGCGCTTGGCGATCAGCGCCTCGCGGTTGGCACCGTCCCGTCCGAGGACGTCCTCGAACACCGCACGGGCGGCGCGCGTCCGTCCGGCCTGGCAGAGCGCCCGCCCGAGCGCGGTCTGGATGGAGAGTTCGTGCGGTAGCCGCCCCGCCGCCGCACGGAGCTGCCGCACGGCCTCCCCCGGGTCGTCGGTCAGCAGGATCCGCCCGATTCCGGTGAGCAGCCAGCCCACGGCCGTGTTGTCCGGGACCGCCTCGAAGATCGCCGCGGCCTCCCGGTAGCGCGCCACCGCCGTCTTCGGGTCCCCGCTCTCGTGGGCGAGGTCTCCGAGGAAGGTCGTGGTGACCGCAAGGCCTCGCAGATCGTCGTCCCCGCACCCTCGGACGGCCGCCTCCGCGTGCCGCCGCGCGAGTTCGGTGTCGCCGTCCGCCAGTGCTCGGTGCGCCTGGCGCAGCCGTGCCGCGGCACCCGGCCTGCGGATCGGAACCGCACCGGCGCCGAGCCGCCCGGCGGGCTCGATGAGCCGCGGATGCAGGATCTCGTAGCACAGGCCGCCGTCCCGGGCACGGGCCCGGATGAGGTGGGCGTCCTGGATCGCGTCGACGACCGCCTTGGGCACGTCCTCGCACGCACGGGCGGCGGGCACGCCCGCACGCCCCTGCGGCCCGCCGAACAGAGACCGGAACCAGGAGCAGAGAGCAGTCGCCAGGAGACTGTGGTCGGCGGCGATGGTCGAGAGGCTGTGGGCGCAGAAATCCGTGAGGGCGGCATCCACCTCGGTGCGCAGCCGCTCGGCGGTGATCTCGCCTTCTCCGGACAGCCGCTCCCAGACCCGCCCCAAAGCGAGTTGCAGGAGCACCGGCTGGACGCGCGCGGTCGTCTGCGAACCCGTTCCCGTACGCAGCGTCCTCAGTTCACTGACCAGTGCCTCGGCGCCTGCGCCGGAACGCCCCAACCGGTGGAGCGGCGCCTCGACGACCTCGCGCGCCGCCGCGGGCGTCAGCGCTTCGAGCCCGTAGACGGCGGGCGGCGCCTGGGCGAGCCCGTCGGCCGCCTCCAGCGCCTCGTCCAGGACGTCGTCGCGCACGACGAGCAGCAGGTGCAGATCGGGCACCTCGTGCAGCGCCCCCGCCAGTTCGTCGAGGAAGCTCCGGCGATGGCGCTCGTGCCGCCCGGAGGCGCACAGCAGGACATCGGCCCCGTCGATGGCCCCGAGCACCGGCGACCGGTGATCGGACCGGTCCGCGCGGATCCGCCTGCGCAGGAACGTGGCCAGCGTCACCTCGCAGATGCGGACGGGCGACTCCCGCGCGTACCACGAGGCGAGCACGGCGAGCCGGAACGGATCGTGCTCGGCCAGCGCGGCCACGGGGAACGACGGCCGGTAGGCCATGTGCGCCACGGGAAGGACGTGCGCGCCCTCGGCACGCAGCAGGGGGACGGTCCCCGCCCGCAGCAGCGAGGTCTTGCCCACGCCGGCGCTTCCGTGCAGGATCACGAGGCGATTGGTCGTCCACAGTTCGGCGACTTCGCCGCTCTCCCGGTCCCTGCCGCGGAACTCCTCCCGATCGGCCTCGTCCATGGCGCGCAGGCCGACATAGGGGCCGCGGGGGCCGGGCAGAGACTGCGCGATCATCATTTCGTCCAAAGATGGGGCACCCATTGGCATATGGTGCCGCCCGGTTCGCCCGAGCCTAGCGCACAGTCGCTCGAAACGGCTGGTGAACGCGACAGAGAAACAACCGCTTCGAGCAGCCGAAAAACGCGAACGGGTCGGCCGTTAATCGCTGCCGGCCCACGCAAGATCGGCTTCGGTTCCCCGCACCCCGTCGAGCGCCGCCGTCGAGATCCCGCCACTGGAGCCGCTGTTGTCGAATGAGCGGCTCAAGGAACCGCGCCGTGCCAGCTCCGTTCTCGTCCGCCGCAGCCCGGGACTCTGGTCGCCCACTGCCTCCGTCGGGACGTCCTTGCTGGACAATAGGAAGTTGACCTTCGGCATCGACCTCTCCCTGCATCCGGTTGGCATGGCGACACCCACACTGATCGCGGCAAGCCGTCACCAGCATGATTACAAACAGTGGGCCGCAGCGCCAGGGACAATCTCGTGCGCCAATTCGGTCCGACGGCAGAGGAGAGCGGGAACGACCGAAAAGTGCAGACTCCCTGCGTGTCATCTGACACATATCTAAATCTGCGCCATCAATATACTGTCCAAGTTGGCGCATTTGCTTGACTACGACGTGAGACAGCTTGCTCCACAGGGCTTCAGCGTGACGCAAGGGGATCGAGTGATCAATACGCAACCCGACCCATCGCCAAGGATTCCCCAGGTCTGGGGCAAGGTCCCGCCCCGGAACAAGAACTTCACCGGCCGCACCGACCTGCTCGCCCGGCTGCGCGAGGGCATGGGCGGCCGGGCGACCGCGGTGCTGCCGCACGCGCTCCACGGCCTCGGCGGGGTGGGCAAGACCCACATGGCGGTGGAGTACGCCTACCGGTACCAGTCCGACTACGACCTGGTCTGGTGGATTCCGGCGGACCAGCCGGTCCTCGTGCGCTCGTCCCTTGCGAGCCTCGCCCCGCGCCTCGGTCTTCCGTCGGCATCGGTGAGCGGGGTCGAGGAGGCGGCCAACGCCGTCCTGGAGGCGCTGCGCCGGGGGGACCCCTACACCGACTGGCTACTGATCTTCGACAACGCCGACGAGCCCGAGGAACTGACCGACATCCTTCCGCAGGGCCCCGGGCACGTGCTGATCACTTCGCGCAACCACCGCTGGGCGGGGGTCGTCGACGCCGTTCCGATCGACGTGTTCACCCGTGCGGAGAGCGTGGAGTTCCTCACCAGGCGGGTACAGCGCGGGATCACCCCGGAAGACGCGAACCGGCTCGCCGAGGAGCTCGGCGACCTGCCGCTCGCCTTAGAGCAGGCGGGCGCGCTCCACGTCGAGACCGGCATCGCGGTGTCGGAGTACCTCCGGCTCCTGTCGGAGCGCACCAGCCAGTTGCTGTCCCAGGGGAGGCCGAGTGAGTACCCCGCGTCGATGACGGCCGCCTGGGCGCTGTCCGTCGCCAGTCTGGAGGAGAAGCTGCCCGAGGCGCTGGTCCTCCTGCGGTACTGCGCGTTCTTCGGCCCGGAGCCGATCCCGCGGGACGCGTTCAGCAAGGTCGTCCCCGGACTGAGCCCCGCGCTGTCGAACCTCATCGCCGACCCGATCCGGCTGGGCCGCGCCATCGGCGAACTCGGCCGGTTCGCACTCGCCCGGCTGGACCTGCCCGCCAGGACCATCCAGGTCCACCGGCTGATCCAGGCCCTGGTCCGCGACGAGCTGCAAACGGCGGAGCAGGAGCGCCTCCGCCACGAGGTACACCTCCTCCTGGCGAACTACACTCCCGCGGACCCCGCCGACGCGGGCAACTGGGACACCTATCTCAACGCTCTCGCGCACCTCGGGCCGGCCCGGGTGGCCCAATGCCCGGAGCCGGTCGTCCGCGAGCTCGCCCGCAACATGATCACCTTCCTGTACGCCTCGTCCGACTACCTCTCGGCGCAGTCGTTCGTCCAGACGTTCATCGAACGCTGGTCGGCGGCCTCCGGAGCCGACCACGAGGACGTCCTCGAACTGAAGGTGCAGCTCGGCAACCTCCTGCGCGAACTCGGCCGGTACGACGAGGCGGCCGTGCTGAACAGGGAGACGCACCTCGCGGCGGAGAAGTCCCTCGGCCTCGACCACGGCACGACGCTGCGCGCGCTGCGCGGACAAGCGGCGGACCTCAGGGCGAGCGGCGACTTCCAGTCGGCGCACGAGATCGACGAGGAGGCCCTCCGCCGTTTCGTCGTGAAGCTCGGCAAGCAGCACTGGGACACCTGGCGCGCCATCAACAGCGTGGCGCTGGACCACGGTCTCAAGAGCGACTACACGAACGCCCGGGCACTCCTCGAAGGAGTGATCCGCGACATCCGCGCGAGCGACCCCTCCCCCAATCCGGCCTCGTATCTCAACATCTACACGGGACTGGCGCGGGCGGTCCGCCTCAGCGGCGACTTCTCCGAGGCGTGCGACCTCGGCGAGGACGCCTACGCCTACGGCGTCGAGCGGCTGGGGCCCGAGCACGCGTGGACGCTGCGCACCGGCAAGGACCTGTCGATCGCCTGGCGCCGGGCGGGCGACTACGACCGCGCCCTCGAACTCGCCGAGGAGATCCACCAGCGGTACGTGCGCAGCTTCGGGCTCGACCACCCCGACACGCTGGCCGCCGCGATCTGCCTGGCGAACATCCGGCGCACGATCGGCCAGTTGCAGGACGCGCTGACGCTCGCGGACGACACCGTCCGCCGCTACCCGCGCGTCTACACCGCCGAGCACCCCTACTACCACGCCTGCGCGGGGAACCTGGCCATCCTGCGGCGGATCACCGGGGACGCCGGCGTCGCCCGGAAGGTCAACGAGGAGTCGCTGGCCGGCCTGGAAGTGAAGCTCGGCCGCGACCACCACTACTCCCTCTCGGTGGCGATCAACCTGGCCAGCGACCTGGCCGACCTCGGCGAGGCCGAACCGGCGTACCGGCTGTGCTCCGGCACGCTCCGCCGGCTCCGCACGCTGCTGGGCGACAACCACCCGACGACGCTGTCGGCGGCCGCGAACACCATCGCCAACCTGCGGGACCTCGGCAGGGACGACGAGGCGGACGCGCTGTACCGCGACACCGAGGAGCGCTACCGCCGCACCCTCACCCTGGAGCATCCCGACGCCCAGGTCTTCCTGGAGGGGCGGCGGCTGGACGCCGACTTCGACCCGCCGCCGATCTAACCCACCCGCCGATCTAGCCCGCCGCCACCGGTTCGGCGGCCAGCTCGCGGCTGACCACGTCCCGGATGTGGGTGATCAGCTTGAACAGGTCCCGGCAGTAGACCGAGGGGTTGCGGAAGCCCGTGCCCGACCGGTACCGGTGGGGGTAGAGGCCGGCGCCGCAGACCTCGTGCGCCGGGCAGGCCAGGCACTGGTCCGACAGCGCCCGCCGGCCGATCTGCCGCGCGGCGACCGACGGCAGCGCGAGGACGGTGTCGAACGGGTCGCGGGACACGTGCAGCCGGGTGCCCGCGGCGCCCTCGTAGGCCGACTTCAGCGAGTCGACCTGCTCGATCTCGCCGTTGGTCTCCACCACGACCACCGACACCGGGGACAGCCCGACCGCCTCGCTCCCGGACATCCGGCCGAACAGCAGCCGGATGATCTCGCTGAACAGCCGGATGCGCACGTCCGCGGCCTCCACGGCGTACCAGCGGTCGAAGATGGCGATGAGCCAGTCCGCGTAGGGTGTCGACTCGTCCGGCGGGCGGCCCGGAGGGGGCGTGTCCCAGTTGCCGTGCGGGAGCAGGAAGTCCATCTCGGGCGGGGCGAACTCCAGCAGCGACTCGTAGGTGGCGACCGGGTCGTTGCGCAGCTCGATCGTGCTCAGCAGCCCGCCGAACAGGTGCCGGTGCCGGGGGCCGGTGAGCCGCTCCAGCCCGGCCCGCACCGCCTGGTAGCTGCCGCGCCCGTCGGCCCTCCGTCTGTGCCGGTCGTGACCCTCCTCGTCGCCGTCCACGCTCACGCCCACCATGACGCCGTACTCGGCGAACAGGTCGAGGAACACCTCGTCGAGCAGGACGCCGTTGGTCTGCACGCTGAAACCCACGTGCGCATCGGTGCCGACGGCGGCGCGGACGACCTCGATCGCGTGGCGCAGATGCTCAGCGCCCGCCAGCAGTGGCTCACCGCCGTGCAGGACGACCTGGACCTCCGATAACAGGTTCGTCCGGGCGTGCTCGGCGATGCGCTGCGCCGTCCACTCCAGCACCTGGCGCGACATGCGGCGCGGCTGCCGCCGCCAGCCCTGGTCGGCCATCTCGTACATGTAGCAGTAGTCGCACGCGAGGTTGCACCTGCTGTGCACCTTGAGGATGAAGTCGCGGAGGGGCGTGGGCCGCCAGCCGTCCTCCAGGAGGGCGCGGACGTCCAACGCGTCCGGCCACTCGCTGCCGGGCTCGCCGCTGCGGACGCCCAACTGCTGACCCCCAATGAGATCAAGACACGGCGCTGCGCTTCATGTTTTGCACTTTATGTCTAATTCACAAGATCAATAAACATGGCGGGCCCAGCGCTCGTGATCTCGCCACACGCCGTCGATCTTGATGAACTCCGGCGAGACCCCCTCCATGCGGAACCCCAGCCGCCGCACCAGCCGGATGGACGCGGCGTTCCCCGGCTGGATGTCGGCCTCCACCCGGTGCAGCCCGAGCACGCCGAACGCGTACTCGACGGCGAGCCCCACGCCCTCGGTCAGGTATCCCTGGCCCGCGTAGGGCAGGAAGGCCGCGTAGCCCAGAACCCCCCGCTGGAAGCAGCCGCGGACGATGCCGTTGATGTTCACGGTGCCGACCAGGTCGCCACCGCCCCGCAGGCAGATCACCATCCCCACGGCGGCAACGCCGTCGAACCGCGCGAGGTACGCCGCGAACTGCTCCGGCGACGACGGCAGGGAGACCCACGGACGGTGGAAGTCCGCGCTCGACTTCGCCAGCTCCAGGAACCGCGCCTCGTCCTCCGCCCGCACGGGCCGCACGAGCACCCGGGCGCCCACCCCCAACTCCACGCCCGAAATCTACCTCCCGCACCGGGGGAGCCTTCACTTGAGCGGGTCGTGGCCCCAGTTCATCAGCGAGTAGCGCCACTTGGTGTCGGCGACGTCACCCGACGGACGCTGCGCCAGATGCCGGTGGACATACCCGGTCACCTTGCGCATGTGCGCGTAGTCATCCTCGGTCAGATCCGAGTGGGACGTGCGGAGCAGCTCGACGATCCGGCGGCCGGACGCGTGGCCCGTCGACTCCCCGCCGCCGTCCTTCTGGCCGACCGACCGCGACTCGTCGGTCTCCAGCCAGCGCTCCAGCTCCTTCGGCGTCATGTTGACGGCATCGCCGAACTCGGCGGCCACGCTCTCGCGGTCGTCGCCGGTCACCGCGAGCGCCGTCGCTTCCTGCTCAGCGCGGAGCCCTTGTGCACCGCCTTCTTGCCGCTCTTCTCGCTGCGGACGGCGTACTGCGGCTCCTCGGGCGACGCCGCGACCGTCCGCCCCGCCTCCTCGCGCCTGTCGGTGATCTTCTTCTCCACCCGTCCCTCGGCCGTGGAGCCGTGGCTGCGCCACGTGACCTCGTCGCCGACGTCGGGATCGTCCTCGCGCTTACCGGTCATGCGGCTGGCGGTACCCGCTACCTGCGCGAATAGTCTCCCAGCGACGGCCGGGACGGCTCCCCCGCCGGTACCGGGCGCCGGATCCGCTCGACCTCCTCCACGGGCAGCGGCCGGACGCGCTCGCTGTACCCGCCGGCCGGCGACCGCAGGATGATGCCCGTCTCCAGCCCATGCTCGACGAGTGCCCGGTCGCGCCGCTGGAGGCCCAGGCAGATCCGGCGGGTGACGGAGAACGCCACCACGGGCCCCACGAAGACGGCCGCGCGGAAGAACCACGTCGTCGCGAACAGCGACACGTGGAACCTGTCGGCGATCACGTCGTTCCCCGCCGCCGCCCACAGGACGCCGTAGAACACGATGCCCGCGACCCCGACCCCCGTCCGCGTGGCGGCGTCCCGCGGCCGGTCGAGGACGTGGTGGACGGCCCGGTCGCCCGTGACCCGCTGCTCCAGGAACGGATAGAGGGCCAGCAGGGTGAAGAACACCGTGATCACCAGCAGCGGTACCAGGACCCCCAAGGCCACCGTGTGCCCGGCGACATTGACGTCCCACCCGGGCATGAGGCGCAAGGCGCCGTCGCCGAAGGCCAGGTACCAGTCGGGCTGCGAGCCGGCGCTGATCGCGCTCGGCGAGTACGGCCCGTACAGCCACACCGGGTTGATCTGCGCCACGGCCCCGAGCAGCACGATGACACCGGCCGTGAACAGTAGGAACGCCCCCGTCTTGGCCATGAAGACCGGGTAGAACGGCTTGCCCTCGACCGTCCGCTCCGTGCTGCCGCCGCGCCGGAAGTCGGTGTGCTTCTGCACCCAGGGCAGCACGAGCGCGTGCACCGGCACGAGCGCCGCCATGAGCCCGGGGATCAGCAGGACGTGCAGGACGTACAGCCGCGGCACGAGGTCGGTGCCCGGGAACTCGCCGCCCAGCAGGAAGAACGCCAGGTAGGTGCCGACGACCGGGACGGCCTGGACGCCGCCGATGATGAGCCGCAGCCCCGTCCCGGACAGCAGGTCGTCCGGCAGCGAGTACCCGGTGAAGCCGTTGGCCATGGCGAGCGTGAACAGCACGATGCCGAACAGCCAGTTCAGCTCGCGCGGCTTCCGGAACGCCCCGGTGAAGAACACGCGCAGCATGTGCGCCATGATCGCCGCGACGAACAGCAGGGCCGCCCAGTGGTGCACCTGCCGCATCAGCAGCCCGCCGCGCACGTCCATGCTGATGTGCAGCGTCGACGCGTACGCCTCGCTCATCCGCACCCCGCGCAGCGGCGCGTACGAGCCGTCGTACACGACCTCGGTCATGCCGGGCTTGAAGAACAGCGTCAGGAACACACCGGACGCGAGCAGGACGAGGAACGCGTAGAGCGCGATCTCCCCCAGCAGGAAGGACCAGTGGTCGGGGAAGGCCTTGCGCATGGCCCGGCGCGCGAAGCCGGTCGTCCCAAGGCGGTCGTCGAGTGCGTCAACGGTCCGGAGTACGCGCTCGGCCATCACTCAACCTCCGGTTCGATCGACCCCGCGTAGGCGATACGACCGAACGTAGTACGACGCACCGTAGTACTACAAGAGGTAGATCACGAGCCCGACACGACGAAGGCAGGCGACCTGCGCACACACCGAAAAATCAGCAGAGAGAGGGCACGGGGCGAAGCCCCAAGAACGAAAAAAGGCTGACGCCCCCGCACCTAAGCAGAGACCTCAGCCATCAGGGGGCGTGGGGGCGGAGCCCCCACACCGGGGGCCTGGGGGTCACCCCCCAGAAAAACGTCGAGGAGTGGCGGGCCTGCGCTTTCCGCAGGCACACCACTCCTCGACTCCGAGTGGAGGTGGCGGGAATCGAACCCGCGTCCTTCGGTGATGGGTCAGGGCTTCTCCGGGTGCAGCCTGCTTGGCGTTTTCTCAGTCCCGGCGCTCACGCAGGCGTGTCGCCGACGGACTCAGTCGCTGTTGGCTGTCCCTACCGGCCCCGCGACCGGGTCGGTAGGTGGAGTCTCCTTACGATGCCAGACCCCGGTTCGGAGACGCTACCGGGCTGACAGAGTTCGCTCCTCGCTCAGGCGGCGAGGGCGAACTCGGACTGCTTCTTGTTGGCAGTTATTGGTTTGCTGTCACAGGATTTACGAGGTCACGACAGCAACCCTCGACCCGCTTCCCCTGGCTCGAACGACCGAAGTCGAAGCCGGTCACCCCCATGTTGAGTTGTCAAAGCAGGCGTCCCGCAGGACGTCTGCACGATGACGTTACTAGGGTAACGCGTGCGCGGGCAATCCCATTCCCGGCCGGGCAGCCGTGAGCCCCGGTGGGCGCGGGATGCGCCGCGCCCACCGGGGCCGACCGGCAGGGTCGGGCCGGTCCGGACGGCAGAGCCTCCCCCGAGACGAGGCTCTGGTCTCATCACGGCGACTGAGTCCGCAACCCCCCAAGCGGAGTCTCAGTCACCCGGAAAGACGCCCGCGGACGGGCGATGGTTGCGTCCCGTCCGTAAAGAGCTGCCAAAACCGGCTCAGCCGCGGCCCCCGCCGAGGAACTTGGCGGCGAGCTTGGCGGTGTTGACGGGGCCCTCGACGGCGATGGCGAAGGCGCGGTCGCCGCTGGAGCCGACGAACCAGGAGACGCCCTTCTTCTCGCCGCCCTTCTCGTAGGGGGTGTAGGCGGCGACGCCGGTGACGTCCCCGGCGACGCGGGCGTGGCGGGCGTTGCCGTGGGTGGCGGTGCGGGTGAGGACGCGCTTGAGGCTGGCGACCGCCTCGGGCGGCAGGCTCTGCGCGGGCGGCGGCTGGACGTTCTTCGGGACGTCCCTGAGGACGTACGGCGGCTTCCAGGTGCCGGCGTACGCGGCGGCGGCGACGAGCGCCATGGACAGGGGGCTCACCTCGACGTTGCCCTCGCCGACCATGGTGGCGGCCTTCTCGCCGTCGTTGGCGGGGGTGGGCACGGAGCCGGTGAACGCGGGGACGGTCAGGCCCCAGTCCTTGCCGATGCCGAACTGGCCGGCCTCCCGGACGAGGGCCTGCGCGTCCAGCTTGGCGCCGAGCTGCGCGAGGCTCGTCTTGCAGGAGCCGGCGAACGCGTTGGAGAAGGCGGTCTCGCCGCGGTCCTTGTTGGTGAAGGTCCTGCCGCCGATGGTGACGGACCCCGGGCATGCGATCTTGGCGGACGGGTCGAGCCGGGCCTGCGAGAACAGGGCCTCGGCGGACACGATCCCGAACGCGAGGCCGGGCGGGTAGTGCCCCTCGAAGGCGCGGTTCTCGCCGTTGGTCGCGTGGTTGGCCGCGGCGAGCACCTCGCCGGTGCTGGGCCGCACCACGACCATGGACGCCGGGTACCGCAGGCCGCGCAGCGTGGCGTCGGCGCGCCGCTGGTAGGTCGGGTCGAGCGTGGTCTGGACCGTCTCGGGCTGCTGGCCCTCCCAAGACCGCAGCTCCTCGGTGTTCTTGCCGGACTCGTCCTGCGCGACGACGCGGATGGTCGGCGTCCCCGCGAGGCGGCGCTGCTGGAGCAGCTGGATGCCGCTGACGCCGATCGTGTCGCCGGGCTGGTAGGGGGCGCCGACCTGCTGGAGCCGGTCGGCGGTGGCCGGGCCGAGGTTGCCGACCAGCTCCGGCGCGTACGCGGGGGCGATCGGCTCCCTGACCTCCTGGTACTGGAGCCCGGGGATGGCGGCGAGCCGCTTGATGAGCGCGTTGTGCGTCGGGGACTGCAGGGTCAGCAGCGGCAGGAACGTCTGCGGCGGCGCGGACCGGACGCGGCCGAGGAGGCGTTCGGAGTCGAGCCGCCGGCCGCCGTCGATCTTGGTCTGCTTGGCGAGCTGCTCCAGGGTCTTCGCCGGGTCGGCGAGCTGGCCGGGGAACACGCCGAAGTTGTAGGCGCGGACCTGCTGGAGCACGGACCGGCCCCGGGTGTCGGTGATGGGGGCGCGCTTCGGTACCTCGGTCACCACGGCGAGGCGCTGCCCCTGCTTGAGCTTGGTGTGGATGACGGACGGGCTCCAGGCGATCTTCCACTTGCCGCCGTCGCGCCGCAGGTGCATCAGCCCGGGGTACTCCCACGGCTGGCCGTTCTCGCCCAGGTCGATCTTGACGGTGAAGCGCGCGTCGGCCTCGTCGCCCTTCTTGACGATCTGGTCGACGCCGCCGTCCTCCACCTCGGTGCCGAGGGACAGCCGCAGCGAGGCCGCGTCAAGCTGCTGCCGGACGCGGCCGAGCGCCTCCGCGACCTCCTTCTTGTCGGCGCCGACCGTCTGGGCCGCGGCGGCCTCGTAGTTGCCGACCTGCCAGGCGATCAGGAAGTCGCGGACGGCGGGCATCGCGGACGGCTCGGCGCGGGCGCCCGGCATCATGGTCGCGACGAGCGCGCCGCAGACGGTCAGGCCGCCCAGCCCCATCGCGATCGGACGCAGCGGTATCCGGCGCCGTTTCCGATGGTTCTGGCTGTTCATCGACACCTTTCACCGTCTCCTGAACCGGGCCGCCGCCGCCTTCTGCATCTCGCGGTCGGCTTCCCGCTTGGCGATGGCCTGGCGCTTGTCGTAGGACTTCTTACCACGGGCCAGGCCGATCTCGACCTTGGCCTTACCGTCCTTGAAGTACAGGGAGAGCGGGATCAGCGTCCACCCCGGTTCGGACGACTTGGCGATGATCTTCTGGATCTCGCGCTTGTGCAGCAGCAGCTTGCGGCGCCGGCGTGGCGCGTGGTTGGTCCAGGTGCCCTGCGTGTACTCGGGGATGTGGACGTGCTCCAGCCACACCTCCCCGTCCATGACGTGGGCGTAGCCGTCCACGAGGGAGGCTCGGCCGGCGCGCAGCGCCTTCACCTCGGTGCCCGTGAGCACCATGCCCGCCTCCCACGTGTCGTCTATGTGGTAGTCGTAGCGGGCCCGCTTGTTCTGGGCGATGATCTTTCGCCCGGTGTCCTTCTTATCCTTCTTGCGCCCGGTGTCCCGTGCCACGTCATCAGTCCTTGTCCGGCCCTCGTCAGTCTTTGCCCGGCATCGTCGCGCGCAGGCCGTGCAGCACCGTCCGGGCGCGCCGCTCGGCGACGTCCGGCGGGCGGTCGGCGGACACCGCCACATCGGGTTCGATCCCGACCCCGTCGAGGTTACGGCCGCCCGGGGTGCGGTAGCGACCGACGGTCAGCTCGATGACCGACCCGTCGGCGAGCCCGATCGGTTCCTGGACCGAGCCCTTCCCGTACGTACGCGATCCTACGATCACCGCGCGGTCGCGGTCGCGCAGGGAGCCCGCGACGATCTCCGCGGCGCTCGCGGTGCCCGCGTCGACCAGCACCACGAGCGGGGTGCCGGCGTCGCCGGGCGCGGTGACCGTGCGCCGCTGGGCGGGCCTGCCGCGCGGCTCGTAGGTCACCACGGGGCCGCCGGCGAGGAACGCCGACGCCGTCTCGACCGCCTCGTCCAGCAGCCCGCCGGGGTTGCCGCGCAGGTCGAGCAGCACCCCGCCGGTCGGCCGGCCGGACGGCGACCGCCCGGTCACGGCGTCCCGGACCTCGCGGCCCGTGCCGCGGCTGAAGGCCCCGACGCGGATGCGGCGCGCGTGGTCCGGAAGGTCGGTCACGGTGACGTCGCCTCCAGGGACCGGTGTGCGGACGAGATGGAACCTCTGGGTTCGACGGTCGCGCTCGACGGTTAGTTCGACCGATTCGCCGGGACGGCCGCGCAGGGCCTCCGCGACCCGCGAGACGTCCCAGCCGTCCACCCGCGCGTTCCCGACGGCGGCGATGACGTCGCCCGCGCGGACACCGGCGCGCGCGGCGGCCGTGCCCGGCTGGACGCTGGCGACCACCGTGCGGGCCCCCGTCCCGTCACCGCCGTCACCGCCGCCGGTGCTGCCGAGCCACAGGCCGACGCCGCTGTAGCGGCCGGTCAGCCGACCTTCGACGTCGTCGTATTCGCGGGCCGGGTAGTAGTGCGCCCACCGGTCGCCGAGGCCGCGCAGCATGCCCTCGATGGCGGCGCGGTCGAGTTCGCCGCGCCCCACCGGCTCCGCCGCACTGCGGCCGATCTTCGTGGCGGCCTCGTCCAGCACGGAGCCGCCGCCCGCGACGGCCGCGTGCCGGTCCGCACCGGAGCCGCTCACGACTCCGGCGCCGTAGGCGCAGACGATCGCCGCCGCGACGGCCATGCCGCGCAGCACGTGGCCTGGCCGCCTCCCCAGAAACGGCGCGGACCGAGACATGCGGCAAGTCTAGGGCGGCCGGACGGCCCGGATCCGGCACTTGCCCCGGATCCGGGCGGCATGTCAGATCCGCAGGTATCTGCGCAGCGTCAGGAACGACGCCACGGCGCACAGCAGGACGCCGAAGCAGATCGACACGACGATGACGGCGAGCACCTGGCTCCAGCCCAGCTGGCTGACGAGCTGCACCTGCCCGGCGAGCCTGTCGATCAGCAGTTTCTTGCTGAACACCAGCAGCACCGAGGCGAACAGGCCGCCGATCAGGCCGGCGATCGCGCCCTCCAGGATGAACGGCATCTGGATGTAGGTGTTGGACGCGCCGACCAGCCGCATGATGCCGGTCTCCCGGCGCCGGTTGAACGCCGACAGCCGGACGGTGTTGCCGACCAGCATCACCGCCGCGATCACCTGGATCAGCGCGATCGTCAGCGCGGCCACCTGCAGGCCGTTCAGGATCCGGAAGAACCGCTTCAGGATCTCCTGCTCGTTGATGACGGTGTCGACGCCGGGCTGGCCGAGCATCGCCTGCGCGACCGCCTTGTACTCCTCCGGGTTCTTCAGCTTGACCCGGAACGAGTCGGGGATGTCGCCCTCGCGGGTGCTCTCGACGAAGCCGGGCGACCCGGCGAAGCGGTCCTTGAACCGCTCGTACGCCTGCTGCTTGTTCTCGTACTCGACGGCGGAGACCTGCGGCATCTTCTCCAGGCTGCCCTTGAGCGTCTGCCGCTGCTGGTCGGTGACGTCCTGCTTCTGGCAGCTGGGGTTGGAGCTCGTCTTGGCGCACAGGAAGATCGAGACCTCGATCTTGTCGTACCAGTAGCTCTTGGACGCGTCGACCTGCTGCCGCAGGAGCAGCCCGGTGCCGAAGAGCGCCATGGCGATGGCGACGGTGATGACGAGGGAGATCGTCATCGTCATGTTCCGGCGGAGACCGATCCAGATCTCCTGGAGAACGAACTGTACGCGCATGCCTCGCTGTCCTTGATCGCCTTAGGTCCGCCCGGGCGCCTGGGCGGCGCCGTGAGGGAACGCGGCCCGAAGCGGGCGGTCCCCGCCTTCGGGCTGTCGTACGCCCCGGCGGGAATCGTTGGTTCAGATGGTCAGTACGCCTGGCCGTACACGCCGCGCGACTGGTCTCGGACGACCCTGCCGTCCTCCAGCTCGACGACGCGCTTGCGGAACGCGTCGACGATAGCGGCGTCGTGGGTGGCCATGACGACGGTGGTACCGGTCCGGTTGATGCGGTCCAGCACCTTCATGATGCCGATCGAGGTGGCGGGGTCGATGTTCCCCGTGGGCTCGTCCGCCAGCAGGATCATCGGCCGGTTGACGAACGCCCGCGCGATCGCGACGCGCTGCTGCTCGCCGCCCGACAGCTCGTCCGGCATCCGGTGGGCCTTGCCCTCCAGGCCGACGAGGTCGATGACCTCGGGAACGACCTTGCCGATGAACCGCCGCGGCTTGCCGATCACCTCGAGGGCGAACGCGACGTTCTCGAAGACGTTCTTGTTGGGCAGGAGGCGGAAGTCCTGGAAGACGCAGCCGATCCTGCGGCGCAGGTGCGGCACCTTCCAGTTGCTGAGCCGGCTCAGGTCCTTGCCCGCCACGTGCACGTGACCCTGGGAAGGACGCTCCTCCTTCAGGATGAGGCGCAGGAAGGTCGACTTGCCGGAGCCCGACGGACCCACCAGGAACAGGAACTCGCCCTTCTCGATGGCGACGTTCACATGCTGCAGGGCGGGCCGGTTCTGGCTCGGGTAGACCTTGGTGACGTTGTCGAAATGGATCACGGCTGCATCACGGCGGTTCGCTGTAGGGGTTGGGGAGCGGCCCGGCCCGCGGCCACGGACGCGTCCGTGAGCACTTGCCTGCGCCGCCCGGCTTCACGACCGGGTGGGACGCGGAGCCTTCGAGCAGTGTAGAGGGGACGGGGAACTACCTCGGCCCACTCGGCACGGTACGGGCATCCGGGGGCGTCACTCCAGCCGATCGGTGTGTTCCGTCCGATCAGTGCCATGTGAACCGTCTCCCGACGTCCGGCCGTTATCTACCATCAAGCTCCCGGACTTGCGGGAACGACCCTACAGTCCGGCTACGCTGGATGATGGCGAAAGATACCTAATAAGTGGACGGACACCGAAGAAGCGGACGCTTCGCCTGCACGGACCCGCGTACCGACGCACGGACCCGCGGACCGATCCCGGAGATTGGGGCCACGACATGAGCTGCGACCATCTGATCTGCGCTCGGTGCTCGAACCCGGTGGTGGAGGGCCGCTGCCCGACCTGCCGGCTGGCCCGGTCGGAGATGCACCGGCACGGACCGTCCCTGCCGCCCGCGCTCGTCCTGGCGATCCTGGTGGCCCTGCTGTTCGCCGCCCTCGTCCTGCAGCGCGTCTACGGCTAGGACCGGAACGCCCGGTCAGGCGAGCGGCGCCGGACGTCAGGGCTTCCTGGGCGGCGGGGTCGCGGCCTTCGTCACAGCGCCGTCGTCGGCGACCATGTGCGCCTTCGGCTGCGGATCGTCCTTCTTCTTGGCCTTGGCCGGGTCGAACGCGGCGAAGTGCAGCGTCGAGGTGGTGTCGACCTGGTTGCCCTCGACCGTCCCGTCCAGCAGGTGCTCGGCGTCCTCGGGGATCTCCGGCTTCGGGGCGCCCGCGGCCTCGGCGATCAGCGAGGTGTTGCGGAACAGCGAGTACACGACCAGCCCGCCGCCGTTCTTCGTCCGCAGCCCGAAGTAGGGGAACGGCGTCGCGGTGTAGACGACCTGGAGCGTCAGGTCGTCCTTCTTGGCCTTCTTCTTGGCGCGCCTGGCGTCCTTGTAGAACCCGGTCGTCACGGCGTTGGAGGCCATCACCTTGGCGGCGACGCTGCCGCCGCCCTCCGCGGCGATCGTCGCCTGGATCCCGCCGACGTCGCGCGGCCGGATCAGCAGCGACTCGTCGTCGCTGGCCAGCGCCTCGGCGTAGCCGTCCTCGCCGATCGCGACCTTCGGCTCCTTGGCCTTCTTCTGCAGCGGCGCCGCGAGCGTGAGCTTCCAGTGGTCGGACGGCTCGCGCAGGATGAACGCCATCAGCACCCTGCGCTTGCTCTTGTCCTTCCCCAGGACGGACCGGTCGACCGACACCAGGAACCACTGCGGGAAGAAGCCGTCCTTCAGCTTCGGCACGTACATCCTGGGCTTGCCGTAGACGAAGCGCCGCACCGGGTCGCCGTCGTAGGCGGCCTTGCGGAACTCGGCCGCGGTGAGCTGGGACTGGCCGTCGGACGTCCACGTCAGCGCGAGCCGCTCGTCGCCGGCCGCGCGCGCCACGTCCTCGTCGGTGACATAGGTACGGAACGCCCGCTCCGCGACCTGCGGGGTCAGCGGGACCGGGGCGGGCGGGGACGTCTCGGGCACGCCGGCCTCGGGCCGCGCGACCGCCTTGTCCTGCGAGCAGCCCGCGACGGCGAGCGCCAGGACGAGCGGGACCGCGGCCGCGATCACCCTCAGGAAGCTGTGCAAGGACCCGTCCCCCGGACCGGACTCCCGGCCGGCCGTCGTCGGCCGGCCTCCTCGGCCCGTGATTCTGCCATCCACATGATATTGACCCTACGGCCGGGCCGCCCGGCGGACGGCCCGATCGGCGCCGCGCCGCACCGCCGATCCGGCGCCGCGGCTCACGGCCGGCCCGGCACCGCGGCGGCCGCGGGACGGGCCGTGCGGGGACGCGATAAGCAGTGCTGGGACGGCGATAAGCTCGGAGCGTGGCAGGCATCGAACCGGAAGAGCAGCTCAAGGAGCTCGGCGCGACACTGTCCAGTATCGAGCAGGTGCTGGACCTCGACGCCATGCGCCGCGACATCGCCGAGCTGCGCGAGCAGTCGGCCGACCCCGACCTGTGGAGCGACCAGGAGCGCGCCCAGTCCGTCACGCGCCGCCTGTCGCACCTGGAGAGCGAGCTCGGCCGGGTGGAGGGCCTGCGGCAGCGGCTCGACGACGCCGCCACGCTGTACGAGCTCGCCCGGGAGATGGACGACGCCGACACGCGCGCGGAGGCCGACGAGGAGCTCGCGGCGCTGCACAAGGCCGTCCAGCAGCTCGAGGTGCGCACGCTGATGTCGGGCGAGTACGACGCCCGGGAGGCGCTGGTCACCATCAACGCCCAGGCCGGCGGCGTGGACGCGGCCGACTGGGCCGAGCAGCTCCAGCGGATGTACCTGCGCTGGGCCGAGCGGCACGGCTACCCCACCGAGGTCTACGAGACGTCCTACGCCGAAGAGGCCGGGATCAAGTCGACCACGTTCACGGTGAAGGCCCCCTACGCGTACGGGACGCTGCGCGGCGAGCACGGCACGCACCGCCTGGTGCGCATCTCGCCGTTCGACAACCAGGGCCGCCGGCAGACGTCGTTCGCCGGCCTGGACGTCGTTCCCGTGGTGGAGCAGAGCGACCACGTCGACATCGACGAGAACGACCTGCGCGTGGACGTGTACCGCTCGTCCGGGCCGGGCGGCCAGGGCGTCAACACCACCGACTCGGCGGTGCGGATCACCCACCTCCCGACCGGGATCGTCGTGTCCTGCCAGAACGAGCGCAGCCAGCTGCAGAACAAGGCCACGGCCATGAACGTCCTGCAGGCCAAGCTCCTGGAGCGCAAGCGCCAGGAGGAGGCGGAGAAGATGTCCGAGCTGCGCGGCGAGGGCACGAGCAGCTGGGGCACGCAGATCCGCAACTACGTGCTGCACCCGTACCAGATCGTCAAGGACCTGCGCACCGGCGTCGAGGCGGGCAACCCCTCGGCCGTGCTCGACGGCGACCTCGACGAGTTCATCGAGGCCGAGATCCGCTGGATGCGCCAGCAGGAGACGGCCTGATCCCGTCCCCCGGACGGGGGTGAGGCGGAGTTCCCCAATCACAGCGTGACTGCACGGTCACTCTGCGAAGATGGCGCGTGGTCCGGATCAACCGTCGCCATTCGGGGGGCCTCATGGCCGCACGCACTCATGTTCCGTTCACTCCGCTCGCCGGCGCGCTGGGCGGCTGCCTGCTCGCCGCGGCGCTGACCTCCGGCTGCTCCGGCTCCGGCTCGCCCGCCGAGGCGGAGAAGGCCAAGGGGACGCCCGCGCTCACCAAGGAGCAGGCGCAGCAGGTGCTCGCCTCCTTCACCGAGGGGCTCAACCGCGCGGGCAAGCGGCTGAGCGCCCGGGCGCTGCGCACCGTCGAGACCGACCCGCAGCTGTCCATGGACATCGCGGCGCTGAAGCTCCGGCGCGCCGTCCGGCGGCCCCCGGGCACGCTGGCCTTCACCAGCTCCACGTTCTACATCCCGCGCCTCACCGGCCACCCGCACTGGTTCGCGGCCGACACCACCACCGGCAAGGGCGACCAGACCGTCCGGCACGCGCTGCTGTTCACGCAGGACAAGCCGGGGGCGCCGTGGCTGCTGGCCGCCGACCCCTACATCGCCGAACCGGCGCTGCCCAACGTCGCCCTCGACCCGGAGGGCTTCGCCACCCCGGTCGACCCCGCCACGAGCGACCACCTCGCCGTCGCGCCCGCGAAACTCCCGCAGGCGCACGCCGCGCTGCTCACCGGCGGGCCGAGCGCGTCCGGCGCCGCCCTCCTCGCGGACGGGGCGCGCACCAGCGAGACCTACAAGGCGCTGAAGCAGGGCGAGCAGGCCCTCGCCGGGCGCGGGGTCACGCTGTCGTCGCGCTTCTCCCCCGCGCCGTACCGGATCTTCGCGCTGCGCACCAAGGACCGCGGGGCGATCGTCTGGTATGTCCTGAAGCAGAATGAGGCGTACTCCGCCACGAAACGGGGCAGGCTGTCGGTGAGCGGGGATCTTGTCGGGCTCGCCCCGGCCAAGTCCGCCAGGACGCGCATGGACACCACGGTCCTCGTCCAGTACCTGGCCACCGTTCCACCCAAGGGCCGCGCCACGGTCAACGGCATGTACCGCAAGGCCGTCATCGCCCACGGCTCCTGAAAACTCCGTCGGATGCCGGGCGGTCCAGCGCTTCTGACCGCTGCAGCCGGGCCCCTCCGGCATCCGACGGTATTAACCGTATTAACGGTTCTTTCCTCGGCGGCCGGTGCTGGCGCGCCTGAAACCGAACCGTCCTCGGCGCCGCGCTCTACACTGGCGCGGATACGTGTGAGTTGACTCATATGTCCGCCGGGGTGAGGCGTGCGCGGTGTCGGGTGCGTGGTGGTGGCCGCGGTTCTTGTCGCGCTCGCCGGCTGTTCGGGGAGTGACGCTCGTGGCGGGGACGCGCCCGAGGAGGTGAGCGAGTCGCCCGCCTTACCGGCGGACGAGCCGCTCAAGGTGCTCCGGGGGTGGGTGGAGCGGCACAACAAGGCCATCACGTCGGGTGATGAGCGGCTGTGGCGGGAAGCCGTGACGGGGGCGCTGGCCCTGCCCGTCCAGGCCCGGGTCCGGACTTATGGGAAATTGGCCGCTTCCGCCCAGATCTCGCTGGCCAATCCGGTGTTCTACGTGCCGAGGTCAGGTTCTCCGAGGTGGTTCTCGGTTGCGGCGCTGGAGCGGGCGGGGCGTACCGAGCAGCAGGTCCTCGGGGTGTTCGTGCGGAGCGGTGGGGTGTGGCGGGCGGCGCACTGGCTGACGTTCAAAGGGGAGCCGCCGCGGATCGCCTTCGACCCGGAGGGGTACGCGATCGCGGTCGGTGATCGGGGGCTGCCGGGTGCGCATGCGGGGTATCTGGCTCGTGGTGACGAGACCGGTGTGGTGCCCGATGCCTATTCGCGGAACGCTCGGACGAAAGCCGTGGGCGATTGGGACGGGGCGCCAGGGACGTTCACGCCTGGGCCGGGTCCGTCCTATGCGTTGCGGACCCAGGACGGCGGGGCCCTCGTCTGGTACGCGGTGCAGCAGGAGCAGGTGCTGAAGGGCGGAACCGCCGCAGGTCTGCCCATCGAAGCGCGTGACCACCTGGACGGGCGGCCGGGGAAAACGGTCACGCTGACGTGGCAGTGGCTCGCCATCGGGTATGCGCCGCGCTCCGGGAAGGGGCGCGTGCTCGGGGAGTCGGTGTCGCTCGTGTCCGCGCGGTGACGGCGCCCGCCCCGGCATGGGGCGGGCGCCGCCGTGCTACGCCTCGCTGGACGGGAGGGAGCTCGCCGTCACCAGGGTGCGGATCGCGCCCAGGGCGACCGACAGGGTCGCCAGGTCGAAGCTGTCGCTCTCCCAGATCTCGCTGAGCGTCTGCTGCGCGCGCTGGACGGCCGGCCTGTTCTTCTCCGCCCAATGGCTCATGCGCTCCTCCGGCTGGCCGCCGGGCTCGCTGGTGACCAGGACGTCGCGGGTGAGGGCGGCGTGGGCGGTGTACAGGTCGTCGCGGAGCGCAGAGCGCGCCAGCGTGCGCCACTTGTCGTCGCGCGGCAGCGCGATGATGCGCTCGCGGAGCCGGGACAGCTGCAGCCGGTCGGCGAGGTCGAAGTAGACCTCGGCGACCTCCTCCACCGGGCGGCCCGTGTCGTGCGCGACGCCGACCAGGTCGAAGGTGGAGTAGGCGGGGACGAACGCGGCGCAGCGCTCGGCGAGCTCGTCCGGCACGCCGAGTTCGGCGAAGCCGTCGCGGCGCTGCTCGAACGCCGACAGGTCCAGGCCCACCAGCAGCTTGGACACGTGCGCGCCGAGCGTCGCCGCGCCGCCGCGGAAGAAGTCGATGCTCTCCCGGATGTCGAACGGGGGCCGCCGGTTGTGCAGCAGCCAGCGGGCGGCGCGCTCGGTCAGCTTGCGCGCCTCCAGCCGCATCGCTATCTGCGTCGACTCCGCCACCTGGTGGGAGAGGCTCTCCACGTCCCGCCAGAACCGCGGCATCTCGAACACCTCGCGGGCGACGAGGTACGCGCGCGCGATGTCGGACGCCGACGCGCCCGTCTCCTCGTTCATGCGGAACACGAACGTGGAGCCGCTCGCGTTGACGACGTCGTTCACGACGGCGGTGGTGATGATCTCGCGGCGCAGCGGGTGCCGGTCCATGTAGCGGCGGAACCGCTCGCGCAGCGGCGTCGGGAAGTAGTCGACCAGCCACGACTCCAGGTAGGGGTCGTCGGGCAGGTCGGAGGCGACGATCTGCGCGTCCAGCGCGAGCTTGGCGTAGGCGAGCAGGACGGAGAACTCGGGGCCGGTGAGGCCGAGCCCGGACTGGCGGCGCTCCGCGAGGGCCTTGTCGTCCGGCAGGAACTCCAGGCGCCGCTTCAGCAGGCCGTCGCGTTCGAGCTTGCGCATGTACCGGGCGTGGACGTGCAGCATCGCGGGCGCCTGCGCGCGGGACGCGGCGAGCACCACGTTCTGCGCGTAGTTGTCGCGCAGGACGAGCCGCCCGACCTCGTCGGTCATCTCGTAGAGCAGGCCGTCGCGCTGCTTGCCGGTCAGCTCCCCGTCCCGCACG
Organism: Actinomadura meyerae; assembly: GCF_900188445.1. Classification (GTDB taxonomy): domain Bacteria; phylum Actinomycetota; class Actinomycetes; order Streptosporangiales; family Streptosporangiaceae; genus Spirillospora; species Spirillospora meyerae. The sequence continues at coordinate 138,075 of NZ_FZOR01000011.1, forward strand.
GCCTGGTCGAGCAGGATCTTGATGTTCACCTCGTGGTCGGAGGTGTCGACGCCGGCGGAGTTGTCGATGAAGTCGGTGTTGACGATGCCGCCGCCGCGCGCGAACTCGATGCGGCCGAGCTGGGTGACGCCGAGGTTGCCGCCCTCGCCGATGACCTTGCAGCGCAGCTCGGCGCCGTCCACCCGGACCGGGTCGTTGGCCTTGTCGCCGACGTCGGCGTTGTTCTCCGCGGACGACTTGACGTAGGTGCCAATGCCGCCGTTCCACAGCAGGTCGACCGGGGCCCGCAGGATGGCGCGGATCAGCTCGTACGGGGTGAGCGCCTTCACCCCGTCGGCGATGCCGAGCGCGGCCCGCATCTGCGGGGTGATCTGGATCGACTTGGCGGTGCGGGGGAAGACGCCGCCGCCCTTGGAGATCAGCGCGGTGTCGTAGTCGGCCCAGCTGCTGCGCGGCAGCTCGAACAGCCGGCGCCGCTCGGCGAACGAGGCGGCCGGGTCCGGGTCGGGGTCGACGAAGATGTGCCGGTGGTCGAACGCCGCGACGAGCCGGATGTGCTCCGACAGGAGCATCCCGTTGCCGAAGACGTCCCCGGACATGTCGCCGATGCCGACGACGGTGAAGTCCTCGCTCTGGACGTCCTTGCCGAGCGAGCGGAAGTGGTACTTGACCGACTCCCACGCGCCGCGGGCGGTGATGCCCATCGCCTTGTGGTCGTAGCCGACGGAACCGCCGGACGCGAACGCGTCGCCGAGCCAGAACCCGTACTCGGCGGCGACGCCGTTGGCGATGTCGGAGAACGTCGCGGTGCCCTTGTCGGCGGCGACGACCATGTAGGTGTCGTCGCCGTCGTGCCGGACGACGTTCGGCGGCGGGACGACCTTGCCGTCCACGAGGTTGTCGGTCAGGTCGAGCAGCCCGGAGATGAAGTCCTTGTAGCAGGCGATGCCGGCCTTCAGCCAGGCCTCGCGGTCGGCGGACGGGTCGGGGAGCTGCTTGCCGACGAAGCCGCCCTTCGCGCCCGCCGGGACGATGACGGTGTTCTTCACCGCCTGCGCCTTGACCAGGCCGAGGATCTCGGTGCGGAAGTCCTCGCGGCGGTCGGACCAGCGCAGCCCGCCGCGCGCCACCGACCCGAACCGCAGGTGGACGCCCTCGACCTTCGGCGAGTACACGAAGATCTCGTACATCGGGCGCGGCTGCGGCAGGTCGGGGATGCGCTCCGGGTCGAACTTCATCGCCAGGTACGGCTTGCCCTGGTAGTGGTTCGTGCGGAGCGTCGCCTGGACGAGCGCCAGGTAGGCGCGGAGGATGCGGTCCTCGTCGAGGCTGGCGACCTCGTCCAGCTTGCCCTGGAGCTCCTCGGTGATGCCGGCGCTGCGCTCCTCCTCGCCGCCCTGCAGGGACGGGTCGAGGCGGCTCTCCCACAGCCGCACCAGCAGCCGTGTGATGGACGAGTTGCGCAGCAGCACCTGCTCCACGTACCGCTTGGAGAACGTCATGCCGGTCTGCCGCAGGTACAGCGCGTAGGCGCGCAGCACCATCGCCTCGCGCCAGGTCAGCCCGACGTGCAGGACGAGCGCGTTGAACCCGTCGTTCTCGATCTCGCCGCGCCACAGCGCGGTGAACGCGTCCTGGAAGAGGTCCTTGATGGCCTCCTCGGCGACGTCCGCCGGCGGGACGTAGCGCAGGCCGAGGTCGTAGATCCAGAACCGGCGGCCGTCGGCGGTGCGGATCTCGTACGGGCGCTCGTCGATCACCTCGACGCCCATGTTCTGCAGCAGCGGCAGGACCCGGGACAGCGAGATCGGCTCGCCCAGCCGGTAGATCTTCAGCCGCCGCTCGCCCGGCTCGGCGCTGTACGGCTCGTACAGGTTGATCGACGTGGCGCCGTCCTCGGTGAGCTCGTCGAGGCGGCGCAGGTCGGCGACGGCGGTGCGGGCCGGGAAGTCGGCCTTGTAGCCCTCCGGGAACGCCTCCCCGAACGCGCGGCCGAGGGTGCCGGAGCGCTCCTCGCCGCACTGCTCGACGATGGCGTCGGCGAGGTCGTCCTCCCAGGAGCGGGCGGCGTTGGCGAGCCGGTCCTCCAGCTCGGTGACGTCGATGACCGGCAGCGGGCGGCCCCGCTCGGCGCGCACGACGACGTGCAGCCGCGCCAGCAGCGACTCGGTCACGTTCGCGCTGTAGTCGACGCTGACGCCTTCGAACGCCTGCTTGAGCAGTTCCTGGATGCGCAGCCGCACCTTGGTGGTGTAGCGGTCGCGCGGGAGGTAGACCATGCACGACATGTAGCGGCCGTACGGGTCCTGGCGGAGGAACAGCTTCAGCTGGCGGCGCTCGCGCAGCCGCAGCACGCCGAGGGAGATCTTCAGCAGGTCGTCGACGGAGATCTGGAACAGCTCGTCGCGCGGGTAGCTCTCCAGCACCTCGATGAGGTCCTGGCCGTCGTAGCTGTCGGCGGTGAACCCGGCGCGCTCCAGCACGTCCTCCAGCTTGCGCTTGAGGACGGGCACGTGCGAGATCGACTCGCTGTAGGCGACGTGCGTGAACAGGCCGAGGAAGCGGCGCTCGCCGGCGACCTCGCCGTTCTCGTCGAACTTCTTCACCCCGATGTAGTCGAGGTACAGGGGCCGGTGGACGGTCGAGCGCGAGTTCGCCTTCGTCAGCACCAGCAGGCGCTTCTCGGTGGCCAGCTCGCGGACCTCGGGCGGCAGCGCCGCGAAGCTGTCGGACTCGCGCTTGTCGCTGCGCAGGATGCCGAGGCCCGTGCCCGGCTCGGGCCGCAGCGCCGCGCCGTCGTCGGTGAGCGTGTAGTCGCGGTAGCCGAGGAAGGTGAAGTGCCCGTCGGCGAGCCAGTTCAGCAGCTCGACGCCCTCGTCGAGCTCCTTGTCCGGCAGCGGGGGCCGCGCCTCCCGGATCGCGGCGGCGATCTCACCGGCGCGGGCGCGCATCTTCGGCTCGTCCTCGAACGCGACCCGGACGTCCCCGAGGACGCGCACCAGGTCCTTCTCCAGCTGCTCCAGGACGGCGCGGTCGCTGGTGCGGTCCACTTCGATGTGGATCCACGACTCGTCCACGTCGTCGTCGCTGTCGAGCTTGTGGCGGAACGCCTTCAGGTGGCCCGCGACGTCGCGGTCCACGCCGAGCAGCGGGTGGACGATCAGGTGGGTGGTGAGCTGGTGCCGGGTCAGCTCCATCGTCACCGAGTCGACGAGGAACGGCATGTCGTCGGTCACGACCTGGACGACCGTGTGGCCGGGGTCCCAGCCGTACTCCTCCAGCGTCGGGGTGAAGACGCGCACCTTCGCGCGCCCCTGCGGACGCTCCTCGCCGAGCGCCCGGTGCGCCATCGCCGGGCCGCAGATGTCCGCCGGGTCGCGCGCCATGAGGTCCTCATGGTCGACCTGGCGGTAGTAGAGGCGAAGGTAGTCGAAGACCTCCTCGACGTCCCCGCCACGCGCCCCCGGGCGCTGCGCGCACGTCTCGGCCGCCCGCCTGAGCAGGTCGTCCTTCGCTTGATCGAGCATGCCGCCCATCAACAACAACTCCCCTTGAGACCCTTCGCCACACCGTTGTGGCGCCGCTCACTGCATGAGCGTAGCCAGGAATCGCCGCAAAGCCGACCTGCTCTGCGGCAAGGTCAACGTGGCCTATGCCACCCTGCCAGCCCGGCACGCCCCCGCGCCGGTTCCCATGCCGAGGGGGCGAACGGGGAGGTCAGCCGCCGTTGGCGCCGTTGGCTCCGGCGTCATCCTCGTCCGGAGGGGTGGGGTCGGTCGGCGGGGTGCCCGGGTCACCCGTCGGCTCTCCGGGGTCGGTCGGCTTGTCGGTGGGCTTCGTCGTCGACTTCGTGGGCGTCGGCTCGGTCGGGGTGGTGGACACCGTCGGCGTATCGGTCGGCGCCGGGCTGTCGCTCGGCGTCTCGCTGCCGGTCGGCGAGGGCGTGTAGGACGGCGACGCCGTCTGCTGGACGGGCCGCCGCGCCGTCGTCGGCGCCGCGCTCGGCTCGACCTCGGCCGACGCGGGCGGGGCGCTCGGGTCGCTGACCTTCTGCCCGGCCTTGCCCTTGCCGTCGGCGCCGAGCATCAGCACGGACGAGACCACCACGATCGCGACGAACAGCGCCGCGGCCCCGGCGAGCAGGGCGGAGCGTCCCGAACCGGCGAGCGCGTACCGCAGTCCGCCGCGCCGGTCGCGCCCGTCGCCGTCGCCGGGCTCGCCGACCATGACGAGGTCGGGCGGCAGCGTGTTCCCCTCGGCCCATTCGGCCGGGGTGGGCGCGCGGTCGCCGGCGCCCGGGTCGGTGCCGCCCGCGTCGCGGAAGGCGGCGACCGTCTCCACGGGCTCCTGCGCCGCGGCGGCGGCCGGGAGGGGCTCGAAGCCGTCGTCGCCCGCCTCGGCGGCCCGCACCGAACCCGCCGCGAGCATCGCGGTCTCGTCGGCGCTCACGGGCCGGGCCGCGGGACGTCCCGCGGCGGCCTCCTCGTGCCCGAGCAGCCGCATCAGCACCTGCCGCGCGCCGGGGCGCAGCGCGGGGTCCTTCTCCAGGCAGTCGAGCACCAGGTCGGCGAGCGGGCCGTCGAGGTCGCCGAGGTCGGGCTCCTCGTGCAGGATCCGGTTGATCACCGCGGGGATGGTGTCCTGCCCGAAGGGCGGCTCCCCGGTCGCGGCGAACACCAGCGTCGCGGCCCAGCAGAACACGTCCGCGGGGGTGCCGACCTCGTCGCCGCTGATCTGCTCGGGCGCCATGTAGGACGGGGTGCCGATCACCCGGCTGGTCAGCGTGGTGGCGCCGCTGATCGCGCGGGCGACGCCGAAGTCGATGACGCGCGGGCCGTCCGGGCCGATCAGCACGTTGTGCGGCTTGAAGTCGCGGTGCACGATCTTCGCCTGGTGGATCGCGGCGAGCGCCGTGGCGGTGCCGACGGCGAGCCGGTCGAGCGCCGCGCCGCTCAGCGGGCCCTCGTCCGTGACCTGCTGGTTCAGCGACGGGCCGCGCACGTACTCGCTGACGATGTAGGGCCGGTCGCCGTCGGCGTCCGCGTCGAGCACCTGCGCGGTGCAGAACGGCGCGACCTGCTTGGCGACCTCAAGCTCGCGCAGGAACCGCGCACGTGCCTTGTCGTCGGACGTCAGCTCCGAGTGCAGCAGCTTGATCGCGACCTGCCGGCCGTCCTCGGCGGCGCCGAGGTACACCGTGCCCTGCCCGCCCTCGCCGACCCGGCCGATCAGGGCGTACGACCCGAGCCGATCCGGATCACCGGACCGCAGCGCCCCAATCTCCATGCGTGGAACCGTCCCTCTCTGGATCGACGGGCCGTGCTCCCGGCCCGGATCACCCCTCCGACTGTGTGACGCCCGAACCCCGAGGGAAGTTCACCCGATCCGGCGGGGTACTCACCCTAATGGCGTCTGTTCTCACAGCGATACCGACGAGCACGATGTCACACCAGAGACACTGGACGCATGGCAATGCTCGACGGGCGCCGCGTCCATACGCGCGCCGACCTCGTGGCCGAGTACGGGCTCGGGCGCAGCACGCTGGAGAAATGGCACCGCGAACGCGCGTCCAACGGCCATCCCGAGCCGGTCGGGACGGTCGGCTCGCAGCTCGCCTGGGACGCCGCCACCTGGGACCGCTGGTACGCCGCGCACCGCGCCCGTGAAGTCCCGCCTGGCCTGGTGACGCGCGACGAGCTGGCCGCGCGGCACGGCGTCAGCCGCCACCGCCTCAAGCAGCTGTGGGCGGACCGCGCGTCCAACGGCCATCCCGACGTCGCCCACCGCTCCGGCAAGGCGATGTACTGGGACGAGGCCGCCTGGACGTCCTGGTACCGCGGCCTGGCCGAACAGGCCCCCGACGAGGACCCCGACGACCTCGTGACGCTGGCCGACGCGGCCCGCATCCTCGGCCTCGCCCAGACGAGCGTCACCGTCTACGCCAAGCGCCCGCCCGCCGGCTGGCCGGAACCGGCGCGCGTGGAACCCCTGCGCGGCGGCCGCGTCCGCCGCCTCTACCGCCGCCGCGACATCCTCACCTACGCCGCCTCCCGCACCGGCTGATCTTCCGCCTTCTCGGCGCGTTGGGGAATTGCTCACTCGTACGATGTGACCGTCTGTCGCAATGAGGGAGCTCAGTGTCATGGGTGTCGCGGTCGCCAAGTACCACACGCTTTCGGACACCCCGTACGCCCTGTGGGTCAGGGGTGAACTCGCCGATGAACTCCACCTCCCCGACGACGGCACCCGGGTCGAGGTCATCGGAGGAGAGATCGTCGTGTCGCCCGGTCCAACGCTGGACCACAACTACATCTTGGACGACATCCACGATGCGCTGCACGACGCCCGGGCCTCCGATCCCGCCTTCCCCTGGACGGCGGCGCGCACGAGTGACCTGAACCTGGTCGCGGCGCAGCAGGGCTGCGTTCCCGACCTCAACATCCTCGACCGCGAGACGCGTCTGGACACTCGGCGGCGCAAGGGCAAGCGGCTCCTGCCGGACGAGGTGGAAGCGGTCATCGAGGTCACTTCACCGTCCAACGCCAAAGACGACCGGCCTCCGAAGCTCCTGCACGACGCCGCCACCAAGTGGAGCGGCTACGCCCGTTCCGGCATCCCGTTCTACCTGCTGATCGACCGCGACCCGCGCATGCCCGGGGTCACCCTCTACGGCGAGCCGGACGTGCGCGCGGGCACGTACGAGGTCCTGCAGACCTGGAAGTTCGGTGACGTCGTCCGGCTCCCAGAGCCGCTCGGCTTCGAGATCAGCACCGAACTCTGGGAGCCGTGGGACGAGTGAGGGTCAGGGGGTGAAGTGGGGGAGGACCTCCGGGTTGGCCATGGAGTCGCGGTTGGCGGCCTTGTCGACCGGGGTGCCCTGGAGGATCTTGCGGACGGGGACCTCCAGCTTCTTGCCCGACAGGGTGCGCGGGATGCCGGGCACGGCGGTGATCTCGTCGGGGACGTGCCGGGGCGACAGTGACGAGCGGATCTCGCGCCGCAGGTTCTGTACCAGTTCGTCGGTCAGGTCCGCGCCTGCCGCGAGCTGCACGTAGAGGAGCAGGCGGCCCTCCTGGCCGAGGCGGCCCGTGTCGATGACGAGGCTGTCGGTGATCTCGTCGAACGCCTCGACGACGCGGTAGAAGTCGGCGGTGCCCATGCGGACGCCGCCGCGGTTGAGGGTGGAGTCGGAGCGGCCGTAGATGACGCAGCCGCCGTCCGGGAGGATCTTGATCCAGTCGCCGTGCCGCCACACGCCCGGGTACATGTCGAAGTAGGAGGCGCGGTACCGGTCGCCGTCCTCGTCGTTCCAGAAGAACACCGGCATGGACGGCATGGGCTCGGTGATGACCAGCTCGCCGACCTCTCCGATGACGGGCTCGCCGTCCTCGGTGAACGCCTCGACCTTGGCGCCGAGGCCGCGGCACTGGATGACGCCGGCGCGCAGCGGCAGCAGCGGGGACGGGCCGACGAAGCCGGTGCACAGGTCGGTGCCGCCGGAGAACGAGCCGAGCAGCAGGTCCTTGCCGACCGCGTCGTACACCCAGGCGAAGCCCTCGGGCGGCAGCGGCGACCCGGTGGAGCCGATGCCGCGCAGGCCGGACAGGTCGTGCTCCTCGCCGGGGCGGCGGCCCTCCTTGGCGGACGCCGTGATGTAGGGCGCGCCGACGCCCATGTAGGTGACGCCGCTGTCGGCGGCCAGCGACCACAGGTCGAGGGGCGCGCCGTCGTACATGACGACGGTGGAGCCCACCAGCAGACCGCCGATGAGGTAGTTCCACATCATCCAGCCGGTGGTGGTGAACCAGAAGAACACGTCGTCGGGGCCGATGTCCTGGTGGAACGACAGGGCCTTGAGGTGTTCGAGCACCACGCCGCCGTGGCCGTGCACGATGGGCTTCGGCAGGCCCGTCGTACCGGACGAGTACACGACCCACAGCGGGTGGTCGAACGGGACGTCCTCGTACTCCAGGGTGTCGGAGCCGGCGCGGGGCAGGTCGGCGTAGTGCATGCCGACGCGGAGGCCGTCCGGGGTGGCGGCCGGGTCGAGGTAGGGGATCAGGACGGTCGCGGCCAGGCTGGGCAGCGCCGCCTCGATCTCGCCGACGATCCCCCGCCGGTCGAACCGCTTGCCGTTGTAGGCGTAGCCGTCCACGGCGATCAGCACCTTCGGTTCGATCTGCGCGAACCGGTCGATGACCGAGGACGATCCGAAGTCCGGCGAGCACGACGACCAGATCGCGCCGAGCGACGCCGTCGCGAGGAAGCAGATCAGCGCCTCGGGGATGTTCGGGACGTAGGCGGCGACCCGGTCGCCCCTGCCGACGCCGAGGGCGGCCAGGCCCGCGCGGACCTCCGCCACGTGCAGCGCCAGCTCCCGGTAGGTCAGGACGCGGTGCCCGCCCGCCTCCGAGCGGAAGATCACCGCGGGCTTGTCCGGCGTCTCGTCCGCGCGGCGCAGCGCGTTCGCGGCGTAGTTGAGGGTGGCGCCGGGGAACCACTTCAGGCCGTCGACCGGCATGGGGCCGCCCGTCCGGACGGGGCCGTCGCCGCGCTCGCCGACGACCTCGAAGTAGGACCAGATCGCGTCCCAGAACGCGTCGACCTCGGTGACCGACCAGCGCCACAGTTCGTCGTAGGAGTCGGCGCGGACGCCCCGCTCGCGCAGCCAGTGCATGAACCGGGTCACCCGCGCCTTGGCGACGACCTCCTCCGACGGCTCCCACAGCACCGAACCCTCGGATACCTCACCGGCCATCTCTCTCCCTCCCCGCCGCGCCACGCTGCGCGGCCATCCCAATATCGGCCCGCCCCCGCACACGGCGCAACCTGCCCGATCACCCCGCCGGTACGCGCGGGGGCCCGCTCCATCCCAGGTCGGAAGCCCCCCGGGAGCAATCCGGCGGCCCCACACAACCCGCCGTCCGCGCACCTCCGCCGCCCACACCCGGCGGCGTGCCCTCAGAGGCGGGTCAGGTCGGCGACGGCGGTGACGACCGCGCGGGTGTCGCCGAGGGTCGCGAGGACGGTGTCGGCTCCGGCGGCGCGCAGCTCGGCCTCGGTGGCGCTGCCGGTGGCGACCGCGATGATCGGGGAGCCGGCGATGTGCGCGGCCTGGACGTCGCGGGGCGAGTCGGCGATGTAGACGGTCGCGGCCTCGGAATAGGAGGTGCCGTGCCGCTCGCCGGCGCGGGTGCGGGCCAGTTCGAGCAGCGCGGCCTTGCTGTAGACGCCGTTCTCGTAGCCGCCCGCGCCGAGGTCGAGGCGGGCGGCGAGGCCCAGCTCGGTGACCTTCAGCATGGCGTTCGGCTGGATCGAGCCGGTCAGCACCGACTGGACGACGCCCGGGACGTGCGCGAGCGCCTCGACGGCCTCCGCGGCCCCGGCCAGCACCCGCCCGTGGGCGCGCAGGTCGGCGCGGCGGGACGCGAACGCCTCGGCGAGCGCGTCGAAGAACGCGGGCAGGTGGTCGTCGGTGGTGACGACGTCGTTGAACGCGAGCGTCTCGAAGATGATCTCAGACTCGGTGCGGCCCGGGGTGGGGGCGAGCCGGACGAGCGGCCGCCCGATGGTCCGCTGGAACGCCTCGGCGTAGGCGTCCCGGGTGACCCGCCCGACGTCGACCAGCGTGTGATCGATGTTCCACAGCACCAGACGGTTCAGCGTCGACATCCCGTTCCCATGCGCGGTCGGAGGAGCACGGGCGGGCGCCGGAGCCGGTGCCCGCCACGGTGAGCGACCTTATCGTCCGGTTTCCCGCCCCCGACCGCAAGCGCCCTGTCAGGGGCCCATGTGGGGGTAGCGGTGGTCGGTCGGCGGGACGAACGTCTCCTTGATCGAGCGGACGCTCGTCCAGCGGGTGAGGTTGAAGACCGAGCCGGCCTTGTCGTTGGTGCCGGACGCGCGGGCGCCGCCGAACGGCTGCTGGCCGACGATCGACCCGGTCGGCTTGTCGTTGACGTAGAAGTTGCCGGCGGCGAAGCGGAGCTTGTCGGTCGCCTCCGCGATGGCTGCGCGGTCCTCGGCGATGACGGCGCCGGTGAGGCCGTACTCCGACACGCCCTCCATCTGGGTGAGGACGGTGTCGTAGTCGCCGTCGTCGTAGACGTGCACGCCGAGGATCGGGCCGAAGTACTCGCGGGTGAAGATCTCGTCGGTCGGGTCGGACGACTCCAGGACCGTCGGGCGGACGAAGTAGCCGCGCGAGTCGTCCAGTTCGCCGCCGACGAGGATCCGTATGGTGTCCGTGCCGCGCGCACGCTCGATGGCGGCGCGGTGCTTGGCGAACGCGCGGTCGTCGATGACGGCGCCCATGAACAGCGACAGGTCCTCGGCGACGTTGCCCATGGTGAGGGACTCGGTCTCGGCAAGGAAGTCGTTCCGCATCCGGTCCCAGACCGAACGCGGGATGTAGGCGCGGGACGCGGCGGAGCACTTCTGCCCCTGGTACTCGAACGCACCGCGGATCAGGGCCGTCTTGAGGACGGCAGGGTCGGCGGACGGGTGCGCGACGACGAAGTCCTTGCCGCCGGTCTCGCCGACGATCCGCGGGTAGCCCCGGTACACGGCGATGTTCTCGCCGATCGTCCGCCAGAGGTTCTGGAAGGTGGCGACGGAGCCGGTGAAGTGCAGGCCGGCGAGGTCGGGGTGGCGCAGCGCGACGTTGGAGACGGCGCGGCCGTTGCCGGTGACCATGTTGATGACGCCGGGCGGGAGGCCCGCGGCCTCCAGCAGCCGCATGGTGAAGTGCGCGGCGAGCTGCTGGGTCGGGGACGGCTTCCAGACCACGACGTTGCCCATCAAGGCGGCCGAGGTCGGCAGGTTCCCGGCGATGGCGGTGAAGTTGAACGGGGTGATGGCGAGGACGAACCCCTCCAGCGGCCGGTACTCCAGCCGGTTCCAGACGCCGGGCGACGACAGCGGCTGCTGCTCGTGGATCTGCTGCGCGTAGGCGACGTTGAACCGCCAGAAGTCGATCAGCTCGCAGGCGGCGTCGATCTCGGCCTGCTGCACCGACTTCGACTGGCCGAGGATCGTCGCGGCGTTCACCGTGGCGCGCCACGGCCCGGCGAGCAGTTCGGCGGCGCGCAGGAAGATGGCGGCGCGGTCCTCGAAGGCCATGGCGCGCCAGCCGGGCGCGGCCTCGTGCGCCGCGACGACGGCCTCGGCCACGTCGGCCTCGGTGGCGTCGCCCATCCGGCCGAGGACGTGCGCGCGGTTGTGCGGCTCCACGACGTCGATCGGGGTGCCCGCGCCCATCCGCCGGTCGCCCGCGATCGTCATGGTCAGCTCGGTCTGCGTCCCGGCGAGCTCCTTGATCCGCGCCTCCAGCGCGGCGCGCTCCGGGCTGCCCGGCGCGTATCCCCTCACCGGCTCGTTCGCCGGTACCGGCACGGTGGTGACGGCGTCCATCTCGCGGCTCCCTGCACTCCGACGGCGGTGTCGATGTGCCGGGACCTACCCGCCCGCGCGGACGACTACCGCCCGCACGCCACCCGGGGCGGGACCTCAGTCGAGGAGGTGCGGGAGCTCCTGGGTGGCGTACCAGAGCAGTTCGTGGCCCTCGGCGCCGTCGACGGTGAAGCGGGCGTCGTCGTCGCCGGCGTCGGCGGCGGGGAGCGCCTCGGCCGCGGCGGCGATGTCATCGGTGGCGCCGGGGTCGTCCACATGGCCGGAGGCGATCTTCTTCCACGGGATCGCCGCGGAGACCTCGACCAGGGCGCGGTCGCCGTTGCCGCCCAAGGCGCCGAAGGCGCTGCCGGGGGCGTGGGGGGACGTCCCCCCTCGAACGGCGGCGTCGGGCACCTCGGCGGCCAGGACGACCCGGCGGCGCGGCGCGGACGGGTCGGCGGCGAGCAGCCGGAGGGAGGCGCGGGCGGCGGCGGTCATCGCCGCATACTCCAGCTCCTCCAGGTCGCCGCTGGCGTACCACTCGCGGAGCGCGGGCGTGACCGCGTGGGCGGCGAGCGGCGCGGGGCCGATCTCCCGCGCGGCGTGGACGCCGGCGAGGAGCGTGAGCGTGGACGGCAGATAGACGCGCATGACGGCAGCAGTCTGCCAGACGGTCAGGGCAGCAGCTCCATGCCGCGCAGTTCGGCGATGGTGGTGTCGGGATCGGTGTGCAGGATGCCGCGGATCCCGAGCGCCTCGGCGGCGCGGATGTTGTGCTCGATGTCGTCGATGAAGACGCAGTCGGCGGCGTCCAGGCCGAGCAGCTCCAGGGCGTGCCGGAAGATCCGCTCGTCCGGCTTGCGCATGCCGACCTCGGCGGAGATCACGACCGCGTCGAACAGGTCGGCGAACAGGTCGCGCGGGTACTCGTTGCCCCACGAGTTGGACAGCAGCGCGGTGCGGGCGCCGGCGGCGCGGGCCGCGCGCAGCGCCTCGTACATCGGCTCGACCGGGCTGAACGCGGCGAACATGCGGGCGACGAGGCCGGCGGCCTCGACGGGCCCGCCGTCCACGGTGAGCAGCTCGGCGGCGAGCCGGCGCTCGAACTCGTCCACCGGGAGCGAGCCGTCCTCCAGCCCGTGGATCGGGTTGGTGCCGGCGCCGTCGTACGCCTGCTTCACCCAGGCGCGCATGACGTTCCTGTAGTGGCCGGCGTCGATGCGGTCGGCGGCGATCCACTGGGCGACGGCGTCGGCGAGCGGGGAGGTGAGGACGCCGCCCCAGTCGGTGATGACGGCTTTGACCGGTCGTTCTGAGGGCACGCCCCGATGGTAGGCGATCCCGGACACTTCACCCGAATCCCGTTCTGCCAGAATGCGCGCATGGACTTCGAACTCAGCCCGAAGGCACGCGAGTACCGGGAACGCCTCCAGGAGTTCATGGACGAGTTCGTCTACCCCGCGGAGCCGGTGTACACGGCGTGGCGGGCCGAGAACGACCCGCACGCCCTGCCGCCGGTCGTCGAGGAGCTGAAGGCCGAGGCCCGCGCGCGCGGCCTGTGGAACCTGTTCCTGCCGGACGTGTCCGGGCTGACGAACGTGGAGTACGCGACGCTCGCGGAGCTGACCGGGCGGTCACCCGATCTGGCGCCGGAGGCGGTCAACTGCGCCGCGCCCGACACCGGGAACATGGAAGTCCTGCACATGTTCGGCACGGACGAGCAGAAGCGCCGCTGGCTGGAGCCGCTGCTGAACGGCGAGATCCGGTCCGCGTTCGCGATGACCGAGCCGGAGGTGGCGAGCTCGGACGCCACCAACATCCGGACCTCGATCGTCCGGGACGGCGACGAGTACGTGATCAACGGCCGCAAGTGGTTCATCACCGGCGCCGCCGACGAGCGCTGCAAGATCTTCATCGTGATGGGCAAGACCGACCCGGACGGGCCGGTCCACCGGCAGCAGTCGCAGGTGCTGGTGCCCCGCGACACCCCCGGGCTGAGGATCGTCCGGCATCTGCCCGTGTTCGGCTACCAGGACCAGCACGGCCACTCCGAGATCGTGTTCGAGGACGTCCGGGTCCCGGTGTCGAACCTGATCGCCGGCGAGGGCGACGGCTTCATGATCGCCCAGGCGCGGCTCGGCCCCGGCCGCATCCACCACGCGATGCGGGCGCTCGGCATGGCCGAGCGTGCGCTGGAGCTGATGTGCCGCCGCGCCGTCGAGCGGGTCGCGTTCGGCGGTCCGCTCGCGAGGCAGGGGGTGGTACGCGAGCAGATCGCCGAGTCGCGGATGGCCATCGAGCAGGCCCGGCTGCTCACCCTGAAGACCGCGTGGCTGATCGACCGGCACGGCTCCAAGGGCGCCCGGACCGAGATCGCCGCGATCAAGGTCGTGGTGCCCCGCATCGCCCACGAGGTGCTCGACCGGGCGATCCAGGTGCACGGCGGCGCCGGGGTCTCCGACGACACGCCGCTCGCGGCGATGTACGCGTGGGTCCGCGCCATGCGGATCTTCGACGGTCCGGACGAGGTGCACGTGCGCACCGTCGCCCGGCAGGAACTGCGCCGCTACGAGAGCCGGTCCGCCGGCTGATCCGCCATCGGAACCGAGCCGCGGCCGCGGCTCGCACGGCGCGGACCCCCCTGTTCGGCCGGCGTCTCCCCCGCCGGTCCGTCCCTCCCGGTGCGCCGGGCCCTCCGTGGCCGCACCGGTCCCCTGACATGGATCGGCCCGCTCAGGCGGACCTCAGCCGCTGGAGGGCCTCGCGGACGCCGCCGTCCGCCTCCTCCAGCACGGTCGTCGCCCGCGCCGCCGGGACCTCGCCGAGCAGCGAGACCAGCGCGACGCGGGTGTTCCCCCCCGCCTCGGCGAGCGCGTTCTCGCAGGTGCGGGCGTCCATCCCGGTCGCCTCGGTGAGGATGCGCACCAGCCGCGCGCGGAGCTTGGAGTTCAGCGCGTTCACGCTGATCATCAGGTTGGAGTAGGTGCGGCCCATCCTGATCATCAGCGTGGTGGAGAAGGAGTTCAGCACGAGCTTGGTGGCCGTGCCCGCCTTCATCCGGGTGGACCCGCTGATCACCTCGGGCCCGGTGGCGAGCCCGATGTGCACCTCCACCTCGTCCCCGTAGGGGGTGCGCGGGTTGCAGCTGATCAGCGCCGTGCGCGCCCCGACCGCGGCGGCGGCGCGCAGCGCCCCCACCACGTACGGGGTGCGGCCGCTGGCCGCGATGCCGACGGCGATGTCACCGGGCCGGACCTCGCGGGCGTCCCGGCGGCCGAGGTCGGCGTCGTCCTCGACGTCGGAGACCGCCTGCGACAGCGCGCCCGGCCCGCCGGCGTGGTGCGCGACCACCCGGCCCCAGATGCCGAACGTCGGGGGCAGCTCGGCGGCGTCGATCACCGCGAGCCGGCCGGACGTCCCGGCGCCGAAGTAGTGCACGCGGCCCCCGGCGCGCAGCGAGTCGACCGCGAGGTCCACCAGCCGGGCGACCTCGGGCAGGACGGAGGCGACGACCGTCGGCACGGTCGCGTCCTCGGAGTTGATCAGGCGCAGCACCTCCATGGTCGGCAGCGTGTCGACGTCGAGGGTCCGGGGGTTCCGGCCCTCGGTGGGGAGCTCGCAATCGATCACCGACGCCTCCGGTCGGGTCGCACGGTCCGCCCGCGGACCGCCTCGAACGTGGCTTCCAGGGCCTTGCGGGTCGGCCCGTAGGTGCGCTGCGCCACTCCGACGAAGACGCAGTCGACCACCGTGAGCTGCGCCAGCCGGCTGGCGGTGGCGCCGGAGCGGAAGGTCGTCTCCCGCGCGGCCGTCGTCAGGATGAGATCGGCCACCTCCGCTATCGGGGACTTCGGGAAGTTGGTGAGCGCCACGGTGCGGGCGCCCCGGGTCTTCGCCACCTCCAGCGCGTCGATCGTCTCGACCGTCGCGCCGGTGTGCGAGATGCCGATCGCCACGTCGCCGTGCCCGAGGACGGCGGCGCTGGTCAGCATGATGTGCGCGTCCGCCCAGGCGGAGCAGACGCGGCCGATGCGGTGCAGCTTCTGCTGGAAGTCGGCCGCGACGAACGCGCTGGCGCCGACGCCGTAGACGTCGACCCGGTCGGCGGCGACGACCGCGTCCACGACCTGCTCGAGCATCTTGATGTCGAGCTGGGAGGCGGTCTCCTCGACGGCGCGCGCGTCGGCGAAGGTGACCTTCTCCACGATCTGCTCGAGGGAGTCGTCGGGGCTGATGTCGCTGCCGATCACCCGGCCGCCGCTGGCGCTCTGCGCGCGCCCGGCCTCGGTGGCGAGGGTCAGCCGCAGCTCCGGGTAGCCGTGGAACCCGATCGCCCGGCAGAACCGGATGACGGTCGTCTCGGACGTGCCGCAGGCCTGGGCCAGTTCGGTGATGGTGGAGTTGGCGACCCCTTCGGGGTCGTCGATGACGCGTTGCGCCACTCTTCGCTCGGCGGGGGGCAGCGAGGGCAGCAGGGAGCGGACCCGCACGACCGTGCTCAGCGGCGTGGCGTCCCGGCCCTGCGCCGCCTCCTCCGGCGGTGCGCCGGGCTCCCCC
Organism: Actinomadura meyerae; assembly: GCF_900188445.1. Lineage (GTDB taxonomy): Bacteria > Actinomycetota > Actinomycetes > Streptosporangiales > Streptosporangiaceae > Spirillospora > Spirillospora meyerae. The sequence goes on from NZ_FZOR01000011.1 coordinate 154,023, forward strand.
GTGATCCCCCGCTCGGGGCCCTGTTCAGGGCCGATGGGTTTCTTCATGGAGGAAATTTTCTTACGCACAGGATGTCACGTCAACGGTAGAAAAGGCTACGGTCGCCATGTGTTGACCCATTTGGCCGGTCCTTACGTGGTCGGTATCGACGCGGGTGGCACGAAGACCCGCTGCGTCGTGCTGACGCTAGGGGGTGCCCTGGCCGGTTCCGGCACCGGCCCGGGGGCCAACCCCAACTCCGGAGGCGACACCGCGGGGGCGCTGACCACCGCCCTGCGGGAGGCGCTCGGGGACCTGGACCGAACCCACATCCTCACCGGCGTGTTCGGCATCGCCGGCGCCGGCTCGGCCGGCCGGCCCGCCGCGGTCGCGGCGGCCCGGCGGGCCTGGCAGGCCGTCGGGCTGCGCGGCTCGCCCGCGGTGGTGACCGATATCGCGGTGGCGTTCGCCGCCGGAACCAGCGAGCCCAAGGGCATCGTGGTGTTCTCCGGCACGGGCGCCGGCGCGGCGGTCATCAGCGACGGCGCGATCGTGCAGCGCGCGGACGGCTACGGCTGGCTCGTCGGGGACGAGGGTTCGGCGGTCTGGCTCGGGAAGGAGGCCGTCCGGGCGGCGCTCGCCGCCTACGACGGCCGCGGCTCCCCGACCCTGCTCACCGATTCGGTCCCCCGGGCGCTGCTCGGCGCCACCGTCGTCGCCGAGATCGACGCGGAACGGCGAAGACCCCGCCTTCCCCGGGCGCTGGCCATGGCCGGCGCCCCTTCGTCGTCTTCGCCGGCACCGGGCGGTCCGGTGCCGGCGCAGGCCGCGTCCCTCGGCTCCGGAGCGGTACCCCCCGGCGGGGGCGGCACGGGCACCGCCGTGCTGCTCCCCGGTTCCCCGTATCCCCCCGTCCCCTCTCCCCCGCCCGGCGGCGTGCCACCGGACCCCGGGCACACCGGAGCCGGACCACCCGGCTCACTGGGGCCGCCGGGCCACCCGGCGGCCCCCGGTCCGTCCGGGCACCCCGAACTGCCCGGCACGCCGCCCAATCCCCGGCTCGCCCAGGCGATCATCAAGGAGGTCTACGGCCGCCCGCCCGCGGCCCTCGGCCGGCTCGGCCCGGTGGTCGCCGCCGCCGCGGCCGCCGGCGATCCCGTGGCCAGGCGCATCACCGACGAGGCCGCGCAGTGGCTGCTGCGCGACGTCGACGCGGTGCGCCCGGCCCTGTCCGACCCGAGCGCACCGGTCGTGATGCACGGCTCGGTGCTCCGCGAAGGCCCCGTCGCCGAGGCGGTCCGCACCGGATTGCGCGACCGCTTCGACGAGGCGCCGCGCTGCGCCGGCGACGGAGCCGTCGGCGCGGCCGGGATGGCACTGCGCCGCCTCGGCCACCCCCTGCCCGGCTGAGCAGCCCGCCCGCCCGGCGGAACCGCTCGGCACGGCCCCCGGCCCGGCTGCTCCCCCGACCCAGCCCGGCCGCGCACGGATGGACGGCACCGCGGCCGTCCGGTTCATCGCGATGGACCCCACACGATCCGCCCGACTCCGGTGAGTCAGGGGTCCATCGTGATCCCCCTGTGGCCAGTGGGACGGCAGCGCCGGAAGAACCCGCCGCGCCGGTCCCGGCCCGCGCCGCGCCCCGGAGATCGAGTCGACAGCGTGCCGGGGAGCGGCTACCGTCGCGGGCGTCCGATGCGACCGAGGAACCGAGACCACGTCGGGGGGCCTGGTCAGGTGCGTGCTTCACGTTCCCTCGCGGTCGCGGCGGCGGCCCTGCTGATCGGCGGGATCGCGGGCTGCGGCGGCGGGAGCGGCAAGGGCGGGCGAGCGCCGTCCGCCGGATCCGGCACGCCGTCCGGTTCCCCCGCCTCCCCCGCGCAGGCGTCGCCGGCCCCGGACGCGTGGATCCCCGGCCGCATCGCGAAGATGACCGTCGAGGAGAAGGTCGGGCAGCTGTTCGTGCCGACCTTCTCAAGCCGCGCCGACGCCCTCGCCAAGATCCGCAAGTACCACGTCGGCGGGTTCATCTACTTCCCGCGCAACTTCGGCTCCCCGGCGAAGACCGCCGCGCAGTCGAACGCGCTGCAGAAGGCGTCCGACATCCCGCTGCTCCTCGGCGTGGACGAGGAGCAGGGCATCGTGTCCCGCACCCCGTTCATCACCCGCTTCCCCGGCAACATGGCCCTCGGCGCGACCCGCGACCCGGCCGACGCCCGCGCCGCCGCCCGCGTCACCGGCGCCGAGCTGCGCGCGGTCGGCATCAACCTCGACTACGCGCCCGACGCCGACGTCAACGTCAACCCGCGCAACCCGGTGATCGGGCTGCGCTCGTTCGGGTCCGATCCGGCGCTCGCGGCCCGGATGGTCGGCGGCGCGGTCGCCGGCTACCAGGACGCCGGGGTCGCCGCCGCCGCCAAGCACTTCCCCGGGCACGGCGACACCGCCGTCGACAGCCACACCGGGCTGCCGGTCATCCGGCACTCGGCGGCCGAGTAGGAGCGCGTTGACGCGCCCCCGTTCCGCGCGGCGGTCGCGGCCGGCGTCGACATGATCATGACGGCGCACCTCGTCGTCCCGAAGCTGGACCGGTCGGGCGACCCGTCCACGCTGTCGAAGACCGTGCTGACCGGGCTGCTCCGCGGCAAGCTCGGCTACCAGGGCGTGATCACGACCGACTCGCTGGAGATGGCGGGCGTCCGGGAGAAGTACGGCGACGCCGCCGTGCCGGTGCGGGCGATCGGCGCGGGCGCCGACCAGCTGCTGATGCCGCCGAGCCTGCCGCGCGCCTACGGCGCGGTGCTGCGGGCCGTCCGCGCCGGGAAGATCAGCGAGCGGCGGCTGGACGAGTCGGTCACCCGCATCCTGCGGCTCAAGCAGCGGCGCGGACTGTTCGACGGGACGGCCGCCGACCCCGCGAAGGCGGGCGCGGCCATCGGCACCGCCGCGAACCGGGCCGCGGCCCGGCGGGTCGCCGAGCGCTCGATCACCCTCGTCCGCAACACGGGCGGGCTGCTGCCGCTCAAGGGCAGGAAGGTCGCGGTGTCCGGGCCCGGCGCGGCCCGGCTCCAGGCGGCGCTGCGCCGCCGGGGCGTCACCGTCGTCGCCGCCGGAGCCGCGGACGTCACCGTCCTGACCACGCAGAACGCGGGGGCGGCGACCGCGTCCCGCATCCGCGCGCTCGGCCCGAAGCCCGTCGTCGTCGCCGCGCTCGGCCGCCCCTACGACCTCGACGCGGCCGGCGGCGCGAAGGCCGCGCTCGCCGCCTACTCCTCCGGCGCGGTCACGGTGAACGCGCTGGCCGGGGTGCTGAGCGGCGCGGTGAAGCCGGTCGGGAAGCTCCCGGTCCCCGCCGGCGGGCGGCCCGCCGGATACGGCCTCGGCTACCCGTAGCGGGGCGATGGACGGCGGGGTCCGTTCCTGGGAGGATCATGCCGCCTTCTTCCCCCAGGGAGGTCGCCGTTGCACGCCCGTCCGCCGCGCGCCGCCGCGCTGCTCGTCCCGCTGTTCGTGCTCCCGCTGCTGGGCCTCGGCGCCTGCGGCGGGCAGGACGAGGTCACGATGCCGCCGCTCACGCCCGAGCCCGGCGACTCGCAGTTCCTCGACGCGCCCGAGCCCACGGCCTCCGCGGCGTCCGCGAAGGAGACCCTCCCGGCGCGGCTCGCCCTGTTCAAGTACCTGCGGGGTCTCGCGGCGGGGAACGCCAAGGTCTGCGCCTACCTCACGCCCGCCTACCAGCGGGAGGCGTTCGGCGGGCCCGCCGCGTGCCGCACCGGCTTCGCGGCGGCCCGCGCGAAGCTGCGCCCGCAGGACATCGCGGCCCTGCGCGGCGTCACCGTCCCCGCCTGCGAGCCGGGGCCGGGCGACGGCGAGTACACGGTCCGCTTCGAGGACCTGGCCTGGAAGGGCGAGCCCGCCCGACCGGGCGGACCGCTGGCGGCGAGCTTCACCCTCCGCAAGACCGGCGCCTACTGGCAGATCACCGTCTGACCGTCACGCCGCCCCTCACACTGACCGTCACAGTCCCAGCCCGGTGAGGCCGGGCAGGTGGGCGCGGGCGGCGTCCTTCGCCTGGTCGGCCGTGCGGGCGCCGCGCGCCGCGGCCGCGGCCTCCCGGCACTGCTCCAGCGTGTGCTTGGCCAGCGCGGCCCGCACCAGCGGCAGCGACGGGGCGCTCATCGACAGCGACGTCACCCCGAGCCCGACCAGCACGCACGCGAGCGCCGGGTCGCCGGCCGCCTCCCCGCAGACCCCGCACGGGACGCCCGCGGCGGCCGCCGGGGCGACCAGGTCGAGGACGGCGGGCTGCCACGGGTCCTGCAGGCGGGCGAGGCCGCCGACCTGCCGGTCCGCCGCGCACGCGTACTGCGTCAGGTCGTTGGTGCCGATGCTGAAGAACTCCACCTCGGCGGCGATGTCGCGGGCGCGCAGCGCGGCGGCGGGCACCTCGACCATGACGCCGGGGTGCTCGATGCCGGCCTCCCGGCACCGTTCGGCGAACCAGCGGGCGTCCGCCGCGTCCGTCACCATCGGCGCCATGACCTGGAGCTGGGCGGTGAGACCGGCGGCGGCGCGGGCCAGCGCGGCGAGCTGCGCCGCCAGCACGTCCGGGTACCGCACCGACATCCGCACGCCCCGCTCGCCGAGCGCCGGGTTCGGCTCCTCGCCGGGCGCGGGCAGGAACGCCAGGGGCTTGTCGGCGCCCGCGTCGAGCGTCCGGACGACCACGCGGCCCCCTGGGAACGCCTCCAGCACCTTGCGGTACGCCTCCTCCTGCTCGTCGTCGGACGGCGGGGTCGCGCGGTCCAGGAACAGGAACTCGGTGCGGTACAGGCCGACGCCCTCGGCGCCGTTCGCCACCGCCTGCTCCAGGTCCTTCGGCCCGCCGATGTTGGCGAGCAGCGGCACCGCGTGCCCGTCGGCGGTCGCGCCGGGCCCGGTGAACTCCGCGAGCGCGGACGCGCGGGCCTCGGCCGCCGCGCGCGCGGACCGCACCTCGTTCTCGGACGGGTCGATCCGCACGGTCCCGGCGGCGCCGTCGACGAGCACGCGGGTGCCGTCGGCGAGCGTCGCCGCGCCCGGCAGCGCCACGACCGCGGGCACGCCCATCGTCCGGGCGATGATCGCGGTGTGGCTGGTCGGCCCGCCCTCCTCGGTGACGAACGCGACGACCTGCGCCGGGTCGAGGACGGCCGTGTCGGCCGGGGCGAGGTCCCGGGCGACGAGCACGAACGGCTCGTCCGACTCCGGTACGCCCGGCACCGGCAGGCCGAGCAGCCGGGCGACCGCGCGGTCGCGGATGTCGTCCAGGTCGGCGACGCGCGCCGCGAGGTACTCGCCCGCCCCGGCGAGCATCTCCCGGTAGACGCCGAATGCCTCGAACACGGCGCGCGCGGCGGCCACGCCCTCGTCGACCTTGGCGCCGACGCCGTCGGCCAGGCCCGGGTCGCGGGCCATGAGCGCCTGCGCGTTCAGCACGTCCCGGCCGTCGGTGTTGCCGGCCGCGGCGGCGCGCTCCCCGCGCGCCTCCAGGTCGGCGGCGACGGCCTCCAGCGCCGCCAGCGCCGCGGCCCGCTCCGCCGCGGCGTCCCCGCCGTGCCGGTCGCCGGCCGGCGGTTCGGGGACGTCCCCGGCGACGCGCAGCACCGGACCGGCGCCGACCCCGGGGCTGACTCCCGCGCCCTGCAGTACGACCGCCACGGCTACGCCTCCTCGGGCTCCGGCGTGGACAGCAGCTTCTCCAGGCTGTCGAGCAGCTCGTCGGCGCCCTCGCCCTCCGCGGACAGGACGATCTCCTCCCCGTGCCGGGCGTCCAGCCCCAGCACCGCGAGGATGCTCTTGGCGCTCACCGGGTCGCCGCCGCGCTTGGCCACGGTCACGTCCATCGGGGCCTTGGCCGCGGTCTGGACGAACAGCGCGGCCGGCCGCGCGTGCAGCCCCACCCTGGACTCGATCTTGACGTTGCGCTCGGTCACGGCACACTCCTACCTAGTTGAGCGCCAGGCCCCGCACCCGCAGCGCGGGGCCCGGCACGACGTCCACTTCCTGAAAATCGGCCACCACATGGTCGGCCTCGGCGAGCGCGCCCGCCGGCTGCGTGGTGATGACGCCCACGCAGGTCATGCCCGCGGCCTTCACGGCCGCCACGCCCGCGGGGGCGTCCTCGAACCCGACCGCCTCCTGCGGCGGCACGTCCAGGTCGCGCGCGGCGGCCAGGTAGCCCTCCGGATGCGGCTTGCCGGTGACGACGTCCCCGGCGGTCACCACCAGGTCCAGCAGGTCGCGGATGCCGAGCCCGGCCAGCAGCCGCTCGGCGTACGCGCGCTGCCCCGAGGTCACCACGGCGAGCGGCACCCCCGCGTCCGCGAGCGACCGGACGAGTCCGACCGCGCCGGGGACGGGCGCCACCCGCGGCATCCCCGGCAGCGACTCGTAGGACACGGCCTGCTCGAACAGCTCCTCGACCGTCCGGCCGGGGAAGAGGTGCGCGTGGTCGCCCAGCGCCTCCAGCCCGCGCCGCCCCGCGAACGAGCGGATCAGCGCGTCGTCCCACGGGACGCCGTGCGCGTCGAACAGCCGCGTCCACATCTCCCGGTTGCGCGGCTCGGTGTCGATGAGGGTCCCGTCGAGGTCGAACACCGCCGCGCCGAGTCCGATCACCGCCATCCGGTCACCGCCATCCGATCAGCTCCGTGCTCAGCTCCATGTGAAGAGTTCGGCCCCCTTCGTCACCTCGCCCGACTCGGTCACGTCCGACAGGGCGTCGGCGCCCGCGTCCAGCGCCACGACGGCGCAGATCGGCGAGCGGCCGCCCGCCTCGATCACCGCGGGGTTCCAGCCGATGACCGGCTGCCCGGCGGTGACCTCGTCGCCCTCGGCGGCGAGCAGCTCGAAGCCCTCGCCCTTCAGCTTCACGGTGTCGATGCCGAGGTGGACGAGGACGCCGTGGCCCTCGGCGTCCACCACGACGTAGGCGTGCGGATGCAGCTTGACGATCTTCCCGGTGACGGGCGCGATGGCCTGGCCGGGACCGCGCTCGGGGTCGACGGCCGTACCCGGGCCGACCATGGCCTGGGCGAAGACCGGGTCCGGGACGCCGGCGAGGCCGACCACCCGGCCGGTGACCGGGGACAGTACTCGGGTCATGGGAGGGCCTTCCCTTGCTCCTGGGGCGGGGTCAGTCGAGGATGTCCTCGATGTCGCTGGCGATGGTGTCGGCGTCCGGGCCCACGACGACCTGCACGACGGTGCCGCTGCGCATCACGCCGTACGCGCCCGCCTTCTTCAGGCCGGCCTCGTCGACCTTGCCGCCGTCCTCGACCTCGGTGCGCAGCCGGGTCGCGCAGGGCTCGATCTCGATGATGTTGTCCGCGCCGCCCAGCGCCGCGATGATGGCCTCGGCCTTGTCCATGTCCTTCTCTTCTCTCGCTCGGGGGTCAGTCGGTCTGGGTGACCTTGTTGAGCCCGCGCGGGACGTCGGGGTCGACGCCGAGCCGGCGGGCGAGGTTCTCGACCATGATCTGGCCGGGCACGATGAGGCCGAGCGGCGCCACCCACTCGGGCAGGGCGGGGCCGGGGAGCGCGGCCGAGCACGCCGCCGCCAGCTCCGCGCCGCCGCCGACGCCGAACGCGCGGGCGCCCGCGCCCTCCACCCGGCGGGCCAGCGCGACGGTGCCGGGCAGCGTCGGCCCGGCGTCCGCGGCGACCAGCAGCGCGGGGGTCTGCGCGTCCACGACGGCGATCGGGCCGTGCAGCAGGTCGGCGTAGGACAGGCCCATCGCGTGCAGGTAGCACGCCTCCTTGATCTTCAGCGCCAGCTCCAGCGCGGTGCCGAACGCGATGCCGCGCCCGGACACCACCGCGCCGGGCACCTTCGCCAGCTCCGCGACGATCTCCGGCAGCGCCGCCGACTCCTCGGTCAGCTCGATCATCCGGGCGACCTCGTCGGGGACGCGGCGCAGGTCGCCGGCCGCGACGTCCGCGCCGAGCCCGATCCCGAGCACCGACAGCGCGGCGAGCTGCGTGGTGTAGGTCTTGGTGGCCGGGACGGCGATCTCGTCGCCCGCCTCGGTGACCAGCGCGACCTCGGCGGCCTCGGCCAGCGGGGAGCCGGCACCGTTGGTGACCGCGACCGTCCGGGCGCCGCAGCCCTTCGCCCAGTCGAGGGTCTCGACGATCTCCTCGGTCTTGCCGGACTGGCTGATCGCGACGGCGAGCACGCCGTCCAGGTCCACCCGGCGCCTGTAGGCGGTGGCGATGGACGGCGCTGCGAGGGTGGCCAGCCGGCCCGCCTGCGACTCCACCAGGTACCGCCCGTACACCGCCGCGTTGTCGGACGAGCCGCGCGCGATGAACAGCACCTGCCGGGTCTCCCGCGCGAGCGCCGCGAGGTCCGCGGTGCGCGGGAGGAGCGCGTCGATCGTCCGGCGCAGCGCGTCCGGCTGCTCGCCGATCTCGGCGCGCATCTGACTGGTCATGATCCCCCTCCGAAGAGTTTCTGCCCGCCCGCCCAGGCGGTACGCGCCCGGTGGTCCCCGTCCGCCACCCGGACGCATCCCGGGGAGACCGCGCGGGTAGGACCCTGCGCGGGAGTGGTGATCACGCAGGCGGCCGTGATCAGTAGTGCTGCCATGGTGCGCGCTCTCTGTGACGCGATCGGTCTCGGGGGGCGGGTTCCTCCGGGAACTACTGGTCTAGTCCGGACTAGACCAGTACGCACCATACTCCACGAATCGGATGGAGAAGAAGATGCGGGGCGAAACTCGTCCTGACCTGCGGATTCGCCGATCTTGACGTCGTCGCGGCGTGACCTGGTCGTTACGGATTCGTGCATTGACAGGTCTTTCGATCCTGTGGTCTAGTCCGGCCTAGACCAGTACGAACCAAATCGCATACCGTCTAAGTCACCGTTAGTCCACTCCTCCGTCGAAACCCGGCGAACCCCGTCGATCCGGCCCCCGGCCATCGAGGACCCCCGTGACCACCATCGATCCGCACAGTCCCGTACCGAAGTACTTCCAGCTCCGCGCGATCCTGCTCGACCTCATCGAGAGCGCCGAGCTGCCCGTCGACGCCCCCATCCCCTCGGAGCGGGAGCTGTGCGGCCGGTACGGGCTGTCCCGCATGACCGTCCGGCAGGGCGTCGACCAGCTCGTCTCCGAGGGGCGGCTCTACCGCGTCCCCGGAAAGGGCACCTTCGTCGCCCGGCCCAAGATCGAGATGCCGCTGCGGCTCGTCTCCTTCACCGAGGACATGCTGGCCCGCGGGCTGCGGCCGGGCGCGGTCGACCTGGACCGGCGGACGGTCCCGGCCGACGCGCGGCTCGCCCGCATCTTCGGCGTCGAACCCGGCACCGAGATCCACGTCATCGAGCGCCTGCGCACCGCCGACGGGGAGCCCATGGCCCTCGAACGCGCGCACATCCTGGCCTCCCTCGCCCCCGACCTGCTCGACCGCCGGCTCGCGGACCGCTCCCTCTACGGCGTCCTCGAGGCGGTGTACGGGCTGGTCTTCGACGCGGGCGACCAGACCATCGACGCCAGCCTGGCGGACGCGGCGGACGCCAGGCACCTGCAGATCCCCCGGGGCAGCGCCGTGCTGCTCCTGCAACGCCGCTCGTACACCGGAGGAGTGTGCGCCGAGCTGGGCGTGTCGACCTACCGGGCGGACCGCTACCAGATCCACACGGCCCTCGGAAACCCCCCGCCGCACTCCGAACACCCCTGAGGAGGAACCTCGCGATGACTGCGACAACAGTGGACTCCGCGCCGCGGCGCGGGTCCAGCACCCTCGCGGTGCTGCAGCGGATCGGCCGCAGCCTCATGCTGCCGATCGCCGTGCTGCCCGCCGCCGCGCTGCTGCTGCGCTTCGGCCAGGCCGACATGCTCGGCGCGGACGGGCTCGGCTGGGACCGGGTCGCCGAGATCGTCGGCGAGGCAGGCAACGCGCTGTTCGCGGCGCTCCCGCTGCTGTTCGCCGTCGGCGTGGCGATCGGGTTCGCCAAGAAGTCCGACGGCTCCACCGCGCTCGCCGCGGTCGTCGGCTACCTGGTCTTCGACCGGGTCTCCAAGATCATGTTCTCGCACACCGACGAGCTCCAGGGCAACGTCCTCATCACCAAGGTGACGGACGAGGCGCAGGCGCAGGTCATCGACTGGGGCGCCAAGAACCCGACCGACGTGCTCGGCGGCATCCTGATGGGCGTCATCGCGGCCCTGCTCTACCAGCGCTACTACCGGATCAAGCTGCCCACCTGGCTGGCGTTCTTCGGCGGCCGCCGGTTCGTGCCGATCATCACCGCGGTGGCCGGGCTCGCGCTCGGCATCGCGATCGGGTTCATCTGGCCGCTGCTCGGCAGCTGGCTCACCGACGCGGGCGAGTGGATCACCGGCGCGGGCGCCGCCGGCGCCGGCATCTACGGCGTGATCAACCGGCTGCTGCTGCCCTTCGGGCTGCACCACATCCCGAACTCGCTGATCTGGTTCGTGTTCGGCGACTACAACACCGCCGACGGCGTCGTCCACGGCGAGATCAACCGCTACCTGGCCGGCGACCCCGACGCGGGCGGCTTCCTCGCCGGGTTCTTCCCCGTGCTGATGTTCGGCCTGCCCGGCGCGGCCCTCGCGATGTGGCACGCCGCGCCCAAGCACCGGCGCCCCGCGGTCGGCGGCATCATGATCTCCGCCGCGCTGACCGCGTTCGTCACCGGCGTCACCGAGCCGATCGAGTTCGCGTTCATGTTCGTCGCGCCCGTGCTGTACGGCGTGCACGTCGTCCTCACCGGCATCTCGATGGCCGTCCTGGAGGCGGCCGGGGCCAAGCTCGGCTTCGGCTTCTCCGCCGGCGGCATCGACCTGCTGCTGAACGCCCGCAAGGACAACACCTCGGGGCTGCTGCTGATCCTCGGGATGGGCGTCCTGTACTTCTTCCTCTACTACTTCATCTTCAGATTCCTGATCACGCGGTTCAACTTCGCGACCCCGGGCCGGGAGCCCGAGGGCGAGGAGTCGACCGCCGCCGACCCGGCCGCGAGCCCGGAGCTCGCCGGCGGCGAGAAGAAGGCGAAGAAGCGCGACCGCAAGGGCACCGGCGAACCGCAGGACTCCCCTGCCGCCGGCTGACCCTCCCCCGACGGGCGCCGCGGACGCCTCGCCCCGTTCGCGGCGCCCCACCCGGGCCGGTCAGCCCGCCGGCCCCGCCCTCCACGAGGTTCCGGACGCCCGCACCCCGTTCCGGAACCCGCTCCCAGAAGGCGGCGGGACGCCGATCGGCGTCCCGCCGCCTTCGCACATCCGCTCACCCGGCACCCGGTCGCGCCTTCGGTCGAGGCGGGCGTTACAGGAACGGCCGGAGGCGGTCAGGATGTATTTCCCGCGACTCTTCTGACTCCTGTTTCCAAACGAGTCGGGAGGTTCTCAATGAGTGGTCGTCCTGTGGCGTCTTCGGAGGTTCGGGTCATTCGGTACCGGCCGGAACCGGCCACCCGGAAGGCACCCGCGCCGCCCGGTCCGGGGCTGCGCGTCGTGCGGCCGGGCGACGGGGTCGAGGCCGAAGTCCGGGCGGTCGCCGACACCGCCGTGCGGCTCGTCGTGGAAGTGCTGGCCGGGGCACGGCCGGCGCACCAGCTGTCGCTCGTCGCCGTCCCCGCGGTCTGCCGGGCGTTCGCACCACCCCCGGGCGCGGGGGCGCGCGGTAGACGGGTCGTCCCGCCGAAGGTGCTGTCCACCAGGATGCAGCGGCCCTCCCCGGCCGTGGCGGAGGCCACCGCGGTCGTGGTCGTGGCCGGGCGCGTCCACGCGCTGGCGCTGCGGCTGGAGCTGGCGCGGGGCCGCTGGCGCTGCACCGCCCTGGAGACGACCGCCCCCTGACATGCCGAAACGGCCTCCCGGACGCCCGGGAGGCCGTTTCGCTCGTTCTTCGCGGTGCTACTTGTTCTTGTTGCGCGGGTCGCCGTGGCAGCGCTTGAACTTCTTGCCCGAGCCGCAGGGGCACGGGTCGTTGCGGTTCACGCCCGCGTACTCGTCCTCGGCCTCCTCGCTGTGCAGCTCGACGCCGCCCTCACCGTCGACGGTCGGGGCCGAGTACTCCAGCTTCTTCGGACGGGACGGCTTCTCCAGGCCCTTCGCCTTGATCGCGGGAGCCTCGTCGGCCTCCTCGACCTCGACGTCGTCCTGCACGGTGTCCTCCACGGTGTCCTCGTCGGCCGCGGGGGCCGACTTGGCGACCGACACCGGCGCGGCGCCGACGGCGGGGGCCTCCGGCTGCTCCTCGACCTCGACCTCGAGGTTGAACAGGTAGCCGACCGACTCCTCCTTGATGCCGTCGAGCATCGCGTTGAACATGTCGTAGCCCTCGCGCTGGTACTCCACCAGCGGGTCGCGCTGCGCCATGGCCCGCAGGCCGATGCCCTCCTGGAGGTAGTCCATCTCGTAGAGGTGCTCGCGCCACTTGCGGTCCAGCACCGACAGGACGACCCGGCGCTCCAGCTCGCGCATGACCTCCGAGCCGAGCTCCTCCTCGCGCTTGTCGTAGGCCGCCTGGGCGTCGTCGCGGATCTTCTCGGCGAGCGTCTCGGCGTCCAGCCCGGACAGGTCCCCGTCCTCGTCGGCGAGGTCCTCCACCGAGATCGAGATCGGGTACAGCTGCTTGAACGCCTTCCACAGCTTGTCGAGGTCCCACTCCTCGGCGAAGCCCTCGCCGGTGGCGCCCGCGACATAGCCCGCCACGACCTCGTCGATCATCCGGCGGACCTGGTCGTGCAGGTCGGCGCCCTCCAGCACCTTGCGGCGCTCGGCGTAGATGACCTTGCGCTGCCGGTTCAGCACCTCGTCGTACTTCAAGACGTTCTTGCGCATCTCGAAGTTCTGCTGCTCGACCTGGCTCTGCGCCGACTTGATCGCGTTCGTGACGATCTTCGACTCGATCGGGGTGTCGTCCGGGATGTTCAGCCGCGTCATGATCGACTCGACCCGGGCCGAGTTGAACAGCCGCATCAGGTCGTCCTCCAGCGACAGGTAGAACCGGGACTCGCCCGGGTCGCCCTGCCGGCCGGAGCGGCCGCGCAGCTGGTTGTCGATGCGCCGCGACTCGTGCCGCTCCGTCGCGAGCACGTACAGGCCGCCGGCCTCGACGACCTCCTCGTGCTCGCCCTTGACGTCCTCCTTGGCCTTCTCCAGCGCCTCCGGCCAGGCCGCCTCGTACTCGTCGGGCGTCTCCAGCGGGGACAGGCCGCGCTGGTGCAGCTCCAGGTCGGCGCGGAAGTCGGGGTTGCCGCCGAGCATGATGTCGGTGCCGCGGCCCGCCATGTTCGTCGCGACGGTGACGCTGCCCTTGCGGCCCGCCTCCGCGACGATCGCCGACTCCTGCTCGTGGTGCTTGGCGTTCAGCACCTGGTGCGGGATGCCGCGGCGGCGGAGCATCTTGCTCAGCCGCTCGGACTTCTCCACCGAGGTGGTGCCGACCAGCACCGGCTGGCCCTTCTCGTGCCGCTCGGCGATGTCGTCGACGACGGCCTCGAACTTGGCCTGCTCGGTCTTGTAGACGACGTCGGCCACGTCCTTGCGGATCATCGGCTTGTTCGTCGGGATCGGCACCACGCCGATCTTGTAGGTCTTGTTGAACTCCGCCGCCTCGGTCTCGGCGGTGCCGGTCATGCCGGACAGCTTGCTGTAGAGGCGGAAGTAGTTCTGCAGGGTGATCGTGGCGAGCGTCTGGTTCTCGTCCTTGATCGCCACGCCCTCCTTGGCCTCGATGGCCTGGTGCATGCCCTCGTTGTAGCGGCGGCCGTGGAGGATGCGGCCGGTGAACTCGTCCACGATCAGGACCTCGCCGTTCATGACGACGTAGTCCTTGTCGCGCTTGTAGAGCTCCTTGGCCTTCAGGGCGTTGTTCAGGAAGCTGACCAGCGGGGTGTTCGCCGAGTCGTACAGGTTGTCGATGCCGAGCCAGTCCTCGACCTTCTCGACGCCGGACTCGGTGATGCCGACCGTGCGCTTCTTCTCGTTCACCTCGTAGTCGCCGGGGCCGTACTCGTCGACCTGGCCGGCGGTGCTGATCAGCTCGGCCCGCTTCAGCCGGGGGACGATCTTGGCGAACTCCGAGTACCACTTGGAGTTCTGCTCGGCCGGGCCCGAGATGATCAGCGGGGTGCGGGCCTCGTCGATGAGGATCGAGTCGACCTCGTCCACGATCGCGAAGTTGTGCCCGCGCTGGACGCACTCGTCCAGGCTCCACGCCATGTTGTCGCGCAGGTAGTCGAACCCGAACTCGTTGTTCGTCCCGTAGGTGATGTCGCAGTTGTAGGCCGCGCGGCGCTCGTCCGGGGTCATCTGCGGGAGGATGACGCCGACGTCCAGCCCGAGGAACTGGTGGACGCGGCCCATCCACTCGGCGTCGCGCTTGGCGAGGTAGTCGTTCACCGTGACCACGTGCACGCCGTCCCCGGACAGCGCGTTCAGGTACGCGGGGAGCACGCAGGTCAGGGTCTTGCCCTCACCCGTCTTCATCTCGGCGATGTTCCCGAGGTGCAGCGCGGCGCCGCCCATGATCTGGACGTCGTAGTGCCGCTGCCCGAGGACGCGCTTGGCGGCTTCGCGTGCGGTCGCGAAGGCCTCCGGAAGCAGGTCGTCCAGGGACTCGCCGTCGGCGATGCGTTCCCGGTACTTGTCGGTCAGCTCGCGCAACTCGGCGTCGCTCATCTCGAGGAAGTCCTCCTCGATCGAGTTGACCTGATCCGCGAGCTTCTTGAGCTTGCGCAGGGTTTTTCCCTCGCCCGCACGAAGGATCTTATCGATGACTGGCGGCACTCTCGAAGGCTCCTTGCAGATCGTGGTACACCGCTCAGGGCGGCACGCACACCACACGTACGATGCCATCGTAGGCGAGACCCAGAATGGTCTAGGTCACTCCGCAGCGCAATCCACACCGCGTTCCGTTTGACTTTTCGGGTCCCGGAGAGGATCACTCACACCTCACGGGAGGGAGGCCCCAATGTCCTCAGAGGGTTCGCACGCCGGCCGGCCGAGTTCCTGGCTGGCCGTCGGCGTCATCTTCGCCGGCTTCGTCGTGGGCGGCGTGGCGCTCTGCCTCGGCCCGTCCTGGATCATGTTCTGGGTCGGCGTCGGCATCGTGGTCGCCGGGTTCCTCGTCAGCTGGATGGTCCATCTCTTCAGCGACGTCGTCGTGGACGCGCCCCGCGTGATCCCCGAGATCGTCGACTACTCGCTGTTCGGCTCCCGCTCGGCCAAGCGCCGCGGCGGCGAGCAGGGCGAGGTCATCGAGGCCCCGGTCGCGACCGACACCGAGCAGACCCCCCACGGCTGACCGCCCCGTCACGAGGCCGGCCCATCGCGGCCGGCCTCACGCACGTCCGGCCTCAACAGGACTTCACGCCCCGTCCGGACTTCTCGCCCGGCCGAGCGGCGACCGCGTTCCGGCGGCGTGGTTGCTCACACTCCATCAACGCCCCGCCCCGCCGAGCCGATTCCCGGTCCGCCGCGACGTCTTCGCAGGTGGCAGCTCATATCTAGGGCGGGCGGCGCCCAACGGGTTCGGCGGCTCGACCGGTCGTGGCGCCCGAGCCCGGCGTGGTGCCTCAGGCTGGCGTGATGCCTCAGGCCGGCGTGGCGGCGTCCAGGGCGGCCTTGACGAGGGCGGGCGGGAGGGCGGTGCGCTCCACGCGCACGTCGTCGCAGCCGACCCAGGCCGCCGCGCGCCAGAGGGCGGTGGCGAGGGCCGCCGCCGAGGTCTCGGTGCGCGCGGCGGTCCGGGTGGCCCACGGTTCCAGGGACGCCTGGCGGGCGATGAGGGTGCGTCCCTCGCGGGCCGGGTCAACCCGTCCGATGAGGCGCCCGCCGGCGAGCAGCGGCATCGCGAAGTAGCCGTGGACGCGCTTGTCCTTCGGGACGTACGCCTCCAGCCGGTGGTCGAACCCGAAGACCCGGGACGCGCGGGCGCGGTCCCAGACGAGGGAGTCGAACGGCGAGAGCAGGGTCGTGGCGTGCCTGCCCCTGGGCGGGGCCGCGAGCGCGCCGGGGTCGGCCCAGGCGCGCTGGGACCATCCCTCGACCCGGGCGGGGACGAGCCCGGTCGCCTCGATCACGCGGTCCACCTGGTCCTGCTTGATCCGGTAGTAGTCGGCGAGGTCGCCGCGGGTGGCCACGCCGAGGGCGCGCCCGGCGCGGGCGACCAGCTCGGTCAGGCAGGCGTCGTCGTCCGGGTCGCGGTCGAGGAGCCCGGACGGGACGGCGCGCTCGGCCAGGTCGTAGACGCGGCGCCAGCCGACCCGCTCGACGCAGACGACCTCGCCGATGTCCAGCAGCCACTCGATGCCGATCTTGTGGTCGCTCCAGTCCCACCATTCGGCGCTCGCCTTGGCGCCGCCGAGCTCCTTGGTGGTGAGCGGGCCGTCCGCCTTGAGGCGGGCGCGGATCTCGTCGCAGACGCCCTCGGGGACCTTGTGCCAGCGCCATCCGCGCCGCAGGTACGCGCGCCGCCGGAACGCGAACAGCGGCCAGTCGGCCATCGGTATCACGGACGCGGCGTGCGCCCAGTACTCGAACGCCGGATACCCGCCGCGCGGCGCCCGCCGACCCGTGGCCGCACCGTCCCCGCCGCGCGTGTTCGCGCCGCGTCCGTTCGAGCGAGCGCTGCCGCCGCCCCAGTAGGCGGCCTCGATGGCGGCGCGGCTCACCGCGCCCAGGCGGGCGTAGGGCACCAGCTCGTGGGAGCGCGCCAGGACCGAGATCGTGTCGAGCTGGACGGCGCCGAGCCGCTCCAGCATCGCCGGGACCCCGCCCTTCGGGCGCGCGCCGAGGAAGCCCTGCGCGCGCAACTGGAGCCGCCGCGCCTCGTCCGCCGCGAGCTCGACCTCGCCGGCCCCGGTCCCGCCCGCTGTGTCCATCACGCCGTCCATCACGCCGTCCACCACGCCCGCGATGCTACGTCACAACACCGACAAAACCGTATTGCCGGTCTCGCGACCACCGCGCCGATCCCGGGCCGGGACGGTCAGGTGATCTCCAGGAGCTTCTCGCGGACGGCGTAGACGACCGCCTCCATCCGGGAGTGGAGCTGGAGTTTCTCCAGGATGTTGCGGACGTGGTTCTTCACGGTGTTCTCGGAGATGAACAGCTCGCGGGCGATCTCCCGGTTGCCGAGGCCGCGCGCGACGAGGCGCAGGACCTCCATCTCGCGGTCGGTGAGGCGCGGCGCGGGGACCTGCTGCGTCCGCTCCTCGCTGCGCTTGGCCAGCGCGGCGAACTCGGTGATGAGCTTGGACGCCATCGACGGGCTGATCAGCGACTGGCCGCCGTGCACCGCGCGGACGGCCTGCGGGACCTCGTCGATGGAGATCTCCTTGAGCAGGTAGCCGCTGGCCCCGGCCTTGATCGCCTCGAAGAGGTCCTCTTCCTCGTCGCTGATGGTCAGCATGACGATCTTGGCGCTGGGCGCGGCGTCCTTGATGGCGGTGCACGCCTCGATGCCGCTGCGGCGCGGCATCCGGATGTCCATCAGCACGATGTCGGGCAGCAGGTCGCCGGCCATCTCGACGGCCTCGTGCCCGTCCCCGCCCTCGCCGATGACCTCGATGTCGTCCTCGCCCTGCAGGACCATCTCCAGGCCCCGGCGGAACAGCGCATGGTCGTCGACGATGAGCACGCGGATGGGGTCGGCCGCTCCGGCCGGAGGCGCGGCGTCGCGGCCGGCGGGGGCGCCGGCCTGACGCGGTACCGCCGCGGCGTCGCGAGTCTCGGGCTTCTCGCTCACCAGAGTCGCGGCGTGGAGGAGACGCCGCTTCCCCCCTTCACTATTCAGCGATCTGGAACTACCGGAGGGTCGTGGTCCATCGGGTCGTCCTCGGGAACCTACGGGGTCCGGGGACCGACCCGGGGGATTTCGGACCGGGGTGTCTCCCGGTCAACCGCCGCGCGCCCCGGGAGGTTCCCGGGACGCGCCGATCGGCTGCTGCGCCTTTTTCAGATCATGGCATGGTTCCGGTGGTGACGTGGCGCGTCCGCCGCATCACCGGTGCGGAGGGTCATTCCTCGACGAGCCTGATGACTCCGTAGTCCCAACCTCTTCTCCGGTATACGACCGAGGGGTGCCCGGTGGCCTTGTCGCGGTAAAGGAAGAAGTCGTGGCCGACGAGCTCCATCTCGAACAGCGCCTGCTCGATGCCCATCGGCTCGGCCTTGTGGAACTTCTCGCGGACGACGAGGGGCCCGTCGCCGTCCATCGGGATCGGCACGACGCCCTCGTCGCGGGACGCGCTCTCGACCTCGACCGGCGGCGGGGCGGTCTCCACGGGTTCCGGGGCGGGCTCCGGCAGGGCCTCCGGGAGCGTTTCCATCGTCGCGAGCTTCGCGCGGCCCTTGCCGTTCTTGCCGTGGCCCTTGCGCCGCTCGGCGTCGCGGCGCAGCCGCGACTCCAGCTTGTCGAGCGCGAGGTCGAGGGCGCCGTAGCGCTCGTCGGCGGCCGCCTCGGCCCGGATCACCGGGCCGCGCGAGCGGATCGTCAGCTCCACCCGTTCCCGCTGGTCGGCCAGCCGTGGGTTACGTTCCTCCGACACCTCCACATCCACGCGGATGACCTTCTGATCGAGCCGTTCGATCTTGGCCAGCTTGTTCTCGACATGCCGACGGAACCTGTCATTGATGTCGGTGTGCCGGCCCCTCACGGTGATGTTCACGCGGGACCCCCCTTCTCCCGGTTGTGCTCTTCGGCCTGCCCGGGGCCCTGCCGGACCCGGACGGGCACCACAGGACGGTGGGTCGCACCCGCCCGGCCGACCTGGTCTTCGTCCCCACATCCGCCTGCTGAGGGGCTCGCGGCGCTCTCGCCACTACTGCCCTTCTCCCGGTTCGGGGGATGTCGGATCCCCCGATGGGGCAGGACTTACCTCTAAGGCGCACCGTGATCGGTCGACGAGAAGTCGCCTTACGTGGGCCGTTTCGCCTGCGCCTGGCATCGGCTAGCCGGACCGTCTGCCGTGCTCCTGACGAGCACTGCGATCCAGCGCAACCACGGACCCGGGCGGGTGCCATGTCAGAGACGCTAACCCCTTACGCGACGAATGTCAGGGGGGTGGGCGGAGGAAATACTCACGGACCGTCATCGGCGGCTGCCGCAGCGGGTACCCCCGGCCTGGCCCCACCCGCCGCGAAGCCCGGCGGGCGCGGCGATCCGGCCACCGGCGGCGGCCCAGGTCAGACACCACTGACCTCCCGGTGAGTTTGGGAAAACTTCACTCCCCTCCTGATGAGATATGACCCGAGGCACCCCGCATACCCCCTGATTCCAGGACAAGTCAGACTCCCCTGGCTACGCACCGTCACTCACTGCCGTCCGTCAACCGAAAAGTGAAGAAAGTCACCATTCATCCGGTCCCGGTCGCCGGCGGCGGTGACGCGGGGTAGCGGCGATGGTGGCCGCGCCGACGACCTCGGCCCCCGCCGCGCGCAGGGCGCGGGCCGCCTCCGCGAGGGACGAGCCGGTCGTGACCACGTCGTCCACCAGCACCACCCGGCATCCGGCGACGCACGCCCGCGCCTCCACGGCCCCGCGCAGGTTCGCGGCCCGCTGCCGCGCCGAGAGCCCGGCCTGGTCGGCGACCCGGCCGCGCTGCCGCAGCGCGTCCAGCATGGGCACCGGCACGCCGTCCGCCCAGAGCCGCCGCACCGCGACCTCGGCCACCCCGCGCAGCGGATCGTGCCCGCGCCGCCGCACCGCCCTCCGCCCCGAAGGCACCCACACCAGGCGGAGTTCGGCGTCGGGCGGGTGGGAGGGGCGGGGTAGGGCTGCTTGCACGGCCCTCGCCAGAGCCTCGCCTAAGGGGGCGGCCAGGGCGGTGCGGCCGCGTTCCTTGTAGGCGGCCAGGATCGCGCGCAGGGGGCCTTCGTAGGCTGCGACCGTCCACGGGGGCGGGATACCGGCCACCGCGGCCCTGACGGGGCGTGCAGGGGCCCGCAAGGGCCTCGCGCAGGTGTCGCACAGCAGCACGGGCTCCCGGCCGCAGCCCGCGCACTGCTCGGGCAGCAGCAGATCGATCAGATCGCGCAGGAATCTCATGCGGGCCACGGTGCCGCCGCGGGCCCGCGGGCGCCCCGCACTCCCGCAACTGTGGATAACCCGGCGGGCCGGGCCCGTATCGGCCTGGGTCCGCGGATCAGCGGGGGTAGCCGGGGTCCTTGGCCGGGGTCGGGCACAGCCACGGGCTGTAGGAGTTGCTCGGGGCGCTCTGCCGGCAGATCTGGTCCTTGCCGGACGAGCGGGTGCCGATCAGGATCGGGGCGCCCGGCGCGGCGGCGATGGTGCGGGGCTCGCCCAGGGATCCGACGCCGAGGGGGACGATCGCGCTGCCGCTGATCGGCATCAGGAACGGCAGGGTCTGCGAGTCGCGCTTGGCGCGGCCCAGGACGGCCAGGGTGTTGTAGTCGCGCCAGGACAGGTCGACGGCGTCCTGGAGTTCGGAGCTCACCGGGAGGAACGAGCCGACGTCCAGGGAGCCGTCCGGGGCGTGGGCGATCCGGCCCAGCTGCACCTGGGGGCGGCCGTCGATGCGGGCGATGACGGCGGCGCGGACGCCGTCGCGGGCCACGTGGAAGGCCGAGACCTGGCGGCCGCCGAGGCCCCAGTGGGCGGCGCGGACGATCGGCTTGCCGGGGCGCCGCACCCACAGCCAGGACGCGTCCTTCGTGCTCTCCACGACCCACAGGGTGCCGTCGCCGCTCCAGGACGGCGCCGTGAACCGGGCGCCCCGGTGCGCGGTGAGCAGGACGCGCGGGCTGGGCGCGCCGGTGACCGGCGCGGCGGCCAGCAGCTGGGTGCCGTCGCTGCTGAGGCCGGCGAGCTCCTGGTAGCCGGGGGACACGGCGGGATGGGTCAGGTACCCGGCGGGGCCGGTCACGACGGGCTGCGCGCGGTCGCCCTCCAGCGTGCCGATGAAGCCGGACGGGCCGACGACGTAGGCGTTCTGGTGGGCGCCCTCCTGCGAGGCGGCGCCGTCGGGGGAGTTCTCCTGCCAGCCGTTCATGGGCTGGGTGGCGTCCATGTCGTCGGGGGCGACGGTCTCCCCGTCGATCTGCAGGCGCCACTGCTTGATCTCCGACAGCTGCCGCATCGTCCAGCTGAGCTGGGCGGACATGCGGTCGACGTCGCCGCCGCGGGCCTCCTTGGTGAGGTCGACGGTGGCGACCTCCTTCTCGATCTGGACGCCGCGGCGCAGCCGGGTGCCCTCCGGGAAGGCGCTGTCGACGGCGCCGGCGAGCCAGGAGGTGGGCCCGGCGAGCAGGGCCCGGACGAGCTGGGACGGCAGCGCCTGCCGGTTCGCGACCGGGAGGAAGACCCCGTTGGGCACGAGGGTGTGCCGGTCGGGCGCGAAGAAGAACAGGTTGACGGTGCGCATGGCGCGCTCGACGTCGTCCTTGCTGAGCAGGAGGCCGGACTTCTCGTCGCCGGGCAGGCCGGTGATGCGCCAGACGCCCTGCGGGGTCCGGGTGAGCTGGAAGACGGCCTCGAACCCCTTCGGGGAGGCCGTGTACTGGCCGTCGGCGGTGATGGTGCCGAGCTCCTCGCCGGTGACCCGCACGGTGGCCTGGTTCCCGGACGACTTGATGATGTGCGGGCTGGTGAGGCGGCTCGCGAGGACGGTCACCGAGGGGCGCAGCCCCGGGTTCCAGGACGTCCGGCCGCCGAGGTACATCTTGGCGACCCGGTGGCCGTCGTCGAAGCTGGCGGACGCGGCGAGGAACCCCGAGACGATCTCCGCGGGGCCCCAGTCGGGCCGGGGCTCGACCGGGATGAGCCGGACGTACGGGTCGTCCACCCGCTCGGCGCGCTCGGCGGGCCTGCCGCTGACGACCTGCCCGCCGCTCGGCACGTTCGCGCAGCCTGCGCCGCCGAGGACGAGCACGGCCAGCGTCAGCAGGCTGGTGATGCGCCGGTTGGTGAAGCGCCTGCCGGTGAAGCGCCGGGTGGCGACGCGGCCGCCGCACTCGCTCATTCGCCCGCCTCCAGCTCCGCGAACAGGGGGCGCGCGTCCCCGGCGCCCGGCGGGACGAGCGGGAGCGGCGAGCCGCGCAGCTCGGCCCCGGCGACGCGCGGCAGCGACAGGCGGAACTGCGAGCCCGCGCCGGGCTCGCCCCACGCCTGCAGCCAGCCGCCGTGCAGCTGCGCGTCCTCGCGGGAGATCGACAGGCCGAGCCCGGTGCCGCCGGTGGTGCGGGCGCGGGCGGGGTCGGCGCGCCAGAAGCGGTCGAAGACCATCTGCCCCTCCCCGGGTTTGAGGCCGACGCCGTGGTCGCGGACGGCGACGGCGACGGCGTCGCGGTCGGCGGCGACGGAGATGATGATGTCCTCCCCCTCGCCGTGCTCGACGGCGTTGACGACGAGGTTGCGCAGGATGCGCTCGACGCGGCGCCGGTCGACCTCCGCCATGCACGGCTCGCCGGGCAGCTGCAGGACGACCTTGCTGCCCTTGCGCTCGGCGAGGCCCTGGATGTCGCCGACGACGCGCAGCACGAGGTCGCGCATGTCGAGGGACTCGGCGTCGAGCGTGGCGGCGCCCGCGTCGTGGCGGCTGATCTCCAGGAGGTCGGCGAGCAGGGACTCGAACCGTTCGAGCTGGCTCTGCAGCAGCTCGGCGGACCGCCCGACGGCGGGGTCGTCGAAGGTGTCGCGGTACTCGTAGAGCATGTCCGCGGCGATCCTGATGGTGGTCAGGGGCGTGCGGAGCTCGTGCGAGACGTCGGAGACGAACTGGCGCTGCACCTGCGACAGGTCCTCCAGTTCACCGATCTTCTCCTGGAGGTTCGCGGCCATCTCGTTGAAGGAGCGGGCCAGGCGCGCCAGGTCGTCCTCACCGCGGACCCTCATGCGCTCTTCCAGGCGTCCCGCGGCGAGCCGCTGCGCCCCTTGCGCGGCCAGCCGCACCGGTATGACGACCTGCCGCGTGACCAGGGAGGCGATCGCGGCCAGGAGCAGCACCAGGACGATGCCCACCCCGGCCAGGGAGCGGCTCACGTTCGTGAGGGTCTGCTGCTCCTGCGTCAGCGGGAACAGGTAGTACAGCTCGAACTGGCCGGTGCGGCCGCCCACGATGAGGCCGCGTTCGTCGGCCCTGCCGCCGAGATAGGACAGCTTGCCGTAGGTGTAGGCGCGCGAACCGGCGGGCGCGGACGTCAGCTCTTCGCGGAGCCGCTTGGGGACGCTCTCGGGCCGCAGCTCGTTCGTCGTGTACCCGTCGAAGTACTGCTCGTTGGTGTCGCGGATGTAGACCTCGTAGAGGCCGGACGGCCCGCTGCGCGACTTCAGGCGGTCGATCGTCGAGTTGAGCCTGCTGCCGTCCCCGGCGGAGTTGCCCAGGTCGCGCTGAACCTGCGCCAGGCCGTCGTCGAGCTGGAGCCTGGCCGCCTTGACCTTGCCGTCCATGAGCGCCGACGAGACCTGCTGCATCAGGAACGCGCCCAGGATCGCCACCACGATCGCGGAGATGAACAGCGTGGACGTGACGACGCGGACCTGGATCGACCGGCGCCAGCGCAGGTACGCGGCACCGATGGCGCCGCTCAGCAGGCGCCGCAGCCTGCCCAGGGCACGACGGGCGTACCGCTTCGCCCGCCTCAGGTCCGCTTTCATGGGCGGTCCGCGAGGCGGCCTGCGGGGCCGCGCTGGTACTGGACGGTCATCGGCGTGTCACCGGGGACGGGGCGCTGTGACGGAGCGCCGCGGTGGGACGGGGCGGGGGCGTCGCCTCGGGGAGCGGTGCGAGGGCCGGTGCGGCGGCCTCGCGGGCGGGCGGGCGCCTCAGGCGGGCCCGGCCTTGTAGCCGACACCGCGCACGGTGACGACGATCTCGGGGCGTTCGGGGTCCTTCTCGATCTTGGCGCGGAGCCGCTGGACGTGCACGTTGACGAGCCGGGTGTCGGCGGCGTGCCGGTAGCCCCACACCTGCTCCAGCAGCACCTCGCGGGTGAAGACCTGCCGGGGCTTGCGGGCCAGGGCGACGAGCAGGTCGAACTCCAGCGGGGTCAGCGGGATGTGCCGGTCGCCGCGCTTGACCGAGTGGCCGGCGACGTCGATGGTGATGTCGCCGATCTGGAGGGTCTCGGGGGCGGGCTCGTCGGTGCGGCGCAGCCGGGCGCGCACCCGGGCCACGAGCTCCTTGGGCTTGAACGGCTTGACGATGTAGTCGTCGGCGCCCGACTCCAGCCCGAGGACGACGTCCACGGTGTCGCTCTTGGCGGTCAGCATGACGATCGGCACGCCCGACTCGGCGCGGATCTGCCGGCACACGTCGATGCCGTCGGCCCCGGGCAGCATCAGGTCGAGCAGCACGAGGTCGGGCCGGGTCTCCCGGAACGCCTCGAGCGCCTTGTCGCCGTCGTGGACGAACGAGGGCTCGAAGCCCTCGCCCCTCAGCACGATGCCGAGCATTTCGGCGAGCGCGAGGTCGTCGTCGACGACCAGTACACGTCCTCTCATGGCCCTCATCGTCGCAAAGTCGGGGTTCGGTGGACTGGGGCGCGATGCTCCGGCGCCACCTTGCCAGGGAGAGATATACCTTGGCGTGCAAGGTTACCCGCGTTTGCGCCGTACATGGCTCCCCCGCATCGGGTGGCCGGCTCGGATTGTAGAGGTGACTCCCGAAAGCGGCGCAAGGTTGACAACCCGCCCGTGACAGGATGACCTGACCGGCGATCGCCGCGGGGCCCCGCGGGCCCGCCGGGAACGCCGCGGACCCCCGCACGCCGACCGCGGGGAACAAGGACCCCAGGGAGCCGAGAATGCCGGGACCGGACGGCTGGGACGACGACGCCGGCGCCACCGACGTGGTGCGGGGCGTCCCGTTCCGCCCCATGTCCATCTCGGAGATGCTGGACGGCGCGATCGCCGGGATCCGGCGCCGCCCCCGCACCACGCTCGGCCTCTCGGTGGGGATCAGCACGGTGATCCAGGTGACGAGCTCGATCGCGGCGTACTTCTTCATCGGCGACCGGGCCCGCGACGAGGTCACGCCGGACGTCCTGCTGGAGTCGTTCGGCGCGCAGGCCACGCTGTCGGTGCTGGGGCTGGTGCTGTCGGCGTGCGGGATCCTGCTGATGGCGGGGCTGATCGCGCCGATCCTCGGCCGCGAGCTGCTGGGCATGCCGATCGCGCCCCGGCAGGCGTGGCGGGACGCCCGGCCGCGGCTCGGCCGGCTGGCCGGCACCGTCGCCGCCGTCATGGGCGTCTCGCTGGGCGCGCTGGCGCTGCCGGTGCTGCCGTTCTTCGCGCTGGTCGCCGCGGACGCGCACCCGGCGTTCGGGGTGCTCGCCGGGCTGATCGGGTTCCCGATCGGGATCGGCCTGATGGTGTGGCTCTACATCCTGCTCGTCCAGGCGGTCCCGGCGGTCGTGCTGGAGCGGCGGACGGTCACGGGCGCGCTGCGCCGGGCGGTCGCGCTGTCCAAGGGCCGCTGGTTCCGGACGTGCGGGACGCTGCTGCTGGCGCTGCTCGTGACCGTGTTCATGGGCTTCTTCGCGCTGCGCATCCCGTTCCTGATCGTCCAGCTGATCTTCTTCGGCGACGCCTCGGGCGACGCGGCGACGATGGGCGCGCTCGCGGTCGACACGGCGGGCCGGATCGTGAGCTGGTCGGTGGTGCTGCCGTTCGACGCGGGGGTGATCGCGCTGCTGTACATGGACCGGCGGATGCGCCGCGAGGGCTTCGACCTGGAGCTGCGCAGCCGCGGCCGCTCCGCCGCGGCGGTCGCCGCGGGCGCGGGCGGGCCCGCGTCCGGGGACCCCCGGGAGGACGGGTTCATCGATCTCTGGCGGACCGGTCCGGTGCCCGCCCGGCCGTGGACGGGGGCGAACCCGTGATCAGCTCCGTGATCCGCTCCGTGGTCCTCGACCCGATCGGCCGCGACGAGGCCCGCGAGCTGGCCCGCCGCGAGCTGGAGAAGCAGGTGTACCAGCGGGACAAGCCGTCCTGGCTGGAGCGCCTGTGGGCCGACTTCTCCGAGTGGCTGTCCGGCCTGTTCAACCGGGCGCCGGACCCGGGGTCGCAGGGCAGCGGCGGCGGCTGGGCGTCCATCGTGATCATCGTGGTGGTGCTGGTGATCGCCGTCGCGCTGATCGCCTGGCTGATGCGGGGGCGCCGCAACCCGCGCTCCCGCGACGACGCGCTGCTGGAGGACGTGCCCTCGACCGCGCTCGACCACCGGCAGGCCGCCGAGGCGCACGCGGCGGCCGGGGAGTGGGCCGAGGCGATCCGGGAGCGGCTCCGCGCGATCGCCCGCGACCTGGAGGAGCGGGCGGTGCTGGCGGCGCGGCCGGGCCGCACGGCGGACGAGCTGGCCGCGGAGGCTGGCGAGGCCGTGCCGGAGCTGGCCGGCGAGCTGGCCGCCGGGGTGCGGATCTTCGACGACGTCTGGTACGGCGACCGTCCCGGCACTCCCGAGGGGTACGCGCGGATGAAGGCGCTGGACGAGCGGCTGCGTGCGACGAAGCCGAAGCCGCTGGAGGCCGACGACCTCACCCCGGCGGGCGCCGGTGAGGAAGGGGGCCCGCGATGGTGACCCAGGCCCCGCCCGGAGCCCCCGCCGCCGGACCCGGCGCCTCCGGCCCCGCCGGCGGTGGCGGCCCGGCCGAGCCGACCGCGCGGCAGGTCGCGGGCCGCCGCTGGCGGTCGGCGCGCGGCGTGGTCGCGGTGCTGCTCGCGCTGATCGTGATCGCGGTGGTCCTGGCCGCGCTCCGCCCGTCGACGTCGGCGGACGCGCTCGACCCCGAGTCGCCGAGGCGGGACGGGGCGCGGGCGCTCGCGGAGATCCTCCGGCAGCACGGCACGGACGTCACCGTCGCGCGCGACTACGAGGACGCGTTCACCGCGACCGCGGTCGGCGGCACGCTGGTGGTGACGCACTCCGAGCGGCTCACCGACGACGACCTGCGGCTGCTGACCGGCTCCCAGCTCGACCTGCTGCTCGTCCGGCCGACGGCGGAGGCGCTGGACGTCCTCGCCCCGCAGGTGCGGCGGGTCGGCCCGAGCTACGCGGAGACCGCCGCGCCGGGCTGCCCGCTGCCGGTCGCGTCCCTCGCCGGGAAGGTCGCCTTCCACGAGTCGGACACCTACGAGATCAACGGCCCGGGAACGGCGTGCTACCCGGCCGAGTACGGCGGCGCCAGGGTCGTCCAGGTGCAGGAGAACGCGCACACGGTGACCGTGCTGGGGTCGGCCTCGCCGCTGACAAACCAGCGGCTCACCGAGGAGGGCAACGCCGCCCTCGCCATGAACCTGGCGGGTGCGGGCTCCTCGACGGTGTGGCTCTACCCCGACATGCCGGAGCCGGGCGAGGCCGCCGGTCGGCAGTCGCTCGGCGACCTGCTCCCCTTCGGCGTCAAGCTGTTCTTCCTGCAGATCCTGGTCGCGGTGCTGCTGGTGGCGCTGTGGCGGGGCCGGCGGCTCGGACCCGTGGTGGCGGAGGCGCTGCCGGTCGTGGTCCGGTCGGCCGAGACGGTGGAGGGCCGCGCCCGCCTGTACCGGGCCGGCCGCGCCCGCGACCGCGCCTCGGACGCGCTGCGCTCCGGCGCCCGGGAGCGGCTCGTCCCGCTGCTGGGGCTGCCGCGCGGCAGCGCGCAGGACCCGTCCGCCGCGCAGGAGATCATCACGGCGGTGGCCCGCCGCACGCCCTATGACGAGACGTACGTCGGGGCCGCCCTGTACGGTCCCGAACCCCTGGACGACGCCGGGCTCATCGCGCTCACGGACGTCCTCGACGACCTGGAAAGGCAGGTACGGCAGTCTTGAACACCCCTGTAGAGCTCGGGAAGGACGACGTGCCCGGCGACAGCACGGGGCCGGGCGCGCTGTCCGAGGAGGCCCGGCGGCAGGCCGACGCCGTCCGCGCGGCGCTGACGGCGCTGCGCGGCGAGGTCGCCAAGACGGTCGTCGGCCAGGACTCCGTCGTGACCGGCCTCGTCATCGCGCTGCTGTGCCGCGGCCACGTGCTGCTCGAAGGCGTCCCGGGCACCGCGAAGACGCTGCTCATCAAGACGCTGTCGCGGGCCCTCGACCTGGACTTCAAGCGCGTCCAGTTCACCCCCGACCTGATGCCCGGCGACGTGACCGGCTCGCTGGTGTACGACAACCGGACGGCGGAGTTCGAGTTCCGCGAGGGCCCGGTCTTCACCAACCTCCTGCTGGCGGACGAGATCAACCGGACGCCGCCGAAGACCCAGGCGTCCCTACTGGAGGCCATGGAGGAGCGCCAGGTGTCGGTGGAGGGCTCCGCGCGCCCTCTGCCCGACCCGTTCGTGGTCTGCGCGACGCAGAACCCGATCGAGTACGAAGGCACCTACCCCCTGCCCGAGGCCCAGCTCGACCGGTTCCTCGTCAAGCTGACCGTGCCCGTCCCCACCCGGGACGAGGAGATCGCCATGCTGCAGCGGCACGCGGGCGGGTTCGACCCGCGCGACCTGTCCGAGGTGAAGGCGGTCGCGGGCGCGGACGAGCTCGCCGCGGGGCGGGCCGCCGTCCGGACCGTCCACCTCGACCCCAAGGTCGCCGCCTACGTCGTGGACCTGTGCCGCGCGACCCGGCAGTCCCCGTCCCTGCAGCTCGGCGTCTCGCCGCGCGGTGCGACGGCGCTGCTGGCGACGTCCCGCGCCTGGGCGTGGCTGTCGGGCCGCGACTACGTGACCCCGGACGACGTGAAGGCGCTGGCCAGGCCGACGCTCCGGCACCGCGTGCAGCTCCGTCCCGAGGCGGAGCTGGAGGGCGCGACCGCCGACGGCGTGCTGGAGGGCATCCTCGCCCACGTCCCCGCGCCGCGCTGATGGCGCTGAGCGGGCGCCTGGGGCTGCTGGCCCTGCTCGGCGCGGTCGTCCCCCTGGCCGTGCCGCGCTGGTGGGCGCTGTTCGCGGTGTGGGGGGTCCTGCTGCTCGGCGTGCTCGCCGACCTGGCGCTCGCCGGGAACGTGCGGGCGCTGCGCTTCCACCGGGAGGGCGACACCAACGTGCGGCTCGGCGAGACCGCGCGGGTCGCGCTGATCGTCGAGAACCAGGGGCGGCGGCGGCTGAAGGCCCGCCTGCGGGACGTGTGGCCGCCGAGCGCGGGCGCCGCGCCCCGCACCGTGCAGGTGGACGTCCCCGCCGGTGAGCGCCGCCGCGTCGAGATGACGCTGACGCCGACCCGGCGCGGCGACCGCGAGGCCGTCACCGTCGTCGTCCGCTCCGCCGGGCCGCTCGGGCTGGCCGCGCGGCAGCTGTCGCGCTCCGCGCCGTGGACGGTGCGGGCGCTGCCCGCGTTCCCGTCCCGCCGCCACCTGCCCGCCCGGCTCGCGCGGCTGCGGGAGCTGACCGGCGCGCACGTGGCGCTGATCCGCGGGCAGGGCACCGAGTTCGACTCGCTGCGCGAGTACGTGGACGGCGACGACGTCCGGTCCATCGACTGGCGGGCCACCGCACGGCGCGGCGACGTCGTCGTCCGCACCTGGCGGCCCGAGCGCGACCGGCGGATCTACCTGGTGCTCGACACCGGCCGGACGTCCGCGGGCCGGGTCGGCGACATCCCGCGGCTGGACTGCTCGATGGACGCGGCGATGCTGCTCGGCGCGCTCGCGTCCCGGGCCGGGGACCGGGTCGACCTGCTCGCCTACGACCGGCGCGTCCGGGCCCGGGTGGAGGGCGCGTCCCGCACCGACCTGCTGCCCGCGATGGTGCACGCGATGGCGCCGCTGGAGCCGGAGCTGCTCGAATGCGACGCCGCCGGGATGGTGTCGACGCTGCTGGCGCGGGTCCGGCAGCGGTGCCTGGTGGTGCTGCTGACCGAGCTGAACACGGCCGCGATCGAGGAGGGGCTGCTGCCGCTGCTGCCGCAGCTCACCGCGCGGCACCTGGTCATGATCGCCGCGGTGTCGGATCCGCGGGTCGGCGAGATGGCCGGGGCGCGCGGCGATCTCGCCGCCGTGTACGACGCGGCCGCCGCCGAGCGCGCCCGCGCGGAGCGCCGCCGCCTCACCGCCGAGCTGCTCGGCCACGGCGTCGAGGTGGTGGACGCCCCGCCGGACGAGATCGCCCCGGCCCTCGCGGACGCCTACCTGGCCCTCAAGTCCGCCGGGCGCCTTTGACGCCCCGGCCGGCCGGGACCGTGCGGGGCGGGGACGGGTCAGCCGGAGACGGGCCGGCCGGCCACGGGTCAGCCGGAGACGGGGGCCAGGTCGGGGCGGAGGTCGGCGTCGCCGGTCTCGCCCGCGCGGGTGGCGCGGCGGCCGAGGACGAGCACGTAGCTGAGGAAAGCGGCCTCCGCGACCACGCCGATCCCGATGCGCAGCCACGTGGTGTGCACCCAGCCGGTCACGAAGCCCTCGATGAGGCCGGACACGAACAGCACCGCGACGAGGCCGAGGGCGATGCTGACGGCGGCGCGCCCCTCCTCGGCGAGGGCCTGGCCGCGGCGGCGCGGGCCCGGGTCGATGATCGTCCAGCCGAGCCGCATGCCGCCCGCGCAGGCGAGGTACACGGCGGTGAGCTCCAGCAGGCCGTGCGGCAGGATCAGGCCGAAGAAGATGTCGCCCTTGCCGTAGGCGAACATCAGCCCGCCGGTCAGCCCGAGGTTGAGCTGGTTCATCAGCAGCACGTACACGGTGGGGATGCCGAGCAGGATCCCGAAGATCAGCGCGACCGCCGACACCCAGGCGTTGTTCACCCAGACCTTGAACGCGAAGGACGCCGCGGAGTGCTCCGTGTAGTAGTTCGCGAAGTCGTGGTCGACGAGCTCGCGGATCTCGTCCGGCGTCCCGATGCTGGCCTGCACGTCCGGGCTGTGCACGATCCAGATCGCCAGGGCGAGCGAGAGCAGGTTGCCGAGGACGGCGGCGCCGAGCCACCACCACTTCATCCGGTAGGCGGCGGCCGGGAACGACACCGTCGCGAAGCGGGTGACGTCCCGCCACAGCGGCGCCTGGGCGCCCGCCACCGCCGCCCTGCCGCGCGCCACGAGCGACGAGAGCCGCCCCACCAGCTGGGGGTCGGGCGAGCTGGAGCGGACGACGGACAGGTGGGTGGCGGTGCGCTGGTAGAGCTCGACCAGTTCGTCCACTTCGGCGCCGCTCAGCCTGCGGCCGCGGTTGATGAGGTGCTCCAGGCGCAGCCAGTCCGCGTTGTGCGCGGCCACATAGGCGTCGACGTCCACCCGGCGAGACTAACGTGTCGCATTGCCGGACCGGCACAATGAACGCATCCCCGGCACTGGAGGAGCAGGACATGGCCGAACTCGTCACCGGCGAGGCCGTCGCGCTCGACATCCGCGTCGCGCGGCTGGCCAGCCGCGGCTGCGCCTTCCTGCTCGACCTGCTCTTCCAGGGGGTGCTGCTCTACCTCGTCGTCTACGTCACGGCGATGACGTCGCTCGTCGCGGACGACGCGTGGACGGTCGGGCTCACGCTGCTCGGCACCGTCGCGGTCCTGGTCGGCTACCCGTGCGCGTCCGAGACGCTGCTGCGGGGCCGGACGCTCGGCAAGATGGGCGTCGGCCTGCGCGTGGTCGGCGACGACGGCGGGCCGATCCGGTTCCGGCAGGCGCTCGTCCGGGCGCTGGCCGGCGTGATCGAGTTCTGGACGTTCTACGGCTCCCCCGCGCTGATCACCTCGTTCTGCAACCGGCGCGGCAAGCGGCTCGGCGACCTGTTCGCGGGCACCATCGTGATCAAGGAGCGGGCCCCCGCGGCGGCGCTGTTCGGCCCGGTCGCGGTGATGCCGCCGCAGCTCGCCTGGTGGGCCCGGTCGCTGGAGATCTCCATGCTGCCGGACGAGCTGGCGCTGACGGCCCGGCAGTACCTGTCCCGGTTCTGGGAGCTGCTGCCCGAGGTGCGCGACTCGCTGGGCGAGCGCATCGCGGCGCAGGTCGTCGCCGTGATCAGCCCGCCCCCGCCGCCGGGGGTGCGGCCGGAGATCCTGCTGTCGGCGGTGCTCGCCGAGCGCCGGCACCGCGAGGAGCTGCGGCTCGCCGAGCGCCGCGCCCGCCGGATGCGCCGCCTCGGCCTGCCCGTGTGGGGCCCGGGTCCGGCCCCGGTGCCGGCGATGGCGGTGGCCGGACCGCCCGTGGCGGGTCCCGTCCGGCCGGGTCCGCCGCTGCCGCCGCCGTTCCGGCCCCCGCTGCCGGGCCAGCCGCAGTTCCTGCCGCCGTCCAACTACGGCGCGGGGCCGTACCAGGGCGTCCTGAACGCACCCGGCGGCCCACCCGCGGGCCCCTACCCGACGGGGCAGTACCCGACAGGCCAGTACCCGACTGGGCCGTCCGAGACAGGGCAGTACCCCGCAGGGGGTCAGCACCCGCCAGGCCAGTATCCGAACGGGCGCTGACCGGCCGCCGTCTGGCAACCACCGCCGTCTCCCCCGCCGCGTCCTGCCGGTGTGGGCCGACCCTGGCAGACCGTCCCACACCGCCACCGTGCGGCCCTAGCCCCAATGCCGGGAAGTTAAGGTGACGCCGGAGGTGTCAAGGGTTCTCGGCTGGTGGCCGGACATGAGAACGGAGATCCAGTAGAACGGGTGTTCTCT
>NZ_FZOR01000009.1 GCF_900188445.1 Actinomadura meyerae
CGAGCCTCAGGCATGCAGACAGCGTCGCACCACCCAAGGTGATCACGTACAGGAATCGCTCAATCGCTTACCGAGATCTAGGCATGTAGTACTAGTCCTTGAAGTCCGGCGGGCGGTGCTCCCTGCGGGCCTTGATCGCCTCTTCGAAGTTATGGGTGGTGAGGCGGACGTAGAGCTGGGCGAGCCCCTCCTGGCCCATGTGCGCGTCCAGGCTCGCGGCGTCCAGGCTCGACCACAGCATCCGCTTCGTCAGCTCCACGCCGGGCCGGCTGAACGCGGCGATCCGCTCGGCCAGGTCGTAGCAGGAGTCGAGGAGCTTGTCGCCGGGGACGGCGCGCGAGAGCAGTCCGATGCGCTCGGCCTCGGCGGCGCCGACGTCGCGTCCGGTCAGCATCAGCTCGAAGGCGCGGGACGAGCCGATCGCCCGCGGCAGCAGGTAGCTGAGGCCGAGCTCGCTCGCGGTGAGGCCGTTGTTGATCCCGGCGGCGCGGAACAGCGCGGTGTCGGAGCCGATCCGGATGTCGGCGGCCAGCGCCAGGCAGAGCCCGCCGCCGATCGCCGGGCCGTTGACCGCCGCGATCACCGGCTGGTGGACGCGGCGCATCGCCCGGACCACGTCGTCCAGCAGCTCCATGGAGCGCAGCGCGATGGTCGGCAGCGTCAGCCCGTCGATGCCGGGGATGTCGCCGGGGTTCTCCAGGTCGGCGCCCGAGCAGAAGCCGCGCCCGGCGCCGGTGATGACGACGGCGCGGACGCCGTTGTCGCGGCTCACCTCTTCGAGGGCCTCCCGGAACGGGACCATCACGTCGAAGGCCATGGCGTTCATGCGCTCGGGCCGGTTGAGGGTGATGAGGGCGACGTGCGGGCGCGGCTCGTCGATCAGCACGAAGGGCAAAAGGGCCTCCCCGGAGACAACCTAGCAAGCGTTAGGTTACACGCGGGAACTCCGGCGGGGTCAGGCCGCGCTCGACCACCTTCGCCAGCTCCTCCTCGGTCAGGACGCGCGGCTCCCCGATCGCCTTGGCCCGCACGTACACGCCGCACAGCCACTCCAGGAGGCGCGCGTTCTCGAACGCCTCGTCCAGGTCGCCGCCGATCGCGACACCGCCGTGGTTGGCCAGCAGCGCCGCGCGCTTGCCTCCCGCCATGGCCTTCCGGACGTTCTCCGCCAGCTCGGGCGTCCCGTAGGTGGCGTACTCGGCGACCTTCACCACGCCGCCCAGCAGGAGGGTGTTGTAGTGGATCGGCGGCAGCTCGGGCATGGTCGTCGCGACCACGGCGCCGTAGGTCGAGTGGGTGTGCACGATCGCCGCGGCGGGCGTCGCCTCGTAGAGCGCGAGGTGCATCGGCGTCTCCGACGACGGCGCACGGTCCCCCTCGACGAGCTGCGCGGACATGGTCACCACCGGGCAGTCGGCGGGCTCCATCCGGTCGAGCATCATGCCGCCGGGCGTGACCGCGACGAGGTCGCCCGAGCGGACGCTGATGTTGCCCGACGCGCCGGTCACGAGGCCGGTCCCGGCCAGCCGCCGGCCGATGGCGCACAGCTCGTGCCGTTCATCGTTCAACAACATGCGAATACCTCTCACGTTCTCCGGCGGCATTGCGTACGCTACGGCCCTGACGATCTTTAAGGGGCCCGTCATGACCGTTGTCACACTCGGCGCGCACATTCTGGACGTGCTGGCCCGCCCCGTCGAGGGCATCCCGGACGGGCAGGACACCGTCGTCGTGGAGCAGATCCGCGCCACCGCCGCGGGCGCCGCCGCCGGGACCGCCGTGGCCCTCGCCCGGCTCGGCAACGACGTCATCTCGGTCGGCGCCATCGGCGACGACGACCTCGGCGACCTGCTCGTGACGATCATGACACGGAACGGGGTGGACGCGACCGGGCTCGTGCGGCGGACGGCCGACCAGACGAGCGCGTCGATCCTGCCGATCCGGCCGGACGGGGGGCGGCCGAGCTTCCACGTCCCCGGCGCCAACCTCACCCTCACCGCCGGCGCGGTCGGGCCCGGCCTGCTCGGCGCGGCGGGCTTCGTGCACCTCGGCGGGCCCGACGTCACGTTCGGGCTCAACGACCCGGCCTTCTTCGAGATGCTCGGCGCCGCCCGCGGCAACGGCACCGTCGTCACCATGGACCCGCTGTCCAACCTGCCCGACCTGCTGGCGGGCGCCGCCGCCTTCCTCCCGTACGTCGACCACTTCCTGCCGAACGAGGAGCAGGCCGCCGCGATGACCGGGGAGCAGGACCCGGAGAAGGCCGCCGCCGCGCTGCTCGGCCAGGGCCCGAGCACGGTGGTCGTCACGCTCGGCGCGGACGGCAGCCTCGTCGCGACCGCCGGCGGCGTCCACCGGCTGCCCGCCCTGCCGGTCGGGGTCGTCGACACGACCGGCTGCGGCGACGCCTACTGCGCCGGGTTCATCACCGGCCTCGCTCACGGGAAGGACGTGCTGGAGGCGGCGCGCTGGGGCACCGCCGCGGCGGCGACCGTCGCCCAGGGGCTCGGCTCCGACGCGTGCCTCACCGGCCTGGACGCGGTCCTCGCCCTGCTGGACTGAGCCGCCCTACTGGTCTGACCAGCCCGCTCCCGGGTCCTCCGGCTCAGATCTGCTGCCGCACCGGCCGCCTGACCGGCGCGCCGCACAGCACGGCGTCGGCGGCGATCGCGAGCTGCTCCAGCCGGGCCACCTCGGTGTGGTGGAACGGCGGCGCGCCCGTCCGGGCGGTGACCAGCGCGACCGCCCCCAGGGCGAGTGGCGTGAGCGCGTACTGGGTGCCGTCCGGCGCGGTGAACGCGCGCGGCCGCAGCGGCTCCAGGTCCGGCAGGGCGGCGCCCGGCAGCCCGCCGGCGCTGGCGTGCACGAGCAGCATCGCGCCCTCCCCCGCGGGCTCGGCGAGCCCCGCCCAGTCGGAGCTGAGCAGGGCCGGGACGGCGTCGGCGAGGATCTCCATGCCGCGCTCGGGAACCGCCCCGAGCTGCCCGATCACCTCCGCGTCGGGGAAGGCGCCCTGCGGCTCCAGCGTCGGCCAGATCCCGACGACGTCCACCCCGGCGACCGAGCCGAACCCCTCCATCAGCCGCTCGATGCCCGCGCCCGCGGGCCAGGCGACGGTGAAGTCGTCCAGCGCCCGGCCGGCGCCGCGCTCCAGCACCGCCATCTGCACGACGTCGGCGCCCGCGGCGCCGAGGATGCGGGCCACCTGGCCGAGCGCCCCCGGGCGGTCCGGCAGCCGGACGCGAATCCGCAGCAACATCGCCACCTCCAGTCTCCGTACGGGCCCTCAGTCTCGGCGACCGCCGTTTCCCCGGCGTTACCCCCGCGTGTCGGGCAGAGAAAGACAAGCGGCAAGCGTCGGTGCTGGAATGACGGGCCCGCGTCAAACTAGAGTCCAGACAAGGTCATCGTCAGACCTGTCATACGCACGCCGTCCAGCATTAAGGTAACTGCACGTGTCGAGGGACGGGGAACCCCCAGTCAACGACGGCTCCGGGGCCGGGCCGCGGGCCGCCGGCGGGGACGGGGACGAGGACGCGGCGTTCCGCGAGGACGTCCGGGACGCGCTGGCCGGGCTCGCCGCGCGGCTCGACCGCGAGCACGAGCGGGCCGCGCACCGCGAGGCGGTGATCGACCGGCTGCACGAGGAGAACCAGCGGCTGCGGCGCGGGGAGCTGCAGCACCTGCTGGAGCCCGTCCGCACCGCGCTGTACCGGGTGCACGACCAGGCGCGCCGCGAGTCGGGCCGGCTCGCCGCGCCCGGCGCGGCCGGGCCCCCCGACCCCGGCCAGACCGCGCTGCTGCTCGCCGCGCTCGCCGACGACGTCGCGGACGCGCTGGCGCGGCTCGGCGTCGAGCGGTTCACGGTCGAGCCCGGCGCCCCCTACGACGCCTCCCGGCACCGCCCGGTCGCGGTCACGCCCGTCGCCGACCCGCTGCGCGACGGCACCGTCACCGACGTCCGGTCCGACGGCTTCGAGCAGGGCGGCAAGGTGCTGCGCAAGGCGGAGGTCAGCGTCGGCAAGCTCGACCGGGGCGCCGGCGGCGCGGAGCCACCGGAGCCGGGGCCCTCGGCGCCGGAGGCCGCGGGCGGGGCCGTCCCGGCGGGCCGCGACGGGGCGGGGCGCGGCGAGACGATGAACTCAGGACTCGGGACCGACAGGTGAGAGGGACATGGCTGTCTACGGGATCGACCTCGGAACCACGTACTCCTGCATTGCCTCCATCGACGACGTCGGTCGGCCCTCGGTCCTGCGGAACCTGGAGGGCACCGACACCACGCCGTCCGTCGTCTTCTTCGAGAGCGGCGAGAACGTCGTCGTCGGCGCCACCGCGAAGGACACCGCGGTCCTGGAGCCCGACAACGTCGTCAGCCTGATCAAGCGGGACATGGGCCGCGACGTGACGCGGCCCGTCCACGGGATCGACTTCACGCCGGAGGAGATCTCGGCGTTCATCCTGCTGAAGCTCGCGACGGACGCGCGCACCACCACCGGCGAGGACGCCCGCGACGTCGTCATCACCGTGCCCGCCTACTTCGGCGCGGCCGAGCGCGACGCCACCCGCAAGGCGGGGCGCATCGCCGGGCTGAACGTCATCGACATCGTGTCCGAGCCGATCGCCGCCGCGATCACCTACGGCGTGCTGAACCCCGAGCAGGACCGCACGATCCTGGTCTACGACCTCGGCGGCGGGACGTTCGACACCACCGTCATCACGCTGCGCGACGGCCACATCGAGGTGGTCTGCACCGACGGCGACCACGAGCTCGGCGGCGCCGACTGGGACGCGCGGCTGGTGGAGCACCTCGCCGAGCGGTTCCGCGAAGAGCACCCCGG
This sequence comes from Actinomadura meyerae, assembly GCF_900188445.1. Classification (GTDB taxonomy): domain Bacteria; phylum Actinomycetota; class Actinomycetes; order Streptosporangiales; family Streptosporangiaceae; genus Spirillospora; species Spirillospora meyerae. The sequence continues at coordinate 4,839 of NZ_FZOR01000009.1, forward strand.
CGCGGGCGACCCGCTCGACGACAGGCAGACCGAGCAGCAGCTGCGCCGCGACGCCGAGGACGCCAAGAAGGCCCTCACCACCCGCACGTCCCACACGGTGCGGGTGATGCACGACGGGCGGGTCGCGGCGGTCGAGGTCACCCGGGAGAAGCTGGAGGAGCTGACCAAGGACCTCCTCGACCGCACCGTGGAGATCACCGGCCGGACGCTGTCGACGGCCGCCGAGAAGGGCGTGCACGAGTACGACGACCTCGTCCTCGTCGGCGGGTCCACGAAGATGCCGGTGGTCGCGGCGCGGCTGCAGACCGAGCTCGGCCTGCCCCCCCGCCTGCAGGACCCCGACCTCGCCGTCGCCAAGGGCGCCGCCCTGTACGCGTTCGAGGAGACCTACCGGCGGCTCGTGCGGGAGGGCGCCGCCGACCGCGCCGAGGAGATGGCGAACCGGGCGGGCCTGTCCGCCGAGCAGCAGAAGCAGATCACCGGGCGGCAGATCAAGACGGTCGCCTCGCACGCGTTCGGCATCGTCGTGGTCGACCGGGAGACCGGCGCCGAGACCGTCGCGCACCTCGTGCACGCCAACGACGCGCTGCCCGCCGCGAAGACCGAGGACTTCTTCACCGTCTACGACGACCAGGCGTCCGCCGACATCCGGGTGATGGAGCAGGCCGGCGTCGTCGAGTCCGCCGACCTTATCGACAACACCGAGATCGCGACCGGGGAGATCCGCGTCCCGCCGGGCAAGAAGGCGGGCTGGCCGATCGGCGTCACGTTCGCGCTCGACTCCTCCGGGCTGCTGAACGTCACGGCCGTGGAGAAGGAGACCGGCGAGCGGCTGGAGCTGAAGGTGGACGTCGGCGGCATGTCGGAGGAGGAGGTCGAGCGGTCCCGCAAGGCCCTCTCCCGGGTCCAGGTGAGCTGAGCGGCCGGCCGGCCGCCCGGAGGCCCCCGTGACGTTCGACGACGACTACCGGCGGGACGTGCTGGAGCCCGCGCGGGCGGCGGGCGACCAGCCGCCCGAGGACCTGCGCGTCCGGTACGCGCTGGACGGCCCGCTCACGGCGGAGACCGTCCCGGCGCGGGTCAAGCGGGTAAGGCAGTGCTGGCGGCGGGCCCGCGGCCAGCTGAAGTACCGCAAGCTGATCGACCGGCTGGAGGCCGAGCACCGCGAGCTGGCGCCGCTGTTCGCCGCCGCCGAGCGCGGCGACCTGCGGCCGCTGGAGCACCGGTTGCGCGGCGGCGCCGAGCGCACCGAGCGGCGCCGCGGCGAGGCCCGCGCCCGCCTCGCCGACGCCGCCGGGGCGCTGCGGATGGCGGCGCCCGCCGAGCTGGAGGGCATCGCCCGCACCGCGGGCGTCCCCCGCGCGGAGCTGGCCCGGCTGGCCGCCGCCGACGGCATCGAGATCCGCGAGCCCGACCCGCTGCCGTCCGCCGCGCCCTACCCCGCGTACCGGAAGGTGCGCGAGTCGCTGGACGTGCTCGGCAAGCGGCACCTCGCCGACTTCCTGTTCGGCGCGCGGCTGACCGGCCCGATCCGGGTGCTGGACGGCTTCGCCGCCCCGGACGGCGCCCTGCGCCCTGACCGCGACGCCGTCGCCGCGGCCGGCGCCGACTGGGCGCGCCGCAGCCGCGACACCAGCACCACCCACGCCGACACCGTCCTCGCCGCGCTGCGCTCGGACGCCGACCCGCACGCCCTGCTGCTGTTCGACGTGGCCGACCGGCTGCGCGAGCGGCTGCGCCAGCGGGCCTCGGAGCGGGCCCTGCTCCGGTACGCGGTGGAGGACCTCGGCATCGACGGGGGCGACGCCCGCCGGCTGGTGTTCGCGCTCGTCCGGGAGAGCGGCCCGGCCGCCGGCGGCGGTCCCGCGGGCCGGCTGCGCGCCCTGCTCGACGCGGGCGACGTGCACGCCGCCGCCGAGTTCGCCGACGCCGCCGGGATCCCCCGGCCCGGCCCCGGCGGGGAGCCGGCGGAGGAGGAGGCGCTCGCCGCCGAGGCCCGGCACCGGCTCGACACCGCCCTGCGCCTGCGCGAGACGGCCGCCGCCGAACCCGACCCCGACCGCGCCTTCCGGCTCCTCGCGGACGCGCTGCGTCTCGTCCGCGACCTGCCCGGCGCCGAGAGCCACCAGCGGCGCCTGCCGCCGCGCCCCGTCCCCGCCCTGCACACCGACGCCGACGCGGCGGGCGGCGCGGTGCGGCTGTCGTGGGAGGCGTCGCCCTCCACGGCGGGCGAGATCGCCTACCGCGTGGTGCGGCGGGCCGGGCGGGCGCCGCGGGACGTGCGGGACGGCGACCCCGTCGACGGGGCGCTCGACGAGCGCCCGCCGGTGAACGTGCCGCTCTACTACGCGGTGTTCGCCGTGCGGGGCGAGGGCGTCGCGGCGCCCGCCGCGGCGGGGCCCGTCGTGGTGCGGCCGGAGCCCGCCGAGGTCGCGCTGACCGGCGGGGACGGGCAGGTCACCGGGCGGTGGCGGTGCCCGGCGGAGGCGGCGCGGGTCGTCGTCCTGCGGGACGGGCGGGCCGTGCCGACGGGCCGGGACGGGTTCCGGGAGCGGGTCCCCAACGGGCGGACCCTCCACTACCTGGTGTGCGCCGTCTACCTGGACGCGGCCGGGCGCGAGGTCATGACCGAGGGCGTGCGCGCGTCGGTGACGCCGACCGCGCCGCCCGAGCCGGTGTACGAGCTGAGCGCGGAGGCCGACGACGCCGACCCGGGGCTGGTGCGGGTCCGGTTCGCGCCGCCGCGGAACGGGGCGGTGGAGCTGGTGCTGTCGGAGGGGCCGCCGCCGTGGCCGCGCAGCGCGGTCGTGCCGCTGGAGGAGGTGCGGCGGGAGACGCGGCGGCTGGCGTGCGCCCCGGCGCCGGGCGGGCTGGACGTGCGGCCCGGCGCGGGCGGGTGGCTGCTCGCGGTGACGGTCGCGGAGGGCACCGCCGCGATCGGCGCCTACCACCGGCACGTGAACCTGCCGCCGCCGCGCCGGCTGGTCGCCGAGCGGCGCGGCGCGTACGTGCACGTCGGGTTCGACTGGCCGGCGGACGTCACCGAGGTCGACCTCGGCTACTCGGTCGGCGGCGACGAGCGGCCCGAGGGCCTGCCGCAGCCCGGGGGCGACGCCCCGCGCCCCGCGGTCCGCCGCGCGGAGACCGTGACGCGCGCCGCGTACGACACGCAGGGCGGCATCCGGATCCCCGCCCCCGAGGACGCGGCCGTCGCGCTGACGGTCGCCGCGGCCGGGACCGTCGGCGGCGCGCGCGTGACCGGGCCGCCGGTGAGCGCCGCGCTCGCGGCCCGCGCGGTCGTCCGCTACGACGTGCGGCGGTCGGGGCCGCCGTGGCGGCGGACGCTGACGATCCGCCTCACCGCGGCCCGCCCGCTGCGGGTGGCGAGGCTGTCGCTGGTGCTGTGCGCCGGGCGGGTCATGCCGCACCGCCCCGGCGACGGCGACACGCTCGGCTCGTGGGAGCAGGTGCCGGTGCCGGGCGAGCTGTCGCTGGCGGCGCCGGCGGCGTCCGGCCCGTACTGGCTGCGCTGCTTCGCCGACGACGACGGCGTCGAGCTGAGCGACCCGCCCGTCCGCCGGCTGCGGGTCGCCGGATGACGCGGGCGCCGGCCTGGGCGGCGATCCCCGGGGTGCCGTCCAGGCAGGGCATCACCTGCCCCTACTGCTTCGCGCCGGTGGCGCCGCAGCGGGTGCTGTTCCGCTGCCGCGGGCAGGCGGGGCGGCGGCAGGGCTGCGCGCCGGTGCTGGACGAGGCGCTCGCCGCGTACACGGGCTCGACGGCGGGCGCGTCGCTGCCGCCGGTGTTCGCGGCGTCCGGGCGCAAGGGCCGCGCCGAGTGCCCCTCCTGCGGGCTGCCGACCGGGAACCGGGCCTGCCCGGAGTGCCACAACCCGCTGCCGTCGGCGTACTGCGACTCCCCGGGCCGGATCGTCGCGCTGGTCGGGGCGAAGAACGCCGGGAAGAGCACCTACATCGCCGTGCTGCTGCACGAGCTGATGAACCGGGTCGGCACGGAGCTGGACGCCTCGCTCGTGGCGTGCGACGACCGGACGATCGAGCGGTACAAGCGCGACTTCGCGCGGCCGCTGCTGGAGGAGCGGCGGCTGCTGCCGACGACGGCGAGCGCCGCGACCGGGCCCCGCGAGCCGCTGGTGTACCTGCTGACGCGGACGCGGCGGGGCCGGTTCGCGCGCCCGCGCAACGACTCGCTGGCGCTGGTGCTGTTCGACACCGCCGGCGAGGACCTGCGCAGCCGGGAGGCCACCGACCTGCACCTGCGCTACCTGGAGGCGGCCGACGCGATCATCTTCCTGGTCGACCCGCTGGAGCTGCCGGGGGCGCGGGCGGGCGTGCGGGAGGCCGTGCCGGCGCCCCGCGCGGCCGGGGACGACCCCGACAGCGAGCCGCTCAACATCATCGCCCGGGTCACCGAGGCGCTGCGGCAGCGGCACGGCACCCGGCCGGGCGCGCCGCTGCCGGTGCCGGTCGCGGTGGCGCTCACCAAGATCGACGTGCTGCGGCCGGGGCTGCTGCGGCAGTCGGCGCTGCACCGGTCCCGGTCGGGGCGCGGCGTCCTGGACCTCGACGACAGGGACGCGGTGGACGAGCAGATCCGGGCGCTGCTGCACGAGTGGCAGGCGGGGCAGCTCGACACCTACCTCGGGCAGCAGTACGCCGACCACGCGCTGTTCGGGCTGTCGGCGCTCGGCGGCGTCCCCGAGCGGGGCCGGGTCGGCGCGGGCGGCGTCCGCCCGTACCGGGCCGAGGACCCGCTGCTCTGGCTGCTGTACCGGTTCGGGATGCTGGACGGCGTCCGCCCGGGGGGTGGGTAGTGGCCTGGCAGCTGCACTACACCTCGGCGCGGCGCGGGCCGACCGGCCGGGCCGGGTTCCAGTTCGTCGCGGAGACGCCCGGCCTGCCGGACGGGGTCCGGGCGGGCGTGACGCCGTACCTGGCGTACCGGCCGCCGCCGGAGGCGCCGGCGTCCCCCGACGAGGCCGAGCTCGGCCTGTTCCCGGTGTCGCTGCTGTACGACCGGGTCGACGGCCGCCCGCTGCTGCTGCGCTGCCGCTACCTCGGCCGCGACTACTCGGGCCGGTACGGCAACTTCTTCGCGCACGCGGTGGTGGCCGAGCCCGACGAGCTGGAGGGGCTGCGGCCCGCGGAGCTGTGGCAGGCCGCGCACTGGGCGCAGGGCCCCGGGGCGGACGCCGTCCTCGACCCGCTCGACGAGCTGGACCCGGGCTCCGCGCTCGATCCCGAGGCCCTGGCGGCGTGGCTCGCCGCGTCCGGCCCGGACGACCCGTACGCGCTGCTCGCCCGGCTGGTGGACGCGGTCGCGGGGGTCCTCGCCCGCGGCCACGGGCGGGTCGTGCTCGTCGCCGACGACGTCGAGCTGATCGCCCGGTGGATCGCGGTGGTGTCGTACTCGCTGCCGGTCGCGGCGGCGGCGCGGCTGTCGTTCGTCACCTACACCGCCGACCCGGACGGCGCGGCGCAGCGGCTGGTCGGCACGACGCCCGAGATCTGGGCGGGCGCGCGGCACCGCGCCTCGCACGCGTCGGCGTTCGACCTGCGCGCGGGCGGTGCGGACGGTGCGGGCGCCGCGGGCACGGCGGGCGCCGCGGGCGGGCAGACGAGCCGGTTCGCGCGGACCGTCGCCGACTGCTGGCGCGGCGCCGACTTCGGCGGCCTCGACGCGCTCGGCGAGCTGGCGCCGCTGGACGACCCGGCGCGCGAGGGCGCCGCCGCGCTGCTGGCGCTGTGCCGGGGCGACGCGGACGTCACCGCCGCGGAGCAGGGCGCGGCGGCGGAGCTGCTGGCGCGGCGGGGGTCCGCGATCCCCGGCTGGGTGTGGCGCGACCTCGTGCCGGGCGTGGCGGCCATGGGGCCGGGCCTGGCGCTCGCGGTGCACGAGCACGCCCCCGCCGCGCTGCGGGACGCGGTGCTGGACGGGGTGGTCGCCGGGCTCGCGGCGGGGCGGGCGTCCGCGCTCACCCCGGACCACTGCGACCTGCTGTACCGGCACGCCGAGCGGCTGCGGGCGGTGCCCGACGCGGCGGTCACGGTGCTGACGTCGGTCGCCCGCCGCCATCCGGGGCGCCGCATCGCGGTGACGGGCGAGCTGCTGCGGCTGGAGTGCGACGGCCTCGACGACGCGCTCCGCGAGGTGTGGGAGGCGCCGCCGTCCGCGGGCGAGTGCGCCGACCTGCTGGACGCCCACGGCCCGCATCCCGCGCTGGCGGGGCTGCCGTCGCGCACGTTCACGCGGCTGGCCTTCCCCGGCGGCGAGCGCCTCACCGACACCGCGTCGCTGCGGCTCGCCGAGCGGGTCCGGGAGGTCATGCCGGACGGCCGCGCCGGGCTCGACGCCGCCGTGGTGAAGGCGTACGCGGCGGCGGTCACCGCCGGTCCCGAGCGCGCCGCCCGCGCGCTCGCGGAGATCGCGGCGGCCGGCGGCGCGTCCCCGCAGCTCGCCGGGGAGGCGTTCGAGGGGGCGGCGCGGCGGCTGGCCGAGCGGCCGCCGGGCGTGCGGGCGGAGCTGCTCGCGGCGCTGCCCGCGCCCGTCCGCGCGCGGGTCGCCGAGCGGTGGACCGCCGAGCTGGCCGGGCGGGCGCGGGCGGGGCGGGGCCCGCTGCTCGGCCGCGACATGGAGCGGCGCAACGACCTGGTCGAGGTGGTGCTGCGGCTGCGCGGGCGCGGCGCCGCCGAGCCGTCCCTGGAGGCGTGGGCGCGGGCGGCGGCGGGGCGCTGGCTCGCCGCCCGGCAGCTGGAGCCGCGGCTGTCGCGCAGCCCGGAGCTGCGCGCCGCGCTCCGCGACCTCCTCGCCGAGGGCGGGGGGTGAGGCGTGCATCCGGTCATCGTGCTGCTGCTGATCGCCGTGTGGCTGGCCGCCATGTGGCTCGGGTTCATGTACGTGTTCCCGGTGCTGTTCGCCGCGACGCTGGTCGTCGCCGGGGCCGCCGCGCTCGGCGTGTACTACCTGCACGCGTGCCGGACGCTCGCGCCGTCCAGCCTGGAGGGCCCGTCGCCGGTCGCCGCGCCGGACACCGCGTACCGGCACTACCTGCTCGGCCAGGTGTGGCGCGACTGGTGGACGATCAGCCGGACGGTCGTCCCGCAGGTGTACCGGACGGCCCGCGCCACCGTCACGCGGCTGACGCGGACGCTGCTCGGCGGCCCCTGGGGGTTCTTCGTCTTCCCGGTGTGGCTGGCGCTGTGCGCGGGGATCGTCGCCGCCGCCGTGCCCGCGTCGGTGTTCGTGCTGGCGCTGACCCTGCTGTACGGGGTGGTCGCGGCGGTGGGGCTCGCGGCGTGGCTGGCGTGCGTGCTCGTCCTCGCGGCGGTCGAGCGCGGCTTCATGATGTACGGGCGGATCCTGCAGACCTGCCCGCATCCGTTCTGCTACGAGCGGATCGCCCTGCCGGAGTACGAGTGCCCGGGGTGCGGGGCGCGGCACCGGCGCCTCGCGCCCGGCTCGGGCGGCGCGTTCCGGAACGTGTGCCGGTGCGGGGCGCGGCTGCCGACCACCGTCCCGCTCGGGCGGTTCCGGCTCGCCGCGTACTGCCCGCACTGCGGCGGGCGGCTGCCGGAGCGGATCGGGCGGGTCCGGGTGGAGCCGCTGCCGTTCGTCGGCGGCCCGGCCGCGGGCAAGACCACGTTCATGGTCCTCGGCATCCGGGCGCTGCACACGCGCGCCCGCGCCGTCCACGGGCGGCTCGCGTTCGTGGAGCGGAGGCACGCGCAGGCGTACGCGGGCGCGATCCGCGAGTTCCAGCGCGGCGGGCGCCTCGCCAAGACGGGCCCCGAGCTGCCCCTCGCCACCATGGTGGACGTCGAGCTGCCGGGGCGCGCGCGGCGCATCCTCTACCTGTTCGACCCCGCCGGGGAGCACTACACGGGCGCGACGGAGGTCGAGTCGCTGCGCTACCTCGACCACAGCGAGGCGCTGCTGTTCATCGTCGACCCGTTCGCCCTCCCCCAGCTGCGCCGCACCCTCACCGGCGACGAGCGCGAGTTCATCGACCACGCGGCCGTGTCCTCCGAGGAGGACCCGGCCGACACGCTGCAGCGGGTGCTGAACGACCTGCGGTCGCGTCCCGACCAGGGGCGGCAGAAGCGGGTCGCCGTCGTGGTCACCAAGACCGACCTGCTGGTGCGCACCGAGGTCGGCCGGTGCCTCGGCGAGGACACCGACCTGCGCGAGTGGCTCGGGCAGGTCGGCCTCGGCAACACCGTCCGCACGCTGGACCAGGTCGCCGCGCAGGTGCGGTACTTCGCGTCGGGCCTCGGCACCGACCCGGCGGACGTCGCCGACCTGCTCGGCTGGGTGACCGGGCTCGGCCCCGCCGGGGCGGCGGCCGGTGACGCGCCGCCCACCGAGGCCGCGCAGGACCCGCCGGGCACCGCGCCGCTGCGGGCGCCGTGGCCGGTGCGGGGGCGCGGCGCGGGCCGCGTCCCGATCGGCTACCAGGTGGGGCGCTGGGCCGTGCTGGCGGGCGTGTCGGCGCTGACCGTCGCCACCGTCACCGGGGCGGCCGTGGCCGCCGCCGAGCGCTTCCCGTTCTGAGCCGCCCCGACCTCAGAGGGTTGTGTGACGGAACTGACCCGGCGTAGGTTCGACGGGTGATCATCCGCATCGGCATGGCTCCGGCAGCGTCCGCCCTCACCACCGAGGCGCTGAGCGCGCTCGCGCTCGGCCTCGAACGGGAGGGCTTCGACTCCCTCTGGGTCTCCGAGCGCGTCACCGGCCCGGCCCTGGACCCCGTGGTGACCCTCGCCTACGCGGCGGCGCTGACCTCGCGGATCAAGTTCGGCACGGCGGTCATGACGCTGCCGGGCCGGTCCCCCGCCGTCCTCGCCAAGGAGCTGGCCTCGCTGGACGTGCTGTCCGGCGGGCGGCTGCTGCCCGCCTTCGGGCTGGGGCTGCGGCACGCGGGCGAGCAGCAGGCGTTCGGCGTCCGGCGGGAGGACCGCGCGGCGATCTTCGAGGAGGCGCTGCCGCTGCTGCGCCGGTTCTGGGCCGAGGACGAGGTCAGCCACGACGGCCCGCGGTTCCGCTACGAGGGGCTGCGCGTCCTGCCGAAGCCCGCCGCGCGGGGGTTCGACGTGTGGATGGGCGGGACGTCGGAGCCGGAGCTGCGCCGCACCGGGCGGCTGTCGGACGGGTGGCTCGCCGCGTTCACGACCCCCGCGGAGGGCGAGCGCGGGCGGCGGATCGTCCAGGAGGCGGCGGCCAGGGCGGGGCGCGAGATCGAGGAGGAGCACTTCGGCGCCGTCGTGCCGTACCGGCGCGGGCCGCTGCCGCCGGAGGCGGAGGCCCGGCTGGCGCGGGTCCGCCGGATCAACGGCGCGGCCCCGCTGGACGACGTCGTGCCCGACCTGGACGGCCTGGCCGACCATCTGCGCCGGCTCGTCGGCGCGGGGCTGTCGAAGTTCGTTCTGGCGCCGCTGGCGCCGCCGGAGGACTGGGACGCCGAGCTGGCCGACGTCCGCGACGCCGCCCTGCACCTCCAGACCAGGCGCTGAGCGCGCGCAGCCGGGCGGCTAAGGGCGCGGCGGGGCCTCCAGGGCGGCGAGGACGAATCCGGCGACCTCCTCCGCCAGCCTCTCCGCGGTCTTCGGGCCGTCCGGGCGGTACCAGGAGGGCATCTGGTTCACCATGCCGAGCGCGACGATCGTCACCGTCTCGGCGGGCGTGGCGTCGCTGAACACGCCGCCGCGCTGGCCCTGCTCGATCAGGCCGCGGAACGTCTCGTGGTAGCGGCGGCGGTCCGCGCGGAGCGCCCGCATCCGGGCGTCGTCCAGCCGGTCCTTCTCGCGGGCGAACACCTTGGCCTCGTCGATGTGCTCGGCGGTGCTGCGGATCAGCCCGGTCAGCACCGCCCGGACGGCCTCGCGGGGCGGCAGCCCGCGGGACAGCACCGCGCCGAGGTCGCCGAGCTGGCGGGCGATCAGCGAGTGGTAGATCTCGTAGAGCAGGTCGTCCTTGGAGTCGAAGTAGTGGTAGAGCGCCCCTTTGGTGACCTCGGCCGCCTCGACGATGCCCTGGACGGACGTCCCGTCGAAGCCGCGCTCGGCGAACAGCCGCAGCGCGGCGTCCAGGATCCGCCGCTCGACCGCGCTCTGCCGCACGGGCGCGGCCGATCCGGGCACCTGGCCGGCGGCCTGCCCGGCGGCGTGCTCGGTCGCCGGCTCGGCGGCCTGTGCCGTGTCCGCTTCTGTGTCCGCCAACGGGCACCTCCTTCGGGGCGGGGCATTGACGCGGGCGCGTCCCGCGCCTTAGCTTGCCAGAAACCGACCGGTCGGTATGCGCTCCTCGGGCGGCCCGGTGGCGCGCAGGCCCAGCGTAGGGAGAGCCGATGCCCGCAGTAGAGACCGTCCGCGGCCCCGTCGACGTCACCGGCCTCGGCCCCACCCTCATGCACGAGCACGTCTTCGTCCTCGGCACCGAGAACGTCGAGAACTACGGCGCGGGCGACTGGTGGGACGAGGAGGAGAAGGTCGCCGACGCGGTCGCCAAGCTCGGCGAGCTGGCCGGCCGCGGCATCCGCACGATCGCCGACCCGACCGTGTGGGGCCTCGGCCGCTACATCCCGCGCATCCAGCGGATCGCCGAGCAGGTCCCCGACCTCAACATCATCGTCGCCACGGGCATCTACACCTACCACGACATCCCGTTCCAGTTCCTGCACCGGGGCCCCGGCACGATGCTGGCCGACGGCCCCGACCCGATGATCGCCGACTTCACCCGGGACCTGACCGAGGGCATCGCCGGGACGGGCGTCAAGGCGGCGTTCCTCAAGTGCGCCGTCGACTCCCCCGGCCTCACCCCGGGGGTCGAGCGCATCCTGCGGGCCGTCGCCGCGACGCACCGGGAGACAGGGGCGCCGATCACCGTCCACACCGAGAGCTCGATCCACGCGGGCCGCGCGGTCGTGGACGTCCTCCGCAAGGAGGGCGTGGACCTCACCAAGGTCGTCATCGGGCACGCCGGCGACAGCAACGACCTCGACTACCTGATGGAGCTGGCCGACACCGGCGCGATCCTGGGCATGGACCGGTTCGGCCTCGACATCATCAACCCGACCGGGAACCGGGTCGCCACCGTCGCGGCCCTGTGCGGGCGGGGGTACGCCGACCGGATCGTCCTCAGCCACGACGCGAGCTGCTTCATCGACTGGTTCGGCCCCGACCCGGCGACCGTCCCGGCGATGCAGCCGAACTGGAACTACCGGCACATCAGCGACGACGTCCTGCCCGCGCTGCGCGCCGCGGGCGTCACCGACGCCCAGCTCGACCAGATGCTGACCGGGAACCCGCGGCGCTACTTCAGCCGCTGACACGCGGTTGGGGCCACCTCCTCCACTTTTCGGACTATTTCCCCGGTATCGGGAATCATTGGAGGAATCTGCGGGAGGAGGCCCCGAGGTGAGCGAAGACCCCGTGCGCCGCGGCGCCCGCGCTGCCGTTCCGTTGCTGCTGGCCGCGCTCCTCGCGCTGCTCGTGCCGGGCTGCCGGGTGATGGAGAGCGGCGCACCGGAGGACGTCCCCGCTCCGGTCACGACCGCGGCCGCCAAGCCGACCAAGCCCAGCGGCCGGCGGCCGGGCGTGGTCAACATCGAGACCGAGCAGGAGCTGAACGGCACCCGCGCCGCCGGGACCGGCATCGTGCTCACCGCGGCCGGCCTCGTGCTGACCAACAACCACGTGATCCGCGGCGCCACCGCGATCAAGGGGACCGACACCGACAACCGCCGCACCTACCGGGCCGAGGTCGTCGGGTACGACCGCTCCGGCGACATCGCGGTGATCCGGCTGACCGGCGCGTCCCGGCTGAAGACCGCGAAGTTCGGCTCCGCGGCCGGGGTGGACGTGGGCGACGTCGTCACCGCCGTCGGCAACGCGGGCGGCAAGGGCGGGAACCCCACCGTGGTCACCGGCAAGGTCACAGGGCTGGAGCAGTCCGTCACCGCCCGCGACGACACCAACGGCACCTCCGAGCGGCTCACGGGCCTGATCGAGACCAACGCGCCGATCAAGCCGGGCGACTCCGGCGGCCCCCTGCTCGACACCCGCGGGAAGGTCATCGGGGTCAACACCGCCGCCTCCGCGGGGCTGTCCACGCGGGGCGCCACGCCCGCCAAGGACCACCGCGGCTACGCCATCCCGTCCGACCGGGCCCTGGAGATCGCCCGGCAGATCCAGCGCGGCCAGGCGTCCTCGACCGTGCACATCGGGCGGACGGCCATGCTCGGCGTCAAGGTCCGCTCCAACGGCCGCTCCCCCGGCGCGCTCGTCGCCGAGGTCGTGCCCGGCACCCCCGCCGACGCGGCCGGCATCCCGGTCGGCTCCGCCATCGTCGCCTTCGGCGAGGCCGCCGTGGACGCCCCGTCCACACTCACCTCCCTCATGCTCGCCCGCCACCCGGGCGACGCCGTGCGCGTCGAATGGACGACCAAGCAGGGCGCCCGCATGCAGGCGACGCTCCGGCTGGCGGAAGGGCCGCCCCAATAACGGCCCGTGCCATGCGACAGTGGAGGCGGCCCCTACCACGAGGATGTGTTGCCCCATGACGCGCAAGGCGCCCGCCGACGACTTCGACGACTCGGGTCTCGAGGTCACGGAGCCGAAGACGTGGGCGGCGGGCATGCCCGGGGTCACGGCGGCGCTCCGCCAGTCCCACGCGCAGATGGGCACCGCGCGGACAGCGCTGACGCTGCTGCGCGTCAACCAGCGCCAGGGCTTCGACTGCCCGGGGTGCGCCTGGCCGGAGGGCGACCACCGGCACATCGCCGAGTTCTGCGAGAACGGCGCGAAGGCCGTCGCCGAAGAGGCGACCAGGAGGCGCGTCACCCGGGACTTCTTCGCCCGGTACAGCGTCGCGGAGCTGGCCGAGCGGTCCGACCACTGGCTCGGGCAGCAGGGCCGCCTCACCGAGCCGATGGTGAAGCGCGCCGGTGCGGAGCATTACGAGCCCATCGGCTGGGACGAGGCGTTCGGGCTGCTCGCCGCCGAGCTGAACGCCCTCGGCTCCCCGGACGAGGCCGTCTTCTACACCTCGGGCCGCACCAGCAACGAGGCCGCGTTCGCCTACCAGCTGTTCGCCCGCGCGTTCGGCACCAACAACATGCCGGACTGCAGCAACATGTGCCACGAGTCGTCCGGGTCCGCGCTGAGCGAGACGATCGGGATCGGCAAGGGCTCGGTCCTCCTGGAGGACCTCTACCAGGCCGACCTCATCTTCGTCGTCGGCCAGAACCCCGGGACCAACCACCCCCGGATGCTGTCGGCGCTGGAGCGGGCTAAGCGGGAGGGCGCCCGCGTCATCGCCGTGAACCCGCTGCCCGAGGCGGGGCTCATGCGGTTCAAGAACCCGCAGCGGCCGTCCGGGGTCACCGGGAAGGGCACCGTCCTCGCCGACCGGTTCCTGCAGATCCGGCTCAACGGCGACCTGGCGCTGTTCCAGGCGCTGAACCGGCTGCTCCTCGAATCGGACGCGCCCGGCGCCCTCGACGAGGAGTTCCTCGCCGCCCACGCGCACGGCTTCGCGGCGTTCCGCGAGCACGCCCTCGCCCTCGACTGGGACGACGTGCTGGAGGCGACCGGCCTCACCCGCGGCGAGATCGAGGCGACGCTCGGCGACGTCCTCGCCGCGAAGAAGATCATCGTCTGCTGGGCGATGGGCCTCACCCAGCACCGCAACTCGGTGCCGACGATCCGCGAGATCGTCAACTTCCTGCTGCTGCGCGGCAACATCGGCCGCCCCGGCGCGGGCGTCTGCCCGGTGCGGGGCCACTCCAACGTGCAGGGCGACCGGACGATGGGCATCTGGGAGAGGCCGAAGCCCGCGTTCCTGGACGCCCTCGCCGCCGAGTTCGGCTTCGAGCCGCCGCGCGAGCACGGCCTGGACACCGTGGCGGCCATCCGCGCCATGCGCGACGGCCGGGCCCGGCTGTTCCTCGGCATGGGCGGCAACTTCGTCCGCGCCACCCCCGACTCGGCCGTCACCGAGGCCGCGCTGCGCGGGTGCCGGCTGACCGCGCAGGTGTCCACCAAGCTCAACCGGTCGCACGCGGTGACGGGCGAGGTGGCGCTGATCCTGCCGACGCTCGGCCGGACCGAGCGCGACGTGCAGGCGTCCGGGCCGCAGTTCGTGTCCGTCGAGGACTCGATGGGCATGGTCCACGCCTCGCGGGGCCGGCTGGCCCCGGCGTCCGGGGACCTGCTGTCGGAGGTCTCCATCGTGTGCCGGCTCGCGAAGGCCGCGCTCCCCGGCTCCGGCATCGACTGGGACGCCATGGAGCGCGACTACGACGTGATCCGCGACCACGTCTCCCGGGTCGTCCCGGGCTTCGCCGACTACAACGCCCGCATCCGGGAGCCGGGCGGCTTCGTCCTCCCCCACGCGCCCCGCGACGAGCGGAGGTTCCCCACCGCGACCGGCAAGGCCAACCTGACGGTCAACGAGCTGGAGGTGCTGCGGGTCCCGGAGGGACGCCTCCTCCTGCAGACCGTCCGCAGCCACGACCAGTACAACACCACCATCTACGGCCTCGACGACCGCTACCGGGGCGTCAAGGCGGGCCGCCGGGTCGTGTTCGTGAACCCGGCCGACCTGTCCGCCCTCGGCATCGCCGACGGCGCGGCGGTCGACCTCGTCTCCGAATGGGCGGACGGCGCCGAGCGCCGCGCCCCCGCCTTCCGCGTCATCGCCTACCCCACCGCGCGCGGCTGCGCCGCCGCCTACTTCCCCGAGACGAACGTCCTCGTGCCCCTCGACAGCACCGCCGAGGTCAGCAACACCCCCACGTCCAAGTCGGTCGTCGTCCGCCTGGAACCGGCGTGACGGAACCGTGCCGCGCGCGGGTCGCGGGGCGCGCGGGGGCGGTTTAGGCTTCGGGCATGACGAACCTGCCCGAGCAGTCGGGGGTGCCCGGAGCGCCGGACATGCGGGCCGGCGACGCCGACCGGGAGCGGGTCGCGCAGGTGCTGCGCGACGCGGCCGGCGACGGGCGGCTCACGCTGGCCGAACTGGACGAGCGGCTCGACGCGGTGTACGCGGCGAAGACCTACGGGGAGCTGGCGCCGCTCACCCGCGACCTGCCGGCGGCGGGCGCGCCCGCGCCGCCCGTGCCGCTCGGCGGGGCCGAGTGGCGGCCGGTGGAGAGCGCCCCGTCGTGGAAGATCGGCATCGGCGTGATGAGCGGGTTCCGGCGGTCCGGCGTGTGGAACGTGCCCCGCAAGTTCACCGCGTTCGCGTTCTGGGGCGGCGGCAAGATCGACCTGCGCGAGGCCCGGTTCGCCGAGGAGCGGGTGACGATCCGCGCCCTGGCGATCATGGGCGGGGTCGAGATCATCGCCCCGGACGACATCACCCTGCACGTCAAGGGCCTCGGCATCATGGGCGGGTTCGACCAGCGGGCGAGCGGCCCGGGGGCGCCGGGCGCGCCGACGGTGGTGGTGAAGGGGTTCGCGTTCTGGGGCGGCGTCGGGGTGAAGCGCCGCAAGCGCCGCGCGGAGAAGCGGCGCGAGAAGCTCCAGGCGCGCGAGGAGCTGGAGCGGGGCCAGTAGCCCTCAGCGTGCACCGGCCGCGACGCGGTCGAGCCATTCGGCGAGCAGCGCCGCCTCGGTCGCGGTCAGCTCGGGCGGCGGCCCCTCCGACAGTGCCGCGCGCAGCGCCACGGCGCGGGACGCGACCGCGCCGTCGCCCGGCGCCCCGTCCGGGACGGTGACGGCGGCCAGCACCGCCTCCCGGGTGCGGACGGACAGCTCCGCGCCGTCCGCCTCGTCCGCGCCGCCGGAGATGAGGGCGAGCGCGACGCCGACCCCGGCGGAGTGCACCATCCGGACGGCGGTCGCGACGGGGACGCGCAGCCGCCCGGCGCGGGCGACGGCCTCGACCAGGCCGGTCAGGATGCGGTGCGCCTCCGCCGCGACGGGCGGCGTGCGGGCCGTGCCGTACATCAGCGTGTAGATCGCGGGGTTGGTGCGGCCGAACTCGATGTGGAGGTCCCAGCCGCGCCGCAGGTCTTCGACCGGATCGCCGGTGGGCCGCTGCGCGCGCTTGCTCGCCAGGTACCGCTCGAACCCGTGCGCGGCGACGGCGTCGAACAGGCCGCGCTTATCGCCGAAGTGGTGGTACAGGGTCGGTGCCCCGACCCCGGCGGCGGAGCACACGGCGCGGGTCGAGACCGGCTCGCCGCCCGCCTCGGCGAGCAGCCCGGCGGCCGCGCGGACGATCCGGTCGCGCGTGTCGAGGTCCTTCTGCGCACTCACAAAATCGATGTTACAGAAAATTCCGGAACACCGCTATACAACCCTCCTGTAGCGGAGTTACAGTCATGGCTGTATCAACGCTATGGCGGCTCCGGCCGCCGCTACCGAGAGGGGACGCGCTCATGCGCAGCGCCGTTCTGCCCGCCGCGGGCAAGCCACTGGAGATCGTCGAGCGCGAGGTGCCGGAGCCGGGCCCCGGCGAGATCCTCGTCCGGGTCACCGCGTGCGGGATGTGCTTCTCCGAGGTCAACCACCTGCGCGGCCACTACCCGTTCGGGACGTACCCGGCCGTCCCCGGGCACGAGATCAGCGGCGTCGTCGCCGCGCTCGGCGAGGGCGTCGCCTGGCCCGCGGTCGGCACCCCCGTCGGCACCGGCTGGATCCACGGCTCCTGCGGCCACTGCGACCAGTGCGTCCGCGGCGACCAGATCCTGTGCACCGGCGCCGCCAAGCGGATCACGGGCGTCAACACCGACGGCGGCTACGCCGAGTACTTCGTCGGCCGCGCCGGATTCGTCACCCCGCTGCCGGACGGCCTCGACCCGGTCGCCGGCGCCCCGCTGATGTGCGCCGGGATCACCGCGTTCAACGGGCTCCGGCGCGCGGGCGCCACCGCCGGATCGCGGGTCGCGGTGCTCGGCACCGGCGGCGTCGGCACGATGGCGCTGCGGTTCGCCGCCGCGATGGGCGCCCGCGTCGCCGTGGTCTCCCGGTCGCGCCGCGCCGAGGAGGAGGCCCGCCGCCACGGCGCCGAGCTGTTCGTCGCGACCGCCGAGCAGGACCCGGCCGAGGCCCTGCGCGCCTGGGGCGGCGCGGACGTGGTGGTGAACACCGCCCCCGACACCGCGACCGGCCTCGCCGCGTTCGGCGGCCTGCGCCCCGACGGCACCCTGCTCTACCTCGGCATGGGCGCCGAGGACGTCAGCGTGCCGCCCGCCGCCCTCGTGCTGAACCGGCTGCGGATCATGGGCGTCCCGTCCGGGTCGCCGCACGACCTGCGCGACACGCTCGACTTCGCGGTGGCGCACGGGATCGTCCCCGAGGTCGCGCCCATCGGCCTGGACGAGGCGCCGCGCGTCCTGGCCGCGATGGACGAGGGGACCCACCGCGGCCGGGCGGTCATCACCTTCGTGTGAACCGGCGCCAGGGCCGCGCCTTCTCGAAGGCCGCGCAGGCGGTCATGACCAGGGCGTCGGCGTGCCGCGCGCCGACCACCTGGAGGCCGATGGGCAGCCCGTCGGCGGTGAAGCCGCACGGCACGCTCGCGGCCGGCTGCTGGGTCATGTTGAACGGGTAGGTGAACGGGGTCCAGGACGTCCAGCGCGGGGACGGCGACCCCTCGGGCACCTCCCGGCCCGCCTCGAACGCGGCGATCGGCATCGTCGGGGTGAGCAGCAGGTCGTAGCGCTCGTGGAACAGGCCCATGACGCGGCCGAGCTCCATCCGGCGGGCGGTGGCGGTGAGGTACTCGACGGCCGAGTACCGCGCGCCCTGCTCGCAGATCTCCGCGAGGCCCGGGTCGAGCCGTGCCCGGTCCGCCGCGGACAGGTGCTCGACGACCTTCGCCGCGCCCGCGAACCAGAGGACCTCGAACTCGCCGGCCGGGTCGCCGCCGAGCCCCGGGTCGGCCTGCTCGACCTTCGCGCCCAGCTCGGTGAAGACCTCCGCGGCGGCGGCCACGGACGCGGCCACCTCCGGGTCGACCCGCGCGAAGCCGAGGTCGGGGCTGTAGGCGACGCGCAGGCCGGTCAGGTCGTCGGGGCCCCCGTCGGCGAACCGGACGTCCGGCGGCGGCAGCGCCGACCAGTCGCGGCCGTCGGGACCGCACACCGCGTCCAGGAGCAGCGCCGCGTCGGCGACGGTGTTGGTCATCGGGCCGGTGTGCGCGAGCGTGCCGAACGGGCTCGCCGGGTAGTGCGGGATGCGGCCGTACGTCGGCTTGATCGTGAACGTGCCGGTGAACGCGGCCGGGATGCGCACCGAGCCGCCGCCGTCGGTGCCGAGCGCGAGCGGCGCCATGCCCGCCGCGACGGCCGCCGCCGCGCCGCCGCTCGACCCGCCCGGCGTGCGGGACGGGTCCCACGGGTTGCGGGTGACGCCGGTGAGCGGGCCGTCGGTGACGCCCTTCCACGCGAACTCCGGCGTGGTGGTCTTGCCGGCGAACACCGCGCCCTGCTCCCGCAGCCGCGCCACGGCCGGGGAGTCCTCGTCCCAAGGGCCCGAAGGGTCGATCGTCGTCGAGCCGCGCAGCGTGGGCCAGCCGCGGGTGAGCAGGACGTCCTTGATGGAGACCGGCACGCCGTCGAGCGGGCCGAGCGTCGCGCCGCGCCGCCACCGGTCGGCGGAGGCCCGCGCCATGTCGAGCGTGGTCTCCTCGTCGACGAGGCAGTAGGCGTTCAGCCCCGGGTCGTCGCGCGCGATCCGGGCGAGGACGGCCTCGGCGGCCTCCACCGGGTCGAGCGTCCCGGCCCGGTACTCCGCCAGCAGTTCGGTCGCGGTCAGGTCGGCCGCGTCGGCCATGGCTACCCCCTCTGCTCGATGCCGGTGGTCTGCTCGGTGCCGGTCGGCGCGCCGGATCCCACGTAGCCGAGCCGCTTGTCGACGACGTTGCGCAGCGGGCGCCCCGCCGCGAAGCGGCCGAGGTTGTCGGTGAACAGCCGGACGAGCTCGTCCCGCCAGCCGACGACGTCGCCGGACATGTGCGGCGACACGATCACGTTCGGCAGCTCCCACAGCGGCGACGACGGCGGGAGCGGCTCGTCCTCGAAGACGTCCAGCGCGGCCCCCGCGATGCGCCCCGCGCGCAGCGCCTT
This sequence comes from Actinomadura meyerae, assembly GCF_900188445.1. Taxonomy (GTDB): domain Bacteria; phylum Actinomycetota; class Actinomycetes; order Streptosporangiales; family Streptosporangiaceae; genus Spirillospora; species Spirillospora meyerae. The sequence continues at coordinate 23,932 of NZ_FZOR01000009.1, forward strand.
GACGAGGTCGGCCTCGGCGACCAGCGCGCCCCGGCCCACGTTGATCAGCCGCGCGGACGGGCGCATCCGGTCCAGCGCCGCCGCGTCGACCATGCCGCGGGTGCGCGCGGTGAGCGGCGCCGCGAGCACCACGTAGTCGGCCTCGGCGAGCGCCGCGTCCAGCCCCTCCATCGGGACGACGGTGCCGAGGTCGGGATCGGCCTCGCGGGCGGTGCGGCCCGCGCCGGTGACGGCGAGCCCGGCGGCGGACAGCCGGCGCCCGATGGCGCGGCCGATCGGCCCGGTGCCGACGACGAGCGCGCGGGCGCCGTCGATCCGCTCGGTCTCGCGGTGCCGCCAGCGCCGCTCGCCCTGGAACCGGACCGTGGAGTGCAGATCCTTCGCGAGGGCGAGCACGAGCCCGAGGACGTACTCGGCGATCGGCTCGTCGAAAATCCCTCGCGAATTGGTGACAACCGTGTCCCCCTCGACCAGCGCCGGGAACAGCAGCCGGTCGACGCCGGCGCTCGCGATGTGCACCCAGCGGGGACCGCCCCCGGCCGGCCACGCGTCGGCCAGGGCGCCGGAGAGGAAGTCCCACACGAAGACCGCGTCGGCGCCGGGAAGCGCCTGTGCCAGGGCGTTCTCGCGCACGTAGCGGACGCGCGCGAGCCGCTCCGCCGCCTCCATGCCGCGGGGCTCGTCGTCCCCCACGAGCACGACCACGCCGGGCGGCTCACCGGGGGCGGGCAGGACAGGCTCCATCGGCGTCACTCCCGGGTCGGCGGAGTTTACGTGAAGGCAACAGGCGGAGGCATTGACACGCTAGGAAGGGTTCGTAGGATTGTCAACAATCAGCGCGATGGACCGCGGCCCCGGTTCACCGCACTGGGACATGTGCTGCAAGACCGTCGCAACCGTTGCCCATGCACAGGCCAGGACGGATCCCAGAGCGCTCTGACTAGACCCTCGCCCGCGAGGGTGCGGGGGGTCCGCCTCCCGCAAACATGGAGAGTCCTTCGGGTGGCGACGCTCTCGCCAACCCCTGTTCACGGGGAGGTCCAGCATGCCCAAGCTCATGACCATCACCCTGGAGCGTCGCGGCGTCTCGTGCGTCGCGGAGCTGCTGGAGAAGGACGCGCCGCGGACCTGCGAGGCGGTGTGGCGAGCCCTGCCCCTCGGCGGCGACGCGTACCACGCGAAGTACGCCCGCAACGAGGTGTACACGATGGTCGAACGGTTCTCCGAGGACGAGGTCGGCCTGGAGAACCCCACCGTCACCCCCATCCCGGGCGACGTCGTCTACTTCTCCTTCGCGGGCGGCATGCTCGACCGCAAGTTCAAGGAGGAGAAGAACATCCACGCGCTGCCCGGCGTGATCGACCTCGCGATCTTCTACGGCCGCAACAACCTGCTGCTCAACGGGGACGTCGGCTGGGTGCCGGGCAACGTGTACGCGACGATCGTCGACGGCCTCGACCGGATGGCGGAGGCGTGCAACGACGTCTGGCGCTCCGGCGGCGTCGGCGAGCGCCTCGTCTACCGCCGCGCCGAGTCCTAGAGCGGTGGCCTCGCAGATGGCATTCGACCCCACGCTGGTCGTCGGCCCCGAGTTGCTGGCCCAGCACGGCATCGGGGTGGTCGCGCCGTTCGACTTCGCGCTCGACCGCGAGCTGTGGCGGTGGACGCCCGACGACGTGTCGCTCTTCATGACCCGGCTGCCGTACGTCCCGGTGCCGGTCACCGTCGAGATGGCCTCCGCACTGTCCGACCAGTCGATCGTCCGGCAGGCGACCCGGGACGTCCTCGCCCCCGAGCCGCTCGCCGTCGCCTACGCCTGCGCGTCCGGCAGCTTCATCCGCGGCAAGGCCGGCGAGCTGGAGCTGCACCAGTCGATGCTGTCGGCCGGAGCGCCGGTCTCGACGACGACGTCCGGCGCGCTGGTGGAGTCGCTGCGGCTGCTGAACGTCTCGCGCATCGCCGTCGTCACCCCCTACATCGACGCGGTGACCGAGCGGCTCGTGTCCTTCCTCGGCGAGTACGGCATCGAGGTGGTGTCGTCGGTGGGGATGGGGCTGCTCAGCCACATTTGGAAGGTCGGCTACGGCGAGATCGTCTCGGCGGTGTCGACGGTGGACGCCCCCGAGGCCGAGGCCGTGTTCATCAGCTGCACGAACGTGCCGACCTACGACATCATCGCGCCGCTGGAGCAGATGATCCGCAAGCCGGTGCTGACGGCCAACCAGGTGACGATGTGCTCGGCGCTGCGCGCGATGGGCCGCTCCGCGGCCGGTCCCGGGCAGTCGCTGGCGCAGCTCGCGCCGTCCACGGCGGCGTGACCGCCATGGGATCCATGATCGGCGAAGGTAGGGTTGGCGGCGAAATGCGGCAGAACACGGTACGGCACGACACCGTTCGGCAAGGGACGTTGAGCGCCGGTTTCCTGTACCCGGGGTACAGCGCCGAGGACGACTACCCCGCGATCGAGCGCGCCCTGCGGGCCTCCGGGCTCGGCGGGGTGTCCCTGCCGGTCGTCCACACGCTGATGCGCGAGGACGCGCACCGCGTCGACGCGCTGCTCGACATCGGGGGCGACGACGTGCTGGGCGAGGGCGCCCGCACGCTGCGCGGCATGGGGGTCCGGGCCGCGGTCTGGGCCTGCACCAGCGGGAGCTTCGTCTTCGGCTGGGACGGCGCCGCGCGGCAGGTCGAGGGGGTCCGCGCGGCGGCGGGCGTGCCCGCGTCCAGCACGTCGTTCGCGTTCGTGCACGCGGCGGCGGCGCTCGGGCTGACCCGGGTCGCGGTCGCCGCGACCTACCCGGCCGACGTCGCCGAGCGGTTCGCGGCCTTCCTCGGCCGCGCCGGCGTCGAGGTGGTGGCGCTGTCCTGCCGGGGCATCGTGACCGCCGCCGAGGTCGGCACCCTCGGCCGCGAGGAGGTCCTCGCCTTCGTCGCGGCCAACGACCACCCGGACGCCGAGGCGGTGCTGGTGCCCGACACCGCGCTGCACACGGTGTCCTGGCTCGACGAGCTGGAGGCGCGGGTGGGCAAGCCGGTGCTGACCGCGAACCAGGTGAGCGTGTGGGAGGGGCTGCGGCTCGCGTCCGGCCCCGGGGGTCTCGCACCGCGCACCGGGCTGGGCCGGCTGTTCACCGTGCCCGCCGACGTCTCCGCCGTCCCCGCCGGGCACGCGGCCGGGCCGGGACGACATACCTGGCAGCTATGACGAAAGGGGCCCGCGGCATGGGCCGATTGGGTGAGCTGGAACCTGTCCCCCGCAAGTCCACCGTCGAGATCGTCTCGGACGAGCTGCGCGAAGCCATCATGTACGGGTCGCTGGAACCCGGCGCGCAGCTCGGCGAGGCCGAGCTCGCCGGCCGCCTCGGCATCAGCCGCGGCCCGCTGCGCGAGGCGATGCAGCGGCTCGTCCAGGAGGGGCTGCTGGTCAGCGAGCCGCACCGCGGGCTGTTCGTGAGAACGCTGGACGAGGGCGACGTCGAGGACGTCTACCTGGCCCGGCTCGCGATCGAGCGGGAGGCGTGCCGGCTGATCATGGCGCGCAACCGCGGCGAGGCGGTGGCCCGGCTCACCGACGCCCTGGACGCCCTCGTCGAGGCGGCGCAGCAGCGCGACCGGGTCGCGATGAGCGACGCCGACCAGGCGTTCCACGAGGTGCTGGTCAGCTCGTCCGGCAGCCCGCGGCTGGAGCGGATGGCGCACACCCTGCTGGTGGAGACGCGGATGTGCCTGAACGCCCTCCAGGACACCTACCCCGAGCCGTCCGACCTGGTCGAGGAGCACCGGCGGCTCGTCGACGCGATCGGCGACGGGGAGGAGGAGCGGCTGCTCGTGCTCATCGAGGAGCACATGACCGACTCCATCCAGCGGCTGCGCGCCTCCCGGCCGTAGCCCGGGGGGCGCCGCCCCCGGCGCCGGGGCCGCTGGACATCGGGGCCGGGGGCACCTAGATTGCAGATTGTCGACAATCTACCGGAGGGACGCGCATGGCGACGCTGTCACCCCTGCTCAAGCAGGCCACACCCGTCCTGGCCGAACGCGGCGAGGGCGTCTACCTCTACGACACCGAGGGCCGCCGGCACCTGGACTTCACCGCGGGTATCGGCGTCACCAACACCGGCCACTGCCACCCGCGCGTGGTGGAGGCGGCGCGCGCGCAGGTCGGCACGCTCATCCACGGGCAGTACACGACCGTCATGCACGAGCCGCTGCTGCGGCTCGTCGACGCGCTCGGCGACGTCCTGCCCGACGGCCTGGACTCGCTGTTCTTCCTCAACAGCGGCAGCGAGGCCGTCGAGGCGTCCATCCGGCTGGCGCGGCACGCCACCGGGCGGCAGAACATCGTCGTCTTCCACGGCTCCTTCCACGGCCGGACGATGGGCGCCGCCGCGCTCACCACGGCCGGCACCAAGTTCCGCGCCGGCATCGGCCCGCTGATGCCGGGCGCCGCGATCGCGCCGTTCCCGCAGGCCTACCGGTACGGGTGGGACGAGGCGGAGGCCGTCCGGTTCGCGCTGCGCGAGCTCGACTACCTGCTCGTCACCGCGAGCCCCGCGTCCGACACGGCCGCGTTCGTCGTCGAGCCCGTGCTCGGCGAGGGCGGCTACATCCCGGCGCCGCCCGCGTTCCTGGAGGGGCTGCGCGAGCGCGCCGACCGGCACGGCATCCTGCTGATCATGGACGAGGTGCAGACCGGGTTCGGGCGGACCGGGCGCTTCTGGGGCCACCAGCACGCGGACGCCAAGCCCGACGTCCTCATCACCGCCAAGGGGCTGGCCAGCGGGTTCCCGCTGTCGGCGATCGCCGCGCCGACCGCGCTGATGGAGAAGGCGCGGCCGGGCTCGCAGGGCGGCACCTACGGCGGCAACGCGGTCGCCTGCGCGGCCGCGCTCGCGACGCTCCAGGTCATCGCCGAGGAGGGCCTCGTCGACAACGCGGCCCGGCAGGGCGCGCGGCTGAACGACGGGCTGCGCAAGGTCGCCGCCGACCACCCGGAGATCGGCGACGTGCGCGGGCTCGGGCTGATGCAGGCCAGCGAGTTCACCGGCCCGGACGGCGAGCCCGACGCCGCCGCCGCGCAGCGGGCGCACAAGGCCGCCGCCGACCACGGACTGCTGCTGCTGACCTGCGGCGCGTACGGGAACGTCGTCCGGATGATCCCGCCGCTGATCGTCACCGAGGCGCAGGTCGACGACGCCCTCGCGCTCTGGTCGCGGGCCGTGGCCGACGCCGTCGGCTGACCCGTCCGGCGGGGGGCGGCGCGGCGCGCCGCCCCCCGTTCCGGAAGGCCGGTCAGCCGAGCGGGTCGGCGCAGTCGATGGGCCAGTACGGGCCCCAGATGTCGAGCGAGTTCAGCACGAACTTGATCGCCACCGGGTCGAAGGCGATGCCGACGTGCGCGTTGGTGTCGCCGGGGCACTTGTCCTGCAGCAGGACGTTCTGCGCGTTCGACCCGTTGAGGAACGCCGACGTGTAGGGCGTCACGACCTCGTCGTACTTGGTGGCCAGCACGATGTAGGACGGGCCGGGCACCGTGTCGCCGCCCGCGTTGAGCTCCTTCAGGAAGTCGGAGTCGGTGATCTGCTGCCCGGCGGCCGGGGCGGCCTTCACCACCGCCTGCGTGATGCCGAGCAGGCTGCCGAGCCGCACCAGCCCGGACAGGTTCGTCCCGTGGTTGGACGGGACGAGCCCGATCAGCTTCCCGACCTTCGACGCCCCGCCCAGCGACTTCATGTAGTAGCGGGGCATCATGCCGCCCTGCGAGTGCCCGACCATGTCGACCTTGGACGCCCCGGTCGACGCGAGCACCCTGTCGACGAACGCCGACAACTGCCCGGCCGACGTCGGAATGTCGCCGATCCCCTGGATCGGGCCGTCCTTGGGGCCGCCGTAATTGAGGGCGTAGACGCAGTATCCGGCCTTCTTCAGCGCCGGGGACAGTTTCTGCCAGTTGAACGCCATGTTCTCGAAGGTGCCGTGCACGAGAACGACCGGCCGGGGGTGCCAGAACGACGGTTTGCAATTCCAGTCGTTGGCGCCGTCCGGGCTGGTCTCGGCGTGCGCGGCGGGTGCGGCCAGGCCGGTGGCGCCGAGGGCGGCGACCGCCGCCGCGGCCGTGACCGCCCAGGAACGGAGTCGTCCGAAACGCATGTGCTTCTCCCTCATGAGGGCACGGCGAGAAGAGGCCGGGGCCCGGCGCATTCCACCGGGCCCCGGCCGTTCATCACCGTGATGACCGGGGTGGGTTGGCCACAAAGTACGGCCGCGTTCCGGCCCGGTCTTGTGGATCGGCCGCCGGTTGCCGGGGAGGATTTGTCAGCGCGTTCACAACCGGACCGGCGGGCACCCCGCCCGACCTGCGGCGCGAGCCCGGACGCCCGTGACCGAGCCCGGACGCCCGGGAACGAGCCGCGTCAGGCGCGGGTGAGCCCGTCGATGAGCGCCCGCAGGCCGTCGAGGTAGGTGTCCTGCTCGGTCAGCGACCCCCAGCGCCCGGCGACCTCCGCCAGCCGCGGCAGCTCCGCCCCGTCCAGCTCGGCGAAGACGCGATCGCGGTAGGTGGGCCGCTCGTCGCCGGCGCGACGGCGGCCCGCGGCCGTCCGGACGATGATCTCGCCGGCGGTGTAATACCAGATCGCCCGGTACCCGTGGACGGCCTGCTCCGGGCTCAGCCCGAGCTCGCCCAGGCCCGCCAGGATCTGGTCCACGAACCACAGCGCCGACGTCGACAGCAGGTCGTCGGCGGTGAGCACCTCGACGATCCACGGGCAGGCGGCGAGCGCCTCGCGGATCGCCGCCGCCATGACGGCCACGCGCTCGCGGGGGTCGGCCGGGACGGCGGGGCGGCGCAGCGCCCGCGCGGCGTAGTCGTCCAGCAGCAGCAGGAGCAGCTCCTCCTTGTCGCGGACGTGGTGGTACAGCGCCATGGGGGTGCTGCCCACCTCCCCCGCGAGCCGCCGCATGGTCAGTTTGCCGGCGCCCTCCTCGTCCACGATGCGGCGGGCGGCGGCGAGGATCTCCGCGCGGGAGATCTTGGGCGGTCGGCCCCGCCGAGCGGACTGTCGCGGCATGCCCCCATCATCGCGGGCTCGACACCGGGGGGCATCCCGGGCTATTTTTCATACATGTATAAAAATAATCGGGGGCGACCCGGTGTGGTGCTCGCGGCCGCGGCCGTCGCGCAGTTCGTCGTCGCCCTGGACATGGCGGTGGTCAACGTCGCGCTGCCCGCGATCCGGGCCGCGCTCGGCTTCGCCCCGGTCGACCTGGCCTGGGTCGTGCACGTCTACGCGCTCACCTTCGGCGGGTTCCTGCTGCTCGGCGGGCGGGCCGGCGACCTGTACGGGCGGCGCCGGCTGTTCTGCGGCGGCCTCGCCGTGTTCGGGCTGTGCTCCCTCGCCGGCGGCCTCGCCCAGGCGCCCTGGCAGCTCGTCGCCGCCCGCGCCGGGCAGGGCCTCGGCGCCGCGGCGGTCGCGCCGGCCGCGCTCGCGCTGATCACCACGACCTTCGAGGGCCGTGCCCGCGTCCGGGCGCTCGGCGTCTGGAGCGCGGTCAACGCGGCGGGCGGCGCGGCCGGCGTGCTCGCCGGCGGGCTGCTGACCGAGTACGCGGGCTGGCGCTGGGTGATGCTGGTCAACCTGCCCATCGCCGCGGCGGCTCTGGCGCTCGTCCCGGCGGGCGTGCCCGCGGCGCCGCGCCCGGCCGCGCGGGACCGGATGGACGTCCCCGGCGCCGTGCTCGCCACCGGCGGCGTCGGGCTGCTGGTGTTCGGCGTCGTCCGCACCGACGCGGTCGGCTGGACGTCCCCGGCGACCCTCGGCACCCTCGCGGCGGCGGCCGTGCTCCTCGCGGCGTTCGTACTCGCCGAGTCCAGGTCGGCGTCGCCGCTCGTCCGGCTCGGCCTGCTGCGCGGCCGCTGGGTCGCCGGCGCCAACGTGATCGTGTTCCTCGCCGCCGCCGGGCAGTTCGCCGCGTTCTACTTCGTGTCCCTCTACCTGCAGGAGGTGCTGGGGATGGGGGCGGCCGCGACGGGCGCCGCGTTCCTGCCCTTCTCCGCCGGGCTGGTCGCCGGCAGCGTTCTCGCCACCCGCATCACCTCGGCCCGATCCCCGCGCGCCGCGCTGATCCCCGGCGGCCTGCTCGGCGCGGCCGGACTCGGCTGGTTCGCGCTCATCAGCCCCGGCGGCGGCTTCCTCACCGACGTCCTCGGCCCGTCCCTGCTCTGCAGCGTCGGCACCGGCCTCGTCCTCGCCCCGGTCGCCGTCGCCGCCACCACCGGCGTCGCGCCCCGCGAGGCGGGGATGGCCTCGGGCCTGCTCAACAGCTCGCGCCAGCTCGGCGGCTGCGTCGGGCTCGCGGCCCTCGCCACCGTCGCCGCGCACCGCACCGGCGGCGCGGCGACGGCGTCCGCGCTGACCGACGGCTACGCGCTGAGCCTCACCGTGTCCGCCGCCCTCTTCCTCATCGCGGCCGCGGCCGCCGCGACCCTGCCCCGCCGCGCCCCCGCGGTGGCGCCGTCCGTCCCCGAACCCGTGCACGACCGGCTGGAAGGAACACGCTCATGAATCCGATCGACCTGTTCGCGTCCGCTCTCGCGTTCCACCCCGACGGCGCCGTCCGCGCCCGCGAGCGGAGCATGACGTCCGACGACGGCGGCTGGCAGCTCGCGGCCTTCCGCGTGCAGACCGACGCGGACGTGCACGCCGACCACTGGGAGATGCATCCGGCCGCGGAGGAGGCGGTCTGCTGCCTGTCCGGCGGCCTGCGGATCTACTTCCGCCCCGCCGAGCCGGGCGGCGAGGAGGAGATGGCGCGGCTGGCCCCCGGCACCGCCGTCATCGTGCCGCGCGGACGCTGGCACCGCCTCGAACTGGACGGGCCGAGCGAGATCGTCTCCATCGGCCTGCGCGGCGGTACCCGCCAGGAGCGGCGAGGCGCGGCCTTCTGACGTCCGATGCCGCCTGGTGTGCGCCGGTGGCCGCGTCCCGTCGCCGGGAGCGGCCACCGGTGGGCCCGTCAGGACTGGACGACGGCGCCTTCCTTGATGAGGGTGTCGGCGTCGTCGAAGCCCAGCTCGTCCAGGACGGCGCGGGTCTGGCCGCCGGGCAGGGCGGGGACGCCGTCGGTCGCGCCGGGGGTGCGGGAGAAGCGGGGCGCGGGGGCGGGCTGGCGGTGCCCGGCCAGCTCGGGGAAGACGTCCCGGGCCGTGTTGTAGGGGTGCTCGGCGGCCTCGTTCATGGACAGGACGGGCGCCACGCACGCGTCGCTGGGGACGAAGATCTCCGTCCACTCGTCGCGGGTCTTCGTGCGGAAGACGGCGGCGAAGCGCTCCCGCAGGACGGGCCAGCCGTCGCGGTCGTGCTGGTGCGGCAGGTCCTCGCCGTCGAGGCCGATGAGGCGGAGGAACTCGGCGTAGAACTGCGGCTCGATGGCGCCGACGGCCATGTGCCGCCCGTCGGAGGTCTCGTACACGTCGTACCAGGGGGCGCCGGTGTCGAGCATGTTGACGCCGCGGCGGTCCTCCCAGAGGCCGCCCGCGAGGAAGCCGTGGATGAAGGTGGACAGGTGCGCGGTGCCGTCCACGATGGCGGCGTCCACGACCTGGCCCTCGCCGCTCGCCCGCGACTCCAGCAGCGCGGCCAGCACGCCGACGATCAGGTACATGCTGCCGCCGGCGAAGTCGCCGAGCAGGTTCATCGGGACCTGCGGCGGGCCGCCGGCGCGGCCGATCGCGTGCAGGGCGCCGGTCACCGCGATGTAGCCGACGTCGTGGCCGGCGGTGCGCGACAGCGGCCCCTCCTGCCCCCAGCCGGTCATGCGGCCGTAGACGAGCTTCGGGTTGCGGGCGAGGCAGTCGTCCGGGCCGATGCCGAGCCGCTCGGTGACGCCGGGGCGGAACCCCTCGAGCAGCACGTCGGACTTCTCGACCAGGCGGAGGACGACCTCCCGGCCGCGCTCGCTCTTCAGGTCGACGGCGATGGACCGCTTGCCGCGGTTGCTGAAGTCGGTGCCGCCGGCCGCCTCGCCCGGGCGGACGGCGGAGGCCCGGTCCACCCGGATCACGTCGGCGCCGAGGTCGGCCAGCAGCATCGCCGCGAACGGGCCCGGCCCGATCCCGGCCAGCTCGATCACCCGTACCCCGGACAGCGGCCCCTTGCCCATCTGCGACTCCCTGAATCGTGTTCGGTCTCCCCCAAGTGTGCACCATCAGGGTAAGCGGGCGCTGACGCGGGCTCAGCGCGCGGTCAGGGCGACCGGTGTGCGCGGCGTGCCGGTGCCGACGAGCAGGCCCTTGCGCGTCGTGGAGCGGCGGACGCCGTCCGCGTGCGGGACGAGGCCGCGCCCCGCCGCCGCCACGTAGTACCAGCGGTCGGACGGGGCCCGCCACCACGTTCCGCCGACCGGGCGGGCGGGGTCGCACGCGCCGGTGGGGTGCTCGCCGGAGCCGAGCAGCACCGCCTGGGCGGCGGTGCCGCCGTCCGCGTAGGCCAGCCGGGCACAGACCCAGTCGGCGGACGGGCCGCCGTGCGGCAGCCGCCCGGACCAGAAGGCGTGCGCCGTCGCCGCGGCCACCGGGCGCTCCTGGCGGGGCGTCGCGCAGGCCACCTTCTTCCACGTCGCGCGGGCGCCCTTCCCGAGGCGGGCGGGGCGCTCGGGCTCCCCCGGCCGCCAGGAGGGGGTGTGGTAGGCGAGGTCGGCGGCGCGCGGGCCGCCGAGGTCGCCGACCGTGCGGGAGCCGAGGTGGAAGAGCGGGCCCCGGCCGCAGTCGGTGCCCGCGCGGACGGGCGCGGTCACGCCGCCGGATACGGGCAGCGCGTCCCCGCCGAGGGTCTCGGGCCGCGGCTCCCACGGGGCGAGCAGGTAGCGGCCGCCGCCGAGGGCGATCGGGGCGGACGGCCCGGACCCGGCGGCGGTGACCTCCAGCCCGCCGGGCGTGTAGCGGGCCAGCCGGTCGCCGCGCCGCAGCACGGCGACGGCCGTGCCGTCGAGGCGGCCCGCGTACAGGAGCTGGGCGGTGCCGCCCGCGGCGCGGCGGGCGGCCGGCGCGGCGGCCCACGCGGCGGCGGCGCGCCCGGTGAACCCCCGGTCGCCGGCGAGGTCGCCGCGCGCGGGCCAGGCGTCCAGGGTGCGGGCGCCGCGCGTCCAGGCGCCGGGGTCGGCCGAGACGAGCCGGGGCGCCCGCGCGGGCCGCTCGCGGGAGTCGCCGTGCTCGGTGGCGACCAGCGCCCCGACGAGGCCCGCGGTGAGGACGGCGGCGGTCGCGAGCGGCAGCACCGACCGGGTGCGGACGGGCCGCAGCGCCTCCGCGTCGAACCGGTCGGCGCCGCGCGGCGCGGGCACCCGGACGGCCTCGGCGGCGCGGATCGCCGACCACGGGTCGCGCACCCCGAGCTCGATCAGCTGGTCGCGGATCTCGTAGCGGGGCAGCCCCTCGACGTACCGGAGCACGTAGGCGACGCGGACGTGCGGCGCGAGCCGGCACAGCGCGGCGGTCAGCGCCGGGTCGGGCAGCCGCGCGGGCAGCGCGCGCAGCCAGGGGCCGAGGCCGATCTGGAGGCGGCGGGACGGGCGCAGCGCGCGGCGCAGCACCCGGGTGCGGCGGCGGGCGAGCCCGGCGGCGGACCGGTCCCGCGCGCCGCGCGCGGTGCCGTCCACGATCCGGCGGGCGATCGCCAGCCGGTAGACGCGCTTGCCCTTGCCCGGCAGAACGAAATACGCCATCCGGACGAGATCCGGGTATGCCGATTTGGCCGGCGGCGTTTCCGTCCGGGCATTCGTCATGACATCTTCCGTCACGGCGGGCCACTCCCTCTGGGCCGTTCCTTCGTCGCGGAATCCGAGGTTAGAGCGCCTCCCGCGGCGGACGGCGCGGAATTGGGACAACGATTAACCGGCCGAAATGAAATGTCACCTCATTTCCGTATGTAGCGCGCGGCGGGGCGGGAGGCAGTACGCTGTGGCCTCCCGGGGTAGGGTCCCGCGCCGCACGGCGCCGGACCCGCGCGCCCCCGCCGCGTCCGGGGCGAGACGAGCGACGGAGAGGGATTCCCGGATCCATGACGGAGGACGTCCCGGGCTACCGGGTGCTGGAGCAGGTCGGCGAGGGCGGCTTCAGCGTCGTGTACCGCGCGCACCAGGAGCGCCTCGACCGGACGGTCGCGCTGAAGGTGCTGTCGGTCGGCGCGGTGGACACCGCCGCGATGCGCCGCTTCCAGCGCGAATGCAAGATCACCGGGCGGCTGTCCGGGCATCCGAACATCGTGACCGTGCTGGACACCGGCACCACCCGGGGCGGCCGGCCGTACATCGCGATGGAGTACTTCGAGCACGGCGCGCTCACCGACCGGCTCGCCGCGGAGGGGCCGCTGCCGGTCGCGGACGTGCTGCGGATCGGGGTGAAGATGGCGGGCGCGCTCGCCGCCACCCACGAGACCGACGTCCTGCACCGGGACGTCAAGCCGCAGAACGTGCTGCTGTCGCGGTACGGGGAGCCGGCGCTCGCCGACTTCGGCATCGCCCGCCTGACCGACTCCTTCGACGCCACGCACACCCAGGCGTTCACCCCGAACCACGCCGCCCCCGAGGTGCTGGAGGGCCGCCCGCCGGGCACCGGCGCCGACGTCTACTCGCTCGGCTCGACCCTGTACCAGCTGCTCGCGGGGCGGCCGGCGTTCAAGGGGCCGCCCGGCGAGGGCATCGCGCCGCTGATGCTGCGGATCCTGCACGAGCCGCCCCCGCCGATCCCCCGGGCGGACGTCCCGCCGCAGGTCTTCGACGTGATCGTGCACGCGATGGCGAAGACGCCCGAGCAGCGCTTCGCGACCGCCGTGGAGTTCGCACGGGCGCTCCAGCGGGTGCAGGGCGAGCTGGGCCTGCCGGTCACGGACCTGGTCGTCGGCACCGGCGCGCACCCCTCCCCCGGGCCGGGCCTGCCGGGGCCGCCGCTGGTGCCCGAGTGGGCGCCCACGGCGAGCGACCGGCACGCCCGCAGCCTCGGCCGGACGGGCCCCACCACACCGCACACCGGCCCGACGGCACCGCACATGGGCCCGCACACAGGCCCGCACAGCGGCTCTCACACGGGGCCCACGACGCCGCACACGGGGCCGCCCGGCCCGCCTCCCCTGCCCGAGCGGCCGGGCGACGGGCCGCGCCGCGGGCTGGTCGTCGCGGCCGGAGTGGCGCTCGTGGGAGGGCTCGCGCTCGGCGTCGGCGCCCTCGCGCTGGCAAACCGCGGCGGGGACGCGGAGGGCGGGAAGCAGGGCGGGTCGCCGGGCGCCGCTCCGCAGGCGTCCCAGACCGCCCCGCAGGCGCAGCACACGCCCGTGCCGGCCGAGGATCTGGCGGCGCTGCGCCCGCGCGGGCTCACCGTCCGGCAGGCGGGGCGGACGGCCGTGCTGCGCTGGACGCTGCCGGCCGGCGCGCGGGGCCTGCCGCTGCTCGTCCAGCGGCAGCCCGCCGGGTCGCAGGCGGTGACGACGGCGCCCGCCGGGTCGCGCTCGGCGACCGTGCGGGGCCTGCGGCCGAAGGCGGCCGCGTGCTTCAAGGTGGGCGCGGTCGTGCGCCTCACGCAGGGCCGGGCTCCGGACGTCGCCTGGTCGGCCCCCGCCTGCCTGCGCCCCGCGAAGACCGGCGCGTCACCGCGCGGCTAGGCGCACTTCCAGATGGCGGGGCCCGCGAAGCTCTTCCAGTCGCCGGGCGTGTTGACCAGGTAGCCGAGGACGTAGCCGGTCTTGCCGCTCCAGGTGATCCTGACGTAGGTGTCACCGGCGAGATTGGCGTCCCTGGGGTGGGTGTAGTAGGTGCCCTTCACCTGGCAATGGACGGTGACCATCTCGCCGTTGTTGTCGTGCATGGTCGCGACGAGGGCGCCGTTCTTGCCGTCGGGCGTCGACCGGATGTAGGCGTCGGAATTGCCGTTGCGCTCCACCGGATACTTGGCCGCCGGGCCGGTCAGGCCGACGCTGAGCGTCGCGGGGGCGCCGGTGCCTGCGTCGTTGGCGGCGGTGACGGTGAAGGTGTAGTTCCCGTTCGTCCACACGTCGCCGAGCGTGGCGGACGTGCCCGCCGCCGAGACCGAGCCCTTCACCGGGCCGTCGTAGGCGAGCCGGTACGTGAGGTTCTCCCCGCCGGGCGGAGGCGTCCACGAGACCTTCGCGCCGGACGCCGACGCCCGCGCGGTGAGGCCGGTCGGGGCGCCCGGCGTCACGCAGGGCCGGACGGGGTCGCTCGCCGGCGACACCACTTCCCGGGTCCGGCCGCGGCCGTCCCGGTAGCGGACGGCGACGCGGAACCGGTACTCGCGGCCGCAGTCGCCGCCGCGCACGGTGAAGGCGAAGGGGCCGGTGCCCTGCCGGATCGAGGACGGGGTCGCGGTCAGCCCGGACGGGACGTCCTTCAGCACGTAGCCGATGACGCCCTCGCCCTGCGACGGCTGGAACCCGATCTGCATCGTGCCCGCGCCGGGCGTCACGGAGACGTTGGAGGGCGCGCTCGGCGGCTCGCCCGGCCCCGGCGGCGGCTCGGGGCTGCGCGACGGCGTCCGCGGCCGGGGCGGCGGCGGGGCGTCCCCGTCGCCGGGCAGCGGGATGGCGCGGCGCTTCTGGCCGCCCGGCACCCGGTCCTTGTACTTGTCGACGCCCTTGCGGGCGCCCCGCTCGTCGATCACGACCGCGCGCGGGCCGGACGGGTCGTTCGCCCACAGCATCCCGTCGCGGACGAACACGTCCAGCTTGGACGGACGCCCGGTCACCCGGACGGGGGTCTCGAACCTGTTCCGGGCGGCGTCGTAGACCAGGAGCGCCCCGGCGGTCTCGTCCGGGATGTAGACCTTCGCGCCGAGCACCTGCGGCGGCCGGTAGCGGTGCCTCGGCATCGCGAGGCGCGTGCTGGAGTACCGCCCGGTGCCGGTGTCGACGGTGACGAGCGACCCGGCGCCCGGCACCAGCATCGGGACGACGGCGCCGTCGGTGGCGGCGGGGGCGAGCACGCCGCCGCGCCCCGCCCGCCGGACGGTCGCGGGCAGCCGCACCGTGAGGTTCGCGCCGGACGGCTTGACGACGGTGGCGGTCCCGGCGGTCGAGTCGGTGACGACCGGGTCGCCGCCCGCGATGGTGAGCGCGAGGTCGTCGCCCGCCGCGCCCACGCGCACGGGCGGGCCGAGCCGGCCGCCGGCGAACGCCGCGACCTGCCCGTCCCGCGCGACCGGCACCCACAGCGCGCCCCGGGCGTCGATGCCCGCCTGCCCGAGGACGGGCGGCAGCGTCGCGGCCCGGCCGACCGGGGTCAGCGCGACCGGGTCGATCTCCTGGACGACGCCCTGGACCGAGTCGACCGTGTACGCCTTCCCGGCCCCGGCGAGGACCTGGATGCCCTTGCCGAGCGGGCGGCTGGTGCCGATGTCGAGCTGGGACGGGTCGAGGCGGCTGACGACGCCGGTGTCCTCGTCGACGATCAGGACGGTGCCGCCGTCCTGCACGACCTTGATGTTGTGGCCGCGCATCTGCGGGACCACGCCGGCCTTGCCGTCGACCTTGGCCGCCGGGCCGTTGACGTGCACGACCAGGCCCTTGGAGCGGGCGGTCAGCCAGGCGCCGACGTCGGCGAGCCGGTACTTGGCGCTGGCGACGCCCACCCCGTAGACGGCCGCGGCGATCACGAGCACCCCGACGAGCCCGACCGCGATCTGGCCCGTCAGCCGGTCGGCCCCGAACACACGCACACGCACACCCGCTCACCTGCCCCGTTTCGGACGGAACCGTACTGGGTGCGGCGCCTGTCCGCCCGGGTTTTCCCGGGATGGCTTAGTCCGCGCGGATCGCCGCGGTATAGGTGGGGACGGTGATGTTGCGGCCGGAGACGACGACCACCAGGCGGCCCTCGGCGGGCACCTCACCGGCGAGAACGGCGGCGACGCCCGCCGCGCCGGCGCCCTCGGCGACGAGGCCGTACTCGCGGAACAGCCAGCGCAGCGCCGTCCGGATCTGGTCATCGGTGACCGCGGTCAGCGCGGCGGTCCCCCCGATGACGGCGGGGGTGACGCAGCCGGGTTCGAGGTTGCCGGGCAGCCCGTCGGCGAACGTGTCGCCGACCGGCACCTCGACGACCCGCCCGGCCGCCACCGACGCGGAGACGCCCCGCGAGACCGCCGACTCGACGCCGACGACCCGGACGTCCCCGCGCTCGCGCGCCCACAGGCACAGCCCGGCGAGCAGCCCGCCGCCGCCGACCGGCGCGACGACGGTGAGCGGCCCGTCCGCCTGCGCGTCGAGCTCGCGGCCGATCGTGCCCTGCCCGGCGATGACGTCCGGGTCGTTGTAGGGCGAGACGAACCGGCCGGGCAGGCTGACGGCGTGCGCCTCGGCCTCGTCGTAGGTCAGGCCGTGCTCGACGAGCCGGACCGGGAACGCGGCGATCTTCTCGACCTTGGCCCGGGACGCCCGGGTCGACACGACCACGGTCACGTCGGCGCCGGACCGCGCGGCAGCGTGGCCCATGCCGAGGCCGTGGTTGCCCGCGCTGGCGGTGACGGCGGGCTCGCCGCCGGGCAGCGCCGCGACGGCCGCGAGGGCGCCGCGCACCTTGAACGACCCGGTCGGCTGGAAGGTCTCCAGCTTCAGCAGCGCGCCGGGCGCCAGGCCGGGGGCGGGGACGAGCGGCGTCGGGTCGAGGACGGCGGACACGGCGCGCCAGGCGCGGTCGAGGTCGTCCGGGCCGGGCGCGCGCACGGGGCGCGGGGTCACGGACGCTCCCCGGGTTCCCCGGCGATGCCGAGCGCCTTCCACGGGGCCCGGCTCCTCCACAGTCGCATGCGGCTACGGTAGCGTCAGCGCCCCTCCGGCGTGACGGGCCGCCGGTCCCGCAGGGAGCCGGGGCGCAGCCGGCGGCGGAAGCGGCGCAGGCGCCCCGCCTTCGCGGTCACGAGGCGGCCCAGGGCGTCGCTGTGGTGCCAGGCCCGGTCGGCGGCGCCCTGGTCGGGGCGGGACGCGGCGAAGCGGCTGAGGTTGACCAGGTCGGCGAGGGGCCGCAGGTGCCCGCCGGCCTCCTCCCCCACGGCGGACGCGCCGAAGCGCGCGACCTCGTGCGCGGTGAGCGTCCGGACCGTGGACAGGCCCGCGTCGGCGAGGTGGTCGAGCGCCTGGTGCCAGGCCCCGGTGATGCGCGCGGCGGGCGGGCCCGTCCGGCGGCGGCGCTTGCGCAGGGCGGGGGCGAGAAGGACGGCGCACAGGTAGCCGGCGATGGCGGCGCCCACCCCGATGACGGCGAACACCCACCATGGCGTGGGCGCCTCTTCGGCAGGGGCCGGGCCCTCCTGCTTCTGCGCCGTCTTGGCCGCGCCTGGGTTGTTCTCCTGGGCGACCGCGTTCTTCTGAGCCTGCTCCAGCTTCTGCTCGGTCTCCCCTGCCGCGACGCCCTCGTTCTTCTTGGACGGGCGTCCGCTGTCGGGCAGCGGATTGAAGCGGATCCAGCCGAGCCGGTCGAACTTGACCTCGGGCCAGACCATGACGTCGCCGGAGCGGACCAGGACGTGGCCGCCCTCGCGCTTCCCGCCCTCGAACCCCACGACGACGCGGGACGGGAGACCGACCGTGCGGGCGAGCAGGGCGTAGGCGGTGGCGAAGTGCTCGGGCGTGCCGCGCCTGCCCTCGCCGAGGAAGTAGTCGATCTGCCGGTAGGAGTGGCCCGGCGCCGCGGTCACGTCGTACCGGGCGTAGACCTTGAGGTACTCGGCGAGCAGCGCGGCCTTCTGCAGCGGCGTCGCCGCGCCGCGGGTCGCGGCCTGCGCGAACCGGCGGAACTCGGCGATCTGGACGGGCGGCTTCTTCGCGCCCGGCCCCCACGGCAGCTCCAGCGCGGCGTCCGCCTCCGCGCCGGTCGCGACGCCCGCGCGGGCCAGGTCGGCGGCCTTCCACTCCGGGACGACCGCCTCGACGCGGTAGCCCTGGCCGGGGCGCAGCGGCCGGTCGGCGGCGAGGGCGCCGCTGCCGGGGTCGGCGACGACCGGCAGGCCGTCCACCCGCCGGGGGCGGTCGGGCGCGGGCACCCACACGCCGGGCAGGTCGCGGATCGTGATGCGCTGCGCGACCTCGTGCCTCCTGCCGGGTTCCGGCCCGGCCGGGACGCGGCTCCCGGTCGGGACGAACCGGGCCGTGGACGACCAGGTGACGCCGTCGAACCGGTCCAGGACGGCGAGCCGCTCGATCTCCGTCCGGTCCGACTGGACGGTGAACATGGCCTGGTCCGGGGCCAGCAGCCAGCCGCCGACGCGGTCGAGGGGGCTGACGCCGTCGCGCAGCCGGGGCGGGGGCGCCTGCACCTGCTCGCGGGGGTCGTAGGGGGTGGCGCTGACGGGGACGAGCGGGCCTGCGGCGAACGCCAGCGCCCCGAGCGCGGCGGCGACCGGCGCCCCGGCCGCGAGCGGCCGCCAGGCGACGCCCGCGCCCCGCCCGTCCGCACCGTGTCCTTCCGCACCGTGTCCTTCCGCACCGGGGCCGTCCGCGCGGACGAGGACGAGCACGGCGATCAGCACGGCGGTCGCGGCGGCGAGCGGCAGGTTGGATCCGGGGCCGCCCGCGCCGAGCGGCAGCGCCACCGCCCACGCGCCGAGCGCCGGAAGGGCCGGGACCGCGCGCGCCGAGGTCCGCAGCGCCAGCTCGGCGGACCCGAACGCCGCGAGCCACACCGCCACGCTCACCAGGACGAGCAGCTCCGGTTCGGCGGGCGCGGGCAGGAGCGTCGTCAGGATCGCCTTCCACGAGCTGAGCACGCCTTCGCGGAGGGCCTGCGGCAGCGTCCCGTCGCTCAGGGCGGGGCGCAGGACGGTCAGCGACGCCGTCGCGCCCCACGCGGGCACGGTCAGCACGAGCGAGATCCACAGCGGCCATGGGCCCTTCTTGCGCGGCCCCGACAGCAGCCCGCACAGCACGGTCGGGACGGTGGCCGCGACGGCGGCGACCGGCACGACCGGCCCCAGCCCGAACACGCGCTGGAACGCCAGGCCCGCGACTCCGGCCAGGCAGGCCGTCACCGCAAGTGACAGGTACCGGGTCACCGGATGCTCCCCATCCGCCGCCACGACTCCGCCAGCCCCTCCAGGTCGGCGACGTCGACGGGGTGGACACCGGGCGGCGCGGCCGGGGGCCCGGCCGGGCGGACGCGCAGCACCACGACGCGGTCGAACCGGGATCGCACCGACGCGATCCTTCCCAGCTCGGCGTCGCCGGTCGTGACGACGATGAGAGACCCGCCCGCGCGCACCCCGCGCACCGCGTCGGCCGCGGTCCGGCCGCCCTCGTCCACCCGGACGGTGGTGAGGGCGTCGAGCAGCACCTCCAGGTCGCCGGGGCCCCCGCGGGTGGCGGCGAGCGGGCCGCCGCCCGTCAGGACCCGGACGGGGAACCCCGCGGCCGCCGCCCCGGCGGCCACCGACGCCGCCGCGTCCACCGCCAGCTCGAAGTCGTCGGGCTCCGGCCACGCGGCCGACCGGGTCTCCAGCACCACCGTCGTCGTGGGCAGGCTCGCGTCCACGAGGCGGCGCACCATCAGGGTCCCGGTGCGGGCCGAGGACTTCCAGTGGATGTGGCGCAGCTCGTCCCCGGCGACGTACTCGCGCAGCGCGTGGAACGTCGCCGTCCCCGCCGGAGACCGGTCGCTCGTCGGCCCCTCCAGGTGGTGCGCGCGGCCGGACGGCAGCACGGGCAGCGGCACCGTCCGCGGCCGGACGAGCAGGGTCCGCGGCTCCCCGTACTCGCGGACCCGGCGGGCCAGCCGCAGCGGATCGGCGCGCACCAGCCGCAGCGGCCCCACCGCGATCTCGCCGCGCCGGCCGGTGGGCAGCCGGTAGGTCACCGTCCGCCCGCCGCCCGGCCGCAGGCGCGGGATCTCGACCGCGACCTCGGCGGACCCGGCGGCGTCCTGCGCGCTGAGCCCCCGGACGCCGCGCCCCCGGTTGGCCACGTGCAGGACGCCGACGGCGGGCTCGCCGCGCGCCACCTTCGCCGGGGCGATCTCGCGGCGGACGTCCAGCCGCGGCCTCGGCAGCGTCCACAGCAGGGCGCCCGCGACCGCGGCGAGCCCGGCGGCGGCGAGCGCGGCGGGCTCGGGGTAGCCGAGCCACCAGCCGGCCGCGTACAGGGGCACCGCGGCGGCCGCCGTGCCCCGTCCGAGCGGCGTCAGCACGGCTAGACCCCGGCGGCCTGCGGCGTCGGCACGTTCTGCAGCACCTCGGCGACGACGTCGGCGCCGGTGCGCCCGCGCAGCTCCGCGTCCGGCGTCACGAGCAGCCGGTGCGCGATGACCGGCACGGCGAGTGCCTTCACGTCCTCGGGGACGAGGTAGGACCGGCCGGCCGCCGCCGCCCGCACCCGCGCGGCCCGCAGCAGCGCCAGCCCGGCCCGGGGGCTCGCGCCGAGCCGCAGGTCGGGATGGTCGCGGGTCGCGGCGACGACCCGCACCAGGTAGTCGTGCAGCGGCGCCGCGACGTGCAGCCGCTGCGCGAACTCGATGGCGCGGGCGAGGTCCTCGCCGCCGAGCACGGGCGGCAGCCGGTCGAGCGCCGCGGACGACGGCGTCCCCGCGAGCAGCGCCACCTCGGCCCGGTGGTCGGGGTAGCCCATCGAGATCCGCATCAGGAACCGGTCGAGCTGCGCCTCCGGCAGCGGGTACGTGCCGTCCATGTCCACCGGGTTCTGGGTGGCGATGACCATGAACGGGCGCGGCACCGGGTGCGGGACGCCGTCCACCGTGACGCGGCGCTCCTCCATGACCTCCAGCAGCGCCGACTGCGTCTTCGGCGAGCCCCGGTTGATCTCGTCGGCGACCGCGAGGTTGGCGAAGATCGGGCCGGGGTGGAACTCGAACGCGCCGCTGCCCTGGTGGAAGACCGAGACGCCGGTGATGTCGCCGGGCAGCAGGTCGGGGGTGAACTGGATCCGCGTCCACTTCGCCTCGATCGAGGCCGCCATCGCCCGCGCGAGGGTCGTCTTGCCGACGCCCGGGACGTCCTCGACGAGCAGGTGTCCCTCGGCGAGCAGGCAGATCAGCGCCAGCTCGATCCGGTCCCGCTTGCCGTGCACGACCCGCTCGACGTTGCCCGCGAGCGCCCCGAAGAGCCGGGCGAACCGCCCGGCCACCGCGTCCGCGTCCATGCCCGTGTTCTCGGTCATCCGCCCCGGACCCCCCGTCCCTGCCGACGGGACGGCACCCTAACGGCAATACAGGCCGGAGACGGGGCGATCCGCAACATCAACCCCGATCGGCCACGAACCGAACGCGGACACCGTCCGGAGCGTCCTAAGGTTGGGCATCGCGACGACGAACTCCGAGGTGGACGTGGAAGACGTGAGCATCGGCGACATGTGGGAGCGGCTGACGGGAGCGCAGCCGGACCCGCCGCTCTGGCTGGTCGGCCTGGTCGGCCTCGTGGCGCTCGGCGCGGTGCTCCACGGCCCCACCTGGCGGATCGCCCGCAACACCGTCACGATCGCGCACGAGGGCGGGCACGCGCTGGTCGCGCTGCTCACCGGCCGCAAGCTGGACGGGATCAAGCTGCACTCCGACACCTCCGGCGTGACGGTGTCGCGCGGCAAGCCGCACGGCCCCGGCATGATCTTCACGGCGCTGGCCGGGTACGTCACGCCGCCGCTGCTCGGGCTGTTCTTCGCGCTGCTGCTCGCGTGGGGCCGGATCACGCTGATGCTGTGGTTCTCGCTCGCGCTGCTGGCCGGGATGCTGGTGATGATCCGCAACGCCTACGGCGCGCTGTCGGTGGTCGCGACCGGCGCGGTCATCCTCGGGGTGTCGTGGCTCGGCAGCAGCGAGGTCCAGGCCGGGTTCGCCTACCTGGCCGCGTGGTTCCTGCTGCTCGCCGCGACCCGGCCGGTGATCGAGCTGCAGCGGATGCGGGCCCGGCACATGGCGCCGAGCTCCGACGCCGACCAGCTCGCCCACCTGACCGGCGTGCCCGGCCTCGCCTGGGTGAGCCTGTTCGGCGCGACCGCGCTGCTCGCCCTCCTCGCCGGCGGCGCCCTCCTGGTGCCGGACGTCTCCGTCCCCGATCTGCCCAGGCCACCCGGCTTCTGATCCCGTCCCGGCCGGTGCCCGGCGGGCGGGCACAATGTCGTAGGGCGCCGATAGTTTCGGTGGTGTGAGGGAACGATGGGCTCGGGAGCAGGTGCTCGGCCTGGCGCCGGACGCGTCGTCCGCGAAGGCCGCCGGCGGCGTCGCCAAACCCGCCAAATGGGCCGCCACGGGGTGTGACGGCGAGGCCGTCTGGGGCGAGTGCCAGGGCAGCGGCACATCCGTCTACCGGACGTGCGTCGACCTGTCCGAACCCGCGTTCCGGTGCACGTGCCCCAGCCGCAAGTTCCCCTGCAAGCACGCCCTCGGGCTGCTGCTCATGTGGGCCGACGGCGCCGTCGACGAGGGCCCCAGGCCCGGCCACGCCGCCGAATGGATCGAGGACCGGCGCGAGCGGGCCGGCACGGCGGCGCGGAAGCGGGCCTCAGCGGCGGCGAAGACCAGGGACCCCAAGACCGCCGAGCGGCGCGAGCGCCGCGTCGAGGACGGCCTCGCCGAGCTCGACCAGTGGCTCCGCGACCAGATCGCGCACGGGCTCGCGCAGGCCGAGAAGGCGCCCTACCGGCTCTGGGACGACGCCGCGCGGCGGCTCGTCGACGCGCAGGCGGGTGCGCTCGCCGGGCAGGTCCGAGGCCTCGCCGCGCTGCCGCGCCGCCCCGGGTGGCCGGGCCGGCTGCTGGAGGAGTACGCGCTGCTGCGCCTGCTGATTCAGGCCCACCGGCGGCAGGACGAGCTGCCCGCCGGGCTCCGCGACACCGTCCGCTCCCGGGTCGGGTTCACCGTCCCGCAGGAGGAGGTGCTGTCGGGCGGGGAGCGCGTCCGCGACCTGTGGTCGGTGACCGGGTCGCACGACACCGCGCAGGACCTGCTCACCACCCGGCGGGTGTGGCTGCGCGGGCGGCGGACAGGGCGCCCCGCGCTGGTGCTGTCGTTCGCGGCGCCGGGCACCTCCCTGGACGCCTCGCTCGTGGTGGGCACGGAGATCGACGCGGAGCTGGCCTTCTATCCGGGCGCGCAGCCGCTGCGGGCCCTGGTCGCCGACCGGTACGGGGCGGCCGAGCCGGGTGCACCGGCCGGGACGTCCGTGCGGGAGTTCCTCGACGAGCACGCCGCCGCCCTCGCGCGCGACCCCTGGCTGGACCGCTGGCCCGCGACGCTCGCCGGGGTCCGGCTGGCCCGCGCCGAGGGCGGCGGCCTGTCGGTCGCCGACCCCGCCGGGGACGCGCTGCCGCTGCGGCTCGGCGACCCGTGGCGGCTGCTCGCGCTGTCGGGCGGCGGGCCGGTGACGCTGTCCGGCGAGTGGAGCCCGCGCGGCCTGCGCCCGCTGGCGGCCTGGCACGACGACGAGGGGACGGTGGTCCTGTGAGCTCGTGGGACGAGCACGTCACGGCAGCGCTGCTCGGCACCGAGCGGCGCGACCCGCCGGTCCTGCCGGAGGCGCCCGCCGAGACCGGCGACCGGGCGGGGCGGCTGCTCGACCAGGCCGCGCTGCTGGCCGTGCGGCGGCGGGCCGGCCTGGTGCCGTCCGGCCCCGGGCGGGACGGGAAGGCGCCCGAGCCGGTCGCGCTGGCCCCGGTCGAGGACGTCCCGGTGGTGCCGCCCGCCGCGGCGGCGCGGCTCCGGCGGATCCTCGCCGGCGAGCAGCTGCGGGTGCTGCCCGAATGGCTGGACGCGGCGGCGGCGCACGGCCGGCGCGTCCCGGTGCAGGCGCTGCCCGACCTGCTGGAGCGCGGCCGCAGCGACCGGATGCTCCGGCCGTCCATCGCGCGGGCGTGCGGCCGGCGCGGCGTGTGGCTGGCGCTGCAGAACACCGACTGGGCCTACCTGGTCGGCTCCGGCGACGACCCCGGCGGGGGCGACGAGGTCTGGCAGACCGGGACGCGCAACCGCCGCGTCGCCTACCTGACCAGGCTGCGGGGCGGTGATCCGCAGCGCGCGCGGGAGCTGCTGAGCGAGACGTGGAGCAAGGAGCCCGCACCCGACCGCGCGGCGTTCCTCGCCACGTTCGAGCACGGGCTCTCCCTGGCGGACGAGGAGTTCCTGGAGGCCGCCCTCGAAGACCGGGGCAAGGACGTCCGGCAGCTCGCCTCCGACCTGCTCGCGCGCCTGCCCGGGTCCGCCTACGGGGCGCGGATGGCGGCGCGCGCCCGCGCCTGCCTGACCCCCCGGACCCGCACGGTGCGGGGCCGCAAGCAGACCTGGATCAGCGTCGAGCCGCCGCACGCCCACGGCGACGACATGGCCCGCGACGGCATCCCCTTCCACCCGAGCGGGTCGTTCGCGCCGCGCGGCGGGGGCGCGCCGGTGGGCACGCGGGCCGCGTGGCTGCGCGAGATCCTCGCCCGCACGCCGCTGTCCACCTGGACGGAGCTGTTCGGGCTGCCGCCCATGGAGATCGTCTGCCTGCCCGTCACCGCGGCCGGCGGGCCGTCCTCCGAGAGCGGGCCCGGCGCGTCCGGGAGCGGACCCGGCGACGGCTCCGACGGTCGCGACGTCCACATCGGGTGGGCCAGGGCCGCCCTCGGCCAGAACGACGCCGCCTGGGCGCGGGCGCTGCTGAAGGGCGGTGTCATGGTCGACGAGCCCGAGGTGCTCGCCGACCTGCTGCCCGTCCTGCCCGCGGGCGAGCGCGAGGCCGCGGCGGCCGACCTGATCCGCTGGGTGGAGGGGCGGCCGGAGCTGCTGCGCGTCCTCGAACGGGTCCCCGGGCCGTGGACGGGGCCGCTCGCGGCGGCGGTCGTCGCGACGCTGACCGCGTCCGCGGGGCGGCCCACCCGCCGCGACGAGCACCTGATCACCCAGCTGTGCCGGCTGGCCGACCAGCGGCTGGACCCGGCCGCCGCACCCCGCCTCGCCCCGCTGACCGAGCCGGACGCCGGCGCCCCGCGCGCCGTCTCCGACCTGGTCGCCGCCCTGCGCTTCCGCGACGAGATGCTGAAGGAGCTGACCCCTTGACCGACGATTCGATCCCGGGTGGCGCGGAGGGCGCCCCCTCCGGCGCGACCGCCGTCCTGCGCCCGCACGCCGAGCAGGAGTACGCGGGCGAGCTGGCGCGGCTGGCCGAGCACGACGACCGGCCCCGGCCGCCCGGCTGGCGGCTGTCGCCGTGGGCCGTCACCACCTACCTGCTCGGCGGCGAGCTCCCCGACGGGACGGCGGTCTCGCCGAAGTACGTGGGGCCGCGCCGGCTCATGGAGGTCGCGGTGGCGACGCTCGCGACCGACCGGGCGCTGCTGCTGCTCGGCGTCCCCGGGACGGCGAAGACGTGGGTGTCGGAGCACCTCGCCGCCGCCGTCAGCGGCGACTCGACCCTGCTCGTGCAGGGGACGGCGGGCACCGCGGAGGAGGCCATCCGCTACGGGTGGAACTACGCGCGGCTGCTCGCCGAGGGGCCGTCGGAGAAGGCGCTGGTGGAGAGCCCGCTCATGCGGGCGATGCGGCGCGGCGCGGTCGCCCGTATCGAGGAGCTGACCCGGATGCCGTCCGACGTGCAGGACACCCTGATCACCGTCCTGTCGGAGAAGACGCTGCCGGTCCCCGAGCTGAACACCGAGGTGCAGGCCCGCAAGGGCTTCACGGTGATCGCCACCGCCAACGACCGCGACCGGGGCGTGAACGAGCTGTCCAGCGCGCTGCGCCGGCGGTTCAACACGGTCGTGCTGCCGCTGCCGGAGACCGTCGAGGACGAGGTCGGCATCGTGGCGCGCCGCGTCGACCAGATCGGCGCCGGGCTGGAGCTGCCGGAGTCCCCGGCGGGGCTGGAGGAGATCCGCCGCGTCGTCACCGTGTTCCGGGAGCTGCGCTCC
Source organism: Actinomadura meyerae (assembly GCF_900188445.1). GTDB lineage: Bacteria > Actinomycetota > Actinomycetes > Streptosporangiales > Streptosporangiaceae > Spirillospora > Spirillospora meyerae. The sequence goes on from NZ_FZOR01000009.1 coordinate 49,812, forward strand.
GGCGTCACCGCCGACGGGCGCACCAAGCTGAAGTCGCCGAGCGGGACGCTCAGCACCGCCGAGGCGATCTCGGTGGTCACCAGCGGCCTCGCGCTCGCCGCGCACTTCGGCGACGGGGTGCTGCGCGCCGCCGACGTCGCGGGCGGCATCGTCGGCGCCGTCGTGCAGGACCCGGTGTCCGACCGGGTCGTGTGGCAGGAGTACCTGGAGGCCGTCGTCCGCGACCGCCCCGAGTGGCGGGACTTCTACCGGGCCTGCCGGGAGGTCTCTTGAGCCACGTCGAGGTCTACGGGATCCGCCACCACGGGCCCGGCTCGGCGCGGGCGCTGCGCGGCGCCCTGGAGGAGTTCAAGCCGGACGCGGTCCTGATCGAGGGCCCGCCCGAGGCCGACCCCATCGTGGACCTGGCCGGCGACGCGGGGATGGAACCGCCGGTCGCGCTGCTCGCCTACTCCCCCGCCTCCGCGTCCGGCCCCGGCGGGGACGGCGGCGACCGCAGGGCCGCGTTCTGGCCGTTCGCGGAGTTCAGCCCGGAATGGCAGGCGATCCGGTACGGGCTGGCGGCGGGCGTGCCCGTCCGGTTCTGCGACCTGCCGGCGGCGCACCAGCTCGTCCCGGCCCCGCCGGACGAGGGCGACGCGGACGACGGCGGCGCGCAGGACGAAGGCGGCGCGGCGGACGAAGGCGGCGCGGCGGACGAAGGCGGCGCGGCGGACGAGGGCGAGGCGGCGGGCGGGCCCGCCGAGGGGATCCGGCTCGACCCGCTCGGCTGGCTGGCGAAGGCCGCCGGCTACGACGACGCCGAGCGCTGGTGGGACGACGTGGTCGAGCACCGCGGCGGCGGCCCGTCCCCGTTCCCGGCGATCGCGGAGGCCATGGCGGAGCTGCGCGCGCAGCTCGCCGAGCGGCCGGAGGACGCCGGGCCCGCCGCGCACCGGCGGCGCGAGGAGCAGCGCGAGGCCCACATGCGGCGCACGCTGCGCCGCACGCTCAAGGAGGGCCACGAGCGGGTCGCCGTGGTCTGCGGCGCCTGGCACGTGCCCGCCCTGCGGGCCAAGGTCCCGGCGGCCCACGACGACCGGACGCTGCGCGGGCTCCCGAAGACCAAGGTCGCGATGACCTGGGTGCCGTGGACGCACGGGCGGCTCGCCGGGCACTCCGGCTACGGCGCGGGCGTCCGCTCCCCCGGCTGGTACCACCACCTGTTCGCCGCGCCCGACCGCCCGATCGAGCGGTGGCTGACCGCCGCCGCCCGGGTGCTGCGGGAGGAGGACCTGCACGTCTCGTCCGCGCACGTGATCGAGGCGGTCCGGCTCGCCGAGGCCCTCGCCGCGCTGCGCGGCCGCCCCCTCGCCGGGCTGGACGAGGTGACCGAGGCGACCCGGGCCGTGCTGTGCGAGGGCGCCGACCTGCCGGTGGAGCTGATCCAGCGGCGGATGGTCGTCGGCGAGCGGCTCGGCGCCGTCCCGGAGCGGACGCCGATGGTGCCGCTCCAGCGCGACCTGCAGGCCCAGCAGCGGCGGCTCCGGCTCAAGCCGTCGGCGCTCGGCAAGGAGCACGACCTCGACCTGCGCAAGCCCACCGACCTGGAGCGCAGCCGCCTGCTGCACCGCCTCCGCCTGCTGGACGTCGACTGGGGCGTGCCCGCCGGCACGAGCCGGTCGAAGGGCACGTTCCGCGAGACGTGGACGCTCGCCTGGCGGCCCGAGTTCGACGTCGAGCTGATCGAGGCCAGCGCGTGGGGCACCAACGTGCGCGGCGCGGCCGCCGCCCGTGCCGAGGCCCTCGCCGAGCACGCCGGGGCGCTCGCCGACCTGACGTCGGCGGCCGAGCGATGCCTGCTCGCCGACCTCGGCGAGGCGCTCCCGGCCGTCATGCGCGCCCTCGCCGACCGGGCCGCCGTCGACACCGACGTCGCGCACCTGATGGCGGCGCTGCCCGCGCTGGTCCGGGCGCTGCGCTACGGCGACGTCCGCGGCACCTCCACCGGGCCGCTCCGCACGGTCGTCGACGGCCTGGTCGTCCGGGTCTGCGTCGGCCTGCCGCCCGCGATCACCGGGCTGGACGACGACGCCGCCCGCGAGTTCCTCGCTCATGTCGACGCCGTCCACGGCGCGCTGTCCCTGCTCGCCGACGAGGGCCACCTCGAACGCTGGCGCCGCACGCTGGAGGGGCTGCTCGCCCGCCCGGACGCGCTGCACGGCCTCATCGAGGGCCGCCTCACCCGCCTCCTCCTCGACGCGGGCCGGCTGCCGGACGTCCCCGGCCGGATGGCGCGCGCCGTGTCCGCCGGCGCCGCCCCCGACCGCGCCGCGGCGTGGGTCGAGGGGTTCCTGTCCGGCGGCGCCCTGCTCCTGCTGCACGACGACGAACTGCTCCGCCTGGTGGACGCCTGGATCGCGGGCCTGCCCGGCGACTCCTTCACCGACGTCCTGCCGCTCCTGCGCCGCACCTTCGGCGCCTACCCGGCCGCCGAGCGCCGCGCCATCGGCGAGCGCCTGCGCCGCCGCGCCGAGCCCCGCGCGGACGCGGCGCCCCCGCCGGGCGAGGACGTCGACGAGGCCCGCGCGGCCCCGGCGGCCGCCACCGCCCTGCGCATCCTCGGCTGGCGGAACCCATGACCGACGCGACGACAGGAGGGCCCCGCATGGACGGCACGGACGGAGCGGACGGCACGGGCGGCACGGGCGGCGCGGGCGGCGCGGACGCGACGGGCGGCCCGGAGGACCGGCTGCGGCGCTGGCGGCTGGTGCTCGGCGGCGAGCGCGCCGACGGCACCGGGGTGTCGCTGACCGGCGACGACGCCCGGATGGACGGGGCGCTGGAGAAGCTCTACGGCGGCGGGGGCGACGAGGGCCGGCCGCGGCCGGGGCGGCGCAGCGCCGGCCTCGGCGACTCGGCGCCCTCGGTGGCGCGGTGGCTCGGCGACATCCGCGAGTACTTCCCGTCCAGCGTCGTGCAGGTCCTGCAGAAGGACGCGATCGAGCGGCTCGACCTCACCCGGCTGCTGCTGGAGCCGGAGATGCTCGACGCCGTCGAGCCCGACGTCCACCTGGTGGGGACGCTGCTGTCGCTGAACCGGGTCATGCCGGACCGGGCGCGCGAGTCGGCGCGGGCCGTGGTGCGCAAGGTCGTCCGCGATCTGGAGCGGCGGCTCGCGCAGCGGACGCGGTCGGCGGTCGGCGGGGCGCTCGACCGGTCGGCGCGGGTGCTGCGGCCGCGGCGGCTCGCCGACGTCGACTGGGAGCGGACGATCCGCGCGAACCTGCGGCACTACCTGCCCGAGCACGGCACGCTCGTCCCGGAGCGGCTGATCGGGTACGGGCGGCGGCAGCAGGCCGTGAAGCGGGACGTCGTCCTCGCCATCGACCAGAGCGGGTCGATGGCGGCGTCGGTGGTGTACGCGAGCGTGTTCGGCGCGGTGCTGGCGTCGATGCGGTCGCTGCGCACCTCGCTCGTCGTGTTCGACACGGCCGTGGCCGACCTGACCGACCAGCTGCACGACCCGGTGGAGGTGCTGTTCGGCACGCAGCTCGGCGGCGGCACCGACATCAACCGGGCGATCGCCTACTGCCAGGGCCTCGTCACCCGCCCCGCCGACACGATCATGGTGCTGATCAGCGACCTGTACGAGGGCGGCGTCCGGGAGGAGATGCTGCGCCGGATCGGGTCGCTGACGGCGGCGGGCGTGCAGGTGGTGGTGCTGCTCGCGCTGTCGGACGAGGGCGCGCCCGCCTACGACCGCGACAACGCGGCGGCGCTGGCGGCGCTGGGCGTCCCGGCGTTCGCGTGCACCCCGGACGCGTTCCCCGGGCTGATGGCCGCCGCGATCGAGCGCCGCGACCTCGCCGAGTGGTCGGAGCGGCAGGCGTCAGCGGGGTGAGCGCGACAGCCCCCGCGCCAGCAGCACCACGACGACGGCGGTCAGTACCGCGTGCCCGGCGAGCGCCGACGCCTGGACCTGCACGAGCGCGCCCCACGCGCCCCACATCGCGACGCGGGCGACGCGCGCGGCCATCACCGTCCACGCGGCGGGCCGCGACCCGCGCCAGGCGAGGATCACCGCGACGAGCGTGACCACGGCGACGACCGCGAACGAGGAGGCCACGACGGGCAGCAGCCCGCCCCGGTGCCCCTCGCTGAGCGATGGCCGGGCGATGAGGATCGCCAGCGCGGCGACGTCGAGCGCGGCGAGCAGCCCGGCGAGCAGCAGCCCCGCGATCAGCGCCGGGCCGCGGCGGAGGCCCCCGGCGCCCGCGAGGGCAGGGCGCGGGCCGGGCGGCGGCACGGGGCACGGCGGAGGCGGAGCGGGGGGCGGCGCCGCGGCCGTGACACGCGGCTCGGCGACCGGCTCCGGCGCCGTTCCGGGAGCCGACGCCGGACGCGGTGCCGGTGTCGGGGCTGGAGGCGGGGCCGGGGCTGGAGGCGGGGCCGGGGCCGGCATCGTGGGGGCGGGCAGGGCTTCGGTCGAGGCCAGGGTGGTGCGGCGGCCGAGCAGCCAGAGCAGGACGTCCTCGGAGGAAGGGCGCTCGGCCGGGTCCTTCGCCAGGCAGGCGGCGGCGACCTCGGCGAGCGGTCCGGGCAGGACGCGCAGGTCGGGCGTCTCGTGCAGGATCCGGTACATGACGGCGGGCAGCGGGCCGCCGGCGAACGGGTCGCGGCCGGTCGCGGCGAACAGCAGGGTGCCCGCCCAGGCGAACAGGTCGGCGGCGGGCCCGGCCCGCCCGGCGAACTGCTCGGGCGCCATGTAGGCGGGGGTGCCGACGACCTGGCTGGTCAGCGTGGCGCCCGCGGCGTACGCGCGGGCGATGCCGAAGTCGATCACGCGCGGCCCGTCCGGGCCCATCAGCACGTTCTGCGGCTTGAGGTCGCGGTGCGCGACGTTCGCCCGGTGGATCGCCGACAGCGCCGTCACCGAGCTGATCGCGAGCCGGTCGAGGTCGGCGCCGGTGCGCGGCCCCTCCTCCTGGACGAGGGCGCGCAGCGACGGCCCCGGCACGTACTCGCTGACGATGTAGGGGCGGTCGCCCTCGGTGTCGGCGGCGAGCACCTGCGCGGTGCAGAACCCGGCGACCCGCTGGAGCAGGGCCAGCTCGCGGACGAACCGCTCCCGCGCGCCGGCGTCGCCGAGCAGCCGCGCGTGCAGCAGCTTCACGGCGACCCGCGGCGGCCCGGAGGCCGGATCGACCGGGCGGCCGAGGTAGACCGCCCCCTGCCCGCCCTCGCCGAGCCGGGCGAGCAGCTCCCAGCCGCCGAGCCGGGTCGGGTCGGCGGCGTCGAGCGGTATCGGGCCCGCCATTTCGCACCCCCGCGAAAAATTGGAGCATTCCGCCGCGCACAAATCCGCTTCGCCCGGCATCGAAGAGTATAGGTACGGCGAGCCGGGGGGCGGGAGTAGACGCATGCGTGAGATCCATTCGCCATTTGTCCGGCGGCGGGCGGCCGCGGCGGCGGTCGCGGCGCTGGTGCTCGCGGCGGGCGCGCTCGCCGGCTGCGGCGACGCGGGCGCGGCCATCACCCGGCTGACCGTCGGATCGCCGGGCCCCGAGCCGTACACGCTGATGGCCGGCACCGACCAGACGGGCGTCAAGGGGCGACCGCGGGCGGGCGGCACGAAGGCCGGCGACTCCCCGGGCCTCTACGGCGGGACGCGCCGGGAGGCGACCTGCGACCAGCGCAAGCTGATCGAGTTCCTGCGGGCCGACCCGGACAAGGCGCGGGCGTGGGCGAGCGTGCAGGGCATCCCGGTGAGCGACATCCCGCGGTACGTCTCGCGGCTCACGCCGGTGCTGCTGCGCACCGACACGCTCGTCACCAACCACGGTTACGCCGACGGGAGGGCGACCAGCGGGCCCGCCGTCCTCCAGGCCGGAATGGGCGTTCTCGTCAATGGCTACGGGGTGCCGGCGGTGAAGTGCAATTGCGGCAATCCGCTCACCCCGCCGGAGAAAAAGATCTCCACCGGAAACGCGTCCTATACTGGCCGGTCCTGGCCGGGATTCGAGCGGCGGAATGTCACCAGGATCGCGCCGCGGGATTCCCGGAAGGGGACGATCACCGCGTTCGTGCTCGTGGACCCGGGCGCGACGATGGGGTTCGAGCGGCCCCGCGCGACCGCGGGCGAGGCCGACGGGCCGCCCGCCGCGCTGCCGCTCACGGAGACGGAGGCGACCGAGAGCGGCACGCCGTCGCCGTCCGGCTCCGAGCCGGGCGCGCCCGGCACCGAGTCGCCGGGCCCGGAGTCACCGGGGACCGAGTCGCCCGGAACGGAGTCGCCGGGCCCGGAGTCGCCGGGCCCGGAGTCCCCCGGGACCGGCTCGCCCGAGCCCGGAACCTCCCCGGAGTCGGCGGGCGTGGCGTCCGGCGGCCCGGGTACGGGGACGGAAGGGTCGCCGCCGGAGGGCGGGGACCCGGGGACCCCGGTCTCGCTCCCGCCGTCCACGGAGCCGGCCCCCGAGGTCTCCTGAGGACCGATACGCTACATTTGCTCATATGAGCAGTCAGTCAGATGTCGTGCCCGCCACCGCGGGACCCGCCGACGCGTGCGCCGTCCGGGTGGTCGACCCCGAGAAGGTCGCGGTCGTCACCGCCGCCCTGCCGGGCGCGGACACGATCACCGAGCTGGCGCAGGTGTTCGGGCTGCTGTCCGATCCCGGCCGGCTGCGCGTGATCATCGCGCTGCTCGAAGGGGGTGAGATGTGCGTGTGCGACATCGCCGCGTCCTGCGGGCACTCGGAGTCCGCGGTCTCGCACGCGCTGCGGCTGCTGCGCGCCAACCGCGTCGTCCGGGCCCGCCGCGCCGGCCGGATGGCCTACTACCGGCTGGACGACTCGCACGTCCGGATGCTGCTCGACCTCGCCCTCACGCACGTCGGCCACGGGGAGGCGGGCACGTGAGCGGGCACGGCACGCCGGACGGGAGCTCCGCGCGGGATGAGCACGACGGGCAGGAAGAGCACGGCGGGCACGGGCACGGCCAGGGGCACGGCCACGGGCACGGGCACGCGATCTCGGCGGGCGCCGACCGGCGGCTGCTCGGCGGCGCGCTCGCGCTGATCCTCGTCTTCATGGCGGCCGAGACCGTCATCGGCCTGATCTCCGGCTCGCTGGCCCTGATCTCCGACGCCGCGCACATGATGACCGACGCGTTCGCGATCGCGCTGGCGCTGGTCGCGATGCGCATCGCCGCGCGGCCGCCGAAGGGCGGCTACACCTTCGGCCTGCGCCGCGCCGAGATCCTGTCGGCGCAGCTCAACGGGCTGACACTGATCCTGCTCGCGGCCTACTTCGTCTACGAGGGCGTCCGCCGGCTGCTCGAACCGCCCGCGGTCGAGGGCCAGTTCGTGTTCTGGACGGCCCTCGCCGGCATCGCCGTCAACGTCGCCGCGACCTTCCTGATCAGCCGGGCCGACCGGCGCAGCCTGAACGTCGAGGGCGCCTTCCAGCACATCCTCAACGACCTGTTCGCGTTCATCGCCACGGCGATCGCCGGGCTCCTGGTGTGGACGGCCGACCTGGCGCGCGCCGACGCGGTCGCCTCGCTGGTGGTGGCGGCGCTGATGCTCAAGGCCGGGTACGGGCTGCTGCGGGACGCCGGCCGGGTGCTCATGGAGGCCGCGCCGGCGGGCCTCGACCCGTCCGAGCTCGGTGCCCGGCTGGCCCGCCGCCCCTGCGTGGAGGAGGTCCACGACCTGCACGTGTGGGAGGTCAGCTCCGGCTACCCGGCGCTGTCGGCGCACGTGCTCGTCGACACGCAGGGCGACTGCCACGCCGTCCGCCGCGACCTGCAGGAGCTGCTGCGCGAGGCGTACGGGATCACCCACACGACGCTGGAGGTCGACCACGTCGCCGCGCCGTCGGGCGGCGCGCACTGCGCGGACGCGCACGGCCCCCGCCATGTGGCGGAGGCCGGCGAGCCCCATGATCATGCGGGCAGCGCGCCCTGCGACCACTGACCGCTGACCATCGTCGGTACGGGGATCACTCCCGGCAGGGCGTGCCGTTCAGGGTGAACGACGCGGGCGGCGGGTTCGTCCCGCCGCTCGACCCGTTGAAGCCGAGCACCACCGAGCGTCCCGGCTCGATCGCGCCGTTCCAGGACAGGTTGCGGGCGGTGACGTCCGCGCCCTCCTGCGCCCAGGACGCGTTCCAGCCCTGCGTGACGCGCTGGCCGGCGGGGAAGGCGAACCCGAGCGTCCACCCGCTGACGGGCGAGGTGCCGGTGTTGGCGACGGTGACCTCGGCGGTGAACCCGCTCCCCCACTGGCTGACCACCTTGTAGCCGACCTCGCACTCCGACGCGGCCGGCCCGCCGTCCACCGGAACCTCGACCAGCGTGATCGAGGACGCGGGGAACGTCGCGGTGAACCCGTCCGGCCCGACCGCCGCGTCCGGCTCGCGGACGATCGACGCCAGGTCGCCGGCGCCGTAGCGGTAGACGTGCCCGGCCGCCGTGCCCGACCGCCCCGCGATCGAGACGGTGCTGGTCAGGTCGTCGGTCAGCGACTTGTTGACGATCATCAGCGTGAGCGCCCCGTCCGCGGACCGCTCCGCCGCGTACACGGCGAGCCGGTCCTGGTCGGCGCTCTCCGCGCGGACGGACGTGTCGCCGAAGGACGCGCCGGCGCCGTCGTAGTTCCGGTACATGCGGAAGGCGTAGGCGCCCGGGTCGGACGCGCCCGGCGGGGCCCAGAGCGTGGCGAGGTCCAGGCCCTCCCGGCCGAAGATCCCGAGGACGTCGGCCTGCGCGACCGCGCCGTTGATGTGGCCGAGGGCGCCCCAGTTGTACTCGGTGATCGCGAGCTTGGTGCCGGGGTAGTTCTCGTCCACCAGCCGGCGCATCCGCGGGATGTACTCGATCGGCTGGGCGATCCAGCTCTCGTCGGTGTACTCCGGATCCCAGAGCTGGCGGGTGGAGCGCAGCCGCAGCTCCTGCGTCGCCGCGTCGCCGGGCTCGCCGAGCGCGACCCCGCTCTGCTGCGGGTAGAGGTGCTCGTCGAAGTAGTCCAGGATGCGGGTCCCGTGCTGCCGCTCGTACTCCCTCATCTGCCGGAGGTACCAGGCGGCGAAGGGGACGCCGCCGTGCGCGGCCCGGTCCGGCGGGTTCGACCAGCAGTCGCCGCCCTCGCGGTCGCACGTCTGCTTGTCGAGGCCGGACATCGTCAGCGACTGGAAGCCCCAGCCCACCGGGCCGAGCGTCTTCGCGCCGGGGTCGGCGGCCTTCAGGGCCGCCGCGATCGCGTACGTCTGGTCGCGCATCTCGTCGTAGCCCGCGCCCTTGGGGTGGACGTCCCGGTGGGTCGCGTGCCAGAGGTCCGGCTCGTTGTCCAGGTTGTAGAACCGGACGCCGCTCTCCCCGGCCGAGCCGTACTTGCCGGTCAGGTGCGCCAGCCAGTCGGTGATGTACTGCGGCCCGGCGGGGACGCTGGTGTCCGCCGGGTCGTTGCCGGTGACCTCCGTACCGTCCGGTTTGACGCCGTTGCCGCAGTCCGGGCGCCACTCGGTGTCGGAGCCCCGCTGCGGCCCGTACTTCTGGATGCTGAAGCCGCAGGTGTAGTCGCGGCCCTTGGGCGTCCAGCCGATCAGCGGGACGGTCAGGATCGTCCGAGTGCCGGTCCGGCGGTCCTGCTCTGTGAACTGGTCGGTCTCGGAGCCGTCCGGCAGCGCCGCCGGGTCGGGGGCCGGGCCGGGGACGTTCTCGAAGTACCAGTCCGAGCCCCGGTTCGTCTCGTCGTAGAGGTAGTTGTAGCGGGTGGTGGCGTTGCCGCCCCAGCGCCGCACGGGCAGCCGCAGCTCCTTGGCGAGCTCCTCGCCGGCGAAGTTCATCCCGTAGATCTCCGGGCTGATCGCGTGGCGGGACGCCGACGGGTCGACGGTCAGCGCCGGTCCCGCGGCCGCCTGCGCCGCGGGGGCGGCCCACGGCAGCAGCGCGGCGGCGAGGACCCCGGCGAGCAGCGCTCTGGTCCTGGAGTGCGCTCTGGTTCTGGAGTGCGCTCTGGTTCTGGAGTGCGCTCTGGTCCTGGGGGTCATGGTCATGACTCGCAGGGCTGGTCGTTGAGCTCGAACCCGGTGGGAGCACCGGCCGACGACCCCGTGGCCTGGAACCCGACCGTGAGGGACGCCCCGGCGGCGAGCGCGCCGTTCCAGTCCAGGCTCTTCGCGGTGACGTCCGCCCCGGACTGGGACCAGGTCGCGCTCCACCCCTGGCCGACCTTCTGGTCACCCGGGAAGGCGAAGCCGAGCGTCCAGCCGTTCAGCGCGGCCGAGCCGGTGTTCGTGATCGTGACCTGGGCGGTGAACCCGCCCTCCCAGCTGTTCTGCACCTGGTAGGCGACCGCGCAGGAGGCGTCCGGCTCGCCGGGACCGCCGGGGTCTCCGCCGCCGGAGTCGAAGGCGCCGAGCAGGTACGGGTCGAGGTAGGACTGCTTGGCGGTGTTGACCGTCGTCCAGTCCCCGTTGAGGATGCCGCCGGTGTCGCCCGAGTTGGGGTTCCACGACCAGAAGGTGAACGACATCCCGCTCGCGCCCGTGCCGAGGTAGGCCATCAGGGTGCGCAGCCAGGTCTGGTCCCGCGCGTCGGCGAGCGTCGTGCCGAACTCCCCGAGCAGGACGGGCGCCACGTCGTTCTTGTAGAGGTAGCCCCAGTTCTTGTCCCAGATCGCCGCCATGTTGGACGGGAAGGCGGGGTCGTCGAACCACGGCTGCGGGTACACGGACGTCGCGTAGTCGTGCGCCGAGTAGACCAGCCGGTTCGGGACGTCCAGCCGCACCGGGTACTGCGCGGCGCCCTGCAGGTTGCCGCCCCACCAGTAGTTGTCGCCGCCGTAGCCGTCCACGCCCTCGACGATGATCAGCCAGTTGGAGTTGACGGCGAGGATCGCGTTCCCGGCCCGCTCGGCGGCGAGCCGCCAGTCGGTGGCCTGGTCGCCGCAGCCCCAGCACGCGGGGGCGTGCGGCTCGTTGTGCAGGTCGGCGCCGATGACCGTGGTGTCGCCCGCGTAGTGCCGGGCGAGCATCTGCCAGTCGGAGATCCACCGCGACTCGGGGTAGGCGTCGGTGTACCAGAGCGCGGACTGCCCGCCCGCGTCCGGGCGGTGCCGGTCGAGGACGACCTTCAGCCCGATCCGCCCGGCATAGTCGATGATCTTGTCGAGGATCTGCAGCCCGGTCAGGCCCTGCAGATCGGGGTTCTTGGAGTAGTCGATGCTGTTCGGCGCGCTGCCGGAGTCGAACAGCTGGTTGGTGTAGGGCAGCCGCAGCGTGTTGTAGTCCAGGCTCTTGATCTGGTCGAGCATGTCCTTGTATCCGCGCGTCCAGAGCCCGTGCGGGGAGAAGTTCGACGTCTCGGCGCCGAACCAGTTGATGCCCGTCATCCGCACCTGCCGGCCGTCGGAATCGAGCAGTTGCCGGCCACTGGTGTGCCAGTAGCCGGTTCCGGCCGCGCGGGCCGGGGCCGGTGCGGCGGGGACGAACACCAGCGCGAGCAGCGCGGCCATGGCGATCAGGAGCGCGCGTTTGGCCGTGGAGGACCCGGTCATGAATCGTTCTCCTCTTCCCTGTCCGTCTTCCTGTCCGTCTTCCTGTTCCGTCAGCGGGCCGTGCAGGTGACGGCCGGGGCGCCGGGCGCGGACCCGGTGCCCTGGAAGCCGAAGCTGGTCGAGCCGTGCGCGGGCACGGCGCCGTTGTAGCCCGCGTCGACGGCGTGGACGGACGACCCGCTCTGCGTCACGGTCGCGTTCCAGCCGCTGACGACGCGCTGGCCACCGGAGAACGTCCAGTCCGCCGACCATCCGGACAGCGGCGCGTCGCCGTCGTTGGTCACGGTCACGGTGGCGGTGAACCCGCCGTCCCAGGCGTTGTCGGTGCGCAGGGCGGCCGAGCACCCGTCCGAGCCGGGCGGGTCGGTGGGCGGCGTGGTGGTGCCGCCGACCTCGACGCCGAAGGAGTTCGTCGCGAGGCCCGCCCCGCCCTGCCAGAGCTCGAACCCCGCCTCGACGCCGATGAGGTACCAGGCGTCCTGGATGTAGCCGCGCGACACCGCGTCCCGCGTGAACGCCCGCAGGTCCAGGTCGTCGACCGACGTGGTGCCGGACGTCCGGACGAACGCGATGTAGTTCCAGTCCATCCGGCTGTACCAGACGTCCCAGGTGGCGCCGGAGATCTGGACGCCGCTCGCGACCCGCGTCCCGGCCGGCTGGACGCCGCCGCGATGGCCGAGCCAGATCATGACCTCGGCGCCGTCCGGCGCGGTGTCGGTGCTCGGGGCGCTGTTGTACCAGAGGTCGTAGGAGACGTTGTAGGCGCCCGAGGACGGCTGCGTCGTGCTCCAGTCGCTGGTGACGGCGGGCATGCCGCCGACCTGGACGGGCAGTCCGCTGTCAGAGGTGCACTGGCCCCAGTGGCAGCCCTTGAAGAAGGACGGGTACGCGGCCGGGGCGCCGCTCGTGGCGTTGCCGTGCCCGGACGAGTCGACGGTGAAGGACGTCCCGTCCACGGTGATGCACTGCGGGGTGTCCGCACCCCAGATGTTGTTCTGCGCGACGTACGCGCCGCCGCTCACCGGCACGGTGTCGGTGGCACCGCATAACCGCGTCGCGGCGGACGCGGGGGCGACGGAGTACAGGGGGATCGCCAGCAGGGCCGCCGCGAGGACGGCGCAGCTCTTCGGACGCGCTCTCATGGGGAACCTCATTCGACCGGTGTGGGAGCGCTCCCAAAGTCGCGGGCACCGCGAACGCTGTCAAGAACTCCGGTCCGCGCCCGTCATGACCAGCGACCCGGCGTGAAAGACCGTGAAACGGGCGGCCCGCCCGCCGCGGCGGCCCGGTACGGCGGCCCGGTACGGCGGCGCGCTACGGCAGCCCGAACAGCGCGGCGGCGCCGTCCCGGCAGACCGCGCGCAGCCAGTCGTCGCCGAGGTCGAGCGCGGCGAGCGACTCCAGCTGGTGCGCGTACGGGTAGGGGATGTTGGGGAAGTCGGTCCCGAGCAGGACGCGCCCCGCCAGCCCCAGGTCGCGGAGCCGGGGCAGCAGCGCGTCCGGGAACTCGGCCAGCCGGGCGAAGCTGGTGAACACCATGGTCGTGTCCAGGTGGACGCGCTCGTAGGCGTCGGCGAGGGCGAAGAAGCCCTCGAACTCCGGGGCGCCCATATGCGCGACGATCGCCGTCAGGCCCGGGTGGCGGGCCAGGACCTCCCCGAACGGGCCGGGGCCGGTGTAGCCGTTCGCGACCGGGCCGGACCCGGCGTGCACGAGCGCCGGAACCCCGGCGTCGGCGAGCATCCCCCACACCGCGTCCAGCTCCTTGGCGCGCGGGTCGAACCCGCCGACCTGGAGGTGGACCTTGACGACCCGGGCGCCCGCCTCCAGCGCGCGGGCCGTGTACTCCTCGACGCCGGGCTCGGGGAAGAACGTCGCGGTCTGGATGCACTCGGGGACGCGGGCGGCGAACTCGGCGGTCCACTCGTTCAGCGCGTCCGCCATGCCGGGGCGGTGCGGGTAGGCCAGCGAGGTGAACGCGCGCACGCCGAGGCCGCGCAGGAACGCCAGCCGCTCCTCCTCCGACTCCCGGTAGGTGATCGGCCACTCGGTGCCGATCAGCGGCCCGGCCTCGTCGAAGTACTCCCACACCGCGCTCATCAGCCGCTGCGGCATGAAGTGGACATGGACGTCGATGATGCCGGGCAGCCCGAGCGCCTGCCAGAACGCGGGGACGGCTGCGTCAGAACGAGGTTCGGCCACGCCCCGACCCTAGTGGCCGGTCAGCCGATCTCGGCCAGCAGGCCCGGCAGCGCACGGCGCAGCTCGCGCCGCCAGTACGGCCAGGTGTGGGTGCCCCGGTAGAAGTGCGTCGTGACCGGGATGCCCAGCTTCCCGAGCTTGCCGGCGAACTCCTCGCCGACCGCGCGGGCGAGCCGCTCCACCACGTCCGGGCCCGTCCCGGGCCGCGGATCGTACGGGCCCGGCGCGCCGTCGCCCGCGCTGACGTGCAGCCGGACGCCGGAGAGCCGGCCGGCCAGGTCGTAGGGGTTGTGCTGGCGCCAGACGACGCGCTGCTCGTCGGGGTCGCCCCACACGTCCGTCCAGTCGGCGCCCGGGGCGCCGATCGCGACGCCCAGCTCGACGAGGTCGGCGACGTCGAGCCCGGACGGGTCGCGGTGGAGGGTGTGCAGCGGCCCGCTGAACGAGGCCGCCGCCCGGAACAGGCCGCGGTGCCGGGCCGCGTAGGCCAGCGCGCCGAGCCCGCCCATGGCGTTCCCGGCGATCGCGCGGTCGGGGCCGGCGCGGTAGTCCCGCTCCAGGATCTGCCTCAGCTCGGCGAGATGGAACGTCTCCCAGCGCGGCGCGCCGCCGCTCCCGCGGTTCCACCAGTCGGTGTAGTTGCCGCAGGGACCGCCGTCCGGCATGACCACGAGCACGTCGGCGTCCTCGGTCAGCTCCTCGATGTCGGTGTGGTCGCTCCAGGAGGTGTGGCCGGCGCCGGCGCCGTGCAGCAGCCACAGCGCCGGCCAGGTGCGGGTCGCGTTCCGCGACCAGCCGCGCGGCAGCAGCAGGCGCACTCGGGCGACGTCGTCCAGGACGGGCGAGCGGACGGCGAGGTCGAGGACCCGGCGGCGGCGCAGGCGCTCGCCGACCACGGCCGCGCCGCCCGCGCGTCCGGCCGAGGGGGCCGCGCCGCCCGCCGCGATGGACGCCGCCAGCCCGGCGACCGCAACGATGAAACCCGCCCCCGCCACGCCGCGCAGCCGCATGATCTTCGCCCCGGGTCAACCAGAAGTGCTTTCCTGTAAGGATCCCCACTCGGCGGCATGTTTCAACGTTGAGTAATCGGTTTATAAAATGTCGGGCCGGACGTTCCGGTCCTCGGCCCCGGCGGGGCGACGCGGACGAGGAGGGGCGACCGGTCGAGATGCGGAGCGCCGAGATGCGGAGCAAGGCGGAGCTGGAGTCGGCCATCGCGGGCGGCGGGCGCGCGGTGCTGGTGATCAACTCCCGGTCGCGGCGGGGCCGCCGGCTGTACGGCCGGGCCCGCCGCCTGCTGCGCGAGTCCGGCCTGGAGTTCCTGCACGTCTTCCCGGTCACCGACCCGACCCGGCTGCGCGAGCTGTTCGGCGACGTCCTCGCCCTGGAGCCGGACCTCGTGGTCGTCGGCGGCGGGGACGGCACGGTCGCCGAGGCGGTCGGCCATCTCGCCCACCGCGACATCGCGCTCGGCGTGCTGCCGCTCGGCACCACCAACAACTTCGCCCGGAGCCTGGAGCTCCCGCTCGACCTGCCGGGCGCGGTCCGCACCCTCGCCGTCGGGCGGCCCGGCGCGGGGAAGGTCGCGGACGTGGACGTCGGCTGGTTCGAGTCGACCGGCGACCCGCAGGGCGAGGGCCCCGGCGCCGACCGCGAGCACATCTTCGCGAACATGGTGAGCCTCGGCCTGTCGGTGCAGGTCGCCGGGAACGTCCCGCACGCGCTCAAGCGGGTCGTGGGGCGGCCCGCCTACGCGCTCACGGCGGCGCGGCTGCTGCCGAGGCACGAGGCGTTCACCGCCCGCGTCACGATCGACGGCGAGACCCGCGAGCTGGCGACGCACCAGCTGAACATCGCCAACGGCGCGCACCACAGCGGGCAGCGGATCGCCCGCGACGCCAGCCCGGACGACCGGCTGCTGGCCGTGTACCGGCTGGGCGACGAGCGGCGGCTGCGGCTGGCGTCGGCGACGGCCCGGCACGTCCTCACCGGGCAGTGGCGGTCGCTGAGCGAGGACGCGTTCCTCACCACCGCGCAGGTCGAGATCGAGACCGACCCGCCGATGCCGGTCGACGTGGACGGCGAGATCCGCGGCCGCACCCCGGTCTCGATCAAGCTGCGCGGGAACGCGCTGCGCGTGATCGTCCCGCAGGACTTCCTCGACACCTGACCGGCCCCGGCACCCGGCCGGGGCAGGGGGAGCCCGGCCGCTAGCGCGGCACGGACTCCTCCCCCGCCATCGTGTACGCGCCCGCCTCCAGCCGCTCGATCAGCCCCCGCGTCCACGCCGTGGCCGACTCGGCGGAGTGCACCCAGTAGCCGAGCAGCTCGCGCAGGTGGTCGGACGGATCCTGCTCGGCCAGGTGCGGCGCGACCGACGCGCGCCAGCCCGCCAGGCCGTCCAGCCGCCGGCGCAGCAGCGCGACCGCCTCGGCGCGCGGCAGCTCGGTGAGGAACCCGAGCCCGGCCGTCAGCATCTCCGGGTGGCGGATGTCGACGGTGGAGATCGCCGAGCGCAGCAGCCGCAGGAACTCCGCCCGGCCCGCGTCGGTGATCTCGTAGTCGGTGTGCGGCGGCCCGGCCTCGCTCTCCTCCACGTCGTGGGCGCGCAGCAGGCCCTCCTTGGCGAGCTGCCTCAGCGCGTGGTAGATCGAGCCGGGGTTGACGTGGGCCCACTCGTCCGAGCCCCACGACATGAGCTCGCGGCGCACCTCGTACCCGTGCGCCCGCCCGAACCGCCGCACCCCGCCGAGCACCAGCAGCCGCGTCGTCGACATCGTCTCCCCCTGATCGTGCAAAACCCGTCCAGGGTAGACGGTGCGGGCGGGGCGGGGTGGTCAGCTCCGCAACGCGGCGAGTTCCGCCGGGGTGAGGGCGAGGCCGGCGGCGGCCATGTTCTCCTCCAGATGATCGGGCGAACCGGTGCCGGGAATCGCCAGCATCACCGGCGACAGGGCCAGCAGGCCCGCGAGGAGCACCTGCGGGACGGTCGCGCCGTGCGCGGCGGCGATCTCCTTCACCCGGGCGTCGTCGGGGATGCCGAAGCCGCCGAGCGGGAAGTAGGGGGCGTAGGCGATCCCCTCCCGCTCGCAGGTCTCCAGCAGCCCGGCGTCGCCGGGCCGGGTGATGTCGAAGCGGTTCTGGACGGCGGTGACGGGCGCGATCTCCCGCGCCTCGGCGAGCTGCGCGGCGCTGACGTGGCTGAGGCCGAGATGCCGGATGAGACCTTCCTCACGCAGCGCGGCCAGGACCGCGAACCGCTCTCCGATCGGCTCGTCCGACGGCTCCTCCATGCCGCCGTGCCGCAGGTAGACGAGGTCGAGGTGGTCGCGCCCGAGCTCGCGCAGGTTCCGCTCGACCTCGGCCCGCAGCCCGGACGTGGGCAGCTGCCCGGTCGGGTGCGCGTCGCCCGGCCCCCGGTACGGCCCGACCTTGGTGGCGATGACCAGGCCGGACGGGTAGGGGCTGAGCGCCGCGCGGATCATCTCGTTCGCCGCGGCGCCGTCCGAGTGGTAGTAGAACGCGGCGGTGTCGATGTGGTCCGCGCCCAGCTCGACGGCGCGGCGCAGGATCTTCAGCCCGGTCCCGCGGTCGTTCGGCGGGCCGCCGAGGGTGCTGACGGGCAGCCGCATCGCGCCGAAGCCCAGGCGCCGCACCCGGAGGTCGCCGCCGATGTCGAAGGTGTTCGGTGTCGTCATGCCGTTCACGGTGCCGCGCGGGCCGGGGCGCGGCGAGCCGCTGGCAGGTTGCTGCCAGCGGGGGCGTGGCAGACTCGGAGGCGATGACTGTCGATCTGGACCGGAATGTCGTGCTGCGCGGTGAGGCGGAGCTGGTCGAGCG
The DNA here is from genome assembly GCF_900188445.1 of Actinomadura meyerae. GTDB lineage: Bacteria > Actinomycetota > Actinomycetes > Streptosporangiales > Streptosporangiaceae > Spirillospora > Spirillospora meyerae. The sequence continues at coordinate 67,391 of NZ_FZOR01000009.1, forward strand.
CGCCGGGCGGCTGTTCCAGGCGTGCGAGGAGTTCGCCTGCGCCGCGACGGACATGCACACGTGGGCGATGCCCGGGGCGCGGGAGGCGATCGTCGCGGCGCGGCACCGCGCCGGGCCCGGTCCCGCCGTCCGCAAGCTCTACACCCCGGCCGCGCTCGCGGACGAGGAGTCCGAGCGGCGGCTGGTGGAGCTGGCCCGCGCCGGGGTGCGCGTGCGGATCTGCCCGGCCCCGCTCCCGCACGAGACGATCATCGTGGACCGGCGGGTCGCGATCCTGGCGGGCCCGCCGGCGGCCGGGGTGCGCGAGTACACGGTGGTCCGGTCGCCGGGCGTGGTGGAGGGCGTCGTCTCGCTCTACCAGGCGTCCTGGGAGACGGCCGCCGACCTCGCCGACTACCGCCGCGACCGGCCGCCCGCGCTGAGCGCGGAGAGCCGGCACATCCTGCGGCTGCTCGGCGAGGGGCTGAAGGACGAGGCGGCGGCGCGGCGGCTCGGCATGTCGCTGCGCACCTACCGGCGCCGCGTCGCGGAGATCCTCACCCTGCTGGACGCCGGGTCCCGCTTCCAGGCGGGCATTCGCGCCCACGAGTTCGGCCTGCTCGGCTAACCGCCCGCGAGCGCCACGAGCTTGATGAAGACGAGGTCGGGGTCGGTGGTCAGGTCGACCTCCTCGTCCAGGTCCTCGACCTGGCGGTCGCCGGCGAGGACGAAGAAGCCGTTGGCCTGGAACGCCGCCTCGGCGATCTCGGCCTGCCGCTCCCAGTCGACGCGGCGCGGCTCGCGCAGCCGGTAGCCGTTCAGCTCCGCCTCGGCGCCGTCCGGCCGGACCAGGCCGTGGAACCGGTCGGACGGCCGGGCGTTGTGCCGGGCGACCTCCTCGCGGACCCGGAGCCGGATCAGCTCGCGGACGGTCATCCGCTCCGGCAGCCCGTCGAGCCGGACCTCGGCGACGGGCCGCCCCGCCGCGGTCTCGTCCCGGAACGTCACCGCGCCCATCACGCACCTCGCTTGATCTGCAGCAGGATCGACTCGTCGGTGATCTTGTCGTCGGCGGCGAGCAGGAACGCCTTGCTCAGGATGAGCGACAGCCGCTCCTCCTCGAACGGCAGGAACACCTGGGCCCCTCGCGCGCGGCGCTCCGGCACGATGCACAGATAGGCGCCGTCGGGTTCCATCGCGATGTTCGCCGACCCCAGGTGGATCTTGTAAGTGCGCAGCTCGCCGCGGACGACCAGGTACCGGCCGTCGAGCGAGCAGCGGTCGGCGATCTTCGTGCGGGGCAGGATCCGCGCCAGCGCGTCGGCGCGGGTCCGGGCGGTCTCGTCCGGTTCGGCGTGCTGCGCGCGCTCCCAGTACTCGCGGCCCTCGCCGTCCTCCCACATCGGGTCGGCGGCGATCGAGGCGACGCCGACGAACAGGTCGACGTCGCGCATCGCCTCGCTGAACACCAGCGGCGGGACGTCGGCGAGCCGCGCGCTCCGCCAGGCGCCGTCCACGCGGCGGTCGAACACGACCCGGTTCGTGCCGGCGATCTCCCCCTCCACCGCCCAGTCGGCGAGGACGTGGGAGAACCGCACCCGCCACTCCCCCGCGAGGGTCCGCTCGGCCTCGTCCTCGCCGCCGCCGTCCCACGGCCCGAGCATCCCGCTGACCCACCCGCGCGCCCGGAACAGCGCGAACATCCGCCGGTAGTGGACGAGGTGCGCGGCGAACCGGTTGGAGTAGGTCGCGGTCTCCTCCTCGGCCGGGGTGAGCAGGTAGATCTCGCGGAACGCCTGCTTGAACGGCTGCCTGATCCGCCGCTCGACGAGCAGGTCGCGCCAGGCCCGCACCTCGTCGGGCTCCGCCCTGATCGGATGCCACAGCCGGACGCGCGCGTCCTCGGCGGCGTCCGGGACCGGGTCCGCGGCGGGCAGGACGGCCCGCCACTCGCCGGGGGCGGTCTCGATCTCCCAGATCAGGCCGCGGACGGTCGGCCCCGCGACCGTGTGGTGGAGGAGCGTGTCGCGCCACCGCCCGAAGGGGTGGGCGGCATCGACGCCGAACCCGCCCTCCAGGGCGCGGGCGAGGGTGGCGAGCTGCGCGCCGGTGCGCTTGACGAGGTCGCGCAGCTCCTTCAGCGCGTCCCCGTGGTCGCGGCGGACGGCCGCCGGGACGCCCTTCAGCGCCTTGCCGTCCTTCTCGAAGGTCAGCTCGGCCTTGCCGGTGACCGTGATCGCGGCGGTGTACTCGCCGAGTTCGCGGCGCAGCGGGCCGGGGTCGGGGAGGCGGAGGGCGACCTCGGTGCGCCCGGCCAGGGCCGCGTCGGCCTTCTTCAGCATCTTGTCGAGCTGCTTGGGGACGCCCGCGTGCCGGACGTTCCGCCGGACCTCGCGGATCGCGGCGACCAGCTCGGGCGTCGGGAAGTCCTGCGCGGCGCGGCCGATCTCGTACAGCAGCGCCTGCGACGGCAGCGTCCTCGCCTGCGTCGGCGCGATCGCGATGCCGGGGAGGAGGCGGTCGAAGAAGGCGGGGAGCCACGGCTCGTCCAGCAGCAGCACGAGGCGCGCGGCGCGGCCGAGGGACTGGACCTCGTCGGCGGTGAACGCCTTGTCGGCCCGGTAGGGGATCTCGCCGTCCTGGATCGCCCGCACGCGGGCCGCCGCGGTCTCCAGGGCACCGCGGGCGAAGCGGGCGTAGGCGGGGATCGCGGCGGCGCGCTCCCAGGCGTCCGGGAGCGGCGGCGGGCAGTTGTAGCCGCGGCCGCGGCCCAGCTCGGTCAGCAGGACCCGCTCCTCGGGCGCGAGCCCGGCGGCGACGCCGACCTCGGCCAGCGCGATCTCGCCCGCCAGGTCGCGGCGGAGGCGCCGCGCGGTGCGCCGCAGGGCGCCGTCTCCCGCGAGGCCGCTCACCGCGAGGAGCGCGAAGGGCTCCTCGGCGCGCCCTCTGGCGATGAGGAACTCGACCAGCCTGCCCGCCGGGCCGGCGAGATCGGGCCACGGGGCCGGGCAGCGTGCGAGCGTCGCCGCGCCCAGGGCGATGTCCGCCCATGTGCGGGTCGACAGCCCGTCGACGAGCGCTTCGAACATGCGCTCGCACGCCTCCGGTGTGAAGCGCGGCTGGCGCTCCTTCACCTGGTTCTCCACCATGAACCGGACGCAGGTCGAGACGTGGTCCGGCGCGCGGCCGAGCCCGTAGGCCGTGGGCAGCAGCCCGCCGAGCTCGGTGTCGGAGAGCCGGGGCAGTTCGGCGTACCAGTCGCGCCATTCCGCGCGGTCCGCGTCGGTCGGGGCGGTCATGGCGCGCCGCAGCCGGGCGGCGAGGTCCATCACGCACCCCGCCTGATCTGCCGCAGCACGGCCTCGTCGCTGATCCTGCGGTCGGCGGCGAGCAGCGCGGCGAGACCGAGGATCTGGGTGAGCCGCTCGTCCTCGAAGGGCAGGAACAGCCCCTTCGGCACCGGCCGGCGGCCGGGTTCGACGCGCAGCCGGGTGTTGCCGGGTTCCATCAGCACCTCCGCCGAATCCAGGTGGATCTTGTACGTGCGCAGCTCGCCGCGGACGACGAGGAACCGGCCGTCGACCGCGCAGCGCCCGGCGATCCTGGTGCCGGGCAGGACGCGGCGCAGCACGTCCCCGCGGATCTCCGCGCTCGCGGACGGGACGCCGAACGGCTCCTCCGCGGTGAGCGAGGCGACCCGGGCGAACAGGTCCACCTCCCGCGCGCCCTCGCTGAACACCAGCGGCGGCACGTCCGCCGGGCGGACCTCCCGCCAGCGGCCGGCGGTCTTGCGCTCGAACCGGGTGCCGCCGTGGTGGGAGACCCGCCACTCGCCCTCGGCGAAGACCCGCCGCAGCTCGCCGTCGAACTCCGGGCCCGGCCCGGCGGCGGGGCGGCCGCTCGGGCAGGCGTGCCGGTAGGTCTCGCGGAACGCCTGCTTGAACGGCTGCACCATCCGGTTGCCGGTCACGAAGCCGCGCCACGCCCGCACCGCGCCCGGGAACGCCCGCGCCGGATGCCAGAGGCGCACCCGCGCGCCGGCGGGCGGGTCGGGCAGCGCCCGGCCGTCGACCGTCACCAGCACGTCCTCGCCGGGGGTGGCCGCGTGCCAGACGCCGCCCGTCCCCTCGAACTCCCAGACCAGGCCGCGCGCGACCGGGCCGGTGACGGGGTGGTCGCGGTAGTACTCGCACCATTCGGCGTAGGGCCAGGCGCGCTCGACCGCCATCAGCGCCTCGATCCGGGTCCGCTCGGCGGCGAGCGTCGCGCGGACCTGCTTCACCAGTGACTTCAGCTCCTTGATCTCGGCGGCGTACGGGACCTTGAGCGCGCCCGGGACGGTGCGCAGCGGCCGGCCGTCCGCGCCGGTGAAGGTGAGCCGCACGGTCAGCGGGTCGGCGATGACGAGGACCGCCTGGTAGGCGCCGATGTCGCGGGCGAGGGAGCCGTCGCGGCCGAGGCCGTGCGCGGGGACGCCGCGCTCCACCAGCTGCGCGGGGGTGATGCCGCGGCGGGCGGCCGCCGCCTCGACGGCGGCGGCGATCTGCCGGCCGAGGCCCGGGTAGCGGACGTCGCGGCCCAGCCCGCGCAGCACGTCCAGGGCGCGCGGGTCGGAGAACTCGCCGAGCGCGTTGACCGCCCCGCCCGCGAGCTTGGCCGACGGCTCGAACTCGCGGGTCACCCCGGCGGCGCGGCGCACGATCACGTCCAGCAGCGGGATCACGCCCGGGTCGCCGAGCAGCGCGGCGGCCCACACCCGGCCGCGGCCGCCCGGCTCGGCGCGCAGCGACGGGTCGGAGAACGGCCGGCCGCCGACGAGGTCCGGCTCCTTCGTCGCGTACCAGCGCACCCTGCGCAGCACCTCGTCGCGCGCGGCGGGGTCGGCCAGGAGTTCCAGCGTGCGGCGGCGCCAGGCGCGGGTCGGCCTGGGCGCGTTGAGCGCGTCCAGATGCGCCCGGAGGTCGGCGGAGTCGTCTGACATGGGGTGATCTTTCCAGAAGGCCGCGGCGGGTTCCCGGTGTTTCGGCGATCGGCGGGCCGCCGGGACGGGCCCCCGGGCAGGGGCGGGCTCCCCACTTCCCACGGCGGAACACAGCATGGCGCGATGCTGGCAGACGGGACCGACAGGCAACCGGGCGATGCCGGCACCTGGTCAGTGACCTCATGGTCACCTACGCTCGGGGTACCGCGACAGAACGAGGTTCGGGACGGCCATGGCGCACAGCGTGGTGATCATCGGAAGCGGGTTCGGCGGGATCGGGATGGCGATCCGGCTCCGGCAGGCGGGCGTCCACGACGTGGTCGTCCTGGAGAAGGCCGCCGGGCTCGGCGGCACCTGGCGGGACAACACCTATCCGGGCGCCGCGTGCGACGTCCCCTCCCACCTGTACTCGTTCTCGTTCGAGCGCAAGACCGACTGGTCGCGCCGGTTCCCGCCGCAGCCGGAGATCCTCGACTACCTGCGGCACTGCGCGCGCAAGTACGGGGTGCTGGACAAGGTCCGCTTCGGCACCGAGGTCACCGAGGCGCGCTTCGACGAGGACGCCGCGCTCTGGCGCGTCTCCACCACCGGCGGCGCCCTGGAGGCGCGGGTGCTGGTGTCGGCGTGCGGGCAGCTGAACCGGCCGGTGCTGCCGGAGATCGAGGGGCGCGACGCGTTCGCCGGGACGAGCTTCCACTCCGCCCGCTGGGACCACGGCGCCGACCTGCGCGGCAAGCGCGTCGCGGTGATCGGGACGGGCGCGAGCGCGATCCAGTTCGTCCCGGAGATCGCCAAGGAGGCGGCGGAGCTGCGGCTGTTCCAGCGGTCCGCGCCCTGGGTGATCGACAAGCCGGACCGGGTGTACCGGCCGTGGCAGCAGGCCGTCATGAAGAGCGTCCCGGGGCTGTGGGAGCTGAACCGCGCCTACACGTACCTGGCGTACGAGGCGCGCGCGCTGGGCTTCATCAAGTACCCGAAGCTGATGGCGATGCTGGAGAAGCGGTTCAAGAACGCCCTGAAGGACGGCATCGACGACCCCGCGCTGCGGGACGCGCTGATCCCCGACTACCCGATGGGCTGCAAGCGGATCCTGATCTCCAGCGACTACTACCCGGCCCTCGCCCGGCCCAACGTCGACCTCGTCACCGACCCGATCGAGCGCATCACGCCGTCCGGCGTCGCGACGGCCCGCCGCGCGTACGACGTGGACGCCATCGTGTACGGGACCGGGTTCAGCACCGGCGACTTCCTCGCCCCCATGAAGATCGTCGGGCGGGACGGCCGCGAGCTGAACGACGCGTGGCGCGACGGCGCGCAGGCGCACCTCGGCATCACGGTCAGCGGCTTCCCGAACCTGTTCCTGCTCTACGGCCCGTACACCAACCTCGGGCACAACTCGATCATCTACATGCTGGAGTCGCAGTTCCGGTACGTCCTCGGCTGCGTCGAGGCGCTGCGCGGCGCCGGGCTCGCCTGGATCGACGTGAAGCCGGACGTCCAGGACGCCTTCACCCGCGAGATGCGCGAGCGGATGCGCCGGACGGTGTGGGAGTCCGGCTGCCGGAGCTGGTACATGACGGCCGACGGCAGGGTGGTCAACAACTGGCCCGGGTTCACCTTCGCCTACCGCCGCGCGACGCGCCGTCCGGACCCGCGCCACTTCACCGCGCGCCGGGCGGCCTAGGCTCGGAGCATGCCGACCGCCTTCATCACCGGAGCGACCGCGGGCATCGGCGCCGCGTTCGCCCGCCGCCTCGCCTCCGACGGGTTCGACCTGGTCCTGCTGGCCCGCGACGCCGAGCGCCTGGACCGGACCGCCGCGGAGCTGCGCGACCACTACGCCGTCCGGGCCGAGGCCCTGGCCGCCGACCTGTCCGCCGAGGACGGGCTGGCGGCGGCCGTGGAGCGCGTCCGCAAGGACGTCGACCTGCTCGTCAACAACGCCGGGTTCGGCAACCGGGGCGTCTTCCTCGACGTCCCGGTGTCGGACGAGCTGGCCATGCTCAAGGTGCACTGCGAGGCCGTCCTGCGGCTCACGCACGCCGCGCTGCCGGGCATGCTGGAGCGCGGCCGGGGCGCGGTGGTCAACGTGTCGTCGATGGCGGCGTTCGCGACGCGCGGCACCTACGGGGCGTCCAAGGCGTGGGTGGTGAGCTTCAGCCAGGGCATCGCGGCCGACCTGCGGCAGCGGTCGCGCGGCGGCGTCCGGGTGATGGCGCTGTGCCCCGGCTACGTGCGCACCGAGTTCCACGACCGCGCCAACATGGACATGTCGGGCCTGCCGGAGTTCATGTGGCTCGACAAGGACGACGTCGTGGACACCGCCCTGCGCGACCTGCGGCGCGGCGTGCCGATCAGCATCCCGGGCGCGCAGTACAAGGTGCTCGCGGGCGCCGCCCGGCTCGTCCCGCGCGGGCTGGTCACCCGGCTGTCGTCCACCACTGGCCGCCGGTACGACCGAACGTAACGTAAGCAGTCACTTGCATCGGTCGGGCGGAGCGGGCAGTCTGCAAGGACAGGTCGATTCGATGGCGCCGAACGACAAGCCCCGTCCCCACCCCGTCCGCCGAAAGGTGCCTCCCCGATGGGTTCCGAACTGGGTTATGCCGCCCTGGCCCTGGTCGCGACCACCGCCTACTACATCGCGTTCCTGGTGTTCCGCGCGTCCGCCCGCCGGATGGAGCCGCTGCGGGGCGGCCGCCCGTTCCGCGTCGCCCGGCTGATGCTCACCGACCCGGTGTGGCTCGGCGGCGGGCTGCTGCTGTTCCTCGGCCTCGGCTACGAGGTGGTGGCGTTCACGGCGATGCCGCTCGCCGTCGCGCAGCCGATCTTCGCGGTGGCGCTGGTGATGCTCGTCGCGTACGCCGTCCGCTTCCTCGGCGAGCGGCTCAGCGTCCGCGAGTGGACGAGCGTCGCGCTGTTCGTGCTCGCCACGATGCTGATCGGGCTCTCCGCCACCGAGGAGGGCGAGCTGCACGCCGACGCCACGCTGGCCGGCACCCTCGCCCGGCCGTGGCTGATGATCTCGGTCTGCGCGCCGGCGGTCGTCATCGCGGCGCTGGTGTGGCTGATCGGGGACCGCCGGGCGAGCGGCCGGCACGCCCGCAAGCTCGCCGGGGTCGCCTACGGGATCGGCGCCGGGGCGTGCGCGGGGCTGGCCGAGGCCGGCATCCGCGGCATCTCGATCGTCTACGAGGAGACCGGCAGCCTCACGGCGGTGCTGCAGTCGGCCTACCCGTGGATGACGATCGGCCTCGCCGCCATCGCGCTCGGGCAGTTGCAGGTCGCGCTGCAGCGCTGCCGGATCGCGATCATCGCGGTCGTGCTCACCGTCATCGGCCGGTCCTACCTGCTGCTCAGCAGCTCGGTCCTGTTCGGCGAGGACTGGCCGCGCGACGCCGGCCCGTTCGCGCTGCGGGCCTTCGGGTTCGTGCTGGCGCTGGCCGCGCTGGTGCTGTTCCCCCGGCACGAGGAGCCGGAACCGGCCGCCCGCGAGACCGTGCACGCCGCCCTCGATCCCCGTACATTGCCCAGATGGCCCTCCACTCCCGCCGGCCCCTCCTGACGGGGGTGCTCGGCGCGCTCCTGGCGCTCCCGCTCCTCGCACTGCCGCCGCTGGCGGCCCCCGCGTCCGCCGTCGTGGGCGGCGCCCCCGCCTCGACCTCGGCCCACCCGTGGCTGGCGGCGGTCGGGTCGCCGGTCTTCTTCGTCCGGCCGTCCGGGCAGTTCTGCGGCGGCGCGCTCATCAAGCCGGACAGGGTGCTGACCGCGGCGCACTGCGTCACGCTGTTCCGGTCGCTGCCGGGGCTGCTCACGGCCACCTTCGGCCGCGACGACCTCGTCGGCGCGGGCGGCGAGACGGTCGCGGTGCGGTCGGTGCGGGTGCATCCGCAGTACCGGGAGACGTCGTTCGAGGACGAGACCGTCGGCCACCACGACCTCGCCGTCCTCACCCTCGCGCGGCCGGTGCGCCGGCCGCTCGCCGTCCTCGGCTCGCCCGGCTCCGCCCGCACCGGGCGCATCGCCGGATGGGGCTTCACGGCCGAGAACGACCTGTTCAACACCCGGTTGCGGGCGGCGGACGTCCCGCTGCCGGGCGACGCGGCGTGCAGGCGCGCCTACGGCGAGGCGTTCGACCCGTCGGACATGCTGTGCGCCGGGTCGGACACCGCCGACTCGTGCCAGTTCGACAGCGGCGGGCCGCTGCTGGTGCGCGGCCGCGTCGTCGCGCTGACGTCCTGGGGGCGCGGCTGCGCCGAGCCCGGCTACCCCGGCGTGTACGCGCGGCTCGACTCCCTGCCGTGACCGCGGGTTGAACCTGCGGCGCCGGGGCTGGATGCTGGCGGGCATGCGCGTGCTGGTGACGGGGGCGGCGGGGTACATCGGGTACGCGGTCGGGCGGCGGCTCGCCGCCGCCGGGCACGAGGTCGACGGGCTGGTGCGGCGGGACGCCGGGCTCCCGGCCGGGGTGCGCGCCGTCCGCGGCGACCTCCTCGCCCCGGACGGGCTCCCCCGCGGCCCCTACGACGGCGTGTGCCACCTCGCCGCGCTCACCCGCGTCCGCGAGTCGTTCGAGCGGCCGCTGCCGTACTTCACCGCCAACGTGCAGGGCACGGTGAACCTGCTGGAGGCCGTCGCCGCGGACCGGGTCGTGTTCGGCTCCACGGCGGCGGTGTACGGGACGCCGGAGCGCCAGCCCATCCCGGAGACCGAGGCGACGGCGCCCGCCAGCCCCTACGGGGCGTCGAAGCTGGCCGCCGAGCAGGCCGTCCGGTCCCACGCCCGGACGGGCGCGATCGGCGCGGCCGTCCTGCGCACGTTCAACGTCGCCGGGTCGGTGGACGGCCGGGTCGACCCCGACGGGACCCGGCTGATCCCGGCGGCCCTCGCCGTGGCCGCCGGGCACGCCCCGCACCTGGACGTCAACGGCGACGGCCGGGCCGTCCGCGAGTACCTGCACGTGGACGACCTCGCCGCCGCCTACGTCCGGGCGCTTGAGGCGGTCCGCCCCGGCGAGGACCGCGTCTACAACGTCGGCAGCGGCACCGGCGCCGCCGTGAGCGAGGTCGTCGCGGCGGTCGAGGAGGTGACCGGGCGGCCGGTCCCGGTCCGCCGCCGGCCCGCCCGTCCCGAGGCCCCGGTGCTGGTCTGCGACGCCGCCGCGATCCGCCGCGACCTCGGCTGGCGCCCCGCGCGCTCCGCGCTGCCGGAGATCATCGCCGGCTCGTGGGACGCCCTGACCCGCGCGGACGGATAAACTCGCCGGCGTGTCGGAGCCCAAGTTCGAAGTCCAGATGCTGCACGACCGTGTCATGATCAAGGTCGAGAAGGACAGCGGAGAGCGCCGCAGCACCGGCGGCATCGTCATCCCCGCGACCGTCGAGCAGGGGAACCGCCTGGTGTGGGGCGAGGTCTGCGGGGTCGGCCACCACGTGCGGATCGTCAAGCCCGGCGACCGCGTGCTGTTCCACCCCGGCGACCAGTACGAGGTCGAGATCCAGGGCGAGAACTACCTGGTCATGCGCGAGCGCGACCTGCACGCCATCGCCAGCGAGCGCCCCGAGCACGGTACCGGCCTCTACCTCTGACCGCGTCCCGGCCCGCCCGCCGTTTTTCACTAGTGGATATGCATAAACTCGGGCCATGGACGACCGCGAATGGGTGGACGCGGAGCCGGCGGCGGCCGAGGCGGGGCTCGGCGGCAGCCGCGCCCGGGTCCTGCGGGTGGTCCGCGAGGCGGGCGCCGCGCCGCTCGGCGTGCGCGAGATCGCCGAGCGGGCCGGGCTGCATCCCAACACCACCCGCTTCCATCTCGACGGGCTCGCGGAGGCCGGCCTGGTGCGCCGCGTCCCCGAGGGCCGCGACCGGCCGGGCCGCCCGCGCATGGTGTACCGCGCCGAGGCGCCGGACGGCCGGCACAGCTACCGGCTGCTCGCCGAGATGCTGGCGAGCCTGGTCTCCGGGATGCTGCCCGACCCCGAGGGCGCCGCGATCGAGGCGGGCCGCGCCTGGGGCCGCCATCTCGCCGACCCGCCCGCCCCGTTCCAGCGGCTCGGCACGGCGGAGGCGCTGGAGCGCCTCGACCGGATGATGGCGGACATGGGCTTCCGGCCCGAGATCGAGCACGGCGCGGACCACCCCGGCCCGGACGGTCCCGGCGGCCAGGACGGCCGGGACGGCCCGGAGGAGGTGCGCATCCGGGTGCGCAACTGCCCCTTCGGCACGGTCGCCGAACGGCACGCGGACGTCGTGTGCCCGCTGCACCTCGGCCTGATCCAGGGCGCGCTCACCGAGATGGGCGTGCCGCTGGCGGCGGACCGGCTCGACCCGCTGGTGGAGCCGCACCTCTGCCTGGCGTACCTGCGGCGCACCCACGACACCGGGCACTGAGAGACCGGACGCGTGCGCGTGGGCCCGCGGGTCCCCTTCCGGGGTGCCCGCGGGCCCACGCGTCGGGATGGGTGCGCCTCACCCGCCCTCGCCGGCGGGTTCCGCGCCGGCGGCGGCTTCCGCCGCGGCAGGGTCCGCCGGCTCCCCGGCGGGCCGGCGGCGCGAGCCGCGCAGGGCGAGTACGATCCCGGCGATCAGCACCAGTTCGGCGGCGCCGCTGAGCACGTCGAGGACGCCGGCCGGCTCCGCCTCCCCCGGCTCGGGCCCGAACGGCAGGCCGCTCGTCCGGCTCACCGCCCAGAGGGCGAGGACGCCGAGGTTGACGGCGAGCCCGGACAGCAGCACCGGCCGCTCGTCGCCGGTGTGCGCGAGCACGGCCCACATGAGCTGGAACATGCCGATCGCGCTGAAGAAGACGCCGTAGGCCCACCACTCGTCGAGGTGCTCCGGCACGACGGCGTAGTGGACGAGCGCGGCGAGCACGGAGCAGGCCGCCGCGGCGCGCCTGGCCGTACGCGCGGGCGAGGCCGCCGGTAGGGCCGTCCTCGCGGCTTCGGTGGTTGTCATGGTCACCTCCATGGGAAAGGTCAGCCGACCTGGAAGACGCCGAGGCCGCCGGCGGCCATGTTCTTCATCTTGTGGCCGAGGAACGGGTAGGTGCCGGCGTCGGGGAGGGTGAACTCGACGAAGCCGCCCTGGGTGGGCTGGAGGTCGAGGACCTGCGCGCCGCCCTTCTCCTTGTTGCCCTTGCGCAGCGTGTAGGCGCCCTCCTTCCAGACCGTGTCGAAGATCGTCCCGACGACGTGGAAGGCGATGTTCTCGTTCGGTCCGCCGTCGTCGATCCACACGCGGACCCGGTCGCCCGGCTTCACCTTGATCGGGGCGTGGACGTACTGGTTGTGGTAGCCGTTGAAGACCACCGCGTCGTAGTCGCCGGCCTGCATCTTCTTCAGGTCGCCCGGCTTGCCCTGCGGCCCGAGGTACAGCTCCGACTGGATGAGCACGAGCTCCTTGTCGACCTTCGGCAGGTCCGGCGGGTCGACGATCAGGGCGCCGTGCATGCCGTTGCCCATGTGGTAGATCATCGGGTCGGACCCGCAGTGGTAGGTGAAGATCCCGGAGAACCGCGCCGTGAACTCGTAGACGAGCGTCTCGCCCGGCTTGATGGTCCGCATCTCGACGTTCGGCGCGACCTTCGAGGCGTGGAAGTCGATGGAGTGCCCCATCGAGCCCTTGTTGACCAGCTTGATCCGGAAGGTGTCGCCGACCTTGCCGCGCAGCGTGGGGCCGGGCGCGGTGCCGTTGTAGGTCCACCGGGTCTGCTTGACGCCGGGCGCGACCTCGATCTCCTTCTCGGTGACGGTGAAGGTGGCCTCGTGGACGTCCTTGCCGTCGTCGGCGGGCGCCGTCGGGTCGAACGGCTTCCATCCCGCGGCGGGCTTCGCGGCCGGGTCGATCTTGGCGTTCGCCGTGTCGCCGGTCGCGCCGGAGCCCGCCGCGGCCGCCGTGCCGCCCTCCGCCTCGGTCCCCTTCGCCTCGGCGCCCGCCGCCTTGGTGCTCTCACCGCCGGTCACGTTGACCTCGACGAGCATGCCCGCGTCCTTGTGACCGGGGATGACGCACCACGCCTGGGTGGACTCGGTGAGCACACCCCAGTGCTGGGTCTCGGACTTGCCGGGTTCGAGCTGCTTGTTCGTCTTGCCCAGCAGGCTCAGGGTGTGCGCCTGGCTGCCCTTGTTGACGACGTGCACCGTGACGTCGGCACCTGCCGGGACGGTGACCTTGTTCGGCTTGATGTACATGTCGCCCTCTTCGAATTCGAGGGTGACCTTCTTGCCCTTCCCGGGCAGGGACGCGCCGGACGAGGAGGACGGCGCGGCGCCGTCCCCGGACGAGGCGAGCGCCCCGTCGTGGTGGTGGCCACCGGGCGCGGCGCCGACCATCAGCAGCCCGACGATCAGGCCGAGCGCGAGGGCCGCGCTGACGGCGGGCAGGAATCCGTTCAGCGCCGCCGTCCAGCGCCCGCGGGCGGGAACCGGCGGTCCGCCGGAGGCCGGGGCGTCCGGCTCATCGGTGGTGGACGGCTCATCGGTAGTGGACATGGACTCACTCCAGTCGTGCGAAACGGGGGGTTCGGGCGGTCCCAGCGGGCCGTGATCAGGTGATCTGCATCTCCATGACCAGGCCGAACATGCCCTGGGAGCCCTCGGCGTGGGGGAAGATGTGGCAGTGCCAGATCCACTTGCCGGGCTGGTCGGCGTGGATGAGGACGGTGTAGCGCTCGCCGGGCGCGACGTTGACCGTGTCGGCCTTGTAGGTCCGCTCCAGCGGGAACCCGTCCTTGGCGATGATCACCTGGTCCACGCCGTGCAGGTGCATCGGGTGCGCCATCGTGCCCGCGTTGACGTAGGTGACCTGCACCCAGTCGCCGACCCGCGCCTTCAGCGGCTTCGTGGCCGGGAACGACTTCCCGTTCAGCGTCATCCCGATCACGCCGGCGTCCTGGATCTGGATGATCTGCTTCTGGGCGACCTTCTCCTTGTTCGGGGTGGGGACGTCGCCGAACTGGATCGCCCCCCACAGGCCGCTGCTCACCTGCTTGGTGCCGTTGTAGTGGGAGTGGTACCAGGTGTCCGCGATCCGGGTCACCGGGAACTCGTAGGCGAACGTCTTCCCCGGCTTGATGGAGTCCTGGGTGACGTTCGGGACGCCGTCCATCCTGTTCGGAAGCTGGATGCCGTGCCAGTGGACGCTCGTCGGCTCCGGCAGCTCGTTCTTCACCACGATGCGGACCTTGTCGCCGACGTCCGCGCGGATCGTCGGCCCCGGCACCATGCCGTTGAAGCCCCAGGCGTCCACGATCTTGCCGGGCTCGACCTCCCACTTCACGGCCTTGGCCGTCAGGTGGAACTCCTTGGTGCCGTCCGCCAGCACCTTGGGGGCGAGGTCCTGCCCGCCCTGGCCCTCGGTTGCCGCGGGGAAGCTCTTGTCCCGCTTCGCCATGGCGTCGTCCATGGCCTTCCAGCCGTCCGACCCGCCGTCGCCGGACGCGTCGTGCGACGTCCCGCCGTGCTCCGCGGCGGGCGACCCGGCCGCCTCCGCCGGTTCCGCGGCGTGCGCGGAACCGGCGGAGTGCGACGCCTCCGCCGGGTTGCCGCGCGGGAGCGTCCACAGCGCCACGGTCAGCGCGACCGCGAACGCGAGCGCCGCGACGAGCACCCTCGATCTTGCTCCGTCCATCCTGCCGACCCCTCTCGGGCCCGATTTTTTACTAGCAGGCTAGTTTTTATTGGAGGAAGCAGGGGTGCGTCCATAGGCGCGCACTGTGAGGCGCCGCACAGCGCCGGAGTGTTCAAGAACCTGCTGGTCAGGTGCGCGGTCGGGGCGAGGGCATCGACCCGTCGGACGGTCTCCCCGCCCCGCCGCGCCGCCGGGATTTACACCAAATACACTGGTTTTTTTCTCCGCCCCTCAGATGCCGCGCACCGCGGCGATGGTGAAGGGCGTCTCGGGGACGCCGTCCCCGAGCGGGCCGCCCTTGTCGAACTGCGAGCGCACCACGTAGAGCGTCCCGTGCCGGCGGACGAGCGTCGTCGGCACCTGAAGCCCGGGGTCCGCCAGCCGGCGTTCGAGCCGGGCCCGCGCACCGTCGGGCGCCACGCGCCACCGGGTGAGGACGTTGTCGAGGTTGTTGGCCGTCCAGAGCCGCCCGTGCTGGAGTTCGAGCCCGTCGGCGTTGTGCATGTCGCCGCCCTGGAGGACGACCCTGCGCACCGCGCCGGTCGCCGGGTCGAGCCGGTAGAGGTCGCCGCCGAGCATGTCGTCGGTGAGCAGGAACCGCCCGGCCGGGTCGGCGACGATCCCGTTGAGGGTGAAGTCGGCGGGGCCGTGCGGGTCGAGGACGCCGTCCAGGTCGAAGGCAACCGCCAGCGTCCCGGTCCCGCCGCGGGCCGCGGCCAGGTCGCGGAGCGTGACGCGGTAGACGGCGGAGCGGGCGCTGTCGGTCAGGTAGGCGGTGCCGTCCGGGGCGATGGCGAGGTCGTTGACGAACCGCCGGTCCTCGCCGGGGACGGTGAAGCGGGCGAGCAGCCGCCGGGTCCGGGTGTCGTACACCGCGACGCCGGACGAGGAGTCGGTCACCCAGAGCCGCCCGGCGCGATCGACCTCGAGCCCGTTGGCGGTGTGGCGGCCGTCCGCGCCCGCCGGAAGGAAGACCTCGGCGGTGCGCAGGCCGGGCCGCATCCGGTAGATCGTGCCGTCCGCGAAGGACCCGGCGTAGAGCGCGCCGGTGCCGGGGTCGGCGGCGATGCCCTCCGGGTAGACGCGGTCGCCCGGCAGCACATGGGCCGTGGAGATCCGCGCCCGGTGCGGCGCCGCGTGGGCGGCGGCGGGCGGGGCCGCGGCGACGGACGCGGGCAGGACCGCGAGGGCGGCGGCGACCGCGGTGGCCGCGGTGGAGCGGTGAAGGCGGGACATGCGTCTCCGTTCGAGTTAATACATTAGAACGGATACGTACGATAGTTAGAACTCTAATGCTCGTCAACGGACTTATGTTCGCGCCCCGATACCATGCGGAGATGACCTCGATGCCCGCCTCGAAGCGGATCGGCTCCCACCTCAAGCACGCCGAGCAGGCGCTCAACGGGGCCAAGTCCGCGGCGCTGCGTCCGAGCGGGCTCACCGTGCCGCAGTACGCCGCCCTGCTCCACCTCGCCGACAACCCCGGCATGTCGGCCGCCGCGCTGGCCCGCGCGTGCCTGGTCACCCCGCCGACGATGAACACCGTCCTGAAGAACCTCCAGGAGCGGGGGCTGATCGAGCGCACCCCGCACGAGTGGCACCGCAACATCCTGGAGACCCGGCTCACCGCCGAGGGCGAGAAGGTGCTGGCGGACGCCGACGCCCGCGCGGTCAGGGTCGAGCGGGGGCTCGCCGCCGAGTTCACCGACGCCGAGCGGGAGACGCTCATCGCGCTGCTCGGCCGCTGCATCGGCTTCCTCGAAGCCGCCCGCGCCCCGCGCGAGGGCTGAGACACTCCCCTACGGAACGGGGCGGACCGCCCGTCCGTCGAACCGGCACACCGAGCACTGGAGGAACCGATGGGCGACGGGATCCAGCACGACAGGTCGGGCCAGCTCAAGCAGATCGAGAGCGGGCTGCTCCCCGGCGAGCAGATCATCGCGGTCTATGACGCGGTCGGGACGGGCACCGGGTTCATCGGCCTCACCGACCGGCGAGTGATCATCCAGGACCGGAGCTTCGCCGGCAAGAAGTACGCGATCACCAGCGTGCCCTACTCGAAGATCACCTCGGTGAGCGTGGTCAGCAACAAGTCGTGGGCCGGGTCCTACTTCTCCACCGGGTCGATCGCGATCAACGTCGGCACGCACACCTACGAGATCGAGTTCCGCGGCAGCGACAAGAGCCACCACGTCCACAACGTGATCCTGCAGTACATCTCCTAGCGCGCCCTCAGCGACGGGCCGGGCGGGGGCGGGTCAGACGACGGTCGCCGCGGTGGAGCCGGCGCGGTTCTTGGTGACGCGGAGCTGGGCGGGGATGCGGGCGCGCAGTTCGGCGACATGGCTGACGATGCCGACCGCCCGGCCGCCGTCGCGCAGGCCGTCGAGGACGTCCATGACCTCGTCGAGCGTCTCCTCGTCGAGGGTGCCGAAGCCCTCGTCGACGAACAGCGTGCCGATCTCGGCGCCGCCCGCCTCGGCGGTGACGACATCGGCCAGGCCGAGGGCCAGCGACAGCGACGTGATGAACGACTCGCCGCCGGACAGGGTGACGGGGTCGCGCTCCAGGCCCGTCCAGGCGTCGGCGACGCGGAGGCCGAGGCCGCCCGCGCCCCTGGTGCGGTCGCCCGCCGCCCGGTCGGTGGTGTGGGCGAGGGCGTAGCGGCCGCCGGACATGCGCGACAGCCGCTCGTTCGCGGCGGCGACGACCTGCTCCAGCCGTGCGGCGAGCACGTACGCCGACAGCGACATGGCGTGCCGGTTCGCGGGGTGCTTGCCCGACGCCAGCCCGGCGAGGCGTTCGGCGACCTCGTACCGCTCGGCGGCCGGGCGCCACGCGCGCACCGCCGCCGCGAGGTCCGCGCGCAGTTCGGCGAGGCGGTCGCAGCGCCAGCGGGCGCGGTCGGCGGCGTTCGCGGCCGCGGTGTGCGCCGCCTCCGCCACCCGCACCGCCGCCTCGAGCGCGGGCAGGTCGGGCGCGGGCGCGGCGGCGGCCGCGGCGAGGTCCGGATCGGCGAGCAGGGCGCGGACCTGCGCCTCCTCGTCGTCGAGGTGGCGGATCCGGTCGCGCAGGACGCCCTGGTCCTCGTCGGGCAGCGCGGCCTCCTCGACCTCGTCGGCCGTCTCGAACCCCTGCTCCGCGGCCTCCTGCCGCGCCTTCGCGCGGGCGGCGGCCAGCTCCTCCTCGGCCCGGCCGGCGGCGCGCAGCGCCTCGGCGGCCGCGGCGAGCGCCTCGGCCTCGCGCCCGAGGCGGGCGATGCGCGCCTCCAGCGTCGGGTCCTCGCCGCGGGCCTCGTCGAGCTCCGCCGCCAGCCGGGCCCGCTCGTCGGCCAGCTCCCGGTCGCGGGTGCGGTTCTCGGTGAGCAGGCCGGACACCTCGTCGCGCTCGGCGCGGGCCTGCTCGAGATTCTGCTCGTCCCGGTGGAGGGCGAGTTCCAGCCGCTCGGCCTCGGCGGCGCGCGCCGCCGTCTCCCGGACGGCCCGCGCGGCCTCCTCCACCTCTTCGCTCAGCGACTCGACCGCGGCCTCTCCGACGGTCTGGAGGAGGCCGTCGCGCTCGGTGCGGAGCGCCTCCACCCGGCGGGTGCTCTCCTCGCGGTCCTCCTGGGCCCGGTCGGCGGCGGCCTGCGCGGCGTCGATCTGCTCCTCGGTCGGGATCGCGCCGGGGGACGCGGCGGGGGCGGGATGGTCCGCCGAGCCGCAGACCAGGCACGGCTCGCCGTCCTCCAGCTCGCCGGCGAGGACCGCCGCCATCCCGTCGAGGCGCGCCTGGCGCAGGTCGAGGACGTGCTGGCGCGCGCCCTGCGCGGCGTCGACCCGGTCGCGGTGCGCGGCCTCCGCCTCGGCGAGGAGCTGCTCGACCCGGTCGCGGCGCTGGGCGGCGTCGAGCCGCTGCCGCGCCGCCTCCTCGGCCGCCCCGGCGCCGGCCAGCCCGGCGGCCGCGGCCCTGGCCGCGTCGAGCTCGGCCTGCCGCGCCGCGAGGACGCCCGGCAGGTCGGCGAGCGCCGCCTCGATCCGGGCCTCCTCGGGTTCGAGCCGCGCGAGCTCGCGCGCGACGGCCGCCCGCTCCTCCTCGATCCGCTCCAGCCGGGCCGTCTCGCGGCGGCGGCCCTCCAGCGCGGCGGCCTCGTCGCGGCGGGCGCGCTCGGCCTTGGCGAGGACGTCCTCGGGCGCCTTCGGCGGCAGCAGCCCCGCGACGCGGCCGCGGGTCTCCTCGGCCCAGCGGCGCGCCTGCACCGCACGGGCGTGCCGGTCGCGGACGTCCCGCACCAGCGGGACGACCCGGTCGGCGCGGGCCGCGGCGTCGAGCCGCGACGCCATCCGGTACTTCTCCTCCGCGCGGGCGGCCAGCGCGTCGCGGCGGGCGACGGCCTCGGCGTGGCGGCGGCGCCGGTCGGCGAGCGCGCGCGCCTCGTCGAGCTCCTCGCGGGCGGCCCGCAGCGCCTCCGCGACACCGGCCCGCATCTCCTCGACGGCGGCGCGGAGGTCGGCGTGCCCGCCGGCCAGCTCCGCCGCCCACGCGGGCAGCGCCTCGACCTCGGCGAACGGCTCCACGACCGGCTCCCCGCGGCGCGGCTTCGGGACGGCGGCGGGCTCCCCGCGCGGCGGCGGCGCACCGGTCGTCTCGGCGATCCGGTCGGCGATCGAGGCCGCGGCGGCGCCCAGCTCGGCGGCCTCCCGGCCGGTCGCGGCGCGCCGCTCGGCCAGCCACTTCTCGGCCTGCGCGAACACCTCGGCGGCGAACAGCCGCTCCAGGACCCGGCGGCGCTCGTCCGCCCCGGCCCGCAGGAACCCGGCGAACTCGCCCTGCGGGAGCAGCACCACCTGGCAGAACTGCACGGCGTTCATCCCGAGCAGGCGGGACACCAGGTCGCCCGCCTCGTCCAGCCGGGTGGTCAGGCCGGTCCAGGCGCCGTGCTCGAACTCCTCCAGGACGACCTTGGCGTGCTCGGTCGTCGTGCCGGAACCGCGCAGCTTCGGGCGCTCCCAGGCGGGCGACCGGGTGATGCGCAGCCGGCGGCCCCGGATGGTCGCCTCCAGCACCACGCGCGGCCCGGCCCCGGGCGGCGCGTGGTCGCTGCGCAGCCCCTTCACGCTGTTGCGGACGCCGGGCACCTGCCCGTAGAGGGCGAAGCACACCGCGTCCAGGATGCTGGTCTTGCCCGCGCCCGTCCGGCCGTGGATGAGGAACAGGCCGGCGTCGGACAGCGCGTCGAAGTCGACGACCTCGGTACCGGAGAACGGGCCGAACGCCGCGACCTCGAGCCGGTGCAGCCTCACGCGGCCCCCTCCCGCCCGCCGCGCGGCACGGCGGCGCCGCTCATGCCGAGGCCGCCTACGCCGGCGCCGCTCATGCCAGGGCCTCCTTGCGGCGGCACGCCTCGAACGCCTCGTGCAGGAGGGCGCGCTCGGCCGGGGTGGCGGGACCGTCGGTGACCTCGGCGACGAAGTCGCCCGCGATGTCGGGCTCGGAGCGCTCGCGGACGCGGTCGGACCAGGTGCGGGCGGTGCCCTCCCCGCCGCCGTCGGGCTCGAAGCCGAGCACGAGCGTGTGCGGGAACCGGCGGCGCAGCCGCTCCATCGCCGCGGACGGGCGGCGCGGGTCGGTCAGCGTGATCTGCAGCCAGCGGTCTTCGAGCGCCTCGTGGGACGGGTCGGCGAGCAGGTCGTCGAGCCGGCCGCGCAGCCGCGCGAGGCGGCGCGGGACCGGCGCCTCCACGAACTCGCCGCTCACCCCGGCCTCGGTGACGTCGAGCAGCCAGGAGCCCTTGACGTGCTTCTCCTCGGAGAAGGAGTACGCGAGCGGCGACCCCGAGTACCGGACGCGGTCGGTGATGCGCCAGGCGCCGTGCAGGTGGCCGAGCGCCGCGTAGTCGACGCCGTCGAACACCGACGCCGACACCTGCGCGGACCCGCCGACGGAGATGTCGCGCTCGCTCTCGCTGGACGCGCCGCCCGTCACGAACGCGTGCGCCAGCACGATCGAGCGCTCGGGGCGGCCCGCCGCGTCGGCGCGGACGCGGCGCATGGCCTCCGCCAGCGCGGCGGCGTGGCTGCGCTCGTCCAGCTCCCAGGGGTGGCGGACGAGCTCGGGCTCCAGGTACGGGATGCCGTAGACCGCGGCGTCCCCGATGACGACTGGCTCCCCCACGGCGGCGAAGTCGGTGCGGACGTGCACGCCCGCGGCGTCCATCAGCGCGGACCCGAACCCGAGCCGGCGCGCGGAGTCGTGGTTGCCGGCGATCAGCACCACCCGGGCGTGCTCGGCGAGCCGCACCAGCGCCTCGTTGCACAGCTTCACGGCGTCGACCGCGGGCAGCGCCCGGTCGTAGACGTCGCCGGAGACCAGCACGCAGTCGACGTCCTCCGCCGCGGCGGTCTCGACCAGGTGGTCGACGAACGCGGCCTGCGCGGCCAGCAGGTCCTCGCGGTGGAACGATCTGCCGAGATGCCAGTCGGAGGTGTGCAGGAATCGCATGTCGCAGCAACCATAGGCACCCCCTCCGACACATCCGGCGCAGAAACGCCGAGCCATCCCAAAGGATCTTGGAACGCCGGGCGGATGCCGCGCGCCGCGGCTCCCGTAGTGTGGCGGCGTGAGTGATCGTCCCTACGTGCTGCTGAGCTGTGCCATGTCGGCCGACGGCTACATCGACGACGCGACGCCGGAGCGGCTACGGCTGTCGAGCCCCGCCGACTTCGACCGGGTGGACGCGGTGCGGGCGGACTGCGACGCGATCCTGGTCGGCGCCGGGACGGTGCGGGCCGACGACCCGAAGCTGCTGGTCCGCTCCGCCGCGCGGCGGGAGCGGCGCGTCGCGCGCGGGCTGCCCGCCGACCTGGTGAAGGTGACGCTGACCTGGAGCGGCGACCTGGATCCCGGCGCCCGGTTCTTCACCACGGGCGAGGCGCCGAAGCTCGTGTACGCTCCGCCGGCCCCCGCCGCGGAGCTGGCGCCCCGGCTGGCCGGGCTGGCCGAGGTCGTCCCCGCCGGCGACCCGCTCGACCTGCGGGAGGTGCTCGCCGACCTCGCCGGGCGCGGCGTCCGGCGGCTGATGGTCGAGGGCGGCGGCGGGGTGCACACGCTGTTCCTCACCGCCGACGCCGTGGACGAGATCCAGCTCGTCGTCGCGCCGTTCTTCATCGGCGACCCCGCCGCGCCGCGCTTCGTCCGCTCGGGGGTCTTCCCGCAGTCGCCGGACCGTCCGATGCGCCTGGAGGAGGTCACCCGGATCGGCGACCTGGCACTGCTGCGCTACCGGGCCGGAGCCCCGCGTGGATGACCGCGCCTGGCTGGCGCTGGCCTGCGACCTGGCGGCGCTGTGCCCGCCGTCGGAGACGGCGTTCTCCGTCGGCGCGGTCATCGTCGGCGCGGACGGCCGGGAGGTGGCGCGCGGCTTCTCCCGCGAGGCGGACCCGCACGACCACGCCGAGGAGGCCGCGCTCGCCAAGGCGCCCGGCCCGCTGGACGGCGCGACCGTCTACAGCTCCCTCGAACCGTGCGCGCACCGCGCGTCCCGTCCCCGCCCCTGCGCCGAGCTGATCATCGCCTCGGGCGCGCGGCGGGTCGTGTTCGCCTGGCGCGAGCCGCAGCTGTTCGCGGCGGGGACGGGCGCGGAGCTGCTGGAGGCGGCGGGCGTCGCGGTGGTGGAGCTGCCCGGCCTCGCGGAACGCGCGCGCGGACCCAACCGGCATCTCCTGGACCGCGAGTGAGCCCCGACCCCGACTGGGACTGGATCCCGAGTGGGACTGGACTCCGAGCGAGACGCGAGTCTCATTCCTCTTGCCAACGCCCGGGGACCTCATGCGATGCTGTGCCCAAGCAAGCATTCGGTTAACCGAACTCGCCCGCGGGCAGGGAGGCACAGCACCATGCGCGAGCACGATCGGCTGTTCATCGGCGGCGAGTGGGCCGCCCCGGCCGGCACCGCCACGATCGACGTCATCTCCCCCCACACCGAGGAGGTCATCGGACGGGTGCCCGAGGGCACCGAGGGCGACATCGACGCGGCGGTGGCGGCGGCGCGGCGCGCCTTCGACGAGGGCCCCTGGCCGCGGATGACGCCCGCCGAGCGCGCCGAGATCGTCGGCCGGCTGTCGGCGATCTACGCCGAGCGGCAGCAGGAGATGGCCGACCTCTGCACCGCGCAGATGGGCTCCCCGATCATGTTCTCGGTGTTCGGCCAAGCCGCCATCCCGCAGATGGTCCTGCAGTACTACGTGGACCTCGCCGCCACCTACACCTGGGAGGAGGAGCGGCAGGGCATGCTCGGGCCGGTCACGGTCACCCAGGAGCCGGTCGGCGTGGTCGCGGCGATCGTGCCGTGGAACGTCCCGCAGTTCACGCTGATGCTCAAGCTCGCGCCCGCGCTGATCGCCGGGTGCACGGTGGTGGCCAAGCCGTCCCCGGAGACGCCCCTCGACAGCTACCTGCTCGCCGAGTGGATCAAGGAGGCGGGGATCCCGGACGGCGTGGTGAACTTCGTCCCGGCCGGGCGCGAGGTCGGCGCCTACCTCGTCGCCCACCCCGACGTCGACAAGGTCTCCTTCACCGGGTCCACCGCCGCCGGCCGCAAGATCGGCGCGGTGTGCGGCGAGCAGCTCAAGCGGGTCACCCTGGAGCTCGGCGGCAAGTCCGCCGCGATCGTGCTGGACGACGCCGACCTCGCCGCCACCGTCGAGGGCTTCAAGCTGGCCTCGCTGATGAACAACGGCGAGGCGTGCGCCGCGCAGACCCGCATCCTCGCCTCCCGCCGCCGCTACGACGAGGTCGCCGACGCGCTCGCCACCATGGTCGGCGGGCTCAATGTGGGCGACCCCGCCGACTACGCCACGGAGATCGGCCCGCTGGTCGCCAAGCGGCAGCAGGAGCGGGTGGAGAACTACATCCGGATCGGCCAGGACGAGGGCGCCAAGCTGATCACCGGCGGGCTGGACCGGCCGCGCGACCGGGGCTGGTACGTCGCCCCGACCGTGTTCGGCGACGTCGGCAACGACATGCGCATCGCCCGCGAGGAGATCTTCGGGCCGGTGCTCGTCCTCATCCCGTACGAGGACGAGGACGACGCCGTCCGGATCGCCAACGACAGCGACTACGGCCTCGGCGGCTCGGTCTGGACGTCCGACGTCGAGCACGGCGTCGAGGTCGCCCGCCGCATCCGCACCGGCAGCTGCGGCGTCAACATGTACACCCTCGACCCGAACACCCCGTTCGGCGGGTTCAAGAACAGCGGCATGGGCCGCGAGCTGGGCCCGGAGGGGCTGCGCGCCTACCTGGAGCACAAGTCCATCCCGCACCCGGCCCCGACCGCCTGACCCGCCCCGGAGGCCCCGGCGCCCCACCGGGGCCTCCCCGGCCCGCCCGCCCGCGGGCGGGCCTGCGGCGTCTCGATTCCACGTTGGCCGCGCGGGGGCCGTACCGTAGTTCGCCGTGTCCCAACCCTCCGAGAGCGGCACGCTCGACGACGTCCTGGTCGGCGAGGCCGTGCTGGGCGTGTACCGGCAGATGTTCGCGGCGCTGGCCCGCGACAGCGGCGCGGTCGTCGACGACCCCGAGCTGGTCGACGTCGCCGAGACGCTGCTCGCCGCGTTCGCCGACGCGGGCGAGGACGGGCTGAGCCGCGAGCAGATGCGGTACGTGTGCCGCCGCTACCCGCCGGAGGTGTTCGAGAACCGGCTGCGGGTGCTGAAGGGCCTCGGCGCGATCCGGGAGGTGTTCCCGAAGCCGAACCAGCTGCGCTACCGGGCGTCGTTCACCAGCGTGGTCGGGCTGATGTTCGTCCGCCGCATGATGCTGGACGGCGGGCAGAGCGAGATGCACCGGCTGCTCGCGCTGGAGCAGCTCAACGTGGCCGACCCCCGGATGACGCCCGAGCAGGCGCGGGACGGCGCCGAGGGCCTGGCGCGCGCGTTCCGGCTGTGGAGCGTCGAGCTGGTCACCCTCACCAACGGCACGATCGAGGAGCTGCGCGAGCAGGCGCCGAAGCTGTGGGGCACGGAGGAGATCCTGCTGCGCGCCGAGCGGCTGCACGGCGCGATCCTGCGGCGGTGGCCGCAGCTCGACCGCACGTGCACCGACCTGCGCGCCGCCATCTACGCCTACGGCGACGCGTCCCGCCGCGCCGCCGCGCGCCTGTCGGACTCGGCGGGCACCACCCGCAACCTCACCCTGCTGCCGCCCGAGACGTGGCGGACGTTCACGCGCACGGCGTCCCGCGAGGAGCTCGCGGCCGTCCTGGACGGGTTCGTGTTCGACGCCCCGGCGCCCTGGCACGAGCCGGCCGCGGTGGTGGCGGCCGTGGAGGACGGCCCGCGCGCCACGCCGCCGCGTCCCGCGCCGCCGCGCCCGTCGGTCCCGGACGCGGGGCTGTCGGGCGACACCGGCGCGGACACCGCGGCGGCGGAGCGGCTCCGCGAGGTCGCCGAGCAGGTCCTGCGCGGCCGGGACCGGGTCGCGGTCGAGGACGTCCTGGACCGCGACTGGGCGGCGGCCCGCCGCGTGCTCGCCGACCTCGCCGCCGCGCACCAGCACCCCGAGCTGCCCTACCGGCTCGCGTGGTCGGACGGCCTGGCCGCGCGTCCCGAGGGCGCGCCGACCTGGGTGTCGCCGGGCTGGTTCGAGAGGACCGGCCGGTGAGCGTGGACCCGCACGTGCTGGCCCGCGCCCGCGCCCGGCTGCTGGGCGGGCCGGCGGCAGCCGCGTCCGACCCCGTCCCGCCGGGCGTGGTCGCGGCGGCGGACGCCGGCCGCGTGTGGCTGCTGCCCGAGTGGCCGGACGGCGCGACGCCCGCGCTGCTGGAGGAGTACGAGACCGCCCCGATGCCGCTGGACCGCGCGGGCCAGGCCCGCCGCGTCCTGGCCGCCGCGCTGCGCTGCTGCTGGACCCGCCTCGACGACGCCCCCTGGCCGGGCTCCCCCGCCCCGGTCGCGGACATCCTGCGGGTCTACGCGGACATGACCCGCGGCGACACCGACCTGGCCCGCCGCTGGGCCACCGGCGAGCTGCGCCGCCTGTCCGACACGGGCTGGCTGATCCTGGACGAGCTCGCCGGCACCGCCCGCCCGGGGCCCCGCACGGCGCTGTGGCCCGAGCCCTCCCTCGCCTCCCTCCGCGACCTCCTGCCGCGCCTCCCCCAGCCCCCGGCTCCCGAGCCCGAGGACCCCGGACCCGCGGAAGCCCCGCGGCCGGACGCCGGCGAGGAGGACGGGTGAGCGGGCTGTACGAGGGCGTGCTGCGGGGGTTCGACGAGCGGCGGCGCGCCGAGGTGGTGGCGGCCTACATGGCGGTCGAGCACGCGGCGGAACCGGTGCCGGAGGTGCGGTTCGCGGCGCTGCGGGAGCCGGCGCTGCGGCGCGCGGTCGAGCAGATGCTCGCGCTGAACGGGCGGACGCTGATCCGCTCGGAGCAGACCCGCTGGATCTCCGGCTACCGCGACGAGGTCGCCGAGGCGCTGGCGGAGGACCCGGCGTGCGTCCCGGGGGTGCGCGAGCGCGCCGTGCTGACGCTGGTCCTGATCCACTCGGTGGCGATCCCGCGGGCGGCCGGGCAGCTGGCGGACGACTCGTGGCTGTCGCCGCATCCGACGCCGGTGGACGAGCTGCGCCGCCGCACGCAGCTGCCGGTCGGGGAACTCGAGGCGGCGCTGCGCCGGCTGCGGCTGGCGGGGCTGGTGGCGCAGGTGAAGGCGGGCCCGGACGA
This sequence comes from Actinomadura meyerae, assembly GCF_900188445.1. GTDB lineage: Bacteria > Actinomycetota > Actinomycetes > Streptosporangiales > Streptosporangiaceae > Spirillospora > Spirillospora meyerae. Next base: position 93,681 of record NZ_FZOR01000009.1, read on the forward strand.
GGCCGGGGGGTTCGTGCCGGGGGCGCAGTTCCACCGGCTGACCGATGCCGCGCGCCGCCGGCTGCAGGAAGAGCTGATCTTGGCCGCCGGGCCGGACTCGCCGCTCGCCGCGGCGATCCGGGCGCGGCGGCGGGGACGGGGGGAGAGCACATGACGGCCCGCACCGAACCGATGGTGGCCGCGCGCGAGACCGAGAACGTGGTCGGCGACCGGACGCTCGTGGCCGTGCAGGCGGTGAACATCTCGCGGCTGTCGACGCATCCCGTGCCGACCGTGCCGGGGACGCTGATCGTGGTGGCCGGGCAGGGCCCGAAGGACTCCAACGGCGCGGGCAAGTCGTCGTTCATCGCGGCGATCACCGCGCTGCTCGGGGACGAGCAGTGGCGGTTCGCGTCGGGCGCGCGGGCGGTCGCCGAGCTGCTCTTCAACGCGGAGCTGGCGGCGCAGGGCGACAGCCGGTGGGCGAGCGCCGACCACGGCTACATCGTCGGCGTCTTCGACCACCCCGAGCCGGTGGAGGACGGCTCGGCGGTGACCGTGTGGCTGCGGGTCAACGCGGACGCGCCGCACCTGGAGATCCGGTGGCGGCAGGGCGTGTACCTGGCGTCGGCGCCGTCGGAGGCCGACCGGGTGGCGCTCGCCGACCGGCTGTGGGCGAGCCTCCCCCGCAGCGCGGGGCGGCGCGACGTGGTCGCCAAGGACCTGACCCGCGTCCTGTACGGCGGGCAGGTCCGGTGCGTGTCGTTCCTGTCGACGTCGGTGCGGTCGAAGGTCGCGACGAACCTGCTGTCGCAGCCGCTGAACGAGATCAGCCCGGAGCGGGTCTTCAGCGCGATCGCGGCGCTGACCGGGCTGGACCGGGAGCTGGAGGCCGAGCGCAGGTCGCGCGCCGAGGAGCACCGGGAGCGCGCCAAGGCGGCGGAGGCCGCCGAGCGGCTCGCCGGGTGGGAGCGGGAGGCGGCGAGCCTGCTGAAGACGTTCGACCGGCACGACCGCGCGCGCGAGGAGGTGGCGGCGGCGCTGCGGCACTGGCGGACGCGGCGGGCGCGGCTGCTGGTGGACGCGGCGGAGGCCGACGCCGCGCACGCCGCCGAGCAGGAGCGGCTGCACCGCGAGGGCGCGGAGCTGGCGGAGGCGGCGAAGGCCGCGGAGCGGGAGATCGAGCAGCTCACCGGCGGCGCGCTGGACGCGCAGGTCCAGGAGGCGCAGGCGGCGCTCGCCGAGCTGAAGGCGCAGGCCGACCGGCTCGCCGCGGACAAGGCCGTCGCCCGGGGCCGGATGGACGACCTGCGCCGGCAGGTGTCGGCGCTGGAGGAGCGACAGCGGGAGGCCGACGGCCGGGACGCCGACACGGCCCGCGCCGAGCTGAAGGAGGCCGAGGCACGCCGCGACGAGGCCCAGCAGGAGTACGGGATGGCCAAGGGCGCCGTCGCGCGCGCGGAGCGGGCCCTGGCCGAGGCCGAGGCTGGGCAGAGCAGCGCGCCGGAGCAGATCCGCGCGCTGGAGGCGGCCGGCATCACGGCGGTCGGCCTGCTGGACGCGGTCGAGCTGGCCGAGGACGTCCGGGAACGCTGGGAGGCCGCGCTGTGGCCGTACCGGGAGGCCGTCGTCGTCGCGGCGGACGATCTGGACGCCGCCGTCGCGGCCCTCTCCGGGCTGCCCGGCTCGATGATCGTGCCGGCGGGCGGCGAGGGGCTGCCCGAGGGCGTGCGGTGCGAGCGGGCGCTGGGGCGGTTCTTCACGGCCCTGGACGGCGACGGCACCGGCACGGTCGTCATCGGCGGTTTCACCGAGCCGGTCACCGGCCGCGTGGCCCGCGTCCAGGCGGCCCGGACGGCACTGGAGGCCGCGACCGAGGCGCTGGAGGACGCGCGGCAGGCCACGGCCGACGCCGCCGCCGACGTGGCCCTCGCCGGCCGCCGTCTGAGCGGCGCGCGCGCAGCGCAGGAGCTGGACGACGTCCGCGAGCGCATGGCGGAGCTGCGCGAGAGCCTTGAGGAGCTGGCGGGCGGCGAGGCGCGGCTCGGCCCACGGCTCGGTTCGGCGGAACAGACGCTGAGGCGGCTCCAAGCGAAGGCAGACACGCGCGCGCTGGAGATCGACCGGCTGCGCGGCCGCAAGGAGGCCCGCGAGAAGGAGCGCGCCGCGATCCGCCGGGCGTCGTCCGAGCTGGCCGACAGGCGGGCCGCGCTGGGCCTGGACGCCCTGGAGAAGGACTGGGGCGGCTCCCGCGAAGCCGCCGCCGAATGGCTGTCGGGCCTGGACGACGACGAGGCGACCTGGACGCCCGCCGAGTGGTGGCACACCGCCGAGAAGCACCTGTCGGAGGCGCTGCGCCGCGTGTTCCCCGACGGGCCGTCCGACGAGGACATGCCGGAGGAGATCCGGTTCCTGCTGCGCGAGCGCGCCGAGGGCGAGGGCCGCCGCACCGACCGGGAGCAGGCCACGTTCGCCCGCCTCGCGCAGGCGCTGGAGGGGCATCTGCGGCGGCGGGAGGACTACGAGCGGCACCAGCGGCGGCAGATCGAGGTGCAGCTGTCGGCGCGCCGCGCCGACCTGGACAAGGCGCAGAAGGGCGCGACGGAGGCGGCGGGAGCGGCGGAGGCGCACCGCACCGCGCTGACCGCCGCGATCCGCACCCGCCTCCAGCGGGTCGCGGAGGAGTTCGAGAAGCTGGACCTCGCGTACGGCGGGTACGGCGCGACGCTGGAGTTCCCGACGCCGGAGCAGCCGGGCGACCCCGAGCAGGAGTGGCGGTGGCGGGTCACGCCGAAGTGGCGCCGCTCGGACGGGCAGCGGTACGTCCCCTACAACCGGCGCGCCAACACCGCGCTCATGGACGAGAAGGCCGTGAAGCTGGTGTGCGCGGCGGCGCTCGCCAGCTCCGGCGGCGGGCGGCTCTGCCTCGTCCTGGACGAGCTGGGCCGCAACCTCGGCAAGGAGCACCGCAAGGAGGCCGTCGCGCTGTTCCGCAAGATCGGCGAGACGCACGGCATCACGGTGATCGGCGCCCTCCAGGACGACATGGAGCCGTACGCGATCGACGCGTGCGGCCAGTACGTGAAGCTGCGCCGCTCGTCGGACACGATGCCCTACAACGAGCCGCCGGTCGTCGTCGGCTACGACGAGCACGAGTCCCGGGTCCGCATGCTCGCCGAGCAGATCACCGCGTCCCGGCCCGCGCCCGAGGAGCGGAAAAGCGAGTGAACCGGGGCGGGAGATCCGGCACGATTGCGCGCCATGCACGCCGATGACCTGATCGCCGAGATCGAGCCCCTTCCGTACCGCGCCCGCGTCCGCCGCCTGACGGCGCTGCGGGCCTCCCGGGGCACTCCGGAGCTCGCCGCGCTGCTGGCCGAGCTGGGCGCGCGCGGCCACTACGAGCGGTCGGCGGCGCTGCTCATCGCCGCCGCCTCGCGGGACGAGGCGTCCCTCGCGCACCTGGTGGCGGCGACCGGCGACCCGGACGCGGTGCTCGCGCTGCGGGCGACCCGGCTGGCGGTGCGGTACGCGACCGCGCCGGAACCGCTCGCGGAGCGGCTCATGGACGCCCCGCAGGCGATCAGGGCCGCGACGTACCGGGCGGTGCGCCGGCACCGCCGCGCCGACCTCGCGGACGCGCTCATCGGGCCGGTCCTGGAGCGGTGGGGCGCGGACGAGGCCGCCGCGCTGCTGCCCGCCTGCACGCCGGAGCGCGTGGCCGAGCGGCTCGGGCCGCTCTCGCACGCCGTCCCGAACGCGCACACGCTGGGCCGCGCCCACGCCGAGGCATTCCTGGACCACGCCGAACGCGGCCTCGCCGAGCTGACGCCGGGCGCGCGCTCCACCTGGTGGCACTGGGACGGGCCGGGCGTCGCGGCGGCGGTGCGGCACGACCCCGGGCGGGTGCTCGGCCTCCTGGAGGAGTACTGGCACGCGGGCGGGCTGCCGTACGCGCTCCAGCCGCGGATCGGCGCGCTGCTGGAAGCCGAGCCGGAGCGCACGCTGCGGCTGCTGCTGGCGGACGGCGCCCGGACGATGCTGACCACGCTGGTGCACCGGCGCTCCTTCCGGGACCGGCTCGTCCGCGTCGGCGGCGACGGGATCGCCGCCGTCGCGCGCGCCCTCCGCGAGGACGAGTACGCGCTGGCGCTGCTGCTGTCGGCGGTGCCGCCGTCCCGGCGCGGCGCGCTGTTCGACGCGGCGATGGACGGCGTCGACCTGGCGGCGCGCGAGTTCGGGGACGGGCTGATGAACGTCCTGCCGCGCGCCGTGCGGGTCCGGGAGGCGCGCCGGATGCTCGGGCTCCGCGCGGTCGCCGAGCACCCGCAGCGGGTCCGGGCCGTGTCGGCCTACCTGCCCTTCGAGGAGGCCCGGCCCGTCCTGGAGGAGCTGACGCGGCGGCCCGACGCCGACGAGCGCGCGGCGGGGTACGCGCTGCTCGCCGCGTGCGCCGGGCGCGAGCGCGACCCGGCGGTGCTGTCGGCGCTGCTGGAGTCCCTCGGGCGGCTGCGCAACGAGCAGGAGCCGGTGCGGGTCGCCGCGCTGCGGGCGCTCGCGGAGGTCCCCGGCGCGGCGCTGGAGGCCGGGCACGCCCCGGCCGCCGAGCGGCTGGCCGAGGACGCGCTGAACGCCCGCGACTGCTCGAACGCCACCCGCCTGGCGCTCGTCCAGCTCGGCAGCGCGTTCTTCCGGCAGGGCGCGATGCGCGACGACGGCGCGCTGACGGTCGCCGGGATCGGGTTGCTGAGGCGCGTCATCGGCAGCGCCTCCCACGTCCCGCTCGGCCGGCTGGACCTCGTGCTGCGGCGCGGGCAGGAGCACTGGCTCGTGGAGCGGCTCGCTCCGCTGCTCGACGACGGCGCGCGCCGCGACGACCACGTGCTCGCGCTGATGCTCGCCCGCGCGCTCGGGCGCCGCGCCCACGGCGTCCCGGCCCTCCAGGACGCGCTGGAGAAGGCCGCCGGCGCCCGCGACGACGGCGTGATCCGCGAGGCGGTCGCGTACTGGCTGGCGCCGCCCGCGACGCGCGGCGACCGGGTGGAGCGCGTCGTCGCCGCGGACCCGTCCACGGTGGGGCTCCCGCCGGTCCTCGCCGCGATCGCCGCGGAGCGGACCGACCTGCTGCACCTCGTGCTGGCGGAGTCCACGCCCGAGGGGCGGTTCCGGCGCGGCGGCGTCACCTACGTGCCGTGGATGGAGCCGCGCTGGATGCGCGCGTGGACGGCCCGGCAGCACGCCGCCTACCTGCGCCTCCTCGACCGGGTCGCGGGCGACGAGCGGCTCCCCGACGCCGACCGGGCCCGCGCGGTCGCGGCCATCGCGGAGGTCCCGGGGGTGGACGCCGGCCGGCTCCGCCCGTACCTGGAGTCCGCCGACGCGCGCCTGCGCCGGGCCGCGCTGACGGCCGCGCCCTGGACCGCCCGCCCGCAGGACGTCCTGCCCGACCTGCTCGCGCACGCCTCGTCCGACGACGCCCACGTGGCCGTCTACGCGGCGGCGCGCGCGGCGCGGTTCGTCCGGCCGTCGGCGCTGGCGGACCTGCTGCGCCCGGTGCTGGCCGGCGGCAAGATCACCGCGCGGAAGGAGGCGCTGCGCATCCTGCTGCGCACCCGCGCCGCCGAGGCGATGGACATCGTCGGCGCCGCGTGGGACGACCCCGGCCAGCACCGGGACGTGCGCGCGGCGATCGCGTCCGCCGTCCGGGCGCACATGGCCGACCCGGTCGCGCGGCGGATCCTCGCCGAGGCGGCGGGCGGGCCGCGCGACCTCGCGCGCCAGGTACTCGGCGCGTGGCCGCACGAGATCGAGGACGCGTTCCGCGCCGACTACGCCGCGCTCGTCGTGCGGGTGGCGCGCTCCCCCGACCCGGAGGCGTCCGACGCGGCGCTGTCGGCGCTCGGCCGGTGGGCGCAGTGGGCGCCGGAGATCCCGGCGCGGCTGGCGGCCGTCCTCACCGACCTCGGCGAGACGCGGAGCTGGCGCACCGCGCTGTTCACGCTCGCGGGCTGCGCGGTGGGCGGCACCGGGGCAGGCGCGCTCGCGGACGCCGCCGCGGCGCTCGCGGAGGCCGGGGACGTCGCGGACGCCGAGCCCGAGCGGGACCTTCCGGCGGCGCAGCGGCTGGCGGCGCTGGCCGACGTGCTCCGGCGCTCCGCCGCGAACCGGCGCGACTCCGCCGAACCCGTGCTGCGGGCGGTCGCGGAGAAGCTCCCGGCGCAGCTCGCGCGGGAGCTGGCGGCCGCCACCGTGCGCTGGGACGACGACCCGGCCGTGGACGCGCTCGCCGACGCCTGCGCGGGCGCCCCGGTGCTCGCCGTGCGGCGGGTGGCCGAGGCCCTCGCGGACGGCCCGCACCCCGGGTTCGCCGACCCCGACGAGGTGCGTCCGCACGCGGAGCGGCTCGCCGGGCGCGGCGACACGGCGGGCGGCCTGTTCGCGTGCGCGCTCGCCGGCGGGCACGGGCCCCGCGTCGGCTGGCCGGCGGAGTGGCGGGACGTCCTGCGCACCCTGCGCGCCCACCCGGACCCGGACGTGGCGTTCACCGCCCGTGGCATCCTCGTGTCGAAAGAGTGACCAACCTTCCCCCGTTCCGCCGCGTCACATGACTGGAACGATCAAGCAGGACCGGAAAGAGGTGCCCCGTGGCGGAATGGCGCGTTTCGGAGTTCGAGGAGGTGCGCGAGCTCGGCCGCGGGGCGCAGGGCCGGGTGGCGCTGGCCCGGCACGCCCGGACGGGCACGCCCGTCGCGATCAAGTACCTGCCGGCCGGCGCCGACCCGGCGGCCAAGGCCGCCTTCCGCCACGAGGCGCAGATGCTCGGCCGGGTCGACGACCCGCACGTGGCGCGGCTCTACCGGCTCGTCGAGCACGAGCAGGGCACGGCGCTCATCATGGAGGCGGTCGAGGGCGTCTCGCTGAAGCGGGTGCTCGCCGAGCACGGCGCCCTCGGGCCCGAGGCGTCGCTGCTGGTGCTCAAGGGCTCGCTGCGCGGGCTGGCCGCCGCGCACGCGGCCGGGGTCGTCCACCGCGACTACAAGCCCGCCAACGTCGTCGTCCGCGCGGACGGGCTCAGCAAGCTCATCGACTTCGGCATCGCCGTGTGGGCGGGCGAGTCCGACCGCTCCGGCACCCCGATCTACATGGCGCCGGAGCAGTGGCGCGGCGGGCCCGCCACCCCCGCCACCGACGTCTACGCCGCGACGTGCGTCTTCTACGAGTGCGTGACCGGCGAGCGGCCCTACCGGGCCGACGACCGGATGGCGCTGATGGGCCAGCACGCCACCGCACCCGTCCCGGCGGACGACGTCCCCGAGCCGCTGCGCACCCTGGTGCTCCAGGGGATGGCCAAGGACCCCTCCCACCGCCCGCCGAGCGCGGCGCACTTCACGTCCGAGCTCGACCGCATCGCCGTCGCGTCCTACGGGCCGGACTGGGAGCAGCGCGGCGTGCGCGCCCTGGCCGTCGCGGCGGCCGCCCTCGCCGCCCTGTTCCCGCTCGCCGCCGCCGGGCTCGTCCCGGCGGGCGCGGGAGCGGCCACCGCCGGCGCGGCGAGCGCGGGCACCGCCGGAGCCGCCGGGACGGCGGGCGCGGGGACGGCCGGGACCGCCGGGGCGGCCGGGACGGGCGGCGCGGCGTCCGGGTCGGGCGGGTTCCTGTCCGCGGTCGGCGGCAAGGCGGGCGTCGCCATCGCGGGGGCGGCCGTGACGGGCAGCGCCGCCGCCGGCGTCGGCGTCTACGCCGCGACGCGGCCCGACGACAACGCCGCCGTCGCCGCCGCCCCCACACCCACGCCGTCCGGGCAGCGGATGTCGTTCGGCGGGCTCTCGGTCACGGTCCCGACCGCATGGCGGCGCACCGCGCTGACGGACGTGCCGGGCGATCCCCAGGGGAACTACTGGGTGAGCACCCCCGGCGCCTGCTCCCCGAAGACGATCGGGCAGGCCCCGCCCCAGGGGCGCGACGCCCGGATCTGGCAGAACAACTGCCCGGGTTTCCTGGTGATCAGCGAGCCGTGGGCCAACGACGGCGAGACCGGCTGGAACAGGTTCCGGCTGAACCAGCCCTGGGGCCCGGAGACCGAGGCGTTCCGCGACTGCCCGCACCATGGCGACCTCAACGGCATCGGCGCCGGGTCCGACCGGGAGCGGCCCGCCCGCAGCGCGACCACCCCCCTCGGGACGCGGCAGGCCGAGTACCGCGAGTTCCGCCTCAGGTGCGTCTTCATGACCGGCGCCCGGCAGTTCCAGCCCGCCGGGCCGTCCTACGTCCAGCGGTACTGGTACCTGGCTCAGCCCAGGCTGCTCATCCTGGACGAGTGGAGCACCCCGGACCTCGACAAGATCCTCGCGAAGGCGGAGTGGTCCTAGGGGGCGCGGCTAAGACGCCGGCTCGTCCGCGGGCGCCCGGTCGAGGGAGAACCGGCGCTGGAACACGACGGCGACCGCCATCAGCGCGGCGGGGACGGCGGTCACGCCGATGAGGAGGGCCAGCAGCGCCGAGTCGGGCTGGGCCACCGCCTGGCCCTCGGTGGTGGAGACGAAACCGCCGAAGGCCAGGGCGGCGGAGTACACGTACGGGCCGATGGCGGTGCCGGTCGCCTCGGTCGCCGTCCAGACGCCGGTGTAGGCGCCCGCGCGCGCCGTCCCGCGCGCCTCGGCGGCGGCCACCACGTCCGGGACCAGCGAGAACGCGAAGAGCTGGAGGCCGGCGAAGGCGGTGCCGAGCATGGCGATCACGGCGGCGGTCACGGGCAGTCCCAGCTCGTCGCCGGGCCACAGGGCGAGGGGGCCGGCGACGAACGCGCCCTGGCACAGCAGCAGCGCGCGCTGCTTGCCGGTCCGCCGCGACACCCTCGACCACACGGGCCCGGCGATCGCGGCGGGGACGAGGAAGGCGCCCATGAGCACGGCGGTGAGGCCCTCGTCGTCCAGCACGTACTCGGCGTAGAACGGCACCGCGGCGAGGAACAGGTGCGTGGTGATCCCGGTGAACAGGTAGGACAGCACCAGCGCCCGGAACTCGCGGTCCCGCCACGTGGTCCGGACGTCGGCGAGGGCGGAGTGGCCCTGCCCCTCCGGGACCTTGAACCCGCACCGGTCGGTGAGCCGCCGGACGAAGACGACGGCGACGGCGCCGGTCGCGGCGAGCACCCCCGCCAGCAGGACCGCCATCCGCGCGTAGTCGCCGCGCCCGCCGTCCGACACCAGCGCCGGGGCCGCGACCCCGGCGCCGAGCAGGCCCACGGTGAGCAGCAGCATCCGGTACATGAACACGCGGGTGCGCTCGTGGTAGCCGATCCGCAGGTCCGACGGCGTCGTCAGGTACGGCACCTGGAAGCACGCGTACAGGACGTTCCCGGCGATGTAGAAGCAGCCGACCCACAGTGCCGCCGTCCAGCCGGAGAGGCCGCCCGGCACCGAGAACAGCCCGATCCAGGCGACCGCCAGCAGCAGCCCCCAGCGCAGCATGCCGCGGCGGTGCCCGGTGCGGCGCGCCTGCCGGTCCGACAGCGTCCCGAACACCGGGTGTGCGACCGCGTCGATGATCTTGGGCAGCAGCAGCGTGAGCCCGGCGAGGGCGGGCGCCACGCCGAGCGTGTGCGTCATGAAGTACAGCAGCAGCAGGCCGGGGACGGTGACCCACACGCCCATGCCGAGCGACCCGGCGGCGTACCCGGCGAGGTCGCGGCCGCTGGCCCGGGCCCCGGTGCCGGACCGCGCCGGCGCGGCGGTGCTCATCGGCGGCCCATCCGGCCGCCCACCCTGCGGCTCATCCGCTCACCCGCGTCCCGTGTGCCGGCGAACGACGCCGGCCGCCAGTTCCGCGCCCGCGAACGCGCCCGAGCGGACGCGTCCGGCGAACGTGCGGGCGACGATCCGGTCGGTCAGCGCGGGCAGGTGCCGGGCGAGGAAGAACTCGACGGCGCCGCGCCGGGTCGTCGTCACGTCCCGGCGGGGGCGGCGGGACAGGGCGGCGCGCATCACCGCGTCCACGACGCCCTCCAGCGGCTCGTAGACGCTGACGCCCTCCAGGGACAGCCCCGCGGCGGCGGTCGAGTCGTGGATCGGGCTCCGCACCGCCGACGGGTACACGCACGTCACGCCGACGTGGGTGCCGATCTCCATGCGCAGCGCGTCCGCGTAGGCGACGAGCGCCCGCTTGGACGCGCCGTACGCGGCGGCCAGGGGCAGCTGCATGACGGCCATGCGGGACGTCAGCATGACGACGCGCCCCCGCGACTCGACGAGGGCGTCCACGCACGCCGACGTCACCCGCCAGGCGCCGAGCAGGTTGATGTCGAGCTGGCGGCGGACCTCGTCGCCGGGCGGCAGCTCGGCCGGGGCGGGCCCGCCGATCCCGGCGTTGTTGATCAGCAGGTCGAGCCCGCCGAGCCGCTCGATCGCCGCGGCCACGGCGGCGGGCACGGCCGCGTCGTCGGTGATGTCGCAGGCCAGGACCTCGACCGGGTCGTCCGGCCGGGGCGCGAGGTCCAGGCCCACGACGCGGGCGCCCCGGCCGCTCAGCCGGGCGCAGATCGCGCGGCCGAACGTGCCGGACGCGCCGGTGACGAGGACCCGCAGGCCGCGCGGGTCGCGGCCGCCGGTCGGGCGGGGTGTGCTCATGCCGGTGTCTCCTCGCGGTGGGCCGGGGTGAAGGGCCGGGCGGCGCCGCGCGCGAGCCGGGCGCGGCCGGCCTTCAGCTCGCGGGGCAGCTCGGCCATGTACCGATCGAAGTCGACGCGCATCATGGGGCGCCGGTCGCCCCACCGCTCGGTCGCCTCGCGCAGCGCGCGGGCGACGTCGCGCCGCCGCCGCGCCGGCGGCGGCAGCCCGTAGGCGCCGGCGAAGTAGGCCGCCGCCAGCTTGGCCTGGGCCTCCACGATCGGCAGCGCGGCGCCCGTGGACTGCATCAGCCCGACGAAGGCCAGACCGGGTTCCTCCAAGTGGAAGACCCGCTTGTAGAGCGGGAGCCGCTCGGGGTCGGCGCCCACCACGTCGCGGGGCAGGAACGGGATGCTCACCCGGTAGCCGGTCGCCCAGACGACCACGTCGACGGGGTCCGCGGTGCCGTCGGTGAACACGACCTCGTCCCCGTCGAAGCGGGCGATGCCCGGCCGCGGCGCCACCTCGCCGTGGGTCAGGCGGTGCAGGATCGTGTCGCTGATCGTGGGGTGGTTCTGGAACAGGCCGCCCGCCGGGGCGGGGAGGCCGTAGTCCTGCGGGCGGCCGACGGCGAGCCGCAGCATCGTCTCGGCGACGCGCTGCCTGGTCCGCCACGGCAGCACCGCGAGGGCGCCGCCGGTCGCGTCGGACGGGCGTCCGAACAGGTACTTCGGGACGATGTGGACGCCGCGCCGCGCCGACAGCAGCACCGGGCCGGCGGCGACGTGGGAGGCGTCCACGGCGATGTCCATGGCCGAGTTCCCCATGCCGACGACGAGGACGCGCTTGCCGCGGAACTGCTCGGCGTCGCGGTAGGCGTGCGCGTGCAGCTGGGCGCCGGCGAACTCGCCGGGCGGCGCCGGGTCGGGCCACCGGGGGGCCCAGTTGTGGCCGTTGGCAACCACGACGGCGTCGTACCGGTCGGTCTCGCCCGCCTCGGTGGCGACCGTCCACGGGCCGTCCGCGCCGTCCCGCTCGACCGACACCACGGGGCTGTTGAAGCGGATGTGCGGGACGAGGCCGAAGCGCTCCGCGTAGTCCTCCAGGTATCCGGCGACCATGTCGGCGGACGGGTAGTCGGGCCAGTGCCGGGGCATCGGGAAGTCGGCGAACTCGGTGCGCCCCTTGCTGGTGTTGAGGTGCAGGGACGCGTACGCGGGCGAGTGGCAGGCGTCGCGCACCCACAGCCCGCCCGCGCGGTCGCCCCGCTCGTAGAGGACGGCCTCCACGCCCGCGTCGCGCAGGGCCTTGCCGGCGGCGAGGCCGGCCGGCCCGGCGCCGATCACGGCGGCACGGCGGGCAGAGATCATGAGGGCACTCCTGAAGACGACACGTCGGCTTGTGGTGTCCTCCAACCTTAGAAACCGGACGCCCCCGCTGACATGGAGGGCGGCACGGATTTGGCCGCGGACGTTGTGGCGCACCACAATCGGGTCCATGACTCAGCGCGACGCCGACTGGGCGCCGGTGATGAACCTCATCGAGCGGATCTCCCGCGAGGAGGACCTCCTGCCGTCCGTGGTCGCCGGGGTGACCTCCGTGGTGCGGGAGATGTCGGTCCTGCCGCCCGCCGACATCGCCGGGCACACCCGCGCGCTGCTCGCGGCCGCCACCCGCGCGATCGCGGCGCGGCGCGGGCCGACCGAGGGCGAGCTGGCGTTCGTCGCCGAACTCGGCGTGACCCGCGCCCGGCAGGGCGTGCCGGTCGAGGCGGTGCTGAGCGCCGTCCACGTCGCCGAGCGCGGGATCTGGGCGCGGGTCCGGGAGCTCGCCGCCGACGAGGGCGTCGGCGCGGAGCTGCTGCTGGACGCGCGGGAGCTGTACGACGACTGGGCCGAGGCCGTCCGGTCCCGGCTGATCCGGGCGCACCGGGAGGCGCGCGCGGAGGCGGCGGGGGCCGGGCCGGGGCGGGGCGAGCGGGACGCGGCGCTGCTGCGGCGCCTGCTGGACGGCGGTTCGGCCGCCGCGCTCGCCGCCGCCGAGGCGGGCCTGCCCGCCGGCGGCGCGCTGTGGGTGCTGGCGGCCCGCCCGTCCGGCGCCGGGCGCGGCCACCCGCCCGTCCGGCCGCCGGCGCTGTCCGCGCTGCTGGACGGCCTGCGGTTCACGGTGACGGCCGCGCCGCCCGCGATGCCGCCCGGCGGGGCGGTGGCCGGGCTCGCCGGGCCCGCCGAGGCGGAGAACCTGGCCGCCGCGCGCCGGCTCGCCGTCTCCGCGCTCGCCGCCGCCGAGGCGACCGGGCGGACCGGGGCGGTGCACATCGCCGAGGTGGCCGTGGTCGCGGCGGCGGCCGACCGCACCGACCTCGCGTCCATCCTGCTCGACCGGTACCGTGCGGCCCGCGCGGACCTCGGCGCGAACGCCGTGCCGGTCGCCCGCGCGGTGTGCGCCTGGCTGGAGGCGGGCCGCGACGTGACCGCCGCCGCGGAGGCCCTGTTCGTCCACCCCAACACGGTGCGCAACAGGGTCCAGCGGTTCGCGGACGCCACCGGCATCGACGCGGCCGACACCTTCGGCGGCGTCAACGCCTGGTGGCTGTGCCGCGCCTGGCTCGCCCCGGCCTGACCCCTCCCGGCCCTACTGGCCGGCCGGGCCCTCCGAGGAGGAGGACGCCGCGTCCAGCTCGTGGGCCAGTTCCTCCAGCTCGGCGCCGCCCGCCATGAGGCCGGTCAGCTCCTCCCGGGTGATCTCGTCCTTGGTGTGGTAGCCGATGCTGCGGCCCCGGTTGAGGATCAGGAAGCGGTCCCCGACCGGGTAGGCGTGGTGCGGGTTGTGGGTGATGAACACGACCGCGAGGCCCCGCTCCCTCGCCTGCAGGACGTACCGCAGCACCACGCCCGCCTGCTTCACGCCGAGGGCGGCGGTGGGCTCGTCCAGGACGAGGGCCTTGGCGCCGAAGTGGACGGCGCGGGCGATGGCGACGCACTGGCGCTCGCCGCCCGACAGCGTCCCGATGGGCTGGTCGACGTCGCGCAGGTCGATCCCCATCGCGGCCATCTCGGTGCGCGTGGTCTCGCGCATGAACCCGATGTCCAGCCGTCCGAAGCCCCTGCGCTTCTCCGAGCCGAGGAAGAAGTTCCGCCAGACCGGCATCAGCGGGACGACCGCGAGGTCCTGGTAGACGGTCGCGATGCCCCGGTCGAGGGCCTCGCGGGGCGAGCCGAAGAAGACCTCCTCGCCCTGGACCTCGTACGTCCCGGCGTCGTGCCGGTGCAGGCCCGCGACGACCTTGATGAGCGTCGACTTGCCCGCCCCGTTGTCGCCCAGCACGCAGGTGACCTCGCCCGCGGACACCTCCATGTCGACGTCCCGCAGCGCGATGACGTTGCCGTAGTTCTTGCCGACGCCGGCCAGCCGGATCAGCGGCGCCGCCTTCGCGTCCGTCATGACGACCGCTCCACTCTGCGCCGCACGATCAGGTTCACCACGGTCGCGACCAGCAGCATCGCGCCGAGGAAGAAGCGGAACCAGTCGGGGTTCCACTCCGCGTACACGATGCCCTTGTTCGTCATGCCGAAGATGAACGCGCCGATGGCCGCGCCGATCGCCGACCCGTAGCCGCCGGTCAGCAGGCAGCCGCCGATGACCGCGCAGATGATGTACAGGAACTCGTTGCCGATGCCCTCGCCGGACTGGACGGTCGCGAACGCGAACACCAGGTGCATCCCGGAGAACCAGGCACAGAACGCCACGCCCATGAACAGGCCGATCTTGACCCGGTCGACCGGCACGCCGACCGCGCGGGCGGCGGCCGCCGCGCCGCCCGCCGCGAAGATCCAGTTGCCGGTGCGGGTGCGCAGCAGCAGCCAGGTCGCGATCGCGGTGAACAGCAGCCACCAGAACACGGTGATCTTCACGTTGACGCCGAGGACGTCCACGTCCGAGGCGAACACCGCGCGGGCGGAGCCGAAGCCGTCCATGTCGCGGACGGAGTCGCTGGCGACGTTGCCGGTGAGCGCCTTCGTCACGCCGAGGTTCAGCCCCGCGAGCATGAAGAACGTGGCCAGCGTGATGATGAAGCTCGGCAGCCTGGTCCGGACGTAGAGGACGCCGTTGACCATGCCGAGCGCCAGTGTCAGCACCAGCGAGATCGCGACGCCGGCCCACACGTTCAGCGTGAACTGGTAGGCGGTCAGCGCCGCGATCAGCGCCGACGAGGTCACCATCACCCCGGCCGACAGGTCGAACTCGCCGCCGATCATCAGCAGCGACACCCCGACCGCCATGATCCCGAAGGTGGACGCGGCGTACAGCACGGTGGAGAACGACCCGGCGCGCAGGAACGCGTCCGCGACCGCGGAGAAGAACACGAACAGCGCGACGGCGCCGAGCAGCGCGCCGAGCTCCGGGCGGCCCAGCAGCCGCCGCAGCGGCGACCGCCGGGCCAGGCGCTCGTCGGAGCCGGGACCGGCCACCGGGGGCGGCTCGGCGACCGCCTGCGTCATCGCGTCCCCCGGTTCGCGAACGCCTCCAGGCCGCCCGCGTTCTCCCCGGTGACGATCGCCGGACCGGTCAGCACCGGACGCCCGCCGCCGAGCACGTTGCCGTTGTTCTTCATCAGCCACAGCTGGTCGACGGCCTCGTAGCCCTGCAGGTACGGCTGCTGGTCGACGGCGAACTGGATGGAGCCCGCCTTGAGCGAGGCGATCAGGTCCTTGTTCAGGTCGAACGTGCCGATCTTGGCCTTGCTGCCGGTCTCCTTCACCGCGTCGACGGCGGTCGCGGCGAACGGAGCGCCGAGCGTCAGGATCCCGTCGACGGCCTTGTCGGACTGGAGCTTGGCGGTGATCGACGACTTGACGTCCGGCATGTTCGTGCCCTGGACGAACAGGTTCTCCATGTCGCCGCCGAACGTCTTCTTCGCACCGGCGCAGCGGGCCTCCAGACCCACGTTGCCCTGCTCGTGGATGACGCACAGCGCCTTCTTCGCGCCGATCTCGCCCAGCTCCGCGCCGGCCGCCTCGCCCGCGATGGACTCGTCCTGCCCGAAGTGCGCGACCGCGCCGAGCTCCGCCGACTCCGCGGCGCCGGAGTTGATCGACACGACCGGGATCTTCGCGGCGGCGGCGCGGGCCAGCACGTCCTTCATCGCGTCGGGCTTGGCGAGCGTGACGATGATCCCGTCGACCTTCTTGTCGATCGCCGCCTGGACGAGCTGGGCCTGCTTGCCGCCGTCCGGGTCCGCCGAGTAGAGGAACTCGGCATTGTCCTTGGCGGCGGCCGCCTTCGCGCCCTTCTGGACGATGTCCCAGAACGTGTCGCCGGCGCCGGAGTGGGTCACCATCGCGATCTTCAGCCGGGGGCCGGCCCCCTCGGGGGCCTCCTCGGACTTCTTCCCGCCGGAGCTGCTGCAGGCGCTCAGCGCCAGCAGCCCAGCGGCGGCCAGGACCGCGAGCCTCCGGGTCGACCCGCGCGCGACAACGCCTCTCATCGGCTGCTCTCCGTTCTCCCCGAATGTGTCGGTGTGAGGAGTTGATCACAGATCGGGGCGGGCGTGCGCGGGATCCGGCTCACAATTCGGGACTGTCCAGGTCGCGGCGGGGGTCCGCGGGGGTCACCGCCGCCCTTCCGCCCGCCCGTCCGATGAGGTCAGCGGAAGGCGCGGATCGGGCTCCCGGCCCGTCCAGGTGTCGCGGATCCAGGCGTGCGCGGGGTCGTCGCAGATCCGCCAGGCCCTCTCCGGGGACGGGCCGGCCATGACGTTGAGGTAGTAGAGGTCGTGGCCGGGCGGGGCCATCGACGGCCCGTGCCAGCCGTGCGGGACCAGCACGGCGTCCCCGGTGCGGACCTCGGCGAGCACGTCGATGGGACGCTCCGGCGTGCCGTAGACGCGCTGGTAGCCCATGCCGTCCCCGGCGACCTCGAAGTAGTAGATCTCCTCCAGCACCGACTCGCCGGGCCGGTCCTCGTCGTGCTTGTGCGGCGGGAAGGACGACCAGCAGCCGCCCGGCGTGAGCACCTCGCAGGCGATCAGCTTCTCGGCGAACGGGAAGCCGTCCGGCGTGCCGAAGTTGTTGACCTGGCGGCTCGCCGCCCCAGCGCCGCGCAGCTCGACCGGCACCTTCTCCGCCGGGCCGTAGCGGGGCTCCAGCCGGTTCTCGCACCGGGCGCCGGCCAGCGCGAACCGTCCGCTCCCCCGCACGGTGACGCGGGCGTCGCGCGGGACGTAGGCGAAGTCGCTGACGCGGCTGAACACGTCGTCGCGGCCCTCCAGCTCGAACCGCGTGCCGTCGCACTCCACCGCGCACGACCCGGCCAGGGGCAGGACGATCGTCTCGAATGCGCCGGTGCCGAAGGTGTGCTCGCCGCCGCCGGACAGGTCGAGGACGCGCAGGGCGGAGTGCGTCCAGCCGGCCGACTCGGGCGTGATGGCGAGGCCGTAGGGGCCGTCTCCGGCGGTGCCCGCGGGCAGGTGGTGGTTCATCCGGTCTCCTTGAGCAGTGCTTCGACCTCGTCCTGCGCGGGCATCGCCTCGGAGCAGGCGACGCGGGACGCGACGACCGCCCCGGCGGCGCTCGCGAACCCGGCGATCCGCGGCAGCTCCCAGCCGGCGAGGAGGCCGTGGCAGAGGGCTCCGCCGAACGCGTCGCCGGCGCCGAGCCCGTTGACGACGTCGACCTCGACCGGCGGAACCCGCACGGTCTCCCGGGCCGTCGCGGCGAGGACGCCGCCCGGGCCCATCTTCACGACGGCGAGTTCCGGGCCGCGGTCGAGGATCGCGCGGGCGGCGGTCTCCGGCTCCCTCTCCCCCACCGCGACCTCGCACTCGTCCAGGTTGCCGACCGCGACCTTGGCGTGTTCCAGGGCGCGGCCCGCCCAGTGCGGGGCCTCGGCGGGGTCGTCCCACAGCATCGGCCTGTAGTCGAGGTCGATGACGGTCTGGCCGGGGTGCTCGGCCAGCGCCGCCAGGGTCGCCTCACGGCTGGGCTCCTGAGAGAGGCCCGTGACGGTGCCCCACATGATGCGCGCCTCGCGGATCGCCTCCAGGTCCAGCTCGTCCCGGTGGATCTCCAGGTCGGGCGCCTTGGGATAGCGGTAGAAGTACAGCGGGAAGTCATCCGGCGGGAAGATCTCGCAGAAGGCCAGCGGGGTCGGCAGGCCGGGGACGGACGTGACGTACCGGTCGTCTACCCCGTACCCCCGCAGCGCCTTGTGGACGAACCGTCCGAACGGGTCGTTCCCGGTACGCGTGATGACGGCGGTGCGGCGGCCGTACCTGGCCGCCGCGACGGCGACGTTGGTGGGGCTGCCGCCGAGGTACTTGCCGAACGACTCGACGTCCTCCAGCGGGACGCCGGTCTGGTCGGGGTAGACGTCGACGCTCACCCGCCCCATCGTGATGAGGTCGAAGCTCATCGCCGCACTTCCCCGGTGCCGACGATCCGGCCCTCGCGCATGGACATCTCGCACGCCTCGGCGAGATAGAACGCCTCCAGGGCGTCCTCGGGCGGGCACGGGTTGGCGCGGCGGCCGGCGACCATGTCCACGAACGCCTGGATCTCGGCGTCGTAGGCGTCGGAGAAGCGCTCCATGAAGCCGCTGTAGGCGGGCCTGTCGGCGGACTGCGGCTCCGCGTCCCGCTCGGGCAGCGCAGCGGCGGGCGTGCGGTCGTCCAGGCCGGCGACGATGCTGTCCTTGGAGCCGAACAGCTCCAGCCGGGCGTCGTAGCCCGCGGCGTTGTAGCGGGTGGCGGACACGACGCCGAGCGTCCCGTCGTCCAGGACGAGCAGCGCGGAGCCGGTGTCGATGTCGCCGCACTCGCGGAAGAAGTCGTCGCCGCGGTTGGCGCCCGCGGCCATCACGCGCACGACCTCGCGCCCGGTGACGAACCGGATGAGGTCGAGGTCGTGGATGACGCAGTCGCGGAACAGCCCGCCGGACGACGGGACGTACGCGGGGGGCGGCGGCGACGGGTCGAAGCTGCACGACCGGACGGTGTGCAGCCAGCCGAGCCGCCCGGACGCGAGGGCCTCCCGGGCCGCCGCGTTCCCGGCGTCGAAGCGGCGCTGGAAGCCGACCTGCACCGGCACGCCGGCGGCCGCCGCCGACCGGACGGTATGGAACGTTCCATCGACATCCGCGGCGAGCGGCTTCTCGCAGAAGACGGGAGTTCGCGCGGCCACCGCGCGCTCCACCAGGGCCGCGTGGGCGTCGGTGGCCGCCGCGACGACCAGCCCGTCCAGGCCGGCCGCGAACAGCTCCCCGACGGCGTCCAGCGCCCGCGCCGGGGACGGGAGGCGAACCGCGAGGTCGCGCGCGCGGGCGGCGTCCGCGTCGGCGATGAGCAGGGTGTCCACCTCGGGCAGTGCGCAGAGAGCGGCGGCGTGGCGCGCACCGATGCGCCCCGCGCCGGCCAGTCCGATCCTCATCGATCCCCTCCCGGTCGGCGGTCAGGTGATTCACGAGTGTGACTGGACCGTTCCAGCAGCGTCAACGGCGACTCGTCCGCGGACCGGTAATGAAGGCGTCCGAAAATACCGGCGCTACGCTGGCCGGACGGTGCCCGCGGACTGTCGCCCGGGTCGCACCAAGCGCTAGTTTGTCCCCATGCGGATCTTCGTCACCGGCGCCTCGGGGTTCGTCGGTTCCCACACCGTCCGCGCCCTCCTCGCCGCCGGGCACGCGCCGCGCGCGCTCGTGCGCGACCCCGGCAAGGCCTCCCGGGTCCTTCGGTCGGTCGGAGTCGCGCCGGAGGACGTGGAACTCGTCCAGGGCGACATGATGGACGCGGACGCGGTGTCCTCCGCCCTCGCCGGCTGCGACGCCGCCGTCCACGCCGCCGCCGCGATCGGCGTCACCGGAGGCGGCCGCGACCTGGTCGAGGTCAACGTCCGCGGCACCCGCAACGTGGTGGGCGGCGCCGTCGCGCAGGGCCTCGCCCACGTGATCCACGTGTCCACGATCGGGGTGTTCGTCCCGCCCTCCGGCAAGGTCATCACCGCGAACGACGCGCTGGCGAACCCCCGCACCGAGTACGGCAGGTCCAAGCTGGCGGCGGAGCGCTACGTGCGCGGCCTCCAGGAGGACGGCGCGCCGGTGACGATCGTCTACCCCGGCGGCGTCTGCGGCCCCGACCAGCCCTCGCTGGACGCCCTGAACGAGGGGCTCGCCGCCGCGCTCGGCAAGGTGTGGCCCCTGCCGGGCGGCGGCGTGTCCGTCATCGACGTCCGCGACCTCGGCGAGGCGCTGGCCCGTGCCGTCGAGGCGCGCCAGGGCCCGAGCCGCTGGGTCCTGGGCGGGCACTACCTGACCTGGCCGCAGTACGCCGACCTGTGCGACCGCCTCACCGGCGTGAAGTGCCGCCGAGTACGCGTCCCGTCCCAAGCCATGCTCGCACTGGGCTCGGCGCTGGACGCGGCCAAGCGCGTCCGCCGCTTCGACTACCCGCTCACCCGCGACGCCGCCGAGTTCATGGTCACGCTCGTCCCGACCGACGACCGCCCCATCCTGGAGGCGCTCGACCTGACGCTGCGCCCCGTCGAGGAGACCGTCGCCGACGCACTGCGGTGGCTGGCCCGCAGCGGCCACCTCAACCCGCGCCGGGCCGGACGGCTCGCCGCCGGCGCGACGCCGCCGCCGACCCTGATCCAGCGCACCCTGGGGCCCGTCTTCCACCGGGTCTCGGGCGCGGCATGGTTCGCCAAGGTCGGCCCGAAGGTCGTCCCGCACGTGGACCGCGCCCTGCACAGGGCAACCGGCGGCCGGCTCATGCTCGGCCAGCTGCTCGTCCCGAGCCTCGTCCTCACCGCGACCGGCGCCAAGAGCGGCCTCCCCCGCCGGACGCCGCTCGCCTGCCTGCCCGACCCCGCCGGCGGCTGGTACGTCGTGGGCTCCAACTTCGGCCGCGAGAAGCACCCCGCCTGGACGGGCAACCTCATCAAGAACCCCTCCGCCGAGGTCAGCTTCCAGGGCCGCACCGTCCCCGTCACCGCCCACCTCCTCGACGACCGTGAACGCAAGGAGATCTGGCCCCGCCTCACCGCGGTCTGGCCCGTCTACGACAGCTACGTGGAACGCGCCCAACGCGAACTACGCGTCTTCCACCTGACCCCGCGCTAGGTGTGCATCTGCCGGAGCTAGGTGCCGCGCAGCGTCCGGGACAGGCGGCGGCCCAGGATGAGGTAGGCGAGGACTACGCCGGTCACGTTCAGGATGACGTCGTCCACGTCGAAGGCCCGTCCCACCACCAGGGCCCCCTGGATGGCCTCGATGGTCAGGGAGAGCACTCCGGTCACCAGGGCCAGGCGTATGGGGCCGCGCAGGGTCGTCCAGACGATGGGGAGCAGGACGCCGAGAGGGGCCAGGAGCGCCAGGTTGCCGCCTATCTGGAGGACGGCCTCCTTGGTGGGGCGGTCCAGGTAGAAGCGCAGTGAGCGGCCCGGGTCGGTGTTGCCGCCCGCCTGGCCGTTGTCATGGACGGGCGTCAGCGTCAGCCTGAACGCGAAGTAGAAGAACACGCCGAGCAGGCCCAGCGCCGCCAGGACGGCGAGGACGCGCAGGGCGAGGACGTACCGCGGGACCCGTTCGCCCGGCGCCGCGGGCTGCCACATTTCCACCAACACCCGGCGGCAGGTCCCCGCCCCGCCGCGGACTATGCGCGGCACCGGATTACGGCCGGACCCGAATCCGGGCATGCGAACGCCCGCGCCGGACCGGCGCGGGCGTTCGGGTCCGTCAGGCCGCCACGACGGTGGTGGCCGGCTCCAGGGCCAGTTCCAGCACCTCGCGGACGTCGCTGACGGTGAAGACCGTCATGTTGTCCAGCACCTCGGCCGGGACGTCCTCAAGGTCCGGCTCGTTCCGCTTCGGCACGATCGCGGTGGTGATGCCGAGCCGGGACGCGGCCAGCAGCTTCTGCTTCAGGCCGCCGATCGGCAGCACCCGCCCGGTCAGCGACACCTCGCCCGTCATCGCGACGTCCGCGCGGACCGGCCGCCCCGACAGCAGGGAGGCCAGCGCCGTGGTCATCGTGATGCCCGCGCTCGGGCCGTCCTTCGGGATCGCGCCGGCGGGCACGTGGACGTGCACGCCGCGGTCCTTCAGGTCGCCGACCGGAAGCTCCAGCTCCGCGCCGCGCGAGCGCAGGTAGGACAGCGCGATCCGGGCCGACTCCTTCATGACGTCGCCGAGCTGGCCGGTGAGCGTCACGCCGGTGTCGCCGGTCTCCTTGTCGGCCAGCGACGCCTCGATGTAGAGGACGTCGCCGCCCGCCCCGGTGACCGCGAGGCCCGTCGCCACGCCCGGCACGCCGGTGCGCCGCTCGTTGCGGCTCAGCTCGACCTCCGGGGTGAACCTGGGCCGGCCCAGGTAGTCCTTCAGGTCGGCCGCGCCGATCGAGACCGGCAGCTCCGCCTTCCCCAGCGCCACGTTCGCGGCGACCTTCCGCAGCACCCGCGCGATCGAGCGGTCCAGGGACCGGACGCCCGCCTCGCGGGTGTACTCGGACGCCAGCAGCCGCAGCGCGTCGTCGCCGAAGCTCACCTCGGACGCCTCCAGCCCCGCCTTGTCGAGCTGGCGCGGCAGCAGGTGGTCGCGGGCGATGGTGACCTTCTCGTGCTCGGTGTAGCCGTCCAGCTCCACCAGCTCCATCCGGTCGAGCAGCGGCCCGGGGATGGCCTCCACCACGTTCGCGGTGGCGAGGAACAGCACGTCGCTGAGGTCGAGCTCCACCTCCAGGTAGTGGTCCCGGAAGGTGTGGTTCTGCTCGGGGTCGAGGACCTCCAGCAGCGCCGCGGTCGGGTCGCCCCGGTAGTCGGCGCCGACCTTGTCGACCTCGTCCAGCAGGACGACCGGGTTCATCGAACCGGCCTCGCGGATGGCCCGGACGATGCGTCCGGGGAGAGCGCCCACGTACGTGCGGCGGTGACCGCGGATCTCGGCCTCGTCCCTGACGCCGCCCAGGGCGACACGGACGAACTTGCGGCCCATGGCCCGCGCGACCGACTCGCCCAGCGAGGTCTTGCCCACGCCGGGAGGACCGGTCAGCGCCAGCACGGCGCCGCTCCTGCGCCCGCCCACGACGCCGAGGCCGCGGTCCTCGCGCCGCTTGCGCACGGCCAGGTACTCGACGATGCGCTCCTTCACGTCGTCCAGCCCGGCGTGGTCGGCGTCCAGGATCTCCCGGGCGCCCGGGATGTCGTAGGCGTCCTCGGTGCGCTCGTTCCACGGGATGTCGAGGACGGTGTCCAGCCAGGTGCGGATCCAGCCGCCCTCGGGCGAGGCGTCGGACGACCGCTCCAGCTTGTCGACCTCCTTCAGCGCCGCCTCGCGCACCTTCTCGGGGAGGTTCGCGGCCTCGATCCGGGCCCGGTAGTCGTCCTCCTCGTCGGCGGGGTCGCCGTTCAGCTCGGCCAGCTCCTTGCGGATGGCCTCCTGCTGCTGACGCAGCAGGAACTCCCGCTGCGTCTTCTCCATGCCCTCCTGGACGTCCTTGCGGATCGTCTCCGCGACGTCCAGCTCGGCGAGGTGGTCGCGCGTCCAGCCGATGAGCAGCTCCAGCCGCTCGACCACGTCGACGGTCTCCAGGACCTCGATCTTCTGCTCGTCGGTCAGGTAGGGCGCGTATCCGGCGTTGTCGGCCAGGGTGGACGGGTCGTCGATCTGCTGCACCACGTCCACGACCTGCCAGGCGCCGCGCTTCTGCAGGATCGCGCCGACCAGGCCCTTGTACTCCTTGGCCAGCTCCTGCGCCCGCCCGGACGCCGGCGGCGCCTCGATCACGGTGCCCTCGACCCACAGGGCCGCGCCGGGGCCGGTCGTCCCGGTCCCGATCCGGACGCGGGACACGCCGCGGACGACCGCGCCCGGCTCCCCGCCGGGCAGCCGGCCCTCCTGCTCGACCACGCCGAGCGTGCCGACGTCGGAGTACCGCCCGTTCAGCCTGGGCACCAGCAGCACCCGCGGCTTGGCCGCCGACCGGATGCCCGGGCCCTTGGACTGGGACACCGCCCGCGCGGCTTCGATGGCCGCCCGAACCTCGCCGCTCTCCGAGAGGTCCAGGGGGACCACCATGCCGGGCAGAACGACCCCGTCTTCCAGGGGCAGCACCGGCAGCGTCAGGGTTTCGCTCATGCTCAGCTCCAAGTCCGTTGACGGCCCAACCTCAAGTTGAGCCATACACACTCAAGAAAACGGAGCAGCATTTTGTTTCCGCAGCAACGTTCGCTCTCAGCGATCACCACCCGGGCCCGGGGCGCGGCGCGCGGTGGACGCCCGGCGGGCCGCTCGGGCAATGCGGAGGCAAAGACCGCTTAGCGATCTTGATTCTTTGCACGGCGCGTGTTTACGCGCGCATGACGGCCGGGTACTAAACGCAACGAGATCGTGACACACGGTGAACGTACGATCCTCGGGGCGGCAAAGTCCCAGGTCGGGAGCGAGGAGGGGTCGATATGCGACAGACCGGGCGGCCCCTTTCCGCGTCCCCGTCCACCCGCGGCCCGGCCCGTACGGCCGAGGGCGTTCGCGGCGCGCTCCCCGCCGGCGCGCCGCGACACACCTCGGGTTCTCGGCCGTACCCGGCCGGCCCCGCGCAGCGGCCTTCCCCGGGCCCCGGTGCCGCCCGCCCCCGCGGCACCGGTACCCCCCGGCGGCCGGGCCGGCGGCCGTGTCCCACCGCGCCGCCGGTCCGGTCCCGAGCTTCCGGGCGCCCTTCGGCGCCCTCCCCCCTTGGCCGGGCGGGCCGTCACGCCCCCGCCCGGCGCGAGCGGAAGGGAGGTGAGCACCAGCCCCCAGAAGGACCGGCGCCACGCCGGTAGCACAGGCGGCCGGAACTCCGTCCGACCCCCGTCCCGGCCGCCGACGCAGTCAGGGATCGCTGCGAGCACCGGGCCCGCGGAGGTGCGACAGCCCTCCGCGGGTCCCGGTCACAGCTTCTTGCGCCACACCTGCCCGTGGATGACGTCGCCGAAGCGCTCCACGGGCGGCTCCTCGTCCGTGAGCACGAACCCGGCGCGCGCGTAGACGCGGTGCGCGGGACGCTGCAGCGCCGTGGTCCAGAGCATGATCTCGGTGTAGCCGGCCTCCGCGGCGAAGTCGACGCAGGCGCCGACGAGCGCCGCGCCGACGCCCAGCCCGCGGGCGTCCGGCTCGACGTGCAGCAGCCGCAACTGCGCGACGTCCTCGGTGCGCTTCACGCAGAACACCGCGCCGACGCGGGCGCCGTCCGCCTCGGCGATCCACGCGTTCTCCCGCTCCGGGTCGTGGTCGCGCACGTAGTCGGCGACGACCGAGGCGACGAGCGCCTCGTAGGTGCGGTCCCAGCCGCATTCGGTGTCGTACAGGGCGCCGTTGCGCTCGACCACCCAGCCGAGGTCGCCGGGGCGCAGCGGGCGCAGCACGGCGCCGTCCGGGTGCGGCCGGTCGCCGAGCACGCCCTGCACGGTCCGCATCGCGGCGAGCAGGCGGCTGCGGTCGCCGGCGTCGAGGCCGCCCAGCAGCCCGCGGATCTCGGCGGCGGTCCGCTCGTCCAGCATGGCGAACACCTCGCGGCCCCGCGGGGTGAGCCGGACGATCTGGCGGCGGGCGTCGCCCGGCGCGCGCTCGCGCAGCACGAGCCCGTCGGCCTCGAAGCGGGCCAGCATCCGGCTGAGGTAGCCGGCGTCGAGATCGAGGGCGCGGCGCAGCGCGAGCACCTCGGTGTCCTCCCGCTGGGCCAACTCGAAGATCACCCGCGCCTCGGTCAGCGAGTACGGCGAGCGGACGAGCCCCTCGCCGAGCACCCCGATGACACCGGTGTAGAAGCGGTTGAACGCGCGGACCGTGCCGACGTCCTCCTC
This sequence comes from Actinomadura meyerae, assembly GCF_900188445.1. Lineage (GTDB taxonomy): Bacteria > Actinomycetota > Actinomycetes > Streptosporangiales > Streptosporangiaceae > Spirillospora > Spirillospora meyerae. Next base: position 119,098 of record NZ_FZOR01000009.1, read on the forward strand.
GGTCACCTCCATGGCGCCTCCAAACGTTTGACTCAGTCAAACGTTAGGCGATGAGCGGGCGCGGCACCAGCCCCGGGGGGATCTCAGACGCCCGCGCCGGCCTTCGCCTCGGCGGCGGGCAGCGCGCGCGCCTCGCGGACGATCTTGCGCTCGACGAAGAAGGTCATCAGGGGCACGACGCCGCCGAGCACGATCAGCGCCATCTTGCCGATCGGCCAGCCGGTGCGCCGCCACAGGTCGAAGGCGAGCGCCACGTAGACCATGTAGAAGAGGCCGTGGATGGGCGACACGATGCCCGCCATCTCCGGCATGTCGGTCGGCCCGTACTTGAGGACCATCCCGATCGCCAGCAGCACCAGCAGGGTGCCGACGATGAACGCCAGGATCCGGTACCTGGTGACCGCGCCTTCCACAGAAACAACACCTTTCGTTCGGCGGGCCTGGGCGCGGGCGCGCCGCCCGCGCGCGGGGGTCAGCGGCGGCCGCGGGCGCTCTCGGAGTTGAGGCGGGCGAGGTAGCGGTTGTACGCCGCGAGGGCGGGGTCCTCTTCCTCGTGCCGCTTGATGATCTCCCGCTTGACCTCGGCCTCCGCGGGCTCCTCCAGCACCGTGGGCGCGGGGGCCGTGCCGGCCCGCTCGTCCCGGATCATCTTGATCCACATCACGAGCACGAAGATGGCGAAGATCGGCCACTCGAACGTGTACGCCCAGCTGCGGTCGTTGCCGGACTGGGCGCGGTCGAACTGCCACCAGCCGAACCCGAGGAACGCGCCGCACAGCACGATCGCCAGGGCGTGGAGCCCGAGCCAGCCTGGGGTGAGGAACCGTCGCACGGCACCGAGCCTACCCCCGGTTCCGCGAGGTGGCGCCGCGACCCCGCCTCAGGGCACCGGCGGGCCGGAGTAGACGGCGCGGGGCCGCAGCGGCACCCGCCGCGCGTACTCCTCCAGGGCGTGCGCGAGCCACCCGGCGGTCCGCGCGACGGCGAAGAGCGCCTCCCCGGCACCCGGGACGAGGCCCGCGACCGCGCCCAGCGCCGCCAGCGCGAAGTCGACGTTGGGCGCGGGCAGGCGGCGCCGCTCGGCCTCGGTGAGGACGGCGGTGGCGGCGGCGAGCCGTTCGTGGTCCGGCGCGGCGGCCGTGAGCAGCTCCATCAGGCGGGCGGCGCGGGCGTCGCCGGACTTGTAGACGCCGTGCCCGAAGCCGGGGATGCGCTCGCCGCCGCGCAGCCGCTCCCCCAGCACCCGGGACGCGGACGCCGGGTCGGTGACCTCCGCGAGGAGCCGCTCCGCCCCGTAGGACGCGCCGCCGTGCAGCGGTCCGCTCAGCACGCCGAGCCCGGACGCGACGACCGCGTAGGGGTCGGCGCGCACGGACGCCGCGACCCGGGCGGCGACCGTGGACGCGGCCAGCTCGTGGTCGGCCAGCAGGACCATGGCGCCCTCGAACGCGCGCAGCAGGCCGTCCGGCTCGGGCGGGTGCGGGCACAGCCGGCTCCAGAGCCGCTCGGCGAGCCGCCCTTCCGCCGCGGTGCCGCCGGCGGGCGGGAGCGCCTCGACGAGGCCCGCGACCAGCGACCGCCCGGTGCCGATGACGCCCTCGGGGTCGAGATGGTGCCGCAGCGGGTCGGTGGCGGCGAGCGCCACCGCGATCAGCTGGAGGCGGTCGAGCGGGAGGATGCCGGCGGGCAGCCCGGACTGGGCGGCGACGGCCGCCGCGACGCCGTCCGGCCGGGTCTCCCACGTGCCGGGATCGCCGCCGTCGTCGCCCGTCCAGAGCCACGCGGCCACGTCCTCGAACGTCCGGGACCCCGCCATGCCGAGGACGTCGCGCCCCCGGTAGTAGGGGCGGTCGGCGCCGAGCGCGGTGATCGACGACTCGATGGCCAGCTCCCCCGGGCCGGGCGGGCGGCGCGGCCTGCCGCGCCGGGCGAGCTCCTCGACCTGCGCGGCGTCGAACAGGCTGCGGCGGCCGTCGGGGGCGTGCCGGCGGCGCAGCACGCCCCGGCTCACGTACGCGTAGAGCGTGGCGGGCTTCACACCGAGCCGCTCGGCGGCCGCCGCCGCGTCGATCCACCCGCCGACCTGGTCGTCCGTCACGCCCGCCACCCTTCGACATTGATTTTCATCAATATTGATGCATGTGGATTCCAGTGTCAATCTGAGGGCATGCCACAGATTCACTTCCTGGACGTGACCAACCGCGACGGCGTGCAGACGGCTCGGACCGGGCTGTCCAAGTTCGGCAAGACGATGGTGAACTTCTACCTGGGCCGCCTCGGCGTGGCGCAGTCCGAGATCGGCTTCCCGTTCCTGTTCCACGAGGCGCCCTACGTGCGGGCGCAGATCGCGCTGGCGGAGGCGGGCGCCTTCGGCGGCCTGCGGCTGTCCGGCTGGTGCCGGGGCGTCGCGGCGGACGTGGAGAAGGCCGCGGAGGTGCGGGCCGGGGGCACCGGCCTCGCGCACTACAACCTGTCGATCTCGACGTCCGACTACATGATCGCGAACAAGTTCCGCGGCCGGCTGGACCGGGCCGCGATCATCCGCGAGGCGGCCGCGGCCGTCCGCGCGGCGAAGGCCGCCGGTGCCGAGACGGTCGGGGTCAACGCCGAGGACGGCTCCCGCACCGACGACGGCTTCCTCAAGGAGTTCGCGCTGGCCGCCAAGGAGGCCGGCGCCGACCGCGTCCGGTACTGCGACACCATCGGCGGCGACACCCCGGACCGGATCCGGGCCCGCTTCGCCGAGCTGGCGTCCGCCGTCGGCATGCCGGTCGAGACCCACTGCCACAACGACCTCGGCCTGGCCGTGGCCAACTCCGTCAGCGGCGCGCTGGGCGACCTGGAGGCGGGCCAGGACGCCTGGATCAACACGTGCGTCAACGGCATCGGCGAGCGGTCCGGCAACGCCGACCTGCTGTCGACCATCCTCGCCTTCCGGCACGGGTTCGGGCTGCGGGAGCGCGGCATCGAGTTCGGCGACCCGATCGACCTGTCCTGGGCGCGGCGGTTCGCGCTGTGGGCGAGCTACGCGTTCGGCCAGCCGCTCCCCTACAACCAGGTGGGCGTGGGACGCAACGCGTTCGCCCACGAGTCCGGCATCCACGCGGACGGCGCGCTCAAGGACCACGGCAACTACGAGCTGTACGACGAGGAGACCCTCGGCCCCTTCCCGGACGACTGGCACACCCGTCCCGGCCGCGTCGTCCTCACCGGCGAGTACGGCGGCAAGGCCGGGTTCAGGCACGTCATGGACGAACTGGGCATCGAGCCGGTCGAGGAGGACCTCGCGTTCAGGCTCGTCCAGCTGTGCAACGCCCAGACAGGTCGCCCGCTTACCGACGACGAGCTCCGCCTGATCGCGCGCCACCCGCGCGAACTGTCGCTGCTCTTCCCAGGTCAGCTCGACTGACGAGAATTTGTCCGGGCCGGTCTCTATCTTCTCGGGGCATGGCGAGCAGGACGGTGGCGGCCGGGGCCGCGCAGGCGTACACGTACACGAGGCCCTCGGGCCTGGACGCGGGGCTTCTGGGCCTGTCCACGTCCGGCGGCACCACGAGCAGCGGGCCGCAGGCGCACCCGCACTTCTTCAGCGGCGTGCTCACCCAGGCGGCCCCGGCGGCGGCGGCGCTCCTCGCCCTGGCCGACGTGGCGCAGACCCGGTACTTCCAGCCTCGCCCGACGTCCTTCCGCGATCCGGTCGTCACCTGCAACGGCGACCGGATCCGGATGGAGTCGTTCTCCGCCTGCGGCGGCGTGTACGCCCGGCTGGACGTCCTGGAGCCCGCGCTGGACGGCGAGGTCCACGAGCGGGGCACGACGAACGTGGACGTCAACGGCCCCCTGCGGGAGGCCCTCGCGCGCGTGGGCGGCTCCGATCCGCTGCATCTGGCGGTCGGGGCCGAGGAACTGGCCGTCACCACGCTGGACGGCGCGGTCGTGGAGAAGAAGGTCCCGCTGCCCGACCGCTGGCTCCGGGGGTTCGCCGAAGTGCAGGTCATCACGGCGGCATTCGACCCGCGCGGCGAGCTGGACGGGCCGGGCGCGGTGCGGTTCCTGCGGAGCCTGCCGCGCGCGACGCGCGAACCGCTGTGGGCCGTGCCCGCCGGGAGGACGCTGCGGGTCACGTCCCGCCCGGTGCCCGGCGCGGTGTGCCTGGCGGGCCCCGACCGGCTGCGGACGATGCTGCCGCTGCTCCGCTTCGCCCGTGCCCTGCGCGTCTACGGGCCGCCCGTCGCCCCGGGCGGCGGCCCCGTGTCGAGCGTGTGGGAGCTGGAGCTCCCCGGCATGAGGTACGTCCTGACCCTGTCGCCGCAGCATTCGCGCGGCTTCTCCGGTGAGGGCGCCGTGCTGGAGGACATCGCGACCGACGAGGCCGCCGGGGACGCCGACCTGCTCGGCGCCCTGCTGTCCTTCGAGCCGCGCGTCGAACCGCATCTGCTGGCCGAGCGGTCCGGCATCGGCCTCGCCCGGACGAGGGCCGCGCTGACCCAGCTCGGCACGTCCGGACGGGTCGGCTTCGACGCCGCCGAGGCCGCCTTCTTCCACCGCGAACTCCCCTACGACCCGGCGCGCGTGGCCGGCCTCAACCCGCGGCTGCGGTCGGCGCGCGCGCTGGTCGAGGACGGCGCCGTGCGGTTCACGCCCGGCGGCACGGCGATCGTGTCGACCGCCGGCGGTGAGCGGGAGGTCCGCTTCGACGGCGACCGCGCCGCCTGCACCTGCCCCTGGTGGTTCGACCACCGGGGCGAGCGCGGGCCCTGCAAGCACGTCCTCGCGGCGCGGATCGCCCGCCGCGGGGCCGGAGAGACGGCGGAGCAGACGGTGGAGGCCGGACGATGAGCACCTGGGCGGAACTGCGGCAGGCGATCCAGGAGGGCGGCCTGGAGGCGACGGCGCGCGCCGTGACGGCGCTGGACGACACCGAGCGGCGCACCGCCGCCGCCGAGCTTCCCCGGCTGCTGAAGGAGATGCGGGCCGCGACGGAGTACGGGTGGTTCGACGATGAGGTGATGCGCCGGCTGCTCATCGCCGGTGCCGGCGCGATCGGCGGCCCGGCCGCGGCGGCGTCCTGGCTGTGCCGCACCGACCTGCGGCTCTGGTGGTGGGGCGATGACGCCATGCGGCTGCTGGACGAGGTGACGCGGGCCCGCCCCGCGGAGTGGCGCGCCGAGGTCGCGCGCCGGATCGGCGACCGGATGCGGGTCTTCGACGGGGAGCGGGCACGCTGGGAGGTCGCGGCGGCGCTCGCCAGGTCGGCCGGCGCCCCGCCGCCGGTGTCCGACGGTTTCGTGGTCGGCTGGGTCGCCGGCCCCGGCCACGCGGAGGACCTCGCCCGCGACCCGTTCCTGGACACGCTCCTCCCGAAGCTGTTCGAGGCGGAAGGGGTCGGCGCCGCCCTCGCCGACGACGCGAACCGGGTCCAGTGGGACGCGTCCCGCGAGACCACCTGGGCCGCCGCGCTGGTGGACCTGGCCCGTGCGGGACGGATCGAGCGCCGCCTCCTCCTCGACGGCTGCGTGAGCCGCTTCCTGCGCGGCGGCACGGCGCATTCCCTGCGCTGGTTCGCCGGGCTCCACGACGCGCTCGAACCCACCGACGAGGAGACCGTCGACCGCCTCCGCGACTACGTGCGGCTGCTGCCCACCGCGCCGCCGGTGGTGGCCGACCTCGCGCTGCGGCAGGTGCGCCGCGCCGACGACCTCGGCCGGCTCGGCGCGGAGCCGTTCACCGAGGCCGCGGACGCGGTGCTGTTCCGCCCCGAGCGCAAGCTCGTCCGGGCCTGCCTGACCTGGCTCGACCGGACGGCCCGCAGGCGCGGCCGGGTCGACGCCACGCTGCGCGCCCTCACCGCGCTCTTCCCGTCCGAGGTGATCGACCTGCGCGAGCGCGCCGTCAAGATCGCGGCCAAGCACGCCGCCCGCGCGGGCGAGGCCGTCCGGGCGGAGGTCCGGGACGCGGCCGGGGTCCTGCCCGCCGGGCCGCGCGCGGCGATCGCGGACGCGTTCGGCGAGGTCGAGGCCCTCCCGGAACCCGTCTCGCCGGGCCCGCTCCCCTACGTGCCCAGGGCGATGCCCGCGCCCATCGGCTCCCTGGCCGAGCTCGCCGACGAGTTCGGCACCCTGGTGCGCGCCGAGGAGGAGTGGGCCGCGACGGAGCGGTTCCTGGCGGCGCTCATCGACCACGCCCACCGCGACCCCGGCGGGACCAGGGAGGCGCTGTGGAAGGTCGCCGACGACATCGCGCCGTGGATCACCAGGCCGGACGACTACGCGTACATGCGCCGCACCATCGAGGCCAGCTGGGTCGCCTTCCCGGTGGACACCCTGCTGTTCGGGCGCCGGAAGCGCGCGGCCGGGCTCCGCGCCGCCCTCTCCCTGCGGCGCTCGCGTCCGGGCGCGGCGCCGTCCGATCCGCCGCTGGCACGGTTCCTGGAGTGGCGGCTGCGCGAGACCGCGTCCTCCGTCGGGACGCGGCCGCTTCTCCTCGCGACCCCGACCGAGGCGAGCGGGCACATCGACCCGGACGTCCTCGTCGGCCGCCTCGAACGCCTGGAGGAGGCGGGCGCCGAGCCGGGGCGGGCCGACCTCGCTCAGGCGATGCTCCGCGTCCCGCGCGAGGTCGGCCCCGCGGCCCCGGTTCGGGCGAAGGCGCTGGCGTCCGGGGCGGGCCGGGCCGTCGCGTCCTGGCTCGCCGCAGGCGGCCTCCCGGACCCGGCCGTCACCTGCGAGATCATCGACCCGCGGAGCGGCACCGGCGGTGACCGGGCATCGCGCCCCCCGGCCCTCATCCGCACTTCGGTGGACGTGCCCGGCGACACCGACGCCGACCGCGTGTGCGCCCTGTCCGCGCGGGCCGGGCGCGACGCGGCACCCTGGAACCTCCTTGAGCGGATCGGGCACTGGCCCGCGATCCTGCCGTCCCACCGCGAGGTCGCCGCCGCGCACCTCGCCGTCCACGCCGGAAACTTCCCGGACGACGTCCGGATGCCGGGCGCCGCCATGCTCGGCGTCGCGGAGGCCGACGGCCCGGCCGGGCCCGCCACCGCCGCCCTCCTCGCGTTCACCCTGGCCGCCGACGACCAGCGCGACCGGTCGAACGCCGTCGACGCGCTGGTGACGCTCAGCGCCCGGGACGCCCTCCCGGCGGCCGAGACGGGCACCGCGCTCGGCAGGCTGTGCGCGCTGGGCCGCATCCCGCTGCCCCGCACGCTCAAGGCCCTCACGGCCGCCGCCGACGCGGGCGCCCACGCCGATGTGTGGACGGTCCTGGCCACCGCGCTACCGCACATGCTCCCCGCGCCGGGCGAACGCGCACCCGCCGGTCTCCCGTCCCTGGTCGCCCTGGCCACCCGGATGGCCGAGGTCACCGGCGCGAAGGGCGCCGTCCCGGCGGTCGCGGAGGTGGCGGCGCGCGGCGGTTCCAGCCGCCTGGTCACCGAATGCGCCCGCCTCCACCGCACGATCGCAACCTGAGCGCGCGCCCCGGTGTTCATAGAGGACACGGCGTTCGACCACGCGCCGCCCATGACCGGGATGTCGGACGCGCGTGGGACGCTGGACGTACCGGGAAGGAGCACCGCACGATGACCGAGACCCTCGCGTTCGGCACGGTCGACACCGTGCTCGGGCGCCTGCTCGTCGCCGAGACCGGGACGGGGGTCGCGGCGCTGCACTTCCGCGACACCCCCGCCGCCCGCGCCCGGACCGCCAAGGCCGCCGGGCTGCCGGTCGTGGACGCCCCCGGCCGGGTCGCCCCGGTCCTGGCGGCGCTGCGCGACTACTTCGCCGGCGACCTGAAGGGGTTCGAGGTGCCGATCGACTGGCGCCTCACCTCCGACGCCCAGCGGCAGGTGCTGACCACGCTGTACGACACCGTCCCCTACGGGCGGACCGTCACCTACGGCGAGCTGGGCGACCGCAGCGGCACCGGCGTGCACGCCCAGGTCATCGGGCAGATCATGGGGAGCAACCCGATCCCGCTGATCGTGCCGTGCCACCGGGTCGTCGCCTCGAACGGGCTGGGCGGCTACAGCGGCGGGTCGGGCATCGAGGTCAAGCGCTGGCTGCTGACGCTGGAGGGCGCCCTGCCCGCGACCCTCGACTGGGACATCGGCCGCGCCCCGTAACTTACCTACGCGTAGTCGGCAAGCCTAGAATGGGCGCGTGCCGAAGATCAGTGAGGCGACCGTCGCCGAGCACCGGGCCCGGCAGCTGCGGAACCTGCTGGACGGGGCGCGCGCGCTCGTGGCGGAGGAGGGCATCGAGGCGCTGACGCTGGCGGCGCTGGCGCGGCGGGTGGGGCTGTCCCGGCCGGGCCTGTACGAGTACTTCCGGTCCAGGGACGACCTCGTCGCCGCGATCCTGGACGAGGAACTGCCGCGGTGGGCGGCGCTGGTCGAGCGCGCCCTCGGCGGCGCGACCGGCCTGGACGGCAAGGTCGCGGCGTACGTCCGCTGCCAGCTGGAGGTCATGACGGACGGCCGGCACGCCGCCGCCGTCGCGCTGGCCGAGCACGCGCTCGCCCAGCCGGCCCTCGACCGCATCCGGGCCGGGCACGCGCAGCTGCTGCGGCCGCTCGCGGCCGCGCTGGAGGAGGGCGGCGTCCCGGAGCCGGAGCTGCGCGCCGAGCTGATCCAGGGGCTGGTCGACGCCGCCGCCCGGCTCGCCCAGCGGCCGGACGGCGCCGCGGCCGTCGTCGACGCGACGGTGGCGCAGGCGGTCCGGGGGCTCGGCTAGGAGGCCCGCGCGGGCGCGTAGGTGACGCCGGTGAGGGTCTCGGAGACCTCCCAGAGGCGCTCTCCGAGGCCGGGCCGGTTCGCCTGCGGCGGCGTGACCACCTTGGCGGGGGCGCCGCGGTACTGGAGCAGCCTGGGGCCGTAGCAGGCGCCGCCCTCGACGTCCGCCGTCGCCGCGTACAGGGACGGCAGCGCCCCCGCCGCGGCGGACTGGGCGATCAGCGCGTTGCCGATGCCGGTGGCCTTCTCCATGAGGGTGTTGCCCTGCATCCTCGGCCCGGTCCGCTGGAGGTTCGTCGCCGCGTAGCCGGGGTGGGCGGCGACGCTCGTCAGCTCCGGGAAGCGCCGGTCGAGCTCCTTGGCGAACAGCAGGTTGGCGAGCTTGGCCTGCGCGTAGGCCGCCCACTTGCGGTACCGGCGCTCGCCCTGCAGGTCGTCGAAGTCGAGCCGGCCCGTCCAGGCGAAGCCGGAGGTGACGGTGACGACGCGGGCGGACGGCGCGGAGCGCAGCGCGGGCAGCAGCAGCCCGGTGAGCGCGAAATGGCCGAGGTGGTTGGTGCCGAACTGCGTCTCGAAGCCGTCGGCGGTGGCGCGGCGCGGGATCGCCATGACGCCGGCGTTGTTGACGAGGACGTCGACCGGTTCCGCGCCGTACCGGTCCGCGAACGTCCGGACGGACGCCAGGTCGGCGAGGTCGAGCGCGCCGAGCGCGAGGTCGGCGCCGGGCGCGGCCTTCCGCATGCGGTCGAAGGCGGCCTGCCCGCGTTCGGCGCTGCGGCAGGCCAGCACGACGGACGCGCCGTGCCGGGCGAGCTGCAGCGCGGTGTGGTAGCCGATGCCGCTGTTGGCACCGGTGACGACCGCCCGCCGCCCGGACAGGTCGGGGATGTCGTTCGCCGTCCAGCCGCGCATGGGCACCTCCACGTCGTCGCGGGGCTCGCGTCCCCGCGCGGGACTGCCAAGTTAGACGGGTCCTCGAATAGAGGGCAACGGACCCGGAGGGCAACGGACCGGCGGTGTGGCGCGATTCACACCCGCCGTGCCGTCGCGAGCGCGCCCGCGGGCGCGCCCCCGGCGGCGCGGAGGGCATGTCCGCGGTCAGGCGGGCAGGTTCTTCTCGATGGCGCCGGTGACCTCGTCGGTCTCCGGCTCGGTCTGCGGCGCGAACCGGGCCGCGACGGTGCCGTCCGGGGCGATGAGGAACTTCTCGAAGTTCCACCGGATGTCCCCGGTGTACCCCTCGGCGTCGGGGACGCCGACGAGGTCCTGGTACAGCGGGTGCCGGCCCGGCCCGTTGACCTCGACCTTCTCGGTCATCGGGAAGGTGACGCCGTAAGTCGCCGAGCAGAACTCGGCGATCTCGTCGGCACTGCCGGGCTCCTGGCCCATGAACTGGTTGCAGGGCACGCCGAGGACGGTGAAGCCGCGCTCCGCGTACCGCTCCTGCAGCCGCTCCAGCCCGGAGTACTGCGGGGTGAGGCCGCACTTGGACGCGACGTTGACGACGAGCACGGCCTTGCCCCGGTACTGCGCGAGGTCCGCGGAACCGCCCCGCAGACCCTCGATCTCTACATCGAAGACAGACATGAGGCCGATCCTAGGAGATTCCTCCCCACGACCGGCCCGGCCGCCGTCCTACTTGCCCAAGGCGTTCACGAAGGCGGCGAGCTGGTTGCCCGCGTTGCCCAACTGGCTGAAGGCGTTGTTGACCACTCCCGCAGCGTCCGTCGGTGAGCTCAGCAAGTAGAAGATGACGAAGGCGATCGCCACATAGCGCATGTTCTTCTTCATCGATACGCCCGTCCCTGGTTGTAGCGCGCGACACAACTGACCCGATGCAATCATGCCCAGCGGCATCGGCCCGCAAAGCGGGATTTTACTGTGACGCGCGCGCCAGCGCTTGGTCGCCCAGGCGCGAAGAAGCCCCGTACCGCCGGGGGTACGGGGCCCGGAGCCGTCCGTCAGCTCGGTATGGCGCTCATGAACTGCGACAACGACTCTGCCGCGTTCCCGAGCCCGCTCAGGGCGTTGTTCACCAGAGTCGCCGCCCCCTGGGGCCTGCTGATGACGTACCACGCCACGAAGGCGATGGCGGCGATCTTCATATGCTTCTTGTTCACTTCAACCACCCTCTGCGGTCGATTACCTACGCAGAGTTATATCCAGGGGTGGCCGGACGGAGATCAAGACAAGGTAAAGAGACGGTCAGGGCCGATTGGCGTGCTCGGTGAGGTAGCCGATGTAGAGCGGCCTGAGCGCCTCGCCGACCTCGCCCTCCCCCGCGTGCGTGAACTCCTCCAGCAGCGACACCGCGTGGAACAGGTCGAACTCGGCGCGGCCGACCTCGCCCGTCGACGCCGCGGCGGCCGGGATCGCGCGCAGCAGCTCCCACAGGAAGCCGACGTCCCGCCGCCGCTTGGCGAGGTCCATCGCCCGCTCGTACAGCTCCTTGGAGGACAGCTCGTCCAGGTTCTCGCCGCCGGGCGTCACATCGGACATGCTCCGACTGTAGCCAAGGGCGCCCGCACGCGAACCGCCCCCGCCACGGCGGGTGGCGGGGGCGGGCGTCGCCCGGCGGCGTCCTACTTGGTGATGACGTCCTGCGGGATGGGCTGGTCCTGCTTGAGGGCGTCGAACAGCTTGGTCGCCTTGGCCTTGTCCCAGGTGATGTAGGCGCCTGCCGCCACGGAGCTGCCGCTGCCCCCGATCGGGACGGTCGTGGTCACTCCGCCGCCGCCGCTGACGCCCTTCATCGCCCACATCATGCGGATCAGGTCGTACAGGTGGTCGTTCTCGTCCACCAGGAAGTTGCTGGTGGCGTTCATCGCCAGCGGGACGCTGCGGAACGGGTTGAACATCGTCCCGGGGCTCGTGGCCTTCTTCATCAGCGCGGCGAAGAACTGGCGCTGGTGCTCCACCCGCTCCAGGTCGGCGCGGGCGTACTTGCGGGTCCGCACGTAGCCGAGCGCCTGGCCGCCGTCGAGCGTCTGGCAGCCGGCCTTGAGGTCGAGCCCCGCCTTGCGGTCCTTGATGTCGTCCTTGACGCAGATGTCCACGCCGCCGACGGCGTCGACCACGCCCACGAAGCCGCCGAAGCCGATCTCCGCGTAGTGGTCGATGTGGACGCCGGTGGCCTTCTCCACGGTCTGCACGAGCAGCTTGGGCCCGCCGAACGAGAAGGCCGCGTTCAGCTTGTTCGACCCGCGCCCCGGGATCGGGACGTAGGAGTCGCGCGGCAGGCTGATCAGTGACGTCCCGCCGGAGCCGTAGTGGAGCAGCATCATCGAGTCGGTGCGGCGGCCGTTGGCGGCCCCGGTCGCCAGCCGCTTCCGGTCGTCCTTCGACAGGCCCTCCCGGCTGTCGGAGCCGACGATCAGCCAGTTCGTGCCGGGGGTGTCGGCGACGCGGCCGGGGTAGTCGACCAGGACCGACTCGCGCTTGAGCCGCGAGTCCAGGTAGAAGTAGCCGCCCACGACGATCAGGATCAGCACCACCGCGAGGGCGCCGAGCACCCGCGGCCAGCGCCGCCGCCCGCGGCGCCGGACCGGCGCGCCGTCGTACGGGCCGCCCCGGTCGGCCCGCGCTCCGGCGAGCTGGTCTCCCGCGTACGGGTCGTCGTACGGGTCGTAGCGGTCCCCGTACGGGTCCCGCCCGTAGGCGGCTTGCTGGTGCGACCGGCCGTCGTTCATGCGTAGACCTTAGACAACCCGAGGGGTGCGGCGCGTCCCTCCGCCGCATGATTGTCGGGTCGAACAAATCACCGCGCTCTGTGACGAATGAAGCGGACACTCTCCCCTTCAAGGCGCACACTTCCCCCGGCGGGAGTACACCGGCGGGACGCGCGGAGGGCGGCGCATGGGTGTGGTACGGCGTTTTTCCAGGCGATTCGGGCTGCGCGGGAGGAGGCGGCCCCGCCGGACGGCCCCCGTGGACCCGGGCCTCCCCGAGGTGATCCTCTCCTGGCACGCGCGTGACAAGGAACTCACCGAGACGGGGCTGGGCACCATCGCCCGGCGGTTCCCGGCCACGCTGCTGCAGGCGGCGCGGCTCGCGTGGCGGGCGAGCCGCGCCGACACGATCGCCACGGTCTCGCTCAACGTGGTCGCCGGGTTCTTCACCGCGTTCTGGCTGCTGGCCACCACCGGCGTGCTCACCGCCCTGTTCAGCGAGGCGCCGACGCCGTCCCGGGTCCGCGACGCGCTGCCGTCGCTGGCGCTCGTCGCCGGCGCGGTGGCGCTGCGGGCGGCGCTCCAGGCGGGCGCCGGATGGGCGCAGGCCCGGCTGGAGCCGCAGGTCGAGCGGCTGGTCGAGCTGCGCCTGTACGAGGCGACGACCGCGGTGGACATGACCGCGCTGGACGACTCCGACTTCCTGGACGACCTGAAGCGCGCCCAGGGGCGCGGCATGGTGTCGGCGCCCATGGTCGTCCAGCACGCCGTGGACGTGCTCACCGGCGCCATCGGCATGATCGCCGCCGCCGGGACGCTCGGCGTGCTGCACCCGCTGCTGCTGCCGCTGCTCCTGCTGACCGCCGTCCCGGAGGGATGGGCGTCCCTGCGCAGCGCGCGGATGCGGTACGTGATGATGCTGTCCCTCATCGGGGTGGCGCGGCGCAAGTGGATCCTGTCCGAGCTGATGGTCGACCGGCAGCACGCCGCCGAGGTGCGCTCGTTCACGATGCGCCGGTTCCTGCTGGACCAGTACGACACCTCCGCCTCCTACCAGCGGAGCGTCGAGCTGGACGTGGCGCGGCGCCAGCTGATCGTGAAGGTCACCGGGGACCTGCTGAAGGGCCTGGCGACGGCACTCGTCTACGTCGCGCTGGGGTTCATGCTCTGGCGGGGCGCGGTGCCGCTGGCGGTCGCGGGCACCGCGGTGCTCGCGATACGGACGGGCCAGTCGTCCCTCGCCAATCTCGTGTTCGCCGTCAACCGGTGCTACGAGGAGGGCCTGTACTTCGGCGACTACGTCGCGTTCTGCTCCGCCGCCGAACAGCGGATCCCGCGCCGCGCCCTCCCGCCCGCCCCGGACGAGGAGGAGCGGCGGCGGCTGCCGGACGACTTCGCGCACATCCGCGTCCGCGACGTCGTGTTCAGCTATCCGGGCGCGGACGCGCCGTCCCTCAACGGCGTCTCCCTCGACCTGCGCAGGGGCGAGGTGGTCGCGCTCGTCGGCGAGAACGGCTCCGGCAAGACGACCCTCGCCAAGATCATGGCGGGCCTGTACGACCCGGACCGCGGCGAGGTGCGGTGGGACGACGTCCCGCTGACGGACGTCCCGCCGCAGGACGTCTGGGAGCGCATCGCCGTCATCGCGCAGGACTACACGCACTGGCCGATGACCGCCCGCCAGAACATCACGATGGGCCGCAGCCGGGACCACGACGGGAACGGCGCCGCGAACGGCGACGGGAACGGCGGCGGGAACGGCGGCGAGGATCCGGCGATGCTCGCCGCCGCCCGCGCGTCCGGCGCCGACGAGGTCGTCGCGGAACTCGCCCGCGGCTACGGCACGCTGCTGGACCGCCGGTTCAAGGGCGGCGCCGACCTGTCCGGCGGGCAGTGGCAGCGGCTCGCGGTCGCCCGCGGCTTCTTCCGGGACGCGCCGCTGCTGATCTGCGACGAGCCGACCGCGGCACTGGACGCGCGGGCCGAGCACCAGCTGTTCGAGCGGATCCGCACGCACGCCGACGGCCGGACCGTGCTGCTGATCACGCACCGGCTCGCCAGCGTCCGCTACGCGGACCGCATCTACGTCCTGGACCGCGGACGGGTGATCGAGGAGGGCGGCCACGCCGCGCTGATGGCCCGCGGCGGCCTCTACGCCGACCTGTACTCGCTGCAGGCCGCCGCCTACGGCGCGGGCGACCCGCGGCCGGCCCGGCCGGCCGCCGGGACCGGCCAGACCTAGCGGTGGCTAGATGTAGAGGCCGTAGCCGCCCTCGTCCTCGCGGGGCGGCGCCTCGGGCAGGTCCTCGGGGCGCAGCAGCACCACCTCCGCCGGCTCGACCTCGCGTCCCGCGTCGTCGCCCGCGGTGATGCGCTGGGCCTGCCGGGAGATCGCCGCCTCCAGCAGGTTGCGGACGAGCCGGGCGTTGCCGAACGAGGCGCCGCGCGGGTGCGCGGCGACGCGCTCGCGCAGCGCGTCCAGCACCCCGGGCGCGAGCGCGAACCCGGCCTCCGCCGCCATGAACTCGAAGATCGTGACGAGCTCGTCGTCGGTGTAGTCGGGGAACCGCAGCTTCTTCGGGAACCGGGACGCCAGGCCCGGGTTGGCCTCCAGGAACCGCTCCATCTCGGCGTCGTAGCCGGCGACGATGACGACCAGGTCGCCGCGGTGCTCCTCCATCAGCCGCAGCAGCTCGGCGATCGCCTCGTGGCCGAAGTCGCGCCGGTCGCCGCCCGCCGACGACAGCGCGTACGCCTCGTCGACGAACAGGACGCCGCCGAGGGCGCGCTCGACCGCGCCGCGCACCCGCGGGGCGGTCTGCCCCACGAACTCGGCGACGAGGTCGGCGCGGGAGACCTCCACCAGGTGCCCGGACGACAGCAGCCCGAGCCGGGCGAAGACGGCGGCGACCAGCCGCGCGATCGTCGTCTTCGCGGTCCCGGGGTTGCCGCTGAACACCATGTGCCGGGCCGGGGGCGCCGGCGACACCTTGGCGTCGCGGCGCAGCTGCTCGGCGCGGACCTCGGCGACCAGCGCGGCCACCTCCCGCTTGATGTCGGCGAGCCCGATCAGCCGCTCGACCTCGGCGAGCGGGTCGCCGGGCACGTCGTCGCGGCCGCGGGTCAGCGTGTCGGGGACGTCCTCCACCAGGATCACGTCGAGGGACTCGGTCTCGTCCACGACGCCGTCGGCGAGGACGCGGCGGCCCTGCATCGCGACGGCCCGGTCCAGCAGGTTCGTCATGATGCGGGCGTTGCCGAGGCTCCGCTCGCGCGGCGCGCCCTCGACCAGCGCGCGGACCTTCTCCAGCACGCCGGGGGCGAGCTCGAACCCCGAGTCGGCGGCCTTGGCCGCGAACACCTGGACCAGCTCGTCGTCGGTGAGGTCGGCGAACCGGATCGTGCGCGGGAAGTGGGCGGCCAGCTCGGGATGCGCCTTGAGCAGCCCGTTCATCTCCGCCTGCGGGCCGGTCAGCACGACCACGAGGTCCTCGGTGTGCGCCTGGACGCTGGTCAGCAGGACCTCCAGCACCTCCCGTCCGCGCGCCGCGTCCGCCGACGCCGACACCAGCGCGTGCGCGTCGCGGACCAGCAGGACGCCGCCGTGCGCCTGCTCCACCGCGCGCCGCACCCGCAGCACGCTCTCGCTGGCGTACTCGCCGAGCAGGTCGGCGCGCTCCACCTCGACGAGGTGGCCGGACGACAGCACGCCGAGGTCGGCGTAGATCCGCCCGAGGATCCCGGCGACCTTGCCCTTGCCGGTACCGGCGCCGCCGGTGAAGACCAGGTGCCGGGGGCGGGACCGCACCGCCATGCCCGCCTCGCGGCGCAGCCGCTCGGCCTCGGCCTCGGCGATCAGGGCGTCGACCTCCCGCTTGACGGAGTCGATGCCGGCGCAGGCGGCCAGCTCGGCGAGCGGGTCGGTCTCGGCGGGGCGGCCCGCGATGAGGCCCTGCGGCAGGTCGGCGGCGACGACCTCGGCCGCGTCCGTGCCCATGCCCGCGTCCATGCCCGCTTCCGGGGCGGCGCCGCTCCCGGCGGCCCGCGCGCGGGCCGCCGCGACGGCCTGGCCCGCCAGGTGCTCGGCGAGCCGGGCGCCGCGCAGGTTCCGCAGCGGCGGGGTGCGGCGCAGCAGCGCGCCCGCGGCCGCCGCGGCCTCCGGGGCGGCGCGCCCGCCGCGCCGGGCGACGGCGAGGGTGAACAGCTCGGCGAAGTCGTCCTCGCCGAAGTCGCGGGTGCGGGCGACCTCGAACGCGCGCACCAGCGCCGGGTTGGCGTCGAACAGCCGGCGGTCGCCGCCGGGCCGGCACAGCGCGACGACGTCGAGGGACGGCGCGCGGGCCATCAGCCGCCGCAGCTCCTCCACGGCGGCGGCGCCGCAGCGCTCGCTCGCGGCGAGCTTCTCCAGGTCGTCCACGACGAGGAGCATGCGCCCCTCCAGGCAGTCGCGGACACGGGCCTGCAGCCACAGCACGGCGTCGCTCACGCCCAGCGACGCGAACACCTGGTCGGAGATCCACAGCGCCTCCCGGACGGCGCCGCGCGCGGCCAGCAGCTCCTCGACGGCCTCGGCGGCGGTGCCCTTCCCGGTGCCCTCGGGACCGGTGACGAGCAGCCGGACGGCCCGCTCGCCCGCCAGCCGCGCCGCCACCGCCTCGCGCAGCACCCGGGACAGCTCCGGCTGCCCGACGAGCCCCGGCTCAGGCACGGCGGCCCGCCCGCTGCGCCCGGCCGCGGCCTCCGCCGCCTCCGCGGCCTCCGCGGCCTCCGCGGCCTCCGCGTCCTTGCCGCCGGCTCCGAACGACGGCACGTTGAGGACCCGGCGGGCGGTGAACAGCCTGCGCAGGTCGGCCTGGAAGGGACGCACCGGGACGCGGCACTTCGGCGTGACCGGCGCGTCGGGCAGCCCCTGCACCGCGCCGGTGACCCGCACGGCCATGTCGAGCCACGCGCGCGCGGCGTCGGCCTCCCCCGCGACGAGCCCCCGCGCCAGCCAGGCGCGCACGTCCGCCTGCCACGCCTCCGCCGAGAACCCCTCGCGCGCGGCGCGGAACCGCTCCTCCACGTTCTCGTAGCGGGTGGTGCCCAGCACGACGGCCAGCTCGGCCGGGACGACCGGCGCCTCGGCGGCCAGCAGCAGCCGGGCCAGCGCGGCGTCCGGCTCGTCCCCGTCGGCGACGGCCCCGGCGAGCCGCTCGTGCGCGGCGTCCAGGCCCTGGCACGCCCAGCCCAGGTACCCGACCGGGCCCGCCAGCTCCGGCAGGACGGCCAGCTCCGCGTCGGACAGCCCGGAGGTCCAGGCGTCCTCCAGCCGCCGGTTCGGGACGGTCATGTCCACCGCGCGCAGCTCCGGGTCGGCGGCGCGCCGGTCGAACAGCTCGGCCAGCGCCGCGCGGCGCCGCTCCACCGGCTCCAGGCCCGCGAAGACGTCCAGCCCGGCCCGTGCCAGCTCGAACATCACCGCGCGGCGCTCGGGGTCGTCCCCGGCCGGCTCGGGCAGCCACAGGCCGGGCGGCCGCCACCGCCCGCCCTGGGTGAACCAGGCCAGCGGGTCGCGCACCGCCGACTCCGGCGTCGCGAGGAAGTCCGACAGCAGCTCGTAGTCGACGTCGCCGCGCGATCCGCCGCGCACCGCCGACGCCCCCAGCAGGAACGTCAGCAGCGACCACTGCTCGGCCCCCGCCGCGCTGGTGCCGTCGCCGTAGAAGTCGCTGAGCCGCCGGGTGAGCACGACCGCCCGCTTGTCGGTGTTGTAGGCGACCGCCCGTTTCCGGATCTCCGCGTAGAGGCCGTCCGGTACGCGCCAGGGACCGTACGCGTAGACGTCCAGGACGGGTTCCTCGGTGAGCAGCACTTCGAGATGGTCCGGCAGCCGGGGGGCACTCAAGTCGCGTCTCCTGTACAGCGGCGGGGGCGATCGGGTCCGACAGCACCCTATGACCCGGCACACACCGGCACACCCCCGTCGCGCCGGGTTGGCGGGCGGGCGGCCGTCGGAGATAGTTGTCAGACGGAAAGCATCCGCCGGACGGCCCTCCGCCGGATGCCGCGCTCACAGGAGGGGAAACCCCCGTGTCGGCTCTGGACCTGGCCGCGCGGTCGGACGGCGGGCGCACCGTCGTCCGGCTGCGCGGTGAACTGGACTTCGCCTGCTCCGAAGACCTCCGCCGGGGGCTGGACGAGGCGCGCCGCGAGCACGGCGAGCACCTCGTCCTCGACCTCGCCGAGCTGGAGTTCATGGACACGGGCGGCCTGTCGGTCATCGTCGCCTGCTTCAAGGCCGCGACCGCCGCCGGCGGCAGCCTCACCCTCGCCGGGCCGCGCCCGGTCGTCCGCCGCGCCCTGGAGATCACCGGGCTGCACCGCAGGATCCCGGTGACCGCGACCCTGCAGGAGGCCCTCACCGGCTGAACCGGTGCGCGGGCACGCGGGCCCCGGGCGGGGGCCTACAGCGGCAGGGCCGTGGGGCGCTTCGGGCCGCGGCCGTCGCCGGACGAGCGGCCGGTCGCGCGGCGCCCGATCCACGGGACGAGGTAGGTGCGCGCCCAGCGGACGTCCTCGCGGCGCATGGTCAGCCAGTCGGCGCGGTCCAGCGGCGGCCAGGGCTCGCGCCAGTCCCCCTCGACCGGCACGCCGATCACCCCGGCGACCAGCAGCGCCATGCGGCGGTGGCCCTCCGGCGACAGGTGCAGGCGGTCCTCGTGCCAGGCGCGGGGGTCGTCGAACGCGCGCAGCGGCCAGAGGTCGACGACGTCGCAGCCGCGGCGGTCGGCGATGGCGCGCAGGTGCATGTTGTAGGTCGCCGCCTTGCCCCGGATCCGGTGGCCCGAGCGCAGGTGGCGGGTGTCGAAGCCGGTGAAGATCACGACGCGGGCGCCGGTGCCGCGCAGCCGGCGGACCGCGTCGTCGAACACGACCGCGAGCGCGTCCGGGTCGGCCCCGGGGCGGATCATGTCGTTGCCGCCGGCGCACAGCGTGACGAGGTCCGGGTCGAGGTCGACGGCCCGCGGCACCTGGTCCTCGACGATCTGCCGGACGAGCTTGCCGCGGACGGCGAGGTTGGCGTAGCGCAGGCCGGGGCTGTGCGCGGCGATGTGCTCCGCCAGCCGGTCGGCCCAGCCGCGGAACACGTCGTCCTCGCCCGGGTAGGGGTCGTTGAGGCCCTCGGTGAAGCTGTCGCCGATGGCCACGTACGTCCTGATCTGCTCCACGTCGCTCATCACAACCCCCAGCACACATGAACATGGTCGAACACGACCATTAATCATGCATCGTGCATACAACCTACGCGACCGTAACCCGGGCCGCCCGGCGCCCGCGCCCCCGGCGGGCCGGCGCGGGCGGCTAGGTCCAGCTCGGCGAGGTCGAGCCGGGCTGCTGCGCGGGCGCCGCGGCGGGCGCGCCGCCCGAGTGCACCGTCATCGCGTGCTTGACCAGCGTGATCAGCACCTGCTTGGTGGACTCGCGGCTCCGCGCGTCGCACTGCACGATCGGCACGTGCGAGCTGATCGACAGCGCCTCGCGGATGTCCTCCACGGCGTACTGGAACTCGCCGTGGAACCCGTTGACGCCCACCACGAACGGCAGGCCGAGCTCCTCGAAGTAGTCCACCGCGGCGAAGCAGTCCTCCAGCCGGCGGGTGTCGACCAGCACGACGGCGCCGATCGCGCCGCGGACCAGGTCGTCCCACATGAACCAGAACCGGTGCTGGCCGGGGGTGCCGAACAGGTACAGGATCAGCTCGCTGTCGAGCGACACGCGCCCGAAGTCCATCGCGACCGTGGTGGTCGTCTTGTCCGGCACGGCCGACAGGTCGTCCACGTCGGCGCTGGCCGCGGTCATCACCGCCTCGGTGGTGAGCGGCATGATCTCCGAGACGGAGCCGACGAACGTGGTCTTCCCGACGCCGAACCCACCGCCGACGACGATCTTGACCGAGGTCAGCTCGGCCTCTCCGCCGTGCGGCCCGGGGGGCGGGACCTGGTCAGAGCTTCCGAAGGCCACTGAGCACCCTTTCTAGCAAGCGGATGTCCGGCTGTCCGCCGGCGGTGGTTGCGGGCTGCGACTGGTGCAGCCGCAGCAGGCCCTCAACGGCCATGTCGGCGACGAGCACGCGCGCCACCCCGAGCGGCAGGCGCAGCAGCGCGGACACCTCGGCGACCGAACGGGCGGAGCGGCACAGATCCATGATCGCCCGGTACTCCGGGGTCAGCACGGCCACGTCCCGCGGCGGGTAGGGCGCCGCGGTGACCAGCGCCTCGATGGCCAGGTCGTAGCGCGGCTTCGTACGCCCCCCGGTGACCGCGTAGGGGCGCACCAGCGAACTGGTCTCGCCCTCCTCCCGCTCGGGCGGGCGGCCCGGCATCCGGCCCTGGTCACCGGGCCAGCGTCCGGAGCCGCCCGGGCCGCCGGGGGCGCCTCCGTAGTGACTGCCTCGATCCATGTCGCCGACCTCCGTCAGAGTCAGTCACGATCAATAGCGGGCGGGGCCTGCGCCCATCTCGGTCACGGACGGCCCTGAGTAGGGCGGCTGCTGGTCCTGGGTGCGCAACGCGGGGGTCAGCGCCCGGCCCACCCGCTCGACCAGCAGCGTCATCTCGTAGGCGACCAGCCCGAGGTCGCAGTCCGGGGCGGCCAGCACCGCGAACACCGACCCGTTCGTGATGGACATGACGAACAGCAGCCCGCGGTCCATCTCGACGACGGTCTGGTTCACCCCGCCCGCGTCGAAGATCTTCGCCGCGCCCTGGGTGAGGCTCATCAGCCCCGAGGCGATCGCCGACAGCTGGTCGGCCCGCTCGGGCGGGAACCCCGAGGAGTACGCCATCGGCAGACCGTCGGAGGAGACCACGACGGCATGCGCGACCTTCGCGACACGGTCGGCGAAGTTCGTCACCAACCAGTTGAGATCCTGCCCGCTCACCGCGTGCCTCCTGTCTCGCCGTCACCCTGCGACGGCAGCTCACCTGAAGTTCCTGTGCCGCGAGCCTCGTTGCGTCCCCGGTGGACGCCGCGCTGCAGGCTCGCGAAACGGCTGCGTACGACGTCGGCCGGCTGGCCGGGCCCCGGCTGGCCCTGGACCGGCCCCTGCGGTGCCGGCGGCTGCTGCCCCGGCACGGACTGCGTCTGGCCGGGCCCGCTCGGCGGCGGGCCCACCGGCGGCGGCCCCGCCTGCGGCGGCGCCGCGGCCGCCGGCTGCGCCGCGCGGCCGACCGCGCCGGGCACGCGGTTCTTGCCCGGCACCCGCTTCGGGAGCCCCACGTTCGTGCGGGACGTCGCCACCGGCCGCCGGGCGGCCTCGGCGGCGCGGAATCCCGCGTCCGCGGGCGATTCCCAACCCTTCACCGGATCCTCCCCGGACGATCCTCCGGACCTGCGCTGGAACCATTCGGACTGCATCGCGTCGAAGATGGGCGACCGCTCGGGCACCCGCGGCGGCCCCGTCGGCTCGGCGGGCGGGGGCGGCGGCGCCGCGGCCCGCATGGCCGGCTCGGGGGCGGGCGGCTCCGGCGCGTACTCCTCCACCGGGGCCGCCGGGGCCGCGCCGTCGCCGTAGGCGTAGCCGTCGGCCGCCGGGAGGGACTCGACCGGGAGCGGACCGGTCTCCCACGGGATCTGCCGCGCCGAGCGGGGCTCCGGCACCGCCGGCTGCGCCTCCGGGACCACCGGCTGCGGGCCGGTGCGGGCGCCCGGACGGTAGCCGGTGCCGTTGCTCGCGGGACCGCCGGCCGGCGGCGCGGCGGGCTCCTGCCGGCGCTCGGCGCGCGGCTGGAACAGCCCGTTCGAGCCGTCCTCGGACGGGCGGTCGGGCAGGTTCGCCCCGGGCTCGCGGACGGGCAGCTCGCCCGGCCGGCGCGGCTGCCGGTCGCCCGGCTGGTAGGGGTCCTCCGCCGGCGGGCGCGCCTCCTGCGCCCGGACCCGGTCGCGCGGCGGGCGGCGCTCGATGGGCGGCGGCGCCTGGCTCTCGGCGCCGGAGAAGCCGCCGCCGACCGGGATCGGCCCGGTCTCGCCGATGACCGGCTGGGCGTCGGTGCCGCCGCGGAGCGACCGCAGCGGCCCGGTGCCGCCGGACGGGGCGCCGGCCGGCCCGTAGCCGTCCTGGCGGAACGCGCCGGGCCGCTCGGCGGCCCCCGCGGTGAGCGGCGAGAGCTGCCCGTGCGAGCCGGACTCACGCGGGGCGAGCCCGCGGGCGGCGATGCCGCCGGACTCGCCGGCGCTGATGGCGGCGTCCGGCAGCACGACGAACGCGGTGAGCCCGCCGCCCTGGGCGGCGCGCAACTCGACCCGGATGCCGTGCCGGACGGCCAGGCGGCCGACCACGAACAGGCCCATGCGGCGGGCCGCGGAGAAGTCGATGACCGGCGGGTTCGCGAGCCGCCAGTTGGCCTGCTCCAGCTCCTCGGGCGACATGCCCACGCCGTTGTCGGTGATCTGGAGCATGCAGCCGCCGCCGCTGAGCATCTGCCCGGAGACGGTGACCTTGGTGTGCTCGGAGGAGAAGGCGGTGGCGTTCTCGACCAGCTCGGCCAGCAGGTGGACGAGGTCGTTGACGACGGGGCCGGTGACCGCCATGTCGCCTTGAACCCGCAGCGCGACCCGTTCGTACTGCTCCACCTCGGACAGCGACGCGCGGACGACGTCGATGAGCGGGACGGGCTTGTTCCAGCGCCGCACCTGCTCCTGGCCGCCGAGGACGAGGAGGTTCTCAGAGTTGCGCCGCATGCGGGTGGCCAGGTGGTCCAGCCGGAACAGGTTCGCGAGCTGCTCCTCGTCGCGCTCGCTCTGCTCCAGCTCCTCGATCAGCCGCAGCTGCCGCTCGATGAGCGACTGGCTGCGCCGGGAGAGGTTGACGAACATCGCGTTGATGTTGCCGCGCAGGACGGCCTCGTCGGCCGCGAGCCGGACCGCCTCGCGGTGGACCTCGTCGAAGGCCCGCGCGACCTGGCCGATCTCGTCGGTGGAGTCGATGTCGATCGGCTCCACCTCGATGCCGCCGGCGGCGGCCTCCGGATCGCGCAGCCGGTCGACCAGCCCGGGCAGCCGGGTGCTCGCGACGTCCAGCGCGCCGACCTGCAGCCGGCGCAGCGGCCGCACCAGCGACCGCGCCATCACGACCGTGATCAGCAGCACCGCGGCCAGCAGCGCGGCGATGATGATCGCGTCCCGGATCGAGGACGTCCGGGCCGCCGCGCCCTTGTCGTCGCTGCGGGCCTTGATGTCGCTCGCCAGCCGCTGCTCGACCTCGCGCATCTGGTCGATCATGCTGGTCATCGAGTCGCGGAGCAGCTTGGGCGACCGGGCGGTGCCGAGCGTGCGCGACAGCGGGCCGCCGGTGCCGGCGACGCCGGAGATGACGCGCTGCCGCAGCAGCCGGGCCTGGTCGATCTTGGTGCCGACGACGGTGTCCTCGTACAGCTGGACCTGCTCCAGCGTCGCGGAGTCGCGGAAGGCGGCGAGCTCGCTGTCCTCCTGCGCGCGCGCTGCCCGGAGCTCGTTCAGCTCGTCGGCCGCGAGCTGCCGGGCCCGCGCGCCGGTGAGGAGCAGCGCCCGCTCGCGCGAGACCGCCTCCTTGGCGCGGGCGAGGGCGCCCAGGGCCCGGCTCGCCT
The DNA here is from genome assembly GCF_900188445.1 of Actinomadura meyerae. GTDB lineage: Bacteria > Actinomycetota > Actinomycetes > Streptosporangiales > Streptosporangiaceae > Spirillospora > Spirillospora meyerae. Next base: position 143,106 of record NZ_FZOR01000009.1, read on the forward strand.
CCGCGAGCCGGTCGTCGGCCGCGTTCTGGGAGATACCGTCGAGGATCGCGATCAGCTCGTTGGTGGCCTCGGTGTACTTCTGCAGCACGATGAAGGCCGGGACCTTGGTGCCCACCACCAGGGAGCGCAGGGCGGCGATCCCGTCCAGCCGGCTGAGCACCGCGCGGGCGTCGCGGACGGCCTCGGTGCCGTAGGAGCCGTCGATCGCGTTCGCGGCCGTCCGCACCGGTTCGATCTGGGCGTCGGTCCGCCGCTCCTGGGCCCGCAGCTCCTGCAGGAGCGCTTCGGCGCGCCCCGCCGCGCTGTACTCGACCGCCAGGTCCCGCTCGGCCGAGAAGACCTGGACGAACCGGGTGATCCCCTCGCCCAGCTCGGCCATCTGCTCGACCCGCCCGTACGCCTCCGCCTCGCTGAGGGAGCTGGAGATGCGCACCCCGGCGAGTACGACGGCGGCGACCGTCGGCACCAGGACCAGCACGATGAGCCGCTGGGGCACACGCCAGTTCCGCAGGCTCAGCCTGCTTCCCGACCGTGCCGAACGGTCCGACTGAACCTCGACGTTACCTGGTCGAGGACCGTCGCGACCTTCGTCGCTTGGTTGCATCCGCCGCTAACACCCTCTCCACACGATGTCGCACTCTCCGTGGCCTCATAGGCGCGCAGGGTTAAAGCGACCTCACCTCCACCCTCGGCGCACGACATTGCAGCACATTCCCGGATAGGCCGCAAAGGACCATAGGTCAGCCGTTATAGACCAATGGACCGTTCGCGACTTTGTACCCATATGTCCGTTTTCTTGAGCATGGACGATCACGCAGCGTGGCAGCGCATACCGCGATCCGGCGGCTACTCGCCGTGACAACGGCTGATGACCCCATTCCTTTCGGTGAACGGAAGGCGAAAGGACATCGCAACCGGACCGTGACCAGTCACTCTCCGAATTGGAATGGCGATGGATTGTCACCGGCGGCGCCCAATCCGGCCCTCCCGGAATGCCCCGCCGACATCGGCGAGCCATTGGACGCATATTCGACAGCGCGCGAACCCCCAGCCCCAGCGGGGTTTCGGGCGCTCCGGCGATCATGATCGACATGGCCGCGGGCGGGTGCCGGCGGCTCGACCAGGGACCCTTCGCGGGCGCCCCGAGCCGCCCACCGGCCCCCGTCAGGACACAAGAAAGTCACGCAATTCGGAGCCAAACCACTCAAGTCGCGCACTTCGCGATACCCTCCCTCGAACGTGATCTTCAGGCGTGGCGGTGCGGTGGCTACAGTCGTTCACCTGGCTCGCGAGTCCCGACCGACGGCCCCGCCGAAGCAACTTCCCCCGCGAGTTAAGGAGTGCCCATGCGGCAATCCCTCCGTCTTTCAGCACTGGTCGGTGCCTTCGCCCTGGTCCTGTCCGCCGCGGCGGGCTGCGGCGACTCCGACGACTCCGCCTCGGGCGGGCAGGGTCTGGAGAAGAGCACGATGACGGTGGCGGCCCTCCCGCTGGCCGACAACGTGGCGGTCTACATCGCCCAGAAGCAGAAGCTGTTCGAGGCCGAGGGCCTCAAGGTCGAGATCAAGCCCGTCCAGCAGAGCACCCAGGCCATCCCGGCGCTGATCAAGGGCGACGTGAACGTCATCGCCGGCGCCAACTACGTGTCCTTCCTGCAGGCCAACGAGAAGGGCACGCTGAAGCTCAGCGTCGTGGCCGAGGGCGCCACGCTGGCCTCGCACACCTTCGACCTGCTGGTCAAGTCCGACTCCAAGGTCAAGACGCCCAAGGACCTGGAGGGCAAGAAGGTCGCGGTCAACATCCTCAACAACATCCAGTCGCTGACGCTGGACGCGATCCTCAAGGCCAACAACGTCGACCCGGCCAAGATCGAGTACGTCCAGGTGCCCTTCCCGCAGATGGCGACCGCCCTGCAGAAGGGCCAGGTCGACGCGATCCACGCCGTCGAGCCCTTCACCTCCGACACCGAGAAGAAGCTCGGCGCGCGGGTGGCGGTCGACGGCGGCGCCGAGCCGGTGACCGACCTGCCGATCAGCGGCTACGTGAGCACCCAGGAGTTCACCCAGAAGAACCCGAAGACGGCCGCGGCGTTCCAGCGGGCCATCATCAAGGCGCAGAAGCTCGCGGCCGGTGACCGCAAGGTCGTCGAGCAGGCGCTGCCCACCTACACCAAGATCGACGCGAAGGTCGCCGGCGTCATCACGCTGCCGGGCTACCCGACCTCGCTGAACACCACCCGCATGCAGCGGACCGTGGACCTCATGCTGACGGCGGGCCTGCTCAAGCAGAAGCCCGACATGAAGTCCGTCCTGTTCCAGCCGACGTCCTGACGGCGAGCACTGATCCACCCATGGCACATCAGACGACGCCACCCCGTGGCCTCTCGCGTCCCGGCAAGTGGGCGCGGGGGGCCGCCGGGGTGGCGGTCCTCTTCCTGGCGAGCGAGCTGCTCGGTAGAGCCGGGATTGTGGACCGTTCCTATCTGCCGCCGGCCTCCAGCGTGACCGCGCGCGCGGTCGAGCTGTTCGGCGACTCCGGCTTCCTGTTCAACGTGCGCGTCACGCTCACCGCGTGGGCGCTCGGCATGCTCATCGCGATCGCGATCGCGGTCCCGCTCGGACTGCTGCTCGGCAGCGTCCCCGCGGTGAACACCGCGGTCCGGGCCATCGTGGAGTTCCTGCGCCCGATCCCGTCGGTCGCGCTCATCCCGCTGGCCGGGCTGCTGCTCGGCTCCGGCCTCGAGATGGAGGTGCCGCTCATCGTCTACGCCTCCAGCTGGCCGATCCTGTTCAACACCATGTACGGGCTGCACGACGTCGACCCCACGGCGAAGGAGACGCTGCGCACCTTCGGCTTCAGCCGCTGGCAGGTGCTGCTGAAGGTCTCGCTGCCGAGCGCCGCGCCGTTCATCGCGACCGGGGTGCGGCTCGCCGCGGCGATCGCGCTGATCCTCGCCGTCAGCACCGAGATCCTGTCCGGGTTCGGCGACGGACTCGGCATGTTCATCGCCCAGGCCGGCACGGTGCCGGACGGGAACACCGACGTGCTCGCCGGCACCGTGTGGGCCGGCTCCATCGGACTGATCATCAACATGGTGCTGGTGCAGGCCGAGAACCGCGCGTTCCGGTGGCACAAGGCCCAGGGGAGTGGTGCATCGTGACCGCCGCCGCCCTCACCGTGCGGGCCGCGCGCCCGCGCGGCACCGCGGGCCGGCTGGTCCGCGGCCTGCTGCACCGCGCGCTCCCGCTGGTGGTCCTCGTCGCCGGCTGGGAGGCCGCGACCCGGATCGCCGAGAGCCCGTTCTTCCCTCCCCCGTCCGACATCGTGGGCCGGATGCGGGAGATGTGGCTGTCCGGCCCGGCCTCGCACCTGTACCTCGGCGGGGACGCCGGCGGCTCCATCGCGCCGAGCCTGAGCCGGATGGCCGTCGCGCTGCTGCTGTCGGTCGTGGCCGGCGTCGTGCTCGGCATCGCCATCGGGCGGTCCGAGCGCGTGCTCGCCTACCTCGACCCGATCCTGCAGTTCGCGCGCGCGATCCCGCCGCCGACCGTGGTACCGGTCTTCATCGTGCTGTTCGACCTCGGCACGCAGATGCAGATCGCCTCGATCGTCTTCGGCGCGATCTGGCCCGTCCTGCTCAACACCGTGGACGGGGTCCGCAGCGTGGACAAGACGCAGGCGGCCACGGCCGAGGTGTTCCGGCTGTCCGGGATCGAGCGGATCCGGTTCCTCATCATCCCGGCCGCGCTGCCGAAGATCTTCGCCGGGCTGCGGCTGGCGCTGTCGCTCGGCCTCATCCTGATGGTCTTCTCCGAGCTGCTGCCGGGCACCTCCGACGGCCTCGGCTTCGAGCTGACGAACGCGCAGAGCCAGTCCGACCTGCCCACCATCTGGTCGGTGATCGTGCTGCTCGGCATCCTCGGCTACCTGTTCAACACCCTCCTGCTCGCGGTGGAGCGGCGGACGCTGCGCTGGCACCGCGGGGCGCGAAAGGCAGATGAATGACGACGGAACTCACGGTCCGGGACGCGGTGTTCGACTACTGCCGGCGGGTCGGGATGACGACCGTCTTCGGCAACCCCGGCTCCACCGAGCTGCGCATGCTCCGCGACTTCCCCGCGGACTTCGAGTACGTGCTCGGGCTGCAGGAGATCGTGGCGGTCGGCGCGGCGGCGGGCCACGCCATCGGCACCGGCAACGCCGCGCTGGTCAACCTGCACTCCGCCGGCGGGGTGGGCAACGCGCTCGGCGCGGTGTTCACCGCCCACCGCGACCGGGTGCCGCTCGTCATCATCGCGGGCCAGCAGACCCGCGCGATGCTGCCCACCCGCCCGTTCCTCGGCGCGGACGAGCCGGAGCAGTTCCCGCGCCCGTACGTGAAGTGGAGCCGGCAGCCCGCGCGCGCCGAGGACGTCCCGGCCGCGCTCGCCGAGGCGTACCGGACGGCCATGACGCACCCGCGCGGCCCGGTGTTCCTGTCGGTGCCCGAGGACGACTGGGACCGGCCGGCCGAGCCCGTCCCGCACCGCGAGATCCGGGGCGGCTTCGCCGCCGACCCCGCCGCGCTCGCCGAGGTGGCCGAGGCGCTGGACGGCGCCGAGCGGCCCGCCGTCATCGTCGGCTCGGGCGTCGAGGACGAGGACGCGCTGCCGCTCGTGGTCGACCTCGCCGAGCGCACCGGCGCGCCGGTGTGGATCAGCCCGCTGTCGGGCCGCTCCGGTTTCCCCGAGGACCACGCGCTCTTCCGGGGCTTCCTGCCGCCCGTCCGCGACCAGCTGGCCCGGCGCCTGGCGGAGTACGACGTCGTGCTGGTGCTCGGCGCGCCGGTGTTCAACTACCACGTGCACAGCGAGGGGCCGTTCCTGCCCGAGGGGACGCGGCTGTTCCACTTCGACTGCGACGCCGACCAGCTGGCGTGGGCCCCGGTCGGCGTGGGCGTCCTCACCACCCTGCGGGCAGGGATCACCGGCCTGCTCGAACGCGTCGCCAAGGCCGACCGGCCCGCGCCGGAGCCCAGGCCCCGGCTGGCCAAGCCGCAGGCGTCCGACCCGATGGACGCCGCACTCGTCATCGAGACGCTGCGGGAGCGGCTCCCCGAGGACGCCGTCATCGTGGAGGAGTGCCCGAGCCACCGGGACATGTTCCACGCGCGGCTCCCCGTCACGCGGCCCGGCGGGTTCTACACGATGGGCAGCGGATCGCTCGGCTGGAGCCTGCCCATGGCGGTCGGGCGCGCGCTGGCCGGATCCGGCGAGCGGATCGTCTGCGTCCTCGGCGACGGCGCGATCATGTACTCGGTGCAGGCGCTGTGGACGGCGGCGCAGCACCGGCTGCCGATGACGGTGATCGTCCTGAACAACGGCGGTTACGGCGCCGTCCGGGCGCTCGGCCGCCGGATCGGCATCGAGGACATCGTCGGCGCCGACGTCACCGGCATCGACTTCACCGCCGTGGCCCGGGGGCACGGCTGCGCGGGCCGGGCCGTCACGAGCGCCGCGGATCTGGACGCCGCGATGGCGGAGGCGCTCGGACACGATGGTCCGTTCCTTCTAGATGTGAGTGTCATGGCAGACAATTCCGCAATGTACGGGTCTACTCCTTAGCGAACCTCCATCACCCCCGGCACATTGGAGCACCCCCCATGTCCGTTCCCCTCCCCCGACGCACGGTGCTCGGCGGCGCGCTCGCCGCCGTGCTCGCCCTGTCCGCCGCGGCCTGCGGCGGTTCCGACGAGCCGAAGTCCGCCAACGGCCTGGAGCAGTCCGAGATCACGCTGGGCACGATGACCGTCGCCGACACCGCGCCGGTCCAGCTCGCCATCGACAAGGGCCTGTTCAAGGCCGAGGGCCTGTCCGTGAAGACGCAGGTCATCCAGGGCGGTGCGGCGGGCATCCCGCTGCTGAAGAGCGGCCGGCTGGACATCAGCTTCGGCAACTACGTCTCGCTCTTCACGGCCGGCACCAAGGACCCCGGCTTCAAGCCGCGGATCGTCGCGGAGGGGTTCCGGAGCGCGTCCAAGACCCACACGGTGATGGTGCGCGGCGACTCGCCGTACAAGACGATCAAGGATCTGGCCGGTAAGAAGATCGCCGTCAACACCAAGCGCAACATCAGCACGCTGCTCGTCCGGGCGGCCGGGACGCCGGTCGGCGCGCAGTTCGACGAGGACAAGGAGTTCGTCGAGGTGGCGCCGCCGGCGATGGAGCAGGCGCTGAAGTCCAAGAGCGTCGACGCCGTCCAGGCGATCGAGCCGTTCGGCACCCAGATGGCGGAGTCGATGGGCGCGCGGATGGTCGCCGACCTCGCCACCGGCGAGACCGCCGACCTCCCGATCGCCGGGTACGCGGCGACCGAGAAGTTCGTCAAGGAGAACCCGAAGACGGTCGCGGCCTTCCAGCGCGCCCTCCAGAAGGCGCAGGGCATGGCCGCCGACCGCAAGGTGGTCGAGGCCGTCCTGCCGACCTACGCCAAGGGCATCAACGCCAAGGTCGCCGCGTCGATGAGCATGGGGACCTACCCCACGTCGCTCGACACCGCCGCCCTGCAGCGCGTGGCCGACCTGATGGGCAAGTTCCAGTACGTGGACAAGCCCATCGACGTCAAGTCGTTCGTCGCGCAGACTCCATGAACCTCCGCCGTATCGTGCTCGGTGCCGCCGGGGCCGCCGGCGTGGCCGCCGTCATCGAGACCCTGAGCCGTACGGGTCTCGTCGACGCGACCGCGCTGCCCCCGGCGTCCACCATCCTGCGGGAGGCGGGGCGGCTGGCGGTGGACCGGGAGTTCCTGGTGGACGTCGCGGCCACGCTGCGGGCCTGGTTCGGCGGGCTCGCGCTGGCGGTGCTCGTGGCGGTGCCGCTGGGCGTGCTGCTCGGCTCGGTGCCGCCGCTCGGCACCGCCGCGCGGGCGCTGGTCGAGCTGATGCGGCCGATCCCGTCGGTCGCGCTGATCCCGCTCGCCATCATCCTGTTCGCGGATCCCACCCGGATGAAGATGTCGCTCATCTTCTACGCGTGCCTGTGGCCGATCCTCATCAACACCCTGTACGCCCTCCGCGACGTCGACCCGCTGGCCAAGGACAGCCTGCGCGCCTTCGGGTTCGGGACGCCGGCCGTCCTGTGGCGGGTGTCGCTGCCGAGCGCCGCGCCGTTCATCGCCACCGGCGTCCGGATCGCCGCGTCCGTCGCCCTCATCGTCGTGATCAGCACCGAGCTGTTCGCCGGCGGGGTCGACGGGGTGGGGATCTACCTGAGCGAGACCCAGTCCGGCGGCGGCCGCACCGACCTGCTGCTGGCCGGGGCGTGCTGGGCGGGCGTCCTCGGCCTGCTCGCCAACACGGGCCTGCTCGGCCTGCAGCGCGTCGCGTTCCGCTGGCACTCCGCCCGCGCGGAGGCCGCCGCATGAGCGCCGCGAGCACCGGAGCGCAGGCGGTCCGTCCCGCGCGCGGGACGGGCGGGGCCGTGCGGGCGGCGCGCGGGTTCGCCGAGCGCGCCTGGCTCGTCGTCCTCGCCGCCGTCCTGTGGGAGGCCGTCACCCGGGTGGTCGAGGAGACCTACTTCCCGCCGCCCACGACGATCGCCAGGGCGCTGCGCGAGCTGTGGTTCGGCGGCCCGGCGTCCCACCTGTTCCTCACCGACAAGGCGATGGACGACTTCGCCACGAGCCTGACCCACCTGTTCATCGGGTGGGCCGCCGCCGGCGCCGCCGGGGTCGCGGTCGGCGCGGCCATCGGGCGCTCGGCGGTCCTCAACGACCTGCTGAACCCCGTGCTGGAGTTCCTGCGGGCCGTACCGCCGCCGACGCTGGTGCCGTTCTTCATCATGGTGTTCCAGCTCGGCGCGACCATGCAGGTCGTCACGATCGCCTTCGGCGTGGTGTGGCCGGTACTCCTCAACACCGCCGAGGGCGTCCGCACGGTGGAGCCGCTGCAACTGGAGACGGCCCGCGTGTTCGGCGTCGGGCGCGGCCGCCGGCTGCTGACGGTCATCCTGCCGGCGGCGGCCCCCAAGATCTTCGCCGGGCTGCGGGTGGCGCTGTCGTTCGCGCTGATCCTCATGGTGCTGTCCGAGCTGTTCGGCAGCACCGCGGGCATCGGCTCCGAGCTCATCGGCGCCCAGCGGTCCTTCGAGCTGCCGCGGATGTGGGCGGCGATCGTGATGCTCGGCATCCTCGGGCTCCTCTTCAACGCCCTCTTCATGCTGCTGGAACGGCGCCTGCTGGCCTGGCACACGGGTGCGCGGAGGCTCGAAGGCTGATGCCCGCGCCCCGGCGAACCGCACTGGAAAAGACACAGAAAAGGCCCTTGTGATGCTTCAGATAACCGGCCTCACCCACTCCTACGCCGACGGGCACCTGGCGCTCGACGGCCTCGACCTCACCGTCCCGGACGGCGAGCTGCTCAGCATCGTCGGGCCGTCCGGCTGCGGCAAGTCCACGCTGCTGCGCTGCATCGCCGGGCTGATCAGCCCGTCCGGCGGGACGCTCACCCTGGACGGCGCGCCCATCAACGGCGTGCCCGACGACCTCGCCGTGGTCTTCCAGGACTACAGCCGGTCGCTGTTCCCCTGGCTGACCGTCCGCGACAACGTGGCGCTGCCGCTGCGCCGGCGCGGGATGGCCCGCGCCGAGCGGCGCGCCGCCGCGGACCGGGCGCTGGAGTCGGTGGGCCTGCCGGACGCGGGGCGCAAGTACCCGTGGCAGCTGTCCGGCGGCATGCAGCAGCGCGTGTCGATCGCGCGGGCCCTGGCGTACCGCCCGTCGCTGATGCTGATGGACGAGCCGTTCGGGTCCGTGGACGCCCAGACCCGCGAGGACCTGGAGGACCTCGTCCTCCAGGTGCACCGGACCGAGAAGATGACGATCCTGCTGGTCACCCACGACATCGACGAGAGCGTCTACGTCGGCGACCGCGTCGTGGTGCTGAACCGGGCCCCCGCGCGGGTGCACGCCGACCTGCGGGTCGAACTGCCGTCGTCGCGCGACCAGATCGAGACGCGGGGGCTGCCGGAGTTCGTCCGGCTGCGCGCCGAGGTGGGCCGGCTGGTCCGCGGCGGCGCGAAGGTGCCGGGGGCCGCCCCCGCCGCCGTGCCCGCGGCGCCGGGCGGGCCGGAACCGGACGCCGGCTCCGGAACGGCGGCCGGACAGGGCACGATGACCAAGGCGGAGCGGGGCGGCAAGCCCGCACGGTGACGATGGAAGGGGATCGATGCGCGTACTCGTCGCGGGGGCCGGGATCGGCGGGCTCACCACCGCGCTGAGCCTGCACGAGGCGGGCATCGAGGCGCTCGTCGTCGACCCGGCCGCCCGGCTGGCGCCGCTCGGCGTCGGCATCAACCTGCTCCCGCACGCCGTCCGGGAGCTGACCGAGCTGGGTCTCGGCGGCGCGCTCGCCGAGCTCGGCGTGCCCACCGGGGAGATGGTGCACTTCGACCGGCACGGCGGCCGGATCTGGGGGGAGCCGCGCGGCCGGGCGCTCGGCTACGACTGGCCGCAGTACTCCCTGCACCGCGGCGAGCTCCAGATGGCGCTGCTGGACGCGGTGCTCGCGCGCCTCGGGAAGCGGTCCGTCCGGACCGGCACCGCGCTCGACGGCTTCGAGCAGGACGGGGCGGGGGTGCGGGCGCGGCTGCTCGACCGCGCGTCCGGCACCGCCGAGACCGTCGCGGCGGACGTGCTGGTCGGCGCGGACGGGCTCTACTCCGCGGTCCGCCGCGGGCTCTACCCGGACGAGCCCCCGCCGCTGTGGAACGGCATCCGCATGTGGCGCGGCCTCACCGAGGGCGAGCCGTTCCTCACCGGGCGGACGCTGGCCGTCGCGGGCAGCAACACCGCGGCCAAGCTCGTCGTCTACCCCATCTCGATGCGGGCGGAGCGGCGCGGCCGGGCGCTGCTGAACTGGGTCGCCGAGGTGAAGATCGCCGGCGACCGGGCGGCCGGCGCCGCCGACTGGAACCGGACCGGGCGGCTCGCCGACGTGCTCCCCCACTTCGCGGACTGGCGGTTCCCCTGGCTGGACGTCCCGGCGATGCTGGCGGGCGCGGCGGAGATCCTGGAGTACCCGATGGTCGACCGCGACCCGCTCGACCGGTGGACGCACGGCCGGGTCACGCTGCTCGGCGACGCGGCCCACCCGATGTACCCGATCGGCTCCAACGGCGGGTCGCAGGCCGTCCTGGACGCCCGCGTCCTGGCGCACGAGCTGGCCCGGTCGGCCGACCCCGCCGAGGGGCTGCTCGGCTACGAGCGGGAGCGCCGCGAGAAGGCCAACGCGATCGTCCTGGCCTGCCGGGACATGCCGGCCGACCGCGTCCTGCACACCGTGAGCGAGCGGGCGCCGCACGGGTTCGAGCGGATCGAGGACGTGCTGTCCCCCGCGGAGCTGGACGCGATCACCAATGCCTACCGCCGGACGTCGTTCTCCGACGCGGAGGCGCTCAACGCGCGCCCGTCGTACTCGCCGGCGGGCTGACGGCGGCCAGCCGGGCGTCCATGGCGCGGGCCGCGCGGTCGTAGTAGGCGGGCTCGTCGTAGAGCAGGGCGTGGGCCGCGCCGGTGCGGCAGAGGGCCTCCAGCTCGAACGCGAGCTGCGGGACGTCGGTGGCGGCGTCCAGCTCGCCGCGGTCGCGCGCCTCGGCGAGGCAGCGCTCCAGGAAGGCGCTCCAGTCGCGCTGTGACGCCGCGATGGCGTCGCGGACGCGGCCGGGGCGGGCGTCGAACTCGGCCATCGTCGAGTGGAAGAAGCAGCCGCCGGGGAAGACGGGCTCGCTCTGGTAGCGCTGCCAGGCGTCCAGGAGCGCGCGGACGCGGGCCATGCCCCCGGGCGCGGCCAGGGCGGGCTTGACCACGTGCTCGCGGAACAGCTTCACCGCCTTGGCGACGGTGGCGAGCTGGAGCTCCTCCTTGGAGCCGAAGTGGGTGAACACCCCGCTCTTGCTGATCCGCAGCTCGGTCGCGAGCCGGCCGATCGACACGCCCTCCAGCCCTTCCGCCGAGGCGATGTCGGCGGCCCGGCAGAGGATCTCGTTGCGGGTCTGCTCGCCCTTCAGCAGCCGTCCGTCCGTCGTCACCCGATAAATCTGCACGACCGTTCGTGCAAAGTCAAGGCGCCCACCCTCTTGACGGCGGGGGTCCGGACAGAAGAGTGTACGACCGTTCGTTTATTTTTCTTGGGAGGACCCCCATGACCGCCGACACCATCGCGGCGCCGCCCCGCGCCGCCGGCACGCGGCGGGACGTGCCCTGGCTGGCCGCCGGGGCCACGTTCCTGGCCATGCTGGACGCCACCGTGGCGAACCTGGCCGTCCCCGACCTGCACGCCGACTTCCCGGGCAGCTCGCTGACCGGCCTGACCTGGGTGATCACCCTGTACGCGACGCTGTTCGCGGCGCTGCTCGCCCCCGCCGGCCGGCTCGCCGACCTGGTCGGCCGGCGGGCGCTCTACCTGTGGGGCACCGGGCTGTTCACGCTGGCCTCGCTGGCCTGCGCGCTGGCGCCGAACGTGCCCGTGCTGCTGGCGACGCGCGGCGTGCAGGGCGCCGCGGCCGCCGCGCTGATCCCCGCGTCCCTCGCCCTGCTGCTGCACGACACCCCCGCCGGCCGGCGCGCGGGCGCCATCGGGCTGTGGAGCGCGGCGGGCGCGTTCGCCGCCGCGATCGGCCCCGGCCTCGGCGGCGTGCTGGTCGACCAGTTCGGCTGGCGGTCGCTGTTCGTCATCAACCTGCCGGTCGGCCTGGCGATGCTGCTCGGCGGGCTGCGGCTGCCGCGCGCCGCGCACGGCGGCGGGCGGCTGCCCGACCTCGCCGGGACGGTGCTGCTCGGCACCGGCATCGGCGGCGTCGCGCTCGGCGTGACGCAGACACAGGACTGGTCGTGGACGGATGCCCGCACCCTCGCGCTGCTGCTCGGCGGCGCGGCGCTCGTCGGGCTGGCGCTGCACCGGTCCGCCCGGCACCCGGTGCCCGCGCTGGAGATCTCGCTGTGGCGCAACCGGCGGTTCGCCGCGGCGAACGCCGCGTCCTTCCTCTACGGGACGGCCCTGTACTCGTGGCTGCTGCTCGGCGTGCTGTACCTGACCTCCGCGTGGGACTACTCGATCCTCAAGGCGGGCTTCGCCTCCACGCCCGGCGCGTTCACGGCCACCGCCGCGGCGATCCTGATGGGCCGCCTCACCGCCCGCATCGGCGTCCTGCCCGCGGTGGTCGGCGGCGCGTCCATCATGGTCGCGGCGGGTGTCTGGGCGGTCGTGTCGCTGCCGGCCGACCCGCACTTCCTCACCTTCTGGCTGCCCGTCGGCCTCCTCGTCGGAACCGGCATGGGGATGCTCACCACCGGCACCGCCTCGGCCGCCGCGCTGTCGGCCGGCCCGCTGCGGTTCGCCGGCGCCACCGGCCTCAACACCACGGCGCGGCAGCTCGGCGGCGCGCTCGGCATCGCCGTCCTCGCCGCCCTGCTGCCCGCGCGGGCGGTTCACGACGACTACACCGCCGTCTACCTGTTCTGCACGCTGGCCGCCGCCGGCGCGGGCCTCGCGGGCCTGCTGCTGACCGTCGCGAGCGGCGCCCCTGAGAAGGAGACGTCATGACCGAGACCACCCTGTCCGAATGGACCGGCCCCGCCGTCCTGCCCGCCGCCGAGGCCGCCGCGCTGCTGGCCGGCGCACCGTGGACGCGGATGGTCACGATCGGCGACAGCGTCGCCGAGGGCGTCCGCGAGCCCGTGCCCGGCTACCGCGACCTGTCGTGGACCGACCGCGTCGAGGAGGCGCTGGGCGCGGCGGCACCGGGGTTCACCGCGCTCAACCTCGGCCGCCGCGACCTGGTCGCCGCGGAGGTCCGCGCCGCGCAGCTCGAACCGGCGCTGGCGTTCGGGCCCGACCTGGCGTTCGTGGTCGCCGGAGGCAACGACATGCTGCGTCCCGAGTTCGACGTGGACGGGGTGCGGCGCGAGCTGGCCGCGATGGTCTCCGCGTTCCGCGCCGCGGGGGCGGACGTCGTCACGATCGGGCTGCTGGACATCACCGCCGCTGGCCTCGGCCCGGCCCGCTATCGCGAGGCCATCTCGGCCCGCACGCGCCGACTGGCGGCGCTGACCGCCGATGTCGCCGCCGAGCTGGGCGCCTGCCACGTGCACAACCCGCCGGACCACCCGGTCGCCGCCGACCCCGGGATCTACAGCTCCGACCAGCTGCACCTCAACGCGCGGGGGCACGCGTTCGCCGCGGCGAACACGATCCGGGCGCTGGCGGCTCACTTGGCGTCGGCGTAGCGGCCGACCACGGCGATCTCCATCGGGAACACCACGGGGGTGTCGCCGAACAGCAGCCGGCGCGCCTCCTCCGCAGCCGCGTGCACCGCCTCGGCCACCTCCCCGGCCAGCCCGGCGGGCGTGTGCACGATGACCTCGTCATGCTGGAAGAACACCAGCCGGGGAGCCCCCGTGCTGGAGGACGTGCTGGAGGACGCGCCGTTGGACGCGCCGGAGGACGCGGCGCCGAGGGCGGTGAGGCGGCGGCGGAGGGAGCCGAGCAGCGCGAGCGCCCAGTCGGCGGCCGTGGCCTGGACGACGAAGTTGCGGGTGAACCGGCCCCGGCTGCGCAGCGCCTGCGCCGCCGTGCCCCGCCCGCCCGCCGGCTCCTCGCCGTCGCCCGCCGCGGTCAGCTCCCGCCATCCGGCGGACGGGGGCGGGCAGGTGCGGCCGAGCCGGGACCGGACGAGCCGCCCCCGCTCCCCCGCCCGCGCCGCCGCCTCCACGTACTCGAACGCGTCGGGGAACCGGCGCCTGAGGACGCCGAGCAGCTGCACCGCCTCGCCCGTCCCGCCGCCGTACATGGCCGACAGCAGCGCGAGCTTGGCCTTGCCGCGGGCGGTGAGACCGCCGTCGCCGTCGTCGTGGAAGGCGTCGGACAGGGCCGCGTAGAGGTCGCCGTGCGCGGCGGCCTCGGCGAACGCGCGGTCGCCGGCGAGGGCGGCGAGCACGCGGGGTTCGAGCTGGGCGGCGTCCGCGACGACCAGCGACCAGCCGGGGTCGGCGACGACGGCCCGGCGCAGGACGCGCGGGATCTGCAGCGCGCCGCCGCCGCTCGTCGCCCACCGCCCCGACACCACGCCGCCGACCACGTACTCGGGGCGGAACCGGCCGTCCTTCACCCAGGTGTCGAGCCACGCCCAGCCGTGCGCGGTGTACAGGCGCGCCAGCTCCTTGTACTCCAGCAGCAGCGGGACGGCCGGGTGGTCGAGCCGCTTCAGCACGTGCGCGCGGGTGGACGCGATCGGCAGCCCCGCGTTCGCGAACGCCTTGACGATCTGCGCCGGGGAGTCGGGGTTGACGTGCGGGTGGGAGCCGGAGGACGCGCCGAAGGCGGCGCTGATGCGGTCGGCGAGCTCCTGCAGCCTGCGGGGGCGCAGCCCGCCGGTGGGGCGCGGCCCGAGCAGCTCGGTGAGCAGCGCGTCGTGCTCCTCGGCCGACCAGGGCAGCCCGTCGTGCCGCATCTCGGCCGCGACCAGCGAGCCCGCCGACTCGGCCGCCGCGAGCAGCGCGAAGCCGTCCAGCGCGGCGATGGCGCGCTGCTGCGCGGCCTGCACCGCGACGACCTGCGCGATGTCGTCGGCGGGCGCGTCCCCGCCCGGCGCCCCGCCGAGCGGCTCGCCGCCGAACGCGGCGTCGTCGAACAGCGACGCCTGCGGGGGCGGCTCGCCGGGGGGCGGCGGGTCCGGCGGGACGGGCTCGCCGCGCAGCCGGGCCCACGCCGCCCGCACCGAGCGCGGCTCCCCGTACCGCCCGGCATGGCCGAGCAGCAGGCTCTCCACCAGTTCGAGGTCGTGGCAGCGGGCCACCCGCACGCCCGCCGCGAGCAGCCGCGGGTAGAGCCGCGCGGTGGACGGCCACACCCAGCGCGGCGCGGCGGCCCGCTCCTGGTCGGCGATGGCCGCGACGAGGTCCGGGACGTCGCGCGGCGGTGCGGCGGGCGTCCCGTCCTCGCCGAGCGTCCGCAGCGTCCCCCCGCCGCCGGCTCCGGCGGCGACCGCGATCCTCACCCGCTCATTGTGCTCGCCCCCACCGACAGAACCGCACACGCGAAGACCCCTCCGCGACGGGTGCGCACGGAGGGGTCTTCGTGAAGCCTCACCTGGACGGCCAGGGCCGTAGCCGCCCGGGTTCCGGACGGGCTAGGCGACCAGCGAGACCTGCTGGCCCGCCGGGGTGTCGCCGTAGCGGTCGACGACCTTGTTCAGCTGGATCTGGTAGTACAGCACGCCGAAGCCGAAGATGCCGAGCAGGAAGCCCATGCCCCCGCTGCAGCTCGGCTGGAGGCCGGCGGCGCGCTGGGCCTGCGCGATGCGGCCGCCGAGCTTGACGAACACCACCAGCGGCCAGATGCCGAGCGTGACGGCGCCGAACAGCATGGACAGCAGCGCGCCGGTCGCGGCGTTGTCGATGCGGCGGTCGTACTGGTGCAGCTCGTCGTGCACCTTGAAGAACCAGACCAGGCCGTAGATGCCGAAGGTGATCATGGGCAGTCCGAGCCAGGCTCCGACCGGGTTGCGGCGCTTCATGTTGACGCCGGCGGCGACGGCGGCGGGCGCGCCGCCCTGCTGCGCCGGTGCGGGCGCGTAGCCGCCCTGGTAGGCCTGCTGCTGGCCCTGGCCCTGCTGGGGGTAACTCATCGAGTTCGCTCTTCCTGTGGGACGCGGTCGTTTTCCGGCCGACCGTCCGTTACCGTTCACCCGTAGGCTGAGCCCAAGACTGTAACGGCATCGGGCCACGTCGCGGGGATGAAACGCCGACTTTGGCCAGTTTGCGGGCGACTTCTCCGGATACTCGGGCCGCCTCCGGGCGCCCCGCGCCGCCTCCGGGCGTGCGGCCACCGTCGGGCGTCCGGGCTAACGCAGCGGGATCGTCACCTCGTCCTCGCACGGCGGGTCCGCCTCCTGGTCGCCGCAGCCCGTCGCCGCGTAGCAGCGGATGCGCAGCCGCGACTCCGTCACGTCCAGGCGCAGGAAGCTCTTGAAGAACGGCGGCCTGTCCCAGTCGGCGAGCTCGGAGCGGAAGCGCTGCGGGAGCCGGTGCACCGGGAGCCGCAGGAACCCGGGGCGCCGGCGGCCGCCGCGCGGGACGCCGAGGACGGCCGCGACGAAGCGCGCGCGGCGCGGCGGTCGCTCCTCCCCCGCCGCCTTGTAGCCGCGGCCCGGCCTGATGCCGAGCCGGTACCGGACGGCGGCGGTGGCCTCCTCCGGGGTGAGCTCGAACAGCTTCGGCAGCCGCAGCCACCGCCCGTAGAGCTTGCTGTAGCGGGAGAGGGAGTCGCCGCGCAGCGGGTAGCAGCGGAACTCGTTCTCCTCGACCACGTGCGTGCGCGGGATCGTGTGGGTGGCGTGCATGAACGCGCCGCCGCCCCCCGACACGATGTACTGGATCGTGCGGCCGTCGCCGGTCCGCAGCGGGTAGCGCTGGTAGTTGTGGATGTCGCCGCCGATCGCGGCCACGTAGTGGTGGGCCGGGTCGCGGACGATCTCGTCGACCGTCCCGCCGCCCTCGATCTCCCCCGGCCGGTGGTCGTCGTCCACGTACAGCGGCTTGCCGGTCACCAGCAGCTTCGGCTTCGGGCCGCCGGAGACCTCGCGCAGCCAGCGGCCCTGGTCGCGGTCCAGGACGCCGGTGATGCCGGTGTCGATGCCGATGATGCGCAGCGACGGCGTGTCGATCGCCCAGTACGGCCCCGGCTGGACGGCGTGCTGGCCGGGTGCGCCCCGGTGCTCGCGGCGCGCCTCCGCGAGCGCGGCGGCGTCGACGTCGCCGGGGCGCCGCCACAGCAGCCGCGGGATGAACCCCAGCACGCCGCGCCAGGGCGGCGGCGCGCAGTCGGCGTCCAGGCCGCAGAAGACGTGCAGGAAGCCGCGCAGGCCGTCGTACCAGTCGTGGTTGCCGGGGACGGCGTAGATCGGCGCCGGGTAGTCCCGGTAGGGGCGGAAGAACTTGTCCCGGTACTGCGCGCTGTCCCCGGCCGGGTAGATCACGTCACTGGCGATGATCATGAAGTCGGTGCCCGCGGCGGCGCGCAGCAGCGGGGGCACGACCGCGTACTGCGAGCGGTCGCCCTCGCCGGTGTCGCCGAGCAGCGCGAACGAGAACTCCGGGGAGGAGCGGTGCACGGTGAACGCGGCCGGGGTGCCGCGCTCGCGCAGCGCGGCGACGCAGCGCCGGCGGATCGCGTTGGACGGGTCGCCGAACAGCTTCGCCAGCACGTCGTTGCGGGACCGCCACAGCACCGAGGGGCGCCGCCAGGAGAAGTCGGGGACGCGCTCGGGCAGCAGCTCGCCGAAGGTGCCGGGGCTTCCGCAGACCCACCCCGCGCCCGCCTCGGATGTACGCGAGTTGTCGGGCATGGGGGAATCCTCGGACACGAAACGCCTCCGGAAGCGGTGAGGGGATCCTCACAGCCTGTCCGGAGGCGGTCGCGCCGTCAAGCAGACGCGCGCGTGCGCGTGGTGGACGCCGGCGCCACCCCCAAGGACGCCGGCGCCACCACGTCGGGGGCGTCCGCGAACACCATGAGTCCCCCCAGAACGGCGAGCGTGCAGTCGCCTCTCATGATGCCTCCAGCGGACGGCCCCAAGGTCCCGAAAGCGGGACGTAACTGACGCTATACGGAGAGCCGTAATGCGGGCGTAAACCGCCCCAAACAGCGGGCAAAACCTCAGGGCGCCAGCACGCGCAGCGCCCCCGGCAGGACCCGGGCGGTCACCGGCAGCACCCCGGGCAGCTCGCCGTCCGCCCCGTACGGCAGCCGGCGGCCGGGTTTCCCGGCCAGCTCGATCCGCACCTCCCGGCCGCGCATGACCTCCACCTCGGGGCGCCGCACGTGCGAGCCGTCCGCCAGCTCCCGCATCACCGCGAAGAACAGCGTCCGCGGCGCCTTCCGGATGACGACGACGTCGAGCAGGCCGTCGTCGACCCGCGCGTCCGGGGCGATGTGCTTGCCGAACCCGTAGTAGCCGGAGTTCGCCGCGACGACCGTGTAGCCCTCGCGGCGGTGCTCCGCGCCGTCCACGGTGATCAGGTAGTCGGCGTGCCGCCAGGTCAGGACCGCGCGCAGCGCCCCGACGTAGTAGGCGGCGGAGCCGCGCAGGAGCCGGGTCCGGTTGGCGTTGTCGTTGGCGATCGCGTCGATGCCCGCGTAGACGCTGCCGAGGACGGGCGTGCCGTTGGCCTCGACGGCGTCCACCGCGCGCGGCTCGCCCTCCAGCAGCAGCGGGGCGAGTTCCTCCGCGTCCGCCGGCACGCCGAGCTGCCGCGCGAAGTCGTTGCCGCGCCCGGCCGGGACGATGCCGAGGACCGCGTCCGTGCCGGCCAGGGCGCCGCCGACGCAGCCGACCATGCCGTCGCCGCCGACGCCGAGGACGACGCGGCCCGCCTCCGCCGCGGCGCGCGCGACGTCGGCGGCGTGCTCCATGCCGCGGCTGTACTCCACGTCGAGCTCGGCGCCCGCCTCGCGGAGCAGCCGGCCGAGCGGGATGAGGCAGGAGGCGGAGGCCGAGCCGCCCGCCGCCGGGTTGACGATCGCGGTGAAGGCGCGCATGGCGGTCACGCTCCCGGCGCCGGCGGGACGAGGACGCCCGGATTGAGGACGCCGGCCGGATCGACCCGTTCCTTGACGGCGCGCAGGACGGCCGCGCCGAGCGGCCCGATCTCCCTGGCGTACCAGTCGCGGTGGTCGGTGCCGACGCCGTGGTGGTGGCTGATCGTGCCGCCCGCGTCCGCGATCGCGTCGTTGGCCGCGCGTTTCGCGCGCGCCCAGTGCTCGACGGGCTCCTTCCCCTGCGCCGACACGACGGTGAAGTAGAGGGACGCGCCAGAGGGGTAGACGTGCGAGATGTGGCACATGATGAGCGGCGGCGTCCCCGCCCCGGACAGCGTCCCGATGAGGGCTGCCCGGACGGCCTCGTACAGCTTCGGGACGTCCGACCAGAACGCGGCGGTCTCCAGCGTCTCGGCGAACGCGCCCGCGTCCAGCAGCGAGTCGCGCAGGTAGGGCGCGTTGAACCGGCCGTGCTCCCACTTCTCGCCCGGCCCGGCGCCGAGCGGCTCGCCGCCCGCGTCGCGGAGCACCCGCGCCGCGCCCGCCCGCCGCGCGGCCACGTCCGCCTCGGTGCCCTCGAACCCGGCCACGGCGAGGCAGCCGGCCGACGACGACCCGCTTCCGCCCGTCGCCCCGATCGCGGAGGGGTCGGCCAGGCCGACCATGGTCTCGGTCTCGTCCGACAGGCGCAGCACGGTGGGCAGCGGGCCGTCCTGGGCGAGCCCGCGGAGCGCGGCGGCGCCCGCGTCGAACGAGGCGAACCGCCAGCCCTCGTACTCGCGGGCCTGCGGGACGGGCCGGATCCGCACCGTCACCGAGGTGATCACGCCGAGCGCGCCCTCCGAGCCGAGGACGAGCTGCCGCAGGTCGGGCCCGGCGGCCGACTTGGGGGCGCGGCCGAGGTCGAGCGCGCCCTCGGGGGTGGCCACGGTCAGCCCGACCACCATGTCGTCGAAGCGCCCGTACCCGGCGGACGCCTGGCCGCTCGACCGGGCCGCCGCGAACCCGCCGATCGTCGCCCACTCGAACGACTGCGGGAAGTGCCCGAGCGTGAAGCCGCGCTCGGCGAGCAGCGCCTCGGCGGCCGGGGCGCGCAGGCCCGGCTGGAGGACGGCGGTGCGGGACACCTCGTCGATCTCGACGAGGCGGTCCATCCGGCGCAGGTCCACGGCGATGAACGCGTCCACGCCCTGGGGCGCCAGGCCCCCGACGACGGAGGTCCCGCCGCCGAAGGGGACCACCGCGATCCGCCGCGCCGCGCACTCGCGGAGCACCGCGAGCACCTCGTCGTGCGAGCCGGGCAGGACGACGGCGTCCGGGGCGGCCGAGGTCTCGCCGGCGCGGATGCGCAGCAGGTCGGGGGTCGACTTGCCGCGCGTGTGCCGGATCCGCGCCTCGGCGTCGGCGCGGACGTTGCCGTCCCCGACGATCGCGGCGAGGGCGGTCAGGTCCGCTCCCGGCAGCCGGGGGTCGGCGACCTTCAGCTCCCGCAGCGCGGGGGGCGCGGCGGCGGCGGGCCGCACGCCGAGCAGGTCGCGCAGCAGCCCGGCCGTCCCCTCGGGAAGCGGCGCGGCCTTGGCCGGATCCCCCCAGCCGCTCCACAGCATGTCCCGCGTCTCCGCGCCGCCTCTCCCCATGCCGCCTCCTCGTCGTCCGCCCGTCCCCTGTGTGCTTACACTGTGACACATGACGTCGAATCGTCACAACAGGTCGGCGGCGCGGACCGCCGACGACACCGTGCTCGACGCGGCGCGCGACTGCGTGCTCGCGGTCGGCGTGCGCCGCACGACGCTGACCGACATCGCCCGCCGCGCGGGCGTGTCCCGGATGACGCTGTACCGCCGCTGGCCGGACGTCCGCACGATCGTCGCCGACCTGATGACCCGCGAGTGGACCGCGCTCGGCGCGGCGCTGCAGCCCCCCGACGACGGCCGCCCCGTCCGGTCCCGGATGGTGGACGGCCTGGTCGCGGGCGTCCGCACGTTCCGCGAGCACCCGCTGCTGCGCAAGATCATCGAGGTCGACCCGGAGCTGCTGCTGCCCTACCTGCTGGACCGCTGCGGCGCCAGCCAGCGGGCGTTCCTGGACTGGTTCGAGGAGGCGATCGCCGCCGGGCAGCGCGACGGCACGATCCGCGCCGGCCACCCCGGCCGGCAGGCCCGCGCGCTGCTACTGGTCGTCCAGTCCTTCGCGCTGTCCGCGCCGATCATGATCGACGCGGCCGATCCCGACTTCGACGCCGACGCGCTCGACGCCGAGCTCCGCCACGTCCTGGAGAGGATGCTCGCCCCATGAAGACCTCCGCACCGGACCCGCGCACGTCGCTGACCGCGGCGCGCCGGGAACGCGAACTCGCCGCCCTCCCGGACGAGGTGGTGGACGTGCTGGTCGTCGGCCTCGGCGCGACCGGCGCGGGCGCCGCGCTGGAGGCCGCGTCGCGCGGCCTGTCGGTCGCCGCCGTCGACGCGCACGACCTGGCGTTCGGCACCTCCCGGTGGAGCTCGAAGCTGATCCACGGCGGGCTGCGCTACCTCGCGTCCGGGCAGCTGGACGTCGCGCACGAGAGCGCGGTCGAGCGCGGGGCGCTGATGCGCCGCACGGCCCCGCACCTGGTGCGCGCGCTGCCGTTCGTGCTGCCGCTGACGCCGCTGGTGTCGCGCGGGCAGGCCGTGGTCGCGGGCGGCGGGATGCGCGCCGGCGACCTGCTGCGGCTCGCCGCGCGCACCCCGCGGTCGGTGCTGCCCGGCCCGCGCCGGCTGTCGGCGGTCGAGACGCTCCGGCTCGCGCCCGCGCTGCGCCCGCACGGCCTGCGCGGCGGGCTGCTGTCCTGGGACGGGCAGCTGTGCGACGACGCGCGCCTGGTCACCGCCCTCGCCAGGACCGCCGCCGGGCACGGCGCTCGTGTGCTGACCCGGTGCCGCGCCGTGCGGGTGGCGGGCGACGGCGCCGTGGTGCGCGACGAGCTGACCGGGCGGGAGTTCACCGTCCGGGCGCGGGCCGTGGTGAACGCGGCGGGCGTCTGGGCGGGCGGCCTCGTGGACGGGGTGCGGCTGCGCCCGTCGCGCGGCACCCACCTGGTGCTGCGGGCGGCGGCGCTGCGCGGCCTGTCCGCCGGGCTGCACGTCCCGATCCCGGGCGGCGCCTCCCGCTTCCTACTGGTACTGCCGCAGGGCGACGGCCGCGTCTACGTGGGGCTCACCGACGAGCCCGCAGACGGGCCGATCCCCGACGTGCCGGAACCCACCGAAGGCGAGATCGGGTTCCTGCTCGACGTGCTGGCCTCCGCGCTGGACGTCCCGGTGCGGCGCGCCGATGTCCTCGGCGCCTTCGCCGGTCTGCGGCCCCTGCTCGACCTCGGGCACGGCCGCGACACCGCCGACATCTCCCGCCGCCACGCGGTGCTGACCTCGCGGAACGGCGTGGTCACGGTCGTCGGCGGCAAGCTCACCACCTATCGGCGGATGGCGCAGGACGCCGTCGACGCGGCGGTGCGCGCCCGCGGCCTGGCCGCCGCGCCGAGCCGCACGTCCCGGCTCCCGCTGGTCGGGGCCGCCCCGCGGGCCCGGCTGGACGCGCTGGACGCGCCGTCCCGCCTCGTCCAGCGCTACGGGACGGAGGCGCCGATGCTCGCCGCGCTGGGCCGGGACGACCCGGCGCTGCTGGAGCCCGTCGTGCCGGGGCTGCCGGTGACGGGGGCGGAGCTGGTGTGGGCCGTCCGGCACGAGGGCGCTCTCGACGCCGGCGACCTGCTGGACCGCCGCACGCGGATCGGGCTCGTCGCCGCCGACCGGGAGGCCGCGCTGCCCGCCGCCGAGGCCCTGCTCCCCCGGACGGCTCCCCCGGGCACTCCCCGCGCCGCCCTGCGGTGAGCCGGGGGGACTGAGACCTCCGTCACCCCTTCCGCCGCACCCCTCCGGGTTTGGACGCGGACCGTTAGGTTACCCTTACCTAATCCATCGATGATCGGGGCGGGGGGACGAGTGACGCGGGGGAACGGCTGCGGGCACTGCCCGGGAAGCCACACGGGCGAGCGCCCGTGCCTGGCGAGCGCGACCGTGAAGGCGCGCGCCTGGCTCCTCGTCGAGCACCCCGGCCCGTGGCCCGAGAACGTCACCGACCTGCCGCGCACCGACCCGGTGGGCGCCGCCGTGCGCGCCGCGAAGAAGGCGGGCGTGCGGCCGCAGCTCATCCGGCGGCCGGGGCGCCGCCGCGCCACGCCGCCGCTCCAGGTCTACGCCGCGTTCTCGCGGGGCGCCGAGGTCTGGATGGAGGGCCGCGAGCTGGCCGGTCCGGCGGAGCTGGCCGGGCTCGACCTGGCCGCGCTCGCCGCCGGCCGGTCGCCGGGGCTCGGCCCGCGGGTGGCCGAGCCGGTACTGCTCGCCTGCACGCACGGGCGGCACAACGCCTGCTGCGCGCGCACCGGGGCGCCGCTGGCCCGTGCCCTCGCCGGGCGTTTCGACCACCGCGTATGGGAAACCACCCATGTCGGCGGTGACCGATTTGCGGCGAATTTGGTATGTCTTCCCCACGGGCTCTACTACGGCGACCTCGGCGAGACCGAGGCCATGGCGGCGGTGGAGGCCTACCTGCGCGGGGAGGTCGTCCTCGACCGGCTGCGGGGGCGGGCCGGGATGCCGGAGCCGGCCCAGGCGGCCGAGCACTTCGTCCGCGCCCGGACCGGCGTGCTCGGGGTGGACGAGGTCACCGTGGAGTCGGTGATCGGAACATCTCGGTACGAAGCGGTCGTTATGGCTCGGGAGAGCCGTTACCGGGTGGTCCTCGAGGCCGTCCAGCAGTCCGACCCCTGCGGCCCGGACTGCGGCGAGAACTTGCGAACCTATGTTGTTAGGGAACTCACCCTTCTCAACGAGGCGGCCCTCGTGTAATCTCTCTGAGGCCCCATTCGAGGGCCTCCGTGTCGCACGTCCCCAGGATTCCGGAGTAACCGGACGGGGAACAGAGCGGCAACTTCAGACGTTGGAACATTCGGCGCTTCTGACTCATGTCACCCGAAGCACGTCGAGCGTCCATGTCCCGTTTTTTGTTCGAAACCAATCAAGGTGGGTGTTCCATGGCTCAGGTACGTCGGCAGGCAAACCTCCCTCGTCCCAGCTGGGGCTGGCAGGACGCCGCGGCGTGCCGGGGGGAAGACCTCGTCCTCTTCTTCGGTCCCGACGGCGAGCGCCAGCCCGAGCGTGAGATTCGCGAGCGCAAGGCCAAGCAGATCTGCATGGGCTGCCCGGTCCGCACGGAGTGCCTGGACTACGCGGTGTCCCGGCCCGAGAAGTACGGCACGTGGGGCGGTCTCAACGAGGACGAGCGCGCGTCCGAGCGCCGTCGCCGGATGCGCCGCGCCAACGCCGCCTGACCGGGCGAGCGGGCAGGCCCAGAACGCTCCCGACGCGATCCCCGGCATGCCACCTGAAAACGTCACGGCCCCGCCCCGCGGGGCCGTTTGCGTTGCCGGGGCCGGTTCCGCCCGCGACCGGAACGGCCCGGTCGTCACATCTGCATCACAGGTGGGTTACATCGTCCCACGACATTCCATCCGGGATGCTTTTACCGCAAACGACTCCGCGATGTGACCCATTCACCGAAATTCGACGGCCGCCATTTCGGGCGCCGGGCGGGCCGGCTCACACCGGCCCGCCGCCTCCGTCCGCGGCTCCGTCCGGTCCGCCGCCCGCGCCTCCGCCGGGGCCTCCGCCGGGACCTCCGTCCGTGCCGCGCGCGGCGCGCTCCAGCCAGGCCCTCACGTCGGCATCGGTGAGCTGCTCGAAGTCGCGGTACCACTGGCCCACCGCGCGGAACTCCCACGGCGCCGCCGGGACGACGATGTCGTCCACCTCGGCCTCCAGCGCGTGCACGGTCTCCGCGGCGCCCACCGGCACCGCGAGCACCAGCCGGGACGGCCCGCGCTCGCGCATGGCCCGCACCGCGGCGCGGGCGGTGCCGCCGGTGGCGAGCCCGTCGTCCACCACGATCACGGCGCGGCCGGCGACCTCCGGCAGCGGGCGGCCGCCCCGGTAGGCCGCGACGCGGCGGTCCAGCTCGGCGCGCTCGGCCGCCACCGTGTCCGCCAGGTCGTCCTCGCGCAGCCCGAGCCGGGCCAGCAGCGCGCCGTCGAACACCGGGGAGCCGCCCTCGGCGATCGCCCCGACGCCGAGCTCCGGCTGCGGCGGGTAGCCGATCTTGCGGGTCACCAGGACGTCGAGCCGGGATCCGAGCCGCCGCGCGACCTCGTACCCGACGGGGACGCCGCCGCGCGGCAGCGCGAGGACGGCCGCGCCCGCGAGGTCCAGGGGGACGAGGCGCTCGGCGAGCACGCGGCCCGCCTCGGTGCGGTCGGTGTAGGGGAGCCGGACGGTCTCCGCCCGCTGGAAGTCCCCTCGTGCGGATCTCTTCCAGGACATGGGGACCACCCCCTTCCGGGGTGTCCCTACCCACTCACGGCGCCGCTCACGGGCCCGTGGGGCGCCCACCGGACACGGGCCGGGAACCGGTCAGGAGCCGGCGAGCCACCGCAGCGGGTTGTCGCGCAGGATCGCGCCGAGCGTCGCCTCGTCGGCGCCCGCGGCGCGCAGCGCGGGCAGGAACGCCTCGAACAGGTACCCGAAGCCCGCGCCGCCGTAGCGGCCGATCTGCGCCATCCGGGAGACGCCGGTGCTCAGCAGCACCCGGTCGGCGTGCCCGGCCTCCAGCAGGTCCAGCACGAGCCGGACGCGGGCGCCCACGGCGGCGGGGTCGCCGGCGGCGAGGCCGAGCGTGCCGAACGAGACGTAGCCGCCCATCTCGGCGATCTTGCGGTGCTGGCCGGGGTCGTCCACCCGGTCCTGCTGGCCGACGGCGACCCGGTCCGGGGCCAGCCCGGCGGAGGTGAGGATCTCCAGCTGGGCGAGCCCGGACCGGCCGTAGGTCGCGACGGACAGGCCGGAGTAGCGGGCCGCCCGCGCGGCGGCGCGCAGGCACAGCTCCTCGGTCTCGGTCGGCGACTCGCCCCAGGTGCCGATCTCGCCGATGACGCCGGGCAGGCAGTTGGTGCCGTCCATGCCGAAGCCGACCTCGGCGAGCAGCCGCTCCGCGAGCCGCTCCACGCCGGTCGGGCCGTCCGGGCCGCTCTCGGCGGCGAGGGTCTCCCGGACGAACGCCGGGTGGAACGGCTCGGTGAACACGCCCGTCCCGGCGACGACGGCCACCCGGGAGCCGGCGCTGATCCGGGCGAGCGCGGCGGCGTTGCGGCCCATGCCCGAGCAGGTGAGGTCGACCACGAGGCCGAGCCCGTGCTCCTTGCGCAGCGCGGACAGCTCCCGCTGGACGGCCTTCTCCTCGTCCAGCCAGCGGCCGGGGTCGGACTCGACCAGCTGGGGGCGCGCGGGCCAGCGCAGGTCCATCTGGAGGTGCTCGTGAGCGAGCACGGGACCGGTGATCTCGGACGTGGCGATCGTGCCGGTCACGGTCCGCAGCCGGCGGGTGTCCTCACGAGGGGTCATGCCACGCGAGGTTACGACATGTTTAACCTATTCAGAGCCCTGTTCGGGGTTGTTTTTACCCGTGGCCCCCTGATCCCGGGGCACCTGCTCGGCCTGCGCCTCCCGGACGGCGCGCGCCCGCGCGGTGTCGCCGCTCGGCCAGAGCCGGTCGATCTCGGCGTTCAGCGCGGCCCCGATCAGCACCGCGAGCGCCGCGACGTACAGCCACGCGAGCACCGCGATCGCGGCCGAGAGCGACCCGTACACCGACACCCCGCTGAGCGAGCCGGCCAGGTAGAGCCGCAGGCCCGCGCTGCCGAGGATCCAGATCAGCAGGGCCAGCACGGCACCCGGCACCTCGCGCCACCAGGACGTCCGCACCGGGACGCTCATGTGGTAGAGCAGCGCCAGGAAGACGATCGACAGGCTCACCACGACCGGCCAGTACAGCACTTCCACCGCCGGGGCGCTCTCCGGCAGCGCCTGCCGCACCAGCGCCGGCCCGGCCACCAGCAACGGGATGACGATCAGCATGACCAGCAGGCCGATGAGGTAGAGCACGAAGGCGCGCGTCCGGGTGCGGATCACCCCGCGGACCCCGGACAGCCCGTAGGAGATGGTGATCGTGTCGACGTAGACGTTCGTCGCCCGGGACCCCGCCCAGAGCGAGATCAGGTAGCCGACGGACACGATGTCGGGGCTGCCGCCGCGGATCACGTCGTCGATCAGCGGGACGACGACCGTCTCGACCGCCGGGCCCGTCAGCACCGTCTGCGCCTGCTCGATCACCCAGGAGCGGATCTCGGCCACGGTGCCGTCGCCGAACAGGCCGCGCAGGTGGCCCATCGTGCCGATCAGCCCGATGACCAGGGGCGGCAGCGACAGCAGCGCGAAGAACGCGGCCTCGGCCGCCAGGCCGGTCACCCGGTACCGGAACGCGCCGACCGCGGTGCCCTTCACGAGCAGCCAGCAGACGCGGGCGGCGGTGCGCAGGGCCGCGCGAGCGCTCGCGAGCGGATCCGGGCGCAGCCTCCACCGGGGGCCGCGCGGGTCCCGTCCGGAGTCGGAGTCCCCCGCCGAGGGGACGCCCTCGGCGTCGGAGACGGTCGTCACACCGCCCCACCGTAGAGCGTCGAGCGCCCGGAACATGTCTTCTCGCCCATTTCGGTGGTCCCCCGCGTGCATCGGCCCGGCGGTCGCGCACCGGTCGCCTCCCCCGTCCGATCGTGCGCCCACCGGCCCGCTCCCCCGTCCATGTCCTTGCCCATACCCGGTTGGACGGGGCGGAACGTCGTCCGGACCATGATCGTCCCGGTCCGGCCACGGGTCGGCGCAACCGCCCGCGCCCGGGCGTGTCAGGGGCCGGGCGGAGCCGCGCGCCGAGCACCGGGATCCATCGGTGACAATGGAGGGGTGATCTGCCGGTCCTGCCGCGAGCGCCGCCATGGGGAATGCCGTGGCGGCTCCTGGTGCGACTGCCAGCACCGGCCCCCGCCCGCGACGCCGGAGCGCGGTGCCGCGCCCGGCCGCCGCCCGTCCGGCGACGACGCCGAACCGCGGGTGAACTGGCGGAGGCAGGGGTGACGGGCCCGATGACGCATCTCACGTGTCCGTATGGCGGACGAGGCTGGACAGGCCGTGAGCGGTCGTGTCAGAGTCAAGGTATGACTGCTGCGGACCCCCTGCTGGCGAAGCGCCGGCACGTGGACTTCCTGCGCGTCCGCAGCGCGATCTGTCGGTGACGCCCCGACCACGCCCCCTGCTCAGCGGGCGCGTGGTGCATCGGCGTCACCTTTGACCTGATCCTGCTCAGCGTTGAGCCGGCCGTCCGAGCCTGCCGGTGCGCTACGCGTCCCTCACGACCACAGATGAGGACGCGCGCCGTGCCACCCGCGATCAAGCGCAAGAAGGGCGAGGGCCAATGGGCCCTCGGCTACCGCGAACCGCTCAACAAGAACGAAGAGAACAAGAAGAACGACGACGGCCTCAACGTCCGCCGCCGCATCATCGACGTCTACTCCAAGACCGGCTTCGACTCGATCGACCCCGCCGACCTGCGCGGCCGCTTCCGCTGGATGGGCCTGTACACCCAGCGCAAGCCCGGCATCGACGGCGGCAAGACCGGCGCGCTCGAGGACGAGGAGCTCGAGGACCGCTACTTCATGATGCGGGTGCGGATCGACGGGGGCCAGCTGAGCGGCCCGCAGCTTCGCACGATCGCCGACATCTCCACGCGGTACGCGCGCGGCAGCGCCGACATCACCGACCGGCAGAACGTCCAGCTGCACTGGGTGCGGATCGAGGACGTCCCGGCGATCTGGGAGGCGCTGGAGGCCGTCGGGCTGCACACCACGGAGGCGTGCGGGGACGTCCCGCGCACCATCATCGGCTGCCCGCTCGCGGGGATCGCCGCCGACGAGGTGATCGACGCGACCGCCGACCTGCGGGAGATCCACGACCGGTACATCGGCTCCCCCGAGTTCTCCAACCTGCCGCGCAAGTACAAGACGGCGCTGTCGGGGTGCACCGCGCACTGCACCGTCCACGAGATCAACGACATCGCGTTCGTCGGCGTGGTGAACGAGGCGGGCGAGACCGGCTACGCGCTGTTCGTCGGCGGCGGCCTGTCGACCAACCCGATGTTCGCGCAGAGCCTCGGCGTGTTCGTGAAGCCGGAGCAGACCAGCGAGGTCTGGCACGCGGTCACCTCGATCTTCCGCGACTACGGCTACCGGCGGCTGCGCAGCCGCGCCCGGCTGAAGTTCCTGATGAAGGACTGGGGCGCGGAGAAGTTCCGCGAGGTGCTGGAGAAGGAGTACCTCGGGTACGCGCTGCCGGACGGCCCCGAGCCCGCCGCGCCGCGCCCGCGCCGCGACCACGTGGGCATCCACCCCCAGAAGGACGGGAACTTCTACGTCGGCTTCGCCCCGCGCGTGGGCCGCGTCAGCGGCGAGATGCTCGGCGTCATCGGCGACCTCGCCGACCGCTACGGCTCGGGCCGGGTCCGCACGACCATCGAGCAGAAGATGGTCATCCTGGACGTCCCGGAGGAGAACACCGAGGCGCTCGCCGACGAGCTGGCGAAGCACGACCTGCAGGTCCGGCCGTCCACGTTCCGGCGGCAGACGATGGCGTGCACGGGCATCGAGTACTGCAAGCTCGCGATCGTCGACACCAAGCAGCGCGCCATGGACCTGATCGACGAGCTGGAGAAGCGGCTCCCCGACTTCGACCAGCCGCTGACGATCAACGTCAACGGCTGCCCGAACGCCTGCGCCCGCATCCAGGTCGCCGACATCGGCCTCAAGGGTCAGCTGGTCGTGGACGAGAACGGCGACCAGGTCGAGGGCTTCCAGATCCATCTGGGCGGCCAGCTCGGCGCGTCCTTCGGCAAGAAGGTGCGCGGGCTGAAGACCACCTCGGCCGGGCTCACCGACTACGTCGAGCGGGTCGTCCGCAAGTTCGACGCGCAGCGCACCGAGGGCGAGACGTTCGCCGAGTGGGTGCGGCGCGCCGACGACGCCGACCTGAAGTAGGGAGCCGAGTCCCGATGAGCGAGCGCATGGCGCCGTTCTACTGCCCGTACTGCGGCGAGGAGAGCCTGGAACCGCGCGCCCCCGAGGATCTCCCCGGGGGGCATGGGGGGTCGTCCCCCCAGCGTGACACGCACGGTTCCTGGTTCTGCCCCGACTGCCTCCGATCCTTCACGTTGAAGTTCCTCGGTGTCGGAGTCCCCGGCACCGCGAGCAAGGAGACCCCTCGGTGACGCTCCTGGAGACCGACAGACCGACCCTCGACCTCGAAGACGTCGTCGAGTCCGCCGCCGCCGCCCTGGAGGGCGCGCCCACGCTGGAGGTCATCCGCTGGGCCGCCGCCACCTTCGGCGACCGCATCTGCCTCACCTCGTCCATGTCGGACGCGGCGCTGATCCACCTCGTGTCGAAGGTGAAGCCCGGCATCGACGTGCTGTTCGTCGACACCGGCTACCACTTCGCCGAGACGATCGGCACGCGCGACGCGGTCGAGGCCGTGTACCCGGTGAACGTCATCAACGTCACCCCGTCCCGCACGGTCGAGGAGCAGGAGGCCGCGCTCGGCCCCCGGCTGTTCGGCCGCAACCCCGACCTGTGCTGCCACCTGCGCAAGGTGGAGCCGCTCGGCCGCGCGCTGGAGGGCTACATGGCCTGGTTCAGCGGCATCCGCCGGGACGAGACCGCGAGCCGCCGCGACCGGAAGGTCGTCGAGTGGGACCGCAAGCGCGGCATGGTCAAGGTCAACCCGATCCTCGACTGGTCCCAGGAGGACATGGACAACTACATCGAGGACAACGGGGTGCTGGTCAACCCGCTGCACTACGACGGCTACCCCTCGATCGGCTGCGCGCCGTGCACCCGCCCGGTCGCGCCCGGCGAGGACCCGCGCAGCGGCCGGTGGGCCGGGCTGGGCAAGACCGAGTGCGGCATCCACCTGTGACCGCTCCCCCGATGGTCGCGGTCGCGCACGGGAGCAGGGACCCGCGCGCCGCGGCGACCGTCGCCGCGCTGCTGGGCGCCGTCCGGGCGCGCCGCCCGGACGTGCCCGCGCACGCGGCGTTCCTCGACCACGGGCCGCCCGCGCCCGACCGGGTGCTGGACGGCCTGGCCCGGGACGGCGCGGACGCGGCCGTCGTGCTGCCGCTGCTGCTCACCGCCGCCTACCACAGCAAGACCGACATCCCGGGCGTCCTGAACCGGGTGCGGGCCCTGCATCCTCGCCTGGCGCTGCGGACGGCCGCGACGTTGGGCCCCCACCCGCTGCTCATGGACGCCCTGGAGCGCCGCCTGCGGGAGGCCGGCGTCGAGCCCGGCGACCCGGACACGGCGGTCGTGCTCGTCTCTGCGGGCTCCAGCGACGCGTCCGCGAACGTGACGATCGCCCGGCTCGCCCGCCGCTGGCGCGCGCGCGGATGGCGGGACGCCGTCCCCGCCTACGCGTCGGCGGCCGGCCCGAAGCCGGGCGAGGCCGTGGCGGCGCTGCGCGAGGCGGGCGCCCCGCGGGTGGCGGTGGCGTCCTACTTCCTGGCGCCGGGCTACTTCGCCGACAAGGTCCGCACGCAGACCCTGGCCGCCGGCGCCGACGCGGTCTCCCCGGTGCTCGGCGCGGCCCCGGAGGTCGCGGACCTGATCGTCCACCGCTACGACGAGGCGCTGGAGAGCGCGGGCCGGGCCGCCGCCGGGTAGACGTTCGGGCGCCGCCCACCCGGGTATGCGGGCCGCCATGGAACGCGACGACTCCGGCCACGAGCCCCACGAGACGCACGACCGCGACTTCGCACCGGTGAACCGGCGCTCCGACGCCCGCGGCCGCACCGCGCCCCCGTCCACCCCCGAGCCGGGCGGGGAGGAGACCGGCGGCACGGGCGCGCCCGGCGTCCGCTACGGGCATCCCGACACGCTCCCGCCGGACGAGGCGGGCGTCGAGGAGGCCGAGCGGCACGACGACAGCCGCTGACGCGGGCTACCCGCGGTTCTGCCACCAGTCGGTGATGGCGCGGCGGACGGGCGCGTGGTGCTCGTCATCGACGATCTTGATGTCGCCCATCACCACCGTCGCGGTGACGCGGACGACCGGGACCCGCGCCCCCGGGTGCGGGTCGCGGACGTTGACCTTGCGGTCGCCGAGGAAGTTGTGGCCGGTCAGCTCGACGCTGACGCCGTCCGGGACGATGATCTTGACGTCGCCCATCACGGCGGTCGCCGAGATCCGGACCTCGCCGGTCGGCACCTGCGCGCCGCGCAGGTCGAGCTCGACGTCGCCCATCACCGACACCGCCTCCAGCGGCCCGTCGATGCGGCCGACGATGCGCTCCTTGCAGTCCCCCATGACGGCGCTGAACCTGCGCTTGACCTGCGGCGGCGCGGGGTTGGCGCCGGGCGCGCCCATGCCGGGCAGGTCGGCGGTGATCCCTTCGAGGTCGCCGCGGCTGACGGCCGCGTAGGCGGCCTCGGTGCGCTCGGTCAGCTCCTCGAAGGTGAGCCGTCCCTCCACGGACGCGACCCGCAGCCGCTCGACGACCGCCTCGCGCTCGGCGTCGGACGCCCGGACCGCCTCGGGCGCGCTCCTCGCGTCGAGCGCGTCGGGCACGGGGTGGGCGTCCTGCCGCCGGGCCGCCGGGCGGCTCGGGCAGGGCCGCTCAGGCTGCGGACTGGACTGGCTCATGTTTCCGAAGGTATGCCCCCGGCGTGGCGCGACAATCCGCCGGGGGGACGAGATCGTCCCACCACTTCAGGAGGATGGACTCTCCACCGCGGTCCGGGCACCATTTCCGGCGCGCCGAACGAGGTTCTGTATCCTGCGGGCGTGGACACGCACGAGGTCGTCAACCAGGTGCCCCCGCTCACCGGGCACGACGTCGCCGACGAGCCCGCCCTGCTGGACGGGCTGGCCCGCGAGGGCGCCGGCTGGGCCGAGCCCGAGGTGCGCGAGCTGGGACGCCTCGCGGGCACCGAGGAGGCCCAGGAGTGGGGCCGGCTCGCGAACGAGAACCCGCCGATCCTGCGGACCCACGACCGGTACGGGCACCGGATCGACGAGGTCGAGTTCCACCCGGCCTGGCACGAGCTGATGACCGTCGCGGTCACGCACGGCCTGCACGGCTCCCCCTGGGCCGACCCCCGCGAGGGCGCCCATGTCGCCCGTGCCGCGAAGTTCTACACCTGGCGCGTCGACGCCGGGCACGGCTGCCCCATCTCCATGACCTACGCGGCCGTCCCCGCGCTGCGCCAGGCCCCGGACCTCGCCGCGCAGTACGAGCCGCTCCTCGCCAAGCGCGAGTACGACTACGGCCTGCGCGCCCCCCTCACCAAGAACGCGCTGCTCGCCGGCATGTCGATGACGGAGAAGCAGGGCGGCTCGGACGTCCGCGCCAACACCACCAGGGCCACCCCCGCCGCCGACGGCACGTACCGCCTGGTGGGCCACAAGTGGTTCACCAGCGCCCCGATGTGCGACGTGTTCCTCACCCTCGCGCATGCGCCGGGCGGGCTGACCTGCTTCCTCGTCCCCCGCGTCCTGCCGGACGGGACCCTGAACCCGCTGCGCCTGATGCGGCTGAAGGACAAGCTCGGCAACCGGTCCAACGCGTCCTCCGAGGTCGAGTACGCCGACGCGGTCGCCTGGCGGGTCGGCGACGAGGGCCGCGGCGTCCGCACCATCATCGAGATGGTCAACATGACCCGGCTCGACTGCGTGATCGGCGCCGCGGCGGGGATGCGGCACGGCGTCACCACCGCCGCGCACCACGCCGCCCACCGCAAGGCGTTCGGCCGCTACCTGATCGATCAGCCGCTGATGCGCAACGTCCTCGCCGACCTCGCGATCGAGTCGGAGGCCGCCACCGTCACCATGCTGCGCCTCGCCGGCGCCACCGACCGCTCGGTGCGCGGCGACGCCGCCGAGACGGCCTTCAAGCGCCTCGCCCTCGCCGTCAGCAAGTACTGGATCTGCAAGCGCTGGCCGGCGCACGCCGCCGAGTCCCTGGAGTGCCTGGGCGGCAACGGCTACGTCGAGGAATCCGGCATGCCGCGCCTGTTCCGGGAGTCCCCGCTGAACTCCATCTGGGAGGGCTCCGGCAACGTCGCGGCCCTGGACGTCCTGCGGGCGATGGCCAAGGAGCCGCAGACCGTCGAGGCGTTCTTCACCGAGATCGACCGCGCCGCCGGTGCCGACGCCCGCCTCGACGCGGCCGTACGCGAACTCAAGACCTCTCTCGGCGACCTGGAGACCATCGAACTGCGCGCCCGCCGCATCGTCGAGCGCATGGCACTGGCCCTGCAGGCGTCCCTGCTCGTCCGGCACGGCCACCCGGCCGTCGCCGACGCCTTCTGCGCCACCCGCCTGGCCGGCGACTGGGGCACCGCCTTCGGCACCCTCCCCCCGGGAGCCGACCTCGCCCCCATCATCGAACGCGCCACCCCGAAACTCGGCTGACCGCGCCACTGCCTCGCACCAGCCGCGTCCAAAGGCTTCCGGTGTCAGCCGGTGAGGTCGGCGTCGTGGGCGAGCAGGGCGACCTGGGTACGGTTGTTGAGATCGAGTTTGGTGAATATGCGGGAGATGTGGGCTTTCACGGTGGCCACGCTCATGAACAACTCGCCCGCGATCTCGGCATTGGACTTGCCCTGCCCGACGGCGATGGCGACCTCGCGTTCGCGTTCGCTGAGCTGACCCAGTGCGTTGGCGGCGTGCCGTCGCCGGGCGGCGGCGCCGGTGTCGCCGAGGTGGGAGATGAGCTTCCGGGTGACGGCCGGCGACAGGACGGGTTCGCCGGCCGCGACCCGCGCGATGGCGCGCAGGATCTCGGCGGGTGGCGTGTGTTTGAGCAGGAACCCGCCGGCCCCGGCCCGCAGGGCGCGCAGGACGTACTCGTCGGCGTCGAAGGTGGTCAGGACGATGACCTCGGGTGGGTCGGGTCGGGCCCGGAGGCGTTCGGTGGCGGCGAGGCCGTCGAGGGTGGGCATGCGGATGTCCATCAGCACCACGTCCGGGGCGCATGCGTCGACGGCGGCGGCCACTTCGCTCCCGTCGCCGGCCTCGCCCACCACGGCGATGTCCGGCGAGCCGCCGATGACCATGGTGAGGCCGGCCCGCACGAGCGGGTCGTCGTCCACGATGAGGACCCGCAGCGGTGCGTTCACGTTGCGCTCCTTGTCCGTGCTCGCCTGGGCCGGAGGCCCGTCCCGACCGCGATCAGGGGGGAGGCCACGGTATCCAGGCACTGAGCCGGAAGTCACCGGCGGAGGTGGGGCCGTGTTCGAGGCGTCCGCCGGCGAGGGCGGCCCGTTCGGTGAGCCCGATGAGGCCGAGGCCGGCGCCGGGGATGCCTGCGGGGCCGGTCTCGGCCGGGTACGGGTTGCGGATCTCGACGGTCACGCCGTCGCCCGGGGCCGCCCGGACGGTGACGGACACCTCGCCGCCGGGGGCGTGCTTGCGGGCGTTGGTCAGCCCTTCCTGCACGATCCGGTACGCGCTGCGCCCCACACCGGCCGGTACGGCGGAGGGCGCGTCGGTCTGCCAGTCGAGCCGTACCCGCATCCCGGCGCGCCGCGACTGGTCGACGAGGTCGGGGAGGTCGGCCAGGGTGGGCTGCGGCCGTTCCGGCGTCCCGTCCGACCGGTCGGCACCGGTGCGGAGGACGCCGATCACCTCCCGAAGGTCCTCCAGCGCCCGGTAGGCGCTCTCGCGGACCACCCCGGCGGCACGGGCGACCTCCTCGGGCGGGGCGTCGGGGCGCAGCTCCAGCGCCCCGGCGTGCAGGCTCAGCAGGGACAGGCGGTGGGCGAGCACGTCGTGCATCTCCCGGGCGATCCGGTCGCGTTCGCCCTGGCGGGCTTCGGCGACGCGCAGTTCCTGTTCGGCCTCGACCCGCCCGGCCCGCTCCCGCAGCGACTGGCGCCGGGCCCGTACGAACATGCCCCAGGCGAGCACCGCGGCCCCGAGGACGACGCCCAGCACGATCTCCGCCGGGGACCCCACCGGGACGTCGGGCCGGACCAGCAGCGTCAGGAACGGTACGAGCGCGTACCCGGCCACGATCGGGGCGACCACCGCGAAGCGCCGGTGCGCCGCGACGGTGAACAGCGCGACGAGCGCCGCACCCGCCGCCGACGTCGAATAGACGCTGACCAGACCCACGACCGCGGCCAAGCCGACCGGCCGACGCCGACGCAGCCACACCCCCAGACTGCACAGGCCGCCGAGGACGAGGTCGACGGTGAGCGGGACCGGTGCGATGTGTTGCGCGATGCCGTCGCCCAGGGTGAGCGCCATGAGCCCGACGGCCAGCAGGAAACACGCGGCGTCGGCCACCCGGCCGCGAATCGTGCGCCCGGCCGGGCGTCGCGGACCGTGGTCGGCATCGCTGGTCGCGCCCGCCGGTCGCGGACTCCGATCCTGCGGGTCCGCCGGGACCATCATGATCGAAGGGTACGGCCGGGCCGGGCCCCGCGGCATCCGACCAAAGTCGATCCCGCGGCGTAGACCTTGGGCCCGCCACCATCGACCCGGGCTCGTAGCGGCGTATCCGGCCACTCCAGCAATCTGGTCCGCATCACCGGAATGCCGACCATTCCTGCGTAGGAGTGAGAGATGAGATCACCGCATGACCCCGCCACCGCGCACGTGCCCGTGAGCGCGGCAGCGGCAATGACGGGACCTGCCCCGACCCGAGCGCTCCGGGAGCGGGTCGTGGGCGCGACGGCGATCGCGCTGGCGGCGTCGGTGGCGATCCAGAACGCGGTGGTGGTCTGGGCCGGAGCGCCGGACTACGGGGCCCCGATCAAGGAGGTGCTCGCCTTCCACGCGGAGCACCGGGTCGCGGTCGCGATCGCGGTCGGCCTGGAGGCGCTGAACCTGCCGCTGCTGCTCGGGTTCCTGACCGGGCTCCACGGGCTCATCGAGCGCCGCGGGCGTGCGGGCGCGGACTGGTCGCGCCTCGCGGTGGCCGCGGGCGCGACCCTCTCGGCGGTCCTCGCGCTCTACGCCGTCCTGTGGAACGGTGCCGTGCTGTCCGCCGGCGAGCTCGCCGAGCCGAGCCCGGAGTTCGAGCTCGCCTGGCGATCGCACGCGGCGGCCTTCGCGCTGGCGCTGCCGGCACTCGGCACCACGTTCGTCGGCGCCGCGCTGGCGGCGCATGCGAGCCGGCTGACGCCGCCGTGGCAGCGTCCGCTCGCGGTGGCCGCCGGAGGCCTGCTGCTCGCCGCCGGGACGGCCAGCCTCGCGATCGCGGACGGCTCACGGCTCCTCTTCGTGGGGATGCCCGGCTACGCCGCCTGGCTCGTGTGGCTGCTCGCGACCGGCGTATGGCTGGTGCGCGCTCGCACGGCCGACCGTCCTGAATCGTGAGGGCTCCGTAGTCCTGCGCAGCACGTCCTCTGCTTCAAACTCGGCTGGTGCTGGGAACGCAACCCCCCACACCTGGCTCGGAATGGCCTCCGCCGCCCACCGCGACAGCGTTTGAGAGGCACAGGAGCCAGGTAGCGCGACCGAGTCAGGTCCAGGCCGACTCGGAGACCTCGCGCCACTCGGCGTCGGACTCGGCCAGGTCCGCTGCGGCCTGGTCCCAGTAGCGCACGGCGTCGCGGCCCAGCAGGAGCTGGGTCGGCGCGTCGTCGCGGCCGGCCAGATCGACGATGATCTCGGCGATCCGGGCCGGGTCGGCGGAGTCGGCGGCCTCGGGGTCGGCGCCGCGGATCCTGTCGGCGAAGGCGCCGACGGTCCGCCGGTACGGCTCGCTGACCGGCGGCACCTTCATCGAGGACCCGGCCCAGTCGGTGCGCATCCCGCCCGGCTGCAGGACGGTGACCTTGACCCCGAACGGCGCGACCTCCTGCGCGAGCCCGAGGGAGAAGCCGCCGACGGCCCACTTGGCGCTCTGGTAGGCTGTCAGGCCGGGGGAGGTGATCCGCCCGCCGACCGAGGACACCTGGAAGATGTGCCCCGACCCCTGCTCGCGCAGGATCGGCGTGACGGCCTTGCTGACGTGGACGACGCCGTAGAAGTTGGTGTCGATCTGGGCACGGAAGTCGTCCAGGGCGACGTCCTCCACCGCTGCCAGGTCGGCGTAGCCGGCGTTGTTGACCACCACGTCGTAGCGGCCGAACGCCTTCAGTCCCTCGTGCACCGCGTGCCGCACCGCACCGTCGTCGGTGACGTCGAGCGCCAGTGTGCGGATGCGGTCGCCGTAGCGGTCGACCAGGTCGTCGAGCCGAGCGGGGTTGCGAGCGGTGGCGACCACCCGGTCGCCGGCCTCCAGTGCCGCGGTGACGATCGCGCGGCCCAGCCCGCGAGAGCTTCCGGTGACGAACCAGACTCTCGACATGTCCTCTACCTCGGTTCTCGTGAGATCGACGGCGCACGTGTCTTCGGGCGACTACCCGGCCATCACCTCCGAGAAGGTCACAACGGGTGAAGCCGCAGCCAGGACGTGCGCCGCACTGTTGAGCGACCGACGGTCGCCTGGACACCTCCGACGTTAAGAGACCACTGGTCTGTTGTCAAAAGACCGGCGGTCGCTAAAGTGGCTCCATGGCCGAGTTCCAGCGGGCGCGCAGCCGGGAGCAGCGGGAGCAGCGACGGCGGGCGATCCTCGACACCACCGCCGGGATGCTCGCCGAACTGCCGGTCGCTCGCATCGGACTGAACGAGCTCAGCCGCAGGGCGGGCCTGGCCAAGTCCAACGTGCTGCGCTACTTCGAATCACGCGAGGCGATCCTGCTGGAACTGCTCGACCGAGCCTGGACCGAATGGAACGCCGACCTGCCCGCCCTCTTGGACGCCGCCCTCGACCCGGCCGCCCCCGTGCGGACGCGCACCGAGGACTACGCCGCGGTCTACGCCGCCTCCCTGGCCGACCGGCCGGTCCTGTGCGACCTGCTCAGCGCCCAGGCAGGCGTCCTGGAGCACAACGTCTCGGCCGACGTCGCCGCCCGCTACAAGAAGGCCGCCGTCGCCAACCGCGACGTCCTCACCGAACTCACCCGCAGCCGCGTGCCCGAACTCGGCGACGCCGCCCAGCGGTTCTGCTCCCAGGCCATCATGGTCACCGGCGCCATCTGGACCCACTCGCAGCCCTCACCCGCCATGCGCCGGGCCTACGCCGCCGACCCCGCCCTGGCCGCCCTGGCCATCGAGTTCGTCCCCACACTCCAGCAGACCGTCGCCACCCTGATCGCCGGCGCCCTCGCCCGCGCCGACGCCGCCCCACCGGGCACCCGCTGACCGCGCCCTGTACGACTCACGGCGAAGGTCAGGTGCCCAGCGGTCTCGGAAAAAGCAAATGCATGGACGCTGCCGGCGGAGCCATGCTGAGGGCCATGGCTTTTCTCGTTGACGATCCTCATCGGCTGGGCGAAACGCGTCTGCCCGACGGGCGGGTGCTCGGCTGGGCGGAGTGGGGCCCGCCGGACGGGACGCCCGTCCTGCTCTCCCCGGGAGCCGCGACAAGCCGTTGGCTCGGCTTCGGCGCAGGGGTCGTCGATGCGCTCGGTGTGCGTCTCGTCTCCGTGGACCGCCCCGGGCTCGGCGCCTCCACGCACGCGCCGCGGCGGACCTTCACCGACTTCGCCCGTGACATGCGCCGGTTCTGCGAGCTGCGGGGCCTGGGGAACCCGGCCGTGGTCGGCAACTCCCAGGGCGCGCCCTTCGCCATCGCCTGCGCGGAGGCGGGCGTCGCGGCGGTGCTCGCCCTGGTCTCCGCCGCGGACGAGGTCGCCGCACCGCGTTTCGCGTCCGCCCTGCCGCCGGACCTGCGCGGCCTCGTCGAGCGGACCGCGTCCGACCCGGACGGCGCGGAGCGGTTCTTCACCGGCTTCACCGCCGACGCCATGTGGGACATGGTCATGAGCGGGAGCCCGAAGAGCGACCTCGAGGTGTACCAGGACCCCGGCTTCGCGGCCGCCTACCGCAGGGCTCTGGCGGAGGGGTTCGCCCAGGGAGCCGCCGGTTACGCCAGGGACACGGTCCTGGCCATGGGACGCTGGCCCTTCGCCCTCGACGCGATCCGGATCCCGGTCGACATCTGGTACGGCGAGCAGGACGCCTCCCACTCCCCCGACAACGGGGCACTCCTCGCCGACCGCCTGCCCACCGCCCAGCGCACCCTGGTGCCGGAGATCGGCGGCGCGGTCCTCTGGACGCATGCCGAACCGATCCTCACCTCACTCCTCGCAAGAACCCATTGAGCGTGGTCTGCCGAACAGGCCGCCGGCATGGCGAAGGGCGCGCCCATGATCTCGGGCGGTGACGTCATCGGCCTGTAAGGGTCGGTGGGGGCAGGGCGGACTTACCGTGACGGCATGAAGATCTTGAGTCTGTCCCTCACCGCCCTGGCGGTCGTGCTGACCGCATGCGGTGGTGAGACCGCCGAGCCGGGCGTCGCCGCGTCGTCGGCGACGGCTTCGGCACCGGCGAGCGCGGCGCCGAGCAAGGCGTCCGTCGAGAAGGAAGCACCCGCGTTGCTGAGGTTCCAGGGAGCCGAGCTCGATGGAACGGCTTTCGACGGCGAGAGCTTGGCGGGCAGGCCGGTGGTGCTTTGGTTCTGGGCGCCGTGGTGCCCCAAATGCCAGGCCGAGGGGCCCGCGGTCGCCAAGGCCGCGCGGAAGTACGGCGACAAGGTCGCCTTCGTGGGGGTCGCCGGGCTCGACAAGGACAAGGCGGCGATGAAGAGGTTCGTCTCGCGCACCGGCACGTCCGGGATCGTCCACCTGGACGACCGGACCGGCGCCCTCTACAAGCACTTCAAGGTCACCTCGCAGTCCTCTTATCTGATCGTGAACCCGGAGGGCGGCAGCCACTCGGCGGCGGGTCCATTGGACGAGGCCGAGCTGTCCTCCCTCATCGACGAGCACGCCCTGTAGATGGACGACCTCGCACTCGCGTTGGCCGCCGGATCGGTCGCGGCGTTCAATCCGTGCGGCTTCGCGATGCTGCCCTCGTTCCTGGCTCTGCTGGTCTCTGGGCCCGGTGGCGCGGTGCGGGCGCTGCGGTTGACGGCGGCCATGACGCTCGGCTTCATCACCGTCTTCGGGATCTTCGGCCTGGTGATCAGCATCGCGACCGCTCCGATCCAGCGGCACCTGCCGTGGGTCACCGTCGTGACCGGCGGGCTCCTGATCGCGCTCGGCGCCTGGCTGGCGTCCGGGCGGGAACTGCTCGTGCGGCTTCCGCGCCTGAACGTCGGCCGGCCGACCGGCTCGTTCGTCGCCCTCTACGGATACGGCGCTTCCTACGCGGTCGCCTCCCTGTCGTGCACCATCGCGCCGTTCCTCGCCGTCACCGGGCTGGTCTCCGGGAGCGGCGATCTGCTGGACGGGCTGGCCGCGTTCGTCGCGTACGGCGTCGGAATGGGCCTGGTCGTCGGACTGCTGGCCCTCCTCGTCGCCCTCGCCCAGGAAGCCGCCGTCCGGAAGACCCGGGCGGTCCTTCCCCACGTCTCGCGAGCCAGCGGGGTGTTCCTGCTCCTGGCGGGCGTCTATGTCGGCTACTACGGCTGGTACGAGCTGCGCCTCAACGCGGGGGCATCCGCCGACGACCCGATCGTCGGTGCCGTCACCGAGATCCAGGGGCAGGTCACCACATGGCTCGACGCCCTCGGCGTCCGCTGGATCGCCGGAGCCTTCGCGCTCGCGGTCGTCCTGGCGATGGCGCTCCGCAGCCGCAGACGCAGGAAGCAGCCCGCTTCTCCCGCGGCAACCGACAGGGCGACGTGAGCCGCAGGTTCATTTTCATGTCGTACCGGTCAGCTGAGCGATGTCCTTGTCGGCCACTCCGTGCAGTCGACCGGCCAGGTCCCGCTGATGTAAAGCTCCACGCTCCATTGCCTGGCCTGCGTCGTTCACCGGCCCGAGTCGCCGCTCACCCCCGTTTCCGTCGGGCGAGCCTGGACAGGTTCCCGAGAGGAGGCGACGACTGCGCACGCGGTCCATCTGCAAGATCGGGATGAGGAGAGTTCGATGCCCGCACCGATCACCGTCGGCACCGATGGCTCGGACGAGTCGGCGCGCGCACTCGATTGGGCGGCCTCTGAGGCGGCGTTGCGCGACCGTCCGCTGCACATCGTCCACGTCGTCGAGAGCTGGCCGTACAGGACGGCGCGCTCGGCGCGGGCCGAGACCGCCGAGCTCCTGACGCGCGCCGGGCGGAGGATCCTGGCGGACGCCCGCGAACGCGTCCGGGAGCGGTGGCCGGATCTTGCGACGACGACCGCGCTGGTGAGCGGGGAGACCTGGCAGGTTCTGGGTGCCCAGTCGGAGAAGGCGTTCGAGCTGGTGCTGGGGGGCCGGGGCCGGGGCGGCTACGCCGGCTCGCTGCTGGGCTCCACGAGCCTGCGCATGGCCGAGCTCTCCACCGTCCCCGTGGTGGTCGTGCGCGGGGACACCGCCGGTGGCGGCGAGATCCTCGCGGGTATCGACCCGGTGCGGGACGCCGGCGCGATCCTCGACTACGCGTTCGGCTCCGCCGCACTGCACCGCGTCCGGCTCCGCCTCGTCCACGCGTGGCAGTCGCTCGCGCTCTTCCTGGAGGCGGGTTACTCCGACGTCGAGCACATCGAGGCGGACCTGAGGAGGGATGTCGTCACCGCCTACCGACCACTGCGGGACCGCTACCCGGACGTCGACGTCGTCGAAGAGATCGTTCTGGAGCATCCGGTGACCGCGCTGGCCAAGGCTTCGCGAGAGGCCCACCTGCTGGTGGTCGGTGCCCGCGACTGGCATTGGAGCTCGCCGCAACTCGGTTCCGTGCAGCACGGCGTCCTGCACCACGCCCAGTGCCCGGTGGCGGTCGTCCCCGCCCGCTGATGTCCAGCCCTGCCGGGACCTTGGTCCTCTGGTCCTGCGGGAGGCGTCCGACCAGCCTCGATATCGAGGGGACCTCCTGGAAGGGAGACCGTTCGAGATGAAGAGATCGACAGTGGCGACGGTCATGACCTCCGATGTCGTGACGGTACCGGCCGACGCCTCCTTCAAAGACGTGATCGGCGTGCTCGCCGATCACCGGATCAGCGGGGTACCCGTCGTGGACGGGAATGGCCGCGTCGCCGGCGTGGTGACCGAGGCGGATCTCCTCCGCAGGGCGGGGGAACCGTCCGAGGCCACCACGGCGGGAGAGGCCATGACCTCGCCCGCGGTCGCCACGACCCCGGACACCTCGATCGCCGAGGCGGCGCGATCCCTGTGCCGGCACGGCTTCAAGCGGCTCCCGGTCGTGGACCGCGACGGCCGGCCGGTGGGCATCGTCAGCCGCGCCGACGTGCTGCGGGTCTTCCTGCAGACGGACGCGCAGATCCGCAACGAGGTGACCCACGAGATCGTCGTCAAGAGCCTCTGGCTCGACCCCGCCGAGGTCGAAGTCGGCGTGCGGGACGGCGTGGTCACCCTGCGGGGCCGCGTGCCGCGGGCGAGCCTCGTCCCGATCGCCGAACGCCTGACCGCCTCCGTCGACGGCGTCGTCCAGGTGATCAACCAGCTCGACTACGACGAGGACGACCGCGCCCGCCCGCATCGGCACCCCCCGGCTCCGCGGCCCTGAAGACCCGGCGCTCCGGAGGTGCCGACCATGACGCCGAGAAGAGGTAAGGACCGAGGCCGATGTCCGGTGGACTGCTGACGGACCTGTACGAAGTGACGATGGCGGCGAGCTACCTGCGGCGCGGTATGACAGGGCCGGCGACCTTCAGCCTGTTCGTCCGCGATCTTCCTCCCGGCCGCGGCTTCCTGATCTCCTGCGGGCTGGCCGACTGCCTGCCGTTCCTGGAGGACTACCGGCTCACCCCGGACGACCTCGACTACCTCGCGACGGAGCAGCGGTTCGACGACACGGCGCTCCGGGCACTGGAACGGCTGCGGTTCACCGGTGATGTCCGGGCGGTCCCCGAGGGACGCGTGGTGTTCGCGGGCGAGCCGCTGCTGGAGGTCACGGCACCGATCGCCGAGGCGCAACTGGTGGAGACCGTCCTGCTGAACCACATCAGCTTCCAGACCACGCTCGCCACCAAGGCCGAACGATGCGTGCGGGCGGCCGGCGGCGCACAGGTCGTCGACTTCGCCTTCCGCCGTACGCAGGGCATCGACGCCGCGTTCGCGGTCGCCCGCGCCTCCTACATCGCCGGCTTCGCCGGCACCAGCAATGTCGAGGCCGCCCGCCGGTACGGCATCCCGGCCACCGGCACCATGGCCCACTCCTACATCGAGGCGTTCCCCGACGAGAACGCCGCCTTCACCGCCTTCACCGCCGACTTCCCCGACCGCACCACCCTTCTGGTCGACACCTACGACACCATCGGCGGCGTCGAGGCGGCCATCCGCGCCGCCCGACGGGCCGGGCAGGCGCATCTCGCCGGGATCCGCCTCGACTCCGGAGACCTCGGCGCCCTGGCCGTCCAGGCCCGGCACCTCCTGGACCAGGAGGGGATGACGTCGACCCGCATCGTGGCCAGCGGCGGATTGGACGAATACCGGATCGCCGAGCTCACCGCCGCCGGAGCACCCATCGACGTCTACGGCGTGGGCACGAGGATGGGGGTGTCCGCGGACGCCCCCTATGTGGACAGCGCCTACAAGCTCGTCGCTTACGGCGACAGGCCCGTGATGAAGCTGTCCGCCAAGAAGGCGACCGCGCCCGGCGCGAAGCAGGTGTACCGGGGACCGTCCGGCGACCTCGTCACGCTCCTCGACGAGCCCGCCCCCGCGGACATGGAA
Source organism: Actinomadura meyerae (assembly GCF_900188445.1). GTDB lineage: Bacteria > Actinomycetota > Actinomycetes > Streptosporangiales > Streptosporangiaceae > Spirillospora > Spirillospora meyerae. Next base: position 187,379 of record NZ_FZOR01000009.1, read on the forward strand.
CCGTTGCTCGTCCCCGTCATGGAGTCCGGACGGCGCATCGCCCCCACCGAACCGCTGCAGGCGGCCCGCGACCGGCGCGCCGCAGACGTCGCCGCCCTTCCCCACCAGGTCACCCGGTTCCACTCCCCCGAGACCGTCGACGTCGCCTTGAGCGAGGACCTCCAACGTTGCCGGGACCGCCTCCGCGCGGAGCTCACCGCCCGGACGTCGGACGCGCGACGATCTCGGCGCGGCGACGCGTCCTGAACGCTCCGGCCTCACGGACACAGGCGCCGGCACGGGTCGAACGGCCAGCCACGCGATGACGAAGGTCCCTGGAGCGGACGTCTGCCCAGGAGAAGGCTGAAGACGCTGGTCCATGCGCAAGAGGGAGGCCGACGTTGACCGACACAGTCGCCAACCAGATCGATGTCAGGGTCACTGCCATCCGGGACGTCCCGCAGACGGACGTGCAGCGCACGCGCGAAGTCGTGACCCGGGTCCTGGCGCACGCTCCGCGCCCGGTCCTGTACGCCAAGGCCACGCTCAACGTCCTCCCGGACCCCGCCGTGGCGCGGCCCAACCTGGTCTCCCTCCGGATCGATCTCAACGGGGTCCCCGTGAGCGCGCACGCCTCGGCGGCATCGATGTCCGAGGCCGTCACGCTGGCCGCCGCCCGCCTGCGTGCCCGGATCGAGCACACGACCAAGTACTGGGAGAACCGCCGCACCGGCTCACGGCCGGGCTCGTCGAGGAGTTCCGCACCGACACCGTGATCGTCCGCCCGCGGTGCCGCCTCGAGTGCTCGAAGCGATGCCCTCCGCTCTCAGCCGCTGCCGGGCACGATGACGACGGGGCATCGTGTGTGGTGCAGCACCGTGTGGTTGACCCGTCCCAGCGCCATCCCGGGGAGGGGACTGCGCCTGCGGCGCGCACCGACCACGACCAGGCCCGCGCTTTCGGACGCCTCGACCAGCGCCCGCGCGGCAGTCCGGTCGGAGACCAGTTGATCGACCGCGACCTCTGGGTACCGCTCCTGGTAACCGGCCAGGGACTCCGACAGCTCCAGATCCTCGATCACCCGGCGGCGCGGCGAGAACTCCCCGCCCACCGCGTGCAGGGCGACGATCCTGGCACCGCGGGACGCGGCTTCCCGGAACGCCCACTCAATGGAGGTCCGTTCGTCGTCCATCCCCTCGATCCCGATCACGATGTCCGTCGACGCCCCCGGCGGGTACGGGGCCGGCCGCGGCACCACCAGCGCCGGGCAGCGGGCGTGGGCCGCGACGTGCAGGCCGACCGAGCCGAACAGCAGGCCCTCAAACCCGCCCTGACCGCGCGAACCCACCGCGACCAGGTCCGCGTGCTCGCTCTCCTCCACCAGGGCCCGGGCCGGATCCGCCGGCACCAGCCGCGTCTCGACGTCGATCTCCGGGCGGACCTTCAGCACGTACTGGCGGGCCTCGGCGAGCAGATCCTGGCGTTCGGCGGTCAGGCGGCGCAGCGCGTCCGGCGGGATCGTCCCCTCGTCCAGCAGGGCGCGTGAACCGTGCACCAGCAGGAGCGGCAGCCGATGCCGGTCGGCGTAGTCCGCCGCCCAGTCCAGCGCCCGCCACGCGTGCGCGGATCCATCGATTCCCACGACGGTCGAAGCCGGCATCGGTCATCCCTCTCGATCACGTTCACGCGCAGCGTCCAGCGATTCATCCCCATGACCAGATCGAAGATGCCGCACAGGTAACGCGTGATGAACGCAGATCGTCCTCGGCGAACCGGCTCCCCTGGCACCCGGCGCGAGGAGTGACTGCCTTCGCGGTGACGTCTTCGCGCTCCCACCCCGTGACCACGAAGTCTGATCCCAGCACGGACGGCCAGGGGCGGCCGTGGGGTCAGGTCGTGGTGGTGAGCTTGCCGATGTCGGCAGCGTAGACGCTCATCCAGTGTGGATGCAGCCGGTAGTAGACGATGTCCTCGTCCCAGTCGAAGGCGTCGGCGCCGTAGAAGTCCTTGAAGTAGGCGAGCAGATCCGGCCAGTCCGCGGACGGCTCGCCGTCACTCGGGTTGAGGATCTCCACCGTGCCGTGCGTGAACACGCCCAGGTCCTCGCCGCGCATGTGCGCGGCGCTGACGGCCGGGCGGGCGGCCATGTGCCGGGCCTTCACGGCGCCGCGCGCCGTGCCGAAGTGCCACTTGCCGTGCAGGAAGTGCCCGTCCACGCCGCTGATCCGCGGTTCGCCCTTCGCCGTCACGGTGGACAGGGCCAGCGTGCACATTCCGGTGAGGACGCCGGTGAGCCGCTCCGCGGTCAGTGTCCTCTCGGCGCTGATGATCGAGCGGAGGTGCGAGGAGGAGCGCGACAGGGAGGCGTCCAGCAGTGCCTGCAGCTCTATGAGTTCTTCTCGCGTTTCGCGCATGGGGTTCCTTGTGCGTCCGTAGGGCTCGGTGCGGCGCCACGGCGGCGCCGGCCGGTGAACCCATGGTCGCTGCGAAACCTGACACCTTCCGTCATGTTCTGGTTCGTGTTTCCGGGCTCGGTCGTGGGAGCGGCGGACGCATCGTCCGAGCACGGCCGGGTGGGTCGTGGAACGAACGCGACCGGTCCCGGCCGTGAGCGGCTCGGGACCGGCGTGGGGCGGGGTGCGTCAGTCGGCGCAGATCGCGTAGACGCTGATGCCGACGTCGTTGTAGCCGATCTGGCGGCCGAGCGCGATCCAGCCGCGGCCGTCCGGCGTCGGGAAGGAGCCGACCAGGATGGCGCCGTTGCCCTGCGCCTCGCCGCCGCCTCCGAGGACGTGCTTGCCGCCGGGACAGTAGACGGTCCGGCGCTGGAAGTTCGGGACGTTGGCGTTCGGCAGGGTGACGATCTGGTAGCCCGGCGGCAGGGCGGCGGCCCGCGGGGCGGCCGGCTTGACGGGGGTCTGCGTGCTCTCGGCGCTGGCCGCCCCGGCCAGCGCCAGGCAGCTCGCGGTGGTCGCCATGGCCAGGGCCACGGCGGCGGTCTTCCTCGACGGCATACGTTCTCCTTCGTCGGCGACCCCCATGCCGTCGGTGTCCGAAGGGCGGCGCCGAGACGCATGGTGTGCCCTGGACTCCGGCGGTGGAAGGTCAAGAAGTTACGAACACAGTAAGTATCTGATCAATTACAAACCGTGTCCATGCATGAAAGGTAGACCGTCGGTTCCGGATGGCTCCCACGGGCGACCAACGCGGTGCACTCCCCCCGCGAGCTGGGAGGACGCCACATGAAACGCTGAGTGCTCGACCAGATACGGTCAGTCATTTCGATTGAGGGCTCCGAGACCTACTCGGCGTGGCGGCGCGCCGCCACCACTACGAGGGCGCCGGTCGCGGCGAGGGCGGCGAGCCCGGTGGCGAAGAAGGTCGTGCCGGACGTCAGGCCCACGGCGTCGCTGAGGTAGCCGGCGGTGACCGGCAGCAGGCCGGCCGGGACGTAGCCGCCGGTGTTGAAGGCGGCGTTGGCCTCGGCGAGGCGGCGCGGCGGGACGGCGGAGTTCAGCAGTGACAGCCCGCCGAGCTGCCCCAGGCCCTGCCCGGCGCCGGCGAGGACGGCGGACGCGGCGAGCGCGGCGAGCGACGCGCCGTGCACGGCGGTGACCAGCGCGGCCATCGCGGCGGTCGTGGCGGCGGCGCCCGCGAGCAGGACGGTGCGCCGCGGCAGCCGCTGGACGGCGAACTGCACGCCGGTCGCGGCGGCGAACATCACGAACGCCATGCCGCCCGCGATGATCCGGTTGCCGGTGCCGAGCAGCCCGGACAGCAGTGATGGGCCGAGCGACAGCACGAACGACGTCGCGGTGATGCCGGGCGCGAACACCGCGATCCCGAGGACGAGCCGCATCGCGCTCCCGCGCGGGACCCGCGGCACCCGGATCCAGGTCCGCGCCGCGGGCCCGGCCGGGCGCGGCAGCGGCAGCCGCAGGACGGCGAGCGCCGCCGTGGCCAGCAGCACGGCCTCGACGGCGAACACCGTGGCGGTCGGGGCGGGCAGCGTCTCGGACAGGACGCCGGACAGGAACGGCCCGAGTCCGGCGCCGAAGACCATCGCGGACGAGGCGAGGAGCGCCGCGAGGCGGCGGCGGGACGGTCCGGCGACGTCGGTGACGGCGGCCATCCCGGCCGAGACGACGGCGCCGACCGCGATGCCGGTCAGCAGCCGGGCGACGATCAGCGCGGCGACGGTGCCGGCCGTCGCGAAGACGCCGCAGGCGATGAGGGCCAGGGCGAGCGCGGGCAGCAGGACGGGGCGGCGGCCGAGCCGGTCGGAGAGCACGCCGGACACCAGCAGGGAGCCGAGCAGCCCGACGATGTAGAAGGCGAAGACGACGGTGAGCGTGCCCTTGGAGAAGCCGATGTCGCGCTGCCAGAGGACGTAGAGCGGGGTGGCGGCGTTCGACAGCACGAACACGGCGGTGACGGGCCACGCGGCGAGCCAGACCAGGCGGGCGGGGACGTGCGCGGGCGAGGCGTCCTCGGCGGCGCCCACCGGGGCGCGGGCGGTGCGGGTGTACGGCATGGATCCTCCGTCGCATCAGTACGAACTTTTTCGAACTTAACATGCAGTACGATGAAGTTCGTACAAGGGAGGGGATCGGCATGGCGACGACGGCGGGCACCGCGCGACCGGCGATCAGGAGGATGCCCGAACCGCCCGGCCTGCCCGAGCCGCTGCCGGAACCGGCCGTCGAGGACCTCCGGCTGGAGACGGTGTTCGGGGCGCTCAGCGGGCCGCTGCGGCTGGAGATCGTCCGCAGGCTCCTGCTGGATCGCGAGGAGTTCGACCACCCCTGCGGCTGGTTCGGCTTCGACCGGCCGAAGTCGTCGCTGACCCACCACTTCAAGGCCCTGCGCGAGGCCGGCGTCCTGCGGCAGCGCCAGTACGGCCTGGAGCGCCGCAGCGAGGTCCGCATCGACGATCTCGAGGCCCGCTTCCCCGGCCTGCTGGACCTGATCGCATCGGCCCCGGCGCCAGGCCGTTAGACGGCACCCGCCACTACCATGACGGGCGGGATTCGTGCGGTTGGGCGAGGGCGGGGAATGTGCGGCCGGGACTGGAGCTGGCGGGCCGGTACCGCCTGGACGTGTTGCTGCAGCGCGGGGGAATGGGCGAGATCTGGCGCGGGCTCGACCTGGCGCTGGAGCGTCCCGTCGCGTTGAAGGTGCTGCTGCCCAACTGGCGCGATGAGAGTGAAATGGAACAGGCGATGGCCAGGTTCCGTCGCGAGGGACGAGCCGCCGCCCGCCTGTCCCACCCCGCCATCGCCGCGGTCTTCGACGTGGGCGAGGACCGGGGGCACCCGTTCCTCGTGCTCGAACTGCTGGACGGGCGGGATCTGCGCAGGGTGCTTCGGGAGCGACCCGGCGGGCTGCCGATCGAGCAGGTGGTCGACTTCGGGGTCCAGGTGGCCGAAGGGCTGGCGGCCGCGCACGCGGCCGGGGTCGTGCACCGCGACATCAAGCCGGCCAACCTGATGCTGCTGCCCGGCGGGCAGGTGAAGATCTGCGACTTCGGCATCGCCAGGATGCAGGGCGCCACCGCGGGACTGTCGGTCACGGGCGTCAGGATGGGCACCTTCGCGTACATGGCCCCCGAGCAGGCCGCCGGCAGGCCCCTGGACGGACGGGCCGACCTCTACGCCTTCGGCTGCACGCTCTTCCACATGCTCACCGGCCGGTACGTCTTCCCCGGTGAGGATCTGCAGGCCATCGTCGCGCAGCATCTGGCCAGGCCCGCCCCGTCCCCCCGCGAACTGCGGCCCGACATCCCCGCCGACCTGGACGCACTCGTTCTCGCGCTGCTGGCCAAGGCCCCCGGCGACCGCCCGGCGGACGCTGCCGCCGTGGCCCGCCGGCTGCGGCGCATCGGGCAGCCGGCTTCGGCGGTGAACGACCGGTACGTGCTGCCCGATCTGTCGGCGTTGCGGCGGGGCGGCGACAGAGACACCGTCCTCCTGGGTGATGTGCTGCGGTCGCCGGCGGCGACCAACGAGCACCATCCGATGGTGGTGGGGTTGGGCAAGGACGTCGAGGGTCGCACGGTGGTGGCGAA
>NZ_FZOR01000028.1 GCF_900188445.1 Actinomadura meyerae
GTCAGGCCGCCGCGCCGGTCCGCCGTCCAGGTGGGCGCCGTGTCGTGCCGCCGCACGGTCCAGCCGTCGAGCTGTGGTGTGTCCATCGGGGGTCCCTCCCGAAGTTGGTGATGTGGCGGTCACGCTACGCGGCCTCGCCACACCTGTACACCTCTTAGGACATCCTGCCACTCCGGGCCACCCCTAATGAGCATTAGCGCACGTCAAATACCGTTTACGGCATGGCGTACGAGTTCCTGGGGCCGGAACCGATCTACCGACAGATCGCCGGCATCCTGCGCTCCCGCATCGCTGATGGCACCTACCGGCCCGGCTACGCCATCCCGTCCACGTCGGCACTGTGCGAGGAGTTCGGCGTCACCCACCGGACCGTGCGCGCCGCTACCGCCATCCTGGTTGACGAGGGTCTCCTCGTCGGCGCTGTCGGCCGCGGGATGTTCGTCGCCCGGCCAGAGGACCGCCCGGCCGCCGGCGACGAGCAGGAGTGACCCGGCAACCCGCGTTGCCGCTCCGGCAAAGCCGCAGGTCAGACCACCTGAGTTGTGCTCATCCATACGCAGGTCGACGGACCAGGCAGAGCCCGGCGCGTTCCGGCTCGGGCACGCGGGCCAACTCGCGCGCCTGTCGCTCAGACGTGGGGGCCGGGAGGCCGTCGACCGTTACCGTGGTAACGGTCTGAGGGGCGGGGAGCCCGGCTGAAACCATGGTTTCAGCGAGGTCGGCCGCGCGAACGAGGCTCGTTGCGTACTGCTGCGTGAACCCCCACCGCTCCCGGCAGTAGTCCTCGAAGGTGTCGAACTCGGCCCGGTGCGCCTCCCTTTCAGGGGGTCGCAGACACGCGAACGCCCCCGCCGCGAGGACGGGGGCGTGGTTACATTTGTAACCGTCGCGGCTACTTCACCGCCCGCAGCGGGCGCTGGCGCTGAGGCTCCCGGACGGCCTCACCGAGCAGGTCCGCGAGGATCGCCGACAGACGCTCGATGCGGACTTCGGCGCGCTCCAGTCGCTCGATCAGGTCGGCGTCGCCGGTCCCCAAAATTGTGGGGACGCCTGCCGTCTGCTGGCCGCTCACGCGCCGCCCCGCTCGATCTCGACCACCAGGTCGTAGCAGCGGCAGAGCGCGGCGTGCGCGTGCTCAGCGGCCCGCAGGATCATGTCCTCGTCGGCGGTCGGGCACGCGGCCGACACGGCGCGCAGGCCGTCGACGGTCGCGTGGACGGCGCCGGTGATCCGCTCGTCGCGGGCGTCGCGGAACTCCCGCTCGATCTCGTCGGCGAGGCGGCCGGCCCGGCGCGCGATGTCCAGCCGCCGCGCCATGTCGCGCACGCCCGCGGGCTCTCCGTTCGGCCACGTCGCCGACTTCCCGGCGGTCGCGTCGTCGGGGGTGTCCACTGAACACTCCCCCTGCTCGTCGTCGTCCTGGGCGCGGTAGGCGCGGATCGCGGCGACCTCGGCCGTGACGCCGTACTTGGCGGCCAGCCGGTCGAGCGCCGCCGCGCTCTCCTCCGGGGTGACGGGCTGCTCGTCGGGGGTGGGGTCGGTAGGCTTGTTGCCCATGGCAGGAGGCCCTTCCTGTCTAGGCCCCGGCCGGTGCGCTACCACCGCGTCCGGGGCCGCCCTGTTTGCAAGCATGATGCCTGCTAGACCACAGTTTGTGGATAGCCACACGATAAGTCCGACTAGACCAGAACGCAAGAGGTCGGGCACCATTTGTGGATAGCCACACGGGAGGTGCTCATGGCGGACGACCGCCACAAGGACAAGGTCCGCGGCATCCGGATGCCTGACGGGCGGTGGGAAGCGGTAAAGGACAAGGCCAAGCGCGACGGGACCTCGGCGAACGAAGTCGTGAACGATGCCGTCGAGAAGGAGTTGCGGCGCGACGCCCGCAAGCGCAAGAAGGACTAGGGGCCAACCTCGCAGGTCACCAGGGGAGTGGCATGTAGCAACGCGTGTAGCAACGCGGCGAGGTTCGCGAGAGTCCCGTGAGGTTCACTGACGGACGTTCCCGCAGGTCACAGACTTGCACGAACCTCGGCGAACCTCTCGCCTAGGGCTACGGATCAGAAGGTTAGGGGTTCGAATCCCTTCGGGTGCGCCCAGGTCAAAGCCCCCTTGCGATCTTCCGCAAGGGGGCTTTTGCTAACGGTCTTGCTAACAGGGCATCTGATCTAGGCGGCGTCCTCCACTCGCTTGGCGAAGATCTCGGCTGCCTCCACGAGCTGCTGATTGACGACGTGTGCGTAGACCCGGAGCGTGATGGACGGGTCAGCGTGGCCGAGTCGAGCGGCCACGACGTGGACGGGGACGCCCGCCAGGAGGAGAGTCGTTGCGTGGATGTGGCGGAGGTCGTGGAGCCGAGCGTGCGCAGGGGGTTCGGCCGGTGACGTCCCGTCCTTGGGTGCGTTGTGGAGCTTGATCAGGGACGTCATGAGGGATGAGACGGTGTCGGGGTGGACGGGTTCGCCCCATCCGGTGGCGAAGACGTAGCCGTCGGTTTCTTTGTCGGCGCCCTTCCAGGACTTGCCGAGCTTGAGCTTGTCGCCGAGTTGGCGCCTGCGGTGTGCCTTGAGGACGTCGACCGTCCCGGCATCGGGGCTGACCGTGCGGGACCGGCCGCTCTTGGTCGTGCCTTCGATGCGCTCGCCGGCGATGAACGAGGCCGAGCCCTTGATATGCACGGTTGCGCCGTCGAGGTCGACATCACGCCACCGCAGGTGAAGCAGTTCCCCGCGCCGAGCACCGGAGTACGCGGCCAGGTGGTAGAAGGCGGAGAGCCGGTGAGTCTCGGCGACCTTGAGGAAGGCCCGCAGCATCGCAGGCGTCCAGATCTCACCGGGTTCGGCAGGGCGCATCCGAGGCCGCTTAGCGCGCTCGACCGGGTTGGACGGTATGACCTGGTCGACCAGCACGGCGTCACCGAACGCCTTACGAAGCACCGCGTGGACGTAGGCGACCGTCCGAGGCGAGAGCCCGGTGCCGCGCCGTCCGCCGGGGCAACCGCGCCCGGCTCTGCGCGCCGGGCATGCGGCCTGTTCCGTCCGGTCCCGCCGCGCAGCCCGGCCGAGGCCGCCCCTAGTACGACCTGTCGTTGTCGTACTAGGGGGCCCTCCGGTCTGCCTCAGACTTCGCTGCTGTCCGACATCGTGACGACGACCTTGTCCCGGTCGACCGACCTGATCGAGAACAACGGGCTGGTGGCGGTCTGGACTTCACTGGCATCCGTCCGGACCATGAGCGGGGTGCCCTCGATTTCAAACGTGATCTGGTCGGTCTCCTCGTTGACCTGCACCAGCACGAACTCGGTGCCGAGAACCACAGCGCGAGACTTGCCCTCACCGCGTTCGAAGGTCACCGTGCAGGGAGACTTCTCGCCTCCCCAAAGTTTGCGTGCGCAGTCGATGTCGGCGTCCGTGGTCGCGCCACCGCAACCAGCCGCACCCAGGACGAGCGAGAGACCCGTCAATGCCAGTACACGTCGAAGCCCGGCCCATGGAGAGGTCACAAGGAGCAAGTCTCGTCATCGTCGATCGCTCACGTCAATCGGCGGATGCCGAGTCCGGCCGATCCCAGGTCACGAAACGATGGTGCAGCCCGTTCTCCGACTCCTGCCAGGGCCCGACGGAGTCCGGTGCGCGACCCACGTCCGGCGCGTGGGTGTCCCCGTCGAACACCTCCCGGATCTCGGTGACGACGATCCGATTCGCGAACGGTAGCGCCGCCTCGTACACACCCGCGCCACCGATCACCCACAGGTCTCCGGACACCGCATCGGTGCTCACGGGGATCAAGCCAGGGGTTGGACGTGCCCGAAGCGGGGGCTTCGCAGCCTGCTTCGCAGCCCCCAGCCCCCCGCGAGCCGGAGCACTCATTCGCGCGAATCTGTCTGTCGCACCGTCTCGCCGTTCGCGCGAATGAGCACTCCGGACCGTGGTGAAGGTGCGCGGGGGAGTGCTAACGCGAGTGCTAACAACGACCCCGGACGATCTTGGACGGGTGTGGAACCGGGGGCCGACTAGGAGGGCTCCACAGCAGGTCAGAGCCCCCTTGCGGTCGTGCAAGGGGGCTTTTGCGTGCCCATGGGGGTCACGAGCGCCGATCACGCCCCGCAGAGGGCGCCTGCGTCGGCGTCAGCGAGGCTCCCGAGTGCTGCCGCAGCTCATGGGGATGCCAGTGCCCGAGGCCCGCCCGCTCACTCGCTTGCGAAGATCAGCCCGTGAGGCTGCCACAACGACGGGCAGGACGGCCCCGAGGATGCAGGCGAGCCTGCGGCGGCTGCCTACTCGCAAGAGGTGGTGCGGGACCTCGGTTCAGGCCGAGGTGCTGACTCCCACCGCCCAGACGGCGGCGATCGCCAGCAACATGACGATCATGGAGGTCACGATCCAGGTCATTGTGCCCCCGCCCACTTTCGTGGTCGGGTCCTCGACCCATCGGTAGTAATCGCGGGTGATCTGCCGTCGGATCGGGGCGAGCATCACCGGGAACATGATCATGACTGCCACGTACAGGTACAGAGTCTCGGCCAGTGTGTGGCTCTGGGCGAGACCTCGCGCGCCGACCGCGATGATGCCGATGGCCGGGAGCCAGAACTGCTTCCTCCGGTACTCCGGTATCTGGATGATCCACTGCATGGCGCCGAGATTGACGAGGGTGGCCCCCACCGCGATCAGTACCCATGCGCCGGTGGGCAGCGACAAGAACACAGGAAGCCCCTTTCAAGCCTGAACCCCATGAGCCTCAACACTCATAGGGTTCCGGCCAGTATGCCGACGAGCAGTGGCCCCCGATCGATGGCGCCCGCCGGGTTGCACCTCTGCGATGCGATGCTCTGGCTCCGCAGCCCCGCACCAGGCATCTCACGTCAGGCACCTCCCGTGTCACGCACGTCCTGAGCACCGGGTGCCATGCAAATCATGCGGGCGTGACCGGCCGTTCTTGGCCGTTCCCATACCTCGATGAGCCCTTCGCTGGCACAATCCCAAGACCTCCGGGCGATCGGGAGTGGGTATGGTCTGGGCCATTGTCGAGCGGTTCACCGGCGTAGTCTTTCTGCTCGTCGTCCTGCCGGACTACCTCAAGGGACGCCACCTGGCCCGCCACGGAGTACGCACTCGTGCCGAGGTCGGCGCGATGTATGAGCGGTACTCCCTCCGGCGGCGCGGGACGCTGCGGAAGTACGACTTGACCTTCACCACCGCCGACGGCACCAGCATCACGATCCGCCATGAACCCGACCGCGTCCTGGAGGGAGGCTGGGAGCCCATCGTCTACGACCCCAAGCACCCCAAGGATCTCCTCCTGGCCTCCGAGGTTCCCCCTAATCCCATCTACGTCTACGGCGGCATCGCCTGCACCATTTTCTTCGCGGTCTTCCCTCCGTCCGTGTTCGCGACTCTGGGGTGACCGCGATGGCCGACCTGCGGCGGCGTCCTTGAGTCGGCTGTGTGTCTAGAGGGCTCAGCATCGGACTGCTTGTGTCAGAAGCCTCATCTGGAAGGCCGCCGCGACCGATCCGGCCATCGATCCCGATGACCCGAAGAACGCCTGGGGCGAGCTGGTCACGGATCTCTGAGCGCCTGGCTCACGTGGAGAGGTACTCGTGGATGGAGCGGACGGCGGTGGCGCCCTCGCCCACCGCTGAGGCGACCCGCTTGATCGAGCCTCTCCGGATGTCTCCCGCCGCGAAGACGCCGGGGAGGCTCGTCTCCAGGGGGATGGGGTCGCGGTCGAGGGGCCAGAGGTCGCGGGCCTCCTCGTAGATCTCGCGGCCGGTGAGGACGTAGCCGCGGTCGTCGGTGGCGAGGGCGTCCGGGAGCCACCGGGTGTGGGGTTCGCCTCCGATCATGATGAAGAGCGCGGACGCTGGGACCTGTTCGGTGGTGCCCGCCGCCCGGTCGGCGAGGGTCAGGCGTTCCAGGCGGCCGCGGCCGTCGCAGCCGACGACCTCGGTGCGGGTGCGGACGATGATGTTCGGGGTCGTTTCGATGGCGCGCAGCAGGTAGGCCGACGCCGACTTCGCCAGGCTGTCGCCCCGGACGACCAGGGTGACCGTGCGGGCGTGCTTGGCGAGGTGCAGTGCGCCCTGGCCCGCGGAGTTGGCGGCGCCCACGATGAAGACGTCCTGGTCCCGCATCGCGCGGCTCTCGCCGACGGCCATGCCGTAGAAGACGCCGGCGCCGGTGAGGGCGTCCAGGCCGGGGACGTTCAGCCGCCGCCAGTCGACGCCGGTGGCGATCAGCACGGCGCGGGCGCTGACTTCGGAGCCGTCCGCCAGGCGGACGATCCGGTGGTCGCCGTGGTGTTCGAGGCCGACGGCCTGCTGGGCGAAGACGATGTGGGCGCCCATCAGCCATGCCTGCTCGCAGGTCCGCTCCATGAGGTACCCGCCGGAGACGCCGTGCGGGAAGCCCGGATAGTTCCTGATCATGGGGCTGGTTCCGGCCTGCCCGCCGGAGAAGGCCCGTTCCAGCAGGAGGGTGTCGAGGCCCTCGGACGCGGCGTACACCGCCGCCGTCAGGCCCGCCGCACCGGCTCCGACTATGGCGACGTCGCAGGCGTCCAGGTCGTTGGTGACGTTGACTCCGATCGCGGACGCGAGGTCGGGGAGTTGCGGGTCCACGAAGGTCCTGCCGTCGTAGCGGATCACCACGGGTAGCCGGGACGCTTCCAGTTCCGCTTCCCGCAGCAGGCCCCGGCCCGGTTCCTCTTCGGGCGGGTAGACGAGGCAGGGCAGGCCGAAGCTCGCCATCAGGGCGCGGAGGTGGCGGACGCGGGGGTCGTCTGCGCGGCCGACGACGCGGAACAGTTCGAAGGCCGGCTCCCGCTCCTCCGTCCACGAGGACAGGAACTCGCTCACCGCGCGGTGCATCGATTCGTCGTTCGTCCAGGGCCGTACGAGGTGGAAGTCGGCGTGGCCGAGAGCGATCGCCTGGACGGCCGGGCTGGTCGAGGTGTAGTCGCGGTCCACCATGAGGACGCGTTTGGCGGTGGGGTACCGTTCGTGGGCCTGGGACAGGATGTCGCCGCAGGCGTCGTCCACCAGGAGGAGGGCGACCTCTTGCCCCTCCCGTGCAGCTTCCTCCAGCGCGGTGCGTGCTTCCTCGGCCGAACCCGCGCCCTTGAGGGTGAACACGGCGCCCAGTCGGCGCGTCAGGTCGGCGAGCAGGACGCGCCGTGAGCCCGGGTCGTGGTCCACCACGAGGATGACCGGTGCCGTCATCTCTACCAGCGTAATGACTGGTCCAGAGCCGGTTCTCGGGCTCGGGCGCCATCAGCGGCGCACGGGCGTCCCCTTTGTCGGGTCTTGGGCCCGGTACGGGCCTCCGGTGGTCAGCGGGGGTGGGATCCGCCGCTCGGGAGGAGGTGGGTGAACATCGGGCGGCCGACGCCCAGCAGGGTGCGGCCCATCATGCCGTTGATGAGGCTGGCGGCCGAGGCGTACCAGGCGCAGACGGCGGTGAGGACGCCGATGTAGCCGCCGATCTTGATCGTGGTCTCGCTGCCGGCGAAGTTCCCGATGAACAGGATGATCTCGGTGGCCTCCAGGGCGACGAACACCGCCAGGACGGCCTGGTTGACCTGCGTGGCCCACAGCATCATGTAGGTGTTGAAGATCGCGAAGGCCAGCAGGATCCAGCCGAGGTCGTTGGTCTGCTGGTCCGGGGTTGCGCCGCCGGCGAGGAGGACGGCGTACAGCCCGAGGCCGAGCCAGAAGCCCCCGTACGAGCCGAAGAACGTCGCGCCGAACACGTTCCTGTTACGGAACTCCCACATGCCCGCCAGGATCAGGACGAGCCCGCCGTAGCTGAGGGCGTAGCCGAGCCAGGCGTCGGTGCCGTTGGTCCAGTCGGCGTTCTGGGCGGACAGCAGGAACAAGGTCACGGCGAAGGCCGCGAGGCCCAGGGGTGCGGGATCGGCGATCCCCGCCGGTGAATGCGGGGTGCGCTCGTGCTCGACGTTGGTCATGGTGCCTCCTCGGCGGACGTCGGGGAAGGCCGCACCGTCGGGAACGGGACCGGCGTCGCCCCATCGTGATCCGACCTCACCGTCAGGCGCGGTTCGGACGGCGTCAGATGCGTCCTGAAGTGCGGAGACCGTTATCTGGGAGCGGTCCCCGTTTCGGATGATAACTTCCCTCAAGCCGCCCGGTCAGGGCCCCGTTTTCAGGTTATATCCGACCTATCGCCACATACGTATGCGCCCAAAGTCGAATTGTCGGGATGTGGCGGTGTGCAGAAGCTTCTGAGGTGGCTTTCTTGGTGGCTCGCTGCCCTTCTCATGGCGGCGAAATGCCCCTCGGTCGAGGCGATCTTTGCCTCGGCCGAGGGGCATTGGAGTTGGTCGTGCTAATAATCGACAAGATGTCGAAAAGGCGTGACCTGGACGGATGGACGGTCAGTCGACGACGGCGTCGCTGTAGGTCGGCGGGTCGCCCAGCATGGCGCGGTGGGAGCGGGGCGAGCTGCCGTCGGTGTCGACGACGCCCAGTTCCGCACCGAGTTCGGCGCCGATGAGCACCTGGCCCGTCCAGCGCATCCGGTCGGGGTGCCGGGCGAGAGCGTCGATCACCCGTCCGCTGAACTCGGGGGTCTCCGCGCCCGCGGCGAACGACTGGTAGCGGTCCGGGACGCCCTCGAAGAGCGCCTTGTTCCGTTCGGTCTTGAGCAGGCCCATCCAGAGGGAGATGGCGGCGACGTTGTGGGGCTTGAAGTCCACGGCCATGTCGTGGGCCATCTTGTCCACGGCGGCCTTGCCGGCGCCGTAGGCGGGGCCGTGCATGTAGCAGCGGCCGCCGAAGGAAGAAGTGTTGACGACGAGCCCGCCATCGTCCTTGATGAGCAGCGGAGCGGCGTAGTAGCTCGCCACGTAGGCCGACCGCATCCCCACGTCGAACATGCTCTGGAGCGCCAGCGGCTTCTCCCAGAAGGGGCCCTTGCTGGCCAGCCCGTCGGGGATGGTGAACGCGTTGTTGACGAGGACGTCCAGCGTGCCCGACTCCCGCTCGACCTGCTTGAACAGGGCCTCGACCTGGGCGTCGTCGGAGTGGTCGCAGATCACCGGGACGCCGGTGCCGCCCCGCGCGGTGATCTCCTCGGCGGTGGCGAGCACCGTGCCCGGCAGGTCGGACTCGGTGCGCGTCCGCCCGGTCACGTAGACCGTCGCGCCGGTCTCCCCGAGCGCCAGCGCGATTCCCTTCCCGGCGCCGCGGCTCGCTCCGGTGACGACCGCGACGCGGTTCTCCGTCAGACCCATTCGTTCCTCCCCGCCGCGAGGAATTCCAGCATCGCCGCGGTCGTCTCGCCGGACTTCTCCATCTGCATCATGTGCCCGGCTCGTTTGATCATCCGGACCGCGCGCAGGTCGTCGTAGTGGTCGCCGAGATGGTCCAGCGGGTCGCGGCCGTGCCACGCCTCCAGGTCGACGTCCTGCTCGCTTCCGATGAAATAGAAGGGGACGGGGTTCTTCTTCCGTCCGGCATAGGGCTTCCGGTACTCCCAGGAAAGGTCCATGGCCCGGTACCAGTTCAGCCCGCCGGCGAAGCCGCTGCGGCTGTAGTCGGCGACGTAGAACTCCAGTTCCGTTTCCGACAGCCATGGCCAGGGGAGGGGCGGCGTCTCCGGAAGGGCGTCGATATAGGTCGTCCCGGGCGGCTTCCGCCAGACGTCGAGGTAGTGGTAGTCGCTGGAGAGCGCGTAAAAAAGCTTGCGCAGGAATTCGCGGGGCGCGGCGTCGAGGTCCCGGGCGGCGGCACCGGGGTCGGCGGTGAAGTAGTGGATGTGGTTGAAGTGCCTGCGGCCCTGCCGCGCGGCGATCTCCAGCGGCGGCTCGTCCGACGGCGTGATGAACGGGTTCTCCAGCCCGATGATCGCCGCGATGCGCTCGGGGTGGTGGTAGGCGAGGTCGTAGGCGGCGTAGAGGCCGAAGTCGAGGCCGCTGAACACCGCCTTCTCCGCGCCGAGGTGGTCGAGGAGGCCGGTCACGTCGGCGACGACCCGGTCCGGGACGTACTCGCGGTGGTCGGACGGCCCGCTGGTCTGCCCCATGCCGCGCATGTCGGGCGCGACGACGCGGAACCCCGCGTCGGCGATCGGGCCGATCTGGTGCCGCCAGCTGAACCAGGTGTGCGGGAAGCCGTGCAGCAGGACGACGAGCGGTCCGGTGCCCTGTTCGACGTAGTGGACGTCGAGGCCGTTGATCTTCGCGTACCGATGACTCCAGCCGGCCATGCTGCGGTTCCTTTGGCTCCGGGGCGGGACGGACCCCTGCGGGACGGACCCTCCGACGACCGACTGTGCTGGACGCCACCGCCCCCGACACCCGGATGTCCCGCTCAGTGGGAGCGCGGGCCGTCCGGCATGGGCAGCGTGACGCGGACGGTCGTGCCGGCGCCGGGCGCGGAGCGGAGTTCGGCGCGCCCGCCGTGCGCGGCGGCGATGGCGGCGACGATGGGGAGGCCGAGGCCGGTCCCGGACGTCCCGCGGCCCGCGCGGTGGAAGCGTTCGAAGGCGCGGGCGGCGTCCTCCGCCGACATGCCCGGCCCCTCGTCCGCCACCTCGATCAGGCCCGGGGCCAGGCGGACGGTCGTGGGCGTCCCAGGGGGTGTGTGGGCGCGGACGTTGGCCAGGAGGTTCGCCAGTACCTGCCGTATGCGCGCCTCGTCCACGGTCGCGACCAGGGTTTCCGGGGCGTCGAGCGTGATGGGACGGTCGGGTTCGGCGGCGGTCGCGTCCGCCACGGCGTCCCGCGCCAGGGCCGCGAGGTCGGCCGGGACGGGCTGGAGGGACGCGTCGCGGTCCAGCCTGGCCAGCTCCAGCAGGTCGGTGACCAGGTCGTTCATGCGGCGGGCCTCGCCCTCGATGCGGCGCATCGCGTCCGGCAGCTCGTCGGGGCCGAGGGCGCCGTGCCGGTACAGCTCCGCGTAGCCCTGGATGGTGGTCAGCGGGGTGCGCAGCTCGTGGGACGCGTCGGCGGCGAACTCGCGGACCCGGGCCTCGGACCGGCTGCGCGCCCAGAACGCCTGCTCGATCCGCTCCAGCATGACGTTGATCGCGGCGGCGAGCCGGGCGGTCTCGGTGCGGTCGCCGGGGCCCGGCATGCGGGCCCGCAGGTCGCCGCCAACGGTGATGGCGTGCGCCGTGGCGGCCATCCGGTCGAGCGGCAGCAGGCCGCGGCCGATGAGCCACCGGCCGAGCACGATCAGCGCGGCGAGCAGCAGCGCGGCCGTCGCGACCTCCGACAGCACCAGGTTCCGCACCGCCGAGTGGATCTCGGCGAGCGGCGCCGCGACCACGACGATGCCGTTGCGCCACGGCCGCGCGACGGCCCGCAGCCCCGGCAGCGAGAACGGTTCGAGGTCGCGGGCGCGGGCGGCCAGCTCGTCCATGCCGAGCTTCTCGATCGCGGTCACGGCCGACGCCGGGTCCGGGGCGTCGCCGCTGAGGACCCGCACCTGCCCCGGCGGCCGGACGGCCAGCACCACGAACTGCGCGGGAGCCGCCCCCTCCCCGGGCAGGCCGGGGCGCAGCAGCCGGGTGACGGCGCGGTCGCGGGTGGACTGGAGCTGCTCGTCCACCCGGTGCATCAGGTAGCCGTTCAGGACGAGCGCGCTCACCGCGCCCATGATCGCGAGCCCGGCCGTCGTGACGGCGAGGAGGCCGGTGAGCAGCCGGGCGTTGAGCGTCATGGCCGCAGCGAGTAGCCGATGCCGCGCCGGGTGTGGATCAGCGGCCCGCCGAGCGGGTCGAGCTTGCGGCGCAGGTAGCTGATGTAGGTCTCGACGACCTGCGGGTTGCCGTGGTCCCAGCCCCACACGCCGGCGAGGAGCTGCCCGCGCGACAGGACGGCGCCCGCGTTGCGCATCAGGTAGGCGAGCAGGCGGAACTCGGTCGGCGACAGGTCGACGTCGACGCCGCCGCGGCGGACCGTCCACTGCTCCTCGTCGAGTTCGAGGTCGGCCACCCGCAGGACGGTGCCCGTGTCGGCGGGGGCGGCGGCGGGCGGGGCCGTCCGGCGCAGGACGGCCCGCACCCGCGCGATCAGCGCCTCGATCGAGAACGGCTTGGTGACGTAGTCGTCGCCGCCGAGGGTGAGGCCGGTGACGGTGTCGGACGGCGTGTCCTTCGCGGTCAGAAAGATCACCGGGACCTGGTCGCCGTCCGCGCGGAGCCGCCGGCACACCTCGAAGCCGTCGGTGCCGGGGAGCATGACGT
This sequence comes from Actinomadura meyerae, assembly GCF_900188445.1. Classification (GTDB taxonomy): domain Bacteria; phylum Actinomycetota; class Actinomycetes; order Streptosporangiales; family Streptosporangiaceae; genus Spirillospora; species Spirillospora meyerae. Next base: position 12,213 of record NZ_FZOR01000028.1, read on the forward strand.
CCAGCAGCACGAGGTCGGGACGCTCCCGGCGGGCCGCGCGCAGCGCCTCCTCGCCGGTGGCGGCGGTGGCGGTCGCGAAGCCGTGGAAGCGCAGCGCGACCTCGATGAGGTCGCGGATGTTGGCCTCGTCGTCCACGACGAGCACCCGCCGGCTCTCGCTCATCGCCCCCTCATTCGCTTCGCTCGCGGACGGACCCTTCGTCCGAAGGTACCGCCCGCCGCCCGCGGCGCTAGCGGTGCCGGGGGACGCGGATCAGGCGGGCGGTGCGGGTGTTCCCCGAGCGTTCGCCGGCGACGAGCACCTCGTCTCCGGCGGCCAGGGACTTGAGCTCGGCCTTCTCGCGGTCCTTGCGGACGCGCGTGTCGCCGTTGGCCGCCCACGTCCAGGAGACGCCGTCCTCGCTCTTGACGGTGACCCCGGTGGACGACACCGACGTGATCTTGCCGTGCTGCCAGGCCGTGACGCGGAAGCCGTCCTTGCCCTTGACGGTGGCCTCGCCGTGGACGCCGCGGAAGCCGCGCGCCTGCCGGAACGGGCGGCCTTCACCGGGGCGCCGCATGCCGGGGTGCCGCATGCCGGGGCGAGCCGGGTGCGCGCTGGGCGACGCGCTGGGGGAGGCGGACGGCGCGGGATCGGCGGCGAAGGCCGGGGCCGCGACGTACAGGCCGAGCCCGAGGAGGCCGGCGGCGCCGGCTCCGGCCGCGATGCTCATGGGTTTCATGAGGCCATGCAATCGGGGCCGCCTGGCAGTAGACCTCCGGGCAACCTGGGAGAAACCTGAGAGTTCACCGAATGCCGTTCAGCATGTCGCCGATCAGGTGGACGGCCTGCTCGCGGGCCCGCTCCGGGTCGTCCGCGTCCGCGATGGACAGGGCCAGCTCGGTGAGTGCGCCGTAGAAGGCGGCCGAGGCGAGGCCGACGCGGTGCCGGCCCGCCGCGCCGAGGAGCGCGTCGAGGCCGTCGGTCAGCAGGGTGCCGAGGTAGCGCTGGTCGAGCTCGCGCCACCGCCGCCAGCCGAGCGCGATGGGGCCCTGGAGCAGCACGATCTCGCGGTACTCGGGGTCCGAGCAGATCTCCAGGAACGCCCGGATCCCGGCGGAGGCCCGCTCCCACGCGTCGTCGCCGCCGGTCGCGGCCATGGCGGCGGTGATGCGGTCGGCGGCCTGGGCCTCCAGGTCCTCGAAGACGGCCTCGAACAGGCCCTGCTTGCCGGCGAAGTGGTGGTAGAGGGCGCCGCGGGTGAGGCCGGCGGCGCGGACGAGCTCCTCGGCGGAGACGGCGGCGAAGCCGCGCTCGGCGAAGAACCGGCGGCCGGTGCCGAGCAGCGCGGCGCGCGTGCTCTCGACGTACCGCTCGCGCCGGGTCTTGACAGGCTCCATGCGGCATGTATAACACATGCAAGATGTATGTCAGATGCGTCATGCATGGGAGCGGACATGGCGGACATCGTGGTGATCGGGGCCGGTGTGGCGGGGCTCGTCGCCGCGCGCGACCTCGTCCGGGACGGGCATGACGTCGCCGTCCTGGAGGCCCGCGACCGGGTCGGCGGGCGGCTGCTCAACGGCGAGCTGCCCGGCGGGGAACCGATCGAGGTCGGCGGCCAGTGGGTCGGGCCGGGCCAGGACAGGGTCCTCGCCCTACTCCGCGACCTCGGCCTGCCCACCTACCCGACGTACGACGAGGGGCGGCACATCGCCGAACTCGGCAGGACGCGCGGCGAGTACACCGGCCGCATCCCCCGGCTGTCGCCGCTGACGCTCGCCGACATCGCGCAGGCCCAGTTGCGGGTCGCCCGCCTGGTGCGCGGCATCCCGGCGGACGAGCCCTGGGCGGCCCGGCGCGCGGCGACGCTGGACGGGCAGACCTTCGAGACGTGGATCCGCCGGAACATGCGCACGAGCGGGGGCCGTGCGTTCATGCGGCTGATCACGCAGGCGGTCTTCTCGGCCGAGCCGGGCGACATGTCGGCGCTGTGGGCGGGCTTCTACATGGCGTCCGCCGGAGGGCTCGACCCGCTGATCGACACGACCGGCGGCGCCCAGCAGGACCGGGTCTCCGGCGGCTCGCAGCGGATCGCCCTCGCGCTGGCGGACGAACTGGGCGACCGCGTCGCGCTCGACTCCCCGGTGACGGCGGTCGAGTGGACGGACGGCTCGGTCCGCGTCCGCGCGGCGGGCCGCGAGATCCGGGCCCGCCGCGCGATCATCGCGGTGCCGCCGCCGCTCGCCGCCCGCATCGCCTTCAGCCCCGGCCTGCCGGGCGACCGCGACCAGCTCGTCCAGCGCATGCCGATGGGGCGGGTCATCAAGGTGAACGTCGCCTACGACGAGCCGTTCTGGCGCGCGGACGGGTTCAGCGGCCAGGTCACCAGCGACCGCCGTCCGTTCGGCATCACGTTCGACAACACGCCGGAGGGCGGGGCGCCGGGCGTCCTCGTCGGCTTCCTCGAAGGGCGGCACGCCGACATCGCCGCCCGGCTGCCCGCCGGGGAGCGCCGCGCCCAGGTCATCGCCGACCTCGCCGCCTACTTCGGCCCGCGCGCCCGCGACCCGATCGCCTACATCGAACGGGACTGGGCGGAGGAGGAGTACTCCCGGGGCTGCTACGGCGCGTTCGCCACCCCCGGCACCCTGACCCGCTACGGCCCGTCCCTGCGCCGCCCGGTCGGGCCCCTGCACTGGGCGGGCACGGAGACGGCCACCCGCTGGGCCGGCTACATCGACGGCGCCGTCGAATCGGGCCACCGCGCCGCCCGCGAAGCCGCCGCCTGAGCGCAGGCGGACCTACTCGGGCGGACCTACTCAGGTGGACCCGCTCGGGTGGACCCGCTCGGGTGGGCCTACTCGGGTGCGGCGAGGGTCTCCAGGACCTGCTCGCCGTACTTGGCGAGCTTGTTCTCGCCGACGCCGTTCACCCGGCCCAGTTCGGCGAGGGAGGACGGCAGCGCGGTGGCGATCTCGCGCAGGGTGGCGTCGTGGAAGATGACGTAGGCGGGGACGCCCTGCTCCTTCGCCGTCGCGGCGCGCCAGGCGCGGAGGCGTTCGAAGACCGGCACGGCCTCCTCGGGCAGGTCGATCGGGGCCTTCGCGGCCTTGGCGGTCTTCGCCGCCTTCGTCGCGGCGCGTTCGGGTTCGCGGCGCATCATCACCTTGCGCTCGCCGCGCAGGACGTCGCCGCTGGCGTCGGTCTGGACGAGGGTGCCGTGGTCGCTCTCGACGGCGACCAGGCCCTGCGCGAGGAGCTGCCGGATCACGCCGCGCCACTCGGCCTCGCGCAGGTCGGCGCCGACGCCGAAGGGCTTCAGCGAGTCGTGGTCGAACTGGATGACCTTGGCGCTCTTCTTGCCGAGCAGGATGTCGATGATGTGGCCGGCGCCGAACTTCTGGCGCCGCTCGCGGTCGAGGCGCACGATCACCGACAGGACCTTCTGGGCGGCGACGGTCGCGTCCCAGGTCTCGGGCGGGTTCAGGCAGGTGTCGCAGTTGCCGCAGGGCTCGCCGGACTGGCCGAAGTAGTCGAGCAGCCGGACGCGGCGGCACTCGACCGTCTCGCAGAGGGCGAGCATGGCGTCGAGGTGCTGGGCCTGCCGGCGCCGGTGGGCGGCGTCGCCCTCGCCGCCGTCGATCATCTTGCGCAGGTTCACGACGTCCTGGAGGCCGTAGGCGAGCCACGCGGTGGACGGCAGGCCGTCGCGCCCGGCGCGGCCGGTCTCCTGGTAGTAGCCCTCGACGGACTTCGGCAGGTCGAGGTGGGCGACGAAGCGGACGTCGGGCTTGTCGATGCCCATGCCGAACGCGATCGTCGCGACGATGACGAGGCCGTCCTCGCGCAGGAAGCGCGCCTGGTTCGCGGCGCGGGTCCGCGCGTCGAGGCCCGCGTGGTACGGCAGGGCCTCGATGCCGTTCTCGGTGAGGAACGCGGCGTGCTTCTCGACCGAGTTGCGGGACAGGCAGTAGACGATGCCCGCGTCGCCCTTGTGCTCGGTCTGGAGGAGGCGCAGGAGCTGCCGCTTGGCGTCGGTCTTCGGCTCGATCCGGTACTGGATGTTCGGGCGGTCGAAGCTGGCGACGAAGTGCCGGGCGTCCTCCAGCCGGAGCCGGGCCGCGATCTCCCGGCGGGTGGCCTCGGTCGCGGTGGCGGTGAGGGCGATGCGCGGGACGTCGGGCCAGCGCTCGTGCAGGCCGGACAGCATCAGGTAGTCGGGCCGGAAGTCGTGCCCCCACTGCGACACGCAGTGCGCCTCGTCGATCGCGAAGAGCGAGACGTCGCCGCGGTCGAGGAGCTCGACGGTGGCGCCGAGGCGCAGCCGCTCGGGCGCCAGGTACAGCAGGTCGAGCTCGCCCGCGGCGAACTCGGCCTCGACGACGCGGCGCTCGTCGATGTCCTGGGTGGAGTTCAGGAAGCCCGCCCGGACGCCGGCGGTGCGCAGCGCGTCCACCTGGTCCTGCATGAGGGCGATGAGCGGAGAGATCACGACGCCGGTGCCCTTCCGGACCAGCGCGGGGATCTGGTAGCACAGCGACTTCCCGCCGCCGGTCGGCATCAGGACGAGCGCGTCACCGCCGCCCACGACATGGTCGATGATCTCCCGCTGGCCGTCCCGGAACGCGTCGTAGCCGAACACGCGCCGCAGCGTCTCGAGCGTCTCCGGGATCTCGGGAGGAGTCATCCGGCCATACTATGAACCGCCGCCGACACCCGCTGCCCGAACCGCTACCTGTGGATAACGGCTACTTGTGGATGGCCTCCAGCAGGTCGGGGGTGACCTCGTCCAGGTCGGACGCGACGTGCGCGGCGAGGGCCAGGGCGTCCTCGGCGACCGGGTGCGCGGGGCGCGGGAGCGCGACGACCGTCATCCCGGCGGCGTGGGCCGAGCGGATCCCGTTGCTGGAGTCCTCGATGGCGGCGCAGTTCTCCGGCGGGACGTCCAGCCGGGCGGCGACGGTGAGGTAGCCGTCGGGCTCGGGCTTGCCGTTCTCGACCTCCTCGGTCGACAGGGTCGTGCGGAACTGGCCCTCGACGCCGAGCTTTCCCAGCACAAGGTCGATCAGCGCGCGCGGGGCCGAACTGGCGAGGCCCAGCGGACGGTACTGGGCGAGCCTGCGGACGGCCTCCTCGGCGCCAGGCAGCAGTGGCAGCCCCTCGTCGTAACGCTGGGACATCTGGTCGATCACCTCGTAGGCGACCTCCTCGGCGGTGACGCCGTCCACCAGGTCGGTGGCGATGTAGGACGCCCACTCCTCGGTGCTCATGCCCATCAGCCGCTCCTGGGTGTCGGGCAGCCAGCGCCCGCCGTGCGCGTCGACGTAGCCGCGGCGCACCTCCTCCCACAGCGGCTCCGAGTCGATCAGGACCCCGTCCAGGTCGAACACGATGGCCTGCAAGGGCATGGCTCCTCCACGGGGATCTCGTCGCGATGACACGTCCACTACCCGGTACGGTTCCGCGGAACCCCGGCGCTCCCGAGGGTGGGCGTAACGGATTTATGCCGCGAATGCGACATGGTCCCGTTTCAATCTGGCATCGTGGTGATCCTCCGTCCCCCTCCGGAGTCACTGCAGAGGAGATCTGCTCATGGTGTTCATCGGTTTTCTCCTGGTCGCGGCCGCCATCGGCGTCGGTGCCGGCGTCGTCCTGGACAACACCGACGCGGCCGACCTCACCGTCTTCGGCCAGAGCGTGCCCGGCGTGAGCAGCCAATGGCAGGTGTTCCTGGCCGGCGCGGGCGTGGCCATCGTCTTCTTCATGGGCATGATGCTCACCTGCAGCGGCGTGGCCCGCCGCATCCGCGACCGCCGGGACCTGCGCGACCTGCGCGAGGAGCACCAGGAGTCGCTGACCACGCTGGAGATGGAGAAGCGCCGCCTGGAGCGCGAGCTCGCCCAGGTCCGGCAGGGCGGCGGCCGGCGCGGCGCGCGGGGGGCGCAGGCCCCGCAGGCCCCGCAGGCCCCGCAGCCGCCGCACCCCGCGGGGCCCGAGCCCGCCGCCACCGCGCCCGGCGGCGTCCGCGTCGCGGGCGGCCGGCCGCGCATCCGCGCCACCTCCCCGTTCTTCGAGCGGAACGACTGAGGACGCGCTAATACCTGGTGATGACCGGGCCGCCCGCCCGAATCGTCACCGGGAGGGATGCCGTGCGCGGCACGTCCCGGGGATGATCGTGGTGTGCGAATCCTCTTCAAGGTGGGCATCACCGCGGTCGCCCTGTGGGCCGCCACGGTCCTGATCACCGGCATCTCGCTCGGCGACCAGACGACCGGACGGCGCGTCCTCACCCTCGTCGCGGTGGCCGTGATCTTCGGCCTGGTCAACGCCATCCTCAAACCGATCATCAAGACGCTCGGCTGCGCGTTCTACATCCTCACGCTCGGGCTGATCGGCCTCGTCGTGAACGCCCTGCTGCTCCTGCTGACGAGCGAGGTCGCGCAGCGCCTCGACCTGCCCTTCCACGTGGACGGCTTCTGGCCCGCGTTCTGGGGCGCGATCGTCGTCGGCGTGGTCGGCTGGCTGCTGCACCTCTTCGTCCCGGACGACGACGACTAACCCACCGGGGGCCCCTCCGCCGCACCCTCCGTGGCGACCGCGGCGCGCTCGAACGCGCTGAGCGCGGGCCATCCGGGCGGCCCGCCCGCGTACTCGCGGTACTCCGGCGGGCGCGATCCGGGGGCGCCGACCAGCACCCAGCGGCGCGCCCGGACGGCCCCGATGAGGAACTCGGCGTCGGTGAGCGCGCCCGCGTCCGCGGCGATCAGCGCGTCGAACTCCTGGCCGGGCGCGGTGAGCGCGGCGCCGAGCGGCGTCCCCACGACGACGTCGGCGGTGCGGAGCAGGACCTCGCCGTCCGCCGCCCGCGTGCCCTCCAGATAGCCGGTGAGCTGCTCGATCCGGGCCATCGCCCGCCGCTGGTGCGCCGGGACGGCGTCCGGGTCCTCGCGCGGATCGGCGCCGCAGATCTCCGCGACGTTCTGCCGCGTCCGGGCCTCCGCCTGCGCGACCGTCTCCAGGTCGGCGGCGCGGACCGACATCTCCTCGGCGGCCTCCGTGCCGCGCCGGTCGAGCAGCGCCTCCGTCTCCGCCGCCCGCATGTTCGCGGCCTCCGCGTCCCTCCGCGCGCGCGCCGCCGCCGCGAGGGCCGCCTCGCGGGACGTGCGCGCCGCGGTCGCCCGGCCCTCGATCTCCCGCGCGACCTGCTGCGCGGCCCGCGCGCGCACGCCCGCCTCCGTCGCGCGCTCCACGGCCTCCGACGCCCGCCGCGCGTGCTCCTGGTGCTCCGCCCCGGCCTTCTCCCGCTCTCCCGCCAGCCAGGTCAGCTCGGTGCCGAGCCGCTGCTGGGACTCCTGCGCGTGCTTCAGCCGCGCCCCGCCCTCGGACACGAACGACGCCAGCCCCCGGCGCACCCGCTCGGCGTGCTCGGCGACGTCCTTGGCCTCCCGCGCCCGCCTGGCCGCCTCGTCCGCCTCCCTGGCCCGCGCCTTGACCTCGGCGCGCAGGCTCTTCAGGTCGGACGGCGGCGACGCCACATGCAGCTTCTGGGTCAGCGTCATCTTCCGCCGGACCGCCGCCAGCGCCGACTCCGCCGACACCAGCCGGTAGTAGGCGGCATGGCCCTCGGCGGCGGCGTCCGCGTCCGCCGCCGTCAGCCGGTGCGCCTCCTCCGCCGCCGCCGGGAGCGCCTCGCGCGCCCGCGCCAGCTCGTCGGTGAGGGACGCCTCCGCCTGCCGTGCCGCCTGCAACTCGGCCTGCGCCGTCTTCGCCCGCTCGTCCAGTTGCACGCACCGCGCGTAGGACGCCTCGGCCGTGCGCGTCATGGCGGTCGCCTCGTCCGCCGCCTGGTCGGCCTCCGCCTGGAGCCGGTCCGCCTCCGCGCGCGGCTCCACCAGCTCGGCCTCGGCCTCCTGCTGGACGGTTTCGAGCCGCTCCGCCTCGGCCTCGGCCTCCACCGCGGCCTGCTCGGCGTTCACGGCCGCCGCCCGCGCCTCCTCGATGGCGTCCCGCAGCGCGGCCTGCTCGACCTCCAGCTCCTCGGCGCGCCGCAGATTCTCCGCCTCGACGGCCCGCAGCGCCGCCGCGTCGCGGGGCCACTGCTCCAGCCACAGCAGCCCGCGCCGCAGCATCCGGACCTCGGTCTCCCAAGCCTGCCGCCACGCCTCCCCGACCGGCCGCAGCGCCGCCACCCGCACCCGCGACTCCGGCGCGGAGGGCCCTTCCTCCTCCTGCGGGGCGGCGGGCGCGCTTTCGGCGTCCTCGTCCTCGCTCTCGTCCTCGGACGGTGGCCCGGTGTCCACGACGGTCGCGTCGGCGTCCTCGCCCGGTAGCACGGGCAGTGCCTCGACACGGGTGATGTCGGACGCGCTCTCGCCCCGGCCCGGTTCGTCCGGCAGGGAGGGCAACGGTTCCGCCCGGGTGACGGTGGAGGCGCTGTCGGCCTGGCTCGCTTCGTCCGGCTCCGGGGAGAGAGAGGGGAGCGGTTCGGCGCGCGTGGTGGCGGACGCACTGTCGGCGGGCGCGGATGGCCCGCGCAATGGCTTGAACTCGACCGTCCCGTGCGAGCCCGAATCACGCACCGGGGGGTGCACGGCCTCGGGCTCTAGGAGGGGCGGCTGCTCGGGTTCCGCCGCGTCCTCGACGGGCGGCAGGGCCTTGGTCTGGACGGACTGCGCCTCCGCCGTCTCCGGGCGTGTCTCGATCAGCAGCGCGAAGACCTCGGGGTCGTCCTCCAAGGTCCGCAGCAGCCCGGCGGCCTGCTCCGGCGTGGGCGCGATGAGGAGGGCGCGCTCGTCCGCCGCCGTGAGCTCCTTGATCGCCTTGCGCACGGCCGCGGGCTCGCCGCCCGGCTGCACGTGGACGAGGCGCAGCGCCCCGGTCTCCTCCAGCGACGCCGGCGCGACCAGGAAGCGGGCGAGCACCTCCCAGTCACCCGCGAGCTGCCCGTCCCGCAATGCCCGCAATGCTGCGATATGCGGCGCCCAGCCCACGGGAGGGACGTCTTCGGGCACCTCCCTAAGCCCCGCTTCGAGCCGCTCGTAGAACTCGGTCAGCGGGCCGTACACGCTCTCGACCAGCTCGGCGCCGCCCCAGTCGGCCACGTCCGTGCCCAGCGCCGGCGTGGAACCCGCACCGTCGAGCGGCACGGTCTCCAAGGCGGACCGGACGTCCACGTCGGGCTCGTCCTCGGGCTCCTCAGCTTCGTCTTCCGGCTCCTCAGCTTCGTCTTCCGGCGCCTCGGGTTCTTCTTGCGGAGGCTCGGGTTCCTCTTCGGCCGCCTCGGCTTCCTCTTCGGGCGTGGCGTCAGCGTCCTCTACCGGTGCCTCTTCGGCGGGCGGGAGGTCGTCGTCGTCCGTGTCCTCGGACGACGGGTCGTCCGTCTCAAGGTCGGCGGGCGGTGCGTACTCGGCGGTGGGGAGGTCGCTGGGCGGCACATAACCGGGAGACGGTTCGCTGGGGGCGGATGGGTCGGCCGGTGCGTTCGTCGGATGCCGCTCGTCCGGATCGTTGGCCTCTGCCGGCTGTTTCACGACTTCATCCCGTCCCAGATCGACCTTCCGGGGCCCCTTTTCCCCTCCTGCGGAGGACTAACGTCTCACAGGTCAAGGATCAGCGGTGACCCGCCAGGGCGGCGTGATGATCTTCACCGGGGCGGGGGTCGGGGTCGGGATGGACGACGGCGCCCGACAGCCGCGGCAGCGCGTGCAGCAGGCTGTGCTCGGCGTCCACGGCCACCTTGTGGGCCCGGACGACCGTGCAGGCGGCGTCCACGACGACGTCGCACTCGGCGCGCAGGTTGTGGCCGATCCAGCGGAGGCGGACGTCGCCCACGGCGAGGACGCCGGGGGTCGCGGCGAGGGCGGCCTCGGCGCGGTCGACGAGGTCCGGGTCCACGGCGTCCATTAGGCGGCGCCATACTTCGCGGGCCGTCTGCCACAGGACGAACGAGATCGCGCCCGTGATGAGCAGGCCCACCACAGGGTCGGCCCATGGAGCGCCCAGGGCGATGCCTCCAGCCCCCAGGAGGACGGCCAGGGAAGCGAAGCCGTCAGTGCGTGCGTGCAGGCCGTCCGCGACGAGGGCGGCCGAGCCTATGCGGCGCCCCACACGGATGCGGTAGCGGGCCACGATCTCGTTGCCCAGGAAGCCGACCAGGGCCGCGCCGACAACGGCGGGCAGATGGTCCACAGGCTGTGGATGGGCCAGCCGGTCAACGGCCGCGAAGCCCGCGAGGGCACACGACGCGGCGATGGCCAGCACGATGACGACCCCGGCGAGGTCTTCCGCACGCCCGTAGCCGTAGGTGTAGCGGCGCGTGGGCGGGCGCCTGCCGAGCAGGAACGCGATCCCCAGCGGGACGGCCGTCAGCGCGTCCGCCGCGTTGTGGAGGGTGTCGCCCAGCAGCGCCACCGAGCCGGTGAGCGCGACCACCGCCGCTTGGAGGACGGTGGTCGCGCCCAGGCCCGCGAGGGAGATCCACAGGGCGCGCATGCCCTGCGCGCTCGCCTCCATCGCCGAGTCCACCTTGTCGGCCGCCTCGTGGGAGTGCGGACGCAGACCGTGCCCGTGGCCATGCCCGCGCCCGTGACGGTGCCCATGACCGTGACGGTGCCCATGACCGTGGCCGTGACCGTGGTTCCTCATGGGTCCACGATGAACCACGAATCCCGTTGCAGCACCTCGACAACTGCGCTGTCGTCGCAGGTACACGGCCTGTGCCGGTGCGGGCCCGTCGTCGGTGCGGGCCCGTCGTCAGTGCGGGCCAGTTGTCAGTGCGGGCCAGTTGTCAGTGCGGGTTGGTCGCCAGTAGCTCCGCCAGGAGGTCGTCCAGCGTGACGATGCCCGCGAACTCGCCGCGCTCGTCGTTCACCACGGCGAGCTGGGCGTGGTCGCGGCGCATGCGGCTGACCGCGTCCAGGACGGTCGCCTCCGCCGTCAGGACGGGCGCCGGGTGCGCCAACTCGCCGGCGCGGCGGTCCCCGTCCGGTTCGGTGATGGCGGCCCGGACGTGCACGATGCCGGTCATCGCCCCGTCCCCGGACCGGACGAGCAGCCGGTTGTGGCCGCTCGCGGTGGCGGTCCGGCGGATCTGCGCGATGGTCGCGTCCGCGCCGATCGTCGTGACGGACGTGGCGGGCACGACGAGCCGCCCGACGGTCGCCTCCCGCGCGGAGATGGCGCGGCGGAGCAACTCGTGGTCGTGCCGCCCGATGAGGCCGAGGCGGCGGGACTCGCCGACCAGGTGGCTGAGCCGGGCCGGGTCGGTGTGGCTGTCCAGCTCGTCCTTCGGCGTGACGCGGAACAGCCGCAGCAGCCCGTTCGTCACCGCGTTCAGCGACGACAGGATCGGCCGCGACACCTTCGCGAACGCGCGGAACGGCAGCGCCAGGATCAGCGCGGAGCGCTCCGGGTGCGCGATCGCCCACGACTTCGGCGCCATCTCCCCGACGACCATGTGCAGGAACGTCACCACGGCGAGCGCGGTGCCGAGCGCGATGGCCGTCACGCCCGCTTCGGGGACGCCGAGGGCGTGCAGCGGCGGTTCGAGGACGTGCTCGAACGCCGGCTCGGTGACGATCGCGAGGCCGAGGGAGCACATCGTGATGCCGAACTGCGCGCCGGCGAGCATCAGCGACAGCTCCCGCACGCCCGCGACCGCGGCGACGGCGGGGCGGCTGCCCTTGGCGGCGGCGCGCTCCAGCTGCGGCCGGTTGGCGGCGACGAGCGCGAACTCGGCCGCCACGAAGAAGCCGTTCCCGAGCAGCAGCAGGACGGTGACCAGCAGCGACGGCAGCAGGCTCATGACACCTCCACCGACGGCGAGCGCGGCGCCGGGACCGCCGCCGGGGCCGTCCTGATCAGGATCTTCTCGGCGACGCGGCGGGCCAGGCTGACGACCTCCAGCTCGACCGAGCCGGAGTCGAGGGCGACGGTCAGCCGGTCGCCGGCGCGCGGCAGGCGGCGCAGCTCCGCCATGACGAGCCCGCCGATGGTGTCGTAGGCGTCGCCCTCCGGCAGGCCGAGCCCGGTGAGGCGGCCGACCTCGTCGATGCGCATGCCGGCGTCGACGAGCCAGGACCCGTCCGGCCCGGACGTCGGGACGACCTCGAACCCGTCGGTCTCGTCGGTGATCTCGCCGACGAGCTCCTCGGCGACGTCCTCGAAGGTGAGGATGCCGGCGAGGCCGCCGTACTCGTCCACGACGCAGGCGAACTCCTGCCGGGACTCGCGCATGTGCTCGATCACCCCGTACAGCGGCTGGCTGCCGGGCACGAGCAGCGCAGGCCGGGCGATCTCGCCGACCGGGGTGGCGGGGTCGAGGGTGTCGTCGGCGACCTCGCGGACGCCCGCGACGCCGACGACGTCGTCGACCTCCGTCCCGTACACGGGGTAGGCGCTGTGCCCGGTCTCCCGGATCAGCTCCACCAGCTCGGCGACGGGCGCCGTCGACGGCAGCGCGCGGACCTGCGGGCGCGGCACCATGACCTCGTCCGCCGTCAGGTCGCCGAAGGACAGCGCGCGGTCGAGGAGGCCGGACAGGTCGGCGGGCAGGTGCCCGGTACTGCTGGACCTGCCGATGATGTCGCCGAGCTCCTCCAGCGTCGCTCCGCTGTGCAGCTCCTCCACGGGCTCGACGCCCACGGCGCGCAGCAGCCGCTCCGCGGCACGGTCGAACAGCCGGATGACCGGGCCGGCGACCGTCAGGTACACGAGGGTGGACGAGGCGAGCGCGCGCGCGAGCGACTCCGCCCGAGCCAGGGCGAGATTCTTGGGGAACAGCTCGCCGAGGAGCATCTGGATGAGCGTCGCCAGGACGAAGCCCGTGGCGAGCGCGATCGCGCCGGTCGCGCCCGCGGGGACGCCCAGCACCTCCAGCAGCGGCTGTATCAGCTCCGCGAGCGCGGGCTTGGCGATGAAGCCGACGACCAGGGTCGTCATCGTGATGCCGAGCTGCGCGCCCGACAGCATGAACGACACCCGGCCGATGACCTTCAGCGCCCTCTTGGCGGACGTGTCGCCGCTCTCGGCGGCCTGCTCCAGGGTCGCGCGGTCCGCGGCGACGTAGGCGAACTCCTGGGCCACGAAATACCCGGTGGCTGCGGTGAGAAGGATCACCGCGAAGACTCCCAGTGCCGCGCTCAGCATGGGGCACCAGGTCTATGACTGGGGTCCGACACTGCGGACTCACCACTCCTCTCGTAGACGGACTACCTGTCGTAACGTCACTTCGTTCAACGACGTTCCCGGTCCAAAGGGTACGGCTCGGCGCCCGCGCGCGCCGTGCGCGTGTACACGGCTTGCCCCGCGGGCATGGGCGAAAGCACCTTGTCTGGGTTAGTGTCACGGATCACACTTGTATGCGAGCGAACGTCCGATAGTGGTCCGGTCCGTGCTCCCAGACCGGTGCCGCAGAGGGCATGCTCGGGGGGACCGGAGAAGCGAACGCGGGGCAGACGTTGGACCAGAGCGGGGCCGGGGCCGCCGCGCCCATGAGCCGTGAAGGCGTCGACCATGCCCTCCGCACGCTGCGCGACGAGCGCGAACGCATCTCCGCGTCCCTGGTGGAACTCGACCGCCACCCCGGCGTCCGGCTGCTGACGGGCGCCCGGCTCACCGGCGAGACCTGGCGCCGCTGGGAGGACGCGCAGGCCCGCCTGACGACGCTGTGGCGGCTCTTCGACGCCTACCAGACCGTCCTGGACGGGGCGTGCGAGCTGCGCGCCCGGTCGCCCCGCCCGGACGCGGAGACGCTGACGGAGCTGTCGGAGCTGCTGTCGGGCCGCTCGGTCGAGGTGCCGGGCGGGGAGATCCCGCTGGAGCACCGCACGCTGCTCGGACCGCAGGAGGAGCGCATCACCTTGGACGAGGCGGTCGCGATGATGTCGGACGCGTACGAGTTCGTCGCGGGCGAGGTCGCCGCCGCCGACGCGGCCTGGACGGCGCTGCTGGTCCCCCTGGAGGAGGCCGAGGAGAGCTGGCGGGAGGCGACCCGCCTCGCGCACATGCTGGACGGCACCCGCCACCCCGAGCTGGACCGGGTCGGCCGGGAGCTGACCGCGCTCGGCCGCCTGGTGCGCACCGACCCGCTGTCGCTCGTCCGCGACGGCCGCCCGGACACGGCCCGCCTCGACCGCGTCCGCACCGTGCTGAGGGCGCTCGGCGACGAGCTCGCCGGGGTCGCCCGGATGCGCGACGAGTACGCCGACCTCGTCGCCCGGATCACGGCCGTGATCGAGGAGACCGAGGACACCGAGCGGCGGGCCCTGGAGACCTACGCGACCGTCCTCGCCAAGATCCACTCGCCGAACCTGCCGGCGCCGCCGCAGGGCCTCGGCACCGCCCTGCGCGACCGGCTCGCCGCGCTGGAGCGGCTCCGCGAGGCGGGCCGCTGGGTGGAGATGGCGGGCCGCTTCGCCGAGCTGGAGCGCGCCGCCGAGGACGCGCTGGAACGGGCGCGCGGGGAGTTGCGTCTGAGTGCCGGCCTGCTGGACCGGCGCGGCGAGCTGCGCGGCCGCCTGGAGGCGTACCGCGCCAAGGCCGCCCGGCTCGGGCTGGCGGAGGACGAGCGGCTCACCGACCTGTACGGGGAGGTCCGCGAGGTGCTGTGGACCGCCCCCTGCGACCTGCGCCGCGCGACGGCGCTGCTGGTCGAGTACCAGCGGGCCATCAGGGCGAGCGAGACCGAGACGGGGACGCGGCGATGAACCGATGCACCCAGCCCGGCTGCACGGGCGAGGTGGACGCGGACGGCTTCTGCGACGTCTGCGGCATGGCCCCCGCGCCGCCCGCCGAAGCCCCGCCCCTGCCGCCGACCCCGGCCACCCCGCTCACCCCGGAGCCCGCGAGCTCCACACCCGCCTCCACGCCCGCCGGGTACTCGCGTGCGGCGCCGGCGCGGGTGCCGGTCGCCGCCGTCACCACGCAGACGCCGCTCGCGCCGCCGACGAGCAGGGAGCCGCACCCGTCCGCGCCGAGCGGCACGGCCGGGGGCACGGCCGGGGGCACGGCCGGGGGCACGGCCGGGGGCACGGCCGGGGGCACGGCCGGGGGCACGGCCGGCGGCTCGGCGGCGGGGTCCGGCCGTGGGACGGTCGGGTCCGGCCGGACGGCCTCGCGCGGCGGCACCCGCGGCACCGGCTCCAGCGGCTCGGCGCGGCGCGGGATGCTCGGCGCCGGGCTCGTCGAGGTGCCGCCCGTCCCGGCCCGCGACCCCGCCTCGGCGATCATGGAGAACCCGGAGGTGCCGGAGAACCGGCGCTTCTGCAGCCGCTGCGACGAGAAGGTCGGCCGCAGCCGCAACGGGCGGCCCGGCCGCACGGAGGGGTTCTGCCGCAGCTGCGGGCACCCGTTCTCGTTCACCCCGAAGCTGCGCGCGGGCGAGATGGTCGGCGGGCAGTACGAGGTGCTCGGCTGCCTCGCGCACGGCGGCCTCGGCTGGGTGTACCTGGCCCGCGACCACAACGTCAGCGAGCGCTGGGTCGTGCTGAAGGGCCTGCTCGACACCGGGGACGCCGACTCGCTCGTCGCCGCGACCGCCGAGCGCGCGTTCCTCGCCGAGGTCGAGCACCCCAACATCGTCAAGATCTACAACTTCGTCCAGCACGGCGACTCCGGCTACATCGTGATGGAGTACGTCGGCGGGCGCTCGCTGAAGGACATCCTGCTCAGCATCCGCGACGAGCACGGCGACCAGGCGTCGCTGCCGCTCGGCCAGGTGATCGCGTACGGGCTGGAGGTGCTGAGCGCCCTCGGCTACCTGCACGGCGTCGGGCTGCTGTACTGCGACTTCAAGCCGGACAACGCGATCCAGTCCGAGGAGCAGCTCAAGCTGATCGACCTCGGCGGGGTCCGCCGCGCGTTCGACGTGGACAGCCCCATCTTCGGGACGCCCGGCTACCAGGCCCCCGAGATCGGCACGCAGGGCCCGTCGGTCACCTCCGACCTCTACACGGTGGGCCGGACGCTCGCCGTCCTCAGCTTCCCGTTCCGCGGCTACACCGGACGGCACCTGCGCAGCCTGCCGCCCCGCCACGAGGTCCCGCTCTTCCAGCGGCACGAGTCCTACCACCGGCTGCTGCGCCGCGCCACGCACCCCGACCCGGCCCGCCGCTTCCAGAGCGCCGCCGAGATGGCCGAGCAGCTCACCGGCGTGCTGCGCGAGGTGCTGGCCGCCGAGGACGGGCGGCCCCGCCCCGCGCCGTCGCCGCTGTTCGGGCCCGAGCAGGCCACGGCCGGCGCCGAGATCGTCACCGCCCTGGACGGGGAGCCGGCGGCCATCCTGCCGCCGCTGGAGCCGCGGGCCGCCGCCGCGGCGCTGCCCGTCCCGCTGGTGTCGCCCGCCGACCCGGCCGCCGCGTTCCTGTCCGGGCTGACCGCCCGCGACCCGGCCGAGCTGGCCGCCGCGCTCGCCTCCGCGCCGGTCGCGTCCCGCGAGGTGCGGCTCGCGCTGGTGCGCGTCCGCATCGAGCTGGGCGACCTCGACGCCGCCTCCCGGCTGCTGGAGGAGATCGCCGCCGAGGCCCCCGACGACTGGCGCGTCGACTGGTACCGGGGCGTCCGCGCCCTCGCCTCGGGGCAGGGCGGCGAGGCCGCCGCCGTGTTCAACGACCTGTACGACCTGGCCCCCGGCGAGCAGGCGCCGAAGCTGGCGCTCGCCTTCTGCTACGAGACCGCCGGAGACATGCGCAGCGCCGGCCACTACCACCAGACGGTGTGGCGCACCGACCCCACCCACGTCAGCGCCGCGTTCGGGCTGGCCCGCACGATCCTCGCCGCCGGCGACCGGGCCGCGGCCGAGCGCGTCCTGGACTCGGTCCCCCGCATCTCCAGCCACTACCTGGCCGCGCAGCTCGCCGCCGTCGCCACGGTCGTGCGGGGCCGCAGCCCCGGCGAGCTGAACGCCGCCGTCCTGATCGAGGCGGGCCGCCGCCTGGCCTCGCTGCGCCTGGACACCGAGCGGGCCGCCGCGTTCACCGCCGAGGTCCTGTCGGCCGCCCTCGCCTGGCTCCGCGCGGGCCGCGCCCCGATCCCGGCCGGCGTCCGGCAGCGGATCCTCGGCACCGACATGACCGAGCCCGCCCTGCGCGCCAAGCTGGAGGAGACCTACCGCGTCCTCGCCAAGCTCGCCGACGACGCCGGGCACCGGCACGCGATGGTGAAACGCGCCAATGCCGTCCGCCCGAGGACGCTCTTCTGACCATGAACGCCGACCAGCGCACCCCCGCCGCGCCGTGTTCCGCCTGCGGCGAGCCCGCCCACACCCGAGACCGCTACTGCGAACGTTGCGGCACCCCCACCCTCCCCCCACGTCCCGCCTGGACGACCCCACCCACCGCACCCGTCGCCCCCGCCCGGCGACCCGCGCTGACGCCGGATGTCGTGCCCATGCGAGGCGCTGCGCCCACGCGGGGTGTCACGCCGACGCCGGACCTTGCGCCTGCCCCGGTAGGCATGCCCGCGCCCGGTGTCGTGTCTTCTGCCGGGGTCGGTGGGGGTGTTGCGCATTGTGCTGTGAAGTGCGTGGATTGTGGTGGGACGGAAGTCGGGGCGGACGGGTTCTGCGGGCGGTGCGGGTTGCGGCAGCCGAGTGGGCGGGAGCACGTCGAGGTCGGGCTCGGGGCGGCCGGAGCGGCGGTGAGCGACGTCGGGCTGCGGCGGCGGCGGAACGAGGACGCGGTCGCGCTGGCCGAGCTGCCGGGCGGGGCCTGCGCAGTGGTGTGCGACGGGGTCGCGACGGCGCCCGGGTCTGAGGAGGCCGCGCGGCGGGCCGCGGACGCGGCGGCGGCCGTGCTGTCCGGACGCGTGGCGGCGGGGATGGACCCGCGTGCCGCGACGCGGGCGGCGGTGGAGCGGGCCGCCGCGGTCGTGGCGGGGCTCGGCGGGGAGCCCGGATCCTCGCCCGCCTGCACGTTCGTGTCCGCCGTCGTCGACCCGTCCGGTGTCACGGTCGGATGGGTCGGGGACAGCCGGGCGTACTGGCTGTCGGCCGCGGGGTCGTGCGTCCTGACGCGGGACGACTCGTGGGCCGAGGCCATGGTCGAGCAGGGCGCGATGTCCGCCGAGGAGGCGCGGGCCGACGCGCGGGCGCACCAGATCACGGCGTGGCTGGGCGCGGACGCCGGTCCCGTCGAGCCGCACGTGGCGGCGTTCCGCCCGGTGGCGCCGGGGCTGGTCGTGGTGTGCAGCGACGGGCTGTGGAACCACCTGCCGGAAGCCGCCCGCCTGGCGGCGGTCGCGCTGGGCGGGGACGGCCCGGCCGGTGCGGCGCGGCGGCTGCTGCGGGCGGCGCTGGACGCGGGCGGGCACGACAACGTGACGGTGGCGGTGCTGCCCGGCCCGCCGCCGGGAGCCGGGAGAGAGCGGGGCAGATGAGCGGGTTTCCGGAGTTCACCGTCCGTGTGGACCAGAACGCCTACCTTCCGGCGGGCGGGCGGGAGATGCACGCGATCGTGACGGTGGAGGCGCGCTCGTCCGGCGGCGGCAGCGGCGGGGGTGGTGGCGGCGCCCCGGCGGCGGAGGTCATCATCATCGACACGTCCGGGTCGATGTCGTACCGGGGGAAGATGGCGGCGGCGAAGCGCGCCGCGCGGGCCGCGGTGAACGTGCTGCGGGACGGCGTGCACTTCGCGGTCGTCGCGGGCGCGAACCGGCCGCGGATGGTCTACCCGCAGGGGGAGCGGCTGATCGCGGCGGACGAGGCGTCCCGGCGCAGCGCGGTGAACGCGATCGGGCGGCTGGAGGCGGCCGGCGGGACGGCGATCGGGTCGTGGCTGCGGCTCGCGGAGCGGCTGTTCGCCGAGCACGGCGACGCCGTCCGGCACGCGATCCTGCTGACGGACGGCAAGAACCAGCACGAGTCGGAGGAGGAGCTCGACGCGGCGCTGCGGGCGTGCTCCGGGCGCTTCCTGTGCGACGCGCGCGGCGTCGGGACCGACTGGGAGGTCGCCGAGCTGCGCAAGATCACTTCGGCGCTGCTGGGCGGGTTCCTGGACGTCCCCGACCCCGCCGACCTGGAGGCCGACTTCCTGGCGATGACGCGGGCCGCGATGGGCAAGGAGGTCGCGGACGTCACGATGCGCGTCTGGACGCCGCAGCAGGCGCGGCTCCAGTTCGTGAAGCAGATGGTCCCGGCCGTGGAGGACCTGACCGGCCGCCGGGTGGACTCGGGCGCGCAGACGGGCGACTACCCGCTCGGCGCGTGGGGGACCGAGTCCCGCGAGTACCACCTGTGCGTCGAGGTGCCGCCCGGCGACGTCGGGCGGCAGATGCGCGCGGCCGGGGTGAGGCTCCTCGCGGGCGACCGGGTGCTCGGGTCCGGGAACGTCCTCGCCGAGTGGACCGACGACGAGGCCCGCTCGACCTCGATCAACCGGCGGGTCGCGATCCACACCGGGCAGTCCGAGCTCGCCGAGGCGATCCAGGAGGGCCTGGAGGCGCGGCGCCGCGGCGACGAGGACACCGCGACCGCCCGGCTCGGCCGCGCGGTCGTGCTGGCGCGGGAGGTCGGCAACGAGCAGATCTCCGGCCTGCTGGAGCGGGTCGTGGACGTGGTCGACGAGGCGTCCGGCACGGTCCGGCTGAAGCGGGACGTGGCGAAGGCCGATGAGATGTCGCTCGACACCCGTTCCGTCCGGACCGTCGTCACCCGGCCCTCCGACGAGTCGGGAGGCTGAGGCCGATGCCCGTCTGCCCTAACGGGCACGCGTCCGCGGACGCCGAGTACTGCGACGTGTGCGGCGACGCCATGGGCGGCCCGCCCCGCCCCGCGCCCACCCCGCCTAGCCCTGAGCCCGCTTCGCCTCGCGCCGAGTCAGCCTCGCCCCGCGCCGAGTCAGCCTCGCCCCGCGCCGAGCCCGCCGCCCAGGAGCCGGACAAGCCGCCGGTGTGCCCGCACTGCGGGACGCCCCGCTCGGGACGCTTCTGCGAGGCCGACGGCTACGACTTCGACACCGGCACCCTCTACACCGTCGAGCTGGCGATCGACCGCGCGGCGCGGGCGGTGCCGCTGGTGCCGCAGCCGCGCACCGGCAGCGCCCCGGCCGCGACGCCCGGCCCGGTCGCGCTGATCACGGCGGACCGCGCCTACTTCGACACGGTCGTCGCCGAGATGGGGCCGGACGCGGCGGGCCTCACCTTCCCGCCGTACTGCCCGGAGCGCCGCGTCCCGCTGAGCGGCGGGCAGGTCAGGATCGGGCGGCGCAGCGTCTCCCGCGGGCTCCTCCCCGAGATCGACCTGGGCACGCCCCCCGAGGACCCCGGCGTGTCGCATCTGCACGCCGTCCTGCTGGCGCAGCCGGACGGCTCCTGGAACCTCGTCGACCCCGGTTCGACGAACGGCACCACCGTGAACGGCGGGACCGAGCCGATCCCGGTGAACGTGCCGGTGCCGATGGGCGACGGCGACCGCATCCATGTGGGCGCCTGGACGACCATCACGCTGTCCCTGCAGGAGGGCCCGCCATGACGATGAGTCCCGCGCGGCCGGCGGCCCCGGCGCCCCCCGCCGACACGAGACCGCAGCGCGGCGGGCGCCTCCGGGCGTTCTTCCGGGGCGGCTGGACGCGCACGATCCCCGGCCGCATCCGCGCGCACGCCGCACTGTGCCTCGCCGCGCTCGTCGCGCTGCTGGCCGTCCTCGCCGTCGCGATCGGGAACGCGCGCGACTCCGTCGAGACGATCGGGCGCGACGCGGGCCCGCAGGTCGTCGCGACGGGCACGCTGTACTTCGCGCTCAGCGACATGGACGCGCAGGTGTCGAACATCCTGCTGATCGGCCGCGAGCACAACCTCGGCATCGGCTACGACGCGTCGCTGCGGACCTACGAGAAGCGCCGCGCGGACGCCCACGCCGCGGCCGTCCAGGCCGCGCAGCTCGCCGGGCGCGACCCCGCGCTCAAGACGACCGTCCAGGAGGTGCTGGACGGCCTCGGCCGCTACGAGTGGCTGGTCGGCCGGGCGATGCAGCTCGACGCCCAGTCGAACCACGCGCCCGGGGAGCTGCCGCAGCAGGTGATCGACGCCTACCGCGAGGCGTCCGACCTGATGAAGCTGCAACTGCTGCCCAAGGCGTACAACATCACCCTCGACAGCGGCGCGCACGTCCGGCAGTCGTACGAGACGAAGCGGTCGGCGGTGCTCGCGGGCCGCACCTGGGTCGCCGCCACCGGGCTCCTCCTGCTGCTGCTCCTGGTCGCGACGCAGCTTTACCTGGCGCGGACGTTCCGCCGCGTCCTGAACCCGGCGCTGGTGCTGGCGACGCTCGGCACGATCGTCCTCACCGCCGTCGGCGCGGGCCTGCTCACGGCACACGCGGGCCACATCAGGAAGGCCAAGGAGGACGGGTTCGACTCGATCCTCCAGCTGTCGCGCGCGCGGGCGATCAGCCACAGCGCGTTCGCCGACGAGAGCCGCTACCTGCTCGACCCCGGCCGCGCCGACACCTACGAGCAGACCT
Source organism: Actinomadura meyerae (assembly GCF_900188445.1). Classification (GTDB taxonomy): domain Bacteria; phylum Actinomycetota; class Actinomycetes; order Streptosporangiales; family Streptosporangiaceae; genus Spirillospora; species Spirillospora meyerae. The sequence goes on from NZ_FZOR01000028.1 coordinate 33,650, forward strand.
ACCTCGACAAGTCCCTCTCGGTCCTCTACCCGGACATCGGCGACAAGCCGGTGAACCTGGAGAACTACTACGCGGGCCTGGAGCAGAAGGTCGCCCCGTACAAGCCGGGGCAGGGCGCCGTCCCGTTCCTCGGCTTCTTCGGGGACGAGGCCCGCACGGCGGGCAAGGGCCGCGAGGCGGACACGCTGGCGAAGACGCTGGCGGCGTACCGGGTCGTCCAGCGCAACGACGCGGAGATGCGGCGGCTCGCGGCGTCCGGGAACCGCGCCGGGGCCATCGACCTGCGGATGGGCCGCACGTCCAACGCCATCCGCGACTTCGGCGCCTACGACGCGGCGCTCGGCGAGCTGACCGCCGTCCACCAGGACGCCTTCGACGAGGCGATCGAGGACGCCGGCGGCGGGCTGCGCGGCTGGAACGCGGTCCCGCCCGCGGGCACCGCCGCCATCGCCCTGCTGGTGCTCGCGGGGATCCGTCCCCGGCTGGCCGAGTTCCGCTGACCGGAGGAGAGCAGCAGACCATGCGCGCCACCACCATTACCCGGGCCGCGGCCGCCGCCGCCCTGGCCGCCGCGGTCCTCGCGGGCTGCGGCCTCGGCGGCACCGAGAAGAAGTCCCTGGCCGGGAAGGACTCGCTGGTCATCGGCGTGAAGGAGGACCAGCCCGCGCTCGGCGTCAAGCGCCCGGACGGGACGTACGAGGGTTTCGACGTCGACGTCGCCACCTACATCGCGGGACGGCTCGGCGTCCCGAAGAGCCGCATCACGTGGCGGACGACGAACTCGTCCGTCCGCGAGGAGGCGCTCGCCAAGGGCACCGTCGACATGATCGTCGCGACCTACTCGATCACCCCGAAGCGCAAGATGAAGGTCACCTTCGGCGGGCCCTACTACGTCGCCCACCAGGACACCTTCGTCCGCGCCGACGCCGCCTCGATCCGCGACGTCCGCGACCTGAAGGACAAGCGGATCTGCGAGGTCCGCGGCTCCAACTCCTGGCGCCGCGTCATCGAGGAGCGCAAGGTCGCCGCCAAGCCGGTCACCGTGGACACCTACGGCGCCTGCATGGACGCCCTCGCCGCCGGCCGGCTCGACGCCGTGTCGACCGACGACCTGATCCTCGCCGGGTTCGCGGCCGGCCGTCCCGGACGCATGATCAACGCGCCGTTCACCGACGAGAAGTACGGCGTCGGGCTGCGGAAGGGCGACCTGAAGGGCTGCGAGGAGGTCAACCGGGCCATCACCGCGATGTACCAGGACGGCACCGCCGAGCGCCTGCTCACCAAGTGGTTCGGCAAGTCCGGGCTGAAGCTGACGACGAGCGTCCCCCAGTTCGAGGGCTGCACCTGACCCGCGCCGCGCTCCGCCGTCCCGTCCGGGACGTCACTGCGTGGTGGTCGAGGGGAACGAGACGATCGCCTCGCGCAGCGTGTCGAAGATCGGGATGAACTTGTCGATCCCGGTGATGCGGAAGACCCGGGCGACGCGCGGCGGCAGCGCCACCAGCGCGATGTGCGCGTCGCGGTCCATGGCGCGGCGGTTGGCGGCGACGAGCGCGTTGAGGCCCGTCGAGTCGCAGAAGGTCACCTCGCGCATGTCGACGACCATCGGCTCGCCGGTGTCGACGACCTCGAAGAGGGTCTCCTCGAAGCGCGCCCGGGACACCACGTCGATGTCGCCCTTGACGCGGACGACCGTGGCGCGGTCGTCGCGCATCAGGCTGATGTCGAAGTCCATGGTCACCTCACGCCCCACTCGGGTGGTACCCCGGCCATCCCAGGTGACTCCTCAGGATCGCGCACCCGTGCCCGCATTCCAAGCCTCCACCGGGAATGGGGACCGGGCCCGCCGCCCGCGTCCCGGACCGTAACGCCGTACGGACGCTCCTGCGTGTCCCAGGTCCCGACTCTACCCGACGTGCCGTCCGCCGCGTCCGGATGCGTCCGGGGTCATCCGGGAAACGGAGGCAATAACTTACTCAAGAGAAACTTACTGGATGGTAAGAATGGTCCGCCAATCCCTCGCGCAGCCCGCTTGACCTGGGCTTTGGCCATTTCTTACCCGTCCGGCGGCGGGAAAGACGGACACTGGCCCGGGGGCGGATCGGCGCAGAGGTTACAGTGGCGGTGGCGAAATTCGGGAGGCTTGGTGTTCTACACGTTCATGACTCGGGTCGTGCGCCCGATCCTCTGGCTGCTATTCCGGCCCCGGGTGATCGGCGGCGAGAACGTGCCGAGCTACGGGCCGCTCATCGTGGCGAGCAACCACCTGTCGTTCATCGACAGCTTCATCATCCCGCTCGCGGTGCCGCGCCCGGTGACCTACATCGCCAAGGCCGACTACTTCGAGGGCGGCGGGCTGAAGAAGGGGTTCGTCCGCTGGTTCCTCACCAACCTCGGGCACGTCCCGGTCCGCCGCGGCGCCCGCCGTGCCGCGATGGGCGCGCTGGAGCAGGCCGCCGAGGTCCTCGACAACGCCGGCGCGTTCGCGATCTACCCGGAGGGTACCCGCTCCCCGGACGGCCGCCTGTACCGCGGCCGGACGGGCGTCGGCTGGCTCGTCCTGGAGTCCGGCGCCCGCGTCCTGCCGGTCGCCCTGGAGGGCACCGAGAAGATCCAGCCCATCGGCGCCGCGTTCCCGCGCGTCTTCGGGCCCCGGCCCACCGTGCGGATCGGCCCGCCGATGGACTTCTCCCACTACCGCGACCTGCCGCCCGCCAAGGCCCGCCGCGCCATCACCGACGAGATCGTCGAGACCATCCAGAAGATGTCCGGCCAGGACTACGCCGGCGAGTACAACGACCGGGCCGAGCAGACCTGACGGCCGAACAGGGCCGAACAGACCTGACACCGCGTGTCGGCGGCGGAGCCGGACGGGTTCGGACCGTAATGTCGCGGGATGGGGCAGAGAAGTCTGGCGATCATGCTGGCCGGGGTGTCCGCCGCCGCGGCCGCGTGCGGGAGCGGCGGCGAGCGTGCGCGGGAGGTCGGCGGCACCGTGCGGGCCGAGGTCGCGGGCATCGGGTTCACCTCCGACCAGCTCGCGCAGGCGCTGCTCGGCGAGGCCCCCGGCTACCGGCGGGCCGGTGAGCCCGACTCCGGCGAGTACGGGTCGCTGAAGGCGATCCAGAACGCCGCCCGGCTCCAGCGCGAGGCCACCCTGGACAAGCCCCGGTGCGGGACGGCGCGTCCCGGCGGCACCGTGGCGAGCGACGTCCCGGCCGCGCTGGTCTCCTTCACCGGCACCGCCGGGCAGACCGCCACCGAGACGCTGATGGGCATGTCCGCCGCCGACGCCGAGAAGCAGGTCAACGCGCGCGTCCCGCCCGGCTGCCTGCGGTTCCGCACGAAGGTCGGCTCGCAGTGGGCCGAGCACCGCGTGGTGGAGACGCCGAAGGGCGAGATCGGGGAGGGTTCGCGCACCGTCGGGGTCACCACGACCGGCGCCGGCGCCCGCGCCCGCACCTGGTACGTGGTGTTCCGCGGCCGCCACTACCTCGCCACCCTCTCGGTCTTCGGCCCGAACGCCACCCGGCAGGACGCCGAGCGGCTCGCCCGCGAGGCGCACGAGCAGGCCGAGCGCGTCCTGCCCTGAGGCGCGCGGCTCGCCGTCGGCCGGGCCGAGCGGATACGGTTCGCCTTACACGGGGCGGACGCCCCGGGCTCGTTCCCAGCGGGGGTGTGCTTGATCGGTAAGGAGGGCCGGGTCACCGGCCGGATCGGTCCGGGGCTCGTCGGCGAGGTGATGATCCCCATTCGCGGCGGGGTCGAGGCGTTCTACGCGCACCCCGTGGACCCGCGCGAGGAGATCGGCGTCGGGGCGATCGTCGTGGTGGTCGAGTACCACCCGCCCCGGACGGTGTACGTGGCACCCGCCCTGCCGCAGTGACCGCCCTGCCGCGGTGACCGCCCTGCCGCGGTGGCCCGAAACGGCCACCCGCCTGGGAGAACCGAATCCGCGGCGCGCGCGTCTGAGGTAAAACGCGGACGGGCGGCCCCCCACCCGCCGCACCCGCTATCTGAAGAGGAGGCCGCATGCCCGTGCTCGCCGTGGCGATCGGGGTCGTCGTCGCCATCATCGTGTTGATCATCTTGTTCAAGATGGTCTGGCGGGTCGCCGAGCCGAACGAGGCTCTGATCATTTCCGGGCTCGGCGCCAAGTCCAAGCCGATCGACGGCGTGGACAGCCTCGGATTCAAGATCGTGACCGGCAAGGGGACGTCCGTCCTGCCCGGCTTCCAGGTGGCCCGGCGGCTGCGCCTGGACAGCCGCGCCGCCAACCTCGAGGTGAACTGCGTGACGCAGCAGGGCATCCCGGTCAAGGTGCGCGGCGTCGTGATCTACAAGGTCGGCGACGACTTCGTGTCGATCGCCAACGCGGCGCGGCGCTTCCTCGAGCAGCAGGGGTCCATGGACGGTGCGATCCACGAGCTGTTCACCGGCCACCTGCGCTCCATCATCGGCAACCTGACGGTCGAGGACCTCATCCTCAACCGGGAGCGGCTCACCAGCGAGACGCGCAGCTCCGCCGCCGACGAGATGAGCAAGCTGGGCCTGGTCGTCGACTCCCTGCAGATCCAGGAGATCGACGACGAGACGGGCTACATCACCAACCTGGGCCGCCCGCACGCCGCGAAGGTCGCCGCCGCGGCCCGCATCGCCGAGGCCGAGCGCAACCAGGAGGCCACCGAGCGGGAGCAGGAGACCGAGCGGCAGAACGCCGCGGTCATCCGCGACACCGAGATCAAGAAGGCCGAGTACGAGGGCCAGGTCCAGCAGGCCGCGCAGCAGGCCCGGCAGGAGGTCATCCTCAAGGAGACCCGCAACGCCGAGCTGGAGGCCGAGCGCACCGAGAAGCGGCTGGAGAGCGAGGTCCGCAAGCCGGCCGACGCCCGCGCGTACGAGCAGGTGAAGCTGGCCGAGGCCGAGCGCGAGGAGCGCATCGCCCAGGCGCAGGCCGCCGCGACGGAGATCCAGCTCCGCGCGCAGCGCGAGGCGGAGGCCACCCGCATCCTCGGTGAGGCCGAGGCGGACGCGACCCGGCAGAAGGGGCTCGCCGAGGCCGAGGCGATCAAGGCCCGCGCCGAGGCGCTGGCGAAGAACACCGACGCCGTCATCGCCCAGCAGCTCGCCGAGCAGTGGCCGCAGATCGTCGAGGCCGGCGCGGGCGTGTTCGGCAACGTCGACAACATGGTCGTGCTGAACGGCGCCGAGGGCATCGAGGACATGCTCGCCAAGGCGCTCACGCTCGGCGGCACCGGCCTGGGCGTGGCGCGGCAGCTGCTCGCCAACCTCAACGGCCAGCCCGCGGCCAACGGCCACAACGGACCGGCGCCGGCCGTCTCGGCCGTCGAGGTCCCCGACGAAGACTGAAACCCGCACAACGCAGAAGGCCCGGCCTCCCGCCGGGCCTTCTCGCGTTGGGCTCCCGGCCCGTAACCGGCAGATTGTGGGGCCGCCCCCCCAATAGACTCCCAACCATGTCCGTGCCGCGGCTCGCCGTCACCGTCGATCTTGTCGTGCTCACCGTGCGGGAGCAGCGCCTGTGCGCGCTGATGTGGCGGCGCGACCGGGCGCCCTACGACGGGGCGTGGTCGCTGCCGGGCGGTTTCATCCAGCTCGACGAGGACCTGCCGGTCGCCGCGTCCCGGCTGATGGCGGAGCGGGCCGGGCTCGCGGACGTGCGCATCCACCTGGAGCAGCTCGCCACCTACGGCTACCCCGACCGCGACCCCCGGCAGCGGGTCGTGAGCGTCGCCTACCTGGGGCTGGCGCCCGACCTGCCCGCGTCCAGCCGGGCCCAGGTGCTGTGGACGGCCGTGGACGACCTCCTCCACCACGACCAGGCCGCGTTCGACCACCGGCGCATCCTGTGCGACGGGATGGAGCGGGCGCGGGCGAAGCTGGAGTACACCTCGCTCGCCGCGGCGTTCTGCCCGCCCGAGTTCACCGTGGCGGAGCTGCGCCGCGTCTACGAGATCGTGTGGGGCACCAGCCTCGACCCGCGGAACTTCCACCGGAAGGTCACCGGCGCCGACCGGTTCCTCATCCCGACCGACCGCACCACGACCCGCGACGGCGGCCGCCCCGCCCGGCTGTACCGGCGCGGCGACGCCCGGCAGCTCCGCCCGCCGATGCTGCGTCCGGGGGTTTGACCTGGGGCGACGTCGCACGCACCGGGCGGCGGTTGCTATTTTCGGCCTCTATGAACGGTGACGAAGCGCTCGGCCTGCTCGTCCGCGACATCGGGGACGCCGGTGTCGAGGAGATGGCCGGCTCCCCGGGCCTCGCGGCCGCCGTCGACCAGCACGTGGCCGCGCTCCGCGACGAGCTGGGCGCCCCCGGCCCGGACGAGCTGATGGGGTACCTGACGGAGTTCGCGGAGGACGCCTTCAACCGGGGCTGGTGGCCGCACGACCCCGGCGACTGGGAGTTCGTTCGGATCGTGGCCGTTTGCTGGATGATGAGGGACGCTGCGTAGGCTGAGGGGCATCACCCCTGTGCAATCTGGAGGACAACGGTGTCCGAGGCAACCACTCCGCGCTTCCGCTCCGTCCTCGACCGGTTCGTGGCTTACAAGCCCGGCAAGGTCGTGGTGTCGCCCGAGGGCCGCTCGTACAAGCTGTCGTCCAACGAGTCGCCGCACGGCCCGCTGCCGTCGGTCGTGGACGCGATCGCCGAGGCGGCGCGGAACGTCAACCGCTACCCCGACAACAACGCGACCGCGCTGACCGAGGAGATCGCGGCGTTCTGCGGCGTCCCCGCCGACCATGTCGCGGTCGGCTGCGGCTCGGTCGGGATGACGCAGATGATGCTGGAGGCCGTCGCCGAGCCGGGCGCCGAGGTCGTCTACGCGTGGCGGTCGTTCGAGGCGTACCCGCTGCTCGTGTCGCTGTCGGGCGCGACGGGCGTCCAGGTGCCGCTGAAGGACGAGACCCACCACCTGGAGGCGATGGCCGACGCGATCACCGAGCACACCCGGCTGATCTTCGTCTGCAATCCGAACAACCCGACCGGTACGGTCGTGCGGCGCGCCGAGCTGGAGGCGTTCCTCGACCGCGTCCCCGCCGACTGCCTGGTGGTGCTGGACGAGGCGTACCGGGAGTACATCCGCGACGACGAGGTGCCGGACGGCCTCACGCTGCGCGGCGACCGCCCGAACCTCGCCGTCCTCCGCACGTTCTCCAAGGCGTACGGGCTCGCGGGCCTGCGCATCGGCTACCTCGTCGCGCACCCGGAGGTGGCGGGCGCGATCCGCAAGACGTTCCTGCCGTTCAGCGTGAACTCCGTCGCCCAGGCCGCCGGCGTCGCGTCGCTGAGGGCTACCGAGGAGCTGATGGAGCGGGTCGAGGGCACGGTGAAGGAGCGCGACCGCGTCCGCAGCGCCCTGCTCGCCGACGGCTGGACGGTCCCGCCGACCGAGGCGAACTTCGTCTGGCTGCGCCTCGGCGACCGGACCATGGAGTTCTCCGCCGCCTGCGACGCCCAGGGCGTGAGCGTCCGCCCGTTCGACGGCGAGGGCGCCCGGGTCTCCATCGGCTCGCCGGAGGAGAACGACGCCTTCCTGGCCGTCGCCAAGGCGTTCCCGCACCGCAACTAGCGACGCACGGCCGCCGCCCCCGCATCGGAGGGCGGCGGCGTTCGCGCGTGCGGACCGGGCGTCCGCGTAGTTCGTTGCGCGAATTATAGAGGCCGCTCGGTGTTACTCTTGCCCTGTGGCTGAGCAGGGTGATGGGCGGATCGGGGTCGTGGCCGCGCTCGTGCGGTCCTCGTTCCTGGTGAATGCGGTGTACGCCGAGTCGGGCCGGGAGTACGGGCTGACTCCGCAGCAGGGGCAGCTGCTCTGCGTGCTGATGTCGCGCTCGTACGGCATGAGCGAGCTGGGTGCGATGCTGCGGCTGGCGAAGTCGAGCCTCACCGGTCTCGTGGACCGCACGGAGCGGAACGGGCTGGTCAGGCGGGAGGCCGACCCGCGGGACACGCGGGCGGTGCGGGTCGCGCTGACCGAGCGCGGCGCGAAGCTGGTCGAGGAGTTCTACGCCGAGACCTGCCGTCGGATCGACGAGCTGCCGGCGGGCCTCAGCGCGCGGGAGCGCGAGACGCTCGCCCGCCTGCTGGGGCGGGTCGTCCTCGACAACGAGGCCCCGCTGGTCTTCAAGGAACCGGACGAAGGGGTCGCCGGCCGCCCGAGCTGATGCCGTTCCAGCGCTCGCGGGCTTGTTGTTCGTAGGGCGAACTGTTACGGTTCGTACTACGAACTCAAGCTCGCGGAAGGCGTGGCATGAACGCACAGGACGTTGTCTTCGGTTTCGGCGCGCACAGCACCTTCGGTGATCAGCCCGAGCTGCTGAGCCTGGTCGAGCGGGCGGACCGGGACGGGCTGGACCTGTTCTCGCTGTCCGACCACCCCTACCTCGGCGAGCGGCTCGACGCGTACGCGACGGTCGGGTTCCTGCTCGGGCGGACGGAGCGCATCGCGGGCTTCGCCAACGTGACGAACCTGCCGACCCGTCCCGCGCCCATGCTGGCGCGGACGGTGACGTCGCTGGCGTCGCTGTCCGGCGGTCGCGTCGTCGTCGGCATGGGTGCCGGCGGCCTGTGGGACCGGATCGCCGACATGGGGGTGCCGAAGCTCTCCCCGGCGGACGCCGTGGACGCCTTCGAGGAGGCGATCACGCTGGTCAAGAAGCTGTCGGGCGGCGGTCCGCCGGTCACCTTCGAGGGGCGCCACTACCGTGTTGACCGGATCGCCCCGGCCCCGGCCGCCGCACCGCCGGTGTGGACCGGGTCCGTCGGCCGCAAGTCGCTGGCCGCGACCGGACGGGTGGCCGACGGCTGGCTCCCCGGGCACGCGGCCGACTGGCTCAGCGAGCGGTACCGGACGTCCCGCCCGGTCATCGACGAGGCGGCCGCGGCGGTGGGCCGCGATCCGCGCGAGGTCCGCACGGTCTTCAACTTCCCCGGACGCATCACCGACCGCCCGCTGCCCGCCACCCGGGACGGCGGCGGCCGCTGGATCGGCGGCTCGGCCGAGCAGTGGGCCGAGGAACTGACCGGCGTGGTGCTGGAGCACGGCGCGTCCGGCTTCATGCTCTTCTCCCCGGACGGCGGTACGTCGGACGCGGTGTCCCTCGGGCGCTGGGGCGCCGAGATCGTCCCAGCGGTCCGGGAAGCGATCGCCAAGGAGAGAGGCTGAGCGGTCTGGTGCGGTGAGGGCTGATGGACGGCGGGGTCACGTTCCATCAGCCCGCACCGTCACGTCGTCTTGGCGGGGCCCAGCTTCTCCACGATCAGGCGGTAGAGCTGGCGGGGACGGCCCGGCTGCGGGGTGCGGTTCGGGGGGGAGCGGCCAGGCCAGGCCCTCCTCCACGAGGGTGCGCAGGAGGCGGCGGGCCGTGCGCGGAGTGACGCCGAGCATCTTGCCCGCGTTCTCCGCGTCCACGATGAGGGGCTGCTCCTGGTCGCCGAGCTTGTCGGCCAGGCGGGCCAGGATCTCCAGACCTTTCGGCTTCGCCTGCGGCTGGGCGCGCGGGGGCGTCCGAGGCGCGGGCACCAGGGCGCGGCCGTCGCGGTCCAAGGCGAAGCCCTGGGCGCGCTGGGAGCTCTGGGAACGGGCCAAGGCGGCGCGGGCGTGGTTCTCCGCTTCGTGGGCGGTGCGGCCCATGCCGATGCCGACCTCGATGGCGAGGCCGAGTTCCTCACGGACGCGCTCAACGAAGGGCGGCGTGCGGAAGCCCTCGGTGGACGTCGTCACGGAGCCGCGCGTGGCGATGACCAGGTAGCTGTGGTCGTCCAGCGGCCAGACCGACGCGTTCATGCGGTGCGCCTCCTGGAGCAGGACGCGGTGCAGCGCGAGCTTCAGCTCGTCCCGCCAGTAGCGGGGAGTGACGCGGCGGGGCGTCTCGCGGAGCGTCGGGACGTCGACCAGGACGACGACGAGCTGCGACTCCTCCAGGCGGTGGTGCGCGCCGAGGAGCGCGGCCGTCTGGAGCGAGCTGCGGATCGCGGCGCCCGTGGGGCGGACCCGGATGGTCGGGACGCCCGCCATCTCCATGCGCTCGGCCGTCGCGTGCACGCAGGTCATCGCGACGGTGGTGGCGCCGCGCCGCCACAGGCGCTCGTGGAACGCGGCGAGCGTGCCGGGACCGGCGGCCTCCTCGCGCAGGTGCACCTGCTCGGTGCCGAGGCTGATCTCGGAGTACGCCTCCTCGACCTCGGCGCGGCCCAGCACGTCGATGCTGACCCGGGCGGGGTCGAAGCGCTCGTCGAGGGCCGCCCGCAGCAGGGCGCCCTGGAGGGCGGCGCCGTTCAGCGGGACGTACGTGGCGGGCATGGTGAGCACGCCGGCCTTGCGCGCGAAGTCGTAGGGGACGGGGCTGGCGAACAGGCAGACGTCGACGCCCGACCCCAGCCGCACGACCTTGTCGGCCGCCTCCTGCTCGTCCCGGTACGCGGCGGCCACCAGCCGGCTCGGTACCGGGGTGGGGCCGTGGCCCATCAGCATGACCCGTTCCACGAGGTCGTGGGGGCCCACGACGCCGATCGTGAGATCGGGAGTGACCGACCCCGTGCGTGCCGCCGTCATCGATGATCGCTCGCTTCCGATCCGTCCTCTCGGCGGGGGCGCCGCCCCGGCCAGCTGTCCGCGCACGTCTCGCCCAACGGTTGACTCATGGCTTGTCGCCCCTGCCTTCTGACCCCAGCACCGCGTTCCGTGCGATTCGCCTTCCCGTCCGGCCCCACCCGCCGCAAAGGCGGACGGGCCCGTCCCGTGGGCCCCGCCCCCCAGCGGACGGGGGCCCTCTGCCTGGCAGATCGGGTCAAGGCGACGAGATGTGACGCCCAGACGCGAAATCGAATCAAGAGTGCGGCGAAAAAGTAACCTACGCGACCCCCTGGTCAGTAATTTGTCACCATTCGGGCAGCCTCGATCCAGCATCTTCGGATGTCCGAAGTTGAAAAACAAGACCCGAAAACATGGCGGAGGGCCCCTCCTGACGCTCTCATGTACAGGAGGGACCCCTGCGGTACCGGTTTGGTTTACCCGTGGGCCGAAATACGGACGTGTCGATGTCGACGGCAGTCGAAAGACGCGTGATCCGTCCAGCCGGTCCCGATGATCATCCGCGCCGCTTTATCACCGGGTGACGAACCGGCCGGATTCAGCGCTCTCCTGGAAAGTCTTCCCAGGTCAGAACGCTGATCCGGTGGCCGGTGCGGTCGGCTGCGGCAGCGGTGCGTAGTCGCCCGGTAACTCTTGGCTCCGGAAATTCCGGAACCGGCGTTACACGTGCCGTCAGGTGCGGACCCGGAGTTGGTCAGGGCGAGGGCCACATTCGGCCGTTTCCGGGCCCGGCGGGCTAGCCCTCCTCGCGGACGATCTCCGCGCCGAGCTGGGACAGCCGCTCGGCGGTGTGCGCGTGCCCGCGGTCCAGGTAGTAGGCGGAGGTGATCGTCGTCTCGCCCTCGGCGGCGAGGCCCGCGAGCACGAGCGCGCTGCCGCAGCGCAGGTCGTGCGCCTCGACCTCGGCGCCGCGCAGCGGGCGCGGGCCGTTGACCTTCGCGCGGTTGCCGTCCACCTCGATGTCGGCGCCCATCTTGCGCAGCTCGTCGGCCAGCTTGAACCGGCCGTCGAAGATCCGCTCGTAGATGTAGGACGGGCCCTCGGCCAGGCAGGACAGCGCCATGATCGGCGACTGGAGGTCGGTGGCGAAGCCCGGGTACTCGTCGGTGATGACGTTGATCGGGCGCAGCGTCCGGTCGCGGCGCACCTGCAGGACGGCGCCCTGCTGGTGGAACTCGACGCCCATCTGCTCCAGCTTGTCGGCGGCGACGCCGAGGTGCTCCAGCGTCGCGCCGACGAGGCTCAGCTCGCCGCCGGTGATCGCGGCGGCCATCACGAACACGCCGGCGTCGATCCGGTCGGGCATCACGGTGTGCTCGACGGCGGTCAGCTCGTCCACGCCCTCGACCGTGATGAACCCGGTGCCGCCGCCGCTGATCTTGGCGCCCATCGCCTGCAGGATCGCGATGTTGTCGAGCACCTCGGGCTCCAGCGCCGCGTTCTTGATCAGCGTGGTGCCGTGCGCCAGCGCCGCCGCCATGATCAGGTTCTCGGTGCCGGTGTGCGAGGGGGTGTCGCAGTAGAGCGTTCCGCCGCGCAGGTCGCCCGCCTTGATGTGGATGATGCCGTCGCCGTTGTCGGCCACCTGCTCGGTGACGGTGGCGCCCATCCGCTTGAAGCCGTTGTAGTGGAAGTCGAGGTTGCGGCTGCCGAGGTTGCAGCCGCCGACGCCCTCGATGACCGCCTCGCCGAGGCGGTGCAGCAGCGCGGGGACGAACAGGAACGAGCCGCGGAACCGGGAGGCGATGTCCGCGGGCAGGACGGGGCTGCTCAGCGACGAGGCGTCGATGACCAGGGTGCGCTCGGTCTCGTGCAGCTCGGCCTTGGCTCCCACGGCGCGGGCCAGCTCCACCGCCCGCCGCACGTCCTCGATGATCGGGACGTTGCGCAGCACGGTCCGTCCCTTGGCGGCCATCAGCGAGGCACCGATCATCGGCAGGACGGCGTTCTTCGCCCCCTGGATGAAGACCGTGCCGTGCAGCTGCCGGCCGCCGCGCACGCGGTAGCGAACCTCGTGGCCCATGCTCATGCCGCCTAACTCCTTCTCGGGTGCGGGTAGGTGCCTGCCATCAAGTGGGAGCACGAGGGCCGAGCGCGCCGAACGGTGTCCCCCCTCTGCGCCAACGCGACCCCAGTAAACCACCGGCTCGGACATGTGCCGTCCGGCCCGCGCCACCCTGGCGCCAGTCTGCTAGGTGAGACCTCCGCGACACGCCAAAAGTTCGCACTCCCCCAGGAAATTTCCCAAGGTGAGCCTAGGGGCGGCGGATCACCGCAGGGACGGTTATCGTGATCATCCATGGACGAATCGCCCGGCTGGGACGCCATCGACGCCGCCCTCCGCCCGCTCTACGGCGACACCCGGCCGTACCATCTCGGCACGATCCACAAATGGTCGCTGGGCGGCCCCGATCCGCTCGACGGGATCAGCGTCTACGCCCGCACGGAGCCCGTCCCGCACTGGCATTTCGTGTCCTACGGGATGACCGAGCTGTACGACAAGAAGTCGGAGAACCCCGACGAGTCGGGCTGGGGGTTCGAGTTCACGTTCCGGCTCGCCCGCGACCCCGCCGAGGAGACCCCGCCGGTGTGGGCGGCGAACCTGCTGCAGAACCTCGGCCGGTACGTGTTCACGTCCGGCAACTGGTTCGAGGCGGGCCACCACATGAACGTCAACGGGCCGATCGCCGCCTCCCGCGAGGACTCGGAGATCCGCGCGGTGACGTTCGTCCGGGACCCGGAGCTGGGCGAGATCTCCACCCCGCACGGCCGCGTCGAGTTCCTCCAGGTCGTCGGGCTGGCGCTGGACGAGTACGAGGCGCTGCGCCGGTGGAACGCCGAGGCCGTGATGGGCGTGCTCGCCCCGAGCCTGCCGCTCTTCGTGACCGACATCGACCGCCGGTCGCTGCTCGCCGACCCGGAGATCGCCCGTGCCGTCGAGGAGGGCATCGCGCGGGACGGCTCCAGCGGCGGGATGCTGTACGTGTCCACGGCGACCTGGGAGCGCGACGGCGCATCGACGACCCTGCGGCTCGGCGCGCTCCAGGCCCCGGCGATCGCCGACTCGCTGCGCGGACGCCTCCCGTTCGGGCGCGAACTGATCCTGCGCACCGAGGACGCGGCGCTCGCGTTCCTGCCCGCCGACGCCTTCTCCGTCGCGGAGCCCGCCGAGGGCGTCCTGGAGGTGCACGTGCCCCCGGCCGCGCTGGACGACCTCACCGCCGCGATGCCGGCCGCGGCGGGCCGGACCGCGGTCGCCGCGCTCCCCGGGCTCACCGTCGAGATCGTCCCTACCGCGATGAAGGACCGCTACGGCGAGGAGACGGGCGAGGTCGTCGGCTGAGGTGGTCGGCTGAGGCCGCCGGCTGAGGGCCGGGCCTCAGGCAGAGCCCTCAGCGGGCTTCGACGACCTCGACCTCGTCGCCGACCGTGAGCGTGCCCAGGGAGCGCGGTACGGCGTTGTAGCCGAACAGGATGCCGCGTTCCGCGGTGCGGTAGGTCGCGAGCGTCCGCAGCGGCTCACGGCCGCGCTCCCCGGTCTCCTGGTCGGTCGTCGTGATGAGGCACCGGTTGCACGGCTTGACCATCTCGATGACGGCCTCGCCCACGCGCAGCAAGCGCACGTCGTCCTCGCCGTAGGGGCCGAGGCCCTCCACGACGAGGCTCGGACGGAACCGGTTCATCGGGAGGGGCTCGTCCAGGCGCGTGTTGAGGTCGTCCAGTGACTCCTGGGAGATGACCAGCAGCGGATACCCGTCGGCGAACATGACCTCACCCCCGCCCCTGGACGTCTCCCTGCGGCCGGTGAAGCGCACGAGGCGGCACTCCGCGCCGAGGAACTCCGCGAACCAGGTCGCGGCCTCGTCGCCCTGGTCGATGCCCTGGCAGTCCTTGCGCTGGATGCGGACGTCCAGCACCTCCCCGTCGTCCGCGGCCTTGTGGACGAGCGGTGCCGCGTTCGGAGCGCCCACCGTCAGGACCTCGCCGTCATAGGACGGGCTCAGCAGCGCCATCCGCGCGAACTCCCGCTGCGACAGGAAGCGGCCGCCGGGGTCGACGAGCATGAACTCGCGGTCGAACGGCAGCCCGCGCGCGGTCAGCTCGGCGCTGCGCAGCGCGGTGCCGCCGCCGCTCTTGAGCGGGTAGGCGTTCAGCTCCGTCAGGGTCCCCTTCAAGGCCCCCTCCTTGGTCTCAGCTCAGTGCGGCGAGCCGGTCGAAGACCGGGCCGAGACGCTCGACGAAGCGCTCCGGGCGGCAGACCTCGTCCAGGCGCTTCTCGTCCAGCGCCAGGCCCGCCTCCGCGGCGTGCTTGCGGAGCGTCTCGCGGAACGGCGTCCCCGTCTCCCAGGTCTCCATGGCGGCCTTCTGGACGAGCGGGTACGCCTGGTCGTCCCGCGACATACCCGCCTCGACCAGTTCCAGCAGCACGGTCGAGGTGTAGATCAGGCCGCCGGTCGACTCCAGGTTCTCCTTCATCCGCGCCTCGTCCACCACGAGCCCGGACATCAGCCGGTTCGTGAGGTTCAGTATGTAGTCGAGCGCGATGGACGCGTCCGGCAGCGCGATCCGCTCGGTGGAGGAGTGCGAGATGTCGCGCTCGTGCCACAGCGGGATGCCCTCCAGCACCGGGACGATCTGCCCGCGCACGATCCGGGCCATCCCGGCGAGCCGCTCGGAGATGATCGGGTTCTTCTTGTGCGGCATCGCCGACGAGCCCTTCTGGCCCTTGCCGAACGGCTCCCACAGCTCGCGGACCTCGGTGCGCTGCCCGTGCCGCACCTCCAGCGCGATCGCCTCGCACACCGTCGCCATGATCGCCAGCGCGGACACCCACTCGCTGATGCCGTCGCGCATGACGACCTGCGTCGACACGTCCGCCGGCCGCAGGCCGAGCCTGCGCGCCACGTGCAGCTCGATCGCGGGGTCGATGTTGGAGTACGTGCCGACCGCGCCCGAGATCGCCATCACGCCGACGGCCTCGCGGGCCCGGCGCAGCCGGTCGCGCGAGCGCGCCATCGCGAACGCGAAGTCGGCGACGCGGTGGCCCCACACGTCGGGCTCGCCGTGGATGCCGTGCGTCCGGCCGACGCGCAGCGTGCCCCTGTGCGCCAGCGCGTGGTCGCGCAGCGTCGCGACGAGGGTGTCGGCCTTGGCGAGCAGGATGTCGGTGGCCTCGACGAGCTGCAGCGCGAGCGCCGTGTCGAGCAGGTCGGACGACGTCATGCCGAAGTGGACGTACCGGGCGGCCTCGCGGGGCTCGGTGTTGTCCGCCCACGCCGACAGGAAGGCGATCACGTCATGCTGCGTGACCGCCTCGATCGCGTGCACCGCCTCCGGGGTCGGCGGCGGCGCCTTCCGCACGGGCTCGACCACCTCCGGCGGGATGGTGCCGGCCTCGGCGTGGGCCTCGACGACGAGGACCTCCACCTGGCACCACAGCTCGTACTTGTGCGCGTCGCTCCAGACGCGCCCCATCTCCGGAAGTGTGTACCGCTCGATCACCCGACGATTGTCCCATTACCCAGGGACGACGTCGTCCGCGGCCTTCAGTGCGATGTCGGAGCGGTGGTGGGAGCCGCGCAGCGAGATCTTGGAGACGGCCGCGTAGGCGGTCGCGCGGGCCGCGGCGAGGTCGGGGCCGGTGCCCACCACGTTCAGCACGCGGCCGCCGTTGGCGACCAGGCGGCCCTCGCCGCCGAGCTTCGTGCCCGCGTGCAGGATGTAGGCGCCGTCGACCGCGGCGGCCTCGTCCAGGCCGGTGATCTCGTCGCCCTTCACGGGGGCGGACGGGTAGCCCTCGGCGGCGACCACGACCGTGACGGCCGAGCCCGGGTGCCATTCGGGACGGAACTCCGGGTCGAGCCCGCCGATCGCGCACGCCTGGAGCAGCGTGGCGAGCGGGGTGGCGAGCCGGTCCAGGACGACCTGGGTCTCCGGGTCGCCGAAGCGCGCGTTGAACTCCACGACCCGCACGCCCTTGGACGTCAGCGCCAGCCCCGCGTACAGGGTCCCCACGTAGGGGATCTCGCGGCGGCGCATCTCGTCCACGGCGGGCTGGACGACCGTGGCCATGACCTCGTCCACGAGGTCGGGGGAGACCCAGGGCAGCGGCGTGTAGGCGCCCATCCCGCCCGTGTTGGGGCCCTCGTCGCCGTCGTAGGCGCGCTTGAAGTCCTGGGCGGGGAGCAGCGGGACGGCGTGCTGCCCGTCGCACAGCGCGAACAGGGAGACCTCGGGGCCGTCCAGGAACTCCTCGATCACCACGCGCTCGCAGGCGGAGGCGTGCCGGGCCGCGGCGCCGCGGTCGTCGGTGACGACGACGCCCTTGCCCGCGGCGAGGCCGTCGTCCTTCACGACGTAGGGCGGGCCGAACGCGTCGAGGGCCTCCTCGACCTGCGCGTCGGTGTCGCAGACGCGCGCCTCGGCGGTCGGCACCCCGGCCGCCGCCATGATCTCCTTCGCGAACGCCTTGGACGCCTCGATGCGGGCGGCGGCGCGGTCCGGGCCGAAGCAGGGGATGCCGCGCGTGCGCAGCGCGTCGCCCACGCCGGCGACGAGCACCGCCTCGGGGCCGATGACGACGAGCTCGGCCCGGAGCCGCTCGGCCAGTTCCGTCACCGCCGTCGGGTCGCACGGGTCGAGCTGGTGGTTGTCCGCGATCTCGGCCGTGCCCGGGTTGCCCGGGGCGCAGTGGAGGGCGGTGACGGTGGGGTCGCGGTGCAGGGCGCGGGCGAGCGCATGCTCGCGGCCACCCGATCCAAGGACGAGTACTCGCACGTCACGCGAGCTTACAGATCCGGGCGCGCGCGGGGAGGGCGGGCATAAGACCCGGCGCCACGGGCGTTGTGGTGGATGCGGTGCCGGGAGGCGTGAGGCGACCGTCACACCCGGGCCGCGTGAACCTCTCCGTAACGGGCAGCGTCCTAAATGTCGGCTGGTAAGCTTCCACGGGCTTGACCGCCCGCTGTCGAGGTGTGTGAAAGGAGGTGGTCGGGATGAGTCCTGGTGATACTTGCAGTTCGCCGGAAAACCCTCACAGTCCGCACAGGACTGTTCTTCCGTCCGCCTCCGTCTGGCGCCCGGCCATCGCCTTCGCGCGCTCCCTTCGCTGACAAGCCTGGGTTGAGCGCGCGCTGCGCGCGTGTGGCCGGCGGGTTAGGAGCACCTCATGGCCATGACACGAGTCCGCCCAGGCCGCGCGCTGTTCAAGACGCGCGGCCGCCCCAGCGGCGTGCAGGCTCCGCACCGCGATTCGGCCGTCATCGACTGGGCGGCCTACATCGACGGCCACCGGGTCTGCACCGACACCGTCGCCGACGCCGTCCGCCTGATCCGCGACGGCCGGCTGACCCCCGACGGCGACAGCGCCGGTTTCGTGTGGGTCGGCCTCCATGAGCCGTCCGCGACCGAGCTGGCCGAGATCGCCGAGGTCTTCGGCCTGCACCCGCTCGCCGTCGAGGACGCCATCCACGCCCACCAGCGGCCGAAGCTGGAGCGCTACGACGACGTGCACTTCGTCGTCATGAAGACCGTCGGCTACGTCCCGAGCGAGCCCGGCGGCGCCGAGGTCGTCGTCACCGGCGAGATCATGCTCTTCTGCGGCCCCGACTTCGTGGTGACCGTCCGGCACGGCGTCCACGGCGAGCTCGGCGCCGTCCGCCGCGACCTGGAGCGCGACCCGGCCCGGCTCGCCCTCGGCCCGGCCGCCGTCCTGCACGCCGTCGCCGACCGCGTCGTGGACGGCTACGTCAGCGTCGCCGACGCCGTCATGGAGGACATCGACGAGGTAGAGGAAGCCGTCTTCTCGCCGGAGCGCACCGACGAGTCGCGGCGCATCTACCGGCTCAAGCGCGAGGTCATCCAGCTCAAGCGCGCGGTGGGGCCGCTGGCCGGGCCGCTGCGCAACCTCTCCGGGCGGCGGTTCGTCCCGGCCGAGATAAGGGAGTACCTGCGCGACGTCGAGGACCACCTCACCCGCGTCCGCGAGCAGGTCGAGTCCTACGACGAGCTGCTGAACCCGATCCTCCACGCGCACATGACCCAGGTCACCGTCGCCGACAACAAGGACATGCGCAAGATCTCCGCCTGGGGCGCCATCTTCATGGTCCCCACCGCCATCGCGGGGGTCTACGGGATGAACTTCACGTTCATGCCCGAGACCCAGTGGCGCTACGGCTACCCGATGATCCTCGGCATCATCGGCCTGGCCTGCATGTCCCTCTACCGGGGCTTCCGCCGCAACGGCTGGCTCTAGGGCCGCCCCCAAGGCCCTAGGGCCAACTCCAAGGCCGGAACAGCCTGCCTAGACGGCCGCCAGGACCTCCTGGAGCCGGTCCGGGTAGTCGGTGACGATGGCGTCGACGCCGTACTCGATGAAGCGGGCCATGTCGTCTGGGGCGTTGACCGTCCAGACGATGACCGGCAGAGCCAGCGCGTGGGCCTGCTCCACCAGTTCGGGCGTGGTGATGACGTCCTCAGGCGAGACGGCGGTCGCACCGGCCGCGAGAGCGGCGGCCACCGGATCCGCAGGGGACAGACCCGCCAGCCACGCCGTGCCCTGGACGAGGGTCTTGCGCTCCATCAGCGCCACACGGCCCAGTTCCGGGTAGTGGCTGCGGGCCTCGGCCAGGATCCGCCAGTCGAAGGCCAGAAGCCGGGCACGGCCGGCCATGCCCGTGGACCTCAGCACGTCCACCACGGCGGCGGTGAAAAGTTCGACCTCTTCGTCCGTCCACGTGGGGTCGGTCTTCAGTTCCACGGACAGGGCCGTCTCCGACGGGGCGAGCAGCAGGCACGCCTCCGCCAGCGTGGGGATGACCGTGCCGGGCATCCCCAGATGCGTGCCCGCGTCCACCGTGCGGAGCTGCGCCAGCGTCAGCTCACGGATCGGCTTGCCCACGTAGGGGAAGTCGGGGTCGTCGGGCTGGGCGGGGTCGCCGTCCACCAGGTTGCGCGACGACAGGACCTGGTCGTGGTTCAGGACGGCCACGCCGTCCGCTGACAGGCCCACGTCCAGCTCGATGGCGTCCACGCCCAGGTCGAGGGCGTGCACGAAACCGGGAAGGGTGTTCTCCGGACGGAGGCCGCGCGCGCCCCGGTGCCCGTGCACCTCGACGGTTGAAATCACCGATCGCACGCTACCGGCGGCGGCTGAACGCGGGGTGAAGAATGCCGGACAAGGGAGCGACGCCGCACAAGGGAGCGACGTCAGACAAGGGAGCGGAGCGCGAGCGTCTGGTCGCGGCCGGGGCCGACGCCGATGGCGGAGATCTGGGCGCCGGACATCTCCTCCAGGGCCCGGACGTAGGCCTGGGCGTTGGCCGGCAGGTCCTCGAACTTCTTCGCGCCGGTGATGTCCTCCTGCCAGCCGTCCAGGTACTCCAGGATGGGCTTGGCGTGGTGGAACTCGGTCTGGGTGGTGGGCAGCTCGTCGACCCGCTCGCCGTCCACGTCGTAGGCGACGCACACCGGGACCCGCTCCAGCCCGGACAGCACGTCCAGCTTCGTCAGGAAGTAGTCGGTGATGCCGTTGACGCGGGTCGCGTACCGGGCGATGACCGCGTCGAACCAGCCGCAGCGGCGGTCGCGGCCCGTGGTGACGCCGTACTCGCCGCCGGTCTTGCGCAGGTACTCGCCCTGCTCGTCCAGCAGCTCGGTGGGGAACGGCCCGGAGCCGACACGGGTCGTGTACGCCTTCAGGATGCCGATCACCCGGGTGATCTTCGTGGGGCCGACGCCGGAGCCCGCGCACGCGCCGCCCGCCGTCGGGCTGGACGACGTCACGAACGGGTAGGTGCCGTGGTCGATGTCGAGCAGCGTGCCCTGCGCGCCCTCCAGCAGGACGACCTTGCCGTCGTCCAGGGCCTTGTTCAGCACGAGCGTGGTGTCGGCGACGAACGGCTTCAGCCGCTCCCCGTAGGTCACGTACTCCTGGACGATCGGGCCCGTGTCGATGCGGCGCCGGTTGTAGACCTTCGTCAGCACCTGGTTCTTCTCGCGCAGCGCCAGGTCGAGCTTCTGCGTGAGGATGTTCGGGTCGAACAGGTCCTGGACGCGGATGCCCATCCGGTTGATCTTGTCGGCGTAGGTCGGGCCGATGCCGCGCCCGGTCGTGCCGATCCGGGCCTTGCCGAGGTACCGCTCGGTGACCTTGTCGAGGGCGCGGTGGTGCGGCATGATCAGGTGCGCGTTCGCCGAGATCAGCAGCCGCTCGCAGGAGATGCCGCGCTCGCGCAGCCCGTCGATCTCCTGGAGCAGGACGGCCGGGTCGATCACCACCCCGTTGCCGATCACCGGGACGACGTCCGGCGACAGGACACCGGACGGCAGCAGGTGCAGCGCGTAGCTCTTGTCGCCGATGACCACCGTGTGGCCCGCGTTGTTGCCGCCCTGGTAGCGGACGACGTAGTCGACGTCCCCACCGAGCAGGTCTGTTGCCTTGCCCTTGCCCTCATCTCCCCACTGGGCACCGACAAGAACGATGGCAGGCATGCCACTTTTCCTTCCCACGACGAAGGCCCCGGTCGCCGCAAGCGCGAAGGGGCCTCTTGCGATCAAAGCGTACCCGCACCTGCGCCGCAAGGAAACCGGAGCCGGATCCGCCCCGCTGGTCAGCGGCCGGTGCGGCGGGGCCAGTAGTTCTCCGCGAACAGCTTCGCGACCAGCTCGCCGCGGCTCGACACGCCCGTCTTGGCGAAGACCGCCTTGATGTGGTCGCGGACGGTGTGCGGGGAGATGACCAGTTCGGCGGCGATGTCGCCGGTCGCCAGCCCGCGCGCCAGCAGCTGGGTGATCTCCAGCTCGCGGGCGGACAGCCCGTACGCCTCCGCGATGACCGGCGCCATGTCGGAGCCGGTGGCGGGCTGGACGACCACGGCGGTGGGGCCGGGCGCGCCGCCGGGGCCGCCGTCCAGGCAGGAGGCGTGGACGGCGAGCCACTGGCCGTCGCGGGTGCGGATCCGGATGCGGGCCGCGCCGCGGTCGTGCCCGGCGGCGACGGCGCGGGCCTGCGCGGCCGTCCCGGCGAGCCACACCGGCAGGGGCGGGCCCAGCGGGGACGGGACGGTCGGGCCGTCCGGGAGGCGGCCGAGGTGGTGGCGGGCCTCGGCGTTGATCGAGATGGGCGTCCCGGCCGCGTCGAAAAGGATGAGCCCAGGGTCCTGCGGGGCGGCGGGCCCCGCCGCCGGGACCGGCCGGGCCAGCTCCCGCAGGCGGTCGGCCAGCGGTGCCGACAGCCCGGCGACCAGGGAGATCTCGGCCGGGCCGAAGGGCTCGCGGCCCTTCTCGCGGAACAGGCTGACGACGCCCCAGGGCCGCCCGCCGGTGCGCAGGACGGCGCGCAGCTCGTCCCCCACGCCCCGGCGCCCGAGGAGCCTGCGGAACTGGGCGCTGCGCGCGGGCAGCCCGCCGGTGGCCGCCGCGAGCCCGGCGGCGGGGACGGCGGCGCGGGCCAGCTCGCGGTACGGCAGCACCGTCTCCTCCAGGAGCGCGCACTCCCAGTAGGCGAAGCAGTCCTCGCCGCGCCCGAGGTTCTCCACCCGCATCGGCGCGGTGACGAGTCCGGTCTCGGGATCGGTGGCCGACCAGGCCGCCGCCTGGAAGCCGACGAGCCGGCCGAGCCGCGCCGAGGCGGCCGCGAAGAGGCCCGCCGCGTCCCGCGCCCGTGCGGCCCCGTCGAGCAGGGCCCGCCGCTCCCGCTGATCGATCACGCCTTCAGTCTGCCCGGCGTGCGTCGCCGCCGGACCCCCTCAGACGGGGGATCGCGGCGCGGGCGGATCCCCGCGTCCGCGGGATGGGGCGGGCGCGGCCGGGCGGCGAGGCTCGGCGGCATGGACATCGCGATCATCGGGGCGGGCGCGGCGGCCGTCGCGCTGCTGGACGCCCTCGATCCCTCGGACGTGCGTACCGTCACCGTGTTGGACCCCTCGGACGCGCCGTGGCGGGGCCGCCCCTACCGGCCCGACCTGGACTCCGTCCTCGTCAACGCCCCGCCGCCGATCATGTCGATCCGGGCGGGGGACCCGCACCACTACGCGCGCTGGCTGGACGGCCGACCGGCGAGCTACCTCGACGAGCGGCTCGGCAGCCCGATCCCGCCACGCGCCGCCTACGGGCGGTACCTGGCGGACACCGCCGAGGCGGCACTCGCCCGCTTCACCGAGGCGGAGGTCGTCCCGTCGGCGGTGACCGGTGTGTCCCTGGCCGGCCGGCCGTCCACACGGCGGACGGCCGGACCCGAACGGCCGACCAGGTCGTGCTGTGCGTCGGAGGCGGCACGCCCCGCGACCTCTACGGGCTGGCGGGCGCACCCGGCTTCACCGCCGACCCCTACCCGCTGGAACGGACCCTCGAAGGCGTCCCCTCCGAATGCGACGTGGCCGTCATCGGCGGCGGCCTCACCGCCGTCGACATCGTGGTCTCCCTCGCCGCGCGCGGGCACACCGGCCGGATGAGCCTGGTGTCGCGGAGCGGCGCGCTCCCGTTCGTCTGGCAGCGTCCGACCGAGACGGGCCTCCGGCACCTGGCGCCCGAGCGGCTGCGGTCCCTCGGCGGCCCGGTCACCCTCTCCGGATTCGCCGACCTGATCCGCGCGGAGCTGGCGGAGCGCGGCGAGAGCTGGGACGAGCTGGCCGCCTGGATCACCGCGGCGATGCGCCGGGACCCGGCCGCGAACCTGCGCGAGCAGCTCGCCATGGTGGACGCCCCGCAGCTCGGCCGCCGCATCGTGCAGGAGGCCGCGCACACCGCCGGCCCGATCGCCTGGCGGCTGCTTCCCCCGAGCGACCGGGAGCGGCTCCGCACCCGCCATCTCCGGACGGTCACGAGCCTGGCCTCACCGATGGTGCCCCGCAACGCCGCAGTGCTCCTGGAGCTGTTCGAGGCGGGGACGCTGGAGGCGCTGCCGGGGCTGGAGAAGATCGAGCCCGGCCGCCGGTTCCGGATCACCCACGCGGCGGGCGTCCGCACGGCCGGCGCCGTGATCAACGCGGTCAACCCGCCGCCGCACGCGATCCCGCGGGCTGCGGAGGCGCTCGCCACGTCCCTCCTGGCCCAGGGCGCCGCGCAGGATTCGGACGGCGGCCTCGCGACCGATCCCGGCACGGGCCGGCTCCTCATCGAGGGCCGCCCCGATCAGCGTCTGCACGTCGTCGGGGACCTGGCCGGCGGAGGGCCGTTCCTGGTCTCGGGGATTCCGGGCGTGGCCGCCCAGGCGCACCGGGCGGCCCGCTCGATCAGGAGCCGTTGAGGACGTCCGAGGCCGTGGGGCTGCTGTCGCGCAGGAACGTCTTGCAGCGCTCGGCCTCGTCCTCCTCGCCGATCGCCGCGGCGGCGCGGCCGAGGGCGTGCAGGGCGCGGAGGAAGCCGCGGTTGGCCTCGTGCTCCCACGGGACGGGCCCGTGGCCCTTCCAGCCGGCCCGGCGGAGCTGGTCCAGGCCGCGGTGGTAGCCGGTGCGGGCGAAGGCGTAGGAGTCGATGACGGAGCCGTTGGCGAAGGCACGGTCGGCCAGCTCGGCCCACGCGCCGGGGTAGTCCGGGTGGCGCGCGGCGACTTCGAACGGGTCGACGCCGTTCTCCAGGGCCGTCCGGGCTTCGGGATTGTCCGGGAGTTCGGTCGGAGGAGGGCCGCCGAGCAGGTTCTGGGTCATGCGGGCCATCGTAAGCAGGCCCGTCGCGCGCCCGGCAAGCAGGGGCGGGCGCCCCGGGGAACCGGAGCGCCCGCACGTGAGCCGTCGGTTACTTGCGGGCCTGGAAGAGGCGGGCGACCTGGTCGCTCAGCTTCGGCGCCTCAGTGGCACGCGCCTGGGTCCGCATGGCGGGGAACAGCTCGGTGTAGCTCTTGCTCGCCAGGTACATCTGGAAGTTCGCGGCGTTGCCCCCGGACGCCGACGGCAGCCCGGAGCGGAAGTCGACGAGCCAGCCGAGCCAGCCGCAGCTGCTCGCGGGCACCGAGAACGTCGTGTCGTTCATCTTCATGGCGATGGCGTTGTCGAACCACTCGACCGAGTCGTTGTCGCCGACGAGGTTGAGCGACACCGGCGCCTTCTTGGAGCCGATGTAGCAGTCGTCGCCGAGCAGGTCGTTCTTGAGCTTGATCCTCATGTCCATGGTGGAGGCGTACTGGCCCTGCTCCGTGGTGAAGAGCCGGAAATTGCCGACGTACTTCGTCTTGACCTTGAGGTCGAGCAGGGGGATGCCCTCCGATCCGGGGATGCCGAGCGCGCCTCCCGGCACGGTCATCGCCTTGGACTTCATGCTCACGAAGTTGTTGATGGGGTCGCCGACCGCGGGGTCGTAGCCGCTCTGCACGGTGATCGTGATCGGCTCGGTGATCTCCTGGGTCATCGAGCCGAGCTTCATGGTGCCGCTGCCGAGGACGATGATCGCGCACTGCCAGTTGGCGGGGTTCGCGCCCACCGGCAGCTGGTCGGGGCAGTCGCTGTAGTCGAAGGTGACGGGCGCGTTCTCGCCGGGAGCCGCCGCCGCGGGAGCGGCGCCGAGGCCGACGACGGCCGGCACGGCCAGGGCGAGGGCGGACAGCAGGCGGGCGGAGCGCCGCAGGGGCCGCATCAGGGCACGGGGTGAGGATGTCACGAGGTGGGGTGCCTTTCTTCTCGCAAGCGCCCGAGCGGCGCGTGAGAACGTTCCAGTAGGCACTGTAAAGATCCACTCGCCCGTGCTCAAGATCCTTTTTGTCACGGAGAGATGAAGCTACTGACCGGTACCGGCCGCGCGCCGGGATGCCGTCAGACCATGGCGGGGCCGGGGAGCGGCAGGCTGAAGTGCGCCGACTCGCCGTCCAGCCGGGAGCGGGCTGCCGGCCAGCCCCGGTGGACGAACGAGATCCCCTGCCGGTTCGTCAGGATGACGTCCGCGTCGAACCCGGTGATGCCGCGCCGCGCCGCGAGCTGGGCGAGGTAGCCGACCAGGGCGCTGCCGAGCCCGCGGTGCTGCCAGGGGTCGGCGACGAGGACGGCGACGTCCGCCCGCCAGGGCCGCTCGGCGTCGCGGACGTACTCGGCGATGCCCGCGATCTCGTCGCCGTCCAGGCCGACCATGGCCTCGCGGTCCCAGTGGTCGAGGCGGTCGAGCATGCCCACGTAGTACTCGGGGATGCGCGGCGTGCCGGAGAAGAAGCGCGTGTAGAGGCTGGCGGACGAGAGCCGGTCCGACATCCGCCGCACGCGCGGGCCGTCGGTGACCCCGTACGGCCGGATCCGCACGTCGGCGAGGCCGCGCGCATCGAGTTTCTTCATGCAACTCATTGGACCGCAGAAGGTTGCGTGAAGCAACCCAAAAGTTCGTCAGGCGGCCGGACCCGGCCGGGGATCAACGTCGGACGGACCGAGGCGCGCGCCGCAGGAGTCGCAGGTGAAGTCGGGGGTCAGCCGGCCGTCGCAGCCGCGATGGCCGATGATCAGCGGTGGTCCGTCCGGCGCGTAGTGGCGGTCGCCCCACATCAGCAGCGTCATGACCGCGGGCCACAGCTCCACGCCCTTGCGGGTGAGCCGGTACTCGAACCGTTCCGGCCGCTGCTGGTAGGGAACGCGGCGCATGATGCCCTCGTCGCACAGCCGGTTCAGCCGGTCGGTGAGGACGTTGCGGGCCACGCCGAGCACGTCCTGGAAGTCGTCGAAGCGCCGGACGCCCTGGAAGGCGCTGCGGATCACCAGCATCGTCCACCGGTCGCCGACGACCTCCAGCGACCGGGCGACGGAGCAGTTCTGCGACTCGTACGTCCGAGGTAGTGCCACATGCCGGACACTACCCGAGTTTCATGAAACAACGCGGCCCCAGGGGCGTCCCCTGGGGCCGTCGTTGCGGCTTCTTTACTTGAGCTTCTTGCCGGCGGACTGGAGGTGCTCGGCGGCCTCGGTGACGCGGGCGGCCATGGCGGCCTCCGCGGCCTTGCCCCACGAGCGCGGGTCGTACTGCTTCTTGTTGCCGACCTCGCCGTCGACCTTCAGCACGCCGTCGTAGTTGCGGAACATGTGCTCGGCGACCGGGCGGGTGAACGCGTACTGCGTGTCGGTGTCGATGTTCATCTTCACGACGCCGTAGGAGACGGCCTCGCGGATCTCCTCCAGCGACGAGCCGGAACCGCCGTGGAAGACCAGGTCGAACGGCTTGTCCTTGCCGTACTTGGCGCCGACCGCGTCCTGGATCTCCTTGAGCACCTCGGGGCGCAGCTTGACGGAGCCCGGCTTGTAGACGCCGTGCACGTTGCCGAACGTCGCCGCGAGGATGTAGCGGCCCTTGTCGCCCACGCCGACGGCCTCGGCGGTCGCGAGCGCGTCGCCCGGCGTCGTGTAGAGCTTCTCGTTGATCTCGTTGGCGACGCCGTCCTCCTCGCCGCCGACGACGCCGATCTCCATCTCCATGATGATGCGGGCCTTGGCGCACTGCTCCAGCAGCTCGGCGGCGATCTGCAGGTTCTCGTGCAGCTCGACGGCGGACCCGTCCCACATGTGCGACTGGAACAGCGGCTCCTCGCCGCGGGCGACCCGCTCCTGGGAGATCTTGATGAGCGGGCGCATGAACCCGTCCAGCTTGTCCTTCGGGCAGTGGTCGGTGTGCAGGGCGATGTTCACCGGGTACTTGGCGGCCACGACCCGGGCGTACTCGGCCAGCGCGGTCGCGCCGGTGACCATGTCCTTCACCGTGGAGCCGGACAGGTACTCGGCTCCGCCGGTGGACACCTGCACGATCCCGTCGCTCTCGGCCTCGGCGAAGCCGCGCAGCGCGGCGTTCAGCGTCTGGCTGGACGTCACGTTGATCGCGGGGAAGGCGAAGCCGTCCTGCTTCGCACGGTCGAGCATCTCCGCGTAGACCTCGGGCGTTGCGATGGGCATTGTCAGCGTCCTTTCATACGCAGCGGTGCCGCCGGGCGTCCCGCCGGGCGGTAGCACCCGGTCCTCCGCGTACCCGGGCGAGCGCCCTGGTCACGCGTTTTCCGGGTCGGGCATGCCGTCCACCCCCAGTATCCCGCCTCTACGGAGCGGGTTGAAAGGTACGCTCGCCGTGTGGATCTCACGACCCTTCCCCTGAACATCACAGAGTGGCTGCACCCCACCGCATGGTTGCAGCTCTTCGGCACCTTCGCGACGATCGGCGTGCTCGCCATCATCTTCGCGGAGACCGGACTGCTCTTCGGCTGCATCCTTCCGGGCGACTCGCTGCTCTTCACGGCGGGGATCCTCACGGCGGTCTCGACCGTCAACGGGCAGGAGTTCCAGCCCCTGTCGCTGCCCTGGCTGCTGGTCGGCGGCCCGGTCGCGGCGGTCGCCGGCGCCCAGCTCGGCCACTGGCTCGGCGCGAGATACGGCCGCAAGCTGTTCGACCGGCCCGACTCCCGCATCTTCAAGCAGGAGTGGGTGGAGAAGGCCGAGCACTACTTCAACCGGTTCGGCCCCGCGAAGGCGGTGGTGCTGGCGCGGTTCATCCCGATCGTCCGCACGTTCCTGAACCCGCTCGCCGGCATGCTCGGCATGGACGCCAAGCGGTTCTTCATCTGGAACGTCGTCGGCGGCGTGCTCTGGACGGACGCCCTGTTCCTGCTCGGCCACTTCCTCGGTTCCGAGGTCCCGGACATCGAGAAGTACATCCTTCCGGGCGTCGCGGTGATCCTCATCCTGTCGGTGATCCCGATCATCCGGGAGGTGCTGAAGGGGCGTAAAGCGGACCACGGTCCAGATAAGAATGGTCCCGAAGAGTCACGTCCGTCGCTCAGCGGTGACAGTTATCGCTAACCTCCCCATGTGGGACGTCATCGGTCGGACCCTAGGGGTCTCGCGCGCATACTGATCGCGGCATTGGCCGTGGTGGCCGCCTTGGCCCTTCTCGTGGTCGGCGGCATGGCCCTGGTCAATGCGATCACGGGCGAACCCGACCAGACCGGGCCGTCGACGGCGGCCTCGCCGTCGAGCGGCAAGGCGACCCCGAGCCCCGACGAGAAGACGACGCCCGCGTCCGACGTCCCCCTGGTCATCAGCGTGACGGGCCAGCCCACCAACGTCGTGGTCCGCGTCGCCGACACCGGCGGCAAGGTGCTGACGAACACCACGCTCAACACCGGGGACACGCTCAAGTACGAGCAGGCGCCCCTTCAGGTCGTCGCCGGCAACGGCGGCTCCCTGAAGGTCGTCATCTACGGCGAGGTGCAGCCGCGCAAGGCCGCCGGCCAGCGCGGCCAGTGGTTCGTCAAGGCGAAGAACTGACCCCTCAGCCCAAGCCGAGGTCCGCGACGTCGTAAGGGTGGCGGTAGACGAGCCCCTCCTCGGCGATCCGCCCGGCCGCGCCGCGCTCCAGGATCGTCGCGACCGCCACGACCTCCGCGCCCGCCTCCCGCAGCGCCTCCACCGCGGTCAGCACGGACCCGCCCGTGGTGGAGGTGTCCTCGACCGCGAGGACGCGCCGCCCGGCGACGTCCGGCCCTTCGATGCGGCGCTGCAGCCCGTGCGCCTTGCCCGCCTTGCGGACGACGAACGCGTCCAGCGCCCGCCCCCGCGCCGCCGCCGCGTGCAGCATCGCGGTCGCCACGGGGTCCGCGCCGAGCGTGAGCCCGCCGACGGCGTCGTACTCGAGGTCGGCGGTCTCGTCCAGCATGACCCGCCCCACCAGCGGCGCCGCGGTGCCGTCCAGCGTCACCCGGCGCAGGTCCACGTACCAGGACGCCCGCTTGCCCGACGACAGCACGAAGTCGCCGTGCACCACGGCCTTGTCCTTGATCTTCTGCAGCAGCTCGTCACGATCGCTCACGCTCAGAGCCTATTGACCTGTACCCGCGCCCTGGCGCCGCGGTCCTCCCGCGCGCGTGTAGGTTCGGCGGCGTGACTCCCGGAACCGTCGTCCTGCTGCACGCCCCGCACGCCACCGCGGCCTCCTGGGGCGATCTGCCGGAGATGCTCCGCTCCTACGGCCTGGACGTGGTGGCGCCGGACGTCCCGGACGAGACGGGCCCCCGCTACATCGCCCGCGTCTCCCTGATCATCACCGCGACGGCCCCGACCCCGCCGCTCGCGCTCGTCGCCCACGGCGCCGCGGGCCCCCTGTTGCCCGGCATCGCTCTGGCGCAGCGAGCCGCCCACCGCCCCGTAGCGGGCTACGTCTTCGTGGACGCCGACCTCCCCCGCCGCGGCCAGCACGACCACGCCGACCCCTCAAACGACCTCCCGCTGGCCCCAGATTGGCCTGAGGCGCCCTGCGGCTACCTCCAGACCCATTCGGACCGCACAGCCTCCCCCAACCACGCGGAAGCCCTCAGAGAGGCGCACCTACGCGGCTGGCGCACAACAACCCCCGAACCCCCCACCACAGTCGCCCAGTCCCTAAGCGAACTGATAACCGAGCTCTAACACCCAGACCAACAACCCCAGCCCCCATCACGGGCAGGCGCGCGGAGTGAGCGCTAGCGAGCGCAGCGGGCATGCCCGCCGAGCCGGGCGACCGCAGCGACACGTCGGGAACTCGCACGGTCGTAGCAAGCCGCACCGTGGCGTGAGGATCGACCGGCTCGCAACGGGGGTTCCAGGGGGTCGCCCCCCTGGGCCAGCAACGGGCAGGCACGCGGAGTGAGCGCTAGCGAGCGCAGCGGGCATGCCCGTCGAGCCGGGCGACCGCAGCGACACGGTCACAACCCGCACGGTCACAGCAAGCCGCACCGTGGCGTGAGGATCGACCGGCTCGTGACGGGGGTTCCAGGGGGTCGCCCCCTGGGCCAACACAGTCACGCGTTTTTTAGTAGATCATCCAGCAGTGCGTCGTAGTCGTCCTCGCTTCTGCCGAGGTCCACGCGGGCGCGGTAGCGGAGGCGGAGGAGGGCTTCGAGGCTGTCTTCGGCGATGGCGGCGTCGTCGGGGCCGGGGGTGAGGGTGTCGGCGTCGGGGGCGGGGGCTTCGTCGGGGCCGCCGCCCATGCCGGTGCCGACGGCGCGGTCGCGGATGGCGAGGACGACGTCGGCGCCGCTGGTGGCCCATTCGTGGGCGCCGGTGGCGTCGCCCTGGGCGTAGAGCACTTCGGCGACGGCGCGGTACACCTCGGGGTCGCGGGGGCTGTCGGCGCGGATCTGGTCGAGGAGGGTGCGGGCCTCGTCGGCGCGGCCCAGTTCGAAGAGCGCGTCGGCGAGGTAGGCGCGGGGGTCGCCGTAGGTCTCGCCGCCGTCCTCCATGGCCCTGCGGTACAGCTCGGCGGCTTTGGCGTGGTCGCCGGCGTGCTGCCACTGCTCGCCGGCCCGCAGCAGGACGTTGGCGCGTGACACCCCACCGGAGACCGACTCGGCCAGCTCGGACAGCCGGCGTGCCGCCGAGATGTGATCGCCGGTGCGCAGGGTGTCGAACTCCAGGTCGTCGAGATCGTCTTCCGTCACATGCGTCACGCTTCAACGCTACCCGGCGCCGCACGGCCGAAGCGGGCGAATCGACGATGATCGTCGAATACCGCCGCGTACCTGTCAGCTCACCTGCGGGAACGTTCTAGCGCGTCCCAGAATCCGCGGCGCAGGGCGTGCCGGACCTCGTCGTGCAGGAGGAAGTCGATCGGCAGGGAGGAGCCCTGGAGGAGCCGCGCCTCGAGGTCGGACGGCATGCGCGGTTTGCGGGCGAGGACGGCTTCGAGCCACAGCGCGGGCGCGTCGCGGGCGACGGATTCGCCGAAGTCCTGGCCTTCCTGGTGGGCGGACTTCACGGCGTCGGCGAGGGTCGGGGTGCTCTGCGCCGGGACGGGGAGTTGCTGCGGCCCGGTGTAGGGGCCGTGCTGGCCGGTCGGCTGCTGCGACGGAAGCGTCTGCGGCGGAGGAGGCGGGGACGGCGCGGGGATGGGCGACGAGGAGTACTGCGGCCCGGTGTTCGGCGGCGGCGCGGGTGAGGGCGCGGGCGGTGCGGAGGGGGCCGGGGCGGAGGGGGCCGGTGCCGAGGGCGCCTGGGTGGAGGACGGCCCGGACAGGGGGGACGGGCCGGTGGTGGAGGCGGGCTGAAGCGGGGCCTGCTGGCCGCCGGTGCCGTAGGACGATCCGCCGAGGCCGCCGCCGGAGCCGCCGGGCAGCGACATCGGGCCGGTGGTGCCGCCGCCGGAGCCGCCGCTCAACCCGCCGGTCATGGCGGGGCCGAGGTCGCGGACGGACGGCATGGGCGGCGCGGAGGAACTCGGGACGGGCGGCCCGGTGACGGGTGACGAGGGCGGTGGTCCGCTGTGCGCGGCCGGGGCCAGGGGGCCGAGGGAGCCGCCGTGGCCGTTCCCGCCGCCGCCGTGCCCGTTGGACAGGGGGCCGGACCCGAGGGAGGAGCCGGACGTGCCGTCCATGCCGGCGAGCAGGTTGACGTAGGGGCGCAGGTGGCCGGACCCGATCTCGATGAGGTCGTCGCACTCCTGCCGCAGCACCCGGGAGATCGTCCAGTTGCCGTCGACGGCGACGTGCACGACGGTGACGCGGACGCCGAGGTCCTGGGCGTCGGTGACGATCTGCGCGAGGTCCTCGTCGCCGCTGACCAGGACGGCGTCGGCGAGCGCGCCGTTGCGGGCGAGGGTCATCAGGTCGCGGTGGATCTCGGTGTCGACGCCCTCGCGGCGGCCGGGCCGGACGCGGCCGAGGCGCAGCTTGAGGCCGGGGAGGTCGGCGAGCGCGTCGTGCTCGGGCGTGCGGCGGCCCTCGACGGTCGCCTCGTACCAGTAGCAGCGCAGCAGCGGCATGCCCGTGCGTTCCCTGGCGAGGTTGCCGAGGAGTTGCAGGAGGCCGCCGAAGTCCCAGGAGACCGTTTCGCGATGGCGCGTGCCGTGCACGGCCATGGCACCGTCCGCCAGCAGATAGCCGGCGTCAACGAACAGCGCGCAACGATCCATGCGGCACCGTCCTTCCTCAACACGGGAGCCCGCAGCGTGCCCACTCGGCGTAGCGACCCCGGGCGCTTATAGCGTAGTGAAGCCCTGCAGCCCAGTAGGCCAATACGGCGATTCGCCACTCTTTCATGACGACCCGCCCGTTGGCGACTCCCCGGTAACTATGAAATGGGAGCCGCGGCCGGACGCTACCAGCCGTTTCGCGCCGGCCCGGCGCTTCCGGCGGATCTTTACGGGAAGAAGCAGCTCACGGGTTCGAAACCGGTATCCGAACCCTACTCGAAACCTTTCCGGAACTCGCGCGTTGTGGTCGCTTGACCACAGACGGTCATACATTTCGGACGCGTTTTCCTTTTGCCAGGCCGCGGGCGGGCGGCGGGCGTGTCAGGTGATGCGGGCGCGGCCCATCTCGCTGAGGCGGCCGTCGTCGTGCGGACTCTCCCAGCGCACGTTGCAGTCGCGCCCCGACACTTCGACCGTCGCGATGGCGTTGTGGAACCAGGGGCCCTCGGTCATCCGCCACCGCAGGGGCGGGGCGGGCACCTTCGCGAGCTTCGCCAGCAGCCGGAACGGGGCGCCCGCCGCCCGCGAGTACGCGATGCGGTTCGCCCACCTGAACCTGCCCTGCAGCGGGTTCCGCAGCGGCGAGCAGACGATCTGGGACACCTTCGACTGCGTGCCCGGCTCGGTGACCCGCGCCAGGTAGGAGTAGTGGATGTCGCCGGACAGGAAGGAGATGCTCGCCGGCGCCGGGCCGCGCTCGCCGCGTCCGACGGCGACGACGTCGGCGGCCACGTCGCGGAACGACTCCTCGAACGCGGCCCAGTGCTCCAGGTCGGCGGCCTGCCTGATCTTCTCGCCGACCGCGGCGCCGCGCTTGCCCCAGGCGCCGCCGGCGACGGCCTCGTTCCACGACTCGGCGTGGTGGATCGCCCTGGGCAGCAGGTAGGGCAGGGAACTGGCGATGAGCAGGTGGTCCATGCCGCCCTGGCACTGGCCGTCCAGCCAGTCGAACTCCTCGTCGTCGAGCATCCCGCGCCGGTCGGCGGTGAGCAGCCGCGAGCACCGGCTGTCGACGACGATGAGGCGGGTGCCGCCCCAGTCGTGGGCGTAGCTCCAGCGCATGCTGGCGGGTTCCTTGTCGGCCCGCTCCGCGAACTCGTCCAGCACGGCCCCGGCGTCGCCCGTCGTGTCGGACGCCTCGCGCAGCGCCGCGAACAGCGGGTCGGACGCCCGGTCACGCGGCGACATGTTCCCGAGGTGCTGGTAGATCCAGTACGAGCCGATCCCGCCGGTGATGCGGTCCTTCCACCAGGGCTGCGACCACATCTCCCGGCGCCAGGCGTAGGAGGTGTTCCAGTCGTCCCGGATGTCGTGGTCGTCGAAGATCGTGAGGGTCGGGACGGTCGACAGCAGCCACCGGACGGCCGGGTCGCCGTGCCAGGCGAGCTGGTAGAGCTGCGTGTAGTCCTCGAAGTCGGCGGCCTCGTCGGCGGGCTGGTCGTCGGGGCCGCGCCGGCCGCCGATGAACGCGCGCATCTCGTCGCTCAGCTCGTCGGCGTACACCTGGTCGCCGACCATGAGCAGGATGTCGGGCCAGGCGACCGCGTCGCCGCCGGTCCGCAGCCGCTCGGCGAACGCGGCGAGCGCGTCGTGCCCGAACTCCGCCACGGTGCCGGGCGAGCGGCGGCAGGACCCGAACGAGATCCGCAGCCGGCCGCTCTCGTCCAGCGTCCGGAGCTGGGAGGGCGGGAAGCCGTCGTCCTCGGGCCAGACGGTCTCGCCGTCGGTGCGCACCTCGTAGGGGATGCGCGAGCCCGCCGGGAGCCCGTCGACCTCGACGAGCGCGTAGTGGTGGCCGTGGGCGGTGAACGTCCGGGCGGACGCGTCGACGCCGTGCACCTCGTTGACGACCCGGACCTCGCAGGGCCGCTCGGTCTCCACCCAGATGGTCGCGGTGTGGTGACTCACATGCCGGAGATGTGGCCCGAGTACCAATGCGCTCATAGGACGTCTCTCTAGCGGACGGGACCCTGTCGCGTCCACCCGGTGCCGAGCGTCTCGGCCTCCTTCTCGGGCGCCAGGCCCACCACTGGACGGTCCGGGCGCTGCGGTGCGCTTCCGCCTATCGACTGGAGCCAGTCCCAGGTGTCGGCGACCGTCTCCTGGACGGGCTTGCAGCGCAGCCCGGCGGCGAGGGCCTTGTCGACGTTGGCTTTGTGCAGGGTGTCGTGGGCTTCGCCGGGCGGAAGCCAGATGGGAAGGTCCGTCCATGGCTCGATGCCCGCGTCCAGGATGGTCTCGGGGGGCGTCCAGACGAGGTTGGCCTTGGAGCCCGTTACGCGGATGCAGGCTTCGAGCAGCTCCTCCATCGTCGTGTGGGCCGGTGGGCTGACCAGGTTGTAGGGGCCGCCCAAGCCTCGCTCTGCGGCGTCCAAGGTCCAGGTGGCCAGGTCGCGTACGTCGCTGTACTGCAAGCCCAGGTCGCGTGGGCCTGGAGCCAGGACGTCACCGCCTCGGGCTATGCGGTTCAGCCACCACGGCAGGCGCCCGATGTTCTCGTACGGCCCCAGGATGAGACCGGCCCGCACCAGCAGCGCCTTGTCACCGAAGGCGTCGAGTGCAGCGAGTTCGCCGCCTCGCTTCGCGGCGGCGTAGTCGACGTCACCGGCGTCCGGAGAGCCGTCCACCACGGCCGCCTCCTCGGTGAGGCCGGGCGCCGTGGGGAACCGGTAGACGGAACGGCTGGATATGTAGGCATACCGCTCGACCCGATCCGCGAGCAGGCGAGCGGCGTCGCGCACGGCGGACGGTGCGCCCGACCAGGTGTCGACCACCGCGTCCCACTCGCCGTCCGCCAGGGCCTTGAGGCCGCCGCCGGCGGTGCGGTCGCCGTGCAGCGACCGCGTCCCGGCGGGCGGGTCGTGGCGTCCGCGGTGGAAGACGGTCACGTCCCAGCCGCGCGCGAGGGCGTCCTCGGTGATGGCCCGCCCTACGAACTCTGTCCCGCCCAGCATCAGAAGCCTCATGCGGAGAACTTTGCCTTCTGTACGTTCCGTACGGAATGCCCTCACGCTCACAGCGGAACCGCCCCGCCCCCGAGGAGTCGTGCCGGTCCCCGCGGGGTCGTGCCGGGCGGTTGCGGGTGGGACGGAATCGGCCCGGACGGGCAGGCCGATTCTGCCGCGACGTCGTGAAAACGGGCCTGACCATTCTGCATACGCGACGGTATTCATACCCCGATCGGGGGATGTCGACTTAATTCGACTAATAGGTGTTGCAGGGTGGAAAGTTGTCGCTACGGTCGAGTTCCTGCAACTCTCATTCGGTGGGGGAATGAGTGCGGATCGACGACTGCCTTGCCATGATGATGACGATTCCGGGGGCCCGGCGGGTGACGCTGGTGGACTGCGCCAGCGGGCTCGCCGTGGCGGCGGCGGGCCGCGAGGACATCGTCGACCAGCACGAGGACGCGGCCGGCACGACCGACGTGGTGCGCGCGGTGCTGGAGTCGCCGGCGCTCAGCGCCACCGCGGCGGGCGACGAGGTCCAGGAGATCATCGTGTGCGGCGCGGCCGGATATCACCTCTTGGTCCTCTCGGGAGCCGACCTGGACGGGCATCTCTTCGTCCATTTGCTGCTCGACCGGGAGAACGGCAATCTCGCGCTCGCGCGGCTGCGCATGCAGAGCCTCGTCGGCGAAATGGCGGCCGGGTGACATGGGCGGCGACATTCGCTCCGTGCTCGGCGCGCTGGAGCGGGAAAGGCGCACCGGCGTGCTGCGGGTGGGCGGCGACGGCGCGTTCCATCTCGCCGCCGGGGCCGTCGTCCGCGCCGAGAGCAGGCACGTGCCCGGCGCCGGCGAGCTGCCCGGCGGGCCCGACCCCGGGCTGCCGGCGCTGCTCGCGCTGTTCGACGCCGCCTACTTCCTGCTCGCCTCGCCGGCCGAGCCGGAGTTCGCGGAGGAACCGGCGCGGCGGGCGGACGGCGCGCCGCGGATCGGCGTGGCGACGCTCGTGCACGAGCAGCGGCGGCGCCGCGCCCGGCTCGACGCGGCCTGGCCGGGCGGGGACGTCGATACGGCGCCCGTCGTGCCGGTCCGCCGGGTGCGGCGGCAGCGCGTCATCCTCACCGGCGTCCAGGCGGAGATCCTGCTCAACGCCGACGGGCGCCGCACGCCCGCGCGGCTGGCCCGCGACCTCGGGCGGACGGCGTTCGGCTGCCTGCTCGCCGTCCGCGGCCTGGCCGCGGCGTCGCTGGTCGAGACGGCGCCGGTGGAGTCGCCGCCCATGGAGCCGGCGCGATCCGTGAACACGTCCCCGCGGGGCTGGGAGGACGGGCCGGTCGAGTGGGCCGCGCCCGATCACGCGCTGCTCGACCGGTTGCGGGCGGCGCTGGTGGAGCTCGGCTGACCGGACGACCGGTGAGACGACTGATCGAAAGGCTGGCGAAGGTGGCGAAACGAGCGGGGACGGGGACCGCGGCGCGGGTCCCCGAGGCCGAGGTGGCGGCGGAGCTGCGCGCGCTGCGGGCGCGCGTCCCGCAGCTCACGGGCAGCCTGGTCGCGTCGGCGGACGGGCTGCTCGTCGCGCACGACCTGGCCGCGGACGTGGAACCGACCGGGATGGCGGCGGTGACGGCGACGGGCCTGTCGCTGGCGCACCGGATCGCGCTGACCGCGCACGGCGGCGCGTTCCACGAGGTGGTGATCCGCGGGGTGGACGGCTACGTGGTGATCTACGCGGCCGGCCCGACCGCGTCCCTCACCGTCCTCGCGGAACCGACCGTCAACGTGGGGCGGCTGCATCTGGAGTCGCGCCCGGTCGCGCGCGCCATCGCCGCCCATCTCTCGACCCCGCGCCGAAGGCCATGACACCGGCCCGACGACAGGCACCACAGGCACGACAGGCACGACGACAGCAACGACGAAGGGATAGCACGTGTCCAACCTCGACCTCTCGCTGAAGGACATGATGACGATCGACGGGGCGATCGGCGCCGCCGTCGTCGACTACAACAGCGGTATGGCGCTCGGGCACCTGGGCAGCTCCAAGGCCCTCGACCTGCAGGTCGCCGCCGCCGGGAACACCGAGGTGGTGCGGGCCAAGCTGCGCACCATGGAGCAGCTCGGCCTCAAGGAGGAGATCGAGGACATCCTCATCAGCATCTCCAGCCAGTACCACGTCATCCGCCCGGTGACCGGCCGCAAGGGCAAGGGCCTGTTCCTCTACGCGGCCCTCGACAGGTCCCGCGCGAACCTGGCCCTGGCCAGGCACCGGCTCCGCGAGATCGAGGAGAACCTGGAGGTCTGACGCAGACGGGCCCGTCCACCGGCGCACACCCGGTGGACGGGCCACCCCGTCATGGGCAGGGGTCGTCAGGCGTTGAGGAGGCGCAGCATCTGGCTGATCTCCGCGCTGCGCGACTCCACGACGCGCTTGGCGAACGCCTTGGCTTCGGGGTTCGCGCCCTTGCTCTGCTCCGTCCGGGCCATCTCCACGGCGCTGCCCTGGTGGCCGATGAACAGGTTGAGGAAGGCGGGCTCGAAGCCGCCGCCCTTCGTCTTCCGCAGGGTGCTGATCTCCTTGGCCCCGGTGGCGGGTGCGGCGCCGTGGTGCAGGTGCGTCTGCGCCGCCGCCTTGGACGTGGTCGGCTTCGACCACTTGCCGAGCCACGCCTTCATGAGCTTCAGCTCCTCCGACTGCGTCGCGTCGACGGCGGCGGCGAGCGTCCGGACCTCCTTGCGCGGGGCGCGCTCGGCGGCAAGGCGCACCATCTCCAGGCCCTGCTGGTGGTGGGCCACCATCATCTGCAGGAAGACCACGTCCTCGTCGTTGTAGCCGGAGGCCGGGGCGCTGGAGGCCGCGCTCGCCGCCTTCGTCTTCGCGGGCTCGCCGTTGCACGCCGTCAGCAGGACGGGTGCGGCGAGGGCCGCGGCCAGCAGGAGCGCGCGGCGACCCGCCGTCACAGCGGCAGCCACAGGGCGAGGGTGAACTGCGACGGCTCCCAGCCCTGGAGCGCCGTGTGGCCCTGGCGGCAGCGGAACCGGGCGCCGTTGAAGGACACGACGTCGCCCGTCTTGTACGTTTCGCCCGCGCGCCACGTCCCGCCGGCGGTGGGCTCACCGGTCGCCGCGGGCGGGCGGCTGCTCGGCGGCGGCGCCGGTGCGGTCGGCGCCTGCGTCGTCGGGCTCGGCGCCGGTTCCGGCTCCGTGGTGGGCTCCGGCTGCGAACCGCCGCCGCCACCGTCGCCCCCGCCGCCGCCCACGTTGAGGTCTATGCAGCTGTAGAACGCGTTCGGGGTGTCGCCGATGTTCCACACGGCGAGGACGGTGCGCTTGCCCGGGAACTTGCTGAGGTCGACCTTGTGCGTGACGACGGCGTCGGGCTGCTGGTTGCCGCCGTCGAACGTGGCGACCTTGGTGTTTCCGATGAAGTACTCCCAGTTGGACGTGCGGTGCCGCGCCGTGAACACCCACCGGAAGTCGACGCTGGTGCCGACGGACGCGGCGGGCCAGTTCCGGCTCTCGTCGGCGAGGACGGCGAACTGGCTCAGCCCGCCGTCGCAGCTCTTGAGCCCCTTCGGGCCCTCGACGCTCTGCGGTTCGAACTGGATGGGGCCGCAGTCGGGGACGGCGCCCGTCGCGCACAGCGCCTGCCGGCTCGGGGGAGCCGAGACGTAGCCGTGCGCCGAGGCGGGGGCGGCGACGAGCACCGGCGCCGCGACGGCCGCCGCGGCGGCGAGGGGGTAGGCGACGGACCTGCGCATGAGGAACTCCTCCAACGGTCGTCCGCGGCCGCCGGATTTCGGCGTGCCGCAATGCCGTCGGACGCTAGCGGGGGAATCCCTAAAGAAACTTTAATAATTCTCGAAGGGACCGTGAAGGTGCCTCCCACCGCAGGTCACGGGCCCGCACGCTGGAGACGCGAACGGGCCGGCGCGGTGTGCGCCGGCCCGTCGAGACCCGTGCCCGGGGGAGTGACCGTTACTTGGTGAGGCTCAGACCGCTCTTCGGCGCGACCGTCAGGCGGTCCGCGGCCTCGTCCAGATCCACCATGATCTCGTCGCCGTCGCGGATCTCGCCGGACAGCAGCTCCCGGGCGAGCTGGTCGCCGATCGCCGTCTGCACGAGGCGGCGCAGCGGCCGCGCCCCGTACAGCGGGTCGTAGCCGGTCAGCGCCAGCCACTCGCGGGCCGCCGGGCTGACGTGGAGGGTCAGCTGCCGGTCGGCGAGCCGCTCGGCCAGCCTCTCGACCTGCAGGTCCACGATGCGGGTCAGCTCGCTCATCGACAGCGCGTCGAACAGGATCACGTCGTCGAGGCGGTTCAGGAACTCCGGCTTGAACGAGTTCCGGACGGCGTTCCACACCGACTCCCGCTTCGCCCCGTTCTCCAGCGTCGGGTCGACGAGGAACTGCGACCCGATGTTGGACGTGAGGATCAGGATCGTGTTGCGGAAGTCGACCGTGCGGCCCTGCCCGTCGGTCAGCCGGCCGTCGTCCAGCACCTGGAGGAGGATGTCGAACACCTCGGGGTGCGCCTTCTCCACCTCGTCCAGCAGGACCGCCGAGTACGGGCGCCGCCGGACGGCCTCGGTGAGCTGCCCGCCCTCCTCGTAGCCGACGTACCCGGGCGGCGCGCCGACCAGCCGGGCGACGCTGTGCTTCTCGGAGTACTCGCTCATGTCGATGCGGGTCATCGCCCGCTCGTCGTCGAACAGGAACTCCGCGAGCGCCTTCGCCAGCTCGGTCTTGCCGACGCCGGTCGGGCCGAGGAACAGGAACGAGCCGGTCGGGCGGTCCGGGTCGGAGATGCCCGCGCGGGCGCGGCGGACCGCGTCCGACACCGTGCGGACCGCGTTCTCCTGCCCGATCAGGCGGCGGCCCAGCTCGTCCTCCATGCGGAGCAGCTTCGCCGTCTCGCCCTCCAGCAGCCGGCCGGCGGGGATGCCCGTCCAGGACGCGACCACGTCGGCGACGTCGTCCGGGCCGACCTCCTCCTTGACCATCGCGTCGCGGTTCTCGGCCGCCTCCGACGCCTCCTCCAGCCGCTTCTCCAGCGCCGGGATCTCGCCGTAGGTGAGCCGCGCGGACGTCTCCAGGTCGCCGTCGCGCTGGGCGCGCTCCGCCTCGCCGCGCAGCTGGTCGATCCGCTCCTTGATCTCGCCGACCTGGTTCAGGCTCGCCTTCTCCTTGTCCCAGCGGGCGACGAGCCCGGTGAGGTGCTCCTGCTTGTCGGCGAGGTCCCTGCGCAGCCGCTCCAGCCGCTGCCGGGACGCCTCGTCGGTCTCCTTGGCGAGGTTCAGCTCCTCCATCTTCAGCCGGTCCACCGCGCGCTGCAGCTCGTCGATCTCCACCGGACGGGAGTCGATCTCCATGCGCAGCCGGGACGCGGCCTCGTCCACCAGGTCGATCGCCTTGTCCGGCAGGTACCGGGAGGTGATGTAGCGGTCCGACAGCGTCGCCGCCGCGACCAGCGCCGAGTCGTTGATCTGCACCTTGTGGTGCGCCTCGTAGCGGCCCTTCAGCCCGCGCAGGATCGCGATCGAGTCCTCCACGGTGGGCTCGCCGACGAAGATCTGCTGGAAGCGGCGCTCCAGCGCCGGGTCCTTCTCGATGCGCTCGCGGTACTCGTCCAGCGTCGTCGCGCCGATCATGCGCAGCTCGCCGCGCGCCAGCATCGGCTTCAGCATGTTGCCGGCGTCCATCGCGCCCTCGGCGGCGCCCGCCCCGACGACGGTGTGCAGCTCGTCGATGAAGGTGACGATCTGCCCCTCGGACTCCTTGATCTCGTTCAGCACGGCCTTCAGCCGCTCCTCGAACTCGCCGCGGTACTTCGCGCCCGCGACCATCGCGCCGAGGTCCAGCGAGACGAGCCTCTTGCCGCGCAGCGACTCGGGCACGTCGCCCGCGATGATGCGCTGCGCGAGGCCCTCCACCACGGCCGTCTTGCCGACGCCGGGCTCACCGATCAGCACCGGGTTGTTCTTCGTGCGGCGCGACAGCACCTGCACGACCCGGCGGATCTCCGCGTCCCGGCCGATGACCGGGTCGAGCCGCCCGTCGCGGGCCGCCGCCGTCAGGTCGACGCCGTACTTCTCCAGCGACTGGTACGTGCCCTCCGGGTTCTCGCTGGTGACGCGGGCGTGCCCGCGCACCTTTTCGAACGCGTCCAGCAGCGCCTGCGGCGTCGCCCCGAACTCCTTCAGCAGGCCCGCCGCCGGGCCGCCGTCCGCGGCGAGGCCGACCAGCAGGTGCTCGGTCGAGACGTACTCGTCCTCGAGCTGCTGCGCGCGGTTCGCCGCCGTGTTGATCGACCGCTGGAGCAGCCCCGACAGCCGCGGGGACGACACCGTCGACCCCTGCGCCTTCGGCAGCGCGGCGAGCTGCTCCTCGGCCCGCCGCCGGATCGCCTGCCAGTCGGCGCCGACCGCTTCCAGCAGCGGTACCGCCGTCCCGTCCTGCAGCGCGATCAGCGCCACCAGCAGATGCTGCGGCTCGACCTCGGGATGCCCCTCGGCCGCCGCCCTGCGGACCGCGACCGACACCGCCTCCTGGCTCT
This sequence comes from Actinomadura meyerae, assembly GCF_900188445.1. Classification (GTDB taxonomy): domain Bacteria; phylum Actinomycetota; class Actinomycetes; order Streptosporangiales; family Streptosporangiaceae; genus Spirillospora; species Spirillospora meyerae. Next base: position 75,660 of record NZ_FZOR01000028.1, read on the forward strand.
TCTGCGTCAGCTTGTAGTCCATCGTCCCCAGTCCCCGTGGAAAGAAGTCCTCATTCGGAGTTGCGCTCGCGCCAGACCACGACGCTCGTGTGCCTGATCGGCACCAGGTCGGAGCCGGGCGCGCCCGGCTCCCCGTGCCGCCGCTGCTGCGCCAGCCGCGCCGCGACGGACCGGGTCGATTCCAGTTCGTTCGCGAGCTCCTCCAGCGCCGCGTGCGCCTTCGCGAGCTCCTCCCGGAGCCGCACGTTGTCGCGCTGCAGCTCCAGGATGTGCTTGATGCCGGACAGGTTGATGCCCTCCTCCTGGGAGAGCCGCTGGATCTCGCGCAGCAGCACGATGTCGCGCATCGAGTAGCGGCGCCCCCGGCCGGCCGTGCGGCCGGGGGACACCAGCCCCATCCGGTCGTAGGTGCGCAGCGTCTGCGGGTGCAGCCCCGACAGCTGCGCCGCCACCGAGATCACGTAGACCGGAGTGTCGTCACCGAACGGGTCCATCGCTTCACTCCTGTCTGGCCTGCTGCAGGATGTCGGCGCGGAGCTCCTCGCCGCCGCCCGCCTCCCGGAGCTTGGCCAGCGCCTCGCGGGACTGCTCGTCCAGCTTCTGCGGGACGTGCACGTCGACGGTGACGAGCAGGTCGCCCTTCGTGCCGTCGCGGCGGGTCGCGCCGCGGCCCTTCACGCGGAACTTGCGGCCGTTGGGCGTGCCCTCCGGCAGCTTCAGCGTGACGGGCTGGCCCTGGAACGTCGGGACGCGGATCTCGCCGCCCAGCGCCGCCTCGGGGAACGTCACCGGGATCGTCAGGGTGAGGTTGTCGCCGCTGCGGCCGAACACCGGGTGCGGGAGCACCTTGATGTTCACGTACAGGTCGCCGGCCGGGCCGCCGTTCTCGCCCGGGGCGCCCTTGCCCTTCAGCCGGATCTTCTGGCCGTCGGCGACGCCCGCCGGGATGCGGGCCTGGATCGTCCGGGTGCCGGTCGCGCGGCCGCTGCCGTGGCAGACCGGGCACGGGTCGTCGACGACGAGGCCCCGGCCGCGGCACTCGTGGCACGGCTCCTGGAAGCCGAAGTTGCCGAGGTTGCGGGTCTCGTGCCCGGTGCCCTCGCAGTTCGGGCACACCCGCGGCACGGTGCCGGCCTTGGCGCCCGTGCCCCGGCACGCCTCGCAGCCCGCCTCGCTGGTCAGCTTGATCGGGACGGTCACGCCGTTCATCGCGCGGCCGAACGACAGCGTCACCTCGGTCTCCACGTCCGCGCCGCGCCGCGCGCGCCGCGTCGTCCCCCCCGTGGTGCGGGTGCCGCCGCCGCGGCCGAACAGGCCGCCGAACAGGTCCCCGATGCGCTCGCCGGCGCCGCCCTGCGTCCCGGTGCCGCCCTGGCCGAACAGGTCGCCGAGGTCGAACCCGAACCCGCCGCCCTGCTGGCCGCCGCGGAACCCGCCCGGCATCGACCGGACGGCGTCGTACTCCTTGCGGCGCTTCGTGTCCGAGAGCACGTCGTAGGCCTCGGAGACCTCCTTGAAGCGCTCCTCGGCCTCCGCGTCGCCCTTGTTGGCGTCCGGGTGGTACTTGCGCGCCAGCTTCCGGTATGACTTCTTGATCTCCTCCTGCGAGGCCGTCTTCGCCACACCGAGGACCTTGTAGTAGTCCTTCTCCAGGTAGTCCTTGGTGCTCACGGCGCCCCGCCTTCCGCTATCGCCACTTGCCACATGTCCTCACGCCCCGGCCGGGCCCGCCCCCCGGAGGAGGCGGGCCCGCGCGGGCTCATTCGCCGTCGTCGCCCGGCCGCTCGCCGGACTCGCCGGTGCCGGCGTCCGGGCCGGCGTCCGGGTCGGGGTCGGCCACCGCGACCCGCGCCGGGCGCAGGATCCGCTCGCCGATCCGGTACCCGGGCTGGAGGACGTCGACGACGCTCGTCTCGGTCACCTCCGCCGAGAGCGAGTGCATCAGCGCCTCGTGCACGGTCGGGTCGAAGGGCTCGCCCTTCTCCCCGTACCGCTCCAGGCCGAGCTTGCCCGTGACCGCCTCCAGGCTCTCCGCGACGGACTTGAACCCGCCGGTGAGCTCGTCGTGGTCGCGGGCGCGGCCGATGTCGTCCAGCACGGGGAGCAGCTCGGACAGCACCTGCCCGAGGGCCTGCTCGCGGACCGCGACCCGGTCGCGCTCGACCCGCTTGCGGTAGTTGTCGTACTCCGCCTTCAGCCGCTGCAGGTCGGCGAGCCGCTCCGCGAGCTGGGTCTTGACCGAGGACAGCTCCTCGTCGGAGACCTTTCCAGCGCCCCCGTCGGCCGCGGCCTCGGGGGCGGGCTGGTTCTCCGCCCGCTCCCGGACCTCGCCCGTCTCGGGGTCGATGCGCCGCTTGTCGCGGATCACCGGGCCCTCCTTCTCCTCGTCCTCACCGGGGGAGGACGTCACGATGCATCACCCTTCTTGTCCTCGTCCACGATCTCGGCGTCGACGACCTCGTCGTCCTGCGGGCCCTGCGCGTCGGCCGTCGGGCCGTGGTCCTCGGCGCCGGGCTGGCCGCCCTCCGGGTTCTGCGCGTACATCGCCGCGCCCATCTTCTGGGAGACCTGCGCGAGCTTCTCGGCGCTGCCCTTGATCGCCTCGACGTCGGTGCCCTCCAGGGCCTTCTTGACCTCGGCGACCGCGTCGTTGACCTCGGTCTTCAGGTCCGCGGGGACCTTGTCGTCGTTCTCCCGCAGGAACTTCTCGGTCGAGTACGCGAGGGTGTCGGCCTGGTTGCGGACCTCGGCCTCCTCCTTGCGCTTGCGGTCCTCCTCGGCGTACTGCTCGGCGTCCCGGACCATCTGCTCGATGTCCTCCTTCGGCAGCGCGCTGCCGCCGGTGATGACCATCGACTGCTCGCGTCCGGTGCCCTGGTCCTTCGCGCTGACGTTCACGATGCCGTTCGCGTCGATGTCGAAGGTGACCTCGATCTGCGGGACGCCGCGCGGCGCCGGGGGCAGACCGGTGAGCTGGAAGGTGCCGAGCTTCTTGTTGCGCGCGGCGATCTCGCGCTCGCCCTGGTAGACCTGGATCTCCACGGACGGCTGGTTGTCGTCGGCGGTGGTGAACGTCTCCGACCGCTTGGTCGGGATCGTGGTGTTCCGCTCGATGATCTTGGTGAAGATGCCGCCCTTGGTCTCGATGCCGAGGCTCAGCGGGGTCACGTCCAGCAGCAGGACGTCCTTGACCTCGCCCTTGAGCACGCCGGCCTGGAGGCTGGCGCCGATCGCGACGACCTCGTCCGGGTTGACGCCCTTGTTCGGCTCCTTGCCGCCGGTCAGCTCCTTGACCAGCTCGGACACCGCGGGCATCCGGGTCGACCCGCCGACCAGCACCACCTGGTCGATCTTGTCGACGGTGATGCCGGCGTCCTTCAGCACCGACTGGAACGGCGCCTTGGTCCGGTCGAGCAGGTCGGAGGTCATCCGCTGGAACTCGGCCCGGGTGAGCTTCTCGTCCAGGTGCAGCGGGCCCTCGGCCGACGCGGTGATGTACGGCAGGTTGATCTGCGTCTCGGACGAGCCGGACAGCTCGATCTTCGCCTTCTCCGCGGCCTCGCGGAGCCGCTGGAGCGCCATCTTGTCCTTGGACAGGTCGACGCCGTTGGCGTTCTTGAACTTCTCGACCAGCCAGTCGACGACCTTGTTGTCCCAGTCGTCGCCGCCGAGGTGGTTGTCACCGCTGGTGGCCTTGACCTCGACCACGCCGTCGCCGACCTCCAGCAGGGAGACGTCGAAGGTGCCGCCACCGAGGTCGAAGACCAGGATGGTGGCCTCCTTCTCCTTCTCCAGGTGGTAGGCCAGCGCCGCCGAGGTCGGCTCGTTGATGATCCGCAGGACGTTCAGGCCCGCGATCTGGCCGGCCTCCTTGGTGGCCTGCCGCTGGTGGTCGGAGAAGTACGCGGGCACCGTGATGACCGCGTCGGTCACGGTCTCGCCCAGGTACGCCTCGGCGTCCCGCTTCAGCTTCTGCAGCACGAACGCGCTGATCTGCTGCGGGTTGAAGTCCTTGTCGTCGATCTTGGTCTTCCAGTCGGTGCCCATCTCGCGCTTGACCGACCGGATGGTCCGGTCCACGTTGGTCACCGCCTGGCGCTTGGCGACCTCGCCGACCAGCACCTCTCCGTTCTTGGCGAAGGCGACGACGGACGGCGTGGTCCGCGACCCCTCCGCGTTCGCGATGACGGTGGGCTCGCCGCCCTCCAGGATCGCGACGACCGAGTTGGTCGTCCCGAGGTCGATGCCGACCGCACGTGCCATGTTCTCGTCCTCCGTCGTTTCCGGTGTCAATCGCAGCCCCGGTCGCCCCCAGGGCGCGGCCGGTTCGTCTTTCCGTCGCCAGGTTGCCCGGACCGGCGCCCCCGTGTCAAATGACTTGAGTCGGCCCGGCTCAACTTTGCTGACGACCTCTACAACAGGACGAGTGAGCCGCCTATTCCGGTTCCCGGCACGGCTTCCGGGATGCGAAGTTCGCCCGGCCGGAGGAGGGCCGGGCGGGACCCGTCCTCCGCGAGAAGGACGTGCCGTGCACCGCTCAGAGGGGGTCGGGGCGGCGGCCCGGGACGACGATGCCGTGCTCGTAGGCCAGCACGACGGCCTGGACGCGGTCGCGGAGGTGGAGCTTGGCGAACACGCTGCCGATGTGGCTCTTCACCGTGGCCTCGGTGACGACCAGCCGCGCGGCGATCTCCTGGTTCGACAGGCCCTGCGCGACGAGCAGGAGCATCTCGCGCTCGCGGGGGGTCAGTGCGGCCAGCAGGTCCGGCGCGGGCCGGACGGGGTCGGCGCGGCCCGCGTAGTCCTCGATCAGGCGGCGGGTGATCGACGGGGACAGCAGCGCCTCGCCCTCGTGGACGACGCGGATCGCCTCCAGCAACCGCTCGCGCGGCGCGTCCTTCAGCAGGAATCCCGACGCCCCGGCCCGCAGCGCGCCGAACACGTACTCGTCGAGGTCGTAGGTGGTGAGGATCAGCACGCGCGGCGCCCCGTCGGCGGAGGTGAGGCGGGCGGTGGCCTCTATGCCGTCCATGCGGGGCATCCGGACGTCCATCAGCACGACGTCGGGCCGCAGCTCGGCCGCCCGCGCGACGGCCTCGCGGCCGTCCGCCGCCTCGCCGACGACCTCCAGTTCGGGACGCGTCTGGAGGAACAGCCGGAAGCCGATCCGGATCAGCTCCTGGTCGTCGGCGATCAGCACGCGGATCGTCATGCCCGCTCCCCGACCGGGAGCCGCGCCGCGACGCGGAACCCGCCGCCGGGGGCCAGGCCCGCCTCCAGCTCGCCGCCGAGCACCGCGACCCGCTCCCGCATCCCCACCAGGCCGTGCCCACCGGGGCCTGCGGGCCCACCGGGGCCCGCGGGCTCGCCGGGCCCCTTCCCATCGTCGTGCACCCGCACCTCCAGATCGGCTCCGCCGTAGCTCAGCTCCACCGTGACCCTCGTCGCCTCGGCGTGCTTCAGCGCGTTGGTCAACGCCTCCTCGATGATCCGGTACGCGGACAGCTCCACCCCGCCCGGCAGCTCCGGCCGCTCCCCGGCGACCTCCAGCCGGACCGGCAGCCCCGCCGCGCGGTAGTCCGCGACCAGCTCGTCCAGGTCCGCGAGCGAGGGCTGCGGGCGCGTCTCCGCCGGGTCCTGCCCGCGCAGCACGACGAGGATCCGGCGCAGCTCCGCCAGGCTCTGCTCGGCGGTGGTCTCCACCCGCTCCAGGGTCCGCGCGGCCGCTCGCGGCTCGGTCTCCAGGACGTCGCGGGCGCCGCGGACCCCGATCAGCATCACCGTCACCGAGTGGGCGACGATGTCGTGCAGCTCGCGGGCGATCGCGCCGCGCTCCCGCTGCGCCGCGATCAGGTCGAGCTGCTCCCGTTCGCGTTCGAGGGTGGCGGCACGCTCCTCCACCGCCCGCACGTAGCGGCGGCGCGTCTGCAGGTAGGCGCCCAGCATCCACGCCCCGACCGGCGCCGGCGGGGCGCTGATGCTGGCGGCGGCCAGGAACAGCACCACGGGCACCAGCACCGTCAGCGAGACCCGCCGCTCGCGTGTTTCAGCGAGTGACCACAGCGCGACCACGACCGGCGCTCCGCCGGGCGAGTACCCGTCGGCGGCCAGCGCGGCGGCCGACGCGACCGCCACGGCGACCACGGCGACCCCGAACCGGCGGCGGGCGAGCAGCGCCGCGCCGGTCAGGGCGGTCACCGCGATCGGCAGCGGCACGGCGCCGGTGCCGTCGTTGAACAGCAGGCTCACTTCCACGACCGTCGTGGTCAGCGCGAGCGCGATGTCGAACAGCACCGGGCGGTGCGCGGCCCGCAGGCCCCGCACCGCCCGGATCCTCCCCGCGACGTTCACGCCAGGTCGCGCCTTCGCTCGCACACGACCGCGACGAGGACCGCGAGGACCGTCCAGACCGCGAGCACCGCGCCCGCCTCCGTGGCCGTGAGCGTCGTGTTGTGGGTTCCGCCCGTCATGACGTTCGCCGCTCCGAACGGTGAGAGGTTCGCCTCCCGCTCCCACGCCCCGGCCACCACGGGCTGCACCACCAGGGCCAGGATCAGCATCGTCGCCGCCCCGGTGACCGGGCTGCGGATCAGCGCGCCGCACGCCGCGCCCAGCAGCGCCGACAGCACGAGCGCGGCGACGTTGCCCGCCACGACCTCGGCCACCTGGCCGGACGTGAGGTCCGGGCCGGGCTGGTCCGCGAGAAGCGGCAGCGCCACGCCGACCAGGACGGCGTTGACCAGCAGCGCCAGCCCGAGCCCGGTCAGCCCGTACGCCGCGATCCGCACCGCCAGGACGGTCCCGCGGCCGCGCCGGGCCACCAGCGCCGCGGGCGCGGCGGTCCGGTGCCGGTACTCGCCCGCCGCGCCGACCAGCCCCCACAGCAGGAGCAGGACGGGGAGCGCCGACAGCGCCTCCTTCTTCTCCGCCACCTCGTCGAGCGTGCCGGACGCCTCGGCGATGAGCACGGCGTACAGGGCGGAGAAGGCCGCCCCACCGGCCGCGAACCCCCACACGGCGCGGGTCGTCACCGACTTGAGCAGTTCCGCGCGAAGCAGGCCGGTCATCGCTCCATCCCTCCGGTGAGCCGCAGGAACACGTCCTCCAGCGACTCGACCTCGCCGATCGGCCCCTGGTGCACCAGCCTGCCACGGTCGATGACGACCACGTCGTCCACCGTCTGCGCCGCCTCCGCGAGCAGGTGGCTGGACAGCAGCACCGTGCCGCCCTTCGCGGCGCGCTCGCGCAGCATCGTCCGCAGCCAGCGGATGCCCTGCGGGTCGAGGCCGTTGGCGGGCTCGTCCAGCACGAGGATCTCCGGGTCGCCGAGCAGCGCGGCGGCGAGCCCGAGCCGCTGGCGCATGCCCAGCGAGTAGGCGCCGACCCGGCGGCCCGCCGCCCCGGCCAGCTCGGTGATCTCCAGGACCTCGTCGACGCGGCGGCGCGGCAGGCCCGCCGCCAGCGCCAGCACCCGCAGGTGCGCGCGGGCCGACCGGCCGGGGTGCGCGCCGCACGGCTCGATGTGGACGCCGATCCGGCGCGCGTCCGGCACCATCCCGGCGACCGGCGCGCCCAGTACCGACACCGTGCCCGCCGACGGCCGCGCCAGCCCCACGAGCGCCTTCATCGCCGTCGTCTTGCCGGCGCCGTTCGGGCCGAAGAAGCCCGTCACCGCGCCCGGCCGGACGGTGAACGTCAGATCGTCGACCACCGTGCGGCGCCCGTACCGCTTCGTCAGCCCCTCCACCCGGATGGCCGGGGCGGTTTCCGTCTGTGCAGTCATGGCGCCCAGCCTCGGCCGCCCGCGCCTCCCGGTCATCAGACCACGGTCGAGACCCGGTCTCCGACCGCGGCATGACATCCGGCGCGACGGCCCGCCGTGAACCCGATCGGCCGCTGCGGGTGATCAACATCGACCGTCCCGGTGCGGGACGGCGACGCAGAGGAGACTCGATGACGCACAGACGCCGGAGCCGGGCACTGCTCGGCCTGCTGCTCGCGGCCGGGACACTGGCCGCGATCCCACCGGCCGCGCATGGCGCGCCTCCCCCGGCGGGCGGCCTGGACCCGGGCAAGGCATGGAAGGTCACCCTGCTGACCGGGGACGCCGTGAGCGTCCGGACGGTCAAGGGCAGGCCCCCGCTCGTGTCGGTGACCCCCGCCCCCGGCCGGGAGAAGCGCTCGTTCCGCAAGGAGATCCGGCCGGACGGGCACGTCGTCGTCACCCCGGTCGACGTCGCCGGGCTGGTCGGGCGCGTCCTCGACCCCGGGCTATTCGACGTCACCGCGCTGATCGCGCAGGGCTACGACGACGCGCGCAGCAAGGACCTGCCGCTGATCGTGCAGCGGGACGAGGGCGCCCGTTCCCTTTCGGCGCTAGTCGGGACGCTCGGCGAGGCCAGGGACCTGCCGAGCATCGGCGCCGTGGCCGTGAAGCAGCCCAAGGACGGCGCGTCCGGCCTCGGCGAGAGCCTGGCGGCGATGCACGGCCCGTCCCCGAAGGCGACGGGCGGCATCCGGCACATCTGGCTGGACGGAAAGGTCAAGGCGAGCTTCGCCCCGTCCGCCCCCGGAACCCAGCGGATGGACCGGAACCTGCGGCAGGTCGGAGCCCCGGCGGCGTGGCGGGCCGGATACACGGGGAAGGGCGCGAAGGTCGCCGTCCTCGACACCGGCATCGACGCCGGGCACCCCGACCTCAAGGGCCGGGTCGCGGAGACGGAGAACTTCTCCGAGGCTCCCGACGCCGTCGACCGGTTCGGGCACGGCACGCACGTCGCCTCGACCATCGCCGGGACCGGTGCCGCCTCCGGAGGGGCGCGCAGGGGCGTCGCGCCGGACGCGGACCTGCTCATCGGCAAGGTCCTCGACGACGACGGGTACGGCACCGACTCCAGCGTGATCGCCGGGATGCAGTGGGCCGCGCCGCGCGCCGACATCGTCAACATGAGCCTCGGTGGCGCCCCCTCCGACGGCGACGACCCCCTCTCCGTGGCGCTGGCGAACCTCACCGCCGAGCACGGGACGCTGTTCGTCGTCGCCGCGGGCAACGAGGGCGTGTTCGCGTCGGTCGGCTCGCCCGGCACGGCCGAGGCCGCGCTCACGGTCGGCGCGGTCGACGCCCGCGACCGGCTGGCGGAGTTCTCCAGCCGCGGCCCGGTCGGCGTCACCGCCAAGCCGGAGATCGTCGCGCCGGGCGTCGACATCGAGGCCGCCCGCGCCGCGGGCACCGCGGAGGGCACCCCGACCGGGGCGCACTACACGCGGATGTCGGGCACGTCGATGGCCGCGCCGCACGTCGCGGGCGCGGCGGCGCTGCTCGCCGCGAAGCACCCCGATTGGACGCCCGCACGGATCAAGGCGGCCCTCGTCGGCACCGCCGACCCCGCCACCGGCGGCGACGCTTACCAGCTCGGCGCCGGACGGCTCGACATCGGCGAGACCGTGAGCAGCCCCGTCCTCACGGCGGGCGGCATCGTCGGGCTCGGGACCTCGAAGTTCCCGGATCATCCCCGGCTGTCCGCGGAGATCGGCTGGACGTCCAACACCGGGCGTCCCGTCGACCTGCGGCTCAGCGTCAAGGTCACCGATCGGGACGGGCGTGCCGCCGACGGCGTCGCGACCGTCCCGGACGGCGTCCGCGTTCCGGCGGGCGGCACCGCGAAGGTGCCGCTGACGGTGGAGGCGTCGCGTGTCGCCGACCGTCCCGGCCTCTACACGGCCGTGGTCACGGCGAAGGGAGGCGGCGCGACCCTGGAAACGCCCGTGACGTTCTATGTCGAGCCCCCGACGCACACCCTGACGGTCAAGGCCACGCCGCTGCCGGACACCGATCCCGCGAACTTCTCCGCCTCCGCCACCGTGGTCAACCTCGATGACCACTCGCTGTACTACGAGTGGGTCGAGGCCGGCCCCGAGGGCGACGCGAAGCTCCGCGTGCCCGCCGGCCGCTACGCGGTGCTCGGCAACGTGGACGACTTCGGCACCTGGCGCTCGGCCCTCGCCGGCGACCCCGAGGTGACCGTCGACCGGGACGCGACCGTGACGCTCGACGGCGCCGCCGCCGCGAAGGTCGAGGCGAGCGTCGAGGGCGTCGAGACCGCGACGGCGATGGCGGCCGCGGACATGGTGCAGGACGCCGGCGACGGGCTCTGGTACTACTCGGTGTTCGCCTTCGACCCCGCGAACGCGCCCGTCTACGTCCAGCCGATGGACGGTGTGACGAAGGGGACGTTCAAGGCGTCCACCCAGCTCCGGCTGACCGCGCCCGGCACCGTGTACGACATCGTCCACCCGCTGGGCGACGGGATCCCGGCGAACCCGGCGCACACCGTCACCGCCGCCGAACTCGGGCGCATGGCCCGCGTCGACCAGAAGTTCGCCGCGTTCGACGGCGACACGGCCGCGCCCATGAGCGAGAAGCGGTACGGCATGACCCGGGAGGGCCTGCTCACCTTCGAGGCGGACGCCGCCGTCGAGCCCGGCACGTCCCGGACCGACTACGTCTCGGCCGGCTCCGGCATGCTCTGGGGCGACCTGGCGTTCGTCCGGTTCGGTGAGGAGGACTGGGTCGACCAGGGGGCCTTCACGGAGTTGAAGCCGGGCGAGCGGACCGCGCACCGCTGGGGCCGCCAGCCGCTGCGGCCCGGCCCCTACTCCGGTACCGGCGTCACGCCCAGCACCTGCGCCCGCTACCCCACGGCCCGCACCGGGCAGAACATGCGGATCTCGCTCGTCGACCTCCAGGCCCGCCCGGACGGCTTCGACTGCGCGATCCACCCGGTGAAGGGGCACATGGAACTGTTCGCGGACGATCGCAAGCTCGGCGAGAAGGACGGCCCGTTCGGCGACTTCACCGTCCCGTCCGGCCCGGCCGAGTACCGGCTGACGTACGAGAACGACGCGTCGGCCGTCCTCCCGGTGTCGACCCGCACCTCCACGTCCTGGACGTTCCGTTCCCGGGCACCGCGCGGGAACGGAACCGCGAACCTCCCGCTGCTGCTCGTCGACTACGACCTGAACCTCGACATGCGCAACCAGCCCGCCGGTGAGCCCGCCGTGCTGACCGTCGCGCGGGAGGCGGGCTCAGGCGAGGCGAAGGTCACCGGGCTGCGATTCTGGACGTCCCTGGACGACGGCAAGACCTGGCAGCCCGCCGACGTCACCGACCTCGGCGGCGGCCGGTACAGTGCCCCGCTGCCGCCGCCCGTGAAGGGCCAGGCCGTGTCGCTGCGGGTCAGCGCGCAGGACGCGGGCGGCAGCCGCATCGACCAGAGCATCATCCGCGCCTACCGGGTCCTGCGCTAGATATGGCAAGGCGTGAAGGCGAACCGGGGCATCGGTTGAGAACGGGGTGACCGAGCAATCGAGCACTCCCCCCAAGCGAGGATCACCCTCATGGCCCACCACCATCCGCCGGACCCCGGCGGGGACGCCCCGGACGTTCCGGACGTTCCGGACGCCTCGGACGCGGCGGCGATCGTGCGCTCGCGGCACGATCCCGCCGCGTTCGCGGAGATCTTCCACCGGCACTTCGCCGCGATCCACGGCTACGCGGCGCGGCGGCTCGGCGCGGACGCGGCGGACGACGTCGCCGCCGAGACGTTCCTCGCCGCGTTCCGCAAGCGGGACCGGTTCGACCCGGAGCGCGGGACCGTCCGCCCCTGGCTGTTCGGCATCGCGACCCGGCTGATCGGATCGCACCGGCGCGCGGAGGGCCGCCGCTTCCGGGCGCTCGCGCGCACCCCGGCTGAGCACGCCCACGACGGCCACGAGGACCTCGTCACGTCCCGCGTCACCGCCGGCGGCGCGGGCACGGCCCTCGCCGGCGCGCTGGCCCGGCTGCCGCGCGGGGACCGGGACGTCCTGCTGCTGGTGGCGCTGGCCGACCTGTCCTACGAGGAGGTCGGGCAGGCGCTCGGCCTCAAGACCGGCACCGTGGCGTCCCGCCTGCACCGTGCCCGCCGCCGCCTGAGGGAGTCGCTCGGCGGAACCAACCCCGCGCTGATCGTTGAGGAGACGCCCGCATGAACATGAACGAGATGGACCGGGTCCGGGACCTGCTGAGCGAACCCCCGCCCCCGTCGGCGACGACCACGGCGAAGGCGCTGGCCCGGCTGGAGGACGAGATGGCGGGCCGCCCCGCCCGGACGGGACGGCGGCGGTCGCGGTTCGGCCTCGGCTGGCCCGCGGGGCTGGGAGCGGGGCTGGTCGCCGCCGGTGCCGCCGCGGCCGTCGCCGTCGCCCTCACCGGCCAGGGGACGCCGGCCACGCCGGACGCGCCCGGCGGCGTCGACCTCGACAAGCAGGCGGTGCTCGCCGCGGCCGCCAAGGTCGAACTGACCCCGACCGGCAAGTACTGGTACACCGACCGCATCGACGGGCAGTCGTACATCATCCGGGCGAAGACCGGCACGTACGCGATCGTCGGCGCGGCGAGCGAGTCGTTCAACTGGACCGGCATGAAGAAGGGCACCGGCGAGGCGTACTACGGGCGCGACCTGCCCGCCCGCCCGCTCACGGCACAGGACGAGGCGCTCTGGAAGAAGGCCGGGTCGCCGTCGGAGTTCCGGGTCTGGTCGAACGACCACTACTACACCTACGCCGCCAAGGCCACGAAGTGGCGGTCGGACGGCCCCGAGGTCGGCATCGAGCCGGACGGCGGCGGCGAGTTCCTTGGCAAGCCTGCCGAGGAGTGGCAGAACCTCCCGACCGACCCGGCCGCGCTCGCCGAGAAGTTCCTGAGCGCCGAGGAGGCGCGCCGGGCGATGGGGGCCCCCGCGGAGAAGGGCACCGGGAGGCCGACCGAGGCGCAGGCCGCCTCCGCCGGGATCTGGCGGACGTCGTCGATCCTCGGCGGCACCCCCGTCCCGCCGAAGGTCCGGGCGGGCCTGATGCGGGCGCTGGCGTCCCAGCCGGGCATCACGGCGATCGGCCGCGTCGCCGACCCGCTGGGCCGCGGCGGCGTCGCGCTCGCCGCCCCCGAGCGCACCGCGACGATCACCGGCGAGTACGGCGGCCCGAAGGCCGAGCGGGGCTCCTACGGCCACCGCCTGGTGATCGTCTTCGACGGGAAGACCGGCGGCGTGCTGGCCGTCCAGGACACGCTGACCAAGCCGGGCGGCCCGTACGCGGAGATGAAGCCGGGCTTCATCATCAACTACGTGGCCGTCCGGTCGTCCGGCTGGACCGACACGAAGCCGAAGCCGCCCGCGGAACTGCCGTTCTGATCCCTCCGACTGGGGGTGAGCGCTGCCGTTATCCCTTGGCGTGACCGCCCCCCCGCCGATGCCCTCCGCCCGCCGTCCGGGCGGAGGGCATCGTGTCAGGCGGTGAGGATCGTGTCAGGCGCTGAGGTCGGACGGGACGGTGCCGGTTTTGGTGAGGGGGAGGGCGAGGGCCGCGCGTTCGGTGAGCCAGGCGCTCGGACGGTAGCGGGGGTCGCCGGTGCTCCCGTGGAGGCCCCGCAGGATCCGCAGGACGCGGTCGGCGCCCTCGTGCTCGCCCCACTCCAGCGGGCCGCGCGGGTAGCCGAGGCCGAGGCGGACGGCGGTGTCGATGTCCCGCGGGCGGGCGAGGCGCTGCTCCGCGATCCCGCAGCCGACGTTGACGATCGAGGCGAGGAGCCGCTGCGCGACCGGGGCCGGGGCGTCGCGCACGACCGTGACGGGACGTCCCGTGGCGGCGAGCGCGGCGAGCGCGGCCCGGCCCGCGTCCTTGTCGAGGCCCGGGTGCACTGCCACGGTCAGCCGGGTGAAGAACTCGCCGAGCGGATCGACGCCCAGGGTCCGCTCTACGGGCAACCCCTGGGCGGCGGCGACCGTGCTCTGCCCGAGGGGCGCGACCAGGGCGACGGCCCTGTCGGACGGCTCGTCGCCTGACTCGACCTCCACCCCGGACGCGGTGAGCAACGCGCCGAGCCCGTCACGAACGTCTCCGTGCACCCAGACTGGGCACGGCTCCACCGCAGGGACGGTGACCTCCGGCGGCTCCTGCTTGGCGCCGTCCACGTACTTATAGAAGCCCTCGCCCGTCTTGCGGCCGTGCAGACCGGCCTCCAGGCGCGCCCGTCCGAGTCTGGACGGACGGAACCGCGGCTCGGTGTAGAAGCCCGTCCAGATGGACTCCATCACCGGGTGCGACACGTCCATCCCGGTGAGGTCGAGCAGCTCGCAGGGCCCCATCTTCAGGCCCAGGACGTCCCGCGCGATGCGGTCGATGTCGACGGGCTCGGCAACCCCTTCGGACAGGATCTGCAGGGCCTCCGTCACCAGGCCGCGTCCAGCGTGGTTGACGAGGAACCCCGGCGCGTCCGGCGCGAGCACGGGTTCGTGACCCAGGCGCCGCACGAGATCGGCGAGCGCGCCCGGGATCCAGTCCGCCGTACGCGCACCCGGGATGACCTCGACGAGACGCATCAGCGGCACCGGGTTGAAGAAGTGCAGACCCGCCACCCTGGACGGATCCTCCAGAGCCGCCGCGATCGCCGTGACGGGCAGCGAACTGGTGTTGGTCACCAGGACCGTGTGCTCCGGGCAGACCTTCTCCAGGGACGCGAACAGCTCGCGCTTGGTGTCCATGTCCTCCCGGACGGCCTCCACCACGAGGTCGCAGTCCTGGAACGGGGTGAGCGGCTCCCCGACCGGCCGGAGCCGCTCCTTGGCCGCCGCGGCCTCCTCGGCGGTCATCCGCCCCTTGCCGGCGAGCTTGTCGAACATGCCGCCGATGTACTCGGCCGCGCCGACCACGGCCTCCATGCGGATGTCGGCCAGCTCCACGGTCAGCCCGCCCGCCGCCGCGAGCTGCGCGATCCCGCGCCCCATCGCCCCGGTGCCGATCACGCGGATCGTCGTGACCCGCCGCGCCCAGTCCTCCACCGTCGCCTCCTCGCTCGTCCGCCTCCACCGCATCCGGCTACACCGCATCCGGCTTCCCCGCATTCAACCCTCCCGCGCCCGCGGGCCCGAACGCCGCCCTCACGGACGGAGGCCGTAGCCTGCCGGGTACCCGGTACCCCAGCCTGGAGGAGCCACCATGCGCGACGCGGTGATCTGCGAGCCGCTGCGGACCCCGATCGGCCGGTTCGGCGGGGCGCTGAAGGCCGTCCCGCCCGCGGAACTCGCCGCCACCGTCATCCGCGCCCTGGTCGAGCGCACCGGGCTGCCCGGCGACGCGATCGACGAGGTGATCCTCGGCAACTGCTACCCGACCGCCGACGCCCCCGCCATCGGCCGCGTCGCCGCGCTCGACGCGGGCCTGCCGATCTCGGTCGGCGGCTCGCAGGTCGACCGGCGGTGCGGGTCCGGGCTCCAGGCGGTGCTGGACGCGGCCATGCAGATCCAGACCGGCGTCAGCGACGTGGTCATCGCGGGCGGCGCCGAGAGCATGAGCAGCGCACCCTTCTATACGACGAGCGCGCGGTGGGGCGTGCGCGGGCCGTCCCTCGAACTGCACGACGCGCTCGCGCAGGGCCGCGTCACCGCCGGGGGCGTCAACCACCCGGTGCCCGGCGGCATGCTGGAGACCGCCGAGAACCTGCGCCGCGAGTACGGCATCGGGCGCGAGGAGCAGGACGAGCTGGCCGTCCGCTCCCACCGGCGCGCCGTCGCCGCCCAGCGGTCGGGAGTGTTCGCGGAGGAGATCGTCCCGGTGACCGTCGCGTCCCGGAAGGGGGACACGGTCGTCGACACCGACGAGCACCCGCGGCCCGACACCACGATGGAGAGCCTGGCGAAGCTGCGTCCCGTCCTCGGGAAGAAGGACGCCGAGGCCACCGTGACCGCCGGCAACGCCAGCGGCCAGAACGACGCGGCCGCCGCCTGCGTCGTCACCACCCCCGAGCGCGCCGCCGAGCTCGGGCTGCGGCCGCTCGTCCGGCTCGTCGCGTGGGGACGCGCCGGGGTGCCGCCGCGGACGATGGGCATCGGCCCCGTCCCCGCCACCGCGAAGGCCCTCGCCGCCGCCGGGCTCACCCTCGCCGACATCGACCTCATCGAGCTGAACGAGGCGTTCGCCGCGCAGGTCCTCGCCGTCACGCGCGAATGGGACCTGAAGGACGCCGACTGGGACCGCGTCAACGTGCACGGCTCCGGCATCTCCCTCGGCCACCCCGTCGGCGCGACCGGCGCCCGCATCCTCGCCACGCTCGCCCGCGAGATGCACCGCCGCGACGCCCGCTACGGCCTGGAGACGATGTGCATCGGCGGCGGCCAGGGCCTCGCCGCCGTCTTCGAACGCGTCTGATCCCCCGGCCCGCGCGGGCTAGGTCAGCGTCGGCGCGGCGCCGGGGGCGGCGAGCAGCACCAGCCCGAAGACGATCATCGCGGCGCCGACCGGCCGGCTCAGCGCCTCCCCGTGCCGCCAGACCTTCTCCGCGAGGATCACCGCGGCGACGACCCCCATCCAGACCAGGCTCATGACCCCCGCGGCGAGCAGCACGGCCATCAGCGCCCAGCAGCAGCCGAGGCAGAAGGCCCCGTGGTGCAGGCCCGCGATCACCGCGCCGCGGGGCCCGGCCGCGATCCGCTCGCCGTGCCGGACGACGACGGCGAGGGGCGAGCGGCACAGCCGCAGGCACGCCCGTTTCAGCGGGCTGAGCTGGTAGGCGCCCGCGAACAGCAGCACCACGGCGCCCGCCCGCACGGCGACCGCCGCGTCGCCCGCCGCCGCCAGCGGCTGGAGGACCAGGAACAGCCCGTATGCCGCCACCCCGGCCGCTCCCCACACGGCCAGGTAGCCCGCCGCGAGCAAATAGGCGGTCGTCGCCCGCCCGCCGCGCCGCCGCATCATCCGGTCGATCCGGACGATCACCGGCGCCACCGCGGGCAGCATCATCGCGGCCATCATCACCAGCCAGGTGCCGAGGAACAGGCCGGCGCCGACGGACGGCTCCATCGGCATGCCCGCCATCCCGTCCCCGGAGCGCTCGGCGCCGCCGGTCAGGATCCCGGCCTCCATGTCGGGCATGGCCAGCCAGTGGACCGCCAGCCAGGCGAGGGCGGCCAGCGCGAGGAGGACGAGGACGAACACGCCTTCCCGAAGCCGCCCGCGGGCACCGGGCGCGGCACCGGTCGGGGAATGGGGCGCGGGCTCGGCCGCGGGTGTGCGCCGTCGCGCCGGGCCGTGGCCGAAGTGGCGCGGATGAGTCAGCATCGCCGGCCCCCTCAGTCGGGTCCGCTCCAGTCGAACGGGATGTGCTTGCTGGAACGGCCGTCCCACTCCCAGGTGAACCCGTAGGCGTCGACCCGGTCAGTAAGGGCGCGGCCCCAGGTGGCGACCTGGCCGGGACCGGTCTCCGCACCCGGCGGGTTGAGCGTCTGCACGCGCGCGCCCTCGGGCGTCGTGGGCCCGGTCAGCGCCTCGGCCCGCGCCACGACCCGGCCGGGCACCTCCGCGCTCCAGGTGGCGAGGTCGTCGTCGACCGAGATCGCGACGGGCGAGAACTCGATGCCGCGCACCTCGGGGGCGAGCATCCCCACCAACTGGGCCGGCCATCCGCCGGCCTCCCCGCCGAAGATCTTCCCGAGCGCCGCGCGCTGCGCGTCGTCGGCGCGCTCGTCCAGGAAGACGGCCGCGTAGGCGTCGGAGTGCTCGCCCCACACGTTCCCCACGAACGAGCCGAGCATCAGGACGTTGAGGCCGTCGAGCACGACGTCTCCGTACCGTCCTTCACGGATGCGCCACGCCAGCACGCCGTCGCAGTCGCCGTACGAGGGGGGCTGCGCGAAGGTGCACGGGCACGGGACGTCGCATTTGCAGACGTCGAACCAGTCGCCGGTGACGTGCCAGCGCGGTATCTCGGTGGTCTCGGTCATGATCCCCCCTTGGATCGGGACCGGACGCACCCTCCCCACAATCCTCACGCAACGCCTGATCAGCGGCCAGGCAGCGGAGGTAAAACCTGGGACCCGCCGGGGCGGCGGTGTCAGGCGCGGCGGTGTCAGGCGCGGCCGGGGGGCGTCCAGGACGGGTCGCGGCCGGTCATGGAGATGAGCCGGTCGAGACCCGACGCGCCGTCCCGCATCGGCACGGCGGGGCCGAAGAGGCCGGGGACGCCCTTGCCGCCGCTCTGCTCGACGGTCGGGGAGACGAAGGCGAGGCACGACTCGATCTCCTCCGCGCCGGCCTCGTAGGGCTGGCCGCTGGCGCACGCGATGTCCCAGCCGTGGACGACCAGCTCGTTCATCGCGACGTTTCCGGCGTCCGCGCCCGGCATCGTGATCCCGCCCGCCTCGGTCATGCCGCTCCAGGCGGCGGGGGAGCGCCAGGCGGCGGCGAGCGCGTCGAGCCGCTCGGGGATGCGGGCCCGCCAGTCCGGAGGAAGGTCCGGCGCGTCGGACGGCGGCTGCGACCCGCCCTCCGGGAAGTTCTTCTCGGCGGCCCGGGTGAAGGCGAGGACCAGCCCGTCCACGTGCCCGATCAGGGCGCCGAGCGTGGTGCCCTCGCACGGCGTCGGGGCGGTGAGCTGGGAGTCGCGGACGCCGGCGAGCAGCCGGGCCATCCGTCGGGTGGCGGGTGTGAGGTCTGGCGTGGCGGTCATGAAGGCTCCGTTCGGCATACCGGTGGTTGGGAATCGCCCTGGACGGACGGCCCGTACTGGTATGGACTCGGGAACCCGCCGATACTCATCGGCGCACGGGATCTCTAAGGTGGACGGGCGGCACGGCCGCGGGTCGTGACGCTTCCGGGCGCCGGGAAGGGGCCGGGAGCGTCCTGACCAGCGCAGGTGACGCATAAGCTACTACCGAGTAGTATTCGGGCCCCGGGTGAAGAGCAGTCTGTCGCGAGCCCTACGCTGACTGCCAGCACCCGTACCCCAGGAGGACGGAACAGTGTTCTGGATCACGTTGGTCATCGGGCTCGCCGGTACGGCGGTCGCTTTGGCGCTCGCCGCGCGGCGGGTGCTGTTCCTGTACACCATCGCCAAGAGCGGGCAGCCCGACCCTGAGCGGACGCTGCAGCTCAAGCGGGAGCCGAAGAAGGCCGTCGAAGGCCAGGCGGTGGAGGTCCTGGGGCAGCGCAAGCTGCTGAAGTGGACCGTGGCCGGCGCCGCGCACTTCGCGGTCATGTGGGCGTTCTTCCTGCTCGCGACGGTCTACCTGGAGGCGGCCGTCCAGCTGCTGTTCGGGCTGGAGGCGCACATCCCGGGCCTGCAGACCTGGGGGCCGATCGGGTTCGTGCAGGACACCATCGCGCTGGCGTGCCTCGCCGGCCTGATCGTGTTCACCGCGATCCGGGTGAAGAACTCGCCGAAGCGGATCGGCCGCAAGTCGCGGTTCAAGGGCTCGCACCTGTCCGGCGCGTGGATCACGCTGTTCATGATCTTCAACGTGATCTGGACGATGTTCTTCTTCCGGGGCGTCGAGGTCGCGCGCGACAACTTCGGCTACGGCAAGGCCGGGTACTTCTCCTACCTGGTCGGGCAGCTGTTCGGCGACGGCATCAGCGACGGCACCCTGGAGGTGCTGGAGTCGGTCGGCCTGCTGCTGCACATCGGCGTCGCGCTGGTCTTCCTGGTGTTCGTCGTCCACTCCAAGCACCTGCACATCTTCCTGGCCCCGCTGAACGTCATGTTCAAGCGGCAGCCGGACGGCCTGGGCGCCGCGCAGCCGATGATGTCGGGCGGCAAGCCGCTCGACTTCGAGGAGGCCGACCCCGACGAGGACGTCTTCGGCCGCGGCAAGATCGAGGACTTCACCTGGAAGGGCTTCCTCGACATGGCGACCTGCACCGAGTGCGGTCGCTGCCAGTCCCAGTGCCCCGCCTGGAACACCGGCAAGCCGCTGTCGCCGAAGATGGTCATCCTGGAGCTGCGCGACCACGCGCTGGCCAAGGCCCCCTACTTCACCGCCTCCGAGGAGCAGCGGGAGAAGTTCACCGACGAGCAGAAGCTCGCCATGGAGGTCGACAAGGCGCTCGTCGGCGACGACGGCGTCATCCACCCCGACGTGCTGTGGTCGTGCACCAACTGCGGCGCCTGCGTGGAGCAGTGCCCGGTCGACATCGAGCACATCGACCACATCCTGGACATGCGCCGCTTCCAGGTCATGATCGAGTCCTCGTTCCCCTCCGAGGCCGGCGTGATGCTGAAGAACCTGGAGAACAAGGGCAACCCGTGGGGCATGTCGGAGATGAAGCGCCTCGAGTGGATCGAGGAGCTGGACTTCGAGGTCGAGGTCGTCGACGACAAGGTCTCCGAGGACACCGAGTACCTGTTCTGGGTCGGCTGCGCCGGCGCGCTGGAGGACCGGGCCAAGAAGACCACCAAGGCCGTCGCCGAGCTGCTGCACATCGCGGGCGTGAAGTTCGCGGTGCTCGGGCCGATGGAGGCGTGCACCGGTGACCCGGCCCGCCGCCTGGGCATGGAGTTCGTCTTCCAGATGCTCGGCCAGCAGAACGTGGAGACCCTCAACGACGCGGGGGTGAAGAAGATCGTGGCGACCTGCCCGCACTGCTTCAACACCCTGGCCAACGAGTACCCGCAGATCGGCGGGAACTACGAGGTCGTCCACCACACCCAGCTGCTGGCGCACCTGGTCGAGTCGGGCAAGCTCACCCCGGTCACCCCGATCGAGGAGAACATCACCTACCACGACCCCTGCTTCCTGGGCCGCCACAACAAGGTCTACAAGCAGCCGCGCGACATCATGGCGACCGTCCCGGGCGTCAAGACCCAGGAGATGCACCGGCACAAGGACCGCGGCTTCTGCTGCGGCGCCGGCGGCGCGCGGATGTGGATGGAAGAGCGCATCGGCAAGCGCATCAACACCGAGCGCGTGGACGAGGCCCTGGAGACCAACCCCGACACCGTCTCCACCGCCTGCCCGTTCTGCCTGGTGATGCTCGGCGACGCCATCAACGAGAAGAAGAACGAGGGCGCCGCCAAGGAGTCGCTGGAGGTCGTCGACGTCTCCCAGCTCCTCATCCGCTCCATCAAGGGCGACGACGGCGGCAGGGCCGCCGAGGAGAAGGAGCCCGTCGCCGCCGAGTAGGGCGCGCGCACGAAGCACCGGGAAGGACCCCGGGCCCCGCAGGGCTCGGGGTCCTTCCCGTCTTCGGGGTCAGGGGCCGGGGGCGGGCTCCACGGGCGAGGACGGCGCCGGCTCTGGGGAGGCGGCGTCCCGCGCCCCGGCCGCGCCGGCCGCGTCGGCGGCGTTCGGGACGGCGATGAGCATGTCGCGCAGGGCGTGCACCACCTGGTAGGGGAGGATGTCCCGGGTCGCGAGGTCGTCCACCGAGACCAGCGGGCCGTGCGCCGCCCGCGCCAGCACGATCAGCTTCGCGTGGTGCGGGTCCACGCCGGGCAGCGCGGCGAGCAGGTGCTCGGGCGCCGAGTTCACGTCGACCAGACCGCCGTCGTCGAACGTCCGGGGCCGGTCGGGGCGCCCGATGCCGAGAGCGCGGGCGATCGCCGGGTGGTGCGCGGCCAGCGACCTGGCCTGCTCCCTGCGGACCCGCCGCTCGACCAGCCGGACGTCCCGCATGGGCGCGCCGCCCGGGTACGCGTACGGGTCGACCGTGAGGATCACCATGTGGACGGCGCCGCCGAACATCGTGATGAGCATCGCGAGGAAGATCGGGCCGTCCCACGGGGTCGGCTCCTCCGCGTTGGTGCTCATGATGCAGATGAAGGCGAGACCGGACAGCGCCAGGTAGCCGGTCGCCGTCAGCGCCAGTGCGCGGCTGCGCCGCCGCGCCGCGTAGTAGGCGACCAGGGCGAAGGTCACCATACCGAAGGTGACCACCGGCAGGGCCGCGAGGACGGTCCGCAGCGGCCAGGGCATCCGCCGTACGGGCGGCGGCGCCCAGAAGGCGTGCGCCGCCCCGAGATGGTGGCCGGGGGCGGCGCCGAGGGCGGCATGCGCGTCGGCGTGCGGTAAGTGCGGGGGAGGGTCCGCGACCGGCACGGACGGGATCACCTCCAGCGCGGGCGGCGGAGGGGAGGCGAGCGGCGGATCGGGCGGGACGAAGGCCGGCGCGATCACGTCGCCGCGCGCCGCGCCAGAACGCGCCGATTCGGAGGTAGCCCGTTCGGAACGAGCCGGTTCGTCGCGCGTCGGCTGCTCGCCGGCGGCGGCAGGGGCCGGGGCGGCCAGGGAGGGGTCGGAGCGCAGGATGCCGAGATGCAGGTTCTGGAGGCGCTCGCCGGGCTCGACTCCGAACTCGGCCGCGAAGAAGTCGCGCGCGTCCCGGTAGGCGGCGAGGGCCTCGGCCTGCCGGCCGCACCGGTAGAGCGCCAGCATCAGCAGGTACCGGAACCCCTCCCGGAGCGGGAACTCGGCGACCAGCCGGAGCAGCTCGGGGACGAGCCGGGCGTGCTCCCCCGCCTCCAGCCCGGCCTCGGCGCACGCCTCCAGCGCCGCCGCGCGCGTCTCCTCCAGGCGGTCGCGCGTCGCCTCGAAGTACGGGCCGTTCAGGTCGGCGAGCGCCGGGCCCCGCCACATCGCGAGCGCCTCGCGCAGCATCGCCTCGGCCCCGGCCGCGTCGCCCTCGTCCCGCACGGACCGGGCCGCCTTCACGCGGTCCTGGAAGACCTCGGCGTCCAGGCCGTCCGGCGGGACGTGCAGCGCGTATCCGGCGCCGGTCAGCACGAGCAGCCGTCCCGGAGCGCGCGGCGAACGGTAGGGCTCCAGCACGCGGCGCAATCCGGCCACGTACTTCTGCACGACGTTCGCGCCGTTGTCGGGAGGCTCGTCCCCCCACACCGCGCGCACGATCGACGCCGTCGGTACCGGCCGTCCGGGCGCGAGCAGCAGGACGGCGAGGACCGCGCGCTGCTTGCCCGGCCCGAGGTCGAGTTCCCGCCCGTCCCGCCACGCGGACGTCCGGCCGAGGATCTCGAAGCGCAGTGACGGTGCCTCGTCCGGCAGCGCGACCACCTCCACTCACCCGCCCGGGGCGCGCCGCGGCAGCCGTTCGGCAGCCCGGACGCAGTGACCGCAGCATAACGACAGTGATCCGGCATGCGCCTCGAACAGGCTCGTTGTGGACATCGGGGGCGATGTCCCACGAAGCGTGTGAGAGAGAGGGGGCCAGGGATGTCGCATCACCGACTGCGGGCCGGCCGGATGTCGGCCGTGCTCGTCCTGGCGATCGCGTCCGGAACGGCGGCCTGCGGGCCGGCGGAGGAGACCGGCACGACGGAGAAGGCGGCGGCGACGGCGAAGAGCTCCACGGCGACCGGCGCCGCCACCGGTCCCGCGGCGGCGCCGGCCAACGGGGTGGAGAAGCTGCCGGCGGCCGAGGTCCTGCGCCGCGCCCGCAAGGCGACGAACGGCGCGCGCTCGCTGCGCATCCGCGGGCAGGTCGAGGACGGCACCGACAAGTTCACGCTCGACTTCCGCTACGAGGGCAAGTCGAAGTCGACCGGATGGTTCCAGCAGGGGCGCGAGCGCGTCGAGATCACGAGGATCGGCAAGGTCGTCTACCTCAAGGGGAACGACGCGTTCTGGAAGTCGATGGGCGGCAAGGGCGCGATGCAGCTGTTCTCCGGCAAGTACCTCAAGACGACCAGCGCCACCGACGGCTACAAGGACCTGGCGGCCTTCACCTACCGCACGGCCGTGCTCAACGAGGCCGTGAAGTCCGCGGGCCCCTGGCGGACGGGCAAGACCGGGACGGTCGGCGGAACGCCCGCGGTGACGCTCGGCACCGCCTCGACCGAGGACGAGATCCACGTGGCGACGCGGGGGGAGCCGTACGTGCTGGCGCTGACGTCCGGCCCGGAGAACCGCATCGAGTACATCGACTACGGGAAGCCGGTGACCGTCCAGCGCCCGCCCGCCGGGAGCGTCGTCGACGCGAACGCGTTCGACTGACCGGCGACCACCGAACGGCCGTCCGCCCGGCGGCGCCCGGGGCCGCGGGTGCCCGCCGGGCGGACGGCGCCTCGCCCGCCCGAGCGCGGGCGAGGTTCTGATCGCGGGGGGCTTGGTAAGACACGGGAATGGCCGTGCTCGTGTCCGTCCTCGCGTTCGTGATGACGCTCGCCGGGGGCCTCGCCGCGATGCGGGTACGGGACCGGCGGCACCTCGTCCTCGGCCTGGCCGGCGGGCTGATGCTCGGCGTCGTCGCCTTCGACCTGATCCCCGAGTCGCTGGAGATGACGCGGCACCGCCCGCTCGGCGTCCCCGCCCCGATGATCGGCTTCGCGGCCGGGTTCGTCCTGCTGCACGTCGTCGAGCAGGCCGTCGCGATCCACCGCGCCCACGAAGAGGAGTACGCGCCGCACGCGCACGCCGGCCACGGCGCGGGTGCGGCGGGCGCCGGAGCGGGCGGGCTGCTCGCGGCGTCCGCGCTGGTCCTGCACAGCCTGGTGGACGGCCTCAGCATCGGCCTCGGCTTCCAGTCCGGCACCGACGTCGGGATCTTCGTGGCGCTCGCCGTGGTCACGCACGACTTCGCGGACGGCTTCAACACCTTCACCGCGGCCTCGCTGCACCGCGCCGACCGCCGTCCCGCCGTCCTGCTGCTGCTGGCGGACGCCGCCGCGCCCATCGCCGGTGCCGCGCTCGGCATGCTCGCGACCGTCCCCGACGCGGTCCTCGGCCCCTACCTCGGGACTTTCGGCGGTGTCCTGCTGTACCTGGCCGCCGCCGAGATCCTGCCGGAGGCGCACAGCGTCCACCCGCGCGTCATGACGCTCTGCGCCACCGGCGCCGGGCTCGTCGCCGTCCTGCTCATCGCGGGCCTCGCCGGGTGACCCCGGCCGGTGCCCGCGCGGACGGCGAAGGGCCGCCCGGCCATGCCGGACGGCCCTTCCACCCGCTACCGGGTCAGCTCGTCAGCGACGTCGCGTAGCTCTGGTTCGTCTTGAGCCACTCGTCGACGGCCTGCTCGGGCTTGCCCTTGTACTTGTTCTCCATGAGGTCCTCAAGGGACCCCAGCTGCTTGTCGTCCATCTTGAACTTCTTCAGCCAGCCGGAGACCTCCGGCTGGTCGCTGCCGAAGTCCTTGCGGGCGACGGTGAAGATGGTGTCCGGCTGGCCCATCGCGCCCTTCGGGTCCTTCAGGTCGCGGATGGGGT
The DNA here is from genome assembly GCF_900188445.1 of Actinomadura meyerae. Taxonomy (GTDB): domain Bacteria; phylum Actinomycetota; class Actinomycetes; order Streptosporangiales; family Streptosporangiaceae; genus Spirillospora; species Spirillospora meyerae. The sequence goes on from NZ_FZOR01000028.1 coordinate 100,684, forward strand.
ACTTCGCGTACGCCCAGTGGGGACGCCACAGCGTGACGACGATGTCCTTCTTGGCGCTGACGGCCTTGTCCAGCTCGGTCAGCATCGCCGCCGTCGAGGACGTCGTCACCTTGAACTCGTCCTGCAGGCCGTACGCGGGCAGCATCTTCTCCTGCGAGACCCGGTACAGGCCGGAGCTCTTCTCGATGCCGACGATCTTGCCGCCGTACTGGCCGCCCTTGCCCTTCAGGTCCTCCAGCGACTGGAGCGGCGAGTACTCCGGAACCGCGATGGTCAGCGGCGCCGAGTCGTACCAGCTGCCGACCTTCTCCAGCTTGTCGCCGTACTGCTTCCAGTAGTCCTCGTGGGTGCCGGGAAGCCAGGAGTCCAGGAAGAGGTCGACGTCGCCCTTCGACATGCCCGCGTACAGGGGGCCGGTGTCGAGCGTCTTCACGTCGACCTTGTAGCCCTTGTCGGTGAGCAGGCGCTTCCACAGTGCGGTCGCGGCCTCGCCCTCGGCCCAGCCCGAGACCACGCCGATGGTGATGTTCTTGTCGTTCTCACCCCCACCCGAATCCGAGTCGCCGCACGCGGCGGAGGTCAGCCCCAGCGTCAGCGTCAACGCCGCGACCGTCAGACCCTTCAACTTGAAACGCATGCCCATCCCTTCGTTGGCTTGCATGGTGTGGGGGGAGCGGCGCCCCGCGGCCGGACGGGCCGGACCGGCCGGAGGCGCAGGCCATGGTTCAGACCGGGTCGGCCACGCGGCGGCGCCACAGGCCGCGCATCAGGCTCGGCCCCTCGCCGAGGGCGCCGGTGAGGCGGTCCAGGTAGATGGCCAGGATGACGACCGCGATGCCGCCCTCGAAGCCCTTCGCGACGTCCACCCGGTTGATGCCCTCCAGCACCTCGCCGCCGAGGCCGCCCGCGCCGACCATCCCCGCGATGACGACCATCGACAGCGACAGCATGATCAGCTGGTTGACGCCCGCCATGATGGACGGCATGGCCAGCGGGATCTGGATCCGGGTCAGGATCCGGTTCGGCGGCGTGCCGAACGCCTCGCCCGCCTCCACCATCTCCGGGTCGACGCCGCGGATGCCGAGCTCGGTCAGCCGCACCCCCGGCGGCATCGCGAAGATCACCGTCGCGACCACGCCGGGCACGGAGCCGATGCTGAAGAAGAAGATCGCCGGGATCAGGTAGACGAACGCCGGCATCGTCTGCATGAAGTCGAGGACGGGCCGCACGATCCGGCTCACCACGTCGCTGCGCGCCGCCGCGATGCCGATCGGGATCGACAGCACCGTGGCGACCACCGCCGACACCAGCACCAGGGCCAGCGAGTCCATCGACGCCTCCCACAGCTCCATGCTGTCGACCAGCGCGAAGCCGAGGACCGTGAACACCGCGAGCCGCCAGCCGCTGACGACCAGCGCGATGACGGCCAGCACCAGCGTCAGGCCGAGCGGCGGCAGGACCGTCAGGACGTCCGTGAGGGCGTCCACCGACGACTCGATCGCCGTGCCGATCCCGTCGAACAGCCACCCCAGGTTGTCGGTGCACCAGTTCACCAGGCTGTCGAACCACTCGCCGACCGGGGTCCGGGGCAGCGCGATCAGGTCACTCACCGTCGCCGCCCTCCTTCGCCAGCGCGAGTTCGGGCTCGGCCTGGACCGCCTCGTGCGAGTTGATCGCGCCGAGCGCCGCCAGCAGCGTCACCCGCGGGATGACGCCGAGCAGCGTCCCCTCCTCGTCCGCGACCGGCACCGGCAGGTCGCTCTCCGCGCACCGCGTGAACAGGTCGGCGACGGGGGTGTCCGGCGGCACCGGGTCCAGATCCTCGGGGTCGAGCAGGCCGTCCAGCGTCTGGACGTTCTCCTGCACCGCGTCCGCGATCCGCGCGGCGCGCACCTTCCCGACGAGCCTGCGGTCGCGCCCGACCACGAACGCCGCCGACGTCTGGTGCTCGCGCATCGTCCGCAGCGCCGTCCGCGGCCCGGTCGACGCCAGCACCGTCACCAGCGGCTTCTCCATGACCGACGACGCCGTCAGCACCCTGGCACGATCCACGTCGGCGACGAACTGCGCGACGTAGTCGTTCGCCGGGTCCGTCAGGATCTCCTCGGCCGTGCCGATCTGCACGATCCGGCCCTCCCGCATCACCGCGATGCGGTCGCCGATGCGCATGGCCTCGTTCAGGTCGTGGGTGATGAAGACGATCGTCTTGCCGAACCGGCCCTGCAGATCGAGCAGCAGGTCCTGGACCTCCCGCCGGATGAGCGGGTCCAGGGCGCTGAACGCCTCGTCCATCAAGATGATGTCGGTGCCCGCCGTGAGCGCCCTCGCGAGCCCCACGCGCTGCTTCATACCGCCCGACAACTGACCGGGAAGCTTGTCCTCCCAGCCTTCGAGACCCACCAGTCCCAGGAACTCCCGGGCCTTCTTCTCGCGTTCTTCCTTAGCGACACCGCGGACCTCGAGCCCGTACGCCGCATTGGCGAGAACCGTCCTGTGGGGGAACAGCGCGAAGTGCTGGAAGACCATACTGATCTTGTTCTGCCGGAGCGCCCGCAGCGCCTTCGGCGACATCTTCGCGATGTCCTGGCCGTCGATCTCGACGCTCCCCGAGGTGACGCCGAGCAACCCGTTCAGCGTCCGGATGAGGGTGGACTTCCCCGACCCCGACAGGCCCATGACCACGAAGATCTCGCCCTGCCGGACCTCGAACGAGGCGTCCACCACGGCCGGGGTGACCCCGAGCTCGCGGACCGCCTTGAGATCGGCGCCCGCCTTGAGTTTCCGCTGTGCCTCAGCCGTCCTGCGACCAAAGAGCTTGGTGACGCTTTCCGCGCGGAGTACTGACACGATCTCCTTCCGGGTTCCCGCGTCCGTGCGCGGAAACGGCTCGCTCAATCCGTCCAGACGCCCGGACGCGACGAGCCTCAGGCAAAGAGACTGTCAACCAGACGCCAAAGCTGTGCGTCGCCTGAAACTACCCGCCCAGAGAACATGTTTCATCTTTTGGTGACTTCCGTCACGTTGAGGTCACAAAAGGGCTACACCTTGGTCTGGTGAAAGTTGAGATACGACCGCGACGGCGTCGGTCCCCGCTGGTCCTGGTACCGCGACCCGTACTTCGCCGACCCGTAGGGGTACTCCGCCGGCGAGCTCGTCCGGAACAGGCACATCTGCCCGATCTTCATCCCCGGCCACAACTTGATCGGCAGCGTCGCCACGTTCGACAGCTCCAGCGTCACGTGCCCGGCGAACCCCGGATCGATCCACCCCGCCGTCGAGTGCGTCAGCAGCCCGAGCCGCCCCAGGCTCGACTTCCCCTCCAGCCGCGCCGCCAGGTCGTCGGGCAGCCCGAACACCTCGTACGTCGACGCGAGCACGAACTCCCCGGGATGCAGCACGAACGCCTCGTCGGGCTCGACGTCCACCAGCCGCGTCAGATCCGGCTGCTCCACAGCGGGATCGATGTGCGGGTACTTGTGGTTCTCGAACACCCGGAAGTACCGGTCCAGCCGCACGTCCACACTGGACGGCTGGACCATGCCGGGCTCGTACGGGTCGATCTTCACCCGTCCAGACTCGAGCTCGGCCCTGATGTCGCGATCGGAGAGCAGCACGCTGAAAAGCTATCCCACCCCACACCCACACCGGCGATCCGGTACAGTATCCACAGCATGGACGGCCCTCACGGGCCCCACGCGGGTGTAGTTCAATGGTAGAACTTCAGCTTCCCAAGCTGACAGCGCGGGTTCGATTCCCGTCACCCGCTCGCAGCGCAAAGGCCCAGGCCAGGGACAAGATCCCCGGACCTGGGCCATGATCGTTTCTAGGGCGCGATCAACGACGGGCCATCAGCGGGCCATTAGGCCACTGGCACCAGCGTCCCATGCGCTCCACCGCCGTCCTCCTCGTCGCCCTGGTCGTGGTCCTCCCGGACGAGGGCATCACGGCCATCGCGGATCATCCGGTCACCCTTGGCCGACCGGTGTTGGTAGCGCAGCGCCGCCCGCTCGTTGTCGTGACCCGTGCGTGCCATCAGGTTCTTGGTCGAGACGCCCATGTCGGCCGCAAGTTGGTTGCCAGTGTGCCGAAGGTCATGGAAGTGCAGGTTCGGGACGCCGAGCGCCTCCACCACGTGCCGCCAGTGGGTGACCTTGTTGAACCCGCTACGCCGAAGGGGTCCGCCCTTGAGCCCGGTGAAGACCAGGGCGTCAGCCTTCCTTCGTGTACTTGTTCATATGCGCCGTCAGGTGCGGGATGATCGCGGCCGGTATGGTGACCGTCCGCACCCCCGCCTTGGACTTGGGCGGCCCCAGCAGCATCTGACCATTGGCTCGTTCGACGTAGGCGTGACGGATCCGGACAGTACGCGCGGGCAGGTCGATGTCACAGCGGCGCAGGGCCGTGATCTCGCCCCAGCGCAGGCTGGTGAAGGTTCAAGAAGGATGAACGCGTGCAGCCGGCCAGCCTTGGCTCGCGACGTGCACCGCCCCCGGCGTTGTCGAGCGGGCCGCGCGGCAGGCGCACGGTGCTCCACCGACTGCCAACCGCGCGGCCGTCAAGGCCATGGCCACCCGTCGGGATGCGTAATGGCCATGGCCAGCTCCTGTACCGACACCGCTTCAACCAGGCGCCATCCGTCCCTACTGCGGACCAGCGCCCAATACGTCCGGGTGTACGGCCCCACCCAGCACAGGACGCCGAAGTCTTTGGCGATATCCTCCAGGGCCGCGCCGGCGTCCATCAGGACCCGTCCGTCTCCCCGGACGAGCCCGCGGCCGAGATCCAACGGTCCAGCGCTGTCGTCACGCGCGACACGGCCAACTCGATATCCGCGCACGGTGCGAGCAGTTCGCGGGTGCTGGACCGGTACCACCAGCCGCCGTCCCCGGCTGCAACGGTGATGCTGTTGCCCTGGCACGGCGCATCGGGGAAGAAGACCCGCAGTATGGGCCGGGTGTCGGCGTACCGGCGGTCCACCGTCCAGGCCCGTCGCGGCAGTGTCCGCGCGAGCCGGTTGAGGTGCCGCAGTGCGGTGAACGGCCGAGGCAGCGCGACGAGTGCATCCGGGGGGATAAGCACCCGCCGCGCTGCCTCAGCCTTCCCCAGGGCCGTCCCACCCAGCGCGGGGACGACCCCATCCGGTGATGGCGGCGGGGTCCACGCCACCATCACCAGGCCCTTTTCATCACCGGACGGCCCGCGCGCTGCCGCTCCTGCTTCAGCGCCTCCCGCAGGGACGCCGGGTCGGAGCGGATCACGGTCGGCTCGACGCCGGCGGCCGGGTCGCGCAGGGTGGCGACCCAGTCGCCCAAACGCCCGTCCCAGCGCCGCGCCCGCCAGATCCGGTGACCGGTGAACTCTTCCCGGAGCTGCCGCAGCGTCGGGTCCTCACTCTGCGCACGCGTTTCCATGGCAGGTTTCCTCACTCTGAGTCCTTCACCTCAGGCCGCCCCGCTCTCACGGGTCGGACAGGTCGATTCAGCCCCGTGAACCCGAGCCGTGATCTGCCGCGTTCGTGCGTGGAGTTCATCGAGTTCCGCAGTGATCCCGGCGAGTTCCGCGAGCAGGAGCTGAGGCTCTTCCTCGGTCAGTCCGACCGCCTTCTTCCTGGTCATCGATCGCCGTGCAGGGGGAATGCGGACGACGGCGGCCCGCCGGTCACCAGTCATCGCGCGTCCTCCGATCCGGTGAACCGGTCGAGCCGGTTGCGCAGCTCAGCCGCGCTCTGCCCGTACAAGGCACCCCACCCGCACCGCTTGGCGACCCAGCGGCCCGAGCACTCACGCGCGATCGACCAGCCGGGGAAGTCGGCTTGCAAGCCGTTCAGCAGCCGTTTGATCAGCGTCGACGTTCCACTACGGGCGAGGCCGTTCACGACGTCACCACCTCGGCGCCGCCCGGACGGACCTGCTCGGCGATCCGCCGAGCCGCTCCTGGCATGTCGTTGACCGGGTGCTGGCGCCCGTCCTGGTCCCAGGAGAAGTACCGCCCGGAGTAGCCGACGAAGACCCAGACGATGACGCCGCCCCCGTCGGTGAAGACGGCTAGGCCGGCGAGGTCGTCACGGACCTCGGATCGAATTTCGTATTAGGTCAACTCGGCTCGCAGCCCCGCCAACAACTCGATCTCAGGAGTGGTGTCGGTGTTCACGTTTCTAAGGTGGCCGGGAGGCACGTCTCGTCGCATTACCGCCTGTATCGCATCCAGGACGGATCATTCTCGTCTTGTCTCGTTTGATGCTCGTCTGTGTTACGTTTCTGCCGTCGGAAGGTTGGTGATGGCGAATCCCCCCGTACGGCTGAAAGTGCTCCTCCGAGAGAAGCACTGGCAGACGCACCAGACGTTTTGTGGCGAATACGACAAAGCGGCAAGGGGTATTGACCCCGGCCTTGTCGGGAGTTGGCCCAGCCGAGCACAGTTGCACCGCTGGCTCAGCGGTGAACTGAAGGGGCTTCCGTACCCGCATCACTGCCGCGTGTTGGAGAAGATGCTCCCCGGATGGACGGCGGAACAGCTCTTCGAGCCGTGCCCGCCGGAGGAGTCCAACCAGCCGCAGAGCGACCCGGACGAGCCCGTTGCCCCCGACGTCGCCGAGCTGCTCACCACCCTTGAACACCACATCGACACCCCTCAGACCTGCGAGATCAGTTGGGGGACGACCACCCGCACGATCCCCGCCGCCAAGGCCCGGCTCGCAGCCGTCAGAGCAGTCGCCAGCGACCACGCCCAGGACCTCGGCCGCAGGCTCCTCCAACTTCAGTGCGACCGCCGCCTGAACGACGCCGACATCACCGAACTGGCCGGCCTTTCCGGCCACGTCGTCGAGCTGGCGAAGACCATCGGTCTAGAGATTGCCGAGGACGGCGCCGCGCGCTTGGAATACCGCTTCGACCTAATGAACCTCAGTGATACGCCTCAGGCGCGCATGTCGCGTGAAGTGTGGTTCGAGCACACCACCGGCCCACTGTCCATCAAGCCGGTCCCCGACATTGACCGGCGCATCGCCATCCAGCGGATCCACGACACGACAAACCTCGCCAAGTTCGCCTTCCAGATCTCCCCGCCACTACGGCCGGGGGAGTGGGCCCGCGTCGGCTATGTCTGCGAGGGCGGCAAGTTCGACCTGAACCACTACTGGCGCGAGGCGATGCCTCGCTACTGCCGCCGGTACGAGATCAGCGTCCGGCAACGCCGTGTCGACCTCGGCGGGTGCACCGCGACCGAGGAGCACCCGGACGGTTCGGAGAATTCCGCCACGGATAGCCTCGTCTGGGACATCGAGGACCAGGATGCCGTCATGTCGTTGACTCGTGACCACCTGCGTCCGAACCAGTACGTGACGCTGCGCTGGGAGCCGATCCGTGAACCTGCGTGACGAGATCGAATCGACCCTACGAGCCTGGCACGCCTACGAGACCGGCCGCGGATCAGCCGCCGTCATCGACTTCGATTGCGCCCCCACCACCACGGCCCCCGAACCGGCCAGCAGCCGCCTGGCCATCCACCGGCGCCTCACCGACCTCCACACCCGCGCCACCGAGACCGGAGCCGCCCGCCTCACCGCCCGTCTCAACGCCGACTTGGCATACCTGGGCGCTCTCCTCGGCGAGCACCCACCGCTCACTGACTACGTCCGGGCGACCCAGGGATGCCCGGCCGCCGGATGGCAGGACGGCTACATCACCCACCGAGGCGACCAGGCCCGCCAAGCCCTGACCGCCCTAGGCATCCAGTGGGGCTCCGACACCGCACGCGACCTCAACGCCATCGAAGGCCCCATCGAAACCGACGAGGCCCCCGACGCGATCCGCCAGGCCGCCGCCGACTACGAACAAGCAGTCCGCCAGGCCACCGGCAGCACCGCCGCGTTCAACCTCACCATCGAGACCACCGAGGTAGACGCCTACTGGGCGTACTGGCTGGATGGCGCCGGCGACAAGGTCCGCCTACGCCTCAACCTCCGCCGCGCCAGCTTCACCAAGGTCGCCGCCCGCCAATTCGCCCTACACGAGGTACTCGGCCACGGCCTCCAAGGCGCGAGCTGGTCAGCCCGAGCAGCAGCCGAAGACGTCCCCTGGGTACGCCTGATGTCGGTACACGCCACCCAACAAGTCCTCCTCGAAGGACTCGCCCAGGCCCTACCCCTCTTCATCACCCCAGACGACGAGCTACTTGTCACCCGCACCAAGTTCGACCACTACAACCAACTAGTGCGCGCCGAACTGCACATCGCGCTCAACCAGGGCGCGACCATCGCCGAGCTGGCCGACCACGCCCGCTTCCGCATGCCCTGGATCAAGGACGCCGCCATAGCCGACCTCCTCACCGACCGAGGAGCCAACCCACAACTACGCTCCTACCTCTGGGCCTACCCCGCAGGCATTGACTGGTTCGCCAACCTCGCCGACGCCGACAAGCCCACCAGGACCACCGTCCTACAGGCCGCCTACCGCGACCCGCTCACCCCGAACGACCTAGAGACTCTCTGGCCAGCAGGCCCCACCATCGGCGGCCAAGGCACCTAAGACCTAGGGTCAGCCAGCAGCCCAACCGCCGGATGAGAACTTTCTTTACGTCTTCAAGGGCGCCCGCTACGCGGCTGCCGGCGGCCGCCCGCCCCAGCGCGCCGGGCATGCGGCCTGTCCCGTCCGGTCCCGTCGCGCCGGGGCGTTCACCGCCAGCGTATGTTTGCGCCGATCAAGGATCCTCCGGAAGCCTTCCTTGCTGCCTAGCAAAGCCAGCAATCAAGTTATTGATCTGCTTATGGGGGATACGCATCTCTTCCGTGCGCGGTTCAGGAATTCGCATGCCAGCAAAAGGAGCGTCATGTGGGTGATGGAAAACGGCTTTCCTGGCATTGTGTAGCGTATAGCTATTTAGTTGCTTCGCTATCGCTGTGGTTCCTGGCAAAAAGCCATCTTCTGCTTTGTCTCCGAGTCCTCCCATGCACAGCCCAACACGACGACTTAGGGGAATAAAGAGCTGCATGGCAGTCCCTAGGCCCGTTCCGAGTCCCATTTCACGGTTCATTGGGTCTGGGATGAGAACAAGCGGAGTATCGGATGTTCCGAGCGCCTTGCGTTGGAAGGTTGCCAGCACCCAGGGCTGTCGAAAGAAAACTAGATTGATGGACCCTTCGAACATGTCCACAATGTTGCTTAGGTGCAAATGACGGTCGACCTTGAAGGTGTCGGCACTAGCGAGCATCCTCGCTCTCAGGCCTTCAATTTCGTCATCCGTAGTATCGGGTCCAAGACCTAGGCGCTCCCGTACTTGTTGGGTTGTGAAGGTTCCAACTTCTAGTTTGGCTATCGAGCGATATATCTCAATGCCGTTAAATTAAGCTGCTGGGCAGATCAATCGGATCGTGGCCGGCGAGTCGTGGGTGATGTTCTCGTCCGTCTCACGTTTAACTCGGTAT